>NZ_JAYMDW010000002.1:1105000-1435807 GCF_037027205.1 Thalassospira sp. CH_XMU1458 | reverse complement strand
CGCGGGGTGGAGCAGCCCGGTAGCTCGTCAGGCTCATAACCTGAAGGTCGCAGGTTCAAATCCTGCCCCCGCAACCACTTCTTGTATAAGTCGCTTCTTTGCGAAATATAACAACGCCCTAAATCAAAACACCCCGCTTGGCGAACCTGAGCGGGGTGTTTGTCTTTGCTGTAGCCTTGTTTGGTAAAGGCGTGTGGGTTTGAGGAGAGGTCTCAGACCTTTATACCGAACAGTTTTTGCGCATTCCGGAAGGCAATTTTTTCCTTGGCTTCACGGGGCAGATCCACTGCCTTAAACCAGTCGGTTCCCTGCTTCATGTCTGCAAACGGATAATCGGTTCCAAACATCACACGATCCACACTGATGTATTTCAACAAAAGATGAAGCAGTTCATCCTGGAAAAATGCGCTGGTCGTGTACCAGAAATTGTCATTGAAGTACTGGCCGATGGGCTTGTTCAGTGAGCCTTCGGTCACGTCGCCCAAATCTTCGACGATACGCTCAAAGAAGAACGGAAGGCCTTCTCCCATATGGCCGATGATCATTTGCAGTTTGGGGAACCTGTCGAACGTTCCTGTCATGATCAGTCGAAGACATTGCGTAAGCACCTCCTGATGCCAACCATATCCGGAACCACTGAGAATATAGTCCTGATATTCGTCATTATATCCTGGCCGCATGATGCGGTAGTAAATGTCGAAGACTTCCTTGGGCGGGAAACCCGGATGCAGGTATATCGGGACATCAAGTGCCTCGGCCCGCGCCAGAAGGGGTTCAAAATCGGGATGGTCGAGAAACTTTTTGCCGATGAAGCCATTGGTCATGGCGCCGACAAAGCCATCTTCGCGAACGGCGCGTTCCAGTTCGTCGGCTGATGCGGCCGGGTCCTGTAGCGGCAGGGTTGCATAGGCCTGGAACCGCCCCGGATAGGTGACCATCGGGCCTGTGGCAATCATCTTGTTGAGGCGATAGGCAAAATCGATGCCTTCCTGACCAGCGAGATCCTGCACACCGGGTGTATGTGCCGAGAGGATCTGCATATTGATCCCTGCCTGATCCATGTCACCGATGCGGCCGGGGCCAAGTTCGGCAAGACCGGTTTCCCTGAGATATTCCACGTGATCATCGTTAATCGCATTCAGCGCGATCAGTTCGTCGGTGGTATAGGTCTCTTCGGTGGCGATAAAGGGCAGGTCCTGGTCTCGCAAGGCAATGGTCGATTTTACTGCCGCAGTGGTGTTGGCGGCATTGGCGGGTGCGGCCAATCCGGCACCAACACCAATGGCCGCAGCACCACTTAGAAAGCTGCGGCGTCCTATTGCTAGGTTCCCTTGGTGATTTTCGGTCGGTTTCATATCAATTTCTACTCCGCTATTACGTTGTGTGGTTCGGGGGCTTTCGTCATCATCGTTCTTGGGATCGAACATTGGTGACGGCAGCCCGGTAGGCCTAAAACCAATGGAAAGGGCAGGCGCTTCACTCAGACGGCCTTGTGTGGATCGACTTATGCGCGTCCACGTCTGGGCAAATATCGGATCAACAGGCAAAAGGCCTGCTATTGCTGGGGGTGGGGGCAGATCGCAACATCGTCGCGCGGGATAAAAGACAAGCTGTTTTTCAGCCGCTCAACCGCGTCGGGCTAAGCGGGACACCCTATTTAGGTTTGGCACCTAGGGCAGATAGATCACAGGTGTCAGCCATCCCTTTTCCTGCATCACTTTGATGCCTTCCAATACCGGTCCAGCAGCCAGAAACCACATCGCATCGCGCGTCGTGGTTAAAAACAGTGACGGCTTGCACAGCAGTGTTTCTTTATCCCGCCAGCGAAACCAGGTCGGCCGAAAACGCGGCACAGTATTGGTATAGCGCAGGAATGCCTTGCCAAAGCGTTCTGATAACAGCACCTCTTCTTGCAAGACCACATTGCGAAACACCATCCAGCACACGCCCGCAAACAAACTGGCGAGCACGATGCTGCCGGTCTGGGCTCCGACACCAAACGCCCCGATTATGCTGAAGAGATAAAGTGGATTACGGCAGCTTGAATAAGGCCCGGTGGTGACAAGCTCTGTGTTCTTGCGCCCGCCGATATAAAGGGAGCACCAGCCACGTCCGATGATGCATACGTAAATCGCAAATAGCCCAACGGCTTCGATCATGTCGTGAAGCGCGCTCTGCCGATCGGTCAAGGACCGAGATCCGGCAACGAGTACCAGAAGAACCACAACACCAAGCCGAAGAATACGTTTTCTTCGGCGCTGTATGGTTCGCATGCCGGCGTCATCCGGGGGCGTTCCCGACACCGCATTACCGGCAAAACGGAGTGCTGTAGGGGGGATCATAAAGTTCACTCTTGCCACAAATCAAACTGCGGTAACTTCTATCGTTAACAGGTTGATTGTGGCGTCCAGTGCTTCACATCCGGTCGTTCGGTTGCAAACTCAAACTTACTCACTCCCCCTCAACCACCCCATCGACAACACCAGCCTCCATCAGCTCTGCCACCTCCGGGAACCAGATCCCGGAATGCGGGGCGAGGAAGACTTGCTTAAGGAAACTCTCGGCAATGCCCTGGCTGCGATAGAAGGTGATTTCCTTTTCCTGCTGGCCCTTGATGTCATAAAGCGGGACGGGGTAGTCGAGATCGATCTTGTATTGATGAAAGCCCAGCCGGGCGTTCGGGCCAAGGTAACGCTTGGCGCCACCGATAAAGGCGGTTGTGCAGGCGGAACTGCAGGCCTCATAAACATAGGTGTCCAAGCCCCGATCGCGGATCAGCAAGCCGACACCGCGCCCCTCATAGACATGCCCGCCATCACTATGCAGGACGATGCCGGTGATACCCGGATTTTGATCGAGCAAGGCGGCCAAGCGCTGCGCCATGCCAAGGGTAAAGGTGCCAGTGATGTAAATGCGGGTGTTATCGGGGCTGAGGGTCAGCGCATACTGGCTGGCGCGGGCATCTTCAAGCTCGGTCAGGTTGACCGGAATAAACCGCTCCGGGGCAAGGGCGCGGAAGGAGGCCGCGATGCTGAGTACGGTAAAGACCAGACAAAGCCCGATCACCCCATAACTCACAACGGTCCAGATATTGGCAAGAATGCTCGATTGAAGTTGGGTAGCACGCAGCACCCCAACCACCTGCCAGACAAAAACAACGCCATGAAAAAGAAGGATAAACGCAACCGTCGCGATCAGCGCGGGGATGCGATCAGAGATGTAGGGCGGGAGCGTATAGCGATCTGCAAACAGGATCAGAGCACGGATCAGGATCAGGTTGACGCACAACGCGAATAACAGCGGGTGTTTTCCCTGCCAGTGATCCCGGATGTATGCCAATCGATCTTTCCCTAAGAAATTTCAGATCCTTTTTCCACGATACAATTTTATTGCTGCTTCGAATAGCACAGTGCGGCTTTTGGGGAGAAGGGCTGAAACGAAAAATATCAAGTATGGATATGATAAGGGAGCCAGATACTGCTTCAGTCGAGGGAACAAAAAAAGAGAGCAAAAATAACTCTGTCCCCTTTCTGCAAATAATTGTTATTTGGTGGAGGTGAGGTTAGATCGCAATATTAAGTCAAAAAGCTACCAATCGAGGCCTTTCCAGAGACCTTGCCGTCAAAATGATTTGTCATCACCGTTTCAAAAGTATTTTGTACGTTGTTGGGAGTATCCGGTCTTGCGTGCTGAAAGAGCACTGCGTCGTGCATTGGCAGCAATATCTCAACATCGTCGTGTTTAGATACTTCAATGATTGTTTTCTTAAATATCAAAGAGCCTTCACCTTGAACAAGTTGACTGATTGCGGAAAGCTGTTCCTTCTTGGTGGCTTCATCGCCTTTCTTATAGAATCGATTTCCACTCGAAGTTGATACAAAGCCAAATTGTTCAAAGTTTCGCAAAGCCTCAGTTTTCCATGCTTCATAGCGTGTAAACCCCTTGAAGGCTGCTCTAACAACTTTCCGGTCAATGCCATGCTGAGCGGCAACAATAGTTAAGTTCTGACGTTTCATCCCGTAGGCGTATGCAAGGAAAAGAATTTTTGCTGCCTTACGAGTTCCCTGTCCTTCCAATTGATCCGTACAAAAAGAAGCGTACATGTCAGCTTTAGCGTAAAGTTTCAATAACTCAGGATCGTCGGACAAAGCCGCCATGATTCCAACTTCAAACTGCCCATAATCTACGTAGCATAACTGTTGTCCGGCATTGGGGATGATAATATCGCGGTAGCGTTTTGCTAAGTTTTGCAGCGAAGGGTTTCTGGTTATAATTCGAGAAGTTCTGCTGCCAAAAACATCGTATAGAGGATGAACTTTATCATCTCGCAAAGCGATCGATTTTAAAATAGTACGAGAGTTGTCAATCTTCCTTAATTTCAAGACCATCTCAGAGTAGTCTCGGATATTGGGGTGATAGTTCGTTATGAAATCTATAGAGTAAGATGAAATATCTACATTTTTTTTAGCCGCATGGTTAATGATTTCTTCATCAGAGGGAACCTCAAGGTAAGTATTGTACTTATCTGAGAACTCCTGAAGCTCGCAGTAATATTGATGATCTGCTTCTGAGCGGTAATCCGTAAGTCGATCATTCGAAATTGAAACGCCGCGAGCTCCAGAGGTTTGAACGACGTTCATGCAAGGAACTTCTATGTTCAGAAATCGTTCAAAATCACCGGTGATAAATGAACGGCGTACCAACTCGATATAGTACAGGCTCATGAGTTCGTGAAATTTATGTACTGTTTCTAGTTGAACAGGTGCCTCTTTATAAAAAGCCTTTTTATACTTCGATACTGTCTCATGTTCCCGTGGTGCGAAGCGGTTAACATAGTTTATGACGTCAAGTTTCTCGCGGTCTTTACGAGTTTTGGGATCTCTCGAAGTGCTGCTGCGAAGTTCATCAAGGTCAATCACCCTTTTCGGCAATTTCCCGCACTGATTGTAGATGTCTTGAGCTATGAGCCAATAATCGTGCGTGATTATTAAGCCTTGAAGGTCTTGGATGTTCGTTGCGTCAATTTCCCCAAAGTAATTTTCTGACGTAATAAAAAAAAGAGATTTATCACTCTCTGAGTAGTCTTTGATGAATGTTAAGATGTGATATGGCATGCTACGAATAGTCTTTGATATCTGCGTAAAGATCTGAAAGTGTAGGGCGTTCTGGCTCGGAGATAGCTACACCATCGCTACGGAAATACTTTATGGACTTTTCTATTGTTCGAAGTAGCTTTATCGGTACTTTTCCATGAAGTTTTCTCTTGTGTGTCGGTGACAATATACTAGCCGTCATTAGAAAATAGCGTTGAGTTTGATACGGCCAAGAATCATCGTATGCATCTAGTAGTTGTTCTATGATTTCTTTTGACCCGGTGGCGTGAAGCCAAATTAAAACTCCCGAAATTTCTCCACAATACTTGGTAGATATAACAAGGTTTTTAGCTAATTCGTCTAGGTCGTCACGCTGAAACTTATGTGAGGCGAGAAGTATCCACAGCCAGTAGTTTTGCCAATCATGAATTGCGGTGCTTCTATCCACAAGTATATCAGAAATTTTATCCAAAGAGCTTTTATCCGGTGACAATACTTGAATCAGCGAGCAGAGTTGGTCTGTCGAAACAGCGTCTGTCTTTAAGCTGCTAATAGCATAATCAATTAGTTGGCTCGCAGTAGAGCTTTTCACATCAAACATATTGGCTGCTATTATCTGGCTAAGTCTGTTAACCGCAAATCTAAATGAACGTGATTGTGTTTCTCCATGTTCTAGAGAATTCTCTATTATTAGAATAATATATTCGATGGATCGAATAAATACCCTTCGACTTTTAGATCTCCACATATTCTCTACTGAAGATACAAGAGAATTTCTTGATGGAAAAAATTCCACTATTTGATTATGGTCGGCGTCGTGAGCGAGAATATTTGTCTTCGTAGCATTGATATTCATACCAATATCCCGAAGAAGTGTGATTAATTTCTGTAATGCTTTTCTTGCTTCAAGCTCATTGTCAGAAATGATTCTGATGTCGTCGACGTAACGATAGTAGTTGTATCCCAGATCTTGCATTCCGTGATCTACATGAGACAGTAACACGTTTGATAGGAATGAAGAGGCGTCTCTGTTCTGCGGTAAGCCAAAATCGCCAGAGTATGTCCAATTGCTGAGTAAATTTTGTAAAGATTGAATTGCAGAACGTACCTGTCCTTTGATATATCCGTCAGTAGTCGATTTATGAAGAATGCTTAAAAGAGCTTCAATTAATTGATCACGCGATATGTTTTCAAAGAAGTTACTTATATCAGTTGCAACTAGGTACTTTTTTCTGCGGACAAAAGTGTAGGTGAAACCTTCGAAATCGAGCCATTTGTTGATTTTATTACAAAACAAATATTTCGTTTCAGGCTCTCTTCGATTGTATCGGTAGCTAAGGACTCTGGGCGAAAGGCACGAATCAAAGTGAGGCACCAGGAAGGTGCAAATTGCTTGATAAACAAACCGGTCAAAGAAGTCTGTTTCTAATGAATATCTTTCTGCAAAGTTCTTTTTAGGGATGGAGCGCACGCTTCTCTTATCTCCCGTGTATAGTCCTCCCCCAATATTTAAACATTCGAGAATTACATCCATACAGTGCGTAGGGTCTTTGAATAGGTCAATGTAGCCAAGTGTGTCTGCATACCAATCATCCCGCATGTCTTGCTGTAAGTGTTGCAAGACCAGCTTGAAGTTCACTGGAAATCCAAGCGCCTGTCCTGTTTCAAACAAATCGTATTTAGATTGCATTTTCTCAGCCTGCTGAGTTTTCTCAGAGAAGATTTCTGATCCCTGAAATTTTGTTTAGCATTAACTTAATCTACTATTGAGAGATATGTCTCATGGAAAATCTCTTTTATGTGGTTCGAGGTGTCACTCAAGCACAAAAAAACACCCCCGGCCAACGACCGGGGGTGTTCTCTTTCCAGAGCCCTAAAGCTCCAAATCACATCAGGCGATTAGCCCTCACGCCAGATCAAAGCGATCGGCGTTCATGACTTTTACCCAAGCCGCGACGAAGTCCTTGACGAACTTCTCGTGGTTGTCGTCCTGAGCGTAGACTTCGGCGTAGGCGCGCAGGATCGAGTTGGAACCAAACACCAGATCCACGCGGGTGGCGGTGTATTTGGTTTCGCCGGACTTGCGATCAACGATGTTGTACAGGTTGTTGCCCGCCGGTTTCCAGCTGTAGCCCATGTCGGTCAGGTTGACGAAGAAGTCGTTCGAGAGAACGCCAACGCGGTCGGTGAAGACACCGTGTTTGGTGCCGCCATGGTTGGTGCCAAGGGCCCGCATACCACCGATCAGGCAGGTCATTTCATGGGCGGTCAGGCCCATGAGCTGTGCACGGTCCAGCAGCATTTCTTCCGGTGAGACGACATAGTCCTTTTTCGACCAGTTGCGGAAACCATCGGCCAACGGTTCGAGGACATCGAAGCTGTCCGCGTCGGTCATTTCGTCCGTCGCGTCACCCCGGCCCGGTGCGAACGGGACGGTGATGTTAACCCCGGCATCTTTCGCGGCCTTTTCAACCGCAGCCGTACCGGCGAGCACGATGAGATCGGCAATCGAGACTTTCTTGGCAAGGCCAGCCTGGAAGTCTTCGAGTGCCTTGAGGACTTTCGCAAGGCGTGCGGGTTCGTTGCCTTCCCAGTCCTTCTGCGGGGCCAAGCGAATACGTGCGCCATTGGCACCACCACGGCGGTCCGACCCACGGAAGGTGCGGGCAGAGTCCCACGCGGTGTTGATCAGATCGGTCGCGGAGACGCCAAGACCCAGCAGCTTGGATTTGAGATCGGCGATCTCGGAGTCCGAGAGGGTATAATCAACTGACGGGATCGGATCCTGCCAGATCAGGTCTTCTTTCGGGACATCCGGGCCGAGATAGCAGGCCTTCGGGCCCATATCACGGTGGGTCAGTTTGAACCATGCACGGGCAAAGCAGTCGGAGAAATAGTCAAAGTCATTATTGAATTTCTCGATGATGGCGCGATAGGTCGGGTCCATCTTCATCGCCATGTCGGCATCGGTCATGATCGGCATGCGGCGGATCGACGGATCTTCGACGTCAACCGGCATGTCTTCTTCTTTGATGCCGATCGGTTCCCACTGGTTGGCACCGGCCGGGCTTTTCTTAAGCTCCCACTCATAACCCAGCAGCAGCTTGCAATAGCCGTTATCCCACTTGGTCGGGTGGGTGGTCCAGGCACCTTCGATGCCAGACGTCACGGTATCGCGGCCAATGCCACGCTTGGTGTGGTTCATCCAGCCAAAGCCCTGTTCATGGACATCGGCGGCTTCGGGTTCGGCTTCCAGCAGGGATGCATCGCCATTGCCGTGTGTTTTACCAACCGTGTGACCACCAACCGTAAGCGCGGCGGTTTCTTCGTCATCCATTGCCATACGGGCAAAGGTTTCACGCACCTGGGCTGCGGTCTTGAGCGGGTCGGGCTGACCATTGACCCCTTCCGGGTTCACATAGATCAGGCCCATTTGGACTGCTGCCAGCGGGTTTTCCATGGTGTCAGGCTTGGAGACATCTTCATAACGATTGTCAGATGGTGCCAGCCATTCGCGCTCAGCCCCCCAATAGGTGTCCTTTTCCGGGTGCCAGATATCTTCACGGCCACCGGCAAAGCCAAAGACCTTAAGACCCATCGACTCATAAGCCATGGTGCCGGCCAGAATGATCAGGTCGGCCCAGGAAAGCTTGTTGCCGTATTTCTTTTTGATCGGCCAGAGAAGACGGCGCGCCTTATCAAGGTTGGTGTTATCGGGCCAGGAGTTCAGCGGGGCGAAACGAAGGTTGCCCTTGCCGCCGCCACCACGGCCATCGGCCAAGCGGTACGACCCGGCAGAGTGCCAAGCCATACGGATCATCAGACCGCCATAGTGGCCCCAGTCGGCCGGCCACCAGTCCTGGCTGTCGGTCATGAGATTTTTGATGTCGGTCTTGACCGCTTCAAGGTCGAGCTTTTTGAATTCTTCGGCATAGTTGAAGTCTTCACCATAGGGGTTCACCTTGGTGTCGTGCTGGTGAAGAATGTCGAGATTAAGCGTCTTTGGCCACCAGTCGCTTACTGATTTGCCCGTCTCGGTCATGCCACCATGCATTACCGGACATTTCCCTGCGGTATGTTTTCCGTCCATTTTTTCTCTCTCCGTCGTGGCTGAGATGTTTTAAACAGCTCCTGGACCCGTATCGCGTGTATCGCGCGGTCGTGGGACGCGTTGATGTGTTGCGTCCGTTTGTTGTTTCTCCCTGACCTAGTTTAACCAAAACCAGCACCATGAAACCAGAAGTTATACGTGACGGTTTCATGTTGAAGGTAATCATCAACTCAGGGATCGCAATGCGACACGGGGTAATCAATTTTGCGCAACGGGTTTCCCATCGCTTTGAGAAGGCTAACAACGATACAGGTAATAGGGGAAATAGTTATTTCATGTGTTTTCGATAGTTTTTATCGATGAATTGATTTGGGGTGGTGAAATTGCCGGTTTTGGCCGGGGGCGGTTGGGGTCGTGACATTTGCAATCAGTCGGGTAGACTGTGTTCGAGTTCACAGTCTTAAGACCTCAAACATGCGGGGTTTTCCTGATCCCGCATGTTACGCGCCCACCACACTGCCCCGATGCAGCCCCACAGAAAGCGGAAATCCCCATATGTCTCATTCTTCAAAAGGTGCCATCTATATGGCGGCAGCGGCCAATTTGCTGATTGCTGTCGCCAAGTTTGGCGGGGCGGCGATTACCGGATCGGCCGCGATGATGTCGGAAGGCATTCATTCGCTTGTCGATACCGGCAATCAGGGGCTTTTGCTTTTGGGCTTGAAGCTTTCAACCCGTGAACCCGATGAACGGCATCCGCTGGGCTATGGCAAGGAAACCTATTTCTGGTCGTTTCTGGTGGCGGTGATGATTTTCGGACTGGGGGCCGGCGTTTCGATCTGGGAAGGCGTGGACAAGGTCATTCATCCGCATGCGCTTGATGTACATGTGGTGGCAACATTTGGCGGGTTTGATTTCCGCACCTATCACGTGGTGTTTTCGATCCTGGTCATCGCGATTGTGCTTGAGGGCTTGGCGTTTCGCACGGCCTATATCACCTTCCGGGCACAGCATCCGAATGTGCCGCTGATCAAGGCGGTGCGTAGCAGCAAGGACCCGACCGTTTTTGTCATCCTGTTTGAGGATTCAGCAGCGCTTTTGGGGCTTGTTGTCGCCTGCGTCGGGATTGCGGCCGCCTATTTGCTTGAAATGCCGGTGCTTGATGGTTTCGCATCGGTGATGATCGGGCTTATTCTGGCGGTGACGGCCTTTATGCTAGCGGTTGAGTGCAAGGGGCTTTTGATCGGTGAAAGTGCCAACAGCCAAAGCCGCAAGAAGATCAATGACATGGTTGCCGCCATTCCCGGCATTCTTAAGGTCAACGAGATCATTACCCTGCATCACGGGCCAAAAAGCCTGATTGTGTGTGTCAGTGTTGATTTCGAAGATACGGTCACATCGGTCGCATTGGAGGCCGCCGTATCGCGGCTTGAAAGTGATATTCGCGCCGAAATTCCCGAAGTATCGAAAGTGTTTATCGAAGCACAGAACTGGCGCGCCCATCAGAAGCTTCTTGATGAATTGGGTAGTGGCCCCGATGCCGCCCCCTTAACCCACCCGGCCTAACGCGACGGTGCTATTGGTGTGTGCGCTGGTTGCGGTTGAACTGGCGTGCGCGAAATAGTATGAGGAATAAAACCAATAAGGAATTTCACGGGAAGGGATGCGTTCGAACATGACTAAAAAGATCTTCCCGAGCTGGATCGCGGTTGATTGGGGGACGTCAAATCTGCGCCTTTGGGCGATGGATGATACCGCGAACATCCTTGGTTCGGCGGAAAGTCCGCTGGGCATGAATGCGATTGCAGGCGACGCCAAACTTTCGTTCGAGGCGGTCCTGATCGACCTGATCGAAGACTGGCTTGGCGGTGACCGGGCAAAGCTGCCGGTGGTGATTTGTGGCATGGCCGGCGCCAAGCAGGGCTGGATCGAGGCACCATATTGCGATGTGCCGGCACGGCCATCCGATCTGGCCAAGGGGGCGGTAACACCAAATGTGAGCGATCCTCGCATTTCTGTTTTTATCCTGCCGGGGCTTTGTCAGCGCGGTGACCCAGATGTCATGCGCGGCGAGGAGACCCAGCTTGTTGGCTTTATGGCGCAAAACCCGGACTTTTCCGGCTGGGTCTGTTTGCCCGGTACTCATTCGAAATGGGCACAGGTTGGCGATGGCGTGATCAAGGCGTTTCGCACCTATATGAGTGGCGAGGTATTTGCCCTGCTTTCGCAGCAATCCATCCTGCGTCATTCGGTCGATGATGCCTGGGACAATGCTGCCTTTGCCGATGCCGTGCGCAAGGCATCCGAACAGCCAACCGCCTTCCTGCACAGCCTGTTTACCGTGCGGGCCGGGGCGTTGGTGGCAAAGGGGGATGCATCTGTTGCGCCGGGGGCAGCGGTTTTATCGGGCACGGTCATCGGGGCCGAGATTGCCGATGTTTTAAGTCGCCTTGCACCGGGGGATGACATTGCCCTGATCGGGGCGGGCAAGCTGGCATCACTTTATCAGGCGGCCTTGGCGGTTCATAACCACAAGGCAACGCCGCAGGACGGGGCTGCGATTACGCTTGCCGGGCTGTCGCGTGCCCATGACGTTGTGACAGGCTAAATCCCGATCTATTCAGGCCCCGGATGCATGACATGCAAGCGGGCTTAACAAACAGGAAGACAGTTATGGCTTATCCGACATCCGTCAATGACCAGATCACCGATAGCGCCTCAGGGGCCGGGCACCGCAAACTGATCGCGATCCTGCGCGGCGTGCAGCCCCACGAGGCCGTTGATATGGCGCGCGCGCTTGTCTATGCCGGGATCACGATGATCGAGGTGCCGCTCAATTCCCCTGAACCGCTTAAAAGCATTTCTGCCATGAAAGAGGCGGTCGGGAATGCCGCGATGATCGGGGCGGGCACGGTTTTGACAACCGATGACGTTGCCAATGTGAAGGCGGCGAACGGTGAATTCGTCGTATCGCCAAACTGCGATGTCGAGGTGATCGCCAAAACCAAGGAACTTGGTATGGGCTCCTGGCCCGGTGTTTTGACGCCCACCGAATGCTTTGCCGCGATCAAGGCCGGGGCAGACGGGCTTAAGATTTTCCCGGCCAGCATCATCGGCGCTGAGGGCATCAAGGCAATGCGTGCTGTCCTGCCAAAAGATGTGCCGGTTTATGCCGTTGGCGGTGTCGGCCCGGATGATTTTAGCGTCTATGCCAAGGCGGGCTGTGATGGTTTCGGCCTTGGTTCGGGCATCTATAAGCCCGGCATGACGGCGGGCGATGTCTCAAAGGCGGCCGTTGCCTATGTCCGCGCGCATGATGCGGTGTTTGGCTGAAGGGCCCGTTCCGGAAGATTCGGTTTTGAAATAATTCCAAATTATGGAAGTGCGTTTGACCCTTGGGGGCGTGCGGGCTAAATTCCTGCCATTGTCTGAATTCCTGAACATGGGAGGATCCATTGGATCTTGGAATTAAGGGCCGCAAGGCCATCGTTTGTGCCTCATCCAAGGGGCTTGGTCGAGGCTGTGCGATCAAACTGGCCGAAGCCGGTGTTGATCTTGTGCTCAATGCGCGTTCCGAAGGGCCGCTGAACGAAACTGCGGAATATATCCGTGATACTTATGGCGTGAATGTCACAACGGTCGCCTGCGACATCACAACCGAAGAAGGCCGTAACAAGGTTCTGGCGGCTGTCGATGCGCCGGATATTCTTGTTAACAACGCAGGTGGTCCGCCCCCGGGTGTGTGGTCCGACTGGGGTCAGAAGGAATGGGAAGCCGCCGTTCAGTCGAACATGCTGACACCGATCCTGCTTGCGACCGCGGTTCTGCCGGGCATGATTTCGCGCCAGTGGGGCCGGATTGTGAATATCACGTCGGGTTCGGTCAAATCGCCAATCCCGCATCTGGGCCTTTCGAACGGGGCGCGTGCCGGTCTGACCGGCTTTGTTGCCGGGACTTCGCGTCAGGTGGCCAAGGATGGGGTGATTATGAACAACCTCCTGCCGGGCCAGCATGATACCGACCGTATCAATGCGCTGATGACCAACAAATCCAAGGCAGAAGGCATTTCGCTCGAAGAGGCACGCACCAAAACCCAGGCGGGTCTTCCCACGGGACGTTTTGGTGATCCGCTTGATTTCGGGGCGACCTGTGCCTTCATGTGCAGCGAACATGCGAAATTCATGGTCGGGCAGAATGTTCTGCTTGATGGCGGAGCCTTCAACTCCACCATGGGCTGATATGTCGCCTTTCGTCACAGGACGGTCTGCAAACACCCATTTGCTGCGCTTCCGGTGCTCACGTACGTCAAGTACGCTGCGCGCCGGTTCTCACAAACAGGCATTTTCGACACGCCCTGTGACGAAATCCAACATATCACCAAGTGCCCAACACAAAGGGTGGTGCTAGCATGGCGTCATTCACCTTTGTTTATGTACTGCGCGAATGTGATTTCAGGCCGGGGCAGGGCAAGGCCGCTTTGCCCCGGACCTATGTTGGCTGGTCGACCGATGTCGAGGCCAGGCTTGCCACGCATAACAGCGGCAAGGGAGCCAAGACGACGCGCGGGCGCCAGTGGGAACTGGTTTATGTCGAACGGTTCCGCACCTTCGGGCAGGCGATGAGCCGGGAATGGCATCTTAAGCGCGATCGCAAGCTGCGTAAGATGCTGGCAGGTGGATAGGCTGGTTGATTTGGAAACAAATCAGGGCTTGCATCATCGCGCCAAGTGACAGATATGTCCTTGAAATAAACGCATTCAAACTAGGGTACCTCTGATCATGGCATTCGTTCGCAAAAATCCACTGAAACTCAACAATCTGCAGCTGCGCACGCTTGTGCTTGCACAGGTGATTGCCAAGGACCCGAATTCGGGCAAGATTGACGAGGCCACCGGCGAAGCAACGCTTTTGCGTGTCCCCCATGCCCATGGTGATCACGTTCATGTTGGCAAGTTTACCGTGGCCGCCCGTGATGCCAGCGGGTTCGACAACCCGGCTGTCTGGGTCGCACTTGCCCGTAAGGGGCTGGTCAAGGAAGGCTATCCGGCCAGCATCGTTCTGACCAAGGAAGGCATGGAATATGATACCGGCCTTGGCGATCATTTCCTGGAAGAAAGCGATCACTAGGATCGGTTGATAGCGATACCGACCTGAGACGAAAAAGCCCTGCATTTGCAGGGCTTTTGTTTTGGCAATGACGTGCCTTTTTAGTCGACCCGGATGAATTTTCCGTCCTGGATGGCCACGAAATAGATGTTGCGATTGCCATCGCCAAAGGCATCAAACACCAGTTCCTGATGCAGCCCCTGTTGCGGCGGCAGATTGGTCAGCGCATCGGCAAGCGATTGATCCGGGTGCTTGGTACGGAGTGCGGCAAACAGAACGGTCGCCGCGTCATAGCCCAGAACCGCGGTATAGCCGGGCTGACGACCGAACATTTCGTTGAATGCGGCGACAAATTTCTGGAAGCGCGGGTTGGTGTCATAGCGGTCATAGGCCTGTGCCAGTTCCACGCCTTCGACCGCCTCGCCACCGACCTCGATCAGGGCCTGTGAACCCGCCCATTCTGAGACAGCAAGCGGAACGCTTGATGACAGCTTGCGGATTTCTTGGGCCATCATCGCACTGTCTGTGCTGTTGGTGATCAGAACGATCGCGTCGGGATCGTCGGCCAACAATTGGGCTGCTGCTTCGGCGTGGGTGATATTGTCGGTATTGATCCAGATTTTGGAGATGACCCGCCCGTCAAGGGCATCAAGTTCCAGAAGGAACTCGCGATACCAGCTGTCAGTAAAGGCCTGGTTCTGGCCATCAAGGGCAAGGGCGACCCGTTCATAGCCCTGATCGATATAGCGACGGGCATAGGCGCGCGCATTTTCACGCGTCGTGGTGTTCATGCGAAACAGGTTGTCACGAAAACCGGCAAAGTCGGCCGCAGAGACCGTAGGCGAAATGGTCACGACACCCAATTCATTGATCACCGGCAGCATCGCCATGCCGATCGAACTGATGATCGGGCCGACAATCGCATCAACGCCAAGACGCTTGAGCTCGCGCACGTGATTTTGGGCCACTTCCGGGGTTTTCAGATCATCACGCGGAATGATTTCCACCATGCGACCATTGATGCCGCCATCGGTATTGACCTGTTGGGCGGCCAGTTTCAACGCATCAAGCGCGTCCGTTCCGGCATCCGATCCGGGGCCGGACAGGCCGGCAATGAAACCGATTTTGATCGGGCCTGATTGATCACAGGCAACCAGCAAGAAGCATCCGACAAAGACAGAGCACAGAAACCTGATGGACCGCATTTTATTCCTTGCAGTTTTTCTTGATCGGCCCGATAGGCTGGCCCTTTGTTATTGCCTTATCCTGTCATGATCGTCAGCGACAAGGCGACAAATCCGATATGGCAGTTCCCCGAATGTGTTTCAAGCGGTTGATATTGCGATATTTGCCGCATCAACCCAAATCCCGATCCTAGCCCAAGTCCTAGCCAAAGTCGCGTCTGGCCTGAAGCACCCGTCCCATCGTGGTCATCAGGCACAAGGCACCGAAAACGGCGGCGATCATGTTAAACGAGGCCGGGAAGATACAAATAAGACATAAGACCAGTATGGTCTCGCTGCCTTCGGTGATGCCGGTCAGATAGAAAAAGCTCTTCTTGCCTTGGGCGTCGCCATCCGTGCGCCCCTGCTTGGCGGCAATGATCGCATAGGCCAGAAAACTCGAGCCGGTGCCGACAAAACAGAAAATCAGAAACGCCGCCATCAGGGCATATTCCGGTCGACCGATGGCAAAGGCCAGAATGATGCCCGAATAAAACAGAAAGTCGGACACGATATCGTAGTAACCGCCGAGATCGCTTTCCTGGCTTTTTGCATTGGGATGGCGCGACCGTGGGGCGGCATGGCGTGCAACTGCGCCATCAAGCCCGTCCATGAACCGTGATCCAAGGATCAAAACAAGTGCTGCGTAATCAAGTCTCAGCACAAGACAGCCTGCCGCCAG
Organism: Thalassospira sp. CH_XMU1458; assembly: GCF_037027205.1. NCBI lineage: Bacteria > Pseudomonadati > Pseudomonadota > Alphaproteobacteria > Rhodospirillales > Thalassospiraceae > Thalassospira > Thalassospira sp. CH_XMU1458. Next base: position 1,419,653 of record NZ_JAYMDW010000002.1, on the reverse strand, counting down.
CAAGCCAAGGAAAAAGCCAACGCCGGTGATGAAGTTGGGCGTAATGCCCGTGCCCGAAAGCGTACGCGCAATCGCATTCAACGGCACATCAATCAGCGGGCGCAGGCGGGCATCAAACATCTGGTGTTTCCGGTTATCTCGTTGAAACAGCGACTATAAGCGCAAGTTCGATGGAATGAAAATCACCAGTTTGTTGATTGCGGGTGAGATGACTATTCACCGGACGGGATCAGTTGGTAATAGGGGCTTTCTTCAAGCACGGCGTCGTCGACGGGGCTGAGTTTGTTTTGTCGAATGACCGCCTGGATTTCTTCGATATAGACACTGCCGCGTTCGGAATATCGGGTCAGTGTTTCGGCCAGAACAGATCCCGAAAGGGGTTCCTGAGCGGCGATCATTCTGGCGCGCAAATCGCGAAATTCCGTGTAGGCCGACCCGGTATTGAGGTTCATCATATAGGCCCGGACCGAACCGAACGGTGTTTTGAAAGCCGCGATCTTGTAATCACCAAGGTGCTTTCGCTGTTCTTCGGGCGTGATGCCGTCGCCGCCATAGGTCCATTGGCCAAACAATGCGTTGCCAAGGGCGGCAAAGCGCGATGTGCCCCAGCCGCTTTCGATGGCCATTTGCGCCATGGCAAGCGACGGGGGAACCGGCGCGATGCGTTTTTCAAGTTCCGCGATGGTTGCCGGGTCTTCGGGGGCTGTTTCAACACGGTATTGTTCGGCCAGTTCAGCAATGATCGAAAGATCGTTGGTGCGGATCGCATCGCGAAGGACACTGCTTTGCAGGGCGATTTCCTCGTTCGCAAGCAGGGTCAACGGGCCGAGTGTCCGGAAAAATGTGCGTTTCTTGGCCGTGACCGTCAGTTGATCGGCAAGTTCGTCGCGCCATCTCGTCGGGATGGTTTGCAGGAAAAGCCGGGGAACGATGCGTTCCCCCGCGTTCCAGCGTTCTGCGGTATAGCCAAGATCCTCAAACAGCTTTTCAAGCTGTTCATAGCCATTCAGTTCAATGCGGATAACGTCGCTTTGGTCGGGCGTCGGCAGAAGGATATCCGCCCGTGCAGCGGGAAGGAGACCCGCGGTCATCCCAAAGGTGGCAACCGCCAGAACGGAAAATGTGCGTATCAGGACACGTTTAAACATGGTGTGCCTCGCTGATCTGACCTGACATCGGTGCAGGATCAGAATGCTACCATGCTTTGGGGTTTAACGGCGAAAATCTTCAAGACGTTTGCGCTGTTTTCCAGCCTCGTCAAAGTTATCGGGTGCCAGCCACGCCTCGAACGCGGCCTTGACGGCGGGCCATTCTTCAACGATGACGGAAAACCATGCGGTGTCGCGGTTGCGCCCTTTGTAAACCATGTGATTGCGGAACGTACCTTCATAGGTGAAGCCATATCGTGTGGCGGCGGCACGCGACGGGGCGTTCTGATCGTCGCATTTCCACTCATAGCGGCGATAGCCCAGCTCATCAAAGGCGCGCTTCATCATCAGATACATCGCCTCTGTCCCGCCGATGGTCTTTGAAAGGGCCGGGGCATAATTGATATTGCCGATTTCGATCACGCCATTGTTGGGATCCATGCGCATGAAGGCGGCAACGCCGACAGCCATGTTGGTGGCCTTGTTGATGATGGTATGGAGCATCGGGTCGTTACTGGCGTTCATGCCGTCGAGCCAAGCCTTGTAAGCGGTGAAATCGGCAAACGGGCCAGTCGGAAGGTATGCGAAGCGCGACCCATCGGGCACCTTGCTGTTGGCATCAAACAGTTGCGTGGCATCGCGGGCAACATCAAGCGGGCTTACGATGACGTGGCTGCCGATCATGTCGTTGCGCGGTGGCAATGCACACCCGGTCCAGTTTTCAACCGGGTGGCCGACGGGTTTGCCAAAAATGTCTTTGTGGGGCGTGGTCATGGTGGTTCCTGTTGGTCTGATAAAGGGTGGTTTCTGATCAGCAGGATGGTTTGAATTGGCTCTCTGTTCCAGTGCCAGTTTTGCAAATGTGATGGTGCCAATGCAAAGCCCCCACATCGGGCAATGCGGGGGCAGGAGGCTTGGAGGGGAGTTTGTGTTTGTCGGCAAGATGAAGGGCCGTGACTATCCCTTTTGCGCCATCAGTTTTTGATGGGCGTCGTAGGCCGCGATCACGGTTTCCATCTGTGCTGTGTGACCCGCAATGAATTCCGCGCCATAGATTGTCTCGTCGGGATATTCTGTGATCAGGGTCAGCGGAACATCATGGCGATCATCAATGGAAATCATGCATGGGAACCCATTGATGATGTCAAAGCCGGTATCGCCCGCATGGGTGCGATACAGTTCGATCTGGGCATTGTTGAAATCAAGGAGGCCCGGAATGGTTGCCAGCTGCTTGGTGACCAGATCAATGAAGGCATTGGCATGATCGGTCCAGTCATCGTGATGACGCATGATCAGGAAAAACCCCTTGGGCAGGGTCCACATATCAAACCCGCGCGGAACATATCCCGACAGCGGCCGGGTCCATTCGTGGGATGGATAACCATGCAAGTTTACATGCAATTGCGCCTTGCTGAAATCTTGCGCCTTCTTGCGAATTTCCTTTTCCAGCAGGTTGGCGCCAGTACGATATTCAAGATCATCTCCCAGTGCCGTATAGCGTGCCGCATGATGCATATGACGCGGATTGTCGATAATCAGCCGCTGATGCAGGGCATAGCCATCGGGGTTTTCCAGCGGCGAAATGGTGAAATGCGCACCATCGCGTTTGGCTAGTGCCTTGGCCGCGCGAAGCGCGCCGGACGGCCCGGTGATTTCGTTTGGATGCTGCCCGCCACTGATCATCACAGGAATATCGGTTCCGCTGTGATAACGTGCGCTGATCGTCCGTCCTGAACGCGATTGCGCTGTAAAGACGTCCCCGTCAATTTTCCCCAGTTCATCGGCGATCTGGGCACTGGTGAGCGGATTGGTCGCGGTATCAAGGTCCTGTGCTGGTCCTATGGTTTCCGTCGTTGAAAGCGCGCGGTTTTCAACCGTCACCGTCAGTTTGTCGGTCCCGGTCTTGATTTCCGGGACGATCTGCCCGGGTTGCAAGCCACGATCGCCCAGCGGTCGGCCGGATTTGACCTGAAACAGTTCAAGCAGCGAGAAATAGAAATCTTCGTGCAGGGCTTCATGCAGGCTGATTGCTTCATGCCCGAGTGCGATCGGGTGATCCTGACCGGGGAGCTCGACCGTGATGTTCAGTTCATTGAAATACGGTTCCTGATTGCCCCAGTCATGGGCAGCGATGGCCGCCATGGTTTGATGAAACAGGATTTCGTAATCTGTATCGAGTTGGGCGTCGCCAATGACTTTGCCATCGGCATCAGAAATCCGCAGCCAGCCGGTCGGTGACAGATGCGTTTCATTGACCGTATCGCGATGTACGCGGTTCGGGGCAAAGACTTCATGACTGGCCGTTGCACCGTTCCGGTCGGTCAGAACAACTTCATAAACCCCGTCGGTCCGGGGGCCTGCGTGAAAACTGATCCGCGCATCACCGACAAGTGCGCCTAATGGATAGGTTTCAAGTAGGAACCGGTTATCGTTTGCGGCTTCGTGGCGCGGATAGGTTACGCGGATGTCAGAGTAAGACTGCGCAGCAAGATCAATTTCTTCCTGGAAGAAATGCAGCAGCGGCTTATAGGAACTTCTGATCCTTGCGGTGATGCCGTGCTTGGCAAAGGCGGCCTCTGCCGCGCGGCGGGAAGGGGCATCTTCAAACAGCCATGCCTCGATCACCTGACCTTTGTGTGCCGGTGTTGCGAAATCCCTGATCAGGGTGTCGATGGTCCGTGGAAGGGTGGTGGCGAAAATACGGGTCATCGTGAAGTCCTACCTGTGGGGTCAAGGCTGTCGCGAAGCCAGTCACCAAGAAGGTTCAGGCCAAGCACGGTCAAAAGAATGGCAAGTCCCGGGAAGACAGATACCCACCAGGCATTTTGAAGGTAAGTACGGCCATCGGCCAGCATGCCACCCCAGCTTGGGATCAGCGGATCAACGCCGAGGCCAAGGAAGGTCAGACTGCTTTCGAGCAGGATGTTATTGGCGACATTCAACGTCATCAGAACAATGACCGGGCCGATCAGGTTGGGCAAAAGGTGACGGAGCAAAATGTGAACATCGCGCACGCCAATCGCCTGTGCCGACTGGATGAATTCCCGATCGCGCAGCGACAAGACCGAACCGCGCACCAGACGGGCATATTGCACCCATTGCGAGACGATCAGCAAAATGATCATGTTGGTCAAACCGCCGCCGACAATGGCGATAAAGGTGATCGCCAGCAGGATGAAGGGCAGGGCAAGCTGCACATCGGCAAAGCGCATGACAATCATGTCCCAGAAGCCGCGATAATAGCCCGATACAAGCCCCATGATCACGCCGATCACAACCGCACCGGCAACCGAAAGAATGCCAACCTGAAGCGAGATTTTGCCCCCCATGACGACGCGGGCCAGCACATCACGGCCCAGCGGGTCGGCGCCCAGTATGTGGGCCGTGTCGGTGAAGGGCGCTGTCAAACGGGCCATCAGGTTGATCTTGTCACCGCCGTCGGGAAACAGCAGGTCGGAAAACAGAACCGCAAGGCAGATTCCGCCGGTCAGAAGCACGCCAAGAATGAATTCCAGATTTTTATACCGCATGAAACGGGCGGATTTGGCAATGGCTGTCATGGAATTACTCCGTTCTGATCCGCGGATCGATCAGGCCATAGGCAATGTCGACCAAAAGGTTCACGCCAACAATCAGCATGGAAAGAACCGTAATCACCGCCTGAAGCACGGGGTAATCACGCGCCCCCACAGCATCAAATGCAAGGGTACCAAGACCAGGCCAGTTGAAAACGCGTTCGACCACGACGATGCCCCCCAGAAGCCCGCCAAACTGAAGACCGAAATAGGTAATCAGCGGGATGGCACAATTGCGCAGCGCATGTTTGTACAGCACCGTGCTTTCGGAAAGCCCCTTGGCCCGGGCGACCATGATGTATTGCGACTGCATGGTTTCGAGCATCGAGGTCCGCACAAGACGCACATTGGTTGCGGTCAGGATGATGCCCATTGTAATGGCGGGCATCAGGAAGCTTGCAAATCCGTCCATTCCGCTTGGCGGCAGCCATTGCAGGGTAATGGAAAACAACAGAACAAGCATGATGGCCAACCAGAAGTTCGGGAAGGATAACCCGATCAGCGAAATGATCCGGATGAACTGATCTGCCCATTTGCCGCGCGAAACGGCGGCCTTGATGCCAAGCGGGATTGATACCGCGATCGAGACGAACATCGAAGCAAAGGCCAGCATCAACGTTGCCGGCAAGGCATTGCCAATCAGGTCGATCACCGGTGTTCCGCCAAGGAAAGAGCGGCCGAAATCAAGGGTGAAAATCCCCAGAAAGAAATCGGTATATTGCACCAGAAATGGCTTGTTGACGCCCAGTGCCTCGCGAATACGGGCAAGGTCCTCTTCGGTGATGCTGCCTGCACCCTGCGAAAGCATGAGTGCCGGGTCACCGGTCAGGCGAACGGCAAAGGCGACGACCAGTGTGACGGCGACAATCACAAAGGCAGCCTGCAAAATGCGTTTAATCAGAAATCCGGCCAAGGTCTTAATTCCTTAAGCAAACAGAAGGTGGGATGCCGCCCGTAATGCGGGGCAGGCGGCATCCCGTAAAGGATCAGTCGACTGAAACTTCGTTCAGGCGCAGGCGGCTATCGGGAACCGGGGTGAAGTTTTTAACCCGGTTGGATAGGCCAAAGATCGCATTGAGGTTGTAAAGCGGCATTTCCAGCGCACGATCAGCTGCGTAATTGGCAATCTCGCGCAGGATTTCCTCACGCTTGGCCTGATCGGTGATGGCGCGCTGGCTTTCAAGCAGCTCGTCCATTTTTGGGTCGCTGTCATACGGGTTCCATTTTTCACCCGTGTGATACATGAAATAAGCCGTGTTATCGAAATCAAGCGTCCAGCCACCCCAGGACTGCTGGAACATCTCGCCGGTTTTACCCTGCGGGATAATGTCGTTTAGCAGAACGTTGGTTTCGTAAGGCTTGATCGTTGCATTCAGGCCAATGATCTGAAGGTAGCTGGCAACAGCCTGCGCCACTTCGTTAAAGGTTGAAGCATTGCCGCGAATATTGATCTGAACATTGGCGCCCGGTGCGACGCCCGCTTCGGCCAGAAGTTCCTTGGCTTTGTTCGGATCATAAGGAAGCGGCTCCAGGGAGGGATCATAACCAAACGACAATTCACCCTGGAAGCTGACGATCTCGGATGCCTGACCACCCAGAACCGCATCAATGATCGCCTTGCGATCAACGCCATAAATCATGGCCTTGCGCACGCGCTCATCCTTGGTAATACCGTTCGCGGTATTAAAGCGCAGGGCATAGACGGTCGGGCTTGCGGTGGTGACGACCTGAATATTCGGGTCTTCTTCGATGGTCGGGATCATGCCGATCGGAATGGTCGGCGGGATCACCAGGTCAACGCGACCAGCCTGCAATTCGGCAACAGCCGTCGATGGCTCGCTGATGAAGCGGTATTCAAGATTGGAAATCTTGGCCTGATCGCCCCAGAACCCGTCATAGGCTTCCAGTTTGATGCCGACCTTCGGTTCGTAGGATACGAATTTGAACGGACCGGTGCCGACCGGGTGCGCGTTGAAATAGTCTTCGCCATTCTCAGCGATATATTTCGGCGGCACGATCATCGCACCATAGCCGGCAAGCTTGGTCAGCAGAACCGGATCAGGCTGGGTGAGGTGCATGTCGACCGTGTAATCGTCGATGACTTCGACATTGTCAATCGCGGCATAGTTCGAACGCTGCGGGCCTTTTTTACCTTCTTCGCCCATCAGGCGATCAAAGGTGAATTTTACAGCATCGGCGTTGAACGGCTCGCCATTATGGAAGGTAACGCCTTCACGCAGTGCAAAGCGGATACGCAAACCGTCATCAAGAACCTCCCACGAGGTTGCCAGACCCGGTACCAGTTTGGTGTCCGGCCCGCGATAGGTCAGACCATCATAAATGTTGGTTGCAACCGAGGCCCAGTTAACCAGAAAGGTATCGACCGGATCCCAACTGCCCGGATCCTGCGGCGAGGAAACGGTGAGTGTGCCTTCGGCGTGTGCCGGCGCAGACGCCATCATGCCACCGGCAAGAGCCAGCGCCATAAGGGCGGTACGCATTCCCTGTTTAATCATCAAGTTTTCTCCTTTGGTTGGTGGCTGGCTTTTGGAGCATCACGGAAAACACCGGTTTTTGATTTTCTGGTGTTTTTTTGGGTGACGTCCCGAAAGCCCGATCAGACCGCGTTGGCCACAAGATGGCCGGGTGCGATTTCCTGATAGCTGACAATGGCCGGTTCATCCCCGACACGACGCACCGGGCTTGGAATTTCACCGTCAAGCATGGTGCGATTAACGTCGCGTGTGGGGTCGGCCACCGGTACGGCGCTGAGCAAGCGCTGCGTATAAGGGTGTGACGGGTTTTCAAGAACCTGCTGGCGCGAACCAAGTTCGGCGACCTGACCGAGATACAGCACGGCGACCCGGTGGCTCATCTTTTCAACGACGGCCATGTCGTGGCTGATGAACAAGTAGGCCAGGCCGTGTTCTTCCTGCAATTCCATGAACAGGTTGATGATCTGTGCCTGGATCGACACATCAAGGGCCGAAAGAGCTTCGTCCGCGATGATCAGTTTCGGGTTCGAGGCAAGTGCACGGGCAATACAGATGCGCTGGCGCTGACCGCCGGAAAATTCGTGCGGATAGCGATCCGCATGTGCCGATGTCAGGCCGACACGTTCAAGCAACTGGTCAACGCGCATTTTGATCTGTTTGGTGCCATCCATCAGATGATGGGTATGGATCGGTTCGGCAATTGAAAAACCGACCTTTTTGCGCGGATCAAGCGAGGCAAACGGGTCCTGGAAAATATATTGAATTTCCTGACGCAGACGTTGCTGATCAGCCTTGCCCATGCTGGCAAAGGGACGGCCATCAAATGTGATGTTACCGCTGGTGGCTTTTTGCAATTGCTGAATGGTCCGCCCGATCGTCGATTTGCCTGATCCGGACTCTCCGACCAGGGCAAGAGTCTCGCCGCGGTAAATGTCAAAGCTTACATTTTCGACCGCATGCACACGATGTGTGACGCCGCCAAAAATCCCCTTTTTGATGTCAAAGCGGGTGACAAGATCGCGCACCTGCAAAAGTGGTTGGGCATCGTATTTTGCCGTGTTCTGGATGTGCTCACTGCCGACGATACGCGGGGTGTCGCCATCCATGACGGCAACCGGGAACCGTTTGGGGAATTTCTCGCCCGCCATGGCACCAAGACGCGGAACCGCCGAAAGAAGTGTTTTGGTGTAGGGGTGCTTTGGGTTGGCAAACAGGTCTTTGACCGGGCCTTCCTCGACCTTTTTACCTTTCCACATCACCACGACGTCGTCGGCAACTTCGGCCACCACGCCCATATCGTGGGTGATGAAAATAACCGCCATGCCGAGTTCGGCCTGAAGATCACGAATGATGGTCAGGATTTGGGCCTGAATGGTGACGTCAAGGGCGGTGGTCGGCTCGTCCGCAATCAGCACTTTGGGCCGGCAGGCAAGGGCCATGGCGATCATTACGCGCTGTCGCATGCCGCCGGAAAGTTGGTGTGGGTAGCGGTTCAGAAGTTGTGCGGCATCTGGCAGGCGCACCATTTCAAGAAGCCGCAGCCCTTCTTTCAGAGCGTCTTTCTTGGACATGCCTTCATGCAGGATCAGCGATTCTGCAATTTGGTCACCTATGGTGAATACCGGGTTCAGCGACGTCATCGGTTCCTGGAAGATCATGGCAATGTCCTTGCCACGGATCGCACGCATCTTTTTTTGCGGCAGGGCGAGCAAATCCGTTTTGCCCGTCGTTCCTTCAAAGATGATTTTCCCGGACGGGTACGTTGCCCCCATCATTTCTGCCAGACGCATCACCGAAAGAGAGGTCACTGACTTGCCTGATCCGGACTCTCCGACAATGGCCGTCGTTTTGCCCGGTGAAACGGAAAGGTTCAGGTTTTCAATGACGCGCGATGCGCCAAACTCGACAGACAGATCCTCAATACGCAGAAGCGGGGCATGTTCAGTCACGCGATTATCCTCGACTATCAAGTGTCGGAACGCGGGGTGGCGCGTACCGTGCAGACCGGGACCCGGAATTGCTGTGGATGGTTGGCATCTGATAAAGAGGTGTTGGGACGCCGTGGGGGGCGATGATCCCGATGTTTGCTGCACCGGCAGCACGTACCTTTTTCCAGATAATAGAGTTCAGCAACCCTGATCGCGGTTGAGCGATTTATAATTTATACACAATCATCATCATTTATCTGACGTTTTGTCAACGTTTTGTCTTTTTTTGAAGTTCAAATCGCATTTTCTGCACTTTCGGACGTGTCAGACCCTTTTTCGCGATCTGCTAGTTTGCTGTTTTTAATAAAAATAGTTACAGGCGACTTCTTTTGGCTCTTAAGCTCGGTGTTGGATGCGTGATGTGCCGGTCCAAGGGCAAAAAGACAGACTCCGTGAGTTGGATTGGCCGATACCTGTTTGGGTCAAACGGTCAGATCAATGGAAATCATGGCTGTCGATCTTAAGACGTTTGTGACTGGCGGTGCGTGTTTCTGGTTTTGAGCCCAGCTGATCCAAATCAGCCTCCGGTTTAGGGGCGGGTCGGGGTGCTGTGGGTGATGTGGCTTCCCCGGTTGGCAGGGCGGTGCGTGGGCTGGCCCAGCGCAGGTTGCGTGGATGGTTGTTGGCATCGCGCGCAATTTTGGTGTTCTCGCTCATCGATTGCAGCATATGGCTCAGATCGACCAGCTTGTCGGCAATGATGTGCGTCACCCCGTCTTCACGTTGCAATTTGCCGGTCACCCCAAGGACCGTGGCGGTCATCACCTCGCGACGGTGTTGTTCCATCACCTTGCTCCAGACCACAAGGTTGGTGATGCCGGTTTCATCCTCAAGGGTGATGAAAACAACCCCGGATGCCGTGCCGGGGCGCTGGCGAACAATCGCAAGTCCCGCATGGGTCAAACGATCCCCATTTCGCACATTGGGCAGATCACTGGCGGTACATACACCGGCGGCACCCAATGCATCACGCAGCATCGCCATCGGATGGCCCTTAAGCGACAGGCGCAGGCTGGCGTAATCTTCGATGATCTCTTCGCCCGGGCCCATGATCGGCAGGTCCACCGGCGCCTCTGCGCCAAATTCGGCCGAGACCCCCATATTGTGGTTAAAGTTCTGGGCCGCCTCAAACAGCGGCAGGCTTGCTGGGGCCTTGCGCCCCTTGCCAAAACGCCGCACGGCCCAAAGGGCTTCGCGCCTTGATAAGCCAAGCGATCCGAACGCATCGGCCTCAGCCAGTTTTTCAAGGGCTGCTGGGGATAGTCCTGTCTGGCGCGCCATCAGATAGACATCCTGAAACCCGCCAGCGGGCCGGTTGGAAATCAGGGCAAGGGCATCAAGCTCGCCAAATCCCTTGATCTGGCGAAAGCCAAGCCGCACGGAATGATATCCCGCCGTGCGGCCCAGTTCACGTTCCAGCTGATTGTCCCAGAAGCTGTGATTGATATCGATTTCAAGCACGCGCACCCCGTGATTGCGCGCATCATTGACCAGTTGTGCCGGGGCATAAAACCCCATCGGTTGCGAATTCAAAAGCGCACATAAAAACACATCCGGGTGATGGCATTTAAGCCAGGACGACGCATAGGCCAGAATGGCAAAACTCGCCGCGTGGCTTTCGGGGAAGCCATAATCGGCAAAGCCTTCGATCTGTTTGAAGCAGCGTTCGGCAAATTCCATGTCATAGCCGTTACCCAGCATGCCATTGATGAACTTGGTCCGGTGTTCGCCAATGGTGCCGGTGCGCTTGAACGTTGCCATGGCACGACGCAGGTTGTCGGCCTCTCCGCCGGAATAGCCAGCGGCGACAATGGCGATCTGCATCGCCTGTTCCTGAAACAGGGGCACACCGCAGGTGCGTTTCAATACGGCTTCGAGTTCCGGGGATGGATATTCGACCTTTTCACGGCCCATGCGCCGCTGCAAAAATGGATGGACCATGCCGCCCTGGATCGGGCCGGGACGGACGATGGCGACCTGAATGGTCAGATCATAGATGCTTTGCGGTTTAAGGCGGGGCAGCATGCTCATTTGCGCGCGCGATTCCACCTGAAAGGTGCCGACACTGTCGGCCTTTTCCAGCATGCGATAGGTCGCCCGATCTTCCTTGGGAAGGGTGGCCAGATCATAATCAATGTTCTTGTGCGTGCGCAGCTCATCCAAGGCCTTTCGGATGCAGGTCAGCATGCCAAGGGCCAAGATATCGACCTTAAGGATACCCAGCGCATCAATGTCATCCTTGTCCCATTCAATGGTAGTCCGGTCCGCCATGGCGGCATTGGCAATCGGCGAGAGTTCACAAAGCGGCCCGCGCGTGATGACAAAACCACCAACATGTTGCGACAAATGGCGCGGGAAGCCCGTCAACTCGCCCGCGATATCGAGAACCGCCTTCAGGCGTGGTTCATCGGGATGAATGCCAGATTGACGCATCATATTGTCATGCGCGCCCTTGCTGCTGGATCCCCAGATGGTTTTGGTCAGTTTGACGATGGTGTCTTCCGACAGGCCAAATACCTTGCCAACATCGCGAATGGCGCTGCGCGATCGATATGAAATCACCGTGGCGGTCAACCCCGCCCGTTCGCGGCCATAGCGTTCATAGATGAACTGAATAACCTCTTCGCGGCGTTCATGTTCAAAATCGACATCAATATCCGGTGGTTCATTGCGCGCATTGCTGATGAAGCGCGAAAACAGCAATTCCACCTTGTTGGGATCGACCGAGGTGACATGCAAACAAAAACACACCGATGAATTGGCCGCTGATCCGCGCCCCTGACACAAAATGCCACGGGACCGGGCAAAGGCAACAATGTCATGCACGGTCAGGAAATAGGGGGCATAGCCCAACTCGTCGATCAGTTTAAGTTCTGTCTCGATCAGGTTTTTGACCTTGCCCGGCACACCTTCGGGATAGCGTTTATGCGCGCCTTCCCAGGTCAGGCGGATTAACCGTTCCTGGGTGCCTTCGCCCGATCCGTCATTTTCATCGGGGTATTCATAGCGCAACTCATCCAGGCTGAAGGTGCATTGATCGGCTATCTCGACGGTGCGTGCGATCCAGTGCGGGTGACCCGGAAACAGGCGGGCCATTTCACGCGGTGATTTGATATGGCGTTCGCCATTGGGGAATAAACGGTATCCCGCATCCTCAATCGTGCAGTGATGGCGAATGCAGGTCAGGACATCCTGCAATGGTTTGCGCGATCGTAAATGCATATGCACGTCATTGGTCACCACGGCCGGAATGCCAAGATCGGCCTCGACCGCCTCGGTAAATTCCAATCGTTCGCTGTCAAACCCGTCCATAAACCGCCCGATGGCCAGCCAAATGCGATCTTCGAAATGCGATTTCAAACTGATCAGTTCAGTGCGAAAGGTGTCACCCGGCACCTGTGGCGGCACGGCGATAAACAGCAGGCCTTCGCCATGGGTGACGATATCGTCAAGATAAATCTCGCACGATCCCTTGGGCGCGCGCCGCTTGCCAAGGGTGAGGAGCCGGCACAGTCGGGCATAAGATGCACGGTCGGTCGGATAACACAGCAAGGATGGACCATCCATAGGATCAAGCCGACAGCCGACAATGTAATTCAACCGGTCGGCATAATTGCGATGGGCGGTATGGCCGCGCACCACCCCGGCCAGCGTATTGTGATCGGTGATCGCAATTGCATGCAGGCCCTTGGTGGCTGCGGTCAGGACCAGTTCCTCGGCATGCGATGCGCCGCGCAGAAATGAAAAATTGCTGCTGACATGCAGTTCGGCATAGGCCGGATCATCGGTGCGGTTGGTTTTCTTGGTCATGGCATCATCCGGCAAACAATCCATGCACCGACCAGATATCCTGCCCGGCATGGCCGCTGCGAAACAGCCAGATCAACCGGCCTTTCTGATCGCATATACGGAAATAATCGCGTGTCATCTGCGACAGGGCGTAATTATCCCGGTCCAGATGGCTCCACCATTCCGGGCAGATGCGCTCTGGCCCGTCGGCCCGCAGAACATCAATCATCATCTTGCGCCAGCGTAGCTTTGTCGGCGCACCGTTGGCACTACGTTCCATGACATCAACCGGTTCGGGCGGATCAATCAGCCGAACCGGGCGTTTGGGCAGGGGCGCATCCGCAAGACGTGCCGGTTTGGCAGCCCCGGTGGGCGGCTGCCTTATGGCCGCCCGTTCGGGCAGGTGGCTGGCGTGATGGGCCGGGCGAAACAGGATATCCTTGGGCCCCAGATGATGGGCAATGCGATCAAGCAGTTGGGCAAGCGCAATGGTGTCGCTGTTGTCTTCCTGCTTGCGATCAAGGCGGACCTGACGAAAGGCAACATGTTCGACCCACGGGGCATAGATAATCACCTGTTCGATGCCAAAGCCGGTATCAACACCGGGCATCTTTTCCGCGAGCAATCGCAGGATATGGCTTTCGGACTGGCAGGGCGTGCCAGTTGTGGTCGTGATGGTATGGGCATGGCCATCGACCCGAATGGACCGAACGATCAGGCGCCTAAGACCAAGGTTTTCATCGCGCAGTTTGGCGCACAGATCGGCCACCATGCTTTCAATCGCATGTGCCAGCGTGTCAGCACTCCCCAATGGTTCGCCAAAGCTTTGTTTGATCAGCCACGGCGCATCGGGCAGCTCAAAATTCAGATGTTCGGGCAGGCGGCCATAAAACTGATCAAGGCGATGCAACACATCCGGGCCAAGGCGGGTGGTGATATTGGCACGCGGCAGGGGTGTGATATCGCCAAGGTGTTTCAGGCCAAGTCGCGACAGAACCGCGCTGATGTCATCCGATAATCGCAGACAGGATGCCGGAAACCCGGCCGCAATCCCGTGATCGCGTGGCAGGGACAAGATGCGCTCATTGGGTGCGCCCGGATGACACCGGGCCGCGGCCCATGCGGCACCAGCGGTATCGGCAATGGCGGTGCGGGCAGCAATGCCTTGGGCCTTCATATCGCGCAGGATTTGTTTGATCATCGCACTTTCGCCGCCAAACAAATGACTGCCGCCAGTGATTTCAAGCCATAGGCCAGCATCCCCATTAAGCCCATGCGCATGCAAGTCCCGATCCGGCGCAATCCATGGGCTATAGCGGTCCATGAAGCGCACCAGACGGGCAAATTTGCCATCGCAGAGTTCAGGCTCTTCAGGGCTGTCCTGAAGATCGGGCAGGATGCTGCGCGCATCCGACAAACGCATGCCACCATGAAGTCCGGCCTTTTGTGCCGCTGCATTCAGGCCGCAGACGAGCACACCCTTGTGATCGCTGCGCGTGATCACGTGCGGGGTGTCTTGTGGCTTTGAGGCCTGTGGGGCAGTTTTCAGACTGTCAGCATCGCGGGGCTGATCAGGCGTGGGCGTGCCTGTCTTGTGTTGAGGCTTCTGACAGTCGGTTTTCCAGTGGGTCAGCCACAGATAAAGAAAACGTTGTTGCATCGGTTTTGACTTTCCAGCTTCCCGGTCGGACCCCGCGTCCCCCGATCAGGCTGAGATGATGGTCGTTTCCTGTTGGTCGTTCTGTTGGTTCCAAGGCGTTTACAGGTGTGATTTGCCAGCGCGTCCATGCGCTTGAGGTCGGAATGCGCCCGTTTCTGGCAAGCGGGCGCAAAACAATGATGCGTGTGCCACCACTTTCACAGGCCAGTTGCAGGCGCCGGGCGGTGGTCAGGTCATAGTCGGTGGTTTCAATGATCACCGCACGGACCTGACCGGATTTTGCCACTTCCTCGCAGGTCCAAAGGGCGGTGGCCTGTTGATCGACTGTCATCATCAACGGTTTGGGTTCAAGGGCCGTCATCGGCAGGGAAAGGGCATAAAACCCGCCCTGATCAAGGGCCCGACGCTGCCGGATCCAGAAAATGCCCTTGCCGGGTGGCGGGGCAGATGGGTGATTAGAGGCATCAGAGGACGCATCCACAGACAATGTCGCCAGATACCACGCCAAAAGGGACGCCGCGCAATCATCATGGCCGCAAAGCACTTCATGCAGGCCAATCGGGGCAAGACCGCCGAGGCTGATATGATCGCGCAGGAATGTGCTGCCAAAGGCACGCGCAATCACCCTGTCTACCCGATCTGGCCCACCGGACAGACAGGAAACCTGAACCTTCCATTGTTGCTCGGCCCGCGCCAGTGCCGCGCGTGCCTGATGAATGCGTCTGTCTGACATTTTATTGTTCCTGTTTTGTTCTGTTTTATGTGGTCAAAGCGGAACAGGAGTCAAGGCGTATCCAATCGGGTTTTTCAGGATCGGTGATATGTGGTTGAAGCAAAAGAAAACCCGGCATTCGCAAATGCCGGGTTTTCCTGAATGCATGTCTGAGTGCAGATCAGATTTCCGGGAACCAGGCCCCGAGAACACCGAATTCTTCAAGCTTGGCGACAATGGCCTCTGCGGCTTCTTCGGCGGTTTGATCGGATGTGTTGACCGTGATCTCGGCATTTTCCGGGCGCTCATAGGGGCTGTCGATCCCGGTGAAGTTGGCGATCTCGCCGGCACGGGCCTTTTTATAAAGCCCCTTCACATCGCGCTGTTCGCAGACTTCAAGCGGGGTGTCGATAAACACCTCGATGAACTCGTCCTTTTCAACAAGGCTGCGCGCCAGTTGGCGTTCGCTTTTGAACGGCGAGATGAAGGACACCAGCGTGATCACGCCCGCATCGACAAAAAGCTTGGCGGTTTCCCCCACACGGCGGATGTTTTCCACGCGATCGGCATCGGTAAAGCCAAGATCCTTGTTCAGGCCATGACGGACATTGTCGCCATCAAGGGTGTAGGTGTGCTTGCCAAGGGCGTGGAGCTTTTTCTCAACTAGGTTGGCAACGGTCGATTTGCCTGCACCCGACAGGCCGGTAAACCACAGAATGACCGATTTCTGGCCTTTCTGATAGGCACGCGCGCCCTTGTTGATGTCCATTTCCTGCCATTTGATGTTGGTCGCACGGCGCAGGGAATGGTTGACCATGCCCGCCCCAACGGTGGCGTTGGTAAAGCGGTCAATAATGATGAAGCGGCCTGAATGACGGTTCTGATCATATGGGTCAAACGCCAGCGCCTTGTCGGCCGAGATATTGGCAATCCCGACTTCATTAAGCTCAAGCGTCTTGCCCGCCACATGTTCAAGCGTGTTCACATTGACCTTGTATTTAAGGTCGCTGATCTGCGCATTGGCAACCTGTGCGCCCATCTTGATCAGATAGGGACGGCCGGGCAGAAGATGATCTTCATGCATCCAGATGATGCGGGCTTCGAACTGATCGGCAAAGTCGGGTTTGGCATCTGCGTGTGCCAAAATGTCGCCACGCGAAATGTCGATTTCATCTTCAAGGGTCAGGGTGATCGCCTGACCAGCAATCGCTTCGTCAAGGTTGCCATCAAAGGTGACGATGTCCTTGACCTTGCTGGTCTGGCCCGATGCGGTAACGACAACCTCGTCACCCGGTTTGACGCGGCCTGATGAAATGGTGCCGGAAAAACCCCGGAAATCAAGGTTCGGGCGGTTCACCCACTGCACTGGCAAACGGAACGGCTTTTCAATCGCATCCTGTTCGACCTGCACATCTTCAAGATGGGCCAGAAGCGTCGGGCCGGAATACCAGGGCGTATTCGCGCTCGGCTCGATCATGTTATCGCCACGAAGGGCCGAAAGCGGGATCGCGGTGATCGAGCTATAGTTCAGCTGTTCGGCGAATTTCAGATACTCTGCAACGATCTGATCAAACTTGGATTGATCATAGTCGATCAGGTCCATCTTGTTGACGGCCAGCACCACATGCTTGATGCCCAGAAGCGATGTGATGAAGCTGTGACGGCGGGTCTGGGTCAGAATGCCCTTACGCGCGTCAATCAGGATGACGGCCACATCGGCGGTCGAGGCACCGGTTGCCATATTGCGGGTATATTGTTCGTGGCCGGGTGTATCGGCGACGATGAATTTGCGCTTGTCGGTCGAGAAGAAGCGATAGGCGACATCAATGGTGATGCCCTGTTCGCGTTCGGCCTGCAAACCATCAAGCAGCAAGGCGAAATCAATCTCGCCGCCTTGGGTGCCAACCTTGCGACTATCTGATTCAAGGGCGGCCAGCTGATCTTCAAAGATCAGTTTGGAATCCCAAAGCAGACGCCCGATCAGGGTCGATTTACCATCATCCACGCTGCCGCAGGTGATGAAACGCAGAAGGCTTTTTTCTTCCTGGGCCTTGAGGTAACCAAGAATGTCTTCAGCAATCAGGTCAGATTTATGGGACATCAGAAATAACCTTCCTGCTTCTTCTTCTCCATCGACCCGGCCTGGTCGTGGTCAATCATGCGGCCCTGACGTTCGCTTGAACGGGTCAAAAGCATTTCCTGAATAATATCGGGCAGGGTGGCTGCCTCAGACTCAACAGCACCCGTCAGCGGATAGCAGCCAAGGGTCCTGAAACGCACCGATTTCATTTGCGGCGTTTCGCCCGGGTTCAGCGGCATCCGGTCGTCATCGACCATGATCAGCATGCCGTCACGTTCGACCACCGGACGTTTGGCGGAATAATACAGCGGCACAATCGGGATCTGCTCGAGATAGATATATTGCCAGATATCAAGCTCGGTCCAGTTCGAGATCGGGAAAGCACGGATGCTTTCACCCTTGTTGATCCGGGCGTTATAGATATCCCACAATTCCGGGCGCTGGTTTTTCGGATCCCAGCGATGGGTTTCGGTGCGGAAGGAAAACACGCGTTCCTTGGCACGTGCCTTTTCCTCGTCACGCCGCGCACCGCCAAAGGCCGCATCGAACTTGTATTTGTTCAGCGCCTGTTTGAGCGATTCCGTCTTCATGACATCGGTATGCAGGCTGGAGCCATGGGTGAACGGACCAATGCCGCGCTCCACACCGTCCTGATTGATGTGAACAATCAGATCAAAGCCATATTCAGCCGCCATCCGGTCGCGAAATTCGATCATTTCGCGGAATTTCCAGGTGGTATCGACATGCATCAATGGAAAGGGCGGCGGGGCAGGATAAAACGCCTTGCGCGCCAGATGCAGCAGAACTGATGAATCCTTGCCGATGGAATAAAGCATCACCGGCCGCTCGAACGATGCCGCCACCTCGCGGATGATGTGGATACTCTCTGCCTCAAGCTGGCGGAGATGGGTCAGATTAGGCTGCATTCTCTTTCCTGCCGATCAATCATAACTGTGGCAATCAACACATAATTTAGTGTTTATAAAAGTATTTCACTTAGCTTTGATGGGTAATATGGAACGCCCCGCAACGCAAGTGTGATTTCTATTTTTACACAAAATTTTGTAGTCGAATGTTTATCAACACCTTTAATAGTGTTTAATTTGAAAGGCGTGGCAGGGCAAGTTTATTTGCATCGCAGGGCCTCTGTTCGGGGAGGAAGGCCTCAATTTTACCTTCCAAGCCAGATGCATTGACCAGATACCCCATTCATCGCCATATCAATCGCACGCAATTGCGGCGGCGATATGTGGGGGGCGATGAACGGACACGCACAGCCATTCAAGACTTGGATTATTCAGGATGGTATGGCCCTGATGTGGCAGGGGCGGGGCATTGTTGCCATTTCGGTACTGCTGACGGTTCTGATCGGCGGGCTTGGTTCTGTCATGCCCGGCCCGGCATTGCTGGATGCTGAAGGGTCGACCAACCTGATGGGCGCCATCTGGCAAGTCATCTGGTTTGCGATTTATGCCATTCCGCTGATCCCTGTTGCCTATGTCAGCCACATCGCTGTCCTGAGGGGCGAGGTCGGGTTTGCGGCCATGCGCATGCAAGGTTTGGCCGGTTTGTTGCGTTTTGCGCGGGGCATGATGGCTGCAGCATTGGTGGTGGCGGTGTTGATCACGCTCTATCAGCTTGTTTTCGTGTCCAATCTTCTTTTGATGAGTACAGGCCGCGTTGATGCGTCGGCGGCGTTGCGTCTTGGTGTGGGGGCTGTGACGGCCCTTCTGGTCTTTGTCCTGATTGTGCTGTTGGGCGCATGGGGGGCGATGATCGTTCAGACGGGGCGGGCAAGGTTTAGCGATGTTCTGGCCGTCGGACGGCGATGCTTCTTCTATCTGTTTGTGCGACTCTTGGCGGTGGTTTTGTTCCTGCCCATTCTCTCAGCCTTGGTATTGCCAGTCACGGGGCAGGTGGTGGCGATACTGGTTGCCATTGGCATTCCCGCCGATCCGGCATTTCTGATCGTCAGTGCGGCATTTTCCGCGTTGATCGGCTGTTTCGCGGTTGTGCTGGTCTCCGTGATCTTTTGTAGGGCCTCGCTGCGGGTAAAATAGAAGGCACAGCGCAAAACCGCATGGAGCTGTA
The DNA here is from genome assembly GCF_037027205.1 of Thalassospira sp. CH_XMU1458. Classification (NCBI taxonomy): domain Bacteria; kingdom Pseudomonadati; phylum Pseudomonadota; class Alphaproteobacteria; order Rhodospirillales; family Thalassospiraceae; genus Thalassospira; species Thalassospira sp. CH_XMU1458. Next base: position 1,400,115 of record NZ_JAYMDW010000002.1, on the reverse strand, counting down.
ACAAGCTTGGCGATGGAGTGCATTGTAATTTTATTTCAAATTTCGATGAGTTAATAAAATAAACTTGATTTAGGTCAGTGTTGCTTGCCAAATAACGGCAATGTTGCTGACCTAAAGAGTGCTGCCATGTCTGTTCAATGGAATGAAATGATCGTCGCCGATGCCCGTGCCCTGCGGGCGTCTGAAATTCGTGACCTGCTGAAAGTGGCTGAACGGCCAGAGATTATTTCATTTGCCGGTGGCGTGCCCGATCCCAAGCTTTTCCCGCTTGCGACCTTTAATGACGTTTATGGCGATCTGACCGGCGATGAGCAGGCCGGGCGTCGCAGCCTGCAATATTCCATCAGTGAAGGCCTGCCCGGGTTGCGGCAATGGATTGCGGATGATCTGGCGGCGACTGGGGCTGCGTGCGATATTGATAATATCCTGATCACCTGTGGTGCGCAGCAGGGGTTGGATATGCTCGCCCGCCTGTTGCTGGAACCGGGGCGCGAGATCGTTCTGGAAAAGCCAAGCTATCTTGGCGCGATGCAGGCCTTTTCCATGCGTCGGCCAAGCTATGTCGGCATTGCCATGGATGATGAGGGGCCGGTGATTGCCGAACTTGATGCCGCCTTTGCCAAGGGGGCCAGGATTGCCTATCTGTCGCCTGATTTCCAGAACCCGACCGGACGATCCTATTCGCTTGATCGCCGTTTGGCGGTGCTCGATACTGCCCGCAAATATGGCGCGGTGATCCTTGAGGACGCGGCCTATTGCAAGCTTGCCTATGAAGGTGAAAGCCTTCCGTCCCTTTTGACACTTGATGATACCTATGGCGATCCGGATGCCGGAACGGTTATTCAACTGGGCACTTTTTCCAAAACGCTGGCACCGGCACTTCGTATTGGCTGGATCACGGCACCGCGTCCGGTGATCCGTCAGCTTGTTTTGATGAAGCAGGCGGGGGATCTGCATGTTTCAACGATCAATCAGGAAATTGCACTGCGTGCCGCATCGAAACTGTTCCCAAGCCATCTGGAAACCCTGCAGGATGCCTATCGCGCCAAGCGTGATGTGATGCTGGGCGCGCTTGCGGACTTCATGCCCGAAGGTGTCAGCTGGTCGCGCCCGCAAGGGGGCATGTTTGTCTGGTTAACATTGCCCGAAAACATCAACAGCCGCGAACTTCTGATCGATGCGATGGAAGACGCCAAAGTAGCCTTTGTCCCCGGTCAGGCATTCTTCTGTGACCAAAGCGGCATCAATACCGCGCGCCTGAGCTTTGCCACCGAAAGCAGCGAGCGTATCCGCGACGGGATTGAACGTTTGGCCCTGCTGATCCGGCGCAAGGACAACCAGTAAGCCAAAAAGAACCCGGCAGCGGGTGGGGAGTGCTGCCGGGTAGAGACCTGCTGTCGGGGGTATGAAGCAGGTCACGGGAGTTTGGTTCGGTTAGGTCAAGTGGATCATCACGCCTGACCCATCAGGGCACGCAGCAGTAAGGATGCTGCGCCAAGCACGACAACCCCGCCGACATAAAGGCCGACAAACCACAGCCATCTGCGGGCTTTTGGGGATTTGACAGGTGATTTGATGCTGGTCATCAGTGATACCCCTCATCCCCGGTCTTGCCGCGAAATACCCAATAGGCATAGGCGGTGTAGCCCAGAATGATCGGCAGCAGGACCACAGCCCCCACCAGCATGAAGGCAAGGCTGTTTTCCGGGGCAGCCGCATCGCGGAAGGTGATCATCGGCGGCACGATATTGGGATAAAGCGTGATCCCGAAACCGACGTAACTGAGGAAGAAAATGCCAAGCGTGATGCCAAACACCGTCTTTTCACGCTTCTTGACCGCATGCCATAACCAATAGAGCAGACCAACCGTCACAATTGGGATCGGGGCCAGATACAGCATGTTTGGCAGTTCAAACCAGCGCTGGGCGTAGGCCGGGTTAACATAGGTCGTCATCAGCGACACCACGCCAAGATTGGCCGCCATCCAGATTACGGCTGGTTTGGCAAGTTTGCGCAGGTTGCCCTGAAAATCGCCTTCCATCTTCATGATCAGCCAGCCGGTGCCGAGCAGGGCATAGCCGACGACAACAGCCGTGGCACAGAACACCGAAAACGGGCTCAGCCAATCAAACGCACCGCCAACAAAACGTCCGTTTTCAACGGCAATGCCTTCGATAAAGCCGCCCAGCATGGCACCTTGCATCGCAGCTGCGATGATCGATCCGGCGGAAAAGGCAAAGTCCCAGTGTTTCTGGTGGTTCTTGCTTTTGAACCGGAATTCAAACGCCACACCACGGAAAACGAGCGCGAGCAACATGGTAAAGACCGGAATATAAAAAGCCGTCATCAGCAATGAATAGGCCTGCGGGAAGGCGGCATAAAGTCCACCGCCCCCCAGGATCAGCCAGGTTTCATTGCCATCCCACACCGGGGCGACGGTATTCATCATCCGGCCGCGATTTTTCGGCTCTTTGATAAAGGGAAACAGGATGCCGATGCCAAGGTCAAAGCCATCCAGCGTGACATAGGCAAAGACGGCAACAGCAATCAGCAGAACCCAGATCAGTTGATAATCCATGATCATTCTCCTGCCACAGGCGGATGTGCGGCTGTCGATTGGCGACCACCGGCCCGCAAGATTTCGGTTTCTTCAGGGATGTGGGCCGCACGCGGATCCTTGACCATGGCGCGCAGGATATAGGCCGTGCCGACCCCGAACACGATGGCATAGACCACAACAAAGGCGATCAGCGATCCGGCAATGGCCGTCGGGGCGACGGGCGACCCGGCCTCGGATGTCCGCATCAGGCCATAGACCACCCAGGGCTGGCGCCCGACTTCGGTGGTAAACCAGCCGGCCAGAATGGCAACAAAGCCACTTGGCCCCATCAGAAGGGCAAAACGATGCAGATAGCCACAGCTATAAAGCTTCTTGCGCAGGCGTGCGATGACGCTGGCAATACCCAGAAGTGCCATCAAAACACCCAGCCCAACCATGATCCGGAAGGTCCAGAACACAATTGCCGCATTCGGGCGATCTTCAGGTGCGAAGTCCTTAAGCCCGGTGATCTTGCCATCCCATTCATGGGTCAGGATCATTGAACCCAGCTTGGGGATTTCGAGTGCGTATTTGGTTTCTTCCTCTTCCATGTCGGGCATGCCAAACAGGATCAGCGGTGCACCTTCGCGGGTTTCAAAATGCCCTTCCATCGCGGCCACTTTGGCAGGCTGATGTTCAAGGGTATTAAGCCCGTGCAAATCACCGGCAAAAATCTGGATCGGGCCAAGGATGGCCGCCATCCACATCGCCATGGAAAACATGATCCTGGCCGCCCGGTTTTCGCGATCACGCATCAGATGCCATGCACCAACCGCACCAACCACAAGGGCGGTGGTGAGGTAAGCCGCCAGCACCATATGAACCAGACGATACGGGAAGCTCGGATTGAAAATCGCATCGATCCAGCTTGAAACAACCGCCCGGCCATTTTCAATCACATAGCCATCAGGCGTTTGCATCCAGCTGTTGGCCGACAAAATCCAGAAGGCCGAGAAAAGCGTGCCAATCGCAACCATGGTGGTGGCGGTAAAGTGCAGCTTCGGTCCGACACGGTTCAAGCCAAACAGCATGATGCCAAGGAAGCCTGCCTCAAGGAAGAAGGCGCTTAGCACCTCATAGGCCAGAAGCGGGCCGATCACACCGCCGGTAAATTCGGAAAACGGTCCCCAGTTCGTGCCGAACTGATAGGACATGACAATCCCGGATACGACGCCCATGCCAAAGGCCAGGGCAAAGATTTTCATCCAGAATTTGTAAAGCGAAAGATAGGTCTCGTCCCTAGTGCGCAGCCACAGGGCTTCGAGCACAAACAGGAAGCTTGCCAGTCCGATGGTAAAGGACGGGAAGATAATGTGGAACGAGACGGTAAAGGCAAACTGTATGCGCGCCAATAGTTCTGCATCAAGCATTGGCAGGGTCCTCTAAGGTGGCGAAGCCTCTGGACAACTCTGCATCTTCCGGGTTCGGAAGTGCCCTTTGACGGATGCATGTGTCGGTTTCGGGTGGCGCATGCACAGGTTGCCCTGTCAGACCGACCATTAGAACCGACCCCAAAATGCTGCATTGCGAATGCGCAATTTACACTTGGAATATTTTTAAATTCGATTGTTGCGATCTAGGTATTCAGGGGCGAAAGGCACAGTTTCTCAAGTGCCAAAGAACTTTGGGTTTGCTGGCGTTCCTTGTGGCGCAGGACCATGAATTTGCGCGGCGGGATCGGGAAGTTGGCGCGCGCAAGGCGGCCTTGGGCGATCAGCGAGCTTACCGCGAACTGCGAAACGGCGGTGGCGGCGATGCCGTTTTCGACTGCGGTAATGACCGCCTCGTTGCTCGGTAGGACAAGTGCGGTCCGCAGGCGCGCGGGATCAACGCCTTGACCCCGAAGGGCGGTTTCAAATTCCGATCTGGTTCCCGACCCGGCTTCGCGGAGGATCCAGTTTGTCTGGGTGACAAGGGCCTGAGGGGTCAGGGCCCGGCCATTAGCCCATGGGTGTTTGGGCGAAACAACAATCACCAATGCGTCTTCGGCGACTTCGCGTTTGGCAAGTGTTGGTTCGTTGATATCGCCTTCGATAAAGCCAATATCAGCCGCGCCACCGCGCACCGCATCAGATACGGTTTTAGTGTTACCAATCGTCAGACGGATTTCGATGCCGGGATACTGATCATGGAATTTCATCAGAAACGGCGGCAACCAGTAACTGGCAATCGTCTGACTGGCATAAACATTAAGCTCCCCGCGTTGCATGCCGCCGAGTTCGGCCAAAGTCAGTTCAGCCGCCCGCGCACGCGCCAGCGTTGATTTGGCCTCATCCAAAAACAGTCGCCCGGTCTGGGTCAGTTCAATCCGCCGTCCCACCCGGTTAAACAGCGCCACACCATAAAAGCCTTCAAGGTTCTTGATCGCGGAACTGACGGCCGATGGTGTAAGCCCAATCGCCTCGGCCGCGCGCGTCAGATGTTCGCGTTCGGCAACCGCGACAAAGATCTGAAGCTGTTCAAGTGTCATCATGGTTATGCTCAATCATTCAATTTAATCGAATGAAATATGAGTTTTTATTCGATGGAAGTAAATGGTTAGGCGTGAGATTTTCTGCCTGTGATCAAAACACAGGAAAACCATGTTTTTTAACGCCCGCCTCAAACCGATCCTGCCCGGACTTGCCGTAACCATTCTGGTCGCGCTGGCAGCCAAGCTGGCCGAACATGCCGAGCGTATGTTGTTCGGGCGTGGCTGGGTGGAAAGTCTGGTCTTTGCCATTCTGATCGGGGTGGTGGTGCGATCGGTGTTTGGTCTGGCGCCGCGCTATTTTGCCGGGGTTCGGTTTTGCGTCAAGACGGTGCTTGAAATTGCCATTGTGCTTTTGGGGGCGTCAATCAGTGCGCAGGCCATCGGGTCGGCTGGTGGCGGGTTGGTTGCGGCCATCATCGCGGTCGTCTGTATCAGCCTGTTTGTCAGTTACCACATCGGGCGCGCGTTTGGCCTTTCCAGCCATCTTTCGATGCTGGTGGCGTGTGGGAATTCGATCTGTGGTAATTCGGCAATTGCGGCAACCGCCCCGGTGATTGAGGCACAATCAGATGATGTGGCGGCCTCGATCTCCTTTACGGCGGTTCTGGGTGTGCTGTTTGTCTTTGTTTTGCCGATGCTTCATGTCGGATTGGGACTATCCGCAACCCAGTACGGTATTTTTTCCGGCCTTACGGTTTATGCCGTGCCACAGGTTCTGGCCGCAACCGCCCCGGCCGGGACCCTTGCCGTTCAGGTTGGTACACTGGTCAAGCTGATCCGGGTTCTGATGCTGGGGCCGGTGATCTTTGCGCTGGCTTTGATTGGCGGGCGGGCACGTGAAACCAAGCTTCCGATTGCGCAGGTCGTGCCGTGGTTCATCATCGGTTTTATCGCCATGATGGCGGCCTGTTCGTTTGACCTGATCCCCGATATTGCCCGTGCGCCGATCAAAACCACCTCGTCCTTCCTGACCATCCTTGCCATGGCCGCCCTTGGACTGAGTGTTGATATTCGCAATGTCCTGCATGTCGGTGGCCGGGTGGTGATGGCGGCCCTGTTGTCATTGATGTTTTTGTGTGCCCTTGCCGGTGTGGTGCTTGCGGTTCTGGCGTAAAGCTCAAAAAACACCCGCTGCCAGAATGGGGGCAGCGGGTGAGGGAAAAGAGGCCTGGCACAGGTACGGTCGTGCCAACCTCTTATGGCGTTTCGTTGGGGGGAGCACCGTGTGACAGGGTGCAATCAAACGAAACGCCGCAGGAAGGGTGTGGGGCCTGAATTGCCAGTGTTATCGTGGCTGTGCGATAGGTGTGGTCTCCTCGAACGCCTTTAAGGCCTTCCATTCATCGTCGCTAAAGATGCGGGATCGGGTCAGGAAGCGTTTGCCTTCTGGCCCCTCAAGCGAAAACATACCGCCGCGCCCATCGACCACATCAATGATCAGCTGGGTGTGGCGCCAATATTCGAACTGTGCGCGCCCGATATAAAACGGGCTGCCTTCGATCTTGCCCAGCAACACATCCTGATCACCGGTTTTGAACTCCCCATCGGGAAAGCACATCGGTGCACTGCCATCACAGCAGCCCCCGGACTGATGAAACATCACCGGCCCGTGGATATCCTTAAGCTTCCTGATCAGTTGGGTCGCGGCATCGGTCGCAACCACCCTGTCAGGAACAGTGTCAGATCCGTTCAATGTCACCTCCTTCTTTGCAAAAGGCGACCGGACGCAAGACGGTGCTTGCGTCCGGTTGTGAAGAGGATCGGATCAGAAGAAGCCCATCGGTTTCGGATCGTAGGAAACCAGAAGGTTCTTGGTCTGCTGATAATGGTTGAGCATCATCTTGTGGTTTTCACGCCCGATGCCCGATTGCTTGTAACCACCAAAGGCCGCATGCGCCGGATAGAGGTGATAGCAGTTGGTCCACACACGACCGGCCTTGATGTCGCGGCCGAAGCGGTATGAACGGTTGGCATCACGCGTCCAGACACCAGCGCCAAGGCCATACAGCGTATCATTGGCGATATGCAGCGCCTCAGCGTCGTCCTTGAACGTGGTGGCCGATACGACCGGGCCAAAGATTTCCTCCTGGAAAATCCGCATGCGGTTATGGCCCTTGAAGATGGTCGGCTGGATATAGAAACCATCGGAAAGGTCACCGCCCAGATCGGCCTTGTCACCGCCACACAGGACTTCGGCACCTTCCTGTTTGCCGATATCCAGATAGGACATGATTTTTTCCATCTGCTCGGTCGATGCCTGCGCACCCATCATGGTGTCGGTATCAAGCGGGTTGCCCTGTTTGATGTTGGCAATGCGCGACAGCACGCTATCCATGAACTTGTCATAGATGCTTTCCTGAATGATCGCGCGCGACGGGCAGGTGCAAACCTCACCCTGGTTCAGGGCAAACATCGCCATGCCTTCGGCTGCTTTTTGGCGGAAATCATCGTCAGCGGCCATCACGTCTTCAAAGAAGATGTTGGGCGACTTGCCGCCGAGTTCGAGGGTGACCGGAATGATGTTTTCCGATGCATATTGCATGATCAGGCGGCCGGTGGTGGTTTCCCCGGTGAAGGCGACCTTGGCGATACGGTTGCTTTGTGCCAGCGGCTTGCCAGCTTCCACGCCAAAGCCCTGCACAACGTTGACCACGCCTGCCGGGATCAGATCGGAAATCAGTTCCAGAAGAACACAGATCGATGCCGGGGTTTGTTCGGCCGGTTTCAGAACCACGCAGTTCCCCGCGGCAAGGGCCGGGGCCAGTTTCCAGACCGCCATCAGGATCGGGAAGTTCCATGGAATGATCTGACCGACCACGCCAAGCGGTTCGTGGAAGTGATAGGCGACGGTATTGTCGTCAATCTCGCCAAGCGAGCCTTCCTGTGCGCGAATGGCACCCGCGAAATAGCGGAAATGGTCAATCGCAAGCGGAATGTCTGCTGCCAGGGTTTCACGCACCGCCTTGCCATTGTCCCAGGTTTCGGCGACGGCCAGCATTTCAAGATTGGCTTCCATACGATCAGCAATCTTGTTGAGCATGTTGGCCCGTTCCGTGACCGAGGTCTTGCCCCAGGCCGGGAAGGCGGCATGGGCGGCATCAAGGGCCTTTTCAATGTCTGCAGAGCTCGATCGGGCGACTTCGCAGAACGGCTTGCCATTCACCGGCGAGACATTTTCAAAATACTGACCCTTGGCTGGGGCCACCCATTCACCGCCAATGAAGTTTTCATAGCGGGATTTGAAGCTGACCTTGCTGCCAGAGTCATTTGGATTCTTGTAGATCATTTGGGTTCCTCCGAGATAACGGGCGATTTGCCGCCCGCATTTTTGATTATGACGATCCGTTACCCGCAAAGGTCGTGCCACTTGGTGATTTCGATGGCGGTTTGTCAGAAAGAACCTGTTTTTCAGATGGTTGCGCGTTTCCCGTTGAACCGGGTGTTTTGTGCCATCGGCATGACTGGAACAGGGCGATTGGCACAAATTGTTCCAAAAATGGAACACTCGCGGTTTTGCCGGATTTGGCGGGCGAAACTGTTTGGCGTGGGGGACGTCAAATGTGTTACGATTTGGCCTGTGATCGGCTGTGGCAAAAGTCACGCACCGGAAAAATCCGGGCCAAAGAAATGGCAAAAACACCGACACAAGGGAGATAGCGTCTATGTCAGGAAACATTCCCGGCGGACGGATAGAAGCAGCCCTGCAGCTGAGCGGCGGGGCGCAAAATCGTGCGGTGCTCGAAAGCTGGCAACGGTGTGAACAACGCTTTGGTCTGGCTCATGACACCCTGCGCCGTCCCGAAGTCATATCTGAAAGCCAGACCCGGCAATTGCGTGATCGCAACGGGCGGCTTTATCACCATGCCCATGACCTTGTGCGCACGCTGTATCGCAAGATTGATGCATCCGGCTATGCGGTGTTTCTGACCGATAATAGCGGTGTGATCCTTGACAGCGTTGCGGCCCATTCGCTTTTGCCATCGTTTCGCACCAACGGCCTTTTGCCCGGTGCGGTCTGGAGCGAGGAACGCGAAGGTACCAATGGCATTGGCACCTGTATTGTCGAAGGCCGCCCGATCACCATCCACAAGGACGAACATTTTCTGGCACAGCATTCGGTTCTGACCTGTACAGCAGCCCCCGTCTTTGATCCCGATGGCAAGGTGTGCTCGGTTCTGGATGTGTCGGCTGTGCGCGAAGATATCAAACGCCCCGATTGCCTGCGCGTGCGCGGCATGGTGGCCGATTATGCCGATGCGCTTGAGCGTATCCTGTTTTTTGATGAGCGCGCCGGTGATGTGATTGTTCATCTGCATCCCGATGCCCGCCATGTCGGATCAACCCGTGATGCGATGATTTCGATTGCGCCAGATGGCACAATCAGTGGGGCGACATCGACTGCGCGGCGCATTCTGGCGGCGTGTGATAATTCCGCCGATATCGCCGATATGTTCGAGATGGATGTTGATAATCTGATTGCCAAACTGGCAAGCCCGGACGGGCAGGGACCATCGGCAACCCCGCTTAATATCGCGGGCGGCGGGGTTTTGTTTGGCAGTGTCACCATCCCGCAACGCATGCGCCGCCGTTATGTCGGGCGCTCAACACCGGTGGCGCGCAAGGCGCCATCCCTGCCAGCCCGACGCACGACTGATATCCCGGACAAGGACGCAGCCCTTCGGCGCATTTTCGAAATCGGTACGCGTCTGCACGCCAAGGACATCAATGTTCTGATGTCGGGTGAAACCGGCAGCGGCAAGGAATATCTGGCCCGTCATATTCATAATGCCACCCTTGGCAAGTCAAAGACGTTTGTTGCGATCAACTGTGCCGCCTTGCCCGAAGGTTTGATTGAAAACGAATTGTTCGGTCATGCCGGTGGTGCCTTTACCGGGTCTGCACGCGACGGGTTTGGTGGCCGCATCCGCGAGGCCAATGGCGGCACGCTGTTTCTTGATGAAATCGGCGACATGCCGCTGGCTGCACAGGGGCGTTTGCTGCGTGTTCTTGAAAGCCGCACGGTCGAGCCGCTTGGCAGCACGAAATCGGTACCGGTCGATTTCCGCCTGATCTGTGCCAGCAATGTTGACCTTAACGCGGCGGTGGCCGAGGGGAAATTCCGTGAAGACCTTTTGTATCGCATCAAGGGCGCGCGCCTTGCCGTGCCGCCTCTGCGCGAACGAAGCGATCTTGTCGATCTGATCGGGCGGCTTCTGGCGGTTCTGTCAGACGACTATGTTCAGTGCGAAGACGATGTTCTTTCTCTTTTGACCCGTCATGGCTGGCCGGGCAATGTCCGCGAATTGATCAATGTTTTGCAATATGCCGCGGTCTTTGCCGAAGACGGCGTGATTGAACGTCATCATCTGCCCGACGATTTCCACGCGACACAGACCAATGAAACACCATCGCCGCGCCAAACCATGGAGCGCGCCGAGGCCGATGCGCTGCGTCAGCTGCTTCGTGATCACCAATGGCATATCAGCAACACCGCCAAGGCGCTTGGTATCGGGCGCAACACGTTATATCGCCGGATGGCGCGCCTTGGGATTGAACGGCGCTGATTGGTCAAAAAGGGCTTTAGACCGATTTTGCGAATGTTTTCATTGTAGGGCACACCGTTATTGTTTTAAGTAACGGCAGGGCTTTACAGGATATTTTCATGTGTGGAATTGCCGGTCTATGGCTGTCTGAACAAGCTGATGCAACGGGCTTGGGTGATCGTGTATCGCGCATGAATGATGCGCTGTATCACCGCGGGCCGGATGGCGGTGATGTCTGGGTGGATGATGAAGGTGGACTGGCCCTTGGGCAGCGCCGCCTTGCCATCATTGATCTTTCCGATGCCGGCAAGCAGCCGATGCATTCCGCCAATGGCCGTTATGTCATGGTCTATAACGGCGAAATCTATAACGCCCCGGAACTGCGCGAAAAGCTGGCCTCGGCCAACATTGCCTGGCGCGGGCATTCCGATACCGAAGTCATCCTTGAATGCATTGCCCATTGGGGCCTGCGCGATGCCATCAAGCGCCTGATTGGCATGTTTGCCATCGCCCTTTGGGATCGGCAGAAAAAGAAGCTGTTCCTTGTACGTGACCGTCTGGGCATCAAGCCGCTTTACTGGTCGCGCTATGACGGCCATATCGGCTTTGCGTCCGAGGTCAAGGGGTTGCTGGCAGGCGATGCGATCTCGCGCGAGGTCAATCAGACCGGACTTGATGCCTATTTGCGCTTTGGCTACGTACCCTCCGGGCTTTCGATCTATGCCCACGCCAAGATGCTGAAACCCGGCCATATCCTTGAAATTTCATCGCACGATCAGGCGACCGAGACCGGATATTGGTCGGTCGAGGATGCGGTCCTTAACGGGCAGACGCATGCCTGGAGCGGTGATGATCAAAGTGCGGTTGACGCGCTTGAAGATTTGCTGCGCGATGCGGTTCAACGCCGGATGGTGGCCGATGTGCCGTTGGGTGCGTTCCTTTCGGGCGGGATTGATTCATCAACCGTCGTTGCCCTGATGCAGTCTGTTTCAGACCGACCGGTCAAAACATTTTCCGTCGGCTTTGAGGACGAGGCCTTTAACGAGGCCGCCTTTGCCGGTGAAGTCGCCAGGCACCTCAAAACCGATCATACCGAGCTTTACGTGACGCCCAAGGATGCGCTTGATCTGGTGCCGAAGCTTTCGGAAACCTATGACGAGCCGTTCTTTGACAGCTCCGCCATTCCGACCTATCTGATCTCGGCCCTGACCCGCAAACACGTTACCGTGGTCTTGTCTGGCGATGGCGGGGATGAGACATTTGGCGGCTATAACCGCTATTTGTGGGCCAAGCAGCTTAGCCGAGCCGCTGGCAGCATTCCATTTGGCAGCGGACTTGTGTCGCGCGGGCTTACCATGCTTTCGCCCGACCATTGGGACAAGCTTGTCGGGCTGATGCCGGGCAAGAAATCGACCAGTGCAATTGGCGATAAAATCCACAAGGCCGCACCGCTTCTGGCGATCCGCGATGATATTGATCGCTATCATGCGCTGATTTCGCTGTTTGATCCGGACAAGCTGCGCGGCAACCGCGCATCGAGCAAGAAATTCCGAGTGCCGGGCGAGAAGTTCTGTCGCAACCGTCATCTTGATTACGTGTCCTCCATGCAGGCCATGGATACGATGATGTATATGGTCGATGATGTTCTGACCAAGGTGGACCGGGCATCGATGGCCAATTCGCTTGAAGTGCGCGTGCCGTTCATTGATCACCGCGTGATCGAGTTTGGCTGGCGTTTGCCCGCAAGGCTCAAGATGAACGGATCGGTCGGTAAATATGCCCTGCGCCAGATCCTGTATAAATATGTCCCGCGCGAAATGATCGACCGGCCGAAAACCGGCTTTGGCGTACCGTTGGCGCAATGGCTGCGCGGGCCTCTTCATGAATGGATGGGGGACCATCTGGCCAATGAAGCGCTTTATACCGACTTCGGTCTGGATCGTCGCCAGATCGAGAAGCTCCGGTCCGAGCATATGTCAGGCAATCGCAATTGGGGCCATCAGCTTTGGACGATTGCCATGCTGTCTGATTGGCAGAAACGCTGGCTGGCCTGATCTGCTCTTACATCTTGCGTGTTGCGCATTCTTTGAGCCTCGTCTGAACCTCAGGCGGGGTTTTTCATTTTCGTTCACGAATGAACGTTTTCTTTCCTGTGGTTGATTCGGGTTTATCAGGCATAACTGAAGCATGTGCGTGCAAGCGGCGCATGGCTGTGTCGAATAAATGTCACAATTCGAAACTTGAAAATTTTCGAAAATGAACTATTTTGAAGCTTAACGAGTTTTCCTTCTGTGATGAGAGGCCCCGATGGCTGGCACTTCAAACTATGACCTGATCATTATTGGCGGCGGCATTAACGGTGCCGGGATCGCGCGCGATGCGGCGGGCCGGGGCCTTAAAGTGTTGCTGTGTGAAAAGGATGATCTGGCAAGTGCCACCTCGTCGGCCAGTACCAAGCTGATCCATGGCGGGTTGCGTTACCTTGAACATTACGAGTTCCGTCTGGTGCGCGAAGCGCTGACCGAACGCGAAGTATTGCTGGATAATGCGCCGCATATCATCTGGCCGCTGCGCTTTGTGCTGCCACACCGTGATGATCTGCGTCCGGCCTGGATGATCCGTCTTGGATTATTCCTGTATGACCATCTTGGCGGGCGCAAAAAGCTTCCGGCGTCCGAGGGCATTTCATTTGCCAAGCATGTCGCGGGTGCGCCCCTGCGTGACGAGATGACCAAGGGCTTTGTCTATTCCGATTGCTGGGTCGATGATGCGCGTCTTGTTGTCCTCAATGCGATGGATGCCAAGGATATGGGGGCCGAGATTTTGACCCGCACCGAATGTGTCGGGGCAAGCCGGTCAAATGATGGTTGGAACGTGACGCTGCGCGATCAGGAAACCGGCGAAAACCGTTCGGTGTCAGGCCGCATGCTGATCAATGCCGCCGGGCCGTGGTGTGCCGACCTGATCAATCCGGAAAACGGTGTGGTTAAGTCCGACACCAAGGCCAATATTCGTCTGGTCAAGGGCAGTCATATTGTCGTGCCCAAGATGTTTGACCATGATTTCTGCTATATCTTCCAGAATGGTGATGGCCGCATTGTCTTTGCCATTCCCTATCAGGATGACTTCACCCTGATCGGCACCACCGATGTCGATTTCAAGGGCGACCCGGCCAAGGTCAAGATTGATCAGGACGAGATCGAATACCTGTGCAAGCTTGCCAGCGGCTATTTCAAAAAGCCGATCACGTCAGACGATGTCGTCTGGACCTATTCCGGGGTGCGACCGCTTTATGCCGGTGAGGGCGCCGAAGCGAACGCGTCCAAGGTGTCGCGTGATTACACCCTGAAACTTGAATCCAACGGCGACCAGGCCCCGGCGCTGCATGTGTTTGGTGGCAAAATCACCACCTATCGCAAGCTTGCCGAACACGCGCTTCAGATCATTTCAAAGGAACTGGGCACCAAGGATACCCCGTGGACAGCAAATGCCGTGCTGCCGGGTGGGGATTTCCCCAATGCGTCCTATGAGGCGGCCTTTTCCGATTATGCCGCACGCTATGACTGGATGGATGCGGTGATGCTCAAACGTCTGCTGCGCGCTTATGGCACGCGGATCGACCAGATTGTTGGCGATGCCAAAACTGTTGGTGATCTTGGCAAATGTTACGGTCATGACCTGTACGAGGCCGAAGTCCGCTATTTGATCGAAAACGAATGGGTGCGTGATCTTGATGACCTGATCTGGCGTCGTTCCAAGCTTGGTCTGCGGTTGTCTGGTGATCAGGTTGCGGTCCTGCGCGAACGTCTGGCACAGGAAAAACCAGATCATAAATCGGTTGCCGCCGAATAAGCCATTGATCGCCTGCGAGCTGTCTGGCCTGATCGTCGGCTCGTTGGCCGGGCGCGGCAATGGGCTAGGCTCGGCTGGTGGAATGTCTGCCACCTCACAGTTTGGCAAGGGGCTAAACATCCGATTGGGTTTAGTCCCCAAACTGCGCTATGGTCGGTTTGTTTTCAACCGATTACCTCGACCGGTGCCCAATGCCACCCATCCTGAAATCCATCCTTGCAAGCACGCTCTTGCTCCTTGTGACCAACTCGGCTGCATGGGCGGCGGACGACGCGCCTTCGCTTGATACCTGGTCGATGGCCATCGGTTTGGTTGGCGGGTTGGCCCTGTTTTTATACGGGATGGATCACCTTGCCGGCGCGCTTAAAACCCTTGCCGGGGCAAGGCTACGCCGCGTTTTGTCTGGCATGACGCGCAATCGCATTTGGGCGGCAGTTTCGGGTGCGGTCATTACCGGGTTGGTACAATCTTCAAGTGTTACGACCGTGCTGGTGGTCGGGTTTGTATCGGCCGGACTGATGCCGTTTGCGCAATCGATTGCCGTGATCATGGGCGCCAATGTCGGCAGTACCCTGACCGCGCAAATCATCGCCTTTCGGATTGATGCCATTGCGCCGCTTGTCATCGCGATTGGCTTTGCCATGACAATGTTGGCCGATCGCAAGCGGTTTACGCTGATCGGCAAGGCAGTGCTGGGCATGGGGATGCTGTTCTTTGGCATGGGCATGATGAGTGATGCCATGGAACCGCTTCGGACCTATGGCCCGTTCATCGATGTGATGGGCCAGATGCGCAATCCGTTTCTCGCCATGCTGGTTGCGGCGGCGTTCACTGCGCTGGTGCAATCAAGTGCGGCGACCATGGGGATTGTCATTGTTCTGGCCGGGCAGGGGTTGGTGCCGCTTGATAGCGGGATCGCGCTTATTTTCGGGGCCAATATCGGTACCTGTGTTACGGCCCTGTTGGTGACGATTGGCAAGAACCGCGATGCGTTCCGAACCGCCCTTGGCCATATCCTGTTTAATGTGGTCGGGGTTTTGATCTGGCTGCCATTTATTGATCATCTGGTGACGCTTGTGGAGTTCATCACCACCGGGCGCACCGCCGAAACCGTCGATATTGCACGTGAAATTGCCAACGCGCACACCATTTTCAACGTCGCCAACGTCATCCTGATGATCGGCTTTGTCCCCGCAATAGCACGCCTGATTGAAAAGCTGGTCCCGGCCGAAATCGATACCGAACCGCGCCTCAGCCCGGAGCCGAAATACGTCATCCACGAACTGACCATAGCCCCGGCAGCAGCCCTTAGTTTGTTGCGTAATGAAGTCATGCATATGGGCGATGTGGTGATTGATGTCGTGCGCCGTGGGCGTGAAAACCTGCGCAACCCGACACGCCCGAAGCTTAAAAAGCTTGGCGAATTGGATGACGGGGTCGATAGCCTGCAAGACGCGATTGCGCTGTTTGCGGCGAAACTGCCGCGTGCGGAACTGCTGGCAGCTGACCTCAACCGCATGCAGAACGAGCTTGCGGTCAGCAACCATCTTGAAGCTGTTGGCGATCTGATCAGCGAGGAAATGGTCAAGCTGGTCGGCGAGTGGCTTGATATTCGCCACATGCCGTCAGACGAAAACCGCCAGAAAATGGCAGAGCTTTACGAGATCGCCGAAGATTGCCTGAAACAGGCGATGACCGCCTTTTCCGCCGAGGATCTGGAGGCCGCCAATCGTGTGCTGGGCCGCAAGGCGGAGTTCACCACCAAGCTTGATACGACCCTTCGCAAGGTCAGCGATGAAATCGGCCCGCGCGATCTTGATATTCGCCGGTATCGGATTGAGGTCGCAATGGTCGAACGTATCAACCGCCTGTATGAGCGCGCACGCCGGATTGCCCATGCGACAATCGCGATTAAAAATCAGCAGGAACCAGCGCCGACCGAACAGAACGCGGCATCGACCATTGCCGATGCCATGTAATGTTCTGGTGCCTTAACGGTCGGCAGGCGGGGTGTTGATGTCTTTTTGCATCACGGTGACGTCGCAGGCGCGATAGCCAAGATGGCGATAGAAATCCTGCGTCGCATGGTTATCTGCACGCACCATCAATTGCATGCGCCAGACACCCTGATCGCGCAGCCAGTTTTCCCCGACTTCCATCAGGCGGCGACCCAGTCCTGATTTCTGCAAACTTGGTGTGACGGCCATATAATAGACCCAGCCACGGTGCCCATCATGACCCGCCATGATGGAGCCGATAATGTTATCGCTGTTATCTTCCCAAACGAAAAGGGTGGCTTCGCTGCTTTCAAGCGCGAAGCGCACATCCCATTCCGGCGGATTATACGGGCGGTAAAGCCCGGTTTCCTGCCAAAGGGCTGTCAGTGCGGGGATATCATCAAGGGTCGCGGTTCTGGGGGCGGGTTTTGGGGCGTTGGTCGTCATGGTGCTTCTTTCATGGGGCGCGTTGCAGAAGCGCGTAACAATGCTTGGATTACGCAAAGCCGTCAAACCCAATTGCATGACAAGTCGATGAAGTTAAACGCCAAAACGCAAAACGCCCCCAAGGGGAGCCTTGGGGGCGCAGGCGGGTCCGGGGTATCGGTTGGGATGGGGGAAGTCCCCGGACCGGGGAAGGTCAGGTTTTGACGGAATTATCAGATGATCGGGCGACCGGTCACGCTGCTCAGTTCCATTTCGCGGACAATGTCGCCGGCCTGATTGGTGACGGTGGCGGTATAAGTACCGCGCGGGGTTTCGGTGATGTCGCCCAGTTTAAGCTCACCATTGCCAAACCGGATCACCATCGCATTGGCCAAAAGCATCATCTGATCGGCGGTGAATTTGCGATCAAAACGTGCGGCCTTGTCTTTGTTCGGTTTGCCGATCAGTTTGCGCAGGTCATGATGGGTGCCGCGATCCATGCGGCCGGTTTTTTCATCAAATTTCAAAACCTCGACCACATCGCCACTGGCATTGAGCAAGACAACATCAATCTTGCCAGCCTGTTCGGACACCTTGGCATCACCGGTCTTGAGGTTGGATTCACCCATCTTCAAAAGCATCGCATCAACCAGCGTGCGGGCTTCATCGGTGGTCAATGGCACGGCGCGTGCGCGGACTTCGCCATGGAACATGCCGCCTTTGCCGTGTTTGCCATGTTCGCCGTATTCACCGTGTTCACCGCGCATATATTCGCCTTTATGTTCGCGTTCGCCAGGCGATGCATATGTCGCTGCAAACGGGGTTGCGATCATGGTGGTGGCAATCAGGGCCGCAGCAAGTTTAAGGGTGGTTTTGCGTTTCATCGGGGACCTCATCAGGTTTGTGGGGGATCAATGTGTTGAAGCCCGTTATCGCCTATGATTGTCGCGAAATGATCCCGGCGAACGGGCAAAATGGTCGCAAGCTTTGCCAAAAGGCCGTTTTGCGACAATCTGATACAAATTGCCGTTTCTGCCGGAACTGACGACGCGTTAGGTTAGGCTTCACAGACGATTTTGATTTCAGGACCGCATATGAGCGACCAGCCCCACATTCTTGTTGTCGATGACCATCGTGATATCCGTGACCTTTTGGGGCGGTATCTGCGTCAACATGAATATCGTGTGACACTGGCATCTGACGGGCGCGAGTTGCGCAAGCTGATGGCGGATAACATCGCACCCGACCTGATCGTGCTCGATCTGATGATGCCGGGCGAAGACGGGCTGAGTTTGTGTCGCTGGCTGCGTGAAAACTATGATGTGCCAGTCGTGATGCTGACAGCCCTTGGCGAGGAAACCGATCGCATCATCGGTCTTGAGATGGGCGCGGATGATTATCTGGCCAAGCCGTTTAATCCGCGCGAATTGCTGGCCCGGATCAAGGCCGTGATGCGGCGTGCGCAAAGTCTTCCGGTCGGGCGCAAGGGGCCGCTTCCGGGCGGGCAGGTGCATTTTGACCGTTGGGTGCTGGATCGTACCCGCCATGAATTGCGCGATGCCAATGATGTGGTCGTGCCACTCAGTGCCGGGGAATATGGCCTGCTTTGTGCCTTTGTCGAACATCCCAACATGGTGCTTAACCGCGATCAGTTGCTTGATCTAACCCGTGGGCGCGAAGCCGTGCCGTTTGATCGCAGCATCGATAATCAGGTCAGCCGCCTGCGCAAGAAAATTGAACATGATGCCAAGAACCCGACCCTGATCAAGACCGTCTGGGGCGGGGGATACATGTTCACCTGCGAGGTGACCGAAAAATGACCAAGCGCCGCCTGATCAAACGCCTTTGGCCGCAAAGTCTGACCGCGCAGCTTGTCTGTCTGCTGTTGGGCGCAATCATCCTGACCCACATCGTCCTTGGTGTCATGCTGGCCGAAGAACGCCGGGATGCGGTGGCGTCTGAGCGGCGCGGTTATGCCCTGTCACGGGTGGCGGCAATTTCGCGCATTCTGACAACAACCCCGCGTGATAACTGGGCCGATGTGTTGCGCGTGGCGCAATCACCGCAAAACCGCCTGCGGCTGGTGCCGGAAAGTGATGTGGTTTCCGGTGACGGATTTACCTCGGACACGCTGAGCCAGCGTTTGAACAAGGCACTGGACCTTGAAACCGGGGTTCCGGCGCGGGTTGAAATCCTGTCCGAGGATGAATGCTGGACGGAACGTAAAACACTCCGGCGTGAAAAGGATGCGTTTCTGGAACGTGACCGTATGGAGCGATCCGGCCACGACGATGATCATCATGATCGCGATGATGACCGTGATGATGATCGCCGAGCCCCTTGGTCGTTGCGCTACCTTGACCGGTTTGATTGCGATACCTCGCCGGTGATGCGCCTTGTTGTGCCGATCAGGATCCTTGGTCCGGACGGGGAGCCAACCGGCACAGCGCCCGATGTCTGGCTGGAAGCCATGATTGGCGGGGTCGTCTCGCCGCCGTGGTTTGTGTTCGACAATCTTTTGCGTGTTCTGGCATCCGGGCTTGTCATTGCCGTGATTGCCTTTTTCCTGGCGCGCCGAATTTCCCGGTCGTGGGACGTTTTGACAAAGGCAGCCGATCGTGTCGGGCGCGGGGATTATCCCGAACCGGTGCCTGAAACCGGTCCGATTGAAATCAGACGCGCCACAAGGGCCTTTAACCGGATGACTGCCCGCCTCAAACGCTTTGTCGAGGATCGCACAAGGATGCTGGCCGCCATTTCGCATGATCTGCGTACGCCAATTACGTCGCTGCGCCTGCGCGCCGAATTTGTCGATGATCCGGAAAACCGTGCGCGCATCATCGAAACCCTTGATGAAATGGAACAGATGGTCGAAGCGGCAATGACCTTTGCCCGCGAAGAAACCGCGAATGAGGAAACCCGCAAGATCGATCTGACTGCCCTTGTTGAATCCGCGGTCGAGGATCTGGCAGAAACCGGACGCCCAATCAGATATATTGGCGAGGTCGATACCCGGGTTTATCCGTGCCGGCCGCTTTCGATCAAGCGCGCCTTTGGCAATCTGGTGTCCAATGCCCTTAACTTCGGCGATACGGTCGAGGTCGCGGTGCGCGATGCCGATGATGGCGGCCTGTGGATCGAAATTGCCGATGACGGGCCGGGGATACCGGTCGAACAGCGCGAACAGGTGTTTGAGCCATTCTTCAGGATTGAAGCGTCACGCAATCGTGATACTGGCGGTATTGGTCTTGGGATGGCAATCGCACGCACCGCCGTCCGGGCGCATGGTGGCGAAATATACCTTGAAGACTCCCAGAAAGGCGGGCTTCTGGCGCGTATTTACCTGCCGCCGGCACAGCCGCAATAACGTTGAATTCAGTCGTTTTGAGACTGCGTAATTCCGGTGCCGGCAAAGTGCGACAGTTTTTTGACAGATAGCCCTTGCGCTTTAAGTGACCAATAGTCATTTGTTTGCCGGAAAATAACTGTTTCCAAATCAATAATTGCTAAATTGCATTGCTGTTCTATTTAGGGTCTGGATTTGAACCAACGGCAGTGCGACAATCAAGCAGACGAACGGACGGAGCGTGCCCATGACCAATAACCAGTCTTCATCCGGCGTGGTAACCCCGCTTCCCGGAACCAATAACGCGCAAGCCGCGCGTGGATTTGTGCGCTCTGTTAACGACTGGCTGATGGAATGTGCGCTTGATGATACCGACATCAGCGAACTTCTGTCTGGCATGGCCAGTCGTCTGGTCGCATCGGGAATCCCGATTGATCGCGTCATGGTCGCGTTCAAGACCCTGCACCCGCTGTATGAAGGTGTTTCCTATATCTGGACCAAGGAAAACGGCCAGGTTGTGCGTACCACCCACATGGGCGATGATGAAAAGGACCGCGATTGGGCTGAAAGCCCGATGAAATGGATGCTTGATAGCGATGTCAGCTTCATGCGCCGTCATCTTATTGGCCCCAGTGCGGTTGTCGACTTCCCGATCCTTGAAACTTTCCGCCGCCAACGGGGCACAGACTATTACGCCCTGATGACCCCGTTCGTGACCGATAGCGACAGCACGCTCAATAGCAACCGCATCTTCATGACCTATCTGACGCGGCGTCCCAGTGGCTTCTCGGACGAGGATCTGGCGATCCTGTCAGGTATTCAGCGCCGCTTTGCCGTGTCGTGCAAAATGCGCATCAACCATGAAGAAACCCGCACCATTCTGGAAACCTATCTTGGCACCGACGCCGGGCAACGTGTCCGCAATGGTCAGATCAAGCTGGGCGACAGTACCAAAACCCGTGCAGTGATCTGGTTTTCGGATATGCGCAACTCGACCTCGGTTGCGACCCATGTCGGTGATGATGCGTTCCTGGGCGAAATGAATGATTTCTTTGGTGCAACAGCCGGTGCCGTGCTTAAGCACGGTGGGCAGGTTTTGCGCTATATCGGGGATGCGACGCTTGCGATTTTCCCGATTGATGAAGACGAAACCAATCTTGAAACCGCCTGTTACGCAGCACTTTATGCCGCGGCCGAGGCCCAGTTGAACATCGATGCGCTGAATGCGCGGCGCGAAGAAGTCGGAAAACTGCCATTCGATTACGGCCTTGGCATGCATGTCGGGGAAGTGATTTACGGCAATGTCGGCGTTTCGGAGCGTGTTGATTTTACCGTGGTCGGGCAGGCGGCAAACGAAGCAGCCCGCATCGAACAACTTACCAAGCAACTTGGTCGGCGTGTTCTGGTCAGTTCGACCGTGGCCCGGTTCATTTCCTGCCCGACAGAGGAAATGGGCGCCTATGAGCTTCAGGGGACGGGTGTCAGTCTTAAACTGTTTGCCCCGGATTTCTCGGAGACCTGCCACCGTATCGAGCTGATGCGCAGCGCCTGAGCCTGATCAGGCGAGGCTGTCAAAATCCTTCACCACCGAACTGGCTGACGTGCCGACCTTGGAGAAGGTTGTCTGGGCGTCACTGACGGCATCGGTCGCAGCCTTGATGATCTTGGAATAAGGGTCGACTTCCTTGGTAGCCAGCATCTGTTGCATGGCGACGCCGGTGGTGGCGGATGCCATCGACATGATATTGCGCAGATAATCCGTCGAATCCTGCACCGCATAGGCGGCGGCCTGCGCAACCTTTTGATAGGCCACACCATTGGCACCGGGGATCGCACCGTTCAGAACCGCATGGTTGGTCGTGCCGACAGCCTGCACGATCTGCGGGTTCAATGCCGTGCTGAGCGGCGGGGTGCCCGGCGGATTGTCCGGGGCTGCAGGATCAGACGGCGATGCCGGTTTGTTTGCATCATCCTTGTCATCGGCCTTCTTATCGCCTTTTGCGTCGCCACCATCTTTCGCGTCTTTGGTGTCTGCGGCGTTTTTGTCGCCGTCACCATCCTTGTCGGCGGGGGACGCGGCTTTGTCCGGCTCATTGCCCTGATCTTTGTTTTCAGCTTTCGGATCTTCGTTCTGTTTTGCGTCGTCGTCTGCCATCGAAAACCTCATATGCAACGGGTCAAAAGACCGGTTTGATTATCTCTGTCGGGACGGGTCAGGAGCCATAAAATCTGCGGGCGCGTTATTCGCCGCTTTTGCCGCCGCCCATGCCACCGCCAGTACTTTCCAGGATCATACGGCAGGCGCTTGATGTGACGGCGTTGCCGATCTGCTGCAGGCCGCCTTGGGTCTGCATGGCGTTTTGCATCGACAAACTGATGGAATGTGCCATCGTCTGATACACAAGCCCCATGGCATGTGCCGGTGCTTCGCCCAGAACCTTGACGTTGTTCTGGGTCACTGCATCGGTGATTTGTGAGTTTACAGGGGTGTTGTCTGCCATTTCACGCCCTCATGTTTTGACCGTATTTGGTCCGGGCAGGACCAGACGGATCATGTGCCTAGCGGCGGGTTGCTGCCAAAATTACGAGTAGTGTCAAAAGCGCATCGCTGTTGTCAGACCGGCCGAGTTTGGCTGTTGCCTGCGCACCCGCCATGGTGTTGACGGAATAAAGCTGCATCACGCCCTGATTGGTGGCGGCTTGCGAACACATCGATGCCTGTTGCTGTGCCTGAACAGCGTTCTGGAACAGGATCGATGTTGAATGGGCCGCACTTTGGTAAATCGCACCCATCGCATTCGCAGGCGCGGAACCAAGAACACTGACCGCACTCTGGGTCACAGAGTCTGTAATCTGACCATTCACCGGGGTTGGAATTGCCATGTTATCCTCCGAAAAAGCGATCGGTCTGACCGCACATCTCTAGACGTCGCACGGACGTGATTGTGATCAATTAGAGTCTGTTGCGCCTAGCCCGCCTGGGCGGTGATCAGGGCAACAAGCTTTGACGTTGCTGTATTGGCAACCTGTTGCATGTTGCCTTGTGTCAGGGTTGCGTTTTCCATGGCAAGGCCGGTGGCATGTGAATGCGACTGCATGGCCATGGAAACCGCCTGTGCCGGGCTTTCACCCAGAATTTTGACGTTGGTCTGGGTGACAGCATCGGTAACTTGCGGGTTTACGATATCACTCATGTTACGTCCTTTGTCTGTTCGCCCTGGGCGCTGGCGGCGTAGTCAAACTTTTCCTTGTAGTCCGATCCATCCCCCATAAACATTGGGTCGGCCTGGCCAAGCCACGAACTGGTTTCGGTGTTATCTTGACCTTCACCTTTCTGATCGCCGGATTCTTGTGAATCTGCGTCTTCGAGGGACACGGTATCCGAATCCCCTGTCGCATCGAGGCCGTCGTAAGATGCTATTTCCCCTTCGTCCCAGTCTGCTGTGTCGTAAAAAAATTTGGCTTGTTGTCCTGGACCGACAGGGTGGCCTTTGCACATTCCATGGTGGTTGCAAGGCTTGCGACCGCCTGTTGCTGCTGTTCATTGACCATGTTGGCAAACAGGATCCCCTGTGCCTGGGCCTGCGACAGATAGGTCTGCATCGCGCCCATCGCCGGGCCATTGGCAATGACCGATGTGTTGGTTTGGGTGACGCTGTCGGTAATTTGTTCATCGACTTCGTTCGGATTGCTCATCGGGGTGATCCTTATTAACTACGACGTTTCATCATTTGCAGAATGCTCTGGGTCATGGTCGTCATGCCGATCATGGCATTTTGCTTTTGGGCCGAGACCATGTTCGCCATCAGGATGTTCTGCGATTGCGCCTGACCCATCATGGATTGCAACGCGGCGAAGCCCGGACCGGCCCCCATCGTGGCAACATTGGTCTGGGCAACGCTGTCAGTGATCTGATCTGAAACCGAGCACTGATGATCATCTTCATGGTGACTGGCGGTGTGGTGCTGGGATTTCTTGCCGTCTTGCTCAGGTGGTGCCGATGGCATGTCCGTCTCCTTGTCTGGAGGAATGGGCTGGCGGAAGTGCTACGTATCGGTTTGACGCCGAGCGCGGGCATTTGTGAAAGAAAAAGCCCGGCAAGCGCATGCATGCCGGGCGGGGTTGGCGGCGAAACCAGTGGGGATGTTTAGGACACGGCCGTACCGGTCGTGGCCTTAAGAGCCGACAACAGCGAAAGCATATTGTCGGGAACGTCGCTTGCGGCGAGTTTCGAGGTCGCAACGGCCCCCGCCATGGTGTTGACAGAGTAGACCTGGATGACGCCCTGATTGGTGGCCGCCTGAGAGGAAATGCCCACCTGATGCTGGCTGCTGACAGCGTTCTCATAGAGAATGCCATGAGAATGCGCCAGCGACTGGTAAAGCGAGCCCATGGCCATTGCCGGCGCATCACCCATGACCTCGACATTGGCTTGGGTGACGGCGTCGGTAATCATACCATTGACCGGAGTGTTATCAGCCATTGTGTATCTCCTGGTTACCTAAAGAAGTGCCGGAAGGAACGTAAGGCCCCGAACCGACCCTTTCCGCATGTCCTGCGGTCAGACAGATGACGGGGGACTTGGTGTCTTGTGACGATGGGCTGGCAAAAACTTGGATTGCTTGCAGAACCGTCGCCACAATGAAAACGGGCGGTCGCAGATCAATACGACCGCCCGGTGTGATATTGGCTGGACGGGCCGAAACCCTGATCAAAATCAGTTTCTGGTTGCCTGAAGCGTCGTCAGAAGCGTCAGCATGTTGTCGGGCACATCGCTTTTGGCGATCTTGGAGGTCGCAACGGCGTCAGCCATGGTGTCGACCGAATAGATCTGCAGGATGCCCTGATTGGTCGCGGCCTGCGAGGTGATGCCGTTCTGCTGCTGGGCGCTGACGGCGTTCTGATACAGGATGCCCGTCGAATGTGCGAGGGACTGGAAGATCGAACCCATCGCCATTGCCGGGGCGTCGCCCAGAACTTTCACGTTCGCCTGGGTCACGGCATCTGTGATCTGACCATTTAGCGGAGTGTTATCAGCCACTGTTTATCTCCTGTTTGCCTAGGGAAATGCTGGAAGGAAGAGATGTTCCAAACCAGCCACTTTGCGTGTGTTGCGGTCAGACAGATGACGGGGGGCTTGGCGTCTTGTGACGCCGGGCTTTGCAAAAGAACGGATTGTTTTGCAAAGCGCTGATCAAATGAAATCGGGCGATCGCTGATGATTGCGACCGCCCGATTTGAAACTGGCTTTGGGGCCAAAGATGTTTTGAAAATCAGCCCTTGGTTGCCTGAAGAGCGGTAAGAAGCGACAGCATGTTGTCGGGAACGTCGCTTTTGGCAATTTTGGAGGTCGCAACAGAGTCTGCCATCGTATCGACCGAATAGATCTGGATGACGCCCTGGTTGGTTGCGGCCTGCGAGGTGATACCGATCTGCTGCTGTGCGCTGACGGCGTTTTCATAAAGAATGCCGGTGGAATGTGCGAGGGACTGGAAGATCGAGCCCATTGCCATTGCCGGGGCGTCGCCCAGAACTTTCACGTTAGCCTGGGTGACTGCATCAGTGATCTGACCATTTACCGGGGTCGGAATCGCCATTGTAAAGTCTCCTTCGTTACGCTTTGCGGTGTGCTGCTTGCTGTTGTGTTTCTGTCGGGGTTTCGCCGTCCCGTTTTCAGTCTATCGACGCTGGTGGTGTATCGTTGTGACGCGTCTTTTTTGCGAGTTGGTCGTTTTTTTTACGCACGTATTCTTATTGAATGCCCGAAGCCCTAAGGTGTTCGCGGGCCAGCTGAACACGTTTGCGCACCGCGCAGTTGCTTAAGCCCAGGGCTGCTGCAATCTCGTCATAGGTGCGGTCCTGAACACAGCGCATCAAAAGCGGCTTGCGCAGTTTTTCCTGCATCTCGAGAAGGGCCGCTTCGAGCTGATCCAGTTTTTCACCAGCGAGGTATGATTCCTCGGGGCTCGGTGTGATCGGGGCTGTCATCGGGGATGCCGGTGTGTCGGCCGCGCCATGGGTTTCTTCGCGATATTCCGCCTTGCGCCGGTTTTGCCTGTGCAAATCAATGCAGGCGTTATGGACAATGCGCGATAACCAGGCGCGATGGTTGCGGATTTCATCCATGGATTCTTCGAATTTGGTCGATGCCTTGACCATCGCCTCGGACAGCGCATCTTGCGCATCATCCATATTGCCTGACATCAGTTTCAGGCATTGCTTCAAAAGCGTGTCTTGCTGATCAATCCACAGCGGCCAGAAATTCGGTGCTGCCGGGCCCAGATCGGTATCCGGTTGCGGATGGGTTTGCGGCGTGGAGTGTGAGGGGGAATATTGTCCTTCATCGGGGGTATTTGGTGTCCCCGGTGCCGTCGGCGTTTGCGGGACCGGGACATGTGGCACCGGTTGGCGCAATGTCGGGCTTTCTGCCCCCGGAACAAGACCACGCAGGATATCAAGCGGATCGGTCGGTGTGCCACCAGGGGTGCCAAGCGCACCGGCAATGATGTCTTCGGGGCTCGGGCCGCTGCGTGATGGTTCAAGACCCGGGAAGCCTGCCAGGGGGTTGAAGTCTGCCGGGTAACCGGGCGGCGGGCTGTATCGTGGCTGGCCCTGGTTTGTTGCGGTGCCGGGGTTTGCGGTTGCGGCGGGGTGGGTGTCTGCCGGTTTTGCCGGTTCTGCCGCAGGTGCCATCGATTGCATGATGGCGCGTGCATCAAGGGCGCTACTTGCCGGGGCCGTCAATCTGTCGTGACCGGCACTTTGATCGGCTTCTTGATCTCCGGGGTCGTCGGCCGCGGCAAGCTTTGCCAGATAATCTTCGGCAATGCGCGCCCGTTGTTCGGGTTTTAACCGGGACCAGATTGACGTCACCTTGTCATCATCACCCAACGCCAGCGACAGGCTTTGTTCAAGACTTTTGGCAAAGCTGATCTCGGCTTCTGTCAGGGTTGCCTCATCCTGCGGACTGTTCTTTTCGTTCTGCACTATGGACCCCTCCGGTTGATTGAATGCAACCATAGGCTGATTAAGTTTTGCGGTAATCATTATGACGTAGCCGCAAAAGAATTGTGAATAAAAGTTTCTATACATCCTATAGTTGTGTTTTCGTGCGCAACGGCGCAGCCGTCGCGATGCGGGCTGAGGATAGGTTGGGGACAGATCGTCGCGCTTTGATGCGCTTGTTATTGCCGTTCCTGTTCCGGGCGATGCCCGGTTGCAGACATCAAGCTAGGTCTTTTTGCCGGATGTCTTTTGCTGGGGCGCGGGACCTGAAGATTGGGGGTCTTGTTCCTTTTTCGGATCCCTTGGCGGGAAGGCTTCGGCAAGGGCGGTTTCCACCTTCTCGGACAAGGCCTGCATGCGCAAGTCAATCTCGCGTGCGATGATGTTGCGGATTTCATTTGCGATATCGAACATGACCTGCTGGCCGTTCTGCATGTTTGGATCCGATGCCATATGCGGTGCCCCTTGTTGTGCCGCCTGAGGATGTGGGGTGGCTTGCCCTGTTTGTTGGCTGCCGATTGCGGGTTGCGGGGCCTGTGCGCCGGATTTCACGTTTTCGGCATGATTGGAAATGGTCTGCTTTTGATCAAGAACCTGGGCGCGGGCCCGTTCGGCGGCTTGCGCCATGGCCTGCTGGGTTGCCAGATATTCCTGATTGAACGCCTTCCGGACCGCGTCCTTGCGATCACTTGCCGTGCTTACATCGTTTTGCGCCTGCCCAGACATCAGGTGCCTCCTTTGCTGCTACCAGTGCTGCCAGAGTTGTCACTGCTGTCACTATTGCCGTTCTTGCCTTTGCTTGAGCCCGATGACGATTTGGCATTGGTGCTGCTGCTGGTTTTGCTGCTGTCGCTGTTGTCGGTGTCACCATCATCGCCCGGGTCGGATGTTTTTGCCGCTGCGCCAGATTTCGCCGGCGTGGGTGTGGGCGCAGCTTTCGCCGCTGCTGGTGTCGACGCCGCTGCTGATGCCGATGCGCTTATATCTGCATCAAGCATAAAGGCCGGTGGGATGAACCCGTATTTTTCAAGATCGGCAGCATTGGGATCGGTTGGCAGACCGGTCAACCCGGTTTCAAGCCGTCCTCTGCTATCTGAGATCATGCTGGCAGCCCGGCAGGCCGACTGATCATGCTGGGCATTGCAGCTCAGGATCGCGGTTGGGGTGCTGGTTCTGGCCTGGGTCATCAGCTGGGCGGTGACATCAAAGCTGGTCTCGGCTTCATAGCGCACCAGAACAACAAGACCGGCCCCCTTGTCGCCTTCGCTGGGCGGGGTGATCTGCACCCAAAACGGGACGCTGGAATTGGGGGCGACCATCACATTGCCCGCAACGATGGGGCTGGGCAGGGTACCGACATATTCCAGATGGATCGGCACCGGTGCACGATCAGCAAAGATCAGACGGATCAACGCCACATCCGGGGTTGCTTCACTGCCCGTCGCGCCAACCGTCTGTTCAAGATGGATGGCATGCGGTGCACCGCCATAAATCGGCACTTCGGACATCTGGGGGGCTGTGCCATCGGCATCGATTGCATCAAACAGAAGCGCACGCAATTGTGACGGGGCCGCATTCGGTGCCGTAACCGAAAGTTCGGACTGCGCATCTGTTGATGCACCGACATGCAAGGACCATTTGCACAAGGATTTTGGCACATCCGGTGCCAGCATTTTCGCAGAAATGGCTGTTTGTGCACTGGTCTTGGTCGGCGACAGGGGATAGCCCTGTTCCATGCTGATTGCCCAGTCGGGCGTATCGGCGGTGGTGTCTGCCTTGCCCTGAAGGGTCGGCATGGCGGTGCGGAACATGTCATCACGGATGACGGGGCCGGTCATTTCGGTTGTGCTGCCGTCCGCATGGATTGTGGTTACACCCCATTGCTCGTCCGTAGAACTGCCCGGGATATTGGTGGCAGCCGAACCACTATCAGTACTGTACCAAGGGTCCATGTTTTCAAGCGGGCTGGTGTAGCCTTCCGTCGGCGCACTTGCAGTTATTGGGGTTGGCGATGACGTCCCGCCATCAAGCAGATAACGTTGAATGATCTGGAATGCGGTTTCCATTGGCTGTGACGGCTGAGCCGAACCGCTCGATGCGGCTTGCTCAAAGCCCGGCAAGCCAAAGTCACGGCAAAGGGCTGCCATCATGTCAACGGCGGCCTGTTCGGAGCTGATCGCGTCCGGGGCTTCGGTTGGTTCGCGCAGATTGTTTTCGGCGTCTGCCGCGCCGGCCTCGGATGACGGTTGCCCGTTATCGGAATTGTCGCTGGATTTGGTCGAAGCCTTGGCTGGTTTGGGCGCGTCACTATCGGTCATGCCTGCACTCCCCAATGGTGTCTTGCAACACTCAAAAGGGCCGCCATCATGCCGCCCCTGATCTGCAAGAAGTTATAACGGTTCCTTGCAAACAGACGCATCGGGTGGGGGGAATGTGAAAAGATTGCGCTGCAAACGGCCAGAAAACACAAAACCCGCCAAAGATGCAGCAGGCTGCGTCTTGGCGGGTCTTTGTTTTACAAAATGGTGCTGGTGATAGGATTTGAACCTACGACCTACGCATTACGAATGCGCCGCTCTACCAGCTGAGCTACACCAGCACGATTCATTTTGTGGCGCGGAAAATACGGACAATCACCCGCCTTGGCAAGAGGTTTGTTGTTCTTTTTGCCAACAAGTGCCGGACTTTTAGCCATGCCCTGAAATCAGGACAGAGACACACAATATCACATTGACCATGCTGTGATTATCCGGCTTAGATGTGCGCGATCAAAATTCATGTGCGGGGGCAAATCATGTGTCGTTGGCTGAGCTATATCGGGGATCCGGTTTATCTGGAAAAGCTGGTCTTTGAGCCGCGCCATTCACTGGTCGAACAAAGCCTGCATGCCGAACAGGCCAAAACGCCGACCAATGGCGATGGCTTTGGCCTTGGCTGGTATGACGAACGCCCGACACCGGGGCTTTATCGCGAAATCCTGCCGGCCTGGAATGACCCGAACCTGCGGTCACTTGCCCACCATATCCGCTCGGGCCTGTTCTTTGCCCATGTCCGGGCCTCGACCGGCACCCATACAAGTCGCACCAACTGCCACCCGTTTTCCAGCGGCCAGTATCTTTTCATGCATAACGGCCAGATTGGTGATTACCCGCTGGTGCGCCGATCCTTGGAAATGATGATCGAAGACGAATTTTACGAAGGCCGACAGGGCTCCACCGATAGCGAACTGATCTTTTG
This sequence comes from Thalassospira sp. CH_XMU1458, assembly GCF_037027205.1. Classification (NCBI taxonomy): domain Bacteria; kingdom Pseudomonadati; phylum Pseudomonadota; class Alphaproteobacteria; order Rhodospirillales; family Thalassospiraceae; genus Thalassospira; species Thalassospira sp. CH_XMU1458. Next base: position 1,369,637 of record NZ_JAYMDW010000002.1, on the reverse strand, counting down.
CCTGATGTTGACGCTCGGCCTGCGTGATGACCCGCACCGCGCCATTCGCCGCACAATCGAGGTTGTCGAAAACGAAATGAAGGTGCGCGGTGCGACCTCTCCGTTCCGCTTCACCGCCTGCCTGTCAAACGGCAAAAGCGTCTGCGCCATCCGCCATGCCAGCGACGACAAGCCACCATCACTTTACTGGCGCAAACGCGATGATCACGTGATTGTCGTCTCCGAGCCGCTTGATACGGAAAGCGATAGCTGGAAGGCGGTTGCACCCAACCACACCCTGCATGTCGAAGGTGATCTGACCATCAGCGAAGAAGCAACGCTTGTTTGCTAATTAAGACACCACAACAATCTGACTGCGCGCCTTGACCAGTGCGCGTTGCAGGGCATCGCTTGGCGCGGTGTTGAGCAACACAGTCTGAAAATCGCTGGCATGGCCGTCACGGCAGAGCGCCTTGCGGCCAACTTTTTTCTCATCGATCATCAGGATGGCGTGATCGCAGCACGATACCAGTGCGCGCCGTGCACGGACTTCGTCCATGTTGAAGTCCAGCAAATCACCTTCGTCACTCATCCCGCCAACACTGACAATCCCGAAATCGGCGCGCATGCTGCCGAAAAAGTCCGCACTGTCTGCACCAATTATATCCAAGTCACGGGTCCGAACGGTGCCACCGGCAAGGCGCAGTGTGACATTCGGCGCGTTTTGCAGCGCCATCACCACATGCAGATTGTTTGTGAGAACCGTTAAGTTGCGATGCGATGCCAGATGTTGGGCGGCAAGTTCGGCAGTGGTGCCGGTGCCAATCGCGATTGTGCAGCCCTCCGGGATCAGATCAGCCACCTTGGCGGCAATCGCCATCTTGCCCGTTCGGTTCCAGACTTCGCGCTTTTCATAGGCCGAGTTATCCGGATCGGGTGCCGGGCCCGCAAGGCCATGACGGCGAAACACACGCCCCTGTTCATGAAGGTCGCGCAAATCGGTACGGATCGTCTGGACCGAGACGTTAAACCGGCGTGCCAGTTCCTCGACCGCCATAAAGCCGGTCGATTTGACAAGGGCGACGATGCGGTCGCGTCGGCGGTCAAGGGGCACTGCATCAGACGTTTTAGTCACGGTTATTCTTTCGTTCGAAAGTTGTTATTTCGCTTCTGATCTGAGTATAGACAGGCCGAAACACCGCTGCATAGCCCGGTTTTCCTATTGAAACATTTAATTCTTGGTGTTGTCACACAACTGAAATCGAAATCCCGATAGCTTCCGGATCGAAACATTTTCGAACGAAACCTTCTTTTCGATCTATAGGGATGCCGATCATGCGTAACGTTCTTCTTGCTGCGGTTGCCTCTGCCGCGATGATGCTGCCGATTGTGGGGCAGGCTGCTGAAAAGCTGGTTCTTTATACCAGCCAGCCGAACAAGGATGCCCAGACCACTGTTGATGCCTTTATGGCTGCCAACCCCGATATTGAAGTTGAGTGGGTCCGTGACGGCACCACCAAACTGATGGCGAAACTGCGTGCAGAAATCGCTGCCGGCGACCCGCGCCCGGATGTTCTTCTGATTGCCGATACCGTAACGCTTGAAGGTCTCAAGCAGGAAGGGCAGCTGCAGGCCTATAAATCGGGCGAGGCAAGTGCTTATGAAGACGGTCTTTATGATGGTGAAGGCTATTACTATTCGACCAAGCTGATCACCAGCGGCATCGTCTATAACACCGCTGTCAAAGCCCCGACATCGTGGAAAGATCTTGCTGATCCGGCGGTGAAAAACCAGATTGCAATGCCAAGCCCGCTTTATTCCGGTGCGGCCCTTATTCATCTCTCCACCCTGACCGAGAACAAGGATCTTGGCTGGGATTACTATCAGGCATTGGCAGCCAACGAAGCACGCGCCAAGGGTGGCAATGGCGGTACCTTCAAGGCGGTTGCATCGGGTGAAAAGCCGTATGGTGTGGTTGTCGACTTCCTTGCCATCCGCGGCAAGGCCGATGGATCGCCGGTTGATTTCGTCTTCCCGTCTGAAGGTGTGACCTATGTGACCGAGCCGGTCGCGATCATGAAAGACGCCAAGAACGTTGATGCCGCGCACAAGTTCGTTGACTTCCTTCTGTCCGAACAGGGGCAGGAACTAGTGCTTGATATGGGCTACATCCCGGCGCGCAACGACATGGCGCTTCCGGCCGGTTTCCCGGCACGCAGCGAGATCAAGTTGATGGACTTCAATCCGGCCATCGCGCTGGAACAGGCCGAAGCCAACAAACAGAAATTCGCAGACATGTTCGGGGCTGAATAATGCAGGCTACAGGTCGCCTTCGCGGCGTTCTGCCTGGCATAATCGCCAAACCAAATGGCAACCGGTCTTCGGACCGGTTGCTGATTTGGTTGGTGGTGCCGGTATTTATTATTTCGATTTTGCCGATCCTGCGCCTTGGGTTTGAAGGCGTGATGGTCGGTGGTGTGCCTTCGTTTGATTATTTTCGTGACGTGCTGGGCAATTCATCAACCTGGCGGGCCACGGCAAACAGTCTTTATACCGCCGGTCTGGGAACGATTATTTCCCTTTTGATTGGTGGTTCTTTTGCCTTTTTGGTCGCACTGACCGATATCCGCGCCAAGGCGGCATTGGTGTTCTGTTTCATGATCCCGATGATGATCCCGCCACAGATCACAGCACTCAGCTGGGTTCAATTGACCGGACCCAGCAGTGCGCTTTTAAACGCCATTGGCATGGCCCCGCCGTTGGGATCGCCCCAACCACTTTATTCCGCAGAAGGTATCGCCCTTTTGCTGGGTATTCAGCATGCCTCCATCGTGTTTCTGACATTGCGCGCAAACCTGCGCATGTTGCCGCGCGAACAGATCGAAGCCGCCCGTCTGGCGGGTGCACGCGGCGGGCGTTTGTGGTGGCAGATCATTTTGCCGCTGACCAGTCCGGGCCTGATTGCCGGCACCGCCATGGCCTTTGTCACCGCGCTTGGCAACTTTGGCATTCCGGCGATGCTGGGCATTCCGGCAGGCTATCAGACCCTGCCGACTTTGATTTATCAAAAGCTTGCCGGTTTTGGCCCGTCCGTTCTGGGTGAGGTTTCCGTTCTTGCCATGCTGATCGGCGCGATTGCGATTTGCGGTGTGGCGCTGCATCACCGTTTGCTGTCCAAACGTGACTATCGCCTGATGGGCATGGTTGGGCGCCCGTTGGATGTCAAACTCGGTGCGCGCCGAAGCTTGGTTGAAATAGCCCTTTGGGCGGTATTGGTCGCCATTCTGGTCATTCCGCTTTTGGCCCTGTTTACCACCGCATTGGTGCCGGCCTTTGGCGTCAAGCTGACATTCGCCAATGCCACGTTTGAGGCGTTCCACGAAGTCATGTTTGTGCAGCTATCCACCATTCGCGCGTTTCAGAACAGTTTTGTTCTGTCCGTGGGGGCGGCGGTGACGCTTGTTCTGATGTGTTTGCCGCTGGCTTATGTGATGGTGCGCAGGCCTTCGAACCTGACCAAGCTGATCAATCTTCTGGTCGAGGTGCCCTATGCCTTGCCCGGCGTGGTTTTGGCGATTGCCTGCATCTTGCTGTTTATCCGCATTCCGCTGATTGATGTCAGTTTGTATGGCACGCTTGCGATCATTTTTGTCGCTTACCTTGCGCGGTTCCTTGTGATCGCGCTTCGGCCGGTGATGAACAGCTTTACCCAGCTTGACCCGGCCCTTGAAGAAGCCGCCCAGGCCTGTGGCGCAGGGTTGTCGCGACGCTTGCGCGATATCTTGCTGCCGCTTGCCGCACCTTCGGCTGCGGCCGGTGCACTTTTGGTGTTCCTGACCGCCTTTAACGAACTGACCGTTTCGGCCCTTTTGTGGTCGGCCGGGAACGAGACGTTGGGCGTTCTGATTTTCAATCTTGATGACAGTGGCGACACCGTTCTGGCCTCGGCCGTGGCGGTTCTGGTCGTCCTTGTGGTGATCGCGCTGATGAGCTGTTTTCAGCTTGCCGCGCGTCGTTTGCCCAAAGGAGTTGTACCGTGGCAGACATAAATCTTTCGCGCATTACCAAATGCTTTGGCGATTATCGGGCGGTCAATCAGGTCTCGCTTGATATTGCCGATGGTGAATTCGTAGCCCTTCTTGGCCCGTCCGGCTGCGGCAAGACGACGCTTTTGCGCTTGCTCGCCGGGTTCGAGGAACCCGATCACGGTCAGATTTCACTCGGTGGTCAGGTCATGGCAAGTCCTGAAAACAACGTCATGATCAGTCCCGAGGATCGCAATCTTGGCATCGTGTTTCAGTCCTATGCCCTGTGGCCGCATATGACGGTCGCGCGCAATGTCGGCTATCCGCTTGAGGTGCGCGGGCTCAGCCGTGCCGATCAGGATCGCAAGATTGCCGAGGCGCTTGATATCGTTGCCCTTGGCCCCTATGCCAATCGCAGTCCGTCGGAACTATCAGGCGGGCAGCGTCAGCGTGTGGCATTGGCAAGGTGCCTTGTCATGGAGCCGCGGGCGGTGTTGCTTGATGAACCGTTGGCCAACCTTGATGTCCACCTGCGTGAAACCATGCAGCAGGCGTTTCTTGATTTCCATCGCCGCACCGGGGCGACGATGATTTACGTCACCCATGACCAGGCTGAGGCCATGGCGATGGCGGATAGGATTGCGGTGATGGACAAGGGCCATATTCGCCAGATGGCAGCGCCTGAAACGCTTTATCGCGAACCGGCTGATCTGATGGTGGCGGGCTTTGTCGGGGCAGGGGCGGTTTTGCCGGTACAAGGTGTGACGGTCGGAAGTAACGGCAATTGCTCCGTCCAGTTGGGGCAAAGCAGCATTACCGCGCGCATCTGCCCGAAACTGGCCGATGGCCTTACGACTGTGAATACGGCCAATGCCGGTCTTTGTCTACGGCCAGAAGACGTCTGGGTCACGGATGATGCGCCGTTGCGTGGTCAAGTTGATGATTGCGTCTATCTCGGCGGGCGGTTCCGCCTGTCGGTTCGGATTGGCGCGGATCAGACATTGCCGGTCTATGCCAACCGCCGGGCCCGGATCGGAGAGCAAGTCGGCCTTCAGGTCAATGACGGCTGGGTGTTTGACCGCATGTCGGGTGAGGCCGCCTGATGTCAGCCCGTATGCGTGTTCTTTCCGGTCTTGGTGAAAAGGGACCGGCCTGTTTGCGACTAGAATTCTTTAACCGGCGCTGGCTGCTTGATTGCGGCGTCGGTCCCGAAAGTGATCAGGGATTTGATCCGGCGTGGCTTAATAAAGTTAACGCTGTTTTCATTACCCACGATCATATCGACCATATCGGGGCGGCCGGCGAAATCGTTGATGCCGGTTTGCCGATCTATTGCACCGAAGTTACTGCGCGTTCCCTTCCCAAGGGCGCCAATGTCATCCCCTTGCCGCCTTATGGGGAAATTCAGGTCGATGGCGTGACCGTCACCACCGGACGCACCGGCCATTCATTTGGCGGGGTGTGGCTGCATTTCGAACTGGGGGGCGGGGTGCTGTATTCCGGCGATTTCTGTCAGGAATCTGATTACTTCCTTTATGACGCGCCGCCTGATGCCGCAACGGTCCTGCTTGATGCGTCTTACGGCATGGAACAACTGACCCAGCAGGTCCGCATTGATAGCCTTTTGACCACCATGACCAAGCTCGATGGGCAAATCCTGTTTCCTGTGCCGCCCAGTGGCCGCGCGGCGGAAATGGCGCTTCTGTTTGAACGTCATAGCCTGACAGACTGGTCGATGGATGATCGTTGTTATGGGCAGGTCAAACAGGTGCTTGATGCCCATGGATCGGATTATGTCGCAAGTGACGCGATCCGCCAGTTGCGCAGTCTTAAGGACAAGGCAAAGCATTTCAATCCGGATGCACGGTTGCTTTTGTGTCATGCGCCATGCGCGACCTTTGGCAAGGCGCGTGAACTGATTGATCAGTGGCAGGATGCCGGTCGCATGGGGGCAAGTGCGCATGTGATCTTTACCGGTTTCATGCCGATCGAGGCGCGCAAGATGGTCGAAAAGGGCCATGCCCATTTCCGGCGTTGGAACGTGCACCCATTGGCAAGCCATGTGATTGATCTCGCCAATCAATGTCACGCGATGCAGGTCGTGCCGCTTTTCACCAGCCGGCCCGAGGATTTTGGACTTGTCGACGGGTTTGACGGGCGGCTACAGCTTGCAGATCGGTTCTATTTGTAATGCATGCGTTCTCCAACAAAGGTGATGTCCGGTCATGATCTATGCCGCTGAAAAGTTCGATTTTCCCAAGCTGCCGTTTGTCTTCATCCGACACGGGGAAACCGATGCCAACCGGGCGGGTATCATTGCCGGGTCAAACGAACCACCGCTGAATGAAACTGGCCGCGAACAGGCGGAGGCGATTGCACCACTAATGGCGATGGCGAAATGGCGGGCGGTTTATGTCAGCCCGCAGGACCGGGCACGCACGACGGCCAATCTGGTGTTGCCCGATTATGACGCCAGGGTGCTTGACGGTCTGCGCGAACGTCATTGGGGCGATCTGGAAGGCCGTCCGATCTCGGAACTGTGCCCGCGCTTTGACACGCCCCCCAATGGCGAGGGGTTTGATGCCATGTGCCAACGCGTGTCCTTTGCCATGCAACAGGCCCTGGCCGAGGTCAGCGATGACCTGACCGTGATCGTTGCCCATTCCGGGGTGGCGCGCTGCATTCTTTACATGACCGGGTTTGAGGCCGATGGCCCGCGCGTGCCCAACGCCACACCGATCCTGTTCCGCCCGATGGAAATCGGCTGGGAGTATGAAAATTTGACCGAAAACCTGATCAAGGAGATTTCTGCGTGACTGAACCCAAAGCCCGTGATGCGCGTGATGCAGTCGTGTTCGATATGGATGGCACGCTGGCGCATTTTGATGCCGATGCTTTGGGGCATCTGGTTCATGGTGTGGAAAAACAGTGGGATGCGTTCTTTGACGCCATGGACCACGCCAAACCGATTGAAAATATCGAGAAACTGTTGCGCATCCTGCATGCATCCGGCCATGCGATCCTGATCTGTTCGGGCCGCCCGGCGGGCTGGCAACACCGATCAGAAGCTTGGCTGCGTGCGCATGATATCCCGTTTGATGGTATGTATCTGCGCCCCATGGATGCCGATCACCGCACCGACGAAGAGGTCAAGGAAGACCTGCTGGCCAAGATCATCGAGGATGGCTTTAATCCCTGGCTTGTGGTCGATGACCGCAGACGGGTGGTCGATAAATGGCGCGATATGGGGCTGACTTGCCTGCAATGTGCGCCCGGTGATTTTTGAGTGTGATTTCTAATCCTCATACAAATAAAAAGACCGGCCAGATGCCGGTCTTTTTTGTCTGTTTATTCGAATAAGTGGCGATACTCGCCGTATCCTTCGGCCTCAAGATCCTCGATCGCGACAAAGCGAAGGGACGCCGAGTTGATGCAATAACGCAATCCACCGCGATCCTTCGGGCCATCGGGGAAGACGTGGCCAAGGTGGCTGTCACCATGTTTGGATCGGACTTCAATCCGGCGCATGCCATGTGTGTTGTCTTCTTTGGCGACGATATGGTCGGATTGGACAGGCTTCACAAAGCTTGGCCAGCCACAGCCGCTATCGAATTTGTCGCGCGAGGTAAAAAGTGGCTCGCCCGAGACGATATCGACATAAAGCCCGTCTTCCTTGTGATCCCAGAAATCATTGCGAAACGGCGGTTCGGTGCCGCTTTCCTGTGTCACATAATACTGTTCAGGCGACAGGTCGCGGATGGCATCCGGGTCTTTGTGATATTTGCTCATATTTCGTCACTCAAGCCTTTCTGAACTTCGGTCGGGCGATTTCCTTTTTGCAAAGATGGTTGGAATATCGCTGTTGTCCAGTGACTTCACACCGAAGTGACATCAAAGGCCGATCTGATCAGACCTGACACTCAACCTTGGCACTCAACCTTGGCACCAGGGCTGGCGTTTGGTTTTGCCGTCATAGGGGCGGGCAAGGCCGTTTTCGATCAGCTCAAGATCAAGCGGGCTGCCATCGATCCGCACAGACGCCACCACGCGCCCGCCATAACGGCCCCATTCCGGTTCGCAGAACTGCACCGATGTCGCAGACTTCAGGCGTTGGCGGGCATAGTCCCGCGCTTTTTGCGCCAGTTGCTTTTCACTGTCGCATTGGCCGCGTATTTCTGGCGTATCAATACCGCGCACGCGCACCGACATATTGGCTATTTCATCCGGCAGGCCGGGAATGGCGACATAAATCGTGTCCCCGTCATAGGCATAGTTGCCGCGATATTCGCGCAGCGGCCAGTCATAGCAGGCGGCAATCGCCGGTAGGCTGGTGATCATCGTTACTGCGGCCGTGCATGCCATGACGGCACGTTTGGCAAATCGGGATGTGGGGTTGTTTGACGTCATCTTGGGGCGTGTTTCTTAGAGTTTCAGGCGGGCAAGGATTTGGGCGGCGCGTTGTTCGACCGGGCCTTTGCGAATTTCGACCAGTTCATAGCCGCATTCATGATAGGTCCGGCACAGCACGACATATGTTCTGACGGCCTCGGAGAAGCTTTGTGTGCGTGCCGTATCGTTTTTATAGATTTCCGACCAGGGCGGCAGGACGAACGCCACCCGGTGATAGCGATAGGTATTGATCGCGCGGATGAGGTCGGGGTTTTCCGGTAATCCAGAAAGCCTGCGGTGCGCCAAGGTGTCGGGCAGGCCGCGGTCACAGAAAACCGTGCGCGGGTGGTTCTGGATATCTTCCTGCCATGCGCGAATGAATCGTCGGAACATCAGCCCGGCATAGGCATCATTATCCTCCCACGGCAAGGCGGTGCCGCCGCGTTCAAGCTGCTCTTCGATGATGGCACGCGCCACCTCGGGGCTGGTGTCAAAGCCCCGGTCATCAAGATGATTGATCAATGTGGTTTTGCCCGTACCGGGACCGCCGGTAAGGACAACAAGGTTGGACGTTATGGGTGTTTGCATTCGTGTTCGTGTCTCCGCAAGCACGCCGTTCTGGTCGGGCTTTGCGGCAAGGGGATGGCAATATTGTTGTTGGTTTTGGGTATTGGCGAGATCTGTATGATCTGCGCAAGACGCGCTTTTACCGGCTTGGCCCTGCAAGTCAATTGCCAAGTCAACGGCAAAGAAAATGCGGTGACGCTTTGTTGCCGGGGATTAGACGCAGCCTTCGATCAATGTGATTGCATCGCTGCCAGCATGAATGGCGATGACCGTGCCGCTTTCATCAATCTCAAAGCGGATGCCGTGCGTTTTGGCGTCATCCTGCCACCAGGTGACATAGCGCCCGTCCGGGCCAAGATATTCATTTTCTTCCTCGATCAAGGTTTGGCCGGCAAAGGCGGCATACACGTCTTCCTTGGTCGATCCAATGGAAAGGCCATTGCGGGTGCGCACGAGGCTTGTGGCAACATCATGCTCGTCACCATAAAGCGACACGCGGGCAAGTTTGCCATCAAGGACCATGTAGCCCAGTCCGGACGGATCCAGATCGCGTTGCAGATAGGTGCAGCTTTCATCATCGCCGGCAATAAAGGTATCAAGGTTCGGGCCGATCACATCGCGCAGTTCATCATCGCTCATGCCGATCTTGGCCGGTCCATAGCCCTGTTCGGACAGGTTGGCGATGCCCGTGGCAATGGCATCGGTAATGACAAGGTCAATAATCGCCGTGCTGCCGTCATGGCGGATTTTGCGCGGTGTCACGGTCTGGTGCAGATGGACTTGCGGCCAGCCGTTGCCGGCAATCCAGTCATCGGGGAAAAGCAGGTTGCTTTGCGGTTGCAGGCACAGAAGGTCGGCCTTTTTCAAAACATCCTTGTGGCGCGCCTTAAGCACGAGCGGAATATCCATGCAGATGGTTTGCGGGACATCTTCCATCCAGCTGACCGGGACGCCCGGACCATCGCAATTCTCGGGATCGGGGCGGAGTTCGCAATAGGACGGAACGATATTGTCCATGACGAAATCAAGCCGCATCGGACCTTTGCCCGCCGAAAACACAAGCGTTTCAAGCGCCTCTTCGTTCGGCTCCAGCCACTGAAAATGGTTGATCATCCAGGCAGTGCTGGCACGCATGTCCATGACCGCAAAGGCGGCCGGGCGGTCCATGTCGGACATTTCCGCCGTGCTGTCATCGGTCGCACTGGCATGCGCGCCCGTTGCGATCAGGGGCGAGACGGCGACGAACAAGGCGCTGAGATATCGAAGGCTTGCGGGCATGTTTTACTCTCGGTCACAACATGTCTTGTTTTGTCTCAGAAGCTTACGCCAGTTTTGGAGAGCTTCACAGTGCAAACAATTGCATGACGATCAGCCTAGCCATGCGGTTTTTCGATGCGTGCAAGAATATGATCGGAAACCAGTTGTGCCGAGGGTGAAAGCCGATGGCCGCGCGCGGTGATCAGACTATAGGGTTTAATTTCAATCACGCCATCAAAGGGCAGTTCGGTAATCAGCCCTCCACTGGTCAGAAGGGTTGTGACTTCCTCGGCCATCGGGGCGATGGCGTTGGTGTCTGATAGGGTCGCCAGCGTCACCAGAAGGGATGCGGAATTCAAACTCGAATGCGGCAAGGGCAGGTGGCGTGAAATAAACACATCCTCGATCGTGCGACGCATTAGGTTGCCCGGCGGTGGCAAGATCCATTCGAACTGGGCAAGGCGGGCCAGCGTGATCGGTTTGTTGCTTTCAAGCAGCGGATGGCCGGTCCGAACCATCAGGCGGATTTTCTCGCTCCTGATTTCGCGGATGTTAAACAGGCGTGGGTCCATGTCCTCGGGCACGCGGCCAATGACAAAGTCATGATCACCGGCCAGCAAATCCTTGATTAGCAAATGCGACGGTCCGACGCCAACATGGGCTTCAAGCAACGAGTTGACGGCCTGGACGCTTCGGATGGCGGGCACCACCAGTTCAACGGCCGCTGCGGTCACAGCGCCAATGAAGACAGTGCCGCCACCATGTTTGATGTCCTCGATCTCGCGTTCGGCTTCGCGGATTTCAATCAGCATGCTGCGCGCGCGTCTGGCAAGGGCGCGTCCGGCATTGGTCATCTCGATCCCGCGCGCACTTCGGACACACAAGCGCGCCTCAAGGATGTTTTCCATCTCAGACAATAGTCTAGAGGCCGCCGGTTGGGATGTCTTGAGCATGTCAGCCGCCAGACTGATCTGACCGGTCTCTTCCATCGCGACAATCATGCGCAGATGACTAAGCTTAAGCCCCCTCTGAAACAGGTTGCCAGAGCGGAAAAGCAGGGATTTCGCAGAACTGAGCGGGAGCAGATTGGATGTCTTGGCCATAATGGATTCCTCCGGTATGGCGTGATTTTAGTATATCAATTTTGATATGCAAGTTTCGAAAATGTTTATTTGATTGTTATGTAGGGCGTCTGAATAATGGCGCCGTGTCCTTTGGGAAATAGGATGCAATATCAATTGAAAACAAAGACACGACGTATGCAGGTCACGAATGCCTGTGAAAGTCGGGCGTAAAGAATAATGGCATGTATGCCGTGTCTTTTAGGGAGGATAGCTATGAAACGTCTCGGTGCCGTAATGGCAGGGGTCGCCTTTGGCGCGGCCGCAATGATGAGCCCGATGATTTCCGGCGGTTACGCCCATGCCGATGAAAAAGGCTATGTCGGGATCGCAATGCCCACCAAATCTTCGGCACGTTGGATTTCCGACGGAAATTCCATGGTCGAGCAGTTTGAAGCTGCCGGCTACAAAACCGATCTTCAGTACGCAGAAGACGATATTCCCAACCAGCTGTCCCAGATCGAAAACATGATCGTTAAGGGCGTCGACGTCCTTGTGATCGCGGCGATTGACGGCACCACGCTTTCGAATGCGCTGGAAAACGCAGCAGCAGCAGGCATCAAGGTCTTCGCCTATGACCGCCTGATCGTTGAAAGCCCGAATGTCGATTATTATTCCACCTTCGACAACTTCCAGGTCGGCGTTCAGCAGGCCACCTCGCTGGTTGATGGCCTGATTGAATCGGGTGAGCCGCCCTATAATGTTGAACTGTTCGGCGGTTCGCCGGATGATAACAACGCGTATTTCTTCTATAACGGTGCGATGTCGATCCTGCAGCCGCTGATCGACGAGGGAACCATCGTGATCAAATCCGGCCAGATGGGCATGGACACGGTCGGTACCCTGCGTTGGGATGGTGCGGTTGCTCAGGCCCGTATGGATAACCTTCTGTCGGCACATTACACCGATGAAGAAGTCGATGGTGTTCTGTCGCCGTATGACGGGCTGTCGATTGGTATCCTGTCGTCGCTTAAAGGCGTTGGTTACGGTTCCGGCGATATGAAAATGCCGATCGTGACCGGTCAGGATGCTGAACTGCCGTCGGTCAAGTCGATCCTGGCTGGTGAACAGTATTCCACCATCTTCAAGGATACCCGTGAACTTGCACGCGTGACCGTTTCGATGGTGGACAGTGTCCTTGCAGGCGAAAAGCCGACCATCAACGACACCAGCACTTACGACAATGGTGTGAAGGTTGTTCCTTCCTACCTGCTTGAGCCGATCATGGTTGATAAATCCAACTGGGAAGAAATCCTTATTGGTTCAGGCTATTACACCAAAGACGAAGTGCAATAAGCGCTTAGGCATTGAAGGTCCCGGCGTTTGCGCCGGGGCCACTTTTCTTAGGGTTTCTAGGGCAACTCGCCCGACTGGTTTCCAGGAAAACAAAGACCAAAGCAGACGAAGACGCCGTTGCAGTGTCAATGGCAGTGGGAGGACCGGATGGATACCATCCTGGAAATGAAGAACATCACCAAGACCTTCCCGGGTGTGAAGGCACTGGATGATGTCAGCCTCAAAGTTGAACGCGGGGAAATCCACGCGCTTTGTGGCGAAAACGGTGCAGGTAAATCCACCCTGATGAAGGTGCTGAGCGGTGTTTATCCGCACGGAACCTATGAAGGTGACATCCTTTATGATGGTGGGGTGCAGGAATTCAAGGATATCCGCGACAGTGAAGAACGCGGGATCATCATCATTCACCAGGAACTGGCACTTGTGCCGTTGCTGTCGATTGCCGAAAACATTTTTCTGGGCAACGAAATCAGCGAAAATGGCGTGATCAACTGGCCTGCGACCTTTGCGCGCACCGGTGAGTTGCTGTCAAAAGTCGGTTTGAAAGAAAACCCGGCGACGTTGGTCACCAATATCGGTGTTGGCAAACAGCAACTGGTCGAAATTGCCAAGGCGCTTTCGAAAAAAGTGAAGCTGCTGATCCTTGATGAGCCAACAGCCAGTCTTCAGGAAAATGACAGCCAGAAACTGCTCGAACTGTTGCTGGAATTCAAGGCGCAGGGCATTACCTCGATCCTGATTTCGCATAAGCTCAATGAAATCAACCGGGTGGCAGACCGCATCACGGTTATCCGCGATGGCAAGGCGATTTCGACCCTTGATGCGCGCGGTGGCAACATTACCGAAGACCATATCGTCAAGGACATGGTCGGGCGCGATATGGCGCACCGCTATCCGGAACGCACGCCAAGTATCGGTTCAGGCAAGTTGATGGAAGTCCGCAACTGGTCGGCAACCCATCCGCTGCATCCCGAACGCAAGGTCGTTGATAATGTCAGCATTGATGTTGCGGCCGGTGAAGTTGTCGGTATTGCGGGCCTGATGGGCGCTGGTCGGACCGAACTTGCCATGAGCATCTTTGGTCAGTCCTATGGCACAGATATTTCCGGTGAAGTCCTGATCAATGGCACGCCGGTCGATGTATCGACCGTGGAAAAGGCGATTGCATCGGGACTGGCCTATGTCACCGAAGACCGCAAGGAAATGGGTCTGATCCTTGAAGAAAGCATCACGACCAACATTACACTGGCCAATTTGCCGGGTGTTTCGGAAAACGGTGTTCTCAATGACGGCGCAGAACGATCTGTTGCCGAGGAATACCGGGAAAAAATCAACATTCGAACGCCTAATGTCGCACAGAAGGTGATGAACCTTTCGGGCGGCAACCAGCAGAAAGTCGTTTTGTCAAAATGGCTGTTTGCGGCACCCGAGGTGCTCATTCTTGATGAGCCGACGCGCGGCATCGATGTCGGGGCGAAATACGAGATTTATACGATTATCAACCAACTGGCAGCCGACGGTAAGGGGGTCATCATGATCTCGTCGGAAATGCCGGAGCTTCTGGGCATGTGCGATCGCATCTACGTCATGAACGAAGGTGAGATCAAAGGACAGCTTGCGGCAAAAGACGCAAGCCAGGAAGCAATCATGCGCATGATCCTGAAAGGCTGAGGAACAGACAATGACGGATACTGAAACCAAATCAATCGGCTACTATCTGCGCACCCACATTCGTGAATACGGCATGGTTGTTGCGCTGGTTGCCATTCTGGCCTTCTTCCAGGTCCTGACCGGCGGCATCATGCTCAAGCCGGTCAACCTGACCAACCTGTTCCTGCAAAACAGCTATATCATCATCATGGCTGTTGGCATGTTGCTGGTGATTGTTGGCGGCAATATTGACCTTTCGGTCGGCTCTGTCGTTGGCTTCATCGGTGCGCTGGCCGCCGTGATGATCGTTAATTGGGATTTGCCAACCGTTCTTGTCGTTCCGGTCTGCCTGATTGCCGGGGCCATCATTGGTGCAGCCCAAGGGTATTGGGTGGCCTATTGGCGCATTCCGTCCTTTATTGTGACGCTGGCAGGGATGCTGGTGTTCAAGGGCTTGACGCTGGCACTTCTGGGCGGGGCATCGGTTGGTCCGTTCCCCGACAGCTTCCAGGCGATGTCGTCGGGCTTTATCCCGGACTTCTTTGGTGGTCTGATCGAAGGACGCTTTAACGTCTTTTCGATGACGCTGGGTGTGGTTCTGGCGGCATTGCTGCCGATCCTTGGTCTGCGTTCGCGCGCCAAGCAGGAGAAGTTTGCCGCGGTCGAAGAACCGATGGCCGTATTTGTCATCAAACACGCGGTTGCGGGGATTGCGATCCTGTTTGTGACCTATCTGCTGTCGACCTATCGCGGATTGCCAAACATTCTGGTGATCATGGCGGTTCTGATTGCGATCTTTACCTTCATCACCAACTCAACCACCCTTGGTCGTCGTATCTATGCGCTCGGCGGGAATGAAAAAGCAGCCAAGCTTTCGGGCATCAATACCAAACGCCTGACCTTCTTCACATTCGCCAATATGGGCATGTTGGCCGCCCTTGCCGGGCTGGTTTTTGCCGCCCGTCTGAATACAGCAACGCCAAAGGCAGGTCTTGCGTTTGAGCTTGACGTTATTGCCGCTGTCTTTATTGGTGGCGCGTCGATGTCAGGCGGTGTTGGCAAGGTCATTGGTGCCGTCGTTGGCGCATTGATCATGGGTGTCATGAATAACGGGATGTCGATTATCGGTGTCGGTATTGACTGGCAGCAGGTGATCAAGGGCCTCGTGCTTTTGGCGGCTGTGATCCTCGACGTCTACAACAAAAACAAGGCGTAACAACACGATGGCGCGGAACGATACGCATCGGGGTCACACCAACCGGCTTCACCATAATTGGTTTATGGCGCCGGTTGCTGATGCGTGTCGTTCAAAGTCCTGTGTGCGGCCATCCCAACCGTACATCACCGGATCCGTCACGATAATAAGTCAAAAAGGAAAACGGGCATGACGAAGTTCAAACCGGCACCCTGGCCGCGTACCCTCCGCTCGCAAGAGGGGTGGTTCGGCGGAACCAGCAAGGACAATATCTATCACCGCAGCTGGATGAAGAACCAGGGCTTGCCATCGGATCTGTTTGACGGACGTCCGGTGATTGGCATTTGTAACACCTGGTCGGAACTGACCCCATGTAATGCCCATTTGCGCGATCTGGCCGAACGCGTCAAACACGGCATCTACGAGGCTGGTGGTCTTCCGCTTGAATTCCCGGTGTTTTCCACTGGTGAAAGCACGCTGCGCCCGACCGCGATGATGTTCCGTAACCTTGCATCCATGGATGTCGAGGAAATGCTGCGCGGAACGCCGCTTGATGGCGTTGTCCTGATGGTCGGCTGCGATAAAACCACGCCCTCGCTTCTGATGGGGGCGGCCAGCGTTGATATCCCGGCGATTGTTGTCACCGGTGGGCCGATGCTCAATGGCAAATGGCGTGGTGAGGATATCGGATCGGGCACATCGCTGTGGCAGCTTTCCGAGGACCGCAAGGCCGGCAAGATCAGCACCGAAGATTTCCTCGAAGCTGAAATTGCCATGTCGCGGTCGCCGGGCTCGTGCAACACCATGGGTACCGCATCCACCATGGCCAGCATGGCCGAGGCGCTTGGTATGGCGCTTTCGGGTAATGCGGCCATTCCGGCCGTGGACAGCCGCCGTCGCGTCATGGCGCACATTACCGGTCGCCGTATCGTTCAGATGGTCAAGGATGACCTGAAACCGTCTGACGTTATGACCAAGGAAGCGTTCGAGAACGCCATCCGGGTCAACGGCGCAATCGGTGGTTCGACCAACGCGGTTATTCACCTGCTTGCCATTGCCGGACGTGTCGGCATCGATCTGTCGCTTGATGACTGGGATCGGTTGGGCCGTGATATCCCGACGATTGTGAACCTGCAGCCGTCTGGTGACTACCTGATGGAGGAATTCTTCTATTCCGGTGGTTTGCCTGTGGTGATCAAGGCACTGGCCGAGGCTGGCAAGCTTCATAATGATGCCCTGACCGTCTCGGGTGAAACCATGTGGGAACAGGTCAAGGATGTCCGTAACTGGAACGAAGACGTTATTCGTCCGTTCGAAAAGGCCCTGACCGCCAGTGGTGGCATTGCCGTTGTCAAGGGCAACCTGGCCCCGAATGGTGCGGTCCTGAAACCGTCGGCTGCAACCCCGGAACTTCTGACACATCGTGGTCGGGCTGTGGTGTTTGAAGACATTGATGATTACAAGGCCAAGATCTATGACGAGGACCTTGATATCGATGAAACCTGCATCATGGTTCTGAAAAACTGCGGTCCGAAAGGCTATCCGGGCATGGCAGAGGTCGGCAATATGGGCCTGCCGCCCAAGGTGCTGCGTAAAGGCATCACCGACATGGTCCGCATTTCAGATGCCCGCATGAGCGGCACGGCATACGGCACGGTGGTGCTTCATACCTCGCCCGAGGCCGCGGCAGGCGGGCCGTTGGCCGTCGTTAAGAATGGCGACATGATCGAACTTGATGTCCCCAACCGTCGCCTGCATCTCGATATCAGCGATGAAGAGCTGGCCCAGCGCCTGAAAGCCTGGAAAAACAGCGTTCCGGTCCCGGAAAGCGGCTATGCCTCGCTCTATTACAAATCGGTCATTGGTGCCGATCGGGGGGCTGACTTCGACTTCCTTGTCGGTCATCGCGGCAAGGCAATCCCCAAAGACAGTCATTGATTGATCCTGTCGGGATTTGATTTCCCAGATCACATGCCGCGGGGGGCGGTATGTGATCCACTCCAGACCGGCCAGTATTGAATTGCTGGCCGGTTTTGCTTTGTCAGGCGCGATTAGCAATACCGTTCATCGCCGATACAAGGTCGGCATAGGCGGTCACAACCGCATCCGCACCAAGCGATTTGGCCCGGGCGTCATCGACTTCCATGGCAGCGGCAATCGCATGAATGCCTGCCGCACGGGCGGCGTTTACATCATTGGCGTGATCGCCGACCATGATGGCGGTGTCGGTTGATTTATCAAAACCAAGCTGCCCCAGCACAAAGCCAAGGAAACGGCCATCAGGCTTTTTGACCTCAAAGCTGTCGCCACCAGCGATGACGCTAAACAGATCGGCAACGCCAAGCTTGGTAAGGATTGCCTTGCACGGCGCTTCGGGTTTGTTCGACGCCAGCGCAATAGTCCAGCCATCTGACTTCAGTTGGCGCAGGACCGTTTCGGCATTTTCAAACAGGCGGGTATAGGCGTAGTCGGTTTCGACATATCGCGCGTTGAAATCGATGTTGAGTTCATCAAGCATCGCGTCAGAGGGCTCTGATCCGCGTGCGGCAAAGGCGCGTTTGGTCAGCATCCATGTGCCATCACCCAGCATGGCTTCAATATCATGACGAACAAGTGGCGCATGCCCGTGGGCCGCCAGCAAATCATTCATCGCAAACAGGATGTCATCGACGCCGTCAATCAGGGTGCCATCAAGGTCGAACAGAATGAATTTGGCCATCGGGTGGGGCTCCTTGGATGTGAATTAGCGGCAGTGGTGACAAGTGCAGCATGGTTTATAGGAACTTAACGGAAACCGTGCCATTAACAATCGGTAACATCTGCTAACAGCTGGTAACAAAACGTGATTCTTTATGGGCTTTTGCTGTCCGGGAATATGTTCTAAGACTTGCTGCGAACGGGAATATTTGCATCACACTTCATCGTGATGGTGCCTGCAAAGGGGATGCTGCGGAATGGCGCAGCCAACAGGGTTATAAATGTCGCTTGAACTGAGTGTTGTTGTTTTGGCCGCCGGGATGGGCACGCGCATGAAAAGCGCAATGCCCAAAGTCATGCACAAGGTCGCGGGCAAGCCGATGGTGGGTCACGTGATTGATACCGCTTCCCACCTGAAGGCCGCAAAGACCATGGTCGTTGTCGGCCCGGATATGCCGGACCTGATCAAGACCGTTGCACCGCATCCAACCTTTGAACAAACAGATCGCCTTGGCACTGCGCACGCCGTTCTTGCTGCCAAGGATGGCTTGAAGGGGCTTACGGGCAATGTTCTGGTGCTCTATGCTGACAGCCCGCTTTTTACCGCCGAAACACTGGCCCGCCTTGTTGCCGCGCGCGAAGAAAATGATCATGCGGTGGCGGTTCTGGGCTTCCGGCCCGAAGACCCGACCGCTTATGGCCGTTTGGTCACAGATCAGAACGGCAACCTGACCGCGATTGTCGAGGACAAGGAATGCGACGACGCGCAGCGTCAGATCAATTTCTGTAATTCCGGTGTGATGTGTTTTAAGGCCGAGGACATGATCACAACCCTTGAGGCGATTGATAACGCCAATGCCAAGGGTGAATATTACCTGACCGATGCGGTCGAAGTGGCGCAAAAGAACGGCCAAAGCTGTGTCGCGGTCGAGGTGGACGAGGCAGAGACACTTGGTGTCAATTCCCGCACCCAGTTGGCCGTCGCCGAAGCCATCCTGCAAAATCGCTTGCGCGAAGCCGCAATGGCTGAGGGCGCGACGTTGGTTGATCCGGCGTCGGTATTTTTCAGTGCCGATACCAAGCTTGGCCGTGACGTCATTGTTGAGCCGAATGTTGTCTTCGGACCCGGTGTGACCGTCGGCGACAATGTCGTGATCAAGGCGTTCAGCCATCTTGAAAGCTGTGTGGTT
Source organism: Thalassospira sp. CH_XMU1458 (assembly GCF_037027205.1). Taxonomy (NCBI): domain Bacteria; kingdom Pseudomonadati; phylum Pseudomonadota; class Alphaproteobacteria; order Rhodospirillales; family Thalassospiraceae; genus Thalassospira; species Thalassospira sp. CH_XMU1458. The sequence goes on along the minus strand of NZ_JAYMDW010000002.1, from coordinate 1,350,271 downwards.
GGCAATGGTGCCGATATCGGGCCGTATGCCCGTTTGCGTCCGGGGGCTGAAATCGGTGCCGGGGCGCGGGTTGGCAACTTTGTCGAGATCAAGAAGGCCGTGCTTGAGGCCGGGGCCAAGGTCAATCATCTGAGCTATATCGGCGATGCCCGTGTCGGTGCCAAGGCCAATATCGGCGCCGGGACGATCACGTGCAATTATGACGGTTTCCGCAAACAGCATACCGACATCGGGGCAGGGGCGTTTATTGGCTCCAACTCGTCGCTTGTCGCCCCCGTCGAAATTGGCGATGGCGCAATTGTTGGCGCGGGCAGCACGATCACCGGCAAGGTCGAAGCCGACGCATTGACCCTGACCCGGGCCGAGAGGATCGAGAAAAAGGGCTGGGCGGCCAAGTTTCGCGAAAAAATGCGCGAACTGACCGGCAAGAAATAGCCCAAAACAAAGATTTTGAAATTGCCGCCCACATTTACGGGTGGCCAGACGACACGCGATATAAAGCAGGAAGAAAACCAATATGTGCGGCATTATCGGGATTATCGGCAAAGACAGCGTTAGCGATCGCATTCTTGAAGGCCTCAAACGTCTTGAATATCGCGGTTATGACAGTGCCGGGATTGCGACCCTGGTCAATGGCGATATCGAACGCCGCCGCGCAGAAGGCAAGCTGATCAATCTTGCCAACCGTTTGGCGGACCAACCGCTTGCTGGTGATGTTGGTATTGGCCACACCCGCTGGGCAACCCATGGTGTTCCGACCGAAAACAACGCCCATCCGCATACCGATGGCAAGGTTGCCGTTGTTCATAACGGCATCATCGAAAACTTCCAGGAAATCAAGGCGGAGCTTACTGCCAAGGGGCGGGTATTTGCCACCGACACCGATACCGAGGTGGTCGTGCATCTGGTGTCCGATTTCCTTGATCAGGGCAAAAGCCCGCGTGACGCCGTGGCCGCGACCCTGCACCGCATTGAAGGTGCCTTTGCGCTGGTGATCATGATTGCCGGTCAGCATGACGTCATCTTTGGTGCCCGTCGTGGAACGCCGCTTGCCGTTGGTTTGGGCGAGGGCGAGATGTATCTTGGTTCGGACGCGATGGCGCTGTCGCACCTGACCAACAAACTGATCTATCTTGAAGAAGGCGACTGGGTCGAAATGACCCGCGATAGCGTTCAGGTGCGCGATGAAAATGACGAAGACGTCACCCGCGAAACCAAGCTGTCGGCGGTTTCGGGTGCCATGATGGGTAAGGGCAATTACAATCACTTCATGCAGAAGGAAATCTTCGAGCAGCCTGCGGTGATTGGCGATACCCTGCATGCCTTCATCAATCCGGCGACCCAGACCATCAAGCTGCCGGACATGCCGTTTTCCTTTGCCGATGCGTCGCGCCTGACGATTGTCGCTTGCGGCACGTCCTATTACGCCGGTCTGGTGGCAAAGCATTGGGTGGAACGCTATGCCGGTCTTGGTGTCGATGTCGATGTCGCATCCGAGTTCCGCTATCGCTGCCCTCCGCTGCCAAAGGGTGGCGTTGCCCTGTTTATTTCGCAGTCGGGCGAGACGCTTGATACGCTGGCTGCCCTTCGCTACGCCAAATCCAAGGGCCAGAAGATCGTTTCCATCGTCAACGTGCCCGAAAGCACGATTGCGCGCGAAAGTGACGTGGTGCTTCTGACCTATGCCGGCCCGGAAATCGGGGTGGCGTCGACCAAGGCGTTCACCACGCAGCTGACTGTCCTGGCTTGCCTCGCGGTGACCATCGGACGCGAAAACGGCACCCTTGCCAAGGACGAGGAAGCAGCAATCGTAACCGCACTCACCGAGGTGCCGAAACATGCTGCCGAGGTCCTGCATCATGATGAAGCGCTCAAGCAGCTTGCCCTTGATGTCGCCGATGCGCGCGATGTGCTTTATCTCGGTCGTGGTCTTGGCTATCCGATCGCGATGGAAGGGGCGCTCAAGCTCAAGGAAATTTCCTATATCCACGCCGAAGGTTATGCAGCGGGTGAAATGAAGCACGGCCCGATTGCCCTGATTGACCAGTCGGTTCCGATCATTGTCATTGCGCCGTCTGACGAGCTGTTTGAAAAAACCGCATCCAACATGCAGGAAGCGGCGGCACGTGGCGGACGGGTGATCTTTATCTCGGATGCGCCGGGGCTTGCCAAGCTGGGTGATATGGCCTCTGCCACGGTTGAGCTGCCCAAGGTCGCCGACTTCGTCGCACCGATCCTTTACACCATCCCGGTTCAGATGCTGGCCTATCATGTTGCAGTCCACAAAGGCACCGATGTCGATCAGCCACGCAACCTTGCGAAATCAGTAACGGTTGAATAATCACCGCGATTATTCAAAATTATCAAAAAATGCCGGATGCAATCGCGTCCGGCATTTTGTTTGCGCTTTATGGGATGGCGACACGAAAGGTGCACAAAAGTAACATTTCTTTGCAATAAGTTAACCGAAGGTTCGACACTATCGTTTGCGCAATGTAATCTCGTAGTGACGACGTCGGTTCCAAGCCACAAATTTTCAATGAGAGCAAAATGAAAGTTATCGTGACGGGCGGTGCAGGTTTTATCGGGTCTGCTGTTTGTCGGCTGATGACCGGGTTGAAGGGCTATGAAGTCCTTAATATCGATAAACTGACCTATGCGGGTGATCTGCGGACGTTGGCGTCAATTTCCGCACGCGATAACTACCATTTTGCCCATCAGGATATCTGCAACCGGGACGCCATTGCCAAACTGTTTGATGAATTCCAGCCCGATGCGGTGATGCATCTGGCGGCGGAAAGTCATGTTGATCGTTCGATCGACGGACCGGCTGATTTCATTCAGACCAATGTGGTTGGCACCTTTACCCTGCTTGACGTCGCACGCGCCTATTTTGAGAAGCTGTCGGCAGGCAGGCGAGCGACATTCCGGTTCCACCATATTTCGACAGACGAGGTTTATGGATCGCTTGGCAGCGAAGGGCTGTTCACCGAAGAAACGGCTTATGCGCCGACCTCACCTTATTCTGCCAGCAAGGCAAGTTCGGATCATCTGGTGCAGGCGTGGCACCATACCTATGGATTGCCCATCGTCATCAGCAATTGTTCCAACAATTACGGGCCGTTTCAGTTCCCGGAAAAGCTGATCCCGTTGATGGTGCTGAACCTGCTGCATGGCAGGAAGCTTCCGGTTTATGGCGAGGGTTTGAATACGCGCGACTGGCTGCATGTTGAAGATCATGCAGAGGCACTGGTCAAGATCCTGACCGAAGGCCGCATTGGCGAGAAATACAATGTTGGCGGCTGTAACGAACTGACCAATATCGATGTCGTGAAACGGATATTCGATACAGTCCGCGCGATCATACCGGACATCGCATTCGACAGTTTTGATGGCGCGGTGACATATGTAAAGGACCGTCCCGGTCACGATTGGCGCTATGCCATCGATCCAACCAAAATGCAGAATGAGTTGGGTTGGAAGCCGAAATACGATTTCGAAACCGGCCTGCGGCAAACCATTGAGTGGTATGTGAACAATCGCGCATGGTGGGAGCCGATTTTACAGAACAAATATGCCGGAGAACGTCTGGGAAGTGCCAAGGGGCAAGCCGATGCCTAGAATACTGGTCTTTGGCAAAAATGGTCAGCTTGCCAGGTGTCTGGCTGCATCCGCGCATGAATTTCCCAAAGCCCAACTGACCTTTGTTGGTCGGGAAGAATGTGATCTTGAGGATGCGTCCCAAATCGAGCCCGTTATCGACAGCGTGCACCCGGATATTGTTGTCAATGCAGCGGCCTACACTGCGGTCGATTTGGCTGAGCAGCAGGAAAATATCGCGTTCAAGGTTAACGGCGATGCGGTTCGCGCAATGGCGCAGGCCCTTGCCAAACGCTCCGTCTCGCTGATCCATGTCTCAACGGATTATGTTTTCGACGGGAAGGGAACAAAGCCTTATCGCGAGGAAGATGCTGTCTCGCCCTTGGGTGTTTACGGCAACAGCAAGCTTGCGGGTGAAGTTGCCGTAAAAGAGACACTCCAAAACTATCTGATTTTGCGCACATCCTGGGTCTATAGCCAGTTTGGGAAAAACTTCGTCAAAACCATGCTTAATCTGATGGCGCAAAGGGATGAAGTTCGAATTGTCGATGATCAGACCGGATGCCCGACAAGCGCCCATGATCTGGCACATGCGATTCTGGAGCTTTGTTGTGTGGCGATCTCTGCCGAGTTTGATAAATTCGGCACCTATCACCTGACCTCAGATCAAGAAATGACATGGTTTGAGTTTGGCAAAAGCATTCACAAGATCGCTTTGCAGGAGTGGGGTGAGGATTGGAAAGGCAAAGATTGTGTGGTTTTGCCAATCAAGTCCTCGGAATTTCCAACGGCGGCAAAAAGGCCAGAATACTCTGTAATGTCTTGCAGGCTTATCAATGATACGTTTGGTATCAAGTTGCCAAATGTAGAGGACAGCCTGACGGCTGTTATCAGAGGGCTTGGGAAGGAAAATTCGGATGCGTAAAGGGATCATACTGGCAGGCGGTACAGGATCGCGTTTGCACCCTTCGACACTGGTTGTCTCCAAGCAGCTGCAGCCCGTCTATGACAAGCCGATGATCTATTATCCGCTGACTACATTGATGCTGGCGGGAATCACAGACATCCTGATTATCAGCACGCCCCGCGATGTGCCGCTGTTCAAAGATCTGCTCGGTGATGGTTCGAAATGGGGGATCAGCCTTCAATATGCGGTTCAGCCTGAACCCCGCGGCCTTGCCGATGCGTTTATTGTCGGTGCGGATTTTGTTGGGAACGATCCGTGCTGTTTGATTTTGGGTGACAATATCTATTTTGGGCACGACCTGACGAAATTGTTGGGCAACGCCATGGCCCAATCCGATGGGGCGAGCGTGTTTGCCTATTACGTTCAGGATCCCGAAAGGTATGGCGTGGTCGAGTTTGACCGCAATGGTGTGGCCCTGGATATCGAGGAAAAACCGGCCAACCCCAAATCGAATTTCGCCGTGACGGGGTTGTATTTTTACGACTCAGATGTTGTCGACATTGCCAAATCGATCAAGCCGTCCAAGCGTGGTGAGCTTGAAATTACCGATGTTAACAAGGCTTACCTTAAGCGTGGCACGCTTAAGGTCGAGAAGATGGGCAGGGGCTATGCCTGGTTGGATACGGGAACGCACGCTGCGATGCTTGAGGCCGCCAATTTTGTCCGTACCGTCGAGAGCCGCCAAAGCCTCAAGATTGCCTGTCCTGAAGAAATCGCGCTGAGAAAGGGCATGATCACGGTCGAACAGTTTGAAAAGCTTGCGAGTGAGTTTGGCGAGAGTTCTTACAAGGCATATCTTCAGACGGTTCTGCGAACCTACGATATCCTGTGAGCGGAACTAGAATACCGGGTTCTCTCGATAGCTCGCAAAACTCATGGCTTTCTCGTCTTTTGCCGACAGCGTGACCTGGTTTTCGTCAAACGGCCAGTCGATGCCAAGGTCCGGATCATTCCACATGATCGCGCGTTCGCTTTCCGGAGCATAAGGTGCTGATACCTTGTAGTTCACTTCCGTGTTCGGCTCGAGCGTGACAAAGCCGTGGGCGAAACCGGCGGGAATGAATATCTGGTTCCAGTCTTCTGCGCTGATTTCAGTCGATACCCATTTCCCGAACGTCTTTGACTTGGCGCGAATGTCGACTGCGACATCCAGAATGCGGCCTCTGATGACCCGAACCAGCTTGTCTTGGGCAAAGGGCGGGCATTGAAAATGCAGTCCTCGCAGCACACCGACATTGCTCGATAAAGAGTGATTGTCCTGCACAAACTGCGGATCGATGCCAGCTTTGGCAAAGGCTTCCAGATTATAGGTTTCAGAGAAAAAACCCCGCTCATCGCCAAATTTCTTCGGGAAGATCAGCTTAACATCGGGAATTTCCAGCTCTTCAAATTGCATCCGTGCTGCCTTGTGCAGGGTAAATTAATTCGTCCAGACTATGGATAGCAGAAGCTTGGCCTTCGTGCATATGCGCATTTTTATAAAATTCTGAGCTTGGCAATTGAATGGGCGGTCGGCTTTATCAAAGCTGCGGCACCCGTCGTTGCGATTACTGATTCTGGGCCTTGCGAAATGGATCCGTTAGCGCGACGAGGGCAGAGAACTTTTTCATGAAGGGGGCGAATTCCGCGCCAAGATAATGATAAAGCGGCAAGACCGAAATTGTTTCCTCGATTACCGGTGCTGGTGTGTTGCCCAGGATGCCCTGTGTCAGCATGTCGTCGATATTGCTATCTGCGGACAGAAAACGCGTGATGCGCCCTTCGGCATAGGCCTGGTGCTTTTCGGTATTATACATCATTGGCTTGTGCGTGATGCCGGTTTTGGCCGTATCGGCATGGACGTACTTTTCCTGCCATATCACGCCGAGCGTAAAGGCAATCGGCGTTGACGGGTCTTGATCGTTCGGATTGCGCCAAAGCCGGTTTGCGATCTCGCGCAGGGCAACCGATGATCTGACAAAGGCGCGCGAATAGTTCTTTTCAGCGGCAACCGCACGCAGCAATTCACCGTCCACCAGACCTTCATTGAAATGCAAGGGGCCGCGACGCCCCGGCAGTTTGACGGCCTGAAGCGGGCAGCCGAGATCCGCATAGAGTTTTTGCAAGATCACAATCGACTTCTGCGACATCGGGTCATTTTCGACATAGGCAATCTTTTTCGGGCATTCGACATCGGCCTCATCGGCCCAAGCATCAGTGCTGATTGTTTGCGAAGAAAACAAACCGACTAGGGCAAATAACAGAAAAGCAGGCGCCATCAGCTCTTGTCGTTTGCCTGAAGGCCCGGACGTCAGGGCCGATGAATTTTTACTGCATGACATTTTCTGCAATCCGGGTGTTTGCGCGGTCATTGGACGTTATTTGCGTTCTTTGGCTGGAGCTTAGACGTGAAACCCGCTTTTTCATAGGTGTTTGAACCATGCATCTTCGTCGCTTGAACCGGATCTGCCAAACAGCCCTTTGACAAAAGCAAGTGTGACAGCCCGATATATATTCTTTTGCGGTGTTGTGTCGGGGCTTGTTTCCCGGGCATGAAAATGTTTTGATCAGCCCGCTTTAAAACGGGGGCGGATTTTTGCTGCGCTGCGTGCGCGGAAATCGCCAAAAATCGTGACATTTCTGCGTCTTTTTACATCTCCCTATTGACTTTGAACTGGTACTCCAATAAATGCTGTTAGCACTCGCCGGGGGTGAGTGCTAATACGGGCTCATCCCGGTTAGTCTTAGTTATTAACGAGCCTTAGCTTAAACACGGAGTTGTCTAAAATGAAGTTCCGTCCGCTGCATGATCGAGTACTGGTACGTCGTGTCGAATCCGACACCAAAACTGCCGGTGGCATCATTATTCCGGATACCGCCAAAGAAAAACCGCAGGAAGGCGAAGTCATCGCTGTTGGTTCTGGCGTTCGTAAAGAAGATGGCTCGGTCGTAGCCCTCGACGTCAAAGCAGGTGACAAAGTCCTGTTTGGCAAATGGTCGGGCACCGAAGTCAAGGTCGACGGCGAAGAGCTGTTGATCATGAAAGAATCCGACATCATGGGCATCATGGACTAAGTCAGCCCGTTTGGGTGATTTGTCCACGTTCATCCGTCTCATAGAGAGGAAAGAATATTATGGCTGCTAAAGAAGTAAAATTCTCCACTGACGCACGCGCCAAAATGCTGCGCGGTGTCGACATCCTGGCAGATGCTGTCAAGGTGACCCTCGGCCCGAAAGGTCGTAACGTTGTTATCGAAAAGTCCTTTGGCGCACCGCGCGTGACCAAGGACGGTGTTTCGGTCGCCAAAGAAATCGAACTGACCGACAAGTTCGAAAACATGGGCGCACAGATGGTTCGCGAAGTCGCGTCGAAAACCGCCGATCTGGCTGGTGACGGCACCACGACCGCAACCGTTCTGGCACAGGCCATCGTTCGTGAAGGCAACAAGTCTGTTGCTGCCGGCATGAACCCGATGGACCTGAAGCGCGGTATCGACCTTGCGACAACCAAAGTGATCGAATCCATCCAGAGCCGTGCACGTAAAGTTGCCGGTCGCGATGAGATCGCACAGGTTGGTAACATTTCTGCTAACGGTGACCGTGAAGTCGGCGACATGATCGCAGAAGCCATGGAAAAAGTTGGCAACGAAGGCGTTATCACCGTTGAGGAAGCCAAAGGCCTGCACACCGAACTCGACGTTGTCGAAGGCATGCAGTTCGACCGTGGTTACCTGTCTCCGTACTTCGTAACCAACCCGGAGAAAATGGTCGCAGAAATGGATGCTCCGTACATCCTGCTGTTCGACAAGAAAATCTCCTCGCTTCAGCCGATCCTTCCGCTGCTTGAGTCGGTCGTTCAGTCCGGCAAGCCGCTTCTGATCATTGCTGAAGACATCGAAGGCGAAGCACTGGCAACCCTGGTTGTCAACAAGCTGCGCGGTGGTCTGAAAATCGCTGCTGTTAAAGCACCGGGCTTCGGCGACCGTCGTAAAGCCATGCTCGAAGACATCGCCATCCTTACCGGTGGTCAGGTTGTCTCCGAAGATCTCGGCATCAAGCTGGAAAGCGTCACCCTCGACATGCTCGGTACCGCGAAATCGGTTACCATCACCAAAGAAGAAACCACCATCATTGATGGTGCTGGTGAGAAAGCACAGATCGAAGCACGCGTTGGCCAGATCCGCGCCCAGATCGAAGAAACCACCTCTGACTACGATCGTGAAAAACTGCAGGAACGTCTTGCGAAACTCGCAGGCGGCGTTGCAGTGATCAAAATCGGTGGCGCTTCGGAAATCGAAGTGAAAGAACGCAAAGACCGCGTTGACGATGCCCTGCACGCGACCCGCGCTGCTGTTGAAGAAGGCATTGTTGCTGGTGGTGGTACGGCTCTGCTGTACTCTGTCAAAGCCCTCGAAGGCCTTGAAGGTGAAAACCACGACCAGACCATCGGTGTTGACATCGTTCGCCGTGCCCTGCAGGCACCGGTTCGCCAGATCGCACAGAACGCTGGCGTAGACGGCGCTGTTGTTGCTGGCAAACTGCTTGAGCAGGACGACGTAGAGTTCGGTTACGACGCTCAGAAGGGCGAATACACCAACCTCGTCAAAGCTGGCATCATCGACCCGGCCAAAGTTGTTCGTACTGCTCTGCAGGACGCAGCATCGGTCGCTGGCCTGCTGATCACCACCGAATGCATGATCGCCGAGAAAGCCGAAGACAAATCGGCTGGCGGCGCGCCTGACATGGGCGGCATGGGTGGTATGGGCGGCATGGGTGGCATGGGCTTCTAAGCCTTACCCAACCGACCTATCGCATAAGGGAAGGGGCTCGCCATTGGCTGGCCCCTTTTCTTTGTCTAAGCGGCAATAAAAAAGAGCCCGCACACTGGCGGGCTCTTTGATGAATTCAAAAGGTGTCAGCCAAACAGCTTTTTAAGCGTTCTGGGCTGACAGCGCAGATATTGCGGAGCTGCCTTGACCTCGGCGCCCAGCGTTGCGGCGGCATGCCACGGCCAGCGCGGGTCATACAGAATGCCGCGCGCAAGGGCGATGGCATCGGCCTGCCCGGTAAAGGTGATGGCTTCTGCCTGTTCGGCCTCGGTAATCAGGCCGACCGCAATTGTGGTCATGCCGGTTTCGGCCTTGATGCGGGCGGCAAACGGCACCTGATAATTGGGGCCGAGCGGGATTTGCTGATCGATATGAAGGCCGCCTGACGAAACGTCGATAAAATCACATCCGCGGTCCTTGAGGAGTTTGGCAAGCGCGACGCTTTGATCAATATCCCAGCCGCCTTCGACCCAGTCGGTTGCCGAAATACGGATGCCCAGCGGATAGTCGGCGCCAACGGCCTTGCGGATGGCGTCATAGATTTCGATCACGATGCGGGTGCGGTTTTCAAACGAACCGCCATATTCATCGTCACGCTTGTTGGCATGCGGTGACAGGAATTGATGGAGCAAATAACCATGCGCGCCATGAATTTCAATCGCGTCAAAGCCCAGCCGTACGGACCGTTCAGCCGCCTCGACAAAGGCCTGAATGACGTCTGCAATGCGTGATTTTGTCATTGCCTCAGGGATTGGGTCGCCGTCACGGAATGGCAGGGCAGAGGGGGCTGAGACCTGCCAGCCATTTTCATGATCCGGGGAAAGGGCATGACCCCCGAGCCACGGTTTTTCGCAAGATGCCTTGCGCCCGGCATGGGCCAACTGAACCGCAATCGGCATGTCGGAATGGCTGCGCACAGCTTTAAGCGTTTTACCAAGTGCTGCCTCGGTTTCGTCATCCCACAGGCCGACATCGCCATAGGTAATGCGTCCTTCCGGTTCGACGGCGGTGGCTTCGATAATCAGAAGACCGGCACCCGATTGCGCCAGATTGCCCAGATGCATGTCATGCCAATGGGTGACCTTGCCGTTATCGGCGGAATACTGACACATCGGTGCGATGATAATGCGGTTATCAAGGGATAGCTTGCCCAGTGAAAGCGGGGTGAAAAGAGTGCTCATATGCGTTCCTTTAACTCGGACAGTGACGCGCGTGCGCCAATCAATGGGATGAAGCTAATCCGAGGGCGGGGCGGGCGCCAGCGTCGTGTTGAATTTTTCCAGGGAATGGAATGCCAGAAGGGAGTTTTCCAAGCAGCCGATCAGAAAAAATCAAAAATTCGCAAAAAAATGCATCGACCCACTTGCAGAAATTTCCACCCGATCTATCTCAAGATTGGAAAGGGGCATGGTGCCCCGATACGCGTCAAGGTTGCAGCCTGGTCTGGACTGATGGCGCAAGAATACTCGTCTGTAATGGAGGGTACTACAATGACTGGTCTTCAGACTCTTAATGGATCCCGTCGTCCGTCTTCTGCACCGACTTACGGTGATCCTTTCACTCTTATTTCCCGTGACGTTGACCGCATGATCGGTTCGATCTTTGGTCACCGTGCAGCCCCGTCGGCACAGGTATCTTCCGAAGAAGGCGAAGTGACCCAACCGTTGCTGAGCCCGCGGATCGACATCTATGACGGCGAAGATCACTTTGAACTTTCCGCCGAACTCCCGGGCGTTGAACAGGATGACGTCAATGTCGAAGTGCTTGACGGTGTTCTGACCATCACCGGCGAGAAGAAATTCAGCCGTGAAAGCAAGGATGGCGCCCATGTTGTCGAGCGTAGCTATGGCAGCTTCAAGCGGTCCTTCCGCCTGAATGACACCATTGATGCCGACAATATTACCGCATCCTTCAAGAACGGTGTTCTGTTGCTTACTCTTCCAAAGGTAGCAGAACAGAAGCCCGAACCGCGCAAGATTGCGGTGACCGGCTAAGGACTGTCTCTCCTCCCTGAGAAGCTTCCCCTGATAAGACTGACGGGCGGTTTAACCGCCCGTCTTTTTTTGTGTTCGCAGATTGGTGAGGCTTAGGTTGCCGAACGCCCGGCGTAACCGCTGCAATGATCAAGCGGCATGTCAAAGAGGCCTGTTTCGTCAAAGCGGTCGAGTGCATCTGTCCACGGTGTCAGGTCGATGTTCTGCGCCTTGAGCCAGTCGGGATTGTAATAGGTATCGCAGTAGCGATCCCCGCCATCACAGAGCAAGGTCACGACCGACCCGGTTTGACCGGCTTTCTTCATTTCCGAGATCAGCGACAGGGTCGCGATCAGGTTGGTGCCTGTCGATCCGCCGCAGCGCCGACCAAGATGCTTTTTTAGATAATAGAGGGCCGCAAAGCTGGCCGCATCTGGGATGCGATACATGCGATCGACCACGGTCGGGTTGAAGCTGGGTTCGACACGCGGGCGACCAATGCCTTCAACGCGCGATCCCTTGCTGTTGGTGACCGAACAGTCACCGGTTTCATATCCATTATAGAAAACCGAGTTTTCCGGGTCGGCCACGCAAAGCTCACAGCCCTGACCAAGGCTTCGGCCATAACGGATATAGCGCCCGATGGTCGATGATGTGCCGCCTGTTCCGGCGCCGACAATGATCCAGCGTGGAATGGGGTGGGGTTCGCGTTTGAGCTGATCAAAGATGCTTTCGGCGATGTTGTTGTTACCGCGCCAGTCGGTCGCGCGTTCGGCATAGGTGAACTGGTCCATGTAATGGCCGCCCAGCTCGCGCGCCAGACGTTGCGATTCCTCATAAATCTGACCGCTGTGATCGACCAGATGGCTTTCGCCGCCATAAAAGGCGATCTGATCGATTTTTTGCTGTGATGTGGATTTCGGCATCACCGCAATAAAGCGCAGGCCAAGAAGGCGGGCAAAATAGGCCTCTGACACGGCGGTCGAGCCACTGGATGCCTCGATGATCGGGGTGTCATTGTTGATCCAGCCATTGCACAGCCCATAGAGAAACAGCGATCGCGCCAGACGATGTTTGAGGCTGCCGGACGGATGGGTCGACTCATCTTTAAGGTACAGGCCAATGTCACCAAGCTTTGGCAGATCAAGGCGGATCAGATGGGTATCGGCAGACCGGTTGAAATCGGCTTCAATCGTGCTGATGGCATCGGCCACCCATTGGCGGTCATAAGGCATGAAACATCCTGATGTCTGGTTGGATCACTTTTTGGCCAAGTTTGGCCCGGAATCGTCATCTGTTTAGGGCAATATAATACAAAAAACGACAGTAAAATTGTGCTGATACATTTTCAGAACCGATCAGCAATCGTCGATTTTATCAGATTGGGCTTGCTAACACTTTTTTCAAAGCTCACCTTTAAGATACAAGCTTCACGATTCTTTCGATTTGACGGGATGGCGCGAAATCATGGCTGACGACGATAAGGACCCGTTTAGCGTACGTATGGGGGCCTCTGACATTGGGGCGGCCTATGACGTGCCTGTGCGTGTGTCAACGGTGATTGGCAAAAGCCAGATCCAGGTCGCGCAATTGATGCGCCTGACCCGTGGTGCCGTGCTTGAGCTGGACCGCCGCGTGGGGGAGCCGGTTGATATCTACGTCAACAACCGTCTGGTCGCCCGCGGGGAACTGGTTGTCGTTGATGAAAATCTGGGTGTGACGATTACCGAGGTTGTCAAAAGCGGTATGGTGATCGAAACCCACCACTAATTGCGAACGCACCGCAATCAACGCATCCCACCGGCTCATGTCTGACGGTGGGATTTTTTTGTCCTCGGTGGAACTTGCAAGGTTTTCAGGCGTTTGTGGATAAACCCCTTTGAAGACTCAAGTTCCGGTCCACTGTCTTTGATGACGGTTGGCGACCTCATTTAGCCGAGGGTTACCCCATGATTAATCTAGTGACATCAGGCCTTCTGGCTTTGATTGGTCTTGCACTTGCTGTTGGCGGTGCATGGCTGATTGCGGTCGGCGGGAGCTTCTATTACGCGCTTGCCGGATTGGCCTTCCTGTTTGCAAGCTTTCTGGCCTTTTCACGCAAGCCCGTTCTGTTGCCGTTTTATGGCGTGTTTACACTCGCAAGCCTGGTCTGGGCTGTGTGGGAGGCCGGGTTTGACTGGTGGCAACTGGCCCCGCGCGGCGGTCTGATCATTGTTGTCGGGCTTTGGCTGATGACGCCTGTTTTCCGCAAAACTTTGGTCCGGGCGTCGCAGGATCAGGACAGCGCAAGCGAGAATGCGACACCGGTTCGGTCCTTTGTGCTTGAAGGTAGTATTGTCATCGCCGTGATCGTTGCGGTCTATTCGATGATGAACAATCCCAATGCAATCGAGGGCACCCTGCCAACCAGTAAGGTTGTCGACAACCCGCAATATGGGGGCTCCGTGCCGAATGGCGATTGGCATCATTATGGGCGAACGAGCTATGGGCAACGTTATTCACCGCTTGATCAGATCAATACCGATAATGTTGCATCGCTTGAACAGGCCTGGGTCTATCAGACCGGTGATTTGAAACGCGAAAGTGACGTGCCTGAAACCACCTATCAGGTCACACCGCTTAAGATCGGCGAGACGCTGTATCTTTGCACACCGCACAGTTGGGCGATTGCGATTGATGCTAAAACCGGACAGGAAAAGTGGAAATTTGATCCGGGTATTCCGCAAAATCCCGACCGTCAGCATCAGACATGCCGGGGTGTCACCTATTACAAGGATGCGGCCACCAACGAAACCGGCCCGTGCACCGAACGTGTGTTCCTGCCGACATCCGATGCACGTCTGATCGCCCTTGATGCGGCAACGGGTGAAATTTGCCCGTCATTCGGGGATGAGGGCACGGTGCATCTGGAAACCAACATGCCCTACAATCCGGCGGGCTATTATTATTCAACGTCGCCGCCGGTGGCCGCTGATGGCAAGATCATCATTGGCGGGGCCGTGAATGACAACTATTCCACCAAATCGCAGTCTGGCGTTATTCGCGCCTATGACATCAATACCGGCGAGCTGATCTGGAACTGGGATTCCGGTAATCCGGAACAAACCGAACCGATCCCCGATGATCAGACCTATACCGCCAATTCGCCCAACAGCTGGTCGGTTTCCAGTGCGGACGAGGCGCTTGGGATGATTTACGTGCCGCTGGGCAACAAGGTCCCTGATCAGTTGGGCATGAACCGCGATGAAAATGTGGAAACCTATTCCTCGTCGATCGTGGCACTCAGCCTTGAGACTGGTCAGGTCCAGTGGGTGCGCCAGACGGTGCATCATGATCTTTGGGACATGGATGTACCGGCACAGCCAGCCCTGCTTGATATCACCAGCCCCGATGGGGAAACCGTTCCGGCACTGGTCGGGCCAACCAAACAGGGCGATATCTATGTTCTGGACCGCCGCACCGGTGAGCCGATCATTCCAGTGACCGAGGTGCCCGCACCCGGTGGCGCAATTCCCGAGGATCATACCGCCCCGACCCAGCCGGTTTCAGACCTGACCTTCATGCCGGAACCGCTGACCGGGAAGGACATGTGGGGCATTACCCTGTTTGATCAGATGGCGTGCCGCATAGCATTCCATCTGTTGAAATACGAAGGCCGCTACACGCCGCCGTCTCTGGAAGGGACGCTGGTGTATCCCGGCAACTTCGGGACGTTCAACTGGGGCAGTGTTGCGGTTGATCCGGAACGCCAGATCATGTTTGGCATGCCGACCTATCTTGCCTTTACCTCGCGCCTGATCCCGCGTGCCGAGGTGCCGCCCCGTGGCAGTGAAAAGGCCAGTGAAATGGGGATTAACCGTAACGAAGGTGCGCCTTACGCGGTTGAAATGGGACCGTTCCTGTCGCCGCTTGGCATTCCGTGCCAGGCCCCGCCATGGGGATATGTTGCCGGTGCCGACCTGCGTACGGGCGAGATTGCCTATATGCACAAAAACGGTACGGTCGAAGACATGACCCCGTTGCCGTTGCCATTCGAACTTGGTGTGCCGGGCATTGGTGGCCCGATCCTGACCAAGGGTGGTGTGGCGTTCCTTGGCGCGGCGGTTGATAACTATTTCCGTGCCTATGACGCAACGACCGGCGAGAAGATTTGGGAAACCCGTCTTCCGGCCGGTGGTCAATCAACGCCGATGACCTATGAAACCGATGACGGGACGCAATATGTGCTGATCGTCGCAGGTGGTCATGGATCAATTGGCACCAAGCCGGGCGATTATGTGATTGCCTATAAGCTTGCCGAGTAAGACCGGCCAAAACAGACCTTAATGCGCACGCGCACCTGAAAGAAATCAGGTGCGCGTGTCGTATCTGGTGCTTGCAAGCCTATCCCGTCGCATCAAGGGCGAGGCGTTTTTCAACCCGTTGAATTTCCTCGGGCCGGAGCCTTGGTTCCAGCGCGTCCAGTGCGGCCTGCGGGTTCAGTGGTTCTGCCTCGTTGGCACCTTCGGGAAAGCTGATCGGGCCGCGTGCAGCACGTCTTAGCCAGTAATAGGCGTCGGCATAATTCTGTTTCACGCCCCAGCCACGTTCAAGCAAGGCACCGTACATGAATTGTGCGGCGTGCATGTTTTCGTTCGCGGCAATTTCAAAGTAATGCGCGGCCTCGACAAAGTTCTGTCGGACCCCACGACCGTGGAAATACTGCGCGCCGATCATATAGGCGGCATTGGCATTGTGCGGATCAATGCGTAGTGCGCGCTTGAAATACTTCGTGGCCTGAAAATGATCATAGGGCAGGCCAAATCCGTTGAAATGCATCAGGCCAAGATAATAGGTCGCCCCACCATGGTTGGTCTTTGCAGCCTTGCCAAACCAATCAGCCGCCATTTCGTATTCAGGCGCCCCCAGATCACCACGAAAATACAGCAGGCCCAGCGCATATTGCGCATACGGGTCGTTTTCCTGTGCCGCCAGATGCCAGAAAGATTGCGCGCGCACGTAATCCCCAGCCTGATAGGCATAGTAGCCTGTCTGGTATTCCTTGCTCATGCCTGCTGTGTTTCCCGCTGTTGGCAACAACAGGCAGGTCAGCACGGCAAGCGCGAATAAGGGGTGTCGGCCCGAAGGGCTGGCCGATGAGGGGCTGGTCACGTGTGGGAACCGTCAGGAGTTTGTTTTAAACAGGGGCACGACCTTGCGGGCGCGTTTTTCGATGGCTTCAAGTACATTGACGATTTCAGCGCTTTGTTTGATGCGCTCACCGCTATGCAGGGCAACATATTGTCCGGCATTTTTGTGCTCGTTGCCGAGCTTGATGACCGTGAAAAGAGGGGTTTCGTGGGTTGAACGGAAAATCGAAAACATCGCCATCCCGTCCAGATGATCGATGGCATAATCCTTCCAGGCGCCGCTGGCAACCTGTCGGGAATACGTATTCATGAGTTTCATTAGTTCAGCCCGGTCAAAATGAACAAAGCTTTTGGCTTTGCGGTATTTGGCCAAATCGAACAATGTTCCCATGTGGTACTCCGGCAGCGTGTGTTCGAGATTGTCCTTTGCCACAATGGGAAAATGACAACCTGATGACACGGTAGCGCGGATTGGCCGATGCCTCAAGTTTCAATGGATGAAAAACAGACCGGATTTTAGAGGCTGCGTGAACGGGTTGGCGGCCAATCAACGGTTTGCGATCCGGTGTTATAGGGATCGGGCGTGCGATAGCAACTGACCGCCGCAAGCGAGCGATAGCAATAAAGCGGCGGTTCCGGCACCGGTTCCTTTTTGCAATAGGACTTGCCGTCAATCTTGCGGATGGTGGAGCAATCCTGACCGGTCGACAGCGAAACCGCATGGTCAATCAGGGTTTTGTCGGAATTGATGATGCTGACCACGTCAAAGGCAATATACCATTCACCGCCGGTAAACAGGCTGGTGCCGACAACATCGGACATCGTTGTTCCACAGCCCGACACAGTGGACCCCATCAAGGCTGCAAACAGCCCGGCAAGGATACGCTGTCGGATAAGGCGCCGTTTTGCGGGCTTGGTATGTGCAGTCTCACGACGTTTCATTGTGGTCTCCGTCCGCTCACCGGGCAAATATGACCGATGACAAGTTCAAATCTGTTCCCTTGGCATTTACCAAAGCAAGCCCTGTGCCGAACTGTGTCTTTGCCCCTGATAAAACGACATGTGGCACTGATCGTGGGCGTTTTCAGCCCTGTGCATCAATGTCAAAAAGCATCCGGGTGCGGTGATGGTGGCGTTCAAACATTTCAAAGCCGTTTAAAACGGGCGACGTCGCGGCGAAAATGTGCATCTGGCAGGCAATTCTTTCCCGTTGGGTTTGCTGTGCCCGAATTGGGCCACATGACGCTGATATCAGCCATGAAACGGTTATTGAGATCCCGCTTAATCCGAGGGCGGGGCAAAATAATCGTAGGAATAACCGGAATGGTGTCGAGCAGACTTGACCCTGTACCCGCTGGCGCGTTAAATCCTTGCCAGAAATTTTTCAGATAAGCGGGCAGGTTGCCCGCTTTATTGTGACCGGATTGGAGCCGTTTTCGTGGTTGATATTTTCCAGGAAGTCGAAGAAGACCTTAAGCGTGAACGCAGCGAAGAGCTGTGGCGCAAATACGGGAAATACGTGATCGGCGTTGCAGCGGCCATCGTGCTGGGTGTTGCCGGTCGTGAAGGCTGGAAAACCTATGAAACCAGCACCAGCATCGAAAACGGTACCCGTCTTGCAAATGCCGTCGAACTGGCACAGGACAGCGCAACCGACGAAGACGCCGCATTGGCCGCCCTTGATGCGATCATCGCTGATGGCAATGCCGATTTTGTCGCGCTCGGTCATTTCCAGAAGGCCGCTGTTTACCTTCGCGCGGATGCAACGCCGTCTGCAATCAGCGAACTCGAAGCGATTGCCGGTAATTCCGACATTGATCAGGTTTATCGCGATCTTGCGGTGGTTCAGATCGCAATGAACAGTGCCAGTGCCGAAAACGCACAGGACCTTATCACGCGTCTTGAGCCGATCGCAGTGCCCGAGAATGCGTGGTATTACTCTGCACGTGAAATGATTGCACTTCTGCATATCGCAGGTGGTGAGGTCGAAGCTGCCAAACCGCTTCTGACCGAGATTGCTGATGATAACAGTGCGCCGGCCGGAATGCGCGCACGGGCAAGTGAAATTCTCAAGGCTGTTGGTGCCTGAGGTTCTTCGGGCATCAATGGATCGCAATCCGCGATCCATATGACGTGAGTTTTTTCAGGGGATACGGTTTTGACCACACGCGGTATTAAGTCACTTCTTTGCGTAATGGGCCTGACGGGCCTTTTGGCAGGGTGCTCAGGCTGGCTTGGCGAGGCAGAAGATCCGCCGCTTCCCGGCGAGCGTATTTCGGTCCTTGCCCTGCAAAGCACGGTTCAGCCCGACATTGAACTGACCGACCAGCGCGTGATTTTGCCTGAACCGGAACCCATGGTCGACTGGCCGCAAAATGGCGGCTATCCGAGCCACGCACTTCATCACGTTGCCCTTGATAACGATGTCCTAGAACAGGACTGGTCGATTGATATCGGCGAAGGATCGATGGATGACAACCTTCTGCTTAATCAGGCGATTGTCGCGCGCGGTGTGATCTTTACCATCGACGCCAGCGCCGAAGTACGTGCCTTTGCCGCATCTTCGGGCAAGCGGATCTGGTCGCTTGAACTGGCCCCTGAGGACGAAGAAGACAGCACGCTTTTGGGCGGCGGTCTGGCCTATGAGGCCGGTGTTATCTATGCCACGACGGGCTTTGCCGAAATCATTGCCATTGATGCGCCAAGTGCCACGATCCTTTGGCGTCAACAGGTGACGGCGCCGATGCGTTCTGCGCCGACTGTGCGTGGTGGCCGTGTGTTTGCCATTACCATCGATAACCAGACCGTCGCACTGAATGCGCGCACCGGTGAAACGCTTTGGAACCATCGTGGTGCGTCCGAGGGCGCCTCCTTTATCGGTGGTGCCAGCCCGGCGGTGGATCAGGGTGTTGTTATTTCGGCCTATTCGACGGGCGAGCTTTATGCCCTTCGTGTTGAAAACGGTCAGGTGATCTGGTCGGATGCGCTGGCGGCGGCCGGTCGTACCGATGCGGTGTCGGCGATTGCCGATATTCGCGGCCTGCCGGTGATTGATAATGACCTGGTGATTGCGACAAGTAACTCCGGTTTGACGACCGCGATTGACCTTCGCACCGGGGTTCGTGTCTGGGAACTTGAGGCCGGTGGCATCCAGTCACCGTGGGTGGCCGGCGAATATGTATACCTGCTAACCAACACAAATGACTTGATTGCCTTGCGTCGACGCACCGGACAGGTTAAATGGGTGACCGTTCTGCCCCGTTTTACCGATCCCGAGGATCAGGAAGGCCCGATTGTCTGGACAGGGCCGGTACTGGCCGGTGACAGGTTGATCGTTGGTAACGAGCAGGGCGAAGTAATGACTGTTTCCCCTTATAGCGGTGACATTCTTGGTGAGGACGAAGTATCCGGGCCAATTACCCTGCCGCCATCTGTTGCCGGTGACAGCCTTTACTTCCTGACTGCGGATGCCGATCTAATCGCATATCGCTGATCAGGATACAGTTTTAGGCAAGGCGATTTGCCTTGCAGGATTTGCGATGCGCCGTGGGTCAATGTGCCCACGGCGCATAACGCCTTTTATTACGAGAGTCTGAAAATCAGATGTCGCTGAAAGTTGCCATTATCGGTCGCCCCAATGTCGGGAAGTCGACCCTGTTTAACCGTCTGGTCGGCAAAAAGCTGGCGCTTGTGGACGATCAGCCCGGTGTGACCCGTGACCGCCGTTATGGCAAGGCACGCCTTGGCGATATGTCTTTTGACATTATCGACACCGCCGGTCTGGAAGAAGCGTTTGATAATTCCGTCGAAGGCATGATGCGCCAACAAAGTGAAAAGGCGTTTGAGGAATGCGATGTTGCGCTGTTCCTGATTGATGCCCGTGCCGGTCTGACGCCGCTTGATAACCATTTTGCCGATTGGCTGCGCAAACGCCAGAAGCCGGTCTATGTCATTGCCAACAAGCACGAAGGCCGTGATCAGGATCCGGGTCTTTATGAGGCCTATGGCCTTGGTCTTGGCGATGTCGCGCCGATCTCGGCCGAGCACGGCCTTGGGATCGAGTTGCTCTATGACATGCTTGAGCCACACTGGAAAGAATGGAAAGACCGCGAACGGGTTGCCAGACAGCATGCGCGCGAAGCAGCACAGGAAGCGCTGAATGAGGCCCGTGCGGATAGCCTTGCAGATGAAGATTTCGACGATGAAGACGGTTTTGCCGATGATGAAGGTGAAGTCTTCCCGTCCTATGAGATCGAATTCAGCGAGGACGACGAAGACGAAGATGGCGAACTGATTGTCGAAGGCGCACGTGACAATTCGAAAATCCAGTTGGCAATTGTCGGTCGTCCGAATGCTGGTAAATCAACCCTTCTGAACCAATTGCTTGGCGAAGAGCGCGTCATGACCGGGCCGCAGGCCGGGCTCACCCGTGATTCGATTGCGGTCGACTGGTCCTATGAAGGCCGCCCGATCCGTCTGGTTGATACCGCTGGTATGCGCCGCAAGAAGAAGATTGATGACCGCGTTGAAAAGTTGTCGGTTGCCGATACGCTGCGCGTGATCCGCTATGCGCAGGTCGTGGTCCTGATGCTTGATGCGACCAACACGCTTGATAAGCAGGATTTGACGATTGCGCGTATGGTGCTTGAAGAAGGCCGTGCGTTGATCATTGCGGTTAACAAGTGGGATGCAATCATCGACAAAAAGGGCGTCATGCAGGAACTGCGTGACAAGCTTGATACTTCCTTTGCCCAGGCCAAGGGTATTCCGGTTCTGACCTTCTCGGCCCTTACGGGACGTGGCACGGATCGCCTGATGCCGACCGTTCTTGATATCCACGATATCTGGAGCCGTCGCATCCCGACCTCGCAGCTGAACCGTTGGCTCGAAGCAACCACCGAACGCCATTTGCCGCCGGTCATTTCCGGGCGTCGTATTCGCCTGCGTTATATGACCCAGGCGAAATCGCGTCCGCCAAGCTTCTTTATCAACTGCTCCAAGGCAGCCGAACTGCCCGAAAGCTATACCCGCTATCTGATCAATGGTCTGCGCGAAGATTTCGATATGCCGGGCGTTCCG
Source organism: Thalassospira sp. CH_XMU1458 (assembly GCF_037027205.1). NCBI lineage: Bacteria > Pseudomonadati > Pseudomonadota > Alphaproteobacteria > Rhodospirillales > Thalassospiraceae > Thalassospira > Thalassospira sp. CH_XMU1458. The sequence continues at coordinate 1,328,715 of NZ_JAYMDW010000002.1, read as the reverse complement.
ATCCGTATTTATCTGCGCAGCAGTGATAACCCCTATGCCAACAAGAAAAAGAAACGCTAGAGCGCGTCGCGTTTAATCGGCATCATTTTGTTTGTTTTTGGCGTGTCGTTTGGCAAGGCACAGCGTGCAGAGCGATGTTGCGCATCGGTCAAACGGTGTAACGTCGCGAAACGCCGCCAAAAGCGAACCCTCCGGGCCGGGATAACCTTCCGCCCCGCAGCGTCAAGACCCTTGAACGTAGCCCCGCTACGTCCTGCGGTCCTTTCCTCGCCGGACAGAAGGTTATCTCCGGCAAAATGGTACCGATTAGACCCGACGCGCTCTGGTTTCGACCTGTTGCCAAACACAACAAAGCCGCCCGTCGGAAACGAGGGCGGCTTTTTCGTGCTAGATAGCTGCGCAAGGCCTTATTCGAATGCGGCAGACGGGCCGTTATCAATGATTTCCTTGATATGGTCGGGCAGGTCCTGTTCGGTGAAGCCTTCCTGGATTTCGCGGCTTTGGACAAAGGCGAAAATGTCGGCAATGTCCTGGCCGGAGAAATCAATCTGATAGCCGAGATCGGCCTGCTGCAGGGCCAACATCTGCGGTGCGCCGCGCCACATGCGGGCAAAGAATTCGAACGGCTCGCGGGCGATATTCATGTTTGATGCGTCAAGGCTGGTGGCGACATCGCTGCCGACATTATTCACCGAATGACAGATCACACAGCCCCTCTCGGCAAAGAGTGTTTTGCCACGTTCGGCATCCATTTGTGGCATCACGGGGCTGCTGTTTTCAGCAGCTGAGGCGTCTTTTGCGATTGTTGTAGTGGCAAAGGTCGCCAAACTCACAGTGACGCCAAGTGCGGCAATAAAGCGGGAAGGGGTGAACGAATTCATGTAATGCCGTGCTCCGATGCCGGTGGCGGGATAATTCCTGCATGCTATCGGGCAAACACCAAGTATGGCAATGGTTTGATCTGAATTTTATGCGTGATGCCGGTGTTCATTTGACGCATACGGAAAAGGGCCCGCTTGGGGCCCTTTGATTTTTTGGTTTTTCGGTCGCAATCACTAAGCGTCAACCACTTCGCCGTGCTTGGTGCAGTTAGCTTCTGCCAGATCGACGAAGACATCGGTGATGCTTTCGGGCGTCGGCAGGGTTTGGGGATCTTCGCCCGGATAGGCTTCAGCACGCATTTTGGTGCGGATGCGGCCCGGATTGACCAGATTTACTTTGACCTTGGTCTGTTCGAGTTCCTGCGCATAGGACAGAACAAGGCTTTCAAGCGCTGCCTTGGTCGATGCATAGAGGCCCCAGAACGCACGCCCCTTGCTTGATGCGTTCGAGGTCACGAAGATTGCCCGGCCAGCCTCAGACAGCTGCAGCAGCTTGTCCGTGGTACGGATCAGATGGAAGTTCGCCGTGACGTTGGTGGCATAGGTGTTCTGGAACACCTGCGCATCAATGTGGCCCACCGGGGCGATTTCGCCCAGAAGGCCGGCATTGCCCACCACGATATCAAGCTTGCCGAACCGCTCATAGATCGTCGGACCCAGCATGTCGATCTTGTCAAACATGGTCAGATCAAGCGGCAGCAGGGTGATCTTGCCACCGGCTTCGGTCACTTCGTCACTCAGTTCTTCAAGCGCACCGACATTACGACCAACCGCAATCACATGCGCACCTTCGGCAGCAAAGCGTTTGGCAACCGCACATCCGATCCCGTGCGATGCCCCGGTGATCAGGGCAACGCGACCTTCAAGACGTTTGGTGTCGGTCATGCAGACTGCCTTTCAACCAACTGGCTGAGCTTGCGGTCCTTGTTTTCGGCATTGTGATCGGTGAGCTTGATCGGGTAGTCGCCGGTGAAGCACGCATCACAGAAGGCCGGATTATCGTTGTCGCGGCCTTCAAGACCGGTCGCACGATACAGGCCATCAATGGTGACGAAGGCCAGACTGTCGACGCCGATGATCTTTGCCATGCTTTCGATGTCGTGATTGGCCGCCATCAGTTTGTCTTTGGACGGGGTATCAACGCCATAGAAGCACGGGTTCATGGTCGGCGGGCTGGTGATGCGCATATGGACTTCGGCCGCACCGGCCTGACGGACCAGATCAACAATCTTGGTCGAGGTCGTGCCACGCACGATCGAGTCATCGACCAGAATAACGCGCTTGCCCTTAAGCTTGCCGGGGTTGGCGTTATGTTTCAGCTTCACGCCAAGGTGGCGGATCTGATCGGTCGGCTCGATAAAGGTACGCCCGACATAGTGGTTGCGGATGATGCCCAGTTCGAACGGAATACCGCTTTCCTCGGCATAACCAAGGGCGGACGGCACGCCGGAATCCGGAATTGGCACGACAACGTCGGCATCAACAGCGGATTCACGGGCCAGTTCGCGACCGATATGCTTGCGCACGTCATAGACGCTTGTGCCTTCGACGATGCTGTCGGGGCGGGCGAAATAGACATGCTCGAAAATGCAGAAGCGCGATTTTTGTGGCTTGAACGGCTTGATCGAGCGCAGGCCATCATCAGTGATTTCAACGATTTCGCCCGGTTCGACGTCACGGATGAATTCCGCGCCAACGATATCAAGGCCAACCGTTTCCGATGACAGGATATGGGCGTCATTGAGCTTGCCCAGAACCAGCGGACGCACACCGAGCGGATCCCGCACACCGATCAGTTTCTTCTGGGTCATGACGACCAGCGAATAGGCACCTTCAACCTGACGGACCGCATCGATCAGGCGATCGACGATCTTTTCATACAGGCTGGTCGCGATCAAGTGAATGAAGGTTTCGGTATCCGAGGTCGACTGGAAGATCGAGCCGCGTTTCACAAGGCGTTCACGCACCGCAAGCGAGTTGGTCAGGTTGCCGTTATGGGCAATCGCCAGACCACCGAATTCAAAATCGGCAAAAAGCGGCTGCACGTTGCGAAGGCCCTTGCCACCCGCTGTCGAGTAGCGGACATGGCCGACCGCACGGTGACCGGGCAGGCTTTTGATGACATCTTCTGAACCAAAGATATCGCCAACCTGGCCGGATGCCCGGTGTGCCGGAAAATCTTCGCCGTCATAGGACACAATGCCTGCGGCTTCCTGTCCGCGATGCTGCAGCGCATGCAGGCCAAGGGCCGTTAATGCCGTCGCATCGGGGGAGCCAAAAACGCCAAAGACGCCACATTCTTCACGTAGCTTGTCGTCATCAAATGGATTGGTGGTCAGCATGAGTGGGTTCCGCTCTCTCGCCGGTGGCGCACGGAATTCGTTATTCTTACGAAACCCACACGCCTCACTCGTTAGTGGTCGCCTCAATCAGGCGATCCAAATCATCGCGCGAGGGCCTTGTATACCCGTTTAGGGGCGCGGGTCCAGTCCCTTTTGGTTCCGGACCAAGAAGTTGGCGATAGGTTTTTTCGTTCGCATCGGCCTCACGCTGAGCGCGCTCAAGCTCTTGAGCCGTGGTATCGAAAATTTCGTCAGGTGCCATGCGCATAATGAGGAAGGCACCTTCTTCCAGAACCGGGCGGGTGCGGGCATCGCGGACCCAGTCGGGCTGCGAATCTGCGGGCAGCAACCAGGACAGCGCCAGGAAACCGATACAGACAATCAATGCCCCGCGCAAAAGGCCGAATACAAAGCCAAGCGTGCTATCGAGGCTATCGAGGCCGGAGTTCTGAACCGCCCGGCCAATGCGGCCGCTTATGAACGAGAAAATCAAAAACGAAATCAGAAACAGGCCAACCCCGGTTGCCAGATCGGCAATCAGTTCGGACGGGATCAAATCCCGAACATAAGGCCGCGCAACCGGATAGCCATAAAGGGCGACAAGCCCGGCACCGACCCAGCCCATCATCGAAAGCGTTTCGTGGATAAAACCGCGGAAAAAGGCAAAGATCCCCGATATCAGCAAAATGCCGACAACAATCAGATCAAACACATCACGTGCGCCAAGATCGGGAAGGGCGGAGAAATCCATTTATGCGTAAACCTTGTTCGTCAGTCCGGGTGGCGGGGCAGTCGTGCTTTGAAGGTGCTTAATACATGCCTTCGCGTGGACGCACCTTGTCGCGGACATCGTCGCCGAAGAGGTTTACCAAATCCTGAAGATGGCCGATTTCGGTCTGATTGAGGCCCTTGATCGACATCTTCTTCTTGCCCTGTGTGCCATTCTTGGGCGTATAGGCATTGCCAAAGCCAAGTTTAGTGGCTTCTTTCAGCCGCGATTCGAGCTGCCCGACCGGGCGAACTTCACCCGAAAGGCCGATTTCACCAACAATTACCGTCTCGCCCGGAACCGGCGCATCGGCGACCGCCGAAATCAACGCAGCCGCAACCGCCATGTCGGCCGCTGGTTCACCCACCCGCAAACCACCGGCGACGTTAAGGTAAACATCAAACTGGCTCAGCGGTAGACCACAGCGGGCATCCAGTACAGCCAAAATCATGTTCATGCGCGCAGAGTCCCAGCCAACGACCGCACGACGCGGGGTGGCAAGGGCCGATTGCGCCACAAGCGCCTGAATTTCGACCAGCATCGGGCGCGTGCCCTCAAGCCCGGCAAAGACCGCAGTGCCACTGACCGGGGAATCACGATCTGCCAGAAACAGTGCGGACGGGTTGGGGACTTCGACAAGGCCCGCATCGCCCATTTCAAACACGCCAATTTCATCGGTCGCGCCGAAACGGTTCTTCACCGCGCGCAGGATGCGGAACTGATGACCACGTTCGCCTTCGAAATACAGAACCGTATCGACCATATGTTCCAGCACGCGCGGACCGGCAATCTGGCCTTCCTTGGTGACGTGACCGACTAAAAGCACGGCAAATCCCTTGCGCTTGGCAAGGCGGATGAGTTCCAGCGCACAGGCGCGGACCTGTGAAACCGTGCCCGGTGCACTATCAAGGGTGTCGGCATACATGGTCTGGATCGAGTCAATCACCACCACGTCGTGGCTGCTGGCTTCAAGGGTGGTGATGATGTCGCGCAGGCTGGTGGCAGCGGCAAAATCGACCTTGGATTTTTCAAGGCCTAGACGGGCGGCGCGCATGCGGACCTGATCAACGGCTTCCTCGCCCGAGATATAGGCGCATTTATGCTTGGCGGCCATGGCCCCGACGGCCTGCAAAAGGATGGTTGATTTACCAATCCCCGGATCGCCGCCCACCAACAGGGCCGACCCCGGTACAAGCCCGCCGCCGCAGGCACGATCGAGTTCGGTGATGCCGCTTATGATGCGTTTCGGGCTGGCACTTTCGCCTTCAAGGGCGACGAATTCGATGGTCTTGCCCTTGGCACCCCCGGCAATGCCGCCGGTGGCCTTGGGCCCACTTTCAACGCGCTCTTCCTCGATGCTGTTCCATTCACCGCATGCGTCGCAACGCCCGGTCCATTTGCGGTATTCGGCACCGCAGTTCTGGCAGATGAAACGGCTTTGGGTTTTGGCCACAGAATGCTCCGCAGATCAAAGAAGTGTCAGTAAGGGCTTATGTCGGTCAGGTAACGCTCAGAGATGCTTGAGATCAAGTTCAAGCGGACCTTCGATATCACCGGCAACGAATTGTTGCAAATAGGGGTTATCGGACGTGTCGATATCAGCAACCGGCCCATCCCAGATGATCTTGCCCTGATATAGCATGGCAACCCGATCAGCGATCTTGCGTGCGCTGGCCATATCGTGGGTGATGGTCATCGCACTGGCACCGAGTTCACGGGTGCATTTGACGATCAGATCATTGATGACGTCGCCCATGATCGGGTCAATGCCGGTGGTCGGTTCGTCAAAGAACAGGATTTCCGGCTCCGTCGCAATGGCACGTGCGAGGCCCACACGTTTTTGCATACCGCCCGACAGGGATGCCGGGGACATGTTGGCAATATCAGCCGCCAGACCGACATCCTCAAGCCGTGCAATCGCAAGATCGCGAGCCTTGGCGGGTTTCATGCCCTGACCTTCGATCAGGCCAAAGGCGACATTTTCCCAAACGGTGAGTGAGTCAAAAAGGGCAGCCCCTTGAAACAGCATGCCGGTTTTTGCCAGCATGGCATCGCGTTCGGCCTGTGATGCGGTGGTCATTTCGACCCCGTCCACCTTGATCGATCCCTGATCCGGGGTAAGCAGGCCCAGAACGCATTTCAGCGTAACCGACTTGCCGGTGCCAGAACCGCCAATGATGGCAACCGATTCACCCTTGGCGACATCAAGGTCGACACCCTGAAGCACCTTTTTCGGGCCAAAGCCCTTGTGAACGTTGCGAAGCGATATCTTGGCTGTGTTGCTCATGATCCTGTCAACCGGCCCTTATCGCGTGAAGAACAGTTCGGTGACGATATAGTTCGAAATCAGGATCAGGATGGAGCTTGAAACAACCGCGTTGGTCGTTGCCTGACCAACACCCTGTGCGCCGCCGCGGGAATGATACCCGTGATAGCACCCCATCAGCGTGATGATAAAGCCAAACACGGCGGCCTTCACCAGACCCGAAACCACATCAAGCTGTTCAAGATACTGGAACGTGTTGCGGATATAGGAGCCGTCATTAAAGCCAAGCTTGTTCACACCCACCAGATAACCGCCCATCACCCCGATGATATCGCCGATCAGAACCAGAACGGGCAGGGTGATCAAACCGGCAATCACACGCGGCACGACCAGATATTTGAACGGATTGGTCGACAGGGTCACAAGTGCGTCGATCTGTTCGGTCACACGCATGGTGCCGATTTCTGCGGCAATGGCGGCACCAACACGGCCAGCGACCATGAGGCCAGCCAGCACCGGGCCCAATTCGCGGGTCATGGAAATGACAACCACGGTCGCAACCGCACTTTCGGCCGAAAATCGCGAGAACCCGGAATAGGATTGCAGCGCCAGAACCATCCCGGCAAACAGGGTGGTCATGGCGACAACCGGCAAGGAGAAATAGCCGATTTCACGCATCTGTTTGAAAATCAGGCGGAAATAGATCGGCGGTGTAACCATGTGGCCGATGGTGCGACCCGCAAATACCGTGACGCGACCGACAAGGGCCAAAAAGGTCAGAAACATATGGCCAACCGGCGCAAAGATCGGCATCTGTACTTCGAAGTCCCCTGTTATCGACCTGCCGGAATTGTCTGGCTGGCTATTATGATTTAGCTCTCTGTATAAACCCGCCGGTAGCGATGTCCAAGAGAAGTTAGAATTTCATAACCGATTGTACCAGCAGCAGATGCAACGTCGTCAACCGTCATCTTGTCATCAAGAAGCGACACCATATCCCCGGCCTTAAGCGTTTTGCCCGGAAGGTCGGTAATATCAACCGTGATCGCATCCATCGAAACGCGCCCGACATAGGGAACTTCATGCCCCTTGATGATCAGCTTGCCGGAATTGGACAGTGAACGCAGCCAACCATCAGCATACCCAACTGCAAGGGTGGCGATTTTCGATTTGCGTTTTGCCTGCCAGGTGCCGCCATAACCAACCCTCTGAGGTTCATCGATTTCGCGGACCTGAAGGACTTTGACCTTAAGATTCACGACAGAACGCATCGGGTTGGTGGTTTCCGGCGTCGGGTTTCCGCCCCAAAGGGCGATGCCCGGGCGGCAGAATTCCAGATGGTAGTCATCGTTGCGGAAAATCGCCGACGAGTTACAGAACCCGCGCGGGGCCGGCGGCAGGCGCCGATACCATTTCATGAACAGGTCGTACTGTTCCTTCGTCACCGGGTTTCCGGCCTCGTCAGCCGCAACCGGGTGGGTCATATAACCGGCCTTTTCAAACCCATAAAGCAGGGATGAATAGCGATCGACAAGGTTGCTGACATCAAGCGGCGTCAGGCCAAGGCGGCTCATACCGGTATCAAGATGGATAAAGGCCGGGGCCGGACGTTCATATTCGCGGCACAGGTTTGACCAACGTTCGATCTGTTCAAGATCATTCAGAACCGGGATGACGTCATTTTCAATAAAGAATTCCTCGTCACCGGGCAGGACACCGTTCAGAACCGCAATGCGACCACCACCACGCAACACCGGGAACAGTTCGGCGGCTTCGTTGGCTTGTGCCACAAAGAACAGCCGGCATCCCTGCTTTTTCAGGACCGGGACAATGGTTTCGGCGCCAAGACCATAGGCATTCGCCTTTACCACAGCCGCACAGGTGCGCCCGGTATAGCGTTTGGTCAGGGTTTTGTAGTTGTCGGCAACTGCTTTCAGATTGATTTGCAGTTCCGCGCACTCGGCAGCACGGCCGACGGCGGGAAGAACGGTCATTCGTAATACCCCGTGGAATCCGTTGGTGGATGGGTGGTTGCCCTATCCTCTATTCATATTCTTCTTCTGTGTGATCAAGATCACCAAACTTGGTGTAGTTCCCGTCAAAGAACAGGCGCACGTTGCCTACCGGGCCGTGACGCTGCTTGGCAACAATAACCTCGGCAGTGTTGTAAACGTGGTTCAGGCGTTCCTGCCACTGCGAGTAACGTTCCCCGAACTTGTCGGTGGCTTCTTCCGGGCGCTGGGCCGGTTCGGCACGTTCGAGATAGTACTGTTCGCGATAAATGAACATCACGACGTCGGCGTCCTGCTCGATCGAGCCGGATTCACGAAGGTCGGAAAGCTGCGGACGTTTGTCTTCGCGCTGTTCGACCGCACGTGAGAGCTGCGACAGGGCCAGTACCGGAACTTCGAGCTCCTTGGCAATCGCCTTGAGCATACGGGTAATTTCCGAAACTTCCTGCACGCGGCCATCGCCGCGGAAGTTGGTCGGCGGTGCCAGAAGCTGCAGGTAATCGACGACGATCATCGCAAGGCCGTGCTGACGTTTCAGGCGGCGGCAACGTGTGCGAAGTGTCGATACCGGAAGGGCCGGCGTATCATCGATATAAAGCGGAACGGTATTGAGTTCCTGGGTTGCCAGCAAAAGGCGTTCGAAATCCTGTTCGTTCAGATCACCACGGCGCATGTTATCGCCTGAAACCTCGGCCGCCTGCGACAAAAGGCGCCCGGCAAGCTGTTCGGCCGCCATCTCAAGCGAGAATACGGCAATCGCCCCGGTTCGGGTTTCATCGCGGGTGTCTTCGCCCGCCGCGCGGTTCTGATGCGATGCGATGGCGGCGTTAAAGGCGATGTTCATCGCAAGGGCTGTTTTACCCATCGACGGACGACCGGCAAGGATCAGCAAGTCAGACGGGTGCAAACCGCCAAGCTTGCGGTCGATGTCGCGCAAACCCGTGGTCACACCAACAACGCGCCCGGCGTTTTTATAGGCGTGATCAATGTTCTCATAGGCCTTGGCAAGGGCGGGGCCAAACGCGACAAAGCCCGATTCCGCAGAACCGGCTGTTGCCAGCGAGAACAGTTTCTGTTCGGCTCTTTCGATCTGGTTGGTGGCGTCGGTATCAAGTTCGTACTGGTAGGCTTCGTTGACGACTTCTTCGCCAAGCTCGATCAGTTCGCGTCGCAGATACAGGTCATAGACCAGCTTGCCATAGTCGCTGGCATTGATCACCGAAACCAGATTGTTTGACAGTTCGGCCAGATATTGCGCACCACCGATTTCGGCAAGATGTTCATCCTGCTTGAAATAGGCTTTGAGCGTGACCGGGTTGGCCAGTTGGCCGCGTTCGATCAGCTTGCCGCAAGCCTCAAAGATGCGACCGTGACGCCCATCGGCGAAATGTTCCGGGCGCAGAATATCAGACACGCGCTCGTAGGCGGCGTTGTTATTAAGGATCGCGCCAAGAAGGGCAGCCTCCGCTTCAAAATTGTGCGGCGCCATGCGATCAAGCACCATTTCGGTGTCGGCGCCATGGTCCGGTTCAAGCGGGGCAAAAAGGGCATCTAAATTGGGATCTGTCATGGGCCGAAAAGGTAGCAGGCATCAGCAAGACCGCAAAGAGCTAATCGGTATAACTCATAGCCGGTATTCCGCCAGCGCAGAGGTCGCAAATGCCGCAGGCTCCTGAAATGCTTTGAAAAATCGACGGGCTTTGGCGTTAGGGCAAAAGAAAACGGCACATCCCTGCGGATGTGCCGTTTTCAAATCGTTCGAAGAACCTGCGATTAAGCGTTGGTTTCTTCTTCGTCAGCTTCGATTGCTTCTGCAAGGTCAGCCGGAACTTCTTCTTCGAAGAGTTCTTCAGCGGCTTCGAGGGCTTCCTCTTCTTCCGCTTCCATTTCTTCGATGGTGCCAAGAACAGCAGCACCCTTACGGAGCTGTTCAGCGGCATCTTCTTCGGAACGTGCAACGTTGGCAGTTACCTCAATGATAACTTCCGGGTGCAGGTTGATTTTGACCTGGTGCAGACCAAGGGTCTTGATCGGCTGATCAAGAACGACCTGGGTACGGGCAACAGTGAAGCCTGCTTCGGTTACTGCGTTTGCGATATCGCGGGCAGTGACCGAACCATAAAGCTGGCCAACGTCGGATGCCTGACGAACGACGGTGACTGCGAGTTCACCCATCTTCTCGGAAACAGCTTCTGCTTCCTTACGGCGTTCCAGGTTGTCAGCTTCAAGCTGTGCTTTCTGTGCTTCGAACACAGAGATGTTTGCTTTGGTTGCACGAAGGGCCATGCCCTGCGGCAGCAAGCGGTTGCGGGCGTGGCCCGGCTTGACGGTGACTACGTCACCCATCTGACCGAGTTTTTCTACCCGCTGGAGCAGAATAACTTCCATCACCGATCCTCCTCATTGCTACGGGTCATCGGTTCTTTCCCCCGCAGCCTGATTAAATGCTCAACAATTCCAAGTCCGGTGATCGCGATAAACGACCAGGTGGACAGAACCGCGACGATGTAAAACACCGTCAGAATTACACGTTTTTGCGGCCATCGGGCTGCCTGCCCATGCACCAGCGCCAATCCCTGAAACAGGAACGGCACTGCCAGTACCACCGCGACGTTGCGCGCCACATAAGCCAGCGAACCATCGGCAAAGCCGACCGTAAACCCGGCCAGGGCAAACACAAACAGTGACCAGCCAGGCAAGGCAAAGGTTGCCATACTTGGTGTCGGACGCAGGTTTTTGCCTGCACGCACCAAAATTGCCTGTGCGATTGCGGCATTGGCGAACAGCATCAGAAGCCAGCTCACCGCTGCAATCGCCGGGAAGTAAGTCTGGAACATACCAATCAGACCCTGAACATCGGATGTCATAGGGACACCCATTTCCGAGTACATCTGGCTCAGGAACTTCGCGATGAAGTCCTGAATGTCCACACCTTCCGCCGTCAGTGTTCCGGTAACGAAGATCATTACCGTAGCGACCATGACGGCCATGGCACTTACGACAATTCCGGAAGGCAGAAAGGCAAGATTGCCATTTTGATCTTTCCGGACGACCAGCGCCATGCGGGTCAACAACATCGCCGGTCCGGCAAACACGACCATAAAGACCGTGAAAGGCAGTAATCCCCCCATAAGAATGAGGGCAATACATGCGGCAAATGCCGCAACCAGCAGGCGTTTGGGCCCTTGCCACAATCCCGTAAGGAAAAGCGGCAGATGCCCGAAGTATGAAAGCAAAAGAGCAAACGGATTTCCTGATAGAACCAGCAGGAACAGAACGGCACTGCCAAGTCCGGTCCCAATCGCTATGAGGGTGTCACGTTGCATCATTTACTCCCGGCCCGAGACCTCAAAAGGGTCTCTTGCCGACTGCCTCAGACCTGGTCTGCGTAGGGCAGCAGCGCCAGGAAGCGTGCACGCTTGATGGCTTTCGCCAGTTCGCGCTGCTTCTTGGCCGAAACCGCAGTGATACGGCTCGGAACGATTTTGCCGCGTTCGGAAACGAAACGCTGCAGCAGTTTGACATCTTTGTAGTCAATCTTCGGCGCATCATCACCCGAGAACGGGCAGGTTTTACGACGACGGAAAAACAGACGACGTCCAGCCATGATATTATCTCCTCGCTATCTGTTAGCCGTTCTGACGGGGACCGCCACGGCGATTACCGCCACGGCCGCCGCGCTCGTCGCGGTTGCGCAGAATGGCAGACTGTTCTTCTTCGAACTCGTCAACCTTGACAGTCATCTGACGCAGAACGTCTTCGTTCAGGCGCATCTGACGCTCGTATTCCGCGATCGCGTCTTTGTCAGCTTCGATCTGGAAGAGAGTATAGTGGCCTTTGCGGTTCTTTTTGACACGGTATGCCAGGGAACGCAGACCCCAATATTCGGTTTTGGCGATTTTGCCGCCGAGACCTTCGATGGTCTGGGTCAGCTTTTCGTTCAGACTTTCGACCTGTGCGGTCGAGAAGTCCTGACGTGCGATAAACACGCTTTCGTATTTGCTCATAATACTCCTATTACTCCTTTTGGCTTATCTCTTCCTGCATGACCTCGTGCCATGCAGGCATAGCCGGACAATCCCGGCAAGGAGCCGTGAGACGGCGGAATATACACTTTTCGCCCATGAGTGCAACGCCAAATGCAGCTTTTTGCCGATTACGGGATAGCGCGATGGCTTTGACAGTATCGGCAGAAACCTGCGTGTTTCTGGCATCGATCTGTCACGGGCTGAGCATTGCGGTTTCGGGATAACCGACATGCACGCGATTGTGAAGGCGGTGTTTGTCCCTGCATTCAATGCATCTTCGGACTTAAAGCGACGGCAGGCCTTGGTTTTCCATAGGGGCTACGGCGGTGGAGCTTGTGGATGCGGGGCGTGGGGGATTGTGCGCTGCGCAACAGCCAGTCCTTCGTAAATGACGCAAAATATGCCATAAACGCGCAAATCGGGTCTCAAACCCGAAAGTCACACTATTGTTCACTATTGTTATAGTGTGATCGCGACGTGCAGTTTTAGGGCGTAAAAAAAATCAAACCAACTGCGCCCATCAGGTTTCAGTTCTTGACAGTGCGCTTGCGCACGCTATCAAGGGTGGCTCAATTTCAAGGGGCCGGATTTCGGCACAGTCTTCGTAGAAGCGGACAAGGGTTTATTTAATATAATGACACGCGCACTCGTTTTCCCCGGACAGGGGTCGCAAGCGGTAGGTATGGGCAAGGAACTGGCAGACGCATTTCCGGTCGCCCGCGAAGTTTTCCAGGAAGTTGATGATGCGCTTTCGCAAAAGCTTAGCGCGTTGATGTTTGAAGGTCCGGAAAACGAACTGACCCTGACCGAAAACGCGCAGCCGGCTTTGATGGCGGTCAGCCTTGCGGTGACCCGTGTTCTGGAAAAAGAAGGCGGCTTTACCCTGACCGATAAGTGCGACCTTGTTGCTGGTCATTCCCTTGGCGAATATTCCGCCCTTGCAGCAGCAGGCACCTTTGCCATTTCCGATGCCGCGCGCCTTTTGAAAATCCGTGGTCAGGCGATGCAGGCCGCCGTTCCGGTGGGTGTTGGCGCGATGGCAGCCCTTCTTGGTCTTGATTATGTCGATGCGGTTGCGGTTGCCGAAGAAGCAGCACAAGGTGAGGTTTGCACTGCCGCCAATGACAATGCCAGCGGGCAGGTTGTTGTTTCCGGTCACAAGGCCGCTGTGGAACGCGCGATTGAGATCGCCAAGGAAAAGGGCGCAAAGCGCGCTGTGTTGCTGCCGGTATCGGCACCGTTCCATTGTGCCCTGATGCAGCCGGCAGCCGATCGCATGGCAGAGGCGCTTGGCGCTGTGACCATGAATGCACCGGGCAAGCCGGTGGTGGCCAACGTGACCGCAGAAAAAACTGACGATCCGGAAACCATTCGTAAACTCCTTGTAGAGCAGGTTTGCGGCACCGTGCGCTGGCGTGAGTCGGTTCTTTATATGAAAGAGCAGGGCATCACCGATCTGGTAGAGATCGGCGCAGGCAAAGTTTTGACCGGCATGGTACGCCGTATTGACCGCGATCTGAGCGGTACGGCTGTGAATGGTCCGGCAGATATCGAAGCATTCCTCGGCGCTCTGTAAGAGTGTCCGGAACACGAACGAACCCAAAGGGAACGAAAATTTATGTTTGATCTTGCAGGGAAAACAGCACTCGTAACCGGTGCGACCGGCGGTATCGGTGGCGAAATCGCCAAGGTTCTGGCCGAAGCTGGTGCGAAGGTTGCTCTGTCGGGGACCCGTCAGGAACGCCTCGAAGCGGTTGCTGCTGAAATCGGTGGCAACGCGGTTGTTGTTCCGGCCAACCTTTCGGATAAAGAATCGGTCGACGGCCTGATCAAAAATGCCGAGGAGGCCCTTGGTGGTCAGCTTGATATTCTGGTCAACAATGCCGGAATTACCCGTGATCAGCTTGCCATGCGTCTCAAGGACGAAGACTGGCAGGCGGTTCTTGATGTGAACCTGACCTCTGCCTTCAAGCTTGCGCGCAATTCGCTGCGCGGCATGATGAAACGCCGCCACGGCCGTATTATCAACATCACCTCGATCGTTGGTGTGACCGGCAACCCGGGCCAGACCAACTATGCCGCTGCCAAGGCCGGGATGATCGGTTGGTCAAAATCGCTGGCGCAAGAGGTTGCGGCGCGCGGAATTACGGTTAACTGTGTGGCACCGGGCTTTATTACCACGGCCATGACCGAAGAACTCGGAGATGCCCAGAAAGAAAAGCTTTTGGGCGGTATTCCGGCAGGTCGCATGGGCGACAGCAAAGAGATCGCAGCAGCGGTTCTGTATCTTGCAAGTGACGAAGCAGCTTATGTCACAGGACAGACCTTGCATGTGAATGGCGGAATGGCGATGATTTAACCCGTTGCGGGTTGCCTTCTTTTCTGTTTAAAAGAGGCCGCTATACCAAATATTGAAACTGGCGATTGTTCGTTGCCGGTTTCCGGTTCCCGGGAACTCCTTCAATAGGGGGACACAACGGGTACCACGTGTAAACTAACTGACAGAAAACCTATTGAAGGATTTGAGCTATGAGTGATGTCGCAGATCGCGTGAAGAAGATCGTTGTCGAGCACCTCGGTGTTGAAGAAGACAAGGTCACTGAAAACGCAAGCTTCATCGACGATCTGGGCGCAGACAGCCTGGACACCGTTGAGCTGGTTATGGCGTTTGAAGAAGAATTCGGTTGTGAAATTCCGGATGACGCGGCTGAAAAAATTCTGACCGTTAAAGACGCGATCGACTTCATCGAAAAGGCGGACAGCTAAGTTTGCTGTTAGACATGGGCGCCTAGAGGGCATCCTCAGGCGCCCTTTTCGTCTTTGCTGGATTCATAGAATAAAGGCGTAATGCGGGATGAGACGCGTAGTTGTTACCGGTATTGGTGCTGTTACTCCGCTTGCTAGCGGGGCACTGAATACTTGGCAGAAACTGCTGAACAGCCAATCCGGGATCAAAAGCATCGATACGTTTGACGTGTCGGATATCCCTGCCAAAATCGCAGGCCTCGTGCCGCGCGGTGAGGGTGACGGACTTTTCAACGCTGAAGATCATGTCTCGATCAAAGACATGAAGAAAATGGACGATTTCATCGTCTATGGGATTGCTGCTGCTGATCAGGCGATTGCGGATTCTGGCTGGAAGCCGGAAACCGACGAAGATCAGGAAGCAACCGGCGTTTTGATCGGTTCGGGGATCGGTGGGTTGCCCAAGATTTCCGAGGCAACTGATCTGGTCAATAACGGCAAGACCCGTCGTGTCAGTCCGTTCTTCATTCCGTCTTGTCTGATTAACCTGGTTTCAGGTCAGGTTTCGATCAAACACGGTCTTAAAGGTCCGAACCATGCGGTGGTTACCGCCTGTTCGACCGGTGCACACGCCGTTGGCGACGCATCGCGCATGATTATGCTTGGCGATGCCGATGTCATGGTTGCGGGTGGTGCCGAAGCTGCTGTTTGCCGTCTTGGCATGGCGGGCTTTGCTGCTGCACGTGCGCTTTCGACCAGTTACAACGACACACCGACCGAAGCATCCCGTCCGTGGGATGAAGGCCGTGACGGTTTCGTCATGGGCGAAGGTGCAGGCTGTGTCGTTCTTGAAGAATACGAACACGCCAAGGCGCGTGGGGCGCGGATTTATGCCGAAGTTGCCGGTTACGGCATGTCGGGTGATGCCTATCACATCACCGCACCGGCCGAAGACGGCAATGGCGGCTTCCGTTCGATGCGCAATGCCATCCGCAATGCGGGTTTGAACCCGGAAGACGTTGATTACGTCAACGCGCACGGCACCTCGACTCCGCTGGGTGATGAAATCGAACTGGGTGCGGTCAAACGCCTGTTCGGTGATCATGCCCAGAAAATGTCGATGTCTTCGACCAAATCGGCAACCGGTCACCTTCTGGGTGCTGCCGGTGCGATTGAAGCAGTGTTCTCGATCCTTGCGATCCACGAAGGCGTTGTTCCGCCGACGTTGAACCTGCGCAATCCGTCCGAGGCATGCAAAGGCATCGATCTGGTTCCGCTTGAAGCCAAACAGCGTAAAGTCAATGTCGCTCTGTCGAACTCGTTCGGCTTTGGCGGCACCAACGCATCGCTTGTTTTCAAGGCCGTTTAAACAGCAGAGCAACCCCCGGGAGCATTCCCTTGAAGCGTTTTCTGCTTTTTATTGGCTTTCTGATCATCACCGCTGCTCTCGCCACAGGTGGGGCAGCGGTGTATGTTTATGTGCAATACACATCGCCGAGCAATTTGGCGCAGGAACGCGACATCATCATCCCGCAGGGGACCGGTGTACGCGGTATTGCCGAGATTTTCCAACGTGAAAACATCATCACCGAGCCGCTGATCTTCCTTGCCGGGGTTCGCGTCAGTCAGCTTGACCGGTCACTGCGTGCGGGGGAATACCACTTCCCGGCCCGGGTCAGCCCGAAACAGGCTGCTGAAATTCTGGCCTTTGGGGATACGGTCAAACGGTTCGTCACCATCCCCGAAGGTCTTCGTTCCGGCGAAATTGTCGATCGGATCAATCTGGTGGATGGGTTGAGTGGCGAGATCACTGATATTCCGGCCGATGGCACCTTGTTGCCCGAAACCTATCAGTTCTCGTTTGGCGATACGAAGCAAAGCATCATTGATCGTATGCGCGCAGCCCACGATGAAATGGTCAAACAGCTTTGGCCGGGCCGTCAGGACGGATTGCCGTTCGACACCATTGAAGAGGCGGTTATTCTGGCATCCATCGTGGAACGCGAAACCGGTGTTGCTGGTGAACGGGCGCGGGTTGCAGGCGTGTTCATCAATCGCCTGCGACGCGATATGCGTCTGCAGTCTGATCCGACAGTTGCCTATGCGCTCAGCCCGGACAAGCGTCTTGAACGTCCTTTGACACGCAAGGACTGGCGTTTTGAGAGCCCCTATAACACCTATGTCACCAGCGGCCTGCCGCCCGGACCGATTACCAATCCGGGGCGCGATGCGTTTTATGCCGTGCTGCATCCGGCTGCGACCGAAGATCTGTACTTCGTCGCAGACGGGACGGGTGGGCATGCCTTTGCCAGAACCCTTGATGAGCATAATCGCAACGTTGCCAAGTGGCGGCGCATCCGCGACGGGCAGTGATCACGACGAAGAGTTTGGACCAAATGATAAAGGCGGCATCAATCGGATGCCGCCTTTATGCTTGCTAGTGTTTGCCGTGGCTATCGGGCGATGATGTTTTCTTCGGGATCTGGGATGCCGCAAGATCCATCAACCATTGCGGTGTCATCTTAAGCATTCCGATGATCAGGTTCATTTGCCACGGGAAGGCGATCATGCCCTTGTTGCGTTCAAGGCCCCGCACGATCTTCTTTGCGGCCTTGTCGGCCTGCATGAAGAAGGGCATCGGGAAATCATTGGCATCAGTGATGCGGCTTTTAACAAAGCCCGGGCAGATAACATTGACCTTCACCCCATCGGGCGCCAATGCACCACGCAATCCCTCGCCGTAAACCCGGACAGCCGCCTTGCTGGCGCAATAGGCCGGGGCAGAGGGCAATCCACGCC
Organism: Thalassospira sp. CH_XMU1458; assembly: GCF_037027205.1. Lineage (NCBI taxonomy): Bacteria > Pseudomonadati > Pseudomonadota > Alphaproteobacteria > Rhodospirillales > Thalassospiraceae > Thalassospira > Thalassospira sp. CH_XMU1458. Next base: position 1,310,873 of record NZ_JAYMDW010000002.1, on the reverse strand, counting down.
AGGATGCCTGGGAGGCGACCAATGCGACCTGACCGCGTCTGCGCGCACGCATGACCTTGATCGCCGGATCAATCGTGTTCAGGACACCGGCAACGTTGGTGGCAAAGATATCGCGAACCTGTTCGGGGCTTTCGCCAAGGCCACCCGTACCTGCCGAAATGCCGGCATTGGCAATAACGAGGCTGAGCTGCGCAATTTCATCGCAATGGGTGACATAGGCGTCCATGGTTTCGCGAGACGTCACATCGAGAACATCGGCATAAACATTGGCCCCGGCGGCGCGGCAATCATTTTCCACCAGTTGCAAGCGTGTTTGATTGCGACCGCTGATAAAAAGGGTCACGCCGGTGCGCGCGAAATGGCGGGCCAGGGCAGCGCCAATACCCGAACTGGCACCGGTGATCAGAATGGCATCGTACTGAAAGGACATTGTTGCTCGTACTGGGTTTTGAAATAAGGAAATTGATTTTTGCGGAACATGCTGCAGCAATAGGGCAGCATTATGAAATACGGCTTATGTTTACCATATTGTCGTTATCGCGTGATGATCGGTGTTCACCCTTGGCGGGACACGGGCCAATGGTTATAAACGCCCAAACACAAAAGCGAACTGGATGAAAAGATGACCGTTTCAAGCATGACCGGATTTGCGCGCGTTGATGGCGCTGCCGATGGTTTCGGCTGGACCTGGGAACTGCGCAGCGTCAATGGCAAGGGGCTTGATGTTCGCTTGCGTCTGAATGGCGGGTTTGAGCGTCTTGAAGCCAAGGTGCGCGATGCGGTTTCCAAGCGGTTCAAGCGCGGCAATATGGGCGTGACCCTGAATGTTACGCGTTCCGGCGATAGCAATGCCTATTCAGTGAACCGGGAACTGCTTTCCGAACTGGTCCAGATCGCTGAGGAGTTTGACAATACCAGCAGCCTGTCGGCAGGCACCATTGCAGATCTGATGAATGTGCGCGGCGTGCTTGAGGCCTATGAGCCACAGGAAGACGAAGCAACCCGGGACGCCAATGATGCCGCCGTGCTGGCAAGCCTGAATGAGGCCATCGATCAGATGGCCGCCCACCGGGCAGAAGAGGGCGAAAAACTTGACGCCATGCTGCGCGGCCATGTCGATAATATCGAGGCGACTGTTACACGTGCTGAAAACTGCGAATCAGCGCGTGCCGACGCCATCAAGGATCGTCTGAAACGCCAGGTCGAAGAATTGATGGATGCGGGCAAGTTCGACCCCGAACGCCTGCATCAGGAAGCAGCGATTTTGGCGACCAAGGCCGACATCCGCGAAGAGATTGATCGTCTCAAAGCCCATATCAGTGCAGCACGTGATATGTTGACCAAGGGTGGCGCAATCGGGCGTAAGCTTGACTTCCTGTGCCAGGAGTTCAATCGCGAGGCCAATACGCTGTGCTCAAAGGCCAATGATATTGAACTGACCAATTGCGGCATGGAGCTTAAAGTGATCATTGATCAGCTCCGCGAGCAGGTCCAGAACGTCGAATAAGCGGCAGGGAAGGAAACATCATGATCGATCCGCATAACCGCCGTGGCGTGATGCTGGTGTTCTGTGCGCCGTCCGGTGCCGGTAAAACGACCATCACCCGTCAGTTGCTTGAAAATGATGACAAGATCTCCTTGTCTGTTTCGGCAACAACTCGTGCAGCCCGCCCCGGCGAAGAAGAGGGTACTCACTACTTTTTCAAGTCGGTCGACGATTTCAAACATATGATTGCTGATGACGCACTGCTGGAATGGGCAGAGGTGTTTGGCAACTACTATGGCACGCCCATTGGGCCGGTTGAAAAGGCGCTGTCGGAAGGCCGCGATGTGCTGTTTGACATCGATTGGCAGGGGGCCCGCCAACTGCGCGACAAGGGCGGCGATGACGTTGTATCGGTCTTTATCCTGCCGCCGTCATCGGGTGAGTTGGAACGCCGCCTGCGTGATCGCGGCCAGGACGCCGATGACGTGATTATGAAACGCATGGCCAAGGCCGGTGCGGAGATCAGCCATTGGGAAGAATTTGACTATGTGCTGATCAATGATGATCTCGATCGTTGCATCGCCGATGTTCAGCACATTATCGGTGCCGAACGCATCAAGCGCGAACGCCAGACGGGCTTGCCGGGCTTTGTCAAAAAACTTCTGACAGACTGATACCGGATACGAAAATGGCCGCTTTACGAAGCGGCCATTTCATCATGAACCTGTGTCAGGCGGACAAAATCCGCAACACTGAGTTCCTCGGCCCTGACAGTTTCGGTAATCCCGGCCTTTGCAAGCAATTCACCAACATTGATGTTCAGGGTCTTAAGGCTTGCGCGCAGCATCTTTCGCCGTTGACCAAATGCGGCCTGGGTAATTTTGGCAAGGCTATCAAGATTGATGTCGGTGCAACGATCTGCCTTGGGGCGGAGTTGCACGACGGCAGAGGTCACCTTCGGCGGTGGGGTAAAAGCACTGCGGTGGACATCAAACAGGATGTCGCAGTCACACAGATACTGACACAGCACGGATAGACGTCCATAGGCTTTGCTTTTCGGGCGAGCGACGACGCGCTCAGCCACTTCCTTTTGAAACATCAGGGTCAGGCTGGCGAACTGATCAATCTGCATCAGCCAGCCCAGCAATAGTTGCGTGCCGACATTATAGGGCAGGTTGGCGACGATCTTGCGCGGGGCCGGGCCCAATGTTGTGACATCGACCTCAAGCGCATCGCCATCAATGACGTGAAGCGCACCGGGGTAATGATTGCTGATCTGTTCCAGAACCGGTTGGCAGCGCGGATCACGCTCGATCACGGTCAGGTTCTTTGCACCGTTAAACAGCAACGCACGGGTCAGGCCGCCGGGCCCCGGACCGATTTCAATCACGGTGGCATCATCAAGCGGTGCGGCCGCACGGGCAATGCGCCCGGTCAGGTTCAAGTCAAAAAGGAAGTTCTGGCCGAATTTCTTTTGCGCGGAAAGATCATGGGTTGCGATCACTTCGCGCAGCGGCGGAAGGCCATCATTGGCAAGCTTGCCAGTATTGTCATTGTCTTCTGACACGTCGGTCAGGCTCCTGTCGCAAGGCGTTTTGTTGCCATTTCTGCTGCCATCTTCAGGGCCGCAATCAGGCTATCGGGGCGCGCGATGCCTTTGCCGGCGATATCAAGTGCTGTGCCATGATCGGGCGATGTTCTGATAAATGGCAATCCCAGCGTGACATTCACACCACCATGGAAATCAAGCGTCTTGACCGGTATCAGGGCCTGATCGTGGTAGGGGCAGAGCGCAACGTCGTAATTGGCGCGTGCCTCTTCATGGAACAAGGTGTCGGCCGGTAGGGGGCCGACAACATCCACACCTTCATCACGCAGTTGTTTGACGGCTGGGGCCATGATGGTTTTTTCTTCGCTACCCATTGTGCCATCTTCGCCCGCATGCGGGTTCAGCCCGGCGATGGCAAGGCGCGGCTTGGCGATCCCGAAGGCAGTTTGCAATGACTGATGCGTGATCCGGCAACGCTCGACAATCAGCTCGGTTGTCAGCTGTGTCGGGACATCCTTGAGCGGGATATGGATGGTTAGCGGCACCACGCGCAGTTTGCTGTTGGCCAGCATCATGACGGGGATTGTGCCCGGTCCTGCGAGCTCTGCCAGAAACTCGGTATGGCCGGGATGGCGGAAACCGGCTTCATACAATGCACTTTTCTGGATCGGGTTGGTGACGACGGCACTTGCCTTGCCCGTGCTCGCCAGTTCGACGGCCTTTGTGATGCTCTCAATCACGACGCTTGCGGTTTTGGGTGATGCTACACCTGAAACGACTTCGGTCCCGCTATCTGTGATTTCCAGAACCGGCAGGGCATCCTTAAAAACGGACGTGGCTTCGTGGATTGTCCGGATCACGCGCACCGGAACATCAGTACCGCTTCGGCCGATTGCTTGAGTGATCGTGCTTACAGGCGAGATCAGGCAAAATGGTGCAAGCTCATCCTGCGTGCGACGCAGCCATGCATTGATGGCAAGCTCGGGGCCAATGCCGCCGGGCTCGCCGATCGTCAATGCGATGGGGTCGCGTTCTGTCATCTTGCTATCGGGGTCCTGTCGACCGGATCAGATCCGGATATCAATAAATGCCTGGCGGCGCAGTTCACGAAGTTTGCGGCGTGCCAGAATATCAAGACGTTCCAACCGCAGACGGTTTTCAATGTCCTGACGGCTGGGCAGGTTGCTTTCTTCTGTAATGTTACAAATCATCACCATCAACGCACCGCCATCAACCTGAATAATGTTGGACGGTGTTCCTTCATCAAGATTGGTGACGGCTTGGCGGATCGGCCCAGAAAGTTCGCCGGGCGAAATGCCTTCCATCTTGCCGCTCAGATCAGATCCAAGGTCGACAGCAACATTCGCCATGGCGTCACAGCTATTTGCCGTTTCACGGGTGTTTTGCAGGACTGCGATTTTGGCGTCAATCTGGTCTTGCGGCATGTCACCGCTAATCGGGACAAACAGCTGATAAAGGTCCAGTCTGGTATCAGTAACAGCATCTGTGTCACCAACGCGGCGATCCAGCAGTTTGACGATGTAATATCCGCGGACGGTCTGGACCGGCGCACTTACGTCACCGGGTTGCAGCTGGTTGACCGCCTGCTGCAAGTCAGCCGACATTTCACCGGCGTACAGCCAACCAAGGTCGCCACCATTGGCGGCACTTGCACTGGCTGAGAACTGTCGTGCTAGGCCCGCAAAATCCGCGCCCTTGTTCAGGGCATCACGGATTTCTTGCGCAGTTTGGTAAACGCGCGTGCTGTCCTGTGGGTTATCAACAGGCAGGAAGATTTCCTGAACGCGGTTGCGCGGCTTGTTCTGGTTGCTGATGATGCGTTCAAGCGTATCGTCGATCTCGGCTTCGGAAATCTGAACTTCACCCCGCATGCTGCCGAGAACTTTTTGCCAGGCGACCTGCGGGCGGATCTGATTTTCAATCGTTCCGGATGCGATTTGCCGTTGCGACAGATACCTGTCGAGCATGCCGTCGGGAAGGCCGGCATTCTGCTCGATCATTGATTTGCCTCGCGCTATGTCTTCATCGGTGACTTCGATGCCACGACGCTCGGCTTCCTGCAGTTGCAGCTTTTCATTGATCAGTTGCTGCAAAATCTGCGGCGCCATCTCGTTGCTGCGCTGAGGTGTCATCTCGATGTTGGAGGAGACGGCAACAAGCTTGATGCGTTCAACCAGATCGATGATCGAAATCGGTTCGTCATTGACAACCGCAGCGACGCCAACTGGCGACTGGGCGCGGACAGGGATCGCATACGTTAGAAGCACAATAGCAGTGAGTAGGGCGACGAGTTTTGCGTTATTGAGCATCGAAAGTTTAAAAAACATCTTTGGTTACAACCCGGCTGCAGATTCGAATTCGCCCAGTGTCTTAAATACAAGACGGAAAATAAAGTCGTCGGACTCTCCTAGGTCCTGATCACGATAGAAGGTTCGGCGGATGCGTCCATCAAATATGAAACACTCGTCCTCATAGACGAATCCGACACCGTATTCTAGCGGGTCTGATTGATCGATGTCGTATCGCCCATATGCACGCCCAGACCAATACTCGCTGAATTGCCGTTGCGCCTGAAAATAGAACTCTTCACGTTCATCAAATTCTTCACTGCCAGCGTCGTCGGTGAAATGAACATAAGTAGTATTGATACGCAAGGTGTCCATTGAACCGGCACTTGCCGTTACCTGATTTCTGCGAGCCGAAAAATCCTCGTTTGAAAGACGATAACGGTAAGTGAGATCAAGGTACCGGTTAGGCGCCACAGTTACGCGCCCGACATAGTCTGAAAGATGTTCATCTAGTCCGGAGCCTGCTGCGAAAGTATCATTTTCATTTGCGCGGTAGCTTTGGCCAAACATCGCGCTGGTATAGCCGCCCTGAGGTCCGTAGATACCCCACTCAAGGCCATAACTTGCCCTGAAACCGTCCTCTGCGCGATCCAGACCGCCAAACCTGTCATGGGAGAACAAGTTGATGTCATCCAGTTCAAATGATTGCGAATCCTCGTTCGGGATCTCATCCGGATTACCGCCGTTCGGAGACCAAGCTGCCATGGCGATTGGGGTTATGACTTGTTGGTACTGCCCTTGGTTGCTTACGAACGGCATCTGCCAGTCAATTGCAGCCAGTGGCAGCAGGCGTCCCGTATATCCACTGTAGTTTTCTCTATTATTGCGAGATACGTCTGATACGAGGTAGTTGTCACTTCGGACGGAGAGACTAAGTTTGGTGACATCCCCCATTGTGCCGACGTGAGGGAGCTCCCAACCGGCTTTGGCAGACACACGATGCGAATTGGTACCCTCATCGCGGGTCAAGGAGAGGCCATCCAAGTCCAAGGTTGTTATGCTACCGTATTTTGCTGGCGCGGATTGTCCGTGAAACTGCAGATGCGGCAAAACAATGGGGGTCGTGTCCCGGTCATCATCACTCTTCAGCCCTTGGAAGTAGTATGCATCAGCGCGCGTGTAGCTGGCGCCGCGAAACCCCTCGGAAAATAGATTCGAAGTCAGGACGGAAGGTGAGCCAAACCCATACCGTGAAAGATATGTTTTTTCTGATGCTTGTTCGGCGTCAAAGCCCCAACGCCACGTCGGATCGATATCAAACCGTCCTTTGGCATCAATATGGCCTTGCCAGTCATCCTCACTGTCTCTTGTGACGCTGTTGACGACGTCGAATTCTCCACTGTCCAGACGCTGTCTGTACTCATTTGCGAGGACAGGCCCTTCATCGGTTGTATAGGTCGGCGTGAAAGTCATGTCCTTGCTTTCGTCGATCGACCAGTAATAGGGTTGGCTGAAGTAGCTTCCAACGTGGCTGGTGCTGCCGAATGACGGTGCAAGCAAACCTGACTGCCGTTTTACGGTGGGGTCTGGATGCTGAAAATATGGGGTGTAGAGAACAGGAATACCTGCGACTTCAAGACGAGCGTCTTCGTATTCCACGGTTTTACTTTCTGAATCATGCAGCACGCGCGCCGCGCGAATGCGCCAAAGCGGTATTGAACCACTTCCATTGTCTTCGCAAACTTTGCAGGGGGAATAAACTGCTTTGGCAATTTCGGTAAAGTTCCCGCCGCTGCGGCGGGCACCTGCACCGGCGATCCGGGTGTTCTCATCCAACAGGACATAAATGTCCTGAACGATCCCTTCCTTGAAATCGCCGCTCAGTTCGACGTAGCTAGCGAAGGTGACTTCGCCCGTCGGTTCAGTGATACTGACATTTCCCGAAGCCGTGAGAACATCCTGTGTTCGGTCATAACTCACCGTATCCGCAAGCAATATACGTCCCTCCCGGGAAATTTCGACATTCCCACGCGTGGTGACAGTTTGGAGTTCCTGATTGTAATCGACCTCGTCGGCACTGAACAAAATGGCTGGTTCCGGCGTAGGAACTTCTGAGCCAGTTGTTTGTGCAGTGGCAGAATGCAAGCTCGCAAGACCACCAGCAAGGAAAATCCCACAGCCCAGAATGGTGCTGGTCACAAGTTTTTTTATCATTCCCCCCGCCATGACCATAGGCTAGCCATCCTCAAGATGTAGCAATGTTGTAACCCCGAGCAACAGAGAAATTCCAGCTGGCGCCCACGCCGACAAAATCGGAGGAATTCCGCCGGAAACGCCCAAAGCTGAAATCACATCCGTGCAAAAATACAGAATGAAGCCGGTTGCTACCCCCCCTCCGATAACAAGGGATGCGCGCCGACGTCGAGAAAATTTAAGGCAAAATGCAGCCGCGATCAAAACCATGGCACATAAAAGTAAAGGTCTCGACAACAGGCTGTGAAAATGGATGCGGTGACGGGTGGCATTAAAACCAGCGCGTTCAAGCAGTGTGATGAAGGGCTTCAGATCCCAGAATGACATCGTTTCCGGTGAAGCGAAACTGTCCTGTATCTTCCGCGCAGTCAGGTTCGTTGGCAGCATCATTTCTTCTGCAAACGTGCTGGCCTGACCAGGGACGAAGCTCCATGAATCATAGAAACGCCAAGTTCCCGGTTCGAGAACAGCCCGACCGGCATCGACCCGCATCGTGAAATCATCCGCATCTTCAAAACGGAAGATTGTCACGTTTCGAAGATCAAGTTGGTCGCCCTGCTGGTTGCTGACCGATCGTGCAAAAATAACTGCCTGACCATCTTGGGTGCCTTGACGTAACCAGAGACCGCTTGAAGACAGGTTCATGACACTTGCGTTGTTCTGCAAATAACGTGCTTCGAGCGTTTCGTATTTCTGTAGCAGAATCGAAGATAGAGGATTGAGTGCACCTACCTGAATGCTGCCGAGAATTAGAGCGCACAGGATTGGTGGGAGCATGAATTGCCATGCTGAAACTCCCGCCGCGCGCGTCACTACAAGCTCCTGATTGCCGGTCAGTTTCCAGAATGAAAACATCGAACCGAACAGGACGGCAAAAGGAAGGACCTTCTCTGTCATGAACGGGATTCGACTGGTTGCCATTTGCAGTACAATGCCGACTGTGGCGTCGGGCTTGTTGCCCGCCCGCCGGAGCAGTTCAATGGTGTCACCGATCAGGATTAAACCGATCAGGAGGGCAAGAATAGCCAGAACTGAAATCAGGACATGCTTGCCGAAATACCATGTCAGAAGCGGTGAAATCCTCATGCTTCTGCCTCTTGGCTTATTGCGCGCCGCGCCTTGATCACTGGGCCGCGGAATGTCCAATACAGCCCCAATGCAATTGGGATTGCTGCATTCATGTACATCAATGGAACGAGAGCAGGATTCTTGGCAGCCAAATTTTTCACCGCAATGCCTGTTGCCTGACAAACGACCATCACACCAATCGCAACCAACAGTCTTCCCGTTTGGCCGCGTCGCGAGAAACTGCTTGAAACAAGAACGGCCAACGCGATGCTGGCAAAGGAAATGGCATTCAGGGGAGAGATCAGGCGATCATGTCCCTCTGCTCGGAAAGAACCCAAGTCGTGTTGTGCAATATCCGGTGGTGTTCCCGTTAAAAGATTATACACACTGCGCTCGCGGGCTTCCTGATAACGCAGTCCTTCTTCCGCAGAACCTTGCGCAATATCAACCGCATAGCGATCGAAATAAAGAATCGACATGGTGCCATCCTCGGCATTGACTTCTTGGCGGTTGCCATCGAGCAGTACAATACGTGGACCCTCGTCAGTCCTCAGCAAAGCGCCATGTTTGGCCATCATGGTCGTTTGGGCATCGGGCTCACGTGCGTCATGCACCAGAATGCCCAGCAATTCGTTATCGCGACCGACCTCGCGAACGTAAATGGTCAGGCCGTCAATGTCGGTGAAGCTGCCTTCCTGCAACAGCACCGATGAGAAATCATTGCGGATCGAGAATTGCAGTTCCTTGAACTGTGTGTAGCTGTAGGGAAGGTAAAACAGTGTCAGGAAATAGCAGACTGCCGTCGACAGAAGTGCGACAATCAGTGCCGGCTTGGCGAGTGCCCACTGGCTCAACCCCGCCGAGCGCATGACGATGAGTTCGCGGTCCTGGATCAGTTTGTTGTAGGTAAAGACAATAACGAAAAACAGGGCGATCGGAATAATGATCGTCAGAAAGCTTGGCAGCAGCAGGGATGTCAGCTGCAAAAAGACCGAGATCGACAAGCCCCGATTCACAATCATTTCAACAAAGCGCAAGCTTTGTGAAAGCCAGATCACACACAGAAGCCCCAGTGTGACAAAGACCATCATGATCAATTGCTGTTTGAGCATATATCGGGTTAAGCGATTCATTGGGCGGATTATAGAGAAGCAATCAAAAACCGAAACAGGAAATTGTCGTCAAACCCGTTCAAATCTTGCGGGATTTCCGAATGTTGGTCGGTCGACGTGGTTAAGATCGGATGGGTTGAATAGGTGCACTAAAAAAGTCGCACCACCGTTCTGCATTTGCGGAGATGGTGCGACGTTGTGATGGTTAAAAAGCGCGGCAAAATTATGACTGCGGTTAAAGCAATTCCGTTTCCGTACAATTCCTGATCTGTGCCGCCATGAAAGCAGCCTCTGGCAGGAGTTGAGTGAAAAAGAACATACAGCTTTTTTTCTTTGCCTTGCGCAGGTCTTCTGGTGTTTCGGTGTCGTTCAGAGCGCCAAGAGAGCGCAGCATCAGCCATCCGGAAATGCACAGGGCAGCCTGACGCAAATATGGTGTGGCAAGCACTTGTGCCATATCAGCATCCGCAGCACAGCGTTCCAACACGCACTCCGTTGAATTTTCGAGATCGACGATTGCGTGATCCAGTTCACGGCGTGCCTTGGCGAGGTCGCTTGTTTCATCGATATCTTTCAGGCTGCGGATCGCCTCCTTGATATCTGCAAGCATTGCCGTCAGCGCAGTCGCCTTATCCCTAAGCACCTTGCGTCCGATGAAATCAAGCGCCTGAATGCCGTTGGTGCCCTCATAGATCGGGGCAATACGGGCGTCGCGAAGGTGCTGGGCTGCCCCGGTTTCCTCGATAAAGCCCATGCCGCCGTGGATCTGCACACCAAGCGATGCATTGTCGACGCCAATATCCGTTGCCCAACCTTTGACCAGCGGAATCAAAAGGTCGGCACGCGCCTGTGCTGCCGCACGATCCTGTTTGTCAGAAAGATGGTGAGCAAGATCAAGCTGCGCGGCGGTATAAAGCGAAAGTGCGCGCGCGGCATCGGTCGAGGACCTTATGCGCATCAACATGCGCTGTACATCGCCGTGGACTGCGATCGGCGCCTCTTCGCCGGTTTTGGCATCCCGTCCCTGTTTGCGCGTGTTGGCATAATCAAGCGCCTGCTGATAGGAGCGTTCGGAAATGGCGACACCCTGTTGGCCAACGGCAAGCCTTGCGTTGTTCATCATGGTGAACATATAGGCCAGTCCCTTGCCTTCTTCGCCAACCAAAAAGCCGGTCGCACCGCCTTTGTCGCCAAACTGCAGAACCGCCGTCGGGCTGCCATGAATGCCAAGCTTGTGTTCAAGCGACACACAGGTGACGTCGTTGCGTGCGCCGATTTTACCACTGTCCGAGACCAGATATTTGGGAACGATAAACAGTGAAATGCCTTTGACACCGGCCGGGGCATCGGGCGTTCGGGCCAGAACAAGATGCACGATGTTCTCGGTCATCTCGTGATCGCCATAGGTAATGAAGATCTTTTGGCCGGAAATTTTGTAGCTGCCATCCTCTTGCAAAACGGCTGTACTGCGCACTTTCGAGAGGTCCGATCCGGCTTGTGGTTCGGTCAGGTTCATGGTGCCAGTCCATTCACCTGATATCATGCGCGAAAGATACAGTTCACGCTGTTGGTCCGATCCATGGGCAATAAGGGCCTCAATCGCGCCGGATGTCAGCATCGGGCAAAGCGCAAACGCCATGTTTGCCGCCTGCCACATTTCGGCAACTGCAGCGCCAAGCAATATTGGCAAGCCCATGCCGCCCTCGCTTTCCGGCGCGGATATGCCTTGCCAACCGCCTTCACAGAATTGCGCATAGGCCTCGTTCCAGCCTGTCGGTGTGCGAACAGTACCGTCCTCAAGAATTTTTGCGCCTTCCTTGTCGCCAACACGATTGAGCGGGGAGAGGACGGAGGCAGCAAATTTCCCTGCTTCTTCAAGGATTGCGTCAACCAGATCCGCACTGGTTTCACCATAGGGTGGCAGGTTGGAAACCGTATCCAGACCAATCACGTCATGGATCAGAAAACGGATATCTGAAATGGGGGGCGTAAAGTCGCTCATGAAAAAAGACGTCTCCCTGAAATGTGAGCCGCCCGCTCGGAACAGTCGGCTTTTTGCCAACCTTGTTTTATTGCCTCGTAGCATAACGACCCGATCCCGCAAGATCGAGTCTGATTCGTGCAGTCGGGCGACAGGACGCATTCAACATTGGTTTAAGTCACGCTTTGTGGCTTTCACACTGGCGAAATGACAAAAGACTACCGATATGTTCCCAAGACCCAAGTTCGATGCCTTAAACAGGTAAAAGTTGCGTGATCTGGTATCTATTATTTGCCAAGGGGTCGCCAATCGAAAAAAGGCAGGCTAGACTTGTCGTTGTTCAAGGCCAATTGATGTTCAATATGCATTTGGTCAAAAAAATCGAAGGACAGGAGCAAGCTGTTGCTGCGTAAAGGAATATTGCCAATTTTGTTTGCGGTGGTGATTTCGTTCGCCGGGACAAGACTGGTGGCCTGTGCCGGACCGGCATGGCCAAGCGATGAAGAACGCAGATTTCTGGACGCTTACCGCACCAGCGTGACCGCTGGCGCCAGCGAAGAACAGTTTGCCCATGCCGACAAGCTTTACGTCGAAGCACTTCAGGTCCTGTCGGAAACTTATGTCGAGCAAATTGATCGCGTGGCGTTTGTCGATAACAGCATTGCGATGTTGGGCGACCTTGAAACCGATGACACATCGCCGATCGGTGTGGTTGGTGCGGTGCTTGATGACAGTCTGCATGACCTTGATCCGCACAGTGCGTATATGACCGACGATATGTTCCGTCGCCTTCAGGAAAGTACAGAAGGCAGCTTTGCCGGTGTCGGGATCGTCATTGCCCTTGATGATGAAAAGCGCATCCGGATTGTCTCGCCGATTGATGATACACCTGCGGCACGCGCCGGTTTGCGTCCGGATGACCGGATTACCCACATTGATGGCTACCAGATGGTCGGCGAACCGATTTCAGAGGCCGTGCGTCGGATGCGTGGCCGGGTCGGGGATCCGGTGACCCTGACCATCCAGCGTGTCGAAGACAGTTTTGATGTCACGGTAAAGCGTGCCCGGATTGAGGTGCCCTCGGTCACGGCAAGTATCATTGATCAGGATATCGGTTATATCCGGGTGTCGCGGTTTGATGCGACCACACTCGACCAGACTCAGGAATATTTGCGGGAACTCGAAGACCGGATCGCATCGCCACGCGGCATTATTGTCGATTTGCGCCGTAATCCGGGTGGGCTTCTCGATAGTGCGGCAGATATCGCCGATCAGTTCCTGACAGAAGGTCTGATCGTTGCCACCGAAGGACGCGGTGAGCGCAAACTGAGGAGCTACGAAGCCGACCGGTCCGATTTCTTTGAGAAAGTGCCGATGGCAATCCTGCTTGATCGTGGTTCGGCATCCGGTGCAGAGCTGATGGCAGCGGCCCTCCGTGAAAACGGTCGCGGCATCATCATCGGAGAGCGGTCCTTTGGCAAAGGGTCGATGCAGCGCATCATGCCGCTGACTTCGGGCGGCGGGCTTAAAATCACCACCGGTTACTACACCACACCTGAGAACCACATTGTGCAGGGCCATGGTGTGATCCCGGATATCGAAATTACGCTTGCTGATGCCGAGGAATTCGAACGCGAGATTGATCTTGAGCACGCACTGCCTTCGCGCCGTCGCGATCCGCGTCAGTCATTGGCAACCCTTGAGGCCACCAGCTGCGAGCAGGATATCGAGATCGAACGCCTTGGCAAATCGAGCCGCGAGAATCTAGAGGAAAATCTGGCAGACGGTGAGGGTGAGAAACCCCTTCGCGATTCCGTTCTTGAATGCGCGGTGGGCTATTTCGATAAAGGCCCGCTGGCAAACTACCGCAATCAGATGGAGCCGCTGCTGCGCGCAGGTCTCTGATCGGTATCGCCTGATATCGTATCAAAAAAGCGCGACCTTAACGGGTCGCGCTTTTTGTTTTGTCGGTCTGATGCCAGGCGGCAGTTTAACCGCGTGCCAGCAAATCAATCAGGCTTGAGGTGTCCCAACGGTTGCCGCCGCGTTCCTGCACCTGGGCATAGAACTGGTCAACCAGGGCCGTGACCGGTAAACGGGCGCCATTGCGTTTGGATTCTTCAAGGCAAATGCCCAAATCCTTGCGCATCCAGTCAACGGCAAAGCCGAAATCAAACTTGTTCTCGACCATGGTGCTGCCGCGGTTTTCCATCTGCCAACTGCCAGCGGCACCCTTGGAAATAACATCGAGGACCTTTTCCATATCAAGGCCGGCCTTAACGCCGAAATTGACACCTTCGGAAAGGCCCTGAACCAGACCGGCGATGCAAATCTGGTTGACCATTTTGGTCAGTTGGCCGGAACCGCTTTCACCCATCAGCTTGCAAGATTTGGCAAAGGCATCAATGACCGGGGCAGCGCGATCAAACGCATCCTGATCGCCGCCACACATGACGGTCAGAACGCCATTCTCGGCACCTGCCTGACCACCGGAAACCGGGGCATCGATGAATGAAATGCCCATATCCTTGGCCGCAGCAGAAAGTTCGCGCGCGACATCGGCCGATGCGGTGGTGTTGTCGATCAGGACAGATCCCTTGTCCATACCGGCGAACATCCCGCCGTCGCCCAGCATGACGCTGCGCAGATCGTCATCATTGCCGACACAGGAAAAGACGAATTCCGCACCCTTTGCTGCCTCGGCCGGGGTGGGGGCGGACGATCCGCCAAATTCGGACACCCATTTTTCTGCTTTGGCTGAAGTACGGTTGTAAACGGTAACGTCGTGACCTGCTTTTTGCAGGTGACCGGCCATCGGATATCCCATGACACCCAGACCGATAAATGCACATTTTGCCATTGTTTGCCTCCCGAAGGTTTATATGCCTCCAGTAAAGGTTGCAGCGCGGGCAATGTCAATGAACGCAAATGTTACCACGACAATGTTTTCACCATCCGGAAGACCAGAGATTGAGCGATCTGGTCAATCCTCATCAAGTTCCTCGGCGACGCTGTGAATGATCCGGCGGTCATATACAAGGATTTCCGGCCGTTTTCCGGGGTATTCAAACTTCGACAGATAGAACCGGATGGCGTTGATGCGCGCACGTTTCTTGTCATCTGACTTCACGATCACCCACGGGCTGTCGGTGGTGGAGGTATGAAAGAACATGTCGCGTTTGGCCTCGGTATAGGAATCCCAAAGGTTCTGGGAGGCCAGATCAACCGGGCTGAGTTTCCATTGTTTGAGCGGATCGCTTTGGCGTTGTTTAAAGCGCCGTGCCTGTTCTTTTTTGCTGACCGAGAAATAGAACTTGGTCATGTGGATGCCGGATCGGATCAGCATGCGTTCAAGTTCGGGTACGGATTGCAAAAACTCGCTGACGTCAAACATGCTGCAAAAGCCCATCACACGTTCGACCATCGCACGGTTATACCAGGACCGGTCAAACAGTGCGATCTCACCGCCACTGGGCAGATGTTCGATATAGCGTTGGAAATACCATTGCGTCAATTCGCGGTCGTTGGGTTTGCCAAGGGCGACAATCCGGGCACCACGCGGATTAAGATGTTCGGTAAAACGTTTGATCGTGCCGCCCTTGCCAGCGGCATCGCGCCCTTCAAAAATGATCAGCGATTTGAGGTTTTCCGCCTTGATCCAGTTTTGCAGTTTCAAAAGCTCGATATGAAGCGGGGCAATCAGTTCCAGATATTGCTTACCCTGCATCTTCTTTGCCCGCGCCTTCGGGTTCAGGTCGATATCGGGTGGAAGCTGATCTTCCGCAATGTTGCGCAGGTTCTGGCTGGTTGTTTTATTCGGGCCCGAAGGATGGTCGTCAATCCGTTCCATGGTCAGGTTTTCGGAGTCCAGCAAGAAGTGGTCCTTTGCCTCAGTATCAAGTTTCGAAAGGGCATCTGTGCGGTTGGCCGCAGATCGGCTTTTACCCGTGCGCCGTGTTGCGTCACCGAGCACGTCATTACTGTCCTGCTTGGCTGTTTTCACGGTTTTCTTTGACGTTTTCTTTTCCGAGGTCATGCGCCCGATTCCGCCGGTTGTGGTCAGATGTAACCATAACTTTGCGGGATTATTGAACTCATCGCAATGCAATGGATCAAATTACGACCTGTTGCGCGATCTATGAACATGACGCACGAAAAAGCCCGGTCAATGTGAGGGCATTGACCAGGCCAAGGGTGGGGTGTGCGGTGGCACGAAGGGTGTGGATCTGTCTTGCGCTGTGTTCCGTGGGGGCGGGGTAATGCAGGACAGATCCCGTGCAGGGTTATCGCAGCGGGAAAGACTGCCGGTATTCTTCTTCGGCCTGGGCACGGGTGATCCCGATGTCCGCAAGCTGCTGATCTGACATTCTGAGCAACATCCGACGTTCTTCACGAACCGCAAGCAACCGTGCAAAGCGGTTTGAAAGATCATTGAGGCGGCTAACAAGGGTGGTAATGAACTTACGGATACTTGCTTTGGGCGGGCGCTCCACGGCAGACGGAGCAGGGCTAAGTGAATAAGCCATCATTCTCTCCATGAGTTAATATTGCTAATGCAATGTTTGCTGTTGAAGCCATATTGCGGCTATCTTTGGAGCGCGACAAACGAGTATTTCTGATCAAACGGATTAGGAATTCTAATTCATGATGTTGGAGTAATATCCATGCGGCTTCCGCCTTTGCAGTCCGTGCGCGCCTTTGATGCCGCTGCCCGCCATCTGAGCTTCACCAAGGCGGCCGAGGAGCTGTTTGTCACTCAGGGCGCCATCAGCCAGCAGGTCCGCCAGCTTGAGGAATATCTTGGTTTCAAGCTGTTTCATCGGTTGCCGCGTCAGATCCATCTGACCGAAGAGGGCGCGCAACTGGCCCAGGCAACCACAGCAGGCTTTTCATGCATTGCCGAGGAGATCGAACGCCTGACCACGATTGAGGAAGCCGGTGTGGTGACGGTCAGTGTGTTGCAAAGTTTTGCGGTGAAATGGCTGGTGCCGCGTCTCGGGCATTTCCGCGATGCGTTTCCCGATATTGATGTGCGCATTCATGCCGATGACCGGCTTGTCAATTTACGGACCGAGGGCATTGATCTGGCGGTTCGGTTCGGCAGTGGCAATTATCCGGGGCTGGTGTGCGAAATGTTGATGCGTGACGAGTCTTTCCCGGTGTGCAGCCCGGCCTATCTTGCCGCCAATCCCGAACTGAAAGAACCGGCCGATGTCGCCGGGCACCAATTGCTTCATGATGCCACCACCTTTATGGATCACCCGCATGCCGCCGACTGGGAATTCTGGCTCAACGGTGTCGGTGCAGAAGGTGTTGATGTCAGCCGCGGTCTTCGGTTTAACTCCGGCGACATGGTCATTCAGGCCGCCCTGATGGGGCAGGGGATTGCCATGGCGCGCACAAGTCTGGCCGCCCTTGATCTGGCGGCGGGCAATCTGGTGCGACCGTTTGCGCAAAGCGTTGCCTCAAGCGGGGCCTATTATCTGGTGTATCCGGAGGAGCACCTGAGACGGCCGCGCGTAAAGGCATTTGTAAGCTGGCTTAAAAATGAAGTGGCTGAGACCTTGCGCGAAATTGATCCCGATGAGGCGGACGCCCCTGTCGAGGGCTGAGTTCAGATTAACCCAAGGTCACGCAATTCGTCGGCCATGTCATCGGGCAGGGCGTCAGTGCCGCCGCCCTGTTTTTCATCTGGCGGGCATTTATCATCGGGGAAATAGCGCCATCCCTGAAAAGCGCGGTGCGGGTAGGGACGGGTGGCGATCAATTCGTCGTCCAGCACGATGCGGCAATATTTCGTGCCTTCTTCATTGACGTATTCTTCAAGATCAATGACCTGCTGGCGGCAGCGCACCGCCCCCTTGATCACCCAATAAATTGATCCGCCATCAAGAATCTCTGCCTTGCGTTTTGGCGTCATGCGTGTGGTGTGGAAAATGCGCCCGTGCATGGCCTGAAAATAGGTCTGCCATTCCTTCAGGCTTTCGGGGCTTTCTGTGCCGACGCTCAGTTTGATGATGTTCAAAGGCATATCAGGAAGGTTTCTTGTGCGGTGGTGTTCAATGACTGATGAGGTAGAACCCGTACGCCGAGCGGTCAATAGTGGATTATTAAAACACAAAAATAAGTGTAATATATGATATTTCACAAAAAAACTTGACCAATAAGGGGTAATCAGCCAAATTCTGGTGCAGAAAAGGTCCGATACAGGACCAAACCCGAGAGATTTACAGGCTGAGAGAACCGAATGTCCCTGCAAGTTGTCACGGCAAACCGTCTGGAAGACGGGTTGGTGGTGTTCCTGACCAGCGATGGTAGCTGGAGCGAAAACATCAACGATGCCCGCATCGCTGACGGCAAAGAGGCCGCAGATGCGCTTTTGGCTGAAGCCAGTGCACCCGAACTCGATATCGTGATTGTTGGGCCTTATCTGATTGATGTCGAACAGCAGGGCGCGGATATCGTGCCGACAAAATACCGCGAAGTTCTGCGCACCAAAGGTCCGAGTGTCCGCGAAGACCTCGGCTATCAGGCGGTATAAGGAGAGCCCCATGTATCGTTATGACGATTTTGACCGCCAGCTTGTCCATGAACGGACTGAACAGTTCCGCGAACAGGTAAAACGCCGCCTTGCCGGTGACATTACCGAGGAACAGTTCCGTCCGCTGCGTCTGATGAACGGTGTGTATCTGCAGCTGCACGCCTATATGCTGCGCGTTGCCGTTCCGTACGGCACGCTGCGCGCTGATCAGCTGCGCCAGCTTGGCATGATTGCGCGGGTCTATGACAAGGGCTATGGCCATTTCACCACCCGCCAGAACATCCAGTATAACTGGCCGAAGCTTGATGAAATCCCTGATGCGTTGCTCGACCTTGCGAAGGTCGAAATGCATGCGATCCAGACATCAGGCAACTGCATTCGTAACACCACGACCGACCAGTATGCTGGTGCTGCGGCCGATGAAATCGAAGATCCGCGCCCCTATTGCGAACTGATTCGTCAGTGGTCGACTTTCCATCCGGAATTCACCTATCTGCCGCGCAAGTTCAAGATCGCCGTGACCGGATCGCCAAATGACCGTGCCGCGGTCAAGGTCCATGATATCGGTCTTCGCATGCATCAGAACGATGCGGGTGAAACCGGCTTTGAAGTCATGGTTGGCGGTGGCCTTGGTCGTACGCCGTTTGTCGGCAAGACCATCCGCGAGTTTATTGGCAAGAACGATTTGTTCTCCTATCTAGAAGCCATCCTGCGCGTTTACAACCGCTTTGGCCGTCGTGATAACAAGTACAAGGCGCGTATCAAGATCCTCGTTCACGAGGAAGGCATTGATAAAATCCGCGAGCTCGTCGAAGAGGAATGGTCCCAGATCAAGGACGGGTCGCTGCGCGTTGATGATGCGGAAATCGCCCATTACATCGAACAGTTCGCCCCGCCGGCGTTTGAAGCCCTTTCTGACGACGATGCCGATTTCGAACGTCACAAGGCGGAAAACCGTCGTTTCGCCAACTGGGTGCGTTCGAACGTCATCGAACATAAACAGCCGGGCTATGCGATTGCCAACGTATCGCTGAAACCGATTGGCGGCATTCCGGGCGATGCGACCGATACCCAGATGGAACTGGTTGCCGATCTTTCGGAAAAATACAGCTTTGGCGATGTGCGTGTGACCCACGAACAGAACCTCGTTCTGCCGCACGTCAAAAAGGCCGACCTTTTCGCGGTTTGGAGCGAACTGGACAAGGCTGACCTTGGTACCGCCAACCTTGGCTATGTCACCGATATCATTTCCTGCCCGGGCCTTGATTATTGCGCCTTGGCAACCGCGCGTTCGATCCCGCTGTCACAGCGGATTTCCGAACGTTTCGGGGATCTCGATCGTCAACATGACATTGGCGAACTCAAGATCAAGATTTCCGGTTGCATCAATGCCTGCGGGCATCACCATGTTGGTCATATCGGTATTCTTGGCCTCGATAAGCGCGGCAAGGAGTTCTATCAGATCACGCTTGGTGGTGACGCCAGCCAGGATGCCTCGATCGGCAAGATCGCCGGTGCCGGTTTCTCCGAAGCCGAAGTGGTCGATGCGATCGAAAGCCTTGTGACCAAATATATTGATATCCGCGAAAGCGGCGAACGTTTCATCGACACCTACCGTCGTGTCGGCATGGATCCGTTCAAGGAGGTGCTTTATGGCGATCGTTAAGAATGACAGCGTGATCGAACAGGAATGGATCACGGTTGACGCCGAAGGCGACCTTCCGGCAAGTGACGAAAACCTGATTGTGCCGCTCGCCCGTTTCAAGGAAGAACGTGACAGCCTTCTGGGCCGCAATGGCGGTCTGGGTGTGCAGTTGAACCCGGGCGATGCGCCCGAAGATCTGGCAGATGATCTTGATCGTCTGTCGATCATCACGGTCAATTTCCCGGCCTACACCGATGGCCGCGGATATTCCTATGGCCGGGTGTTGCGTGAACGCATGGGCTTCACCGGCGAACTTCGCGCGGTTGGCGATGTCCTGCGTGACCAGATCCTTTACATGCACCGCTGTGGTTTTGACGCCTATGACCTTAAGGTCGAAGGCGAAGTCGCCCTGAATAAGGTGCGTGCCGCACTTAAGGAAATGTCGGTCTATTATCAGCCGACCGGTGATGGCCGCGTCACGGCACAATCTTTGCGCGAACGTCGTCGCGCCGCTTTGAAGTAAACGGCGAAAAGCATCCGGCCTTCGACCATTGTCGAATAAGCCTGAGCCATTCAATCAAGGGTCCCCGAACAGGGGGCCCTTTTTCTTTTTCCACATGGCTCAATACATTGGAAAGTCTCTAAGAAGATAGATTACATGATTGATTTAATGATAATCTTTCTCCGAATCAAACGTATATATAAGATTATTCTTGAGTTTTATGCTTATACACAAGGTGTCCTCATAATGAATAGGCCAATATCACCTAACGCATAGTGACGTAATCACGCGTATATCACGTAATGATTGTAAAAATATAATATGATGAATGAGGTGACAGAGTAATTGGGAGAACCTCGTTTATGTCGGTTTTTAATCGTCTCAAAATTTCAACAAAAGTATATGGCGGCTTTGGCGTTGTGCTGGTTTTGCTCGTGCTTGCCTCTCTCTGGTCGGAGTTCTCGATAAGCAGTGTCGGGGATGACTTCGTGCGGTATCGCCATATCGCATTGCAGTCCAACCAAGCAGGCAGGGTGCAGGCCAACCTGCTTGAAGCACGCGTCTCGGTTAAACACTATCTGCTGACAGGAGACAGTGCTGCGGCAGACAATGTCGATGAGCGTCTGGCGACAGCAATAAAGTTGAATGACGAACTTGTTGCCCTGCTTGATGAACCGCAAATGATTGAAACGGCGCAATCTGCCGGGGCAAACCTGATCATCTATCGCGATACCTTCGACAAGGTTGCGTCACTGCCCGTGGGGGATCCGGCGCGTGATCAGCTGGTGGCTGATACACTCGATGAAGTTGGCCCGGTGGTTGCCGAAAATCTCGAAGACCTGAAACTGTCGGTCAAGGCGGAACAGGATCAAATCGGCCCGCGGGCGACCAAGGCGGCGTCACAGGCGGTGATCGTTACCGCCATTGTCGGCGGTGTGGCGGTGATCCTTGGTGGTTTTGCCGCATGGATTATTGGTACGGGTATTTCGCGTCCGATCCGTCAGATCACCGAGGTCATGAAGGAACTGGCCGGTGGCAACAAGCAGATTGATATTCCAGGCCAGGATCGCCGCGATGAAATCGGAGATATGTCCAAGGCGGTGCTGGTCTTCAAGGAAAACATGATAAAGGCTGAACAGCTCGCAGCGGAAGAAGCCGAGGCCGTCAAACGTCGCGAAAAAAGGGCCGCGAAAATTAACGAGCTGACCGCCAGCTTTGATCAGGACATGTCGGTTATCCTTAAAACCTTGGCCTCTGCCGCGACCGAGATGCAGTCAACCGCAACCGGCATGAGCAGCACGGCCGAGGAAACAAGTCGTCAGTCGGGCATCGTTGCTGCTGCGGCCGAACAGGCATCGACCAACGTTCAAACCGTTGCCAGCGCGACTGAACAACTCAGCGCCTCGATTGCTGAAATCACCCAGCAGGTCAGCCAGTCATCGACGGTTGCCAATCGCGCGGTCGAAGATGCCGAGAAAACCAACATCCAGATCCGTGGCCTTGCCGAGGCCGCGCAAAAGATCGGTGATGTGGTCGGTCTGATCAGCGACATCGCCGAACAAACCAACCTGCTGGCCCTTAATGCCACCATCGAGGCAGCCCGTGCGGGCGATGCCGGCAAAGGCTTTGCCGTTGTCGCGGCAGAGGTCAAAAACCTTGCAACCGCGACGTCACGCGCGACCGAGGACATCACCAACCAGATCACCGGTATTCAGAATGAAACCGATGGGGCGGTGACGGCGATTGGCACGATTTCTTCCACCATCACAGAAATCAGCGAAATATCAGCTGCCATCGCAAGTGCCGTCGAAGAACAGGGGGCGGCAACCCTTGAAATCACCCGTAACGTTCAGGAAGCTTCCGTCGGTACGACCGAGGTAACATCGAACATCGTCAGTGTGAATGAGGCGGCCGGGTCCACCGGCGCTGCTGCCGAACAGGTGCTGAGTGCCGCGTCAGAATTGTCGCGGGAGTCTGAAAGCCTGCGCCACAAGGTTGAAGCATTCCTGAGCGCGGTACGTGCTGTGTGATCCTATACATTCGAACATTGCAAATATGTTCTGACTGAGGGGCACTCGTTAGAGTGCCCCTTTTTCTGTCTGCATGGCGGGCAGAAAACTTTAGAAAGTTGTTATTTTAGGGTTACTTGAATTGTGCTGCCCGTGAAATTGAGCATCAGCACCATATTAATCTTTGGCAATAGGGCTACGTATAGTTTTCGCCAAAAGGGTAGCGTCAGGTCGCAATATCCTGTATGCAATTAATAGCTGTTTATGTTGGTCTTTGAGACAACCTTTAAGGTTTTAGTCGACTGTTCTTTGCGTGAAGACAGCGGCCCGGAAGGGGATCTCTGACCGACATCCGTACTTTTCGATGTGTGCCATCTTTTGGGCAAAGAAGGTGGTTCTAATCACAGGCAGCCGTTCTCTTGATCAAGCGAGGTGGCCGGAACCATAGATGACTACTGTATCGGGACTTGCACATGCGGTTGACGGATGCGTGATTACGCGGGATTTCGCCCGCTATGACCGTGCCTATCACGACAAAGTACAAAGATATAACGATCATCTTGGTGCCATGGCCGGGATATTGCGCCGGTTCAGCGAATATAGCCGCACCATGCTTGCGTCCCAGCAGCTCTATATCTACGCCAAGTGGCTTGCACGGTACACGGCCTATTGGCCGCGGCTCGATGATCTTGTAACGCGCCTTGAAAGCAGCTTTGCCGAAACCGATCAAAGTTACGTTGCGCGCCAATCATCGATCGATGGATCGTGGGGCTGGCAATATACCGAGTTTCATCACAAGTTTGATGCGACCATTGTGCGTCTGCATGAACTGGCAACGGAAAAACGCGCACCGCGCTACCCGCTTCATTTTCTGGAGCCGGTATCAACCATCCCGAAAATGCGCGCCTATCTCGAAGATCTTCTGGTGTCGGATATTGCCGCAACCGGGCGCAACAAGCGTGATGAACTGGGCTCGGTCCTGTGCTGTCTGGCGCAGTTATGCTTCAAGCCGCGCCTGCGCAATTTTGCCCGCGAACATGTGCGCGGGATCGCGCTTGATGATGCCTATATCAAGGCCTTCACCGATTTCCTTGACGACATTCAAAACCCGGAAACCGGTTACTGGGGGCCATGGTATTCATCGGATGGTAAAACCCATCGCTATGATGATCTGAGTTTTACGTTCCACATTGTGTCCTATCGCAAAGGGGATGTTCGCCATTGGCCAAGCCTGATCCGCACGACCCTTGAGCGGCGGGGTGAAGAATATCCGGTTGGCTGGCGGAGCCGCGGTAATTTCAACAACCACAACAATTATGATGTCGCGAAGATATTTCGTCATGGCTGGTCACATATGACACCAGCCCAGCGTGATTTCGCAGCAAGGCAGCTTGACGAGATGTTGGGCTGGTGTCTGACGCATTCGATGCGCAAGGATGGCAGTTTTGTCTTTGACGAACATTTTTATAATTCGCTTGAGTCCTGTCACTATTTCGGCGTTTCGTTTCTTGATGAGGTCGGCTATTTCCGGCCGCGCAAACGGTTCTGGACGGACCGGAAATTCCCCGAGGCCAGCCGTGTGCAGCACCATGTGATAGCCCGGCTCAATGAGTTTTGCCCGCAAAATCCAAGCGTCATCGCCGCGAAATGGAAGGCTGGAACGGATCTGAACCTTGCCGCGAAACAGCCGGTATCGGCGGCAGAAACAGAACATCTTTCAAGGCGGCAACGGCACAAGTTCCTTGTCAGTGCCGATACATCTGCAAGCTCTTTCAAAAACGATTGATGCCTCGCTTTTCCAACCGTGACGGATCAAACCCAAAATGGCGTTGCAGCAGCAGTATTTTATTGGTGGGTCGATTCTGCGCCATATCCTGAGCATGGCTTCGACAAGCATGCTTGCACTTGTTGCGATGGTGGCTGTCGATGCGCTTGATCTGTTTTTCCTGAGCCTTCTGGGTGACGTCGATATTGTTGCCGCACTTGGCTTTGCCTGGCCGTTGATATTTTTCACGCTGGCGATATCGCTTGGGGTGTCGACATCGATGACGGCATTGGTGGCACGGGCCGAAGGGCTTGGCGACCGTGACCGCGCGCGTGTGATGGCAACGCATATTCTGCTTTTCGGTGTCGGTCTTTCGGTTCTGATGACGGTGGCGATTTGGTGGGGGGCGCCAACGATGCTGGCAGCACTTGGCGCATCAGGCCGCGTCCATGCGCTTGGTACAAGTTATCTTCAGATCGTCATGCTGTGCCTGCCCATTCTGGTGCTTAGCATGGCATCCGGTGCGCTTTTACGGGTGATCGGTGCCAAACAGCGGTCGATGTGGGCCAAGGTCGCAGGGGCGGTCACCAATGGCGTGCTTGATCCGATATTTATCTTTGGTTTTGGCTGGGGTGTGGAAGGTGCCGCCTGGGCCACCGTGATATCGCGCGTCGTGATTATGGTGATTGCGTTTTATGGCGTGCGCAATGTGCATAACATGCTGGGCCGCTTTGATCGTGCTGTATTCGCGCAAGATGTTCGCGAAATTGCCAGGGTCACCGTGCCGGTCGGGCTGGCCAAAACCGGCCCGCCAATTGCCAGCGGCTTTATCATGGCATCAATGGCAAACTTTGGCTCAGATGCCGTCGCGGCAATGGCGATCATCGAACGCATCGCCCCATTTGCTTTTGTCGGTTACATGGCCTTGCCCCAAGCTATCGGGCCGATCTTTGGGCAGAACTTTTCCGCCAAACGTACGGATCGGGTGCGGGCCATCTGGCATTCGGTCTGGGGGCTGATTGTTGTCTATGGTCTGGTGGTGTCGGGGCTGTTGTTTGTTTTGTCTGACCAATTGGCTGAGCTGTTTCGCACCACACCGGAAACTGCAAACCTGCTGGGCCTGTTTTGTACGGCGATTGCGCCGCTTTACATGTTCCTGGGGCTGCAGTTTTCATCCCATACCTTCTTTAACGTCACCGGGCGGCCTAATCTTGCGATGCTTGCCGATCTTGCCAAGGAGTTTCTCGGCGTGATCCCGCTCGTCTGGTCGGGCAGCATCTATTTCGGGGCCGTCGGGGTTTTGTGGGGGCAGGTCGCAGGGATTGTGTTGTTTGGTGCCTTGACCGGCATCGTCAGCTACAGGCTGGCGTGCCAGAAACCTCGTTCAGACCAATTGTTGCAATCGGGGACACACAAGCCCGTGGTTGGGGGCGGGAGCGCAGGGTGATTTGCGATCAGAAAGATCAGCCTTGTTTCTGATCGCGGGCATTAAGCGTCATCAAAAGACACGGGCCCTTGGCGGTTTCATATTCCCGCCCGGCAACAAAACCAATGGACTCATAACACCGAATAGCACGTTCGTTTTCCGGATCGGGGTCTATCCCGATCATGGGCGCGCCACGTTCAAACAATTGGCGTGTCAGCATCTTTAGGAACATTTGTCCATGCCCGCAGCCCATCATGTCTGGCACGCCAATAAAGGCGTCTAGACAACGGGTTTGTTCCGGCAGGGGATCAAAATGCGCCTGTGGCCATTGATGGGCGTCGTAATGCTGGACAAAGGCAAACGGCCGATTGCGGTACGACACAATCAGGGTCGCCATTTCGGCCAGTTCGACATCTTCGGAAATCAGTTCAAGCTGTTCGGCCGGTTCGCCCCACCAGCGGATAACTTCGGGCACATGCAGCCAGCGGCCAATCATCGGCAGATCATTTGGGGTGGCCCGTCTGAAGCTGTATTTTGACGGGCCCATCCATTAGTCCCCGGTCGTTGATCTTTTTGCTGCCAAGGCCAGATTGACCTTTGATGCGCTTGATTTTGCTATCTGATCACAAATCCAGCTTCCTGTCTCGGCAAGCTTTTCAAGATCGATACCGGTTTTGATGCCAAGCCCGTTCAGCATATAGACAACATCCTCGGTCGCGACATTGCCACTGGCCCCTTTGGCATAGGGGCAGCCACCAAGACCGGCGACGGAACTGTCAATTACGGCCACACCCATTTGCAGCACAGCAAGCAAATTGGCGAGTGCCTGACCATAGGTGTCATGGAAGTGGGCGGCGAGCTTTTCGGTCGGTACATGTTTGGCAACAGCGGCGATCATCGCCTGTGCCTTGGCGGGCGTCCCGGTGCCGATGGTATCGCCCAGACTGATTTCGTAACAGCCCATGTCATAAAGCGCCTTTGCGACCTCGGCGACCTTTTCAGGCGCAATGTTGCCTTCATAGGGGCAGCCCAGCACGCAGGAAACATATCCGCGTACTGCAAGACCTGCCTCGCGTGCCGCGTCGGCCACCGGGCGGAAGCGATCAAGGCTTTCTGCGATGGAGCAATTTATGTTCTTTTGCGAGAAACTTTCCGATGCCGCGCCAAATACCGCAACCTCGGTCGCGCCCGCGGCAATCGCGGCCTCAAGGCCCTTCATGTTCGGGGCCAGAACAGGGTATGTCACACCGGGCTTACGGGTGATCTGGGTCATGACATCTGGCGCATCTGCCATTTGTGGCACCCATTTCGGGCTGACAAAGGCGGTGGCCTCGATCACCGATAAACCGGCATCATTCAGGCGATGGATCAGCTCGACCTTGGTTGCAGTCGGGACCATCGCCTTTTCGTTCTGAAGCCCGTCGCGCGGACCGACTTCGACAATCTTGACGTGACTTGGCAGATCGGAAATCAGGGCCATTATTCGGCCTCCTCAATCGCGATCAGTTCAGCGCCATCATCGACCTGATCGCCCACACCAAAGAACACTTCCTTGATCGTGCCGGTGACGGGGGCAGAAATGGTGTGTTCCATTTTCATCGCTTCCATGACGACAAGCTTGTCACCCGCTGTGACCGATTGACCGGCCTTTGCCATCACAGCGATGATCTTGCCCGGCATCGGTGCGGTCAGACCGCCACCCGTGCCTTCGTTGCCACCGGCCGCGGCCAGCGGGTCAAAGATGTCTAGACGGTCCGAGCGACCATCACGGAAAATCATCAGACGATTACCGTCACGAAGCACCGACGCGCGTTTGCGGACGTTATTCAGGCTGGCAACGATGGCGCCATTTTCATCATGCTCGGCACTGGCGATGATAGCGCTACCATCAGGCATATCGATGACATATCCCTGATTACGGTAATGCACCTTGACCAGCAGGTCCGATCCATCATGACGCAGGATCAGGTCATGGTGGTTGTCGTCATTCAGCCGGAAACCAGCCGTGCTGTGCCATGGCGAATAGGGATCGTTGCTTTGCGCGGCATAACGGGCGGCCTCCGCATCGCGGGTCAGCAGAATATCAAGGGCGGCGAATGCCAGCGCCTCGTTATCGGGCGTGGTAGGGGCGGGGATCAGATCATCCTGATAGTTCGGGATGAAACCGGTTTCGACTTCGCCCCGCTCAAAGGCCGGATGGCGGGCGATATTGCCAAGGAAACCGGTGTTGGTGGTGACACCAACAATCTGAACATCGTTTAATGCGGTCGCCATGCGGCGCAAGGCCGATGTGCGATCCACGTCCCAGGTGATCAGCTTGGCGATCATCGGGTCATAATGGATGGAAACTTCGCCGCCTTCATATACGCCGGTATCAACGCGCACATGATCGGTTTCGTGTGGCATACGCATGTGAACAAGTTTGCCGGTTGCCGGCAGGAAGTCGTTCTGCGGGTCTTCGGCATAGATGCGGACTTCAAAGGCATGACCGTTGATCGATAGCTCTTCCTGCGCCTTTGGCAGTTTTTCGCCATCGGCCACCCGCAATTGCCATTCCACAAGGTCTTCGCCGGTGATTTTTTCCGTCACCGGATGTTCGACCTGAAGGCGGGTGTTCATTTCCATGAAATAGAACGCACCCGACGCGTCCAGCAGAAATTCAACTGTTCCTGCGCCCTGATAGCCAATTGCCTTGGCGGCATCGACCGCGGCCTTGCCCATCTGGGCACGGAGGTCCTCGGTCATACCCGGTGCAGGGGCCTCTTCAATCACCTTTTGGTGGCGGCGCTGCAATGAGCAATCGCGTTCAAACAGATAGACCGCATTGCCATGGCTGTCGGCAAAGACCTGAATTTCGACATGGCGCGGTTTGACGATCAGTTTTTCAATCAGGCAATGGTCATCGCCAAAGCTGCTTGCAGCTTCGCGTTTGCAGCTGATCAGCGCGTCCTTGAAATCGGATGGCTTTTCAACCGCACGCATGCCCTTTCCGCCACCCCCGGCGGATGCTTTGATCAATACCGGATAACCGATCTTGTCGGCCTCAGCCGCTAGAAGGTCAGGGTCCTGATCTTCGCCGTGATAACCCGGCACCAGCGGGACACCGGCCTTGCCCATGATTTTCTTGGCTTCGGATTTCGATCCCATGGCGCGGATGGCACTGGCTGGCGGGCCGACAAAGACACAGCCGGCCTTTTCCAGCGCATCGGCAAACCCGGCGTTTTCCGACAGGAAGCCATAGCCCGGATGAACCGCATCAGCGCCCGATTGCGCGATGACTTCAAGCAACCGGTCGGTGCGCAAGTAGCTGTCCTTGGGGGCAGGCGCGCCAATGTGATAGGCCTCGTCGGCGTGTTTGACATGCAGGGCATTGGCGTCGGCATCGGAATAAACGGCGACCGTGGCAATTCCCATGCGACGGGCGGTCTTGATCACGCGGCAGGCGATCTCACCGCGGTTGGCGATCAGAAGTTTGCGCGGCATGTTATTTCTTGCTCCAGTTCGCAGGACGTTTTTCCAGAAAGGCACCGACACCTTCGCGGCCCTCGTCGCTTGCGCGTTGATCGGCAATGCGTTGGGCCGTGTCATCAATCACGGCATCTGAAATCGGCTTGTTGGCGACCGCGTAAATCAGGTTCTTGGCGGCATGCATTGCGTCTGGCCCATTGGCCAGAAGGAGTTTTGCCATTTCCTGCCCGCGGGCAGCCAAATCATCGGTTGAGGTGATCTCATGCACCAGCCCGATCTGCTGGGCGGTTTGGGCATCAAATCGCTCGGCGGTCAGGAAATAACGCCGCGCCTGATTGACCCCGATGGCCTCAACCACATAGGGCGAAATCACCGCCGGGATCAGGCCCAGCTTGACCTCGGACAGGCAGAAGCTGGCGCGATCGGACGCAATCACGATGTCACAACATGCTGCCAGACCAACGCCGCCACCAAAGGCTGCCCCGTTGATAAGTGCGATGGTCGGTTTCGAGGCAAAATTCAAAACCTTCATCAGTTTGGCAAGGGCGCGGGAATCAGCAAGGTTTTCCGCATGGCTATAGCCCGCCATACGCTTCATCCAATTCAGGTCCGCCCCGGCCGAAAAGCTTTTGCCAGCCCCGGTCAGAATGATCACCCGAACAGCCGGATCGGCATCAAGGGCCTCGATCTTGGCGGTCAGGTCAGCGATCAGGACATCATCAAAGGCATTGTGAATTTTGGGCCGGTTCAAGGTGATGGTCGCAACGCCATTGGTAGCGATTTCACACAGGGCGGCATCAGAAATGTTATCTGTGTTTACATTGCTCATGACGGCCTCACATTCTGAACACGCCAAACCGGGTTTCTTCGACCGGTTTGTTGAGTGCAGCAGACAGGCCAAGGCCAAGCACCATGCGGGTGTCAGCAGGGTCAATCACGCCATCATCCCAAAGGCGGGCGGACGCGTAATAGGGGTGGCCTTGTTCCTCGTATTGATCGCGGATCGGGGCCTTAAACGCCTCTTGCTCGG
The DNA here is from genome assembly GCF_037027205.1 of Thalassospira sp. CH_XMU1458. Classification (NCBI taxonomy): domain Bacteria; kingdom Pseudomonadati; phylum Pseudomonadota; class Alphaproteobacteria; order Rhodospirillales; family Thalassospiraceae; genus Thalassospira; species Thalassospira sp. CH_XMU1458. Next base: position 1,280,729 of record NZ_JAYMDW010000002.1, on the reverse strand, counting down.
CTTCTGGCCAGTTTTCACCGCGCTTTTCGGCGGCATCGGCGCGAATTTGCGTCAGAACGTTCGCTGCCTGTTCACCGCCCATGACGGAAATACGGGCATTTGGCCACATCCAAAGGAAGCGCGGGCTGTACGCACGGCCACACATGCCATAGTTACCAGCACCAAAGGACCCACCGATCAGGACGGTGAATTTCGGTACATTTGCCGTGGCAACGGCGGTTACAAGTTTCGCACCGTCCTTGGCAATGCCGCCGCTTTCATATTTGCGGCCAATCATGAAGCCGGTGATGTTTTGCAGGAACACCAGCGGAATGCCGCGTTGTGCGCAAAGTTCGATGAAATGCGCACCCTTAAGCGCACTTTCGGAAAAGAGGATACCGTTATTGGCAATGATACCGACCGGATAGCCAAAGATGCGGGCAAAGCCGGTGACCAACGTCGTGCCGTACTGTGCCTTGAACTCATCAAAGTCGGAGCCATCAACGATGCGCGCGATGATTTCACGCACGTCATAGGGTTTTTTGGTGTCGGTCGGGACAACGCCATAAATCTCACGCGGGTCATAGGCCGGGACGCGCGGCTCGGTCAAAGTCAGGCCGGGGTTCTTGGTCCAGTTCAGGTTCTTGACGATATCGCGCGCAATCGAAAGCGCATGACTGTCATCCTGGGCATAATGATCAGTTACACCGGACGTTTTGCAATGAACATCGGCCCCGCCAAGATCCTCGGCCGAGACGACTTCACCGGTCGCCGCCTTCACCAGCGGCGGACCGCCGAGGAAGATCGTGCCTTGTTTGCGGACAATAATGCTTTCATCCGACATTGCAGGGACGTAGGCACCACCCGCCGTGCAGGACCCCATGACAACCGCGATTTGCGGGATGCCCTTGGACGACATGGTCGCCTGGTTAAAGAAGATGCGCCCGAAATGGTCGCGATCGGGGAACACGTCATCCTGACGGGGTAGGTTGGCCCCGCCGCTATCGACCAGATAGATGCAGGGCAGGTTGTTTTCGAGTGCGATTTCCTGTGCGCGAAGATGCTTCTTCACGGTCATCGGGTAGTAGGAACCACCCTTGACCGTGGCATCATTGGCGACAATCACGCATTCAACGCCTGAAACACGGCCAATGCCGGTAATGATGCCGGCTGCCGGAACGTCTTCATCGCCATACATGCCATGTGCGGCAAGCTGCGAGAGTTCCAGAAACGGGGAGCCGACATCAAGAAGCTGGCGAATACGTTCACGCGGCAAAAGTTTGCCTCGCCCGGTATGACGATCACGGGCGCGTTCACCGCCGCCCAGTTTGACCGCAGCGATTTGATCGCGCAAATCCGCAACCAGCTTTTCCATATGTTCGGCATTGTTGCGGAATTCTTCGGAACGGGCGTTCACCGCAGATTTCAGTACCGTCATCGTCCGTTTTCACCGTTTTTTTGTTATGGGCAAATCGGCCCGCGTGCAGGGTGTTTATGGCTGTTGTTATCGGTGAAGTTTACGTAAACGTCAATATTAAATCGGTATTTCAGTACCGAAATTAACTATATGCTATCAAATCACCCATAGCGTTGAGCGCATATGGGTTGTTTGCAGATGACCACTGGTCGCCATAAAATCGCAGCCGATCCTTATTTTGATCGATCTTGTCTTGGGAATGCGGGCGAAAAAATAATGTCATACCGGACTTTGATCTGTTTGGTTTTTTGTTCATGTGTTGCTGTGGTTTTCGGACAAAGGTCCGCGCATGCGCAAGATGCGCTTTATGAAATTCATTGGCTTAAGGCCGATGTGCCGCCGATTGGTATTGGTAGTGGACCGTTGGCCGGCAAGGGGCTTCATGGCGGGATCCTTGATATATTGTTCGGTGCGTCGCTTGATCCCGACATGGTGAAGGGGCATGCCAATATGGCGCGGTTGTTTGCCTTGATGAAAACGGGAAACTACTGCGTGCCGGGACTGATCCGGACCGCTGAGCGCGAAGAGGTTGTATATTTTTCCAAGCAGCCAAGCGCGGTTCTTGAGAGCAGTCACCTAGTGTATTCCCCAGACAACCGAAAGCTCCATGAGGCGATTGATGACAAGGTCTCGCTGGCCCAGCTGCTTGACGCGGGCTTTGTTGTCGGAATCGGGGCGGGCATTTCGTATGGCGAAGAAACAGACAGTATCATCCAGCGCTATTCAAACTCAGACAGCGTTGTTCGACATCCTACGCCCAATTTCCTGGCGCCGATGTTGTCGATGATTGAAATGAAACGTGTGGATTTTTCGCTGGCACCACCCTGGGCGTTGACGTGGTTTCTGGTCAATCAAAAGAACGGCCTTGGTGGTGATAGCACCCCGATGATCGTCACCCATCCATTCAGCGAAGCATCAGAAAAAATCAACTACCACGTGGTTTGCACCAAGAATGATTGGGGCAAGAAAGCGGTCACCATGATCGATGAAGTGCTAGCACGAGATGACATCCGTCAAGCTCTTGCACGCAATGCGCAAACCTGGTTGTCCACCACGAAAGTGCAAGAAAAAGTCGTTAAGTAGAAAGGCTGATCTGCACCTTCCAGAAGAGCTTGTTCTGCATTCAACGGCGACGTTTGACGGTGCTACTGACCGGGGTTGTCTGTTGTGCTACCAAGTGTGAGCTTGCGCAGTGAAATCCACTGGGCGAGTTGATCGATGCGGTCATTCCCGAAGAAAGGTTCGTCCTCGTAGAAGAAGAAGGGCGATCCAAAGGCGCCCATCTTGATCGCGTCCTCGGTAACAGCGCGGACATGGTCTTTCCATTTCTGGGATTCGACGGCGGCACGCATTTCGGATGCATTGATGGAATGGCGGGTTGCGGCGGCAAAAACATTTTCCGGGTTGGACATATCAAGCCCGTCGGCAAAATAGCCGCGATAGATGTCCTTGGCGAACTTGCGCGCCAACATCGGAGATCGCGATTCCAGCCAGTAATAGGCCCGGGTCGGAACCAGTGCCGCGTAGGGGAAGTTATTGGGGATTTGGAACGGAATGTTTTGCAGGCGTGCGCAGCGTTCCATGTCGTGACGGAAATAAGTTCCGCGGATCGGCTGATCCAGAAGCGGGCTTTGTCCTGTCTGTTTGAAGGCAGCCCCAATCATGAAGGGGCGCCAGACGACCGTGACGCCATGGCGTTTTTCGAAGTCTTCCATCCGCTCGGCGGCAAGGTAGCCGTAAGGTGACGAGAAATCGAAGTAGAAGCTGACTTCAGACATGTTCCTGCACCCGTTATCCGTTTTGTTTTAACCAACAACTTTTCCAGCAGATCTGATGTCTGCTTTGATGGATGCGATTTTGATCTATTAAGTTGTTGCGAATCAACAAAAAAAGAAAATCAGGGAATGACGATGCCGGGCCGGACTTTTACTTCTTCCATCACGACATATGTATGAGTCTGACCGACACCCTGAACAGAAGACAGCCGTTCAAGGAACTCGCGATAGGCATACATGTCCTCGACGCGCAGTTTTGCAAGATAGTCAAAACCACCTGCGACCATATGGCATTCTTCGATTTCAGGGAGCTTCTTGATCGCAGCGGCGAATACGTCAAAGACGTCGGGTGTGGTACGATCAAGAGTGATTTCAACGAAGACCACAAGTGACTGGTTAAGCTTGCGCGGGTCCAGTGTTGCCATGTAGCCGGTGATAAAGCCGTTTTGCTCGAGGCGGCGCACGCGTTCCAGACAGGGTGTCGGGCTCAGATTGACCCGGCGTGATAGCTCCACATTGGACATGCGGCCATCGTTCTGAAGTTCGCGAAGGATCTGTTTGTCGATCTTGTCCAGGCTCTTGTGGTTCTTCTGCATTTTAAGCGTCCAGCCAGTATTTGTGACTATGCGAATGTAAAAATCGTGGATGATATATCGTATTTTAGCCAAAAATGGCAGCACATTTTTCGGATGAAATAATATTGTCTGTCGCCATAGAGGTGCAAAAGGCCCCGAAGCGCCTGAAATAATGTGCGTTCTTCGGGATCGGCAAAGTCCAACATCAGGGAGAGGCTTTTAAACATGTTCCGTACCGAACTGCCGCAACCGAATGAAATCCGCCAGACGATCCGTGACACATATCGCGCCGATGAAGAGGCCGTTGTTGAACGCCTGATTGAAACAGCGCGTCTTTCCCCGGAACAGACCGCGCGCGTTCAAAATCGCGCCTATCAACTGGTTGCCCGCGTGCGCAGTGCCGATAACGGCAAAAGCGGCATTGATGCCCTGCTGCATGAATACGAGCTGTCGAGTAAGGAAGGTGTCATCCTGATGTGCCTTGCCGAAGCACTGTTGCGTGTGCCCGATGCGGTGACTGCCGACAAGCTTATTCAGGACAAGCTTTTTGATGCCGACTGGCAAAGTCATCTCGGCCATTCCGACAGCTTCTTTGTCAATGCATCGACCTGGGGCCTGATGCTGACCGGGCGGGTGATCAAGTTCGGCAAGGCGGAAAAGGCCGATCCGGGCCGCCTGATCAAACGCATGATCGGCCGTTCCGGGGAGCCTGTCATTCGCAAGGCATTCAACCACGCCATGCGGATCATGGGCCGCCAGTTCGTGATGGGCCGCACGATTGACGAGGCCGCCGAGCGCGCCAAGGCGAATGAAGAAAAAGGCTATCGTTATTCCTATGACATGCTGGGCGAAGCCGCCCGGACGATGAAGGATGCCGATCGCTATTATAAGGCTTATGAAACCGCCATTCATGATATCGGACGCGTTGCCAATGGCCGTGGGCCGATTGATAGTCCGGGCATCTCGGTCAAGCTTTCAGCGATCCATCCGCGCTATGACTTTGCCAACTATGACCGCGTGATGAACGAACTGACGCCGCGGCTTAAGGAACTGGCGCTTCTGGCGAAGAAATACGATATCGGCTTTACCGTCGATGCCGAGGAAGCCAACCGCCTTGACCTGTCGCTTGATGTCATCGGCACTGTCTTTGCCGATCCGGATCTTGATGGCTGGGAAGGCTATGGTCTGGCGGTCCAGGCCTATCAGAAACGTGCCTATCACGTTCTGGAATGGCTGGCTGATCTGTCGACCAAGGTCGGGCGCAAGATGATGGTCCGCCTTGTGAAGGGGGCCTATTGGGATACCGAAGTCAAATTCAGTCAGGAAAACGGTTTTGACGGCTATCCGGTCTTTACCCGCAAGGCATCGACCGATGTGTCCTATCTGGCGTGTGCGAAATATATGCTGTCGCGCCGCGATGCATTTTATTGCCAGTTTGCCAGCCACAATGCCCACACGGTGGCATCGGTTCTGGAAATGGCGGGCAATGACCGCACCTTTGAATTCCAGCGCCTGCATGGCATGGGCGAAGCACTTTATGAGCAGATCGTCGACAAGAACGGCGAAAACGTTCCGTGCCGTGTCTATGCGCCGGTTGGCACCCATGAAGACCTTCTGGCCTATCTGGTGCGCCGTCTGTTGGAAAATGGCGCAAACACCAGCTTTGTAAACCGTATTCAGGATGAACAGCTGCCCATCGAGGAAATGATCGCCGATCCCATCGAAAAGATGGCGGCCCTTCCGCGTAAAGGCCATCCGAAGATCCCGGCACCGATTGACCTTTATGGTGCAAGTCGCGTCAACTCGCGCGGGCTTGACCTGACCGATACGCAAAAGCTTCTGCCGCTCAGTGCAAAGCTTGCCGAGATCAAGAACAAGACCTGGAACGCCGCCCCGCTGATTGATGGCAAACTTGTTTCGGGTACCCCGATTGATGTCATCAACCCGGCCAAGCTTGACGAGAAGGTCGGTGACCTTGTGCAGGCGACCGAGGCTGATATTGACGCCGCCGTTGTGGCTGCCCTCAAGGGCTATGAAACCTGGAACAAGACACCGGCGAGTGAACGCGCGACAGCACTGCGTCGTCTGGGTGATCTGCTTGAAGAAAACATGGACGAGTTCATCGCGCTCTGTCAGCGCGAAGCCGGCAAGCTTTATTCCGATGGCGTTGCCGAGGTGCGTGAGGCCGTCGATTTCTGTCGTTATTATGCCAACCGGGCGGAGGAAACCTTCCGCGAAGGCAGCCCGCTTGAAGGCCGGGGGGTGATTGTTTGCATCAGCCCGTGGAACTTCCCGCTTGCGATCTTCTTGGGGCAAGTAACCGCGGCCCTTGCAGCAGGAAATGCTGTGATTGCCAAACCAGCAGAGCAGACTTCACTAATTGCTGCCCGTGCGGCAGAACTGATCCTTGAGGCGGGAGTTCCGGGCGCGGCATTCCAACTGGTGCCGGGACCGGGGCGTGTGATTGGTAATCAGCTGATCAATGATCCGCGCATTGCCGGTGTCGCCTTTACCGGGTCAACCGAAACCGCACAGGTGATCAACCAAGCGCTGGCAAAACGCCCGGGTGTTCCGTTGCCACTGATTGCCGAGACCGGTGGTCAGAACGCGATGATTGTTGATTCGACCGCACTGCCCGAACAGGTCGTGCAGGACGCAATCATTTCCGGTTTCCAGTCTGCCGGTCAGCGTTGCTCGGCCCTGCGCGTGCTGTTTGTTCAGGAAGACATTGCTGACAAGCTTTGTGAAATGCTGGTCGGTGCGATGAAGGAACTGCGCGTTGGTGATCCGAAATTCCTTGATATTGATGTCGGTCCGGTGATTGACGAAAAATCGCGCAAGGTTCTTGAAGCCCATGCCGAGCGCATGAAAAAGGAAGCCAAGCTTCTGCATGCCTGCGACATGCTTCCGGAATGCGAAGGGGGTAACTTCTTTGCGCCGCATTGCTTTGAAATTCCATCGATCAATGTGCTTGAACGCGAAGTGTTCGGGCCGGTTGTGCATGTGGTGCGCTATAAAGCGCGCGATCTGCCCAAGATCCTTGATCAGATCAATGCATCGGGTTATGGCCTGACCCTTGGTATCCATTCCCGTATTGATACCACCGTGCGCGAGATTTCGCAGAAGCTGCGGGTTGGTAACTGCTATGTGAACCGTAACCAGATCGGTGCGGTGGTCGGTGTCCAGCCGTTTGGCGGGCAGGGTAAATCGGGGACAGGTCCAAAGGCCGGTGGTCCGCACTACGTCGAACGTTTTGCCAAGCCGATTGCGAAGGCAAATACCATTTCCAATGACGATGTTTCAGACGATCGCGCACCGATCATCGTCAAGGATGTCATTGCGACCAACGAATATGCCGCGATGCTATCAGCCCAGGAAGAATGGCAGGCAACCGATGGCAATGCGCGCGTGACCATCCTTGAAAAGCTGTCGGCCAAGATGGATGCATCGGGCAATGATGCCCTGATGGCGGGGGCCGATCATGTGGCGAACTTCGCCGCACTTTCGGAAAACGGCTTTGTGGCACCAACCCGGATGCCCGGGCCGACCGGTGAAACCAATGACCTGTATTGCCAGGGCCGTGGTGTTTACCTGATCCAGGCGGACAAGGACGCCGAACCGGCAAAAATCATCCGTCATCTGGGGGCCGCCCTTGCCGCTGGCAATGCGGTGATCCTTGCGGGCGATCAGAAATGGTTGGCCGACATTCCAGCATTCGCACAGCAGGCAGGCCTTCCGGCGAAGCTCGTCAAGGCGGTTGGCACCAACACCGGTCTGGGTGCTATGTATGATGGTGATATCGTCGGGGTATCGTGCGTGGCATCGCTTGATCGCGTGACATCCTTCAAGCAGCTTCTGGCCAAGCGCGATGGCGCGATCCTGTCGCTGATTTCCGATAGCGGCGCCGAGGATGACGGTGCACTGCCTGATGAGGCGTTCCTGCATCGCTTTGCCACTGAAAAGACGATCACGATTAACACCACGGCGGCGGGCGGTAACGCATCGCTGATGTCGATGGAAGAAGATTGATCTGCTAGATGGACATGTCAGATGGACCGGGACGAAATTCCCGGTCCATTTTTCTTTCTTTTATTCGTGATCTCTGATGTAGGATGTGCTCGCCTGAACGCGGTCGGGCTTTTTTTCGTCAAAATTGGCTGCAATAGCTATTGGTCGGAACAGTTGACGTCCTGCGGCGTTTGAACTGACGCAAGAAGATTGACCCATGTCAGGCAGGCATGAACAAGGAGAACAGGAATGATCAAGGTAAACCGCGGCATTGGCCGTGTTCTGAAAACGGTATCGGTATGTGCGCTGCTGGCGGCCTGCGGACCGCTGCAAATGCCGTTGGAAGACCGCACCGGCAATGACCAGTGGCAAGATACCCAGATCAAGTCCGGCATCCTTGGTGAGTTCTCCAAGGTCGATCACACCTATCTGATGGATGTGAATATCGACATCTGGGAACAGAATGTCATGGTCACCGGCATGGTGGACTCCAAGGGCAAGTATTATGACGTCATGTCGCTGGTCAAACAGGATAACCGGATCAAAACGGTCTATGACCATCTGGTGATCGCCGATCAGGAAACGATTGATGCCTATCACCGGGCCGAAGATGAATACGGCAAGAACGCCGTTCCGACCGATTCGGCAACCCAGTCCGTGTCCGACGTCTGGATCGAAAGCCAGATCAAGGCATTGTTATTGGCCGAAAAAGGTGTGAGTTCCGTCAACTATCGTTGGCAGTCGGTCCAGAATGTCGTCTACATCATGGGCGAGGCACAAAGCGATGCAGAGCTTGAAAAGGTCCTGTCGATCGTGCGCCGCATCAAAGGTGTGACCAAGGTGGTCAGCCACATCGCAAAGGCCTGATCACTTTTATCGCCTTGTGATAAAACAGTTTTTCGAAAATTCCCCGCAGGCGTTCGGCCTTGCGGGGAATTTTTTTGACCGGGTTTGTTGCAAAAGTGTTTGAAAACCATTCGCATTTATCTTAGAGGTGGCGATACGTAATTAATAACTGATTGCAATCGCACCATGTATGTCTGCATTTGTAATGCGCTTAAGGAAAAAGACGTCCGCCGTGCTGCCGAGCAGGGCGGGGCGACACGTCCGGCGGAAGTTTTCCGTTTCCATGGTTGCGCGCCACAATGTGGCAAATGCGCCTGCCATATGCGCGCAGAACTGCTTCAGGCCAAGACCTGCGGCAATTGCGATTGTGATGATGCAGCAGCTGTGACGGCAAATATCGAACCGATTGCCGCCGAGTAAGCTACTTCGGGATATTCAGGCAAAACGAAAAAGGCGAGGCCTATGCGGCTTCGCCTTTGTTGTTTGTGCATGATGCTGCTTGATCAGCACCGTTACTTTTTCAGGCCAAAGCGTTCCTCGGCCAAGCGGTCGGCGACAAAGCCGGTCGACAGGTCCTGGTCCTTGGCGCGTTCAAAAATCTCGCGCACGGTCTCACCAATGCCTTCGATATGCATGTTGGTTTCGGCAACCGTTTTGCCTTCACGGCAGTAATAGACTTCGATGACACCGCCGGCATTGATCACGTAATCCGGGGCATACAAAATCCCGGCTTCGCGCAACATCTCGCCATGGCGATCATCTTCAAGCTGGTTATTGGCTGCACCGGCGATCACGCCAACCTTGAGTTCCGCGATAGTACGGTCATTGATCACCCCGCCAAGGGCACAAGGGGCAAGGATATCGGCATCAACCGACAGGATTTTATCAACCGGAACCGCGGTTGCGCCAAATTCCATGGCAGCGGCCTTCATGCTGGCGGCATTCAGGTCCGCAACAATCAGCTTGGCCCCGGCGGCATGCAGCATCCGGCACAAGTGGTAGCCGACATGCCCCAGACCCTGCACCGCGACCCGCATGCCCGCAAGGTCGTCGCTGCCATGTTTGAAGCGCACCGCTTCCTTAAGCCCGATGAAAACGCCATAGGCGGTAAAGGGGGATGGATCACCTGTGCGTTCCGGGTCCTTGCCATCATTGATGCCACCGACATGCTTGGTCTGGCTTGCGATATAGCCCATGTCTTCGGGGCTGGTGCCGACATCCTCGGCAACGATATAGCGACCGCCAAGTTGTTCAACAGCGCGACCCATTGCGCGGAAGAATTCTGGCGTCTTTTGACTGCGCGGATCACCGATAATGACCGACTTGCCGCCGCCAAGCGGAAGGTTGGCGAGGGCGGATTTGTAAGTCATGCCGCGCGACAGGCGCAAAACATCATGGATGGCGTCCTGTTCGCTGGCATAGGGCCACATGCGACAGCCGCCCAGTGACGGGCCAAGGTTGGTGTTGTGGACCGCGATGATGGTTTTCAGGCCGGTGGTTTTGTCGCTGGCAAAGACGACCTGTTCGTGGTCATCAAAGGCGATATCGGAAAAGACGTTCATCCTCTTGCAGCCTCCTGGCAGCATCATTTTTCTGGTGCAGGCTGTTTCCTGCTTATCCCTTTATGTTTGATGCATCGCGCATTGGATCAATTTTTAATTCCGCGAATGTGCAAAAAAGATCGTTTTGGTTGAGGGGCTGCTTTGGTGTGGAATTATTCGGAGTTTGCCAAAGCTGCATTGTAATTTTATTGCGCGCACTGTGCGCTGCAGCATCTTCGCTGTTTGAAGGTAGGCGGCATTTTCGATGCGACCGAGATTCTTTTGTGGTCGAAATTGGTCGGTTTCAGCCTGGCCTTTATGGTGCAGTGCACTTGCGGCGATTTGTCCTGAATCAGGGCATTCGTCATGCGCCTATGCCAAATTCGCACTTGAAACCGGAGCAATTAATCTGGAAATATCAATTAACCGGATAATTTACGGCTCGTTAAGGTGCGAAACGTAGACTCACGGTTGGGTATCTTGTGATTGAGATTCCCGGTTCAGGACAGGTTGGCGTCTGGGCGGCGCCAGCGAACAAAATATAAGGAGAGCGGCGGATATGTCTGCATTCACAGGCCATCGCCAAACCGTATATGAAGTTGAACTGCACAATCAGGCTGTGCGCGAATGTGTCAAAGAGAACCGATCCCACGACCTCTTTGATGACCGCTGGGCTGATGTTCAAACTCATGAAGTTGCGGCCAGCGACGAAACCAAGGCCCTTGCCATGATCGAAAATAGCTATCCGTCAGAAGATGGTTTCGTTGTCGATCACGTCAAACGCCTAGGATAACAGTCACCAACATATTCGAAAAAAAAGCGTGGTCAGCTTTGCTGCCACGCTTTTTTTCTGAGCTGAACCTGTACAACAAAGCAAGCTTCATTGGGGCGATTTGGCCTATGACCTCAGCTTGCCTAGCATTTCCCGCCCCTTGGCAACGGCAAATTTCTGTGCCTGCGAGAAGGTCGGGTTCGGCGGCATGATCAGGGCGTCAGGGTCAACCGGGACCTGAATGACGGTTGGCTTCTTGCTTGCAAACGCTTGTGACAGCGCGCTTGAAAGCTCCTTGGTGTTTTCCGCACGCAGGCCAAGACAGCCACAGGCCTGGGCGATGGCCGCCATATCCGGGTTTTTAAAAGCGATTGCATGTTCGGGCAGGCCTTTGGCTTCCTGTTCCAGTGCGATGAAGCCAAGCTTGCTGTTGTCAAAGACAACCGCCGTGATCGGCAGGTCGTATTCGGCAGCGGTCAAAAGCTCACCCATCAGCATGTTGAATGCGCCGTCACCCGCAATGGCGACGACCTGACGATCAGGATAGGCTAACTGCGCGCCATTGGCCCCGGAAAGGGCAAAGGCCATCGTGCCAAGCCCGGATGACAGGGTGAAACGCTGGTTGCGTTTTACCCGCAAATGCCGCGCGGCCCAGGCTGTGGTCGTTCCGGTATCAACCAGGAAAATGGCATCGTCGGCGGCATGGTCTGCGATTGCGGACATGACACTTGCGGGGTGAAGCGGGCTTTTGTCGGACTTTTCGATCTTTGACCAATCGTCTTGCTGATCCTTGACCTTATCGATCCAGTGTTTGCGCTGCGTTTCGGTGTCTTTGGGCGCGACGCGATCCAGAAGACCCTGCACCGATAGCTTGGCACTGCCGATCAACGGGGCATCAATATCAAGCCGTTTGCCGATCTGGCTGCGATTGCTATCGATCTGGATGGTTTTGGCATCTTTAGGGAAAAATTCCTGATAGGGGAAATCGGCGCCAATGATGCACAGCAAATCACAATCTTCGACAGAATCCTGACCCGGTTTGCCACCCAGAAGGCCCAGCCCACCAATGCAAATGGGATCGTCGTCATCAAGCCAGTCTTTGGCGCGCAGGGTTCTGACGATCGGTGCATCAATACGGTGCGCCAGATCAAAGATCTCCTGGGCTGCCTCGGCACCGCCAATACCGGCAAGAATGACGGGCTTTGATGCCTGATCAATCAATTTGGCAGCGTGATCAAGGTTCTCGCTGGACGGGGAAACTTCGCGGGTTGCCAACAAGGTTGCAATATTGATCGGACCATCGGCGCAATCGGCACTGGCGATATTGTTCGGGATACAGACATGGGCGGGCGCACGATTTTCAATCGCGGCCTTGCAGGCTTCTTTGAGGATACGCGGGGCCTGTGCCGGATCCATGATCGTCTCGGAATAGACGGTGACGTCTTCGAATAGCTTTTTCAGGTCAACTTCCTGATGATACTCGGTGCCGATAAATTCCGAATCAACTTGGCCTGTGATGGCAAGAACCGGGGCATGGTCGTGACGGGCATCATAAAGGCCGTTCAGAAGATGGATGGCACCACCACCCGCCGTGCCGACACAGCATGAAAGATTGCCGGTCAGTTTTGCTTGTGCGGATGCGGCAAACGCACCACCTTCTTCATGCCGGACAAGGACGAAATCAATTTCATCCCTGTTTTCAAGGGCAAATGTAATGTCATTGATCGCGTCACCGGGGATGCCAAACACATGTTTGACGCCAAGATCACTCAGTAAATTGATTGCGATATCGGCAACTTTCATGGGGAAACTCCTTGGTTTCAGTCGTGAGAGAGCCGCAAACTACAATCGCATCAACGGCCGGGTTTGATTACGAAAGCCAGAATGCATTCATGGTTTCTGCGACGCGCTTGAACGAAGCAAGATTGGCACCATCGCGATAATTGATGATTTTTCCGTCCGGACTGTTTTCGATGCAGTCCTTGTGAATTTTGGACATGATTTCACGAAGGCGTTTGTCGACGTTTTCCGTATCCCAACTCAGACGCTGCGCATTCTGGCTCTGTTCAAGGCCGCTTACTGCAACGCCGCCGGCATTGGATGCTTTGCCAGGGGCATGCGGAATATTGGCGTTGATGAATACTTCCTGTGCCTTTGCCGTCAGCGGCATGTTCGCGCCGTCACAGAGCATCATCACCTTGTTTTCAACAAGCTGCTTGGCGTCTTGTTCATCAAGCTCGTTTTGGGTTGCGCAGGGCAGGGCGATATCGCACTCAAGCCCCCAGGGGTTCTTGTCTTCAAGGAACTCGGCATTCTTGCCGCCGTCAAATTCTGACAGTGATTTGCGTTGGTTGTTTTTCCAGTCATCAACCTGATCAAGAAGGTCGTTGGTCAGGCCATTGGCAAAGTGCATGGTGCCGGAGCTGTCACTCAGACTTATGACCTTGGCTTCAAGTTCTATGGCCTTGCGCGCGGCGTGAAGCGCAACATTGCCTGCACCACTGATCGCAATGCGTTTGTCTTTGATTTCCTTGTTTTCCTGATCAAGCATGTGACCAAGGAAATAGATGCAACCATAGCCGGTTGCTTCTGTGCGCCCGGCACTGCCGCCAAAGTGGCATCCTTTCCCGGTCAGCGCACCGGTCCACTTTTGCGTCAGCTTGATATAGTGACCAAAAAGGATGCTGATTTCGCGTCTGCCAACGCCGATGTCACCGGCGGGCACATCGGTATCCGGCCCGATATGGCGATAAAGTTCCTGCATGAATGCCTGACAGAAACGGCCGATTTCCTGCGGGGATTTGTCTTTTGGCGAAAAGTCGGCACCACCTTTCGCCCCGCCCATCGGCAAGCCGGTCAGGCTGTTTTTCAGGGTTTGTTCAAACCCGAGAAACTTGAAGATACTGGTACTTACCGTCGGGGCAAACCGAAGGCCGCCCTTATAGGGGCCCATCGATTGATTGAACTGAATGCGCCAGCCGCGATTGACCTGTATCTGTTGGTCGTCATCTTCCCATGCCACGCGAAACTGCAGCACGCGATCCGGTTCCGTGCAGCGTTCAAGAACCGCATTTTTGCGCATCTCGATTTGATCAAGATACCAACCGGCAATGGAGCCGACGACTTCCTCCACTGCCTGGTGAAATTCCGGCTCGTTCGGTGTCTTGTCCTCAAGCCGGCTCAGGAAGTCTTTTTGAAAATCAGATGCGCTTTGTGTCATTTAGATGCGGGCTTTTTTACTGTTTCTGCTGCTCTGGTTAACGTGCCAGAGGCGAAAAAGTGCCCGCATAATATTTTGTTTTGATGGTTTTAAGGTTCTATCGCGCGCTTGATCAGGCGTTCTGTTGCAGCGTTCGTTCAACAAAATCAAGGCGGTCCTGCCCCCAGAACATCTCGTTGCCGATGAAATAGGTCGGCACACCAAAGATGTTACGATCGCGTGCGGACTGGCAGTTCTCGTCATAGATTTTGGCGATCTCTGGCAGGTCGGCATGTTCGAGATATTCCGTCGACAGGCCACTTGATATCAGGGCCTCGCGCACGGTCGCGGGCAGCGAAACATCACGTTCACGCAGCCAGATATCCCCCATCAGGGTTTCTGTCAAAGCACTGACGTCTTTGCCATCATCCTGAACGGCGATGATCGTGCGCGCGGCGAGTGTTTCATCGACCGGGAAATGGGTCGGATGCAGGTTGACCGGAATGCCGAGATAATCCGACCAGCGTTTCAGTTCAACAAGTCGGTATTCTTGACGCGGTTTCGGGCGTTTTGCCAAAGGCACGCCGCCGCCATGTTCCCAGACATCGGCTGCCCGGCAGGGTTTATGGATGATTTGCACGCCATGTTTTTTGGCAATGTCGACAACGCGGCGAAACCCGAAAAAAGACCACGGTGATTGCACGAAGAAATAGTGGATGATGGGTTCGGACATATGGGCCTCCTGGCGCCGCGATGCAGATTATGTTTTTGAATTGCCGACAGTCGACACCCACCACACTGCCCAAACAGGGGTGCTGCGTCAAATGTCCTTGGCGTAATCACGCACAGGTTCAGGTCATATGTTTGTGATGATGGAATGCGAAATGTCTGCGCGACCTAGTAGTCAAGCCACCAGGAATATTCATCAATACCCGCCATCAGAACACCGTCAAAGCCGAGCTTCATGATGTTGCCAAGATAGCTGTTTTCGCTGCCAAAGATGATGCTTTGCCATTCGCGTGACCAATAATGCACGTGATTTTCCTGTCCCCAACGTGCCATCAGGTTGCCTTCACTGATGAAATCGGGACTTCCGGCTCGCCATCCGCTTTGCCAGTAATAACGATATGTCTCGGCCGTCGCGATATTGAGATACGAAATCAGGTTCCGTGGTGTTCCGGTCTTCTTGTAACGAAGCCGCTTCATATCATCATAGGTTAGCGGAATGGTCCCGCGATGGAACGGATCAATGATCAGCGTGTCGTAGTTGGTTGCAACCAGCGCATCGACATAGGCGTCCTTCGTGCCATAGGGAGAACTATCAAGCACCAGGGCAAAGTTCTTTGCCTCGCGGATATTGTCGATCACATGCGGGTTTGCCCCGAAAGGGGTGCTTGGAACCTTTGCCAGGGATGAAAGCTGCATGCCCGGCGGTGGGGCCGCGTAATAAAGGGCATCCAGCCCCCGAAGCTGAGCGCGTGCCTTGTCCATGTCGGATCGATTTTCGGTGTAATCGACCGCAAGATATTGCAGGCCTTCAAGTTTAAGCCGTTCCAGATAACCGAGGATATATTTGGTTTCTTCTGCGTTGGTGGCTTCGCCGTATTTCTCGAAGCCGTAAAATGGGGCTTCGACCAAAATACCGTCAAGGGCACGTAAGTAGTTTCTGGCCGGTTCAGCGACGCCGCGGGTGGCAAACAGGGTTTTTTCAAGGAACTCGGTCAGTTCCAGGCCATTCATCGCAATGATCGAAAAGTCACTGCGATAGCTTTTTGCCCACCGACTGATCGCGATGACGTAATCGCGCATTTCCTCGACGAAGTCTTTTTCAGGCTTACCGGTGTCTGTCAGTCCAGGCAGACCCTCGGTCAGGCTATTGGGGGCGGGGATAAAAGGTTCAAGCTGCTGCGCAACGGCACCAAGCGGTGTGGATGCCAGCAACGCCCCGCCAAGCCCCGTCGCGCCAGCGCCAAGGAAATGTCGCCGCGAGATGGATTTGGGCGCGGCTTTTCCGCCAGACGCATTTTGCGCCGTTTGTCTGGTCCGCCCTGACGTGCTGTAAGGTTGCTTGGCCATGCCTTTATCCATCGCTGATGATATGGGCGATCTTATGATGCTGCCTTCATTGCGCCTTGCTGTGTGATCAACTCGGTCACCCGGTTGCCAATTGCAAGGGATGCAGTAAGACCCGGTGATTCAATACCATAGAGCATTACAAGACCATTAAGCCCGTGCTGTTTTTCATCAGCAATCATGAAGTCACGCGCCGCTTCGCCCGGGGCCTGAATTTTCGGGCGCACCCCGGCATAGCCGGTCTGAAGCGCACTTTCATCAAGATCGGGATAGTATTTGCGGATGGCTTCGGCAAAGGCGGCCCGACGTTCTTCGGGGACGTCATAGTTTGGTGCATCAACCCATGTCACGTCCGGGCCAAAGCGCGCCTGTCCGCCCATATCAAGGGTCAGGTGGATGCCAAGGCCTGCCTGTTCGGGGGCCGGATAGATCAGGGTGGAAAACGGTGCCTTGCCCGATAGCGTGAAATAACAGCCGCGCGCATAATGCTGCGGCGGGACAGATGCCTGTGGCAGGCCGGTAAAGTTCCGGCCCAGTGTCTGGCTGTGCAGGCCACCGGCAACGATCAGTTCCGCGCAGGTCAGGCTCATTTCTTCGCCGTCGGCATCGGTGGTGCTGACGGTATAAAGCCCGTTTTCGAAACTGACGGCCGTGACCTTGGTGTTGATCGCAAGTGTTGCGCCATTGTTTTCCGACTCACCCAGCAGGGTGACCATCAACTGGTGGCTATCGACAATACCGGTGGACGGGCTTTCAAGGGCGCCGACACAATGAAGGGCCGGTTCGCGTTCAAGGGCCTCTTCGCGGGACAGCCAGACAAGGTCGGTGACGCCGTTTTCATATGCCTTGTCCTTGATCCCGGCCAGTGCGGCCATTTGGTCTTCGGCTGTGGCGACAATCAGTTTGCCGGTGCGTTTGTGTTCGATGCCGTTTTCTTCGCAATAACGATACAGCATCTCGCGCCCGGTGACGCAAAGCTCGGCCTTCAGGCTGCCTTTCGGATAATAAATTCCGGCATGAATGACTTCGCTGTTGCGCGCGCTGGTTTCGGTGCCAATCGCATCATGCTGTTCAATGATCAGGACTTCGCGACCGGTTCGCGCAAGGGAACGGGCACAGGCCAGGCCGACAACGCCGGCCCCGATGACGATGGTTTGGATATCTGCAGTCATGATCACGTGTATCTTGTTTATGGTGGTGGGCTTAGTTTGCCTGGCGGAAATAGACAGCCTGTCCTTGGTTGTCCTTGCCATTACCGGTGACAACAGCCGGGGATTCGCTGGTGTAAATACCGCGCGCAAAGCTGCTGTCGTTACAATAGACATACCAAGTCCCGAACGGAAGCGTATCACTTTGATAGGCACCGCCCTCGTGGCGCCAGATGCCCTCGCAATGACGTTGGTCATCATCAAGGATCATTGTGCCTTCGCCCGATGGCTGATCAAAGCGCAGCGTGCCGGTTCCGCGCACCGATTGCCAGTTGGTGATGATATCAATGCCATCAATCGGCGGCGGGGTGGTTTCGCCTTCAGGCTGCTGAAGCGGGGTTTTATCTGCTGGTGCGACAACAGTGGCGGCAATTGCCGAATTTTCCGCGAGCTCAATGTTCAGTCGGCCAAAGAATCCAGCGGCAAATTCCTGGGCATCAATCATTGGTAGACCACTGAGCGGCGCACTGCTGCTACTTGTGGCCTGAACCTGTGTCGGGGTGCAGTAGTAGCCCAGCAGGCGACTGCCACGTTGGGCCGGTGTTTGCGGATCCCATTGACCGACAAAGGAAACGCATTGCGACCCGTTGCGGGTAAAGGGCGACAGGGCAATCGGGCCGTATCGGGTTTCCTGCACGAAGCTTGCGCCATTCAGGCTGGTGCGGCCGCGAAGCGCGTCAAACATATCAAGCAACTGCTCGGACGCCATGGCGGTGCTAAACCGAAAACCGGGGGCGGAGGTCGTATAGACCGTTTCAAGATAAAGGTCGCTTGCAGCGGCAGGGGATTCGCTTACCGAACGCGGCGCATACCAGCGGCCGACAAAGACCGTGCTGTTATCGCGATACTGACGCAGGAAGCTATTCTGACCCTCGACGTCCGAGGCAAAGACAATCGGGCTCTGGTCTTGCGGGATTTGTTCGAACCCGCCGGTTTGCTGTGCGACGGCCATCTGTGGTGTTGCCACCAGAAGGCTTGCAAACATGCTGCCGATCAAAGCCGCCCGATACCTCACATTGCGTCCTTTCTATATGTTTTCAGGCGCATTTTTGTATTGCGCTACCCTTATCTTTACCTTTGTGCATCTAGATTGGCTAGGGGGCAGTCAACCGATGCCTGTTAACGTGATCTCTTTTACCTTGATTTTTGGGTGCAAACGGGCTCATTGGGGAGGTTGGCCTTGGGGACAAAGTCAAAAAGCCTGAAGATACGGAGCATTTTATCATGACGGTGCAACAGACCGGCGCGAACGGGGACAGCGCGGGCCAGCAGACGGCAACAGACAAACAACCGCCGTCCAATCGCGCCCATGTAATCGTGATCGGCAATGAAAAGGGCGGGTCAGGTAAATCGACAACGGCGATGCATCTGATCGTTTCCCTGATGAAGATGGGGTTCAAGGTCGGATCGCTTGATATCGATGCCCGTCAGGGGACGCTGACACGCTATGTCGAAAACCGGAACGCCTTTAACGACCGCAAAGGCCTTAAGCTTCCGGTGCCCGATCATCGACCGATTTATCGCAGCGAATTGCCCGATGCCAACCAAGCCAAGCTGGACGAGCGCGAACGCTTTACAACCGCACTTGGTGAAATGGTGATCGGCTGCAACTTCATCGTCATGGATTGCCCGGGCAGTGACAATTATCTTTCTCGCTTGGCCCATGCCTGTGCGGACACGCTGATCACCCCGATCAATGACAGCTTTATCGACCTTGATATGTTGGCGCGGATTGACCCGGACAGCCTTGATATCAAGGGGCCCAGCATCTATGCCGAGATGGTCTGGGATGCGCGCAAGCGTCGGGCGGCGATTGATGGCGGCACGATTGACTGGATCGTCATGCGCAATCGTCTTTCACATCTTGATGCGCGCAACAAACGTGACATTGCCGAAATCGTCGACAAGTTGGCCGATCGCATCCGCTTCCGTCAGGCGCCAGGCTTTGGCGAACGCGTGATTTACCGCGAACTTTTCCTCAAAGGTCTGACGCTGCTTGATCTGCGTGAAAAGGGTGTCGGCATCCCGATGAGTATGTCGCACATGGCCGCCCGTCAGGAAGTCAGATCGCTTCTGGAAGTGATCGGCTTCAAACCGGCCGACGGCGAGGAGTTGCCGATCTGACTGCATCCGGCCTATATCTTGTAGGATGACAAATTGTCCAACCGGAATATGAAGCAGGCAGGTCTCCTTGACGCGCAAAGATATCATTCCAGAGACATCCGACGCCAATGAAGTGGTAGACTTCCTAGGCAAGGCGCGGCAGATGGCGGTGCATGCACCATCATCCGGGCCGGCACAGGGTCGGCTGATTTTTGCCATGGATGCAACCGCCAGCCGCCAGCCAAGCTGGGACAGCGCGGCTGAAATTCAGGCGGAAATGTTCGAAGCGGTCGATGGTGTCGGCGCCCTAGATGTGCAGCTTGTGTTCTTTCGCGGGCTTTCGGAATGCAAATCAAGTGGCTGGTGCCGCAACGCAAAATCATTCCGCGATTATATCACCAAGGTTACTTGTCGCGCCGGCCATACTCAGATCGAACGTGTTCTGGCCCATGTCGAACGCGAAGCGGGTGATAAAAAAATCGATGCCTTGATTTATGTCGGCGACTGTATCGAGGAAAATCCAGATCATCTGGCCCCGATTGCTGGGAAACTGGCGCTTAAGGGGGTAAAGGCATTCATGTTTCAGGAAGGCCATGACCGGGATGCGGCATTTGCCTTTGGCGAAATTGCGCGGATAACCGGTGGCGCCTTCATGCAGTTTGATGCCAGTGCGGCCGGCAAGCTTCGTGATTTACTTGGCGCAGTGGCAAGCTATGCCGTGGGCGGGCAGTCCGGACTTTCGATCTATCAAAAGAAAACCGGGTCTGAGGAAGTGCTCAGGCTTGGTCATCAATTGCGAAAGCCGCGTTGATGCAGTGGTTTTTGATCGGCATCGCAGCATTTATCGGGGTTGGCTTCTTCATTCGGTGGATGACAGAGGCCGAGCCCAAAGAAATCCGTAAAATTGTCTTATTTCTGATCATCTTGGTGTTGATCATGCTTGCGGGCTGGTTGTTGCTCACAGGCAAGATTGCCGCGATGGGCGCGGCTTTGGCGGCGACTGTGCCGTTTTTGTTTCGGATGATGAAGCTTGGATTCCTGTGGCCAATCTTTCGCAGGATCTTTGCAGCGTCCCGAAAACGCGCCCAGCCGGGAAGTTTTGGCAACCGCACATCCGGTGCGGGATCAAGTTCGGAAATTCGTACCGAATTTCTGCATATGGTGCTTGATCTTGAAACCGGGCAAATGCGCGGTGGCGTTGTCAGCGGTCCCTTTACCGGGGCCGATCTTGACAGCTTGGGACTTGACGACCTGCAGTCGCTTTATGTTGACTGTTGCAGTGCAACCGACCAAAGCCGGGCGGTTCTGGAAGCCTATCTTGAACGCCGCCCCGATTGTGCGGGATGGCAAAGCTGGCGCCAGAACGACCACGGCGAAGACGGAGCACAAAACGGAGGAAGCGACCGCAACCATAACGAGCAAGGCCAAGGTGACAAAAGGAGTTCAAGTGCGTCAGGCATGACGGCGAAAGAGGCCCGAGAAATCCTGGGTGTGGCGGATAATGCCACCCGCGAGGAAATCAACCGGGCCTATAAAAAGCAGATCAAGGCGGTCCACCCGGATCATGGTGGATCGGACTATCTGGCCTCAAAGATTAATGCCGCGCGAAGCCTTTTGTTACGGCTATGTAAAGATTAGCGTCAATAATACGTGCGCTTGCTTGATCCGTGTTCTGGAATTGTGGCAGAAGCATATATGCGGGCAATTCCAATACGGACTGGCGTGCAGCGGTTGAAAAAGGAAAGTATTGAATGTCAAAAAGAATCAAGAAGGCAGTTTTTCCGGTCGCAGGCATGGGAACCCGTTTTTTGCCCGCCACCAAGGCAATGCCAAAAGAAATGCTGCCGGTCGTTGACAAGCCACTTATTCAATACGCTGTCGAAGAAGCCATTGCGGCCGGCATTGAAGAATTCATTTTTGTAACCGGTCGCGGCAAAACCGCGATTGAGGACCATTTTGATCGCTCTGCCGAGCTGGAGGCGATCCTGACCGAGCGGGGCAAGGAAGAAGCACTGTCCAAAGCGCTTGAAATGATCCCGGAAAACGGTCGTGTGACCTATACCCGTCAGGGCAACCCGCTTGGCCTCGGGCACGCTGTTCTGTGCGCCAAGTCGCTGGTCGGTGACGAGCCGTTTGTCGTGCTGCTGGCCGATGACCTTATCCAGTCAAAAGTCCCCTGCATGAAGCAGATGGTCGATAGTTATGGTCGTACGGGTGGCAACATGGTTGCCGTGATGGATGTCCCGCGCGATGAAGTTCATCGTTATGGTGTGCTGGAAATCGAAGGCACCAACGGCCGCCTTGTCAGTGCATGCGGCATGGTGGAAAAGCCAAAACCCGAAGAAGCCCCGTCGACCTTGTCCGCCATCGGGCGTTACATCCTTGATCCTGGCATTTTCGAGGTGCTTGAAAACATTCCGCGCGGCGCTGGTAATGAAATCCAGCTGACCGATGCGTTGGCCGCAATGATCGGCAAGGTGCCGTTCTATGGCTATAATTTCGAAGGCCGTCGTTTTGATTGCGGCAACAAGATCGGCTTCCTGAAAGCCACAATGTCATTTGCCCTTGCCCGTGAAGATATGCGCGACGATGTCCGCAAGCTTATTCACGAATTCGCCGAAGGCGAAGCGGCAGAATAATCATTCATGTCAACAATGTCCGACCGGAATAGCGATGTGATCTGTTCCGGTCGGGATTTACTTACCAGGATAAAACCTCCATGCGCGTAGCTATGATCGGGACCGGATATGTTGGACTTGTTTCCGGTGCCTGCTTTTCCGAGTTTGGTACGGACGTTGTTTGTGTCGACAAGGATGTAGAAAAAATCGCCCGTCTCGAAGACGGTATCATGCCAATCTACGAGCCCGGGCTGGATGTTCTGGTCGAAAATAACGTCAAGGCAGGCCGCCTGACCTTTACCACCGACCTCAAGGAAGGGGTCAAGGATGCGGACGCTGTCTTTATTGCCGTTGGCACGCCGACCCGACGCGGCGATGGTCATGCCGATCTGAGTTACGTTTATGCTGCGGCCGAGGAAATTGCCGAAGCCATGGACGGCTTCACCGTCATCGTTACCAAATCAACCGTCCCGGTTGGAACCGGTCGTGAGGTCGAACGCATCATTCGTGAAAAGCGCCCGGATGCAGAATTTGCTGTGGTCTCGAACCCGGAATTCCTGCGCGAAGGATCGGCGATTGGCGATTTCATGCGCCCGGACCGCGTCGTCATCGGCACCAGTGATGAGCGCGCCCGCGAAGTGATGTCGGATCTGTATCGTCCGCTGTATCTGATCGAAACCCCGATTGTCTTCACCACCCGTGAAACGTCGGAAATGATCAAATATGCGGCCAACACCTTCCTTGCCGCCAAGATCACCTTCATCAACGAAATTGCCGATCTTTGTGAAAAGGTCGGTGCGGATGTCCATGATGTTGCACGCGGCATCGGCCTTGATGGCCGTATTGGCAAGAAGTTCCTGCATCCCGGTCCGGGCTATGGCGGGTCCTGCTTCCCGAAAGATACCATCGCACTTGTGCGCACCGCACAGGAATATAACAGTCCGCTTCGCATCATCGAGACGGTTGTCGATGTCAACGCCAAGCGTAAAAAGGCGATGGCAGATCGCGTGATCTCGGCATGCGGTGGCTCTGTTGCGGGCAAGACCATCGGTATTCTTGGTCTGGCTTTCAAACCCAATACCGATGACATGCGCGATGCACCGAGCCTTGATATCGTGCCAGCCCTGATCGCGGCAGGGGCGAGTGTCAAGGCCTATGACCCCGAAGCCATGGAAGAAGCCAAGAAGCTTCTCGATGGCATTTCATATTGCGACAACGCCTATGATACGGTCGAAGGCGCAGATGCAATGGTGGTTCTGACCGAGTGGAACGAATTCCGCGGTATGGACCTTGATCGCATCAAGGACGCGCTGAAACACCCGATCGTCGTTGATCTGCGTAACGTTTACGATCCGAACGAGATGGCTGAAAACGGTTTCAGCTATTCCTGTGTCGGTCGTGCATCTATCGGAGGCAAATCCTAATCATGACGAATTCCGCCGGACACAAGTTTGATAGCTCTGTTTTGCGCGAATATGACGTGCGCGGCGTTGTTGGCAAAACCCTGCATGCGGCAGACGCCAATGCGCTGGGTAAAGCCTTCGGAACCATGGTGCGCAGATCTGGCGGAAAGCGCGTCGCCCTGGGGCGCGATGGTCGTCTGAGCTCGCCAGATCTGGCGGCGGCATTGGCCGAAGGTATTCTGTCGACCGGTTGTGACGTGGTGCGCATTGGTCGCGGGCCGACCCCGATGCTGTATTTCACGGTTTATGATCAAAAAACCGATGCCGGCATCATGGTCACCGGTTCGCATAACCCTTCGAACTATAACGGCTTCAAGATGCTTAATGCTGGCAAGTCGGTATTTGGCGACGCCATTCAGCAACTTGGCAAAATTGCCGCCAGCGGTGATTTCGAAACCGGGCAGGGCACGGCAAGCGACATTGATATCGAGGATCGCTTTGTCGAACGCCTTGTGGCCGAGCTTGACTGTGATGTCCCCAATCCGATGACGATTGTCTGGGATTGCGGCAATGGTTCTGCCGGTGACGTGGTGCGCAAACTGACGGCCAAGCTGCCCGGTACGCATCATCTGTTGTTTGATGATATCGATGGTAATTTCCCCAACCATCATCCCGATCCGACGGTCGAGGCCAACTTGGTTGACCTCAAGGCGGCCGTTGCCAAACACAATGCCGACTGGGGTGTTGCCTTTGACGGCGACGGTGACCGGATTGGCGTGATTGATGGCAAGGGCAACGTCCTTTGGGGCGATCAGCTGTTGCAGATCTATGCCGCGGACGTTTTGCAGCGTCAGCCAGGGGCTGCGATCATTGCCGATGTCAAGGCCAGTCAGACCCTGTTTGACGAGGTCAACCGGATTGGTGGCAAGGCCATCATGTGGAAGACGGGCCATTCCTTAATCAAAACCAAGATGATCGAGGAAAAGGCACCGATTGCCGGTGAAATGAGCGGCCATATCTTCTTTGCCGAACGTTATTACGGCTATGACGATGCGACCTATGCCGCCGTCCGCCTGTATCGCATTCTGGTTCAAAGCGGCAAAAGCCTTGCCGAATGGCGGGCCGCCATGCCGGTTGCGGTCAATACGCCGGAAACCCGTATCGACTGCCCGGATGACCGCAAGTTCGCGCTGATTGAAGAAGTCCGTGCTCGCCTGGCTGAAGCCGGTGCCGAGGTCAGCGGTATTGATGGCGTGCGTGTCAGCACCGATGATGGCTGGTGGTTGCTACGTGCATCCAACACCCAACCTGCCATCGTGGCCCGCTGTGAGGCCGCCGATGATGCCGGGTTGGCACGTTTGAAGGGGCAGGTGAGCGATCAACTGGTCAAAAGCGGTCTGTCTTCGGATGACTTCTTTGCACCGGGTGGTGGTCATTAATTAAGACGTTCACCGAAGACAAAATGAAAAAGGCCCGTCAGATTTTCTGACGGGCCTTTTTGTATCTCTGTGCGATTTGGCTTTTAGCCAGCATCACCCGCATTGACCGGGATGCACGCAACATTTTCACGCTTGAGCGCATCACACGCAGCGCGTGCTTCGTTCTCGCCATCAAAGCCCAGCAGACGGGCACGATAGACAACACCGGTGCCACTGGCTTGCTGCTCGACCGCAGCACGGGTCAGGCGCAGAACATCGGGGGCGGTACGTGCCGCGGCAAGGACCGCTTCCTGTGCCCGGCGCTGATCGCTAAAGGCGCCAACCTGAATGCCCCAGCCCGCACCGGTTTCCGGCTTCAGGCGGGTGACAACGGTTTGGGTGTCAATACGGCCCGGCTGTTCTGCTTCGCGAAGCGTGCTGCGCTTGGCAATCAGCAACTGGGCATCTGCTGGCAGGATCTTGTCTTCCGGGCTGATGCGCGGACGCGGAACAACAATTTCACCGTCCTTGGTCAGCTTCATATAGGCCTGATCAAGGAGCTTTTTCATCTGGTCATCACGGGTGCGGGCGGTGCGACCCCCAAACACAACGCCAATCAGGCGTTTACCATTGCGATTGACCGAGGCGACAAGGTTGAAGCCCGATGCGTTGATATAGCCGGTCTTGATCCCGTCGGTACCATAGTAGGACGCCAGAAGATTGTTGTGGTTGCCATAGGTGCGGTTGCCAAAGCGGAACTTCTGGGTCGCGAAGTAATGATAGTAGCTGCCATAATTCTTGCGCAGCGCCACAGCCAGTTTGATCATGTCACGTGCAGTGGTCATCTGCCCGCGGTTGGGCAGGCCGGACGCATTACGGAAGGTGGTGCGCGACATGCCAAGGCGGCGCGCCTCGGAAGTCATCATCTGGGCAAACTTGATTTCCGTGCCACCAAGATGTTCGGCGACAACAACTGCAATGTCGTTGGCCGATTTGGTGACCAGCGCCAAAATAGCATCCTTGACGGAAATGGTTTCGCCCGGCTGAAGACCAAGTTTGGAGGGGGCCTGGCCCCAGGCACGCTTGGAAACCTTCATCCGAGTCGAAAGCGATACCTTGCCGTGTTCCAAGGCATCAAAGACCATGTAAAGGGTCATGATCTTGGTTAGCGACGCCGGATAGACCTTGTGATCCGCCCGATATTCGTGAAGCGTTTCGCCAGTGTCGCCGTCAATAATCATCGCCGTGTAAGTCCGCGCCTGCGCAGCGGAGGGCGAGAGA
Source organism: Thalassospira sp. CH_XMU1458 (assembly GCF_037027205.1). Lineage (NCBI taxonomy): Bacteria > Pseudomonadati > Pseudomonadota > Alphaproteobacteria > Rhodospirillales > Thalassospiraceae > Thalassospira > Thalassospira sp. CH_XMU1458. The sequence continues at coordinate 1,254,453 of NZ_JAYMDW010000002.1, read as the reverse complement.
ACTGTGAATGAAATAGTCGCAACCAGACACAAAAGCACAACAACAACGCCACGCATGCTCAGCGAGCGCGTCACGGACAGAGCTTTGGCCATTGCAGTTGGCCCGGAAAGGGTCATTAAACGCATTATATCGGGCTCGGCTTTGAGGTTTCCCCAAGAACTAAATAAGTTCACTGTCGCATCACAGCCTTAAACAAATGTTTAAGAGCATCGAATTTCGGTGGTCGTCACTCGGGCCTTGAGATGGCCATTTTTATTCGCAAGACTGTATTTTATATCTCCAGATTAGCAAAAAATCGAGGATGGAATGTCAGAAAAGACGGCTCCAGTTCACACCAATACGGGGACCCGCAGCGCCAGCTGGGCCAAAGCAGGTCTTGCCGCACTGGTGATTGCAGGCCTTGCCGGTTGTACCTTTACCCAAACCAGTGACGTCAGTAATCCGCTTGTCCGAAAGGCATCATGGTTTTCTTATCTTAATGCCGATGATCTTCGTCAGGCTTGTGCAGCAGGCGATGCAGAAGGACAAATTCGCATTATTTATAATGCCGAATATTACAAGGAAGTCCGCGTCTTTGAATTAACGCCGTATCCCGGGTTTGAGGAATTCAATCTGACCACCCGTGTCTTCGGGCCGATACAGGTCAAGGAAATCAATGTTGAACTGAATGCACCGCTTGGTGCATTTGGGGGCGAAGAGGCCGTTGATCGTATTGACCGCGATTCTTATCTTGCCATCACCGATGCGCTGCAGGCCGAAGGTTTCGGAACGCAAAACCGTGATGGTCTGCGTCTGTATTCCGATGATTTTTACTGGGTCGCCATTGGGTGCTCGTCGGGTGGCATCACGCTGGGTACTTGGGCATCCGGTGTGGATGATTTGCGTGCCCTTGAGTTCCCGGAAGTTCTGGCAAACCTTTCTTCGGTTGAAAAAGACCTTCCCGAGCCGCCTGCCGCTGAAAACGCACGATCGCAATCGGCGGCACAGATGCATCATGTCCAGAACAGCGACTCCGGTGAGTTTTACAGAACCGTGCGCGGAAATATGCTTCGTTAGGGCGCCAATATGTTGCAACCGGGCGATGGCGTGACGTGTTCATGTTATTGCCCGGCTTGCTAGCTTTATTGCAATGCAGCAAAACTTTGGGCTAATGCCTTGATCAAGTTGCTGTTTTGAAAATTTCTTGGAATTCCGGCGTTTTCTGTTGAAGGCGTGCCGGGAAATATGGCGTATTTGTCACTAAACTGTACTTGACGCGACAGGGTAATTCCATCTAGGGTTATGTTGCAATGCAACATTGATCCGGATAGATATTCCGGTGATCAGGAGGTTGAGGCAATGGCTGATTCCAAAAAGAAACTAGCCGGGAAAACTGCAACCAAGCAGGCTTCCGCGTCGTCACCCAAAACTGTAGCAGCTTCAGTCCCGTCGGCAGCGCAGTCTGCGCCTGCCAAGCGGAAGGTAATGACATCTTCCGAGATAGAAGCCGCAGCTCAGCAGCCTTCGGCGGAAGCGCAAAAGGCATCGCCTTCACCATCGCCCGATACGGCAAAGACGCCGAGTGACGAAGGAGCGTCGATCAAAGCTGCAGGTCAGGCTGCCTCGTCTGCGACGGTCGCGAAGGTTGATACATCTGCGTCTGCTGCCAAAACGCCGGTCAAAGATGCCGCGTCGGCCGGTGCTTCCGAAAAAAATGCAGAGCCCCCGAAACCTGCCAAGGCTGAGACATCTTCGCCATCTGCGCCGGCATCAAAGCAGGCTGAATCTGCCACGAAACCTTCCGTTGCGACTTCCGGGGCCGCGCGACCTGCTAGTGAGGTGACGTCGCCAGCAAGCAAGTCGACAGCGCCCAAATTCCCCACCAAAAGCGAAAAGGCCAATACTGTGAGCACGAAACCCAAAACTACGGCAACCAGCAAGTCTGCCGCTTCCGCCGCCCCGAAAAAGAAAACCGTTGCCAAGTCGGCGCCGAAAAAGGCTGCTGCTGCACCGGCAAGTACGGCATCGAAATCTGCGCCTGCGCCGAAGGCCGCGGCATCCGCGACGTCTGAGAAATCGGCAGCACCGGCAACCGTGGCGGCAGAGTCTGCTGGTTCCAGGCCTGCGGCAACGCCGACCGCGACCCAAACCCCAAGCAAGTCGACTGCAACCGCAAAGCCGGTTGATGCCAAACCTAAGGCAGAACCAAAGCAGGGCGACGTTTTTGGCTTTGGTGCATTGTTCATCGACGGAACGGGGATGGAGCCCTATTTCGAACTTTGGAAGACGCCAGAGGTCGAAGCAATGGTCACCGCTGGCAATGAGGCATTCGAAGAAAGTGTTTCTGCTGCCAATGAGGCATTCGGCAAGATCTTTGAAACCATGACCGGTCAGGCCGATGTTTTTTCCGGTGCCGGGTCGCGGGTTGCTGCTCAGTATGAAGAGCTGCTTGATACCCAGAAGAAAAGTTTCGAGGAAGTTTGGCAGGCAACCATGGCGATGTTTGAAAAGACCGGTGGCATTGGCACCGAGCTTTCGAGCTGGATGCAAAAAGAATTTGAAGCATCGCAGGAAGATCTTGATGAGTTGACCAAGGTTGAAAGCCTTGCAGACCTTCAGGAGCTGCATTCACGCATCGTCAATCGCTGCTATGAAAGCAGTTTGGCCGAAGGTGAAAAGATGCAGGAACTGATGTTTTCTGCCTTTTCGGACGGCCTAAATGCGATTAGCAAGGCAACGAATGTTACGCTGAAATGAGGCAATGGATGCATGTTGGATATCCCAGCACCTTCCAATCCCGAGCGGGTATGGCTTTTAGCCATGCCCGTTTTTTTATGTGTCTTTTCGCGTCCCGGATAATTTTGGAGTGACAATAATCACGAAGTTTGTCGCCTGATCTTGCAGTGCGTTATTCGCAGCCTAAATGAATCGAAGATGGACAACGAACGAAACTCGGATGCACAATAAATTCCTAGTGAGAACCGCGTAGCGGACTTTGAAAGAGTTTGGCAATGACCTATCATGGAGATCATGCAGGAAATAAGGGTTCCGGTAAGTAGACGATGACTGAACAGGATAATGACGGCACTGATCTGCCAAACACGGGGATCGTAACAAAGACACGGCCCAAGACCAAAAAGCCGTCCATGTACAAAGTGCTGTTGCTGAATGACGACTATACTCCGATGGAGTTCGTCGTTCACGTACTGGAACGGTTTTTTGAAAAGGGACGTGAAGAAGCCACCGAGATCATGCTTCAGGTGCACCGCAAGGGTGTCGGAGTGTGCGGTGTATTCACCTACGAAATCGCAGAGACCAAAGTAAACCAGGTCATGGACCTGGCCCGCCAGAACCAGCATCCGCTGCAGTGTACCTTAGAGAAGGAGTGACATATGCTATCGCGCAATCTTGAGGAAAGCCTGCACCGTGCGCTCGCATATGCGTCGGAGCGCAGGCATGAATATGCCACTCTTGAACATCTTCTGTTATCGCTGACCGAAGATCAGGATGCGCTGGCAGTGCTGAAGGCCTGCCGGGTTGATATTGATCGGCTGCGTTCCGATCTGCTGGAATTCGCCGATAGCGAGCTTTCCGGCCTGATCAGTGCGCGTCTGGTGGACCCCAAACCGACCGCCGGTTTCCAGCGCGTGATCCAGCGTGCTGCGATCCACGTCCAGTCTTCTGGCCGCGAGGAAGTGACCGGTGCCAATGTGCTTGTTGCCCTGTTCTCTGAACGGGAATCGCACGCGGTTTACTATCTGCAACTCCAGGATATGACCCGTCTTGACGCGGTAAACTACATCTCACACGGTATCGCCAAGGCGACCGAGCTTAATGAGCGTCGCATTCCGCGCGGTGCCGATGAAGAGCCGGTTGCAGGCATGTCGCCAGAAAGCGACGAAAGCGGCCCGGCCGAGGGCGAGGCGCTTAAAGCCTATTGTGTGAACCTCAATGTCAAGGCGCAGAGCGGCAAGATCGATCCGCTGATCGGTCGCCAGAACGAGATTGACCGCACCATTCAGGTTCTGTGCCGTCGTACCAAGAACAACCCGCTTTATGTCGGTGATCCAGGCGTTGGTAAAACCGCCATTGCCGAAGGGCTCGCGCGCCGTATCAATGATGGCGATGTGCCAGAGGTTCTTGAAAACGCGACGATCTTTGCCCTTGATATGGGCGCACTTCTGGCAGGAACCCGTTATCGCGGGGACTTCGAAGAACGCCTGAAGGCTGTGGTCAAGGAACTTGAAGAGTACGAAGGTGCTGTACTGTTCATTGATGAAATTCACACCGTGATTGGTGCTGGTGCGACGTCGGGCGGGGCAATGGATGCTTCCAACCTGCTGAAACCGGCACTGGCAAGCGGGTCACTGCGTTGCATCGGCTCAACCACCTACAAGGAATTCCGGGGTCACTTTGAAAAGGACCGCGCCCTTGTGCGTCGTTTCCAGAAAATCGATGTCGAGGAACCGTCAGAAGCCGATACCGTCAAGATCCTCAAGGGGCTCAAGCCCTATTACGAGGAGCACCATCAGGTCAAATACACCAACGAAGCCCTGCGTTCTGCGGTTGAGCTGGCATCGCGTTACATCAGCGACCGCAAGCGGCCCGATAGTGCAATTGATGTGATTGACGAGGTTGGTGCATCGCGCATGCTGGTCGCCCCCAGCAAACGGAAACGTACGGTGAGCAAGCGTGACGTCGAGGAAATCGTCGCCAAGATCGCCCGCATCCCACCAAAATCGGTTTCGACCGATGACCGCAAGGCGCTGGCAAATCTTGAGCGTGACCTGAAAACGGTTGTGTTTGGCCAGGACAAGGCAATCGAAGCAGTTGCCAGTGCGATCAAACTGGCCCGTGCAGGTCTGCGTGAGCCGGAAAAACCGATTGGCAGTTATCTGTTCTCGGGCCCGACCGGCGTTGGTAAGACGGAGGTCACCAAGCAGTTGGCAACGGTCATGGGGATCGAGTTCATCCGCTTTGACATGTCCGAATATATGGAGCGCCACAGCGTATCACGCCTGATTGGTGCGCCTCCGGGCTATGTCGGGTTTGACCAGGGTGGTCTTTTGACCGATGCCGTTGATCAGCATCCGCATGCGGTCGTGCTGCTGGACGAGATCGAGAAGGCTCATCCGGACCTGTTCAATATTCTTCTGCAGGTCATGGATCATGGCAAACTGACCGATAACAACGGCAAGACGGTCGATTTCCGTAATGTCGTGCTGGTCATGACGACCAATGCCGGTGCATCTGACATGGCTAAGCCGCCGATCGGCTTCAAACGTGAAATGCGTGTTGGCGAAGACGAAGAGGCAATCAAGCGCACCTTCTCGCCGGAATTCCGTAACCGTCTGGATGCGGTGATTCCGTTTGCCAACCTGCAGCCGGAAGTCGTCAAGATGGTTGTCGACAAGTTCATCTTGCAGCTTGAAGCACAGCTGGCGGATCGCAATGTTTCGATCGAACTGACCGAAGCAGCGCGGGCCTGGATGGCCGAACGCGGCTACGATGCGGCCTTCGGGGCGCGTCCGTTGGGCCGCGTCATTCAGGAGCACGTCAAAAAACCGCTCGCCGAAGAGTTGCTGTTTGGCAAGCTTTCGAAGGGTGGGGCTGTGCTGGTCGATATCGAAGACGATGCTGTCACCTTCCGTTATCCGGAAGATGAAAATGGCGAGAAACAACAGAAAAAAGATCCGGAAATGGCCGGTTAAAATGGACCTTTTTCGGTTTTCAGGTTGTTGTTAATGATTGGCAGTATAGATTGGTGCCCGGGGATATCGTTCCCCGGGCATAATCATATAAAGAACGCCAGAATATCATGAGCCAGGCTGCACAACGAAAATTTCGGAACGAAGTCGAGGAGTTCCTATCCAGACTTGAGCTGCGTGCGCGAAAGTTGATCGCGCTGGCCAATACGCTTGAAAAGAACGCCGACAAGTCCGACGTCACCGGTTATCGACCGTTTCGTGAGGAAGTCGACAACTTCAAGGCGTTGTCTCTGGTGATTATGGAGCGGATGAACAAGCTCGAATCCCATCCTAAAAAAGAAGAACTGGAAAAACAGTTTCACAAGCTTCAGGTCGTCATGCTCAGGATTGTCATCAAGACGAGCCTGAAATTCTTCTTTGTCATGAGTGCAAAGGAAAACCTGCCGCTTGGTGCGCGCGAAATGTTCCAAAGTGAACTCAGGACCCTTTATGAGGCAGAGCGGATGATCTCCGATCCGCGCTATATCAGTCAGCTCGACGACTCTGCAAAGGACGATCTTGAGATCGCGAAATCCATTCTCGAGGAAATCATCGAGAAGGCGCCAGCGCTTCTGAACTTCAATAGTCGGACGAAGAAGAAACGCGCTAAGTAGGTGTATAAGCTTACTGAAAATTAAGCGGTTCTAATTCTCTCCAGCATATTTTTGCAAAATGCAAACTTATTAATTCGCATTTTGCAATCTTTGCATTTTGAAATGCAAAGATTATCAGGTAACGTATTTCAGTCATGTGGGATGGCGACCGGAATTTCCCGAAAAACCACGGTTTTTTGAGGGGTTTATAAAGTTGGCACGCATCCTGCTTATGACAGCATGGACAGTTGTTCTTTGCAGGGGCGCGTCTCGCGCCTGGAACAACGTAATCTTCTGCAGTTTGCTCGTGTCCCAACCAAACTCAGCGGCGGTTTTTACCGCCGCTTTTTTCTTGCCTGATTTCAGTCGCCCATTTTCCCGCATATCCCAAGGTCGCAGTGTTGTTTCTTTGCGCGCAATCCACATATAGCTTATGTGGAAGCTCCTCTCGTGCGGTTCCACATCGCTATAGATTCTAAAAAAGGTTGTATTTGTTTTTTACCTTTTGTATAAGAATCTATACTAACAGATAGTCTTGATCTGCCATTGGCATAGACTGGGGAGTAAGCGAATGAAATTCAAAAGTGGTGTGGCTTTGGCCGGTATGCTCGCAGCGACAGTTTTTGTTCTGCCACATGCTGCTTTTGCCAAGGCAGAGTTGCCGGGGGACCCCAATGCACTGATCACGGATGAAGTGATTAGAAACATTCGGGAATGGTTGGCAAATCCGGTTGTTGAGCTGTCCATTAGTTCGCAGAACAAGCTGCGCAAGGACATGACACAAGAACAGATTGATGCGGCAGACCTTCAGTGGCGCGCTGAACGCGAAGCAGAAGATCAGCCGTTGGTTGCAGCAATTCTGACCAATCCGCTGTCGAGCTACCTGACACAAGTCCAGGCACGCTCCGGTGGTATGTTTGCCGAGATATTTGTGATGGACGCCGTTGGCCTGAATGTAGGGCAAAGCTCCATCACGTCCGACTTCTGGCAGGGGGATGAAGCGAAGTTTCAGAATACCTATCCGAATGGTCCCGACGCTGTGTTTATCGACGAGGCCGAATATAACGAGGGTTCTGACGCCTGGCTTGCCCAGCTCAACATGACCATGAGCAACGCAGATCGTCAGCCGATCGGGGCCGTGACCGTTGAGGTCAATCTCAATGAACTCGCGCGTCGCAGCGGTCTGTAGGGAGAAATACAATGAAATTCTTTGAGAACCTCTCTATCCCGGCAAAGCTGATGAGCTGCTTTGCTATTATGATCGCGGTAATCTTGATGGTGGCTGGCGCAGGCGTTTTTTCGACCATGCAGGTCAGCAACGCCAACGATCAGCGCGATTATCTCTCGAAATTTGAACGCGACTATCGCGACCTTGATCGCGCCTATCTTGTCGCACGTCAGGAACTTATCTACTTCCTGACGACCGGCGACCGCGCTGGCTTGGCTGGGTATGAAACAGCGCGCGAAGAAATCGACATTCGTACGGATGTGCTCAAGACATATGCTTCAGTCAGCCCAGAGATCGCTGCCCTGATTGAAGAAATGGACGGCGCTATCGACCGTTGGGAAGAAATTGCAGCGGAACAAGCACAACTGATGCGCCACTATCTGACGGTTAACCATGCTCGTGCGATTGAAGCATCGGGTGAGCCGCGTGAACTATCAGACCAGGTCACTACGGTTGCAAGCGAGCTTGCCAAGAATATCGATCAAATGATTCTTGATGTTGAGGCAGAAGTCGCCCAAGCCATGCAGATCTTCCAAGTCACGCTTGGTGTTGGCGTCGTTCTACTTATCATCATGGCCGTGCTGTTTGGTGGTACCTTGTCGCGGATGATTGCGACCCCGATTCGTAAGATGACCGACGCTATGGGTAAACTGGCTGCTGGTAATCTTGACATCGAAACGCTTGACATGAAACGTGCCGATGAAGTGGGCGCCATGGCCAAATCGCTTGAAGTCTTCCGGGAAAACGCACGTGAACGTGCCCGCATGGCCGAACAGGAAAAAGTCGAGGCCCAGCGTCAGGTTGAACGTAGCCAGCGCATGGGAACTCTTACCAAGGGCTTTGACGAAAAAATCCAGGATGTTCTGCATGCGGTGAACGCCGCCCTTGATGATGTCCGTTCCGCATCCGAGACGCTGACGTCACACGCCCAACGCGCCAACCAGGATGCGCAGGACGTGGCCGAACAGGCGCAAGAATCCTCGACCAATATCGAAACCGTGGCATCTGCAACCGCTCAGTTGTCGGCCTCTATCTCCGAGATTTCCTCGCAGATTGCCCGCGTGACCGAAATCACGCAGGAAGCGGTCGGTCAGACAGAACGCACCAACGAGCGTGTTGAAAAACTCAATGAAGCGGCACAAAGCGTTGGCGAGGTGGTCAATCTGATCAGTGATATTGCCGATCAGACCAACCTGTTGGCCTTGAACGCAACCATCGAGTCCGCTCGTGCGGGTGAAGCCGGCAAAGGCTTTGCCGTGGTTGCCGGTGAAGTCAAAAACCTTGCATCCCAGACGGTCAAGGCAACCGAACAGATCACGGCCAAGATTGCCGAGATGCAAAGCGAAACCGGTGCTGCTGCCGAGGCTGTGCGTGGCTTTGCCGACACCATCAACAAGATTGATGAACTGATGTCGGTTGTCGCCAGTGCGGTGGAAGAGCAGGGCGCTGCAACCGAGGAAATCTCGCGCAGTGTCGAAGGTGCTGCGAACGGTAACGTTGCCATCACCAATGCTGTTAAAAGCGTTGCCAGTGCAACCACCGAAAGTGGTGACCTTTCCAGTGGCCAGCTTGACAGTGTCGGGCGATTGGCGGCCGCCAATGACGAACTTCGCAGTCACGTTAACGGCTTCCTCAATGACGTCCGTACTGTCTGACGCCTAAGACATATCAATGCCAAAAGGCGCGGGAATTTCCCGCGCCTTTTTTGTTTGGGGTATCCGGGCTGGGTTACGACCCTGATGGTTCTTTGCGATAGGGGCTGTGTTCGGAAAGGATGTAATCGCGGTCCTGACTGATGTGATTGCGTTCCTGGGTCAAAAATTGCGCGACCGCGCGTTTCAGTCCCGGATCAGCAATCAGATGGGCGGAATGGGTTATTACCGGTTCATAGCCGCGCTGGATTTTATGTTCGCCCTGTGCGCCCGCCTCGACGGTTTTAAGGCCATGCTCAATCGCGATATCAATCGCCTGATAGTAACAGGTTTCGAAATGCAGAAGCGGCGTACGGTCGATCGTACCCCAGTTGCGGCCATAAAGGGTTTCAGACCCGATCAAGTTAAGAGCACCGGCCACCATTTCTCCGTCATTGAACGCACATACAAGAACCGTGCGATCACGCATACGGTCATGCAGCAGATCGAAGAATTCCCGCGTCAGATAAGCCTGGCCCCATTTGCGGTCAGATGTGTCGCGATAGAAATGATAAAACCGGTCCCAATGGTCGGATTTCAAATCATCCCCACGCAGTGCCTTGAAACTGTAACCAGCTTCAAGAACTTGCTTGCGTTCCTTGCGCAGGTTTTTGCGTTTGCGCGAATTCAGTGCGCCCAGAAAATCATCGAAATTCTGATAGTCGCGATTGCGCCAGTGATACTGCATGCCCGTGCGCGCGAGAAAACCTGCCTGTTCCATCAACTGGCTTTCATCGCCGCTGCAAAACGTGACATGCAACGTCGCCATGCCAAGTTTTTCCGGCAGGATCGTCATGCCGCTGATTAAGGCGTTGCGCACGCTGTCGGGATCGGGATGATCCTTGGCGACAAGCAGCCGCGGGCCCGGCACCGGGGAAAATGGCACAGCCGATTGCAGTTTGGGGTAATAGCGTCCACCAGCACGTTCATAGGCCTCTGCCCATGACCAGTCGAAAACATATTCGCCGTAAGAATGGCCTTTTACATAAAGCGGCACAATCCCGATGACATCACCAGTCTCATCCTCTGCCACAAGGTGAAACGGCTGCCAGCCGGTTTCGGCGGTTGTTGATCCGCTGTCTTCCATGGCGGACAGGAAGGCAAAGCTGACAAACGGGTTGTCAAACCCGGCGCACTTGTCCCACTGGGCCTGCCCGATTTGATGAATATCGGTGACGGTTTTGATTTCGACAGCCAAATCTGAATTCCTGCAGATGGTCCCCATGGCGCCCGGTTTAACTCCCGAGGCCTTATTTTTATACGCATTAGCCGGTATATGCGTTCAGAAGATAGGCGCAATGCGCATTTACGCAAGGGAAAGCCTTTGACGGAAGCGCATCTAAGTCCTATTTCATTGTGCCACAGGCCATTTGGAATTGGTCTGAAAACGGCTCGGGGATTTTCCCGTGTCGCCCTCGCGAAGAAAAGGATGGTGCGCCGTGAACAGCAAACTTTCGTTGGAGAAGGACAAGATCAAGGTTGTCCTGCTCGAAGGTATCCATGAAAACGCTGTAAAGATGTTCAAAGAGGCCGGCTACTCAAATGTCGACCATTACCCTGCTGCGCTCGACGCGGACGAACTTAAGTCCGTTGTCTCCGAAGCGCACTTTTTGGGCATTCGTTCCCGTACCAAACTGACCGAAGACGTTATCGAAGCTGCGTCCAAGCTGACCTCGATCGGCTGTTTCTGCATCGGCACAAACCAGGTTGACCTGCAGGCTGCCGCGATGCGCGGTATCCCGGTGTTTAACGCACCGTATTCCAACACCCGTTCGGTTGCCGAACTGGTGCTGGGCCAGATCATCATGTTGCTGCGTGGTATTCCCAAACGTAACGCAGCCGCCCATGAAGGCGACTGGCTGAAAAATGCCCATGGCTCGTACGAGGCACGTGGCAAGACGCTTGGTATCATCGGCTATGGCCATATCGGTTCGCAGCTTTCGGTGCTGGCAGAATCGCTTGGCATGAATGTCATCTATTTTGATGTTATCAATAAGCTTGCCATGGGCAATGCCAATTCCTGTTCGTCGATGGATGAACTGCTTGCCAGATCGGATGTGGTATCGCTGCATGTTCCGGCCAACGAGCAGACCAAGAACATGATCACGGCGACTGAGCTCGCCAAGATGAAAAAGGGCGCACACCTGATCAATGCGGCACGTGGCAATGTCATCGTGATCGAAGATCTGGCCGCTGCCCTTGAAAGCGGTCATTTGGCCGGTGCGGCGATTGACGTGTTCCCGGTCGAGCCGGCAGGCAAGGACGAGCAGTTCGAGAGCCCGCTGCGCGGTATGAGCAACGTCATCCTGACCCCGCATATCGGTGGTTCGACCCAGGAGGCACAGGAAAATATCGGGATCGAGGTCGCTGACAAGCTGATCACCTATTCCGATAACGGCTCGACCCTGGGGGCTGTGAACTTCCCGGAAGTATCGCTTCCGGTCAAGGATCGCACCCATACCCGCTTCATGCACATTCACCGCAACGTTCCGGGCGTGCTGCTTAAGATCAACGATGTGTTTGCCCGTCGCGGCATCAACATCAGCGGCCAGTATCTGCGCTCAGAAGGCGGTGTCGGCTATGTGGTGGTTGAAGTCGACGAGGAAATCAAACCGGGCGAGGGCGTTCGCAAGGAACTCTCGGCAATCGAAGGCACCCTTCGCGTCCGCTTCCTGTTCTGATCTGAACAGATTTTAGAGAACAAAGAAGGGCGGGTGCCAGATGGTGCCCGCCCTTTTTCCGTTTTGTGGTATCTGTGTTGCTTAAAGCTTGCGATACATTACCAGTGCATCGGTTTCGCCCAATGTCGGGTGCATGAAGGCACCGGGCAGGCGCCCGACAATCTCAAACCCAAGCTTTGGCCAAAGATGTACTGCGGCGGCGTTACTGGCGATGACGAAATTGAACTGCATCGCGCGGTATCCAAGATCCTTGGCACGGACCAGCGAATCTTCACACATGCGCCGCGCAATGCCCCGGCCACTTGCCGCAGGGGATGTCATGTAGCCGCAATTACAAACATGCGATCCGCCGCCGCCCTGATTTTGGCGGATGTAATAGGTGCCAACGATCTTGCCGTCTTCCTCGGCAACCAGTGTGACCTTGTCCTTTCCCATCCAGTAGGCGATGACGTCGTCGTCACTTAGATTGCTATCAATGGCGTAGGTATCCCCGGTCCGAAGGATGGGGGCGACAATTTCCAGAATGGCGGGAATGTCGTTGTCGGTGGCGGGGCGAATTTGCATGGGGTGCTCGTCTTGGCGTGAAGGTCAATCGGCTCGGCTGAACTCAGGAGGGCGCGTGTGGCTTACTATCGCCGCCTGTCAGCGTTTCTTCAAGGATTTCGGGATCGACTTCAAACGGAAGGTTGGCGCGCCCCGTCAATGCCTTTGCCAGTTCGTTGCGATAGCGTTCGCGCGGAATTTCCTCGACCCCGAACTGTTTGAGGTGATCATTGACGAACTGCGTATCAAGCAGGCTGTAGCCCCCCTGACGCATCAGCGCGACCAGATGGACGAGGGCGACTTTTGACGCATTGGTCGCGCGTGAAAACATGCTTTCACCAAAGAACGCCTTGCCCAGACTGACACCGTACAAGCCACCAACCAGCTCGCCGTCTTTCCATGCCTCGATCGAATGCGCGCAGCCCATCTTGTGAAGCGCACAATATGCATCAAGGATGTTGCTGTTAATCCAGGTGTCGTCGCGGGTATCGGTGGGCTCCGCACAGGCGCGGATGACCTCGGGAAAGGCCCGGTCGACATGGATCTTATAGGTGCCCTTGCGCACAGCCTTGCGCAGGCTGCGCGGGACATGAAACCCGTCAAGCGGCAAGACGCCGCGCCACTCCGGATCAATCCAGTACAGGGTTGGATCATCATGGCTTTCGGCCATTGGAAACAGGCCGACGGAATAGGCGCGGATCAAAAGATCAGGGGTCAGCTGGTTTGACATGATCGCAGTGATAATTGCTTTGGTCCTGTTTTTCTGGTGGTTGTTTACATATGAGTGACCCGGTCGCATGCGACAAGGTTGTTACCATTTCCAGTTTGAACCGGTCCCTTATAATAGGGAAGCGCGATTAAATTTTTGATTTAAATCTCAAACGAAAAACGGGAACCCGAAGGTTCCCGTTTGAAATCATCTTAGGCGCTGATCACAACGTTTTGTTAATGCCCATGAACTTTTCCAGCCAGTGGATGTCGTAATCCCCTTTCTGGATGTCCGGGTTGGCAAGAAGTGTTTGATGCAACGGAATGGTGGTTTTGATGCCGCCAATCGCGTATTCCGCCAGCGCACGACGCAGACGCATCATGCATTCCTCACGGTCGCGACCATGAACAATCAACTTTGCGATCATGCTGTCATAATAAGGCGGGATCGAATAACCGGTGTAAATACCGCTATCGACACGAACGCCCAGACCGCCAGGTGCATGATATTCCTTGATCTTGCCCGGTGACGGGACAAAGGTCTGCGGGTCTTCGGCGTTGATGCGGCATTCAATGGCGTGACCATGAATTTCAAGGTCTTCCTGCTTGAATGACAGCTCAAGTCCCGCTGCAACCCGGATCTGTTCGCGCACAAGGTCAACACCGGAAATCATTTCGGTGACCGGGTGTTCCACCTGAAGGCGGGTGTTCATTTCGATGAAATAGAACTCGCCATTTTCATAGAGGAACTCGATGGTGCCGGCATTGCGATACCCCATGCCGATCATGGCATTGGCAACCGTGGAACCGATCCGTTCGCGTTCTTCGGGCGTCAGGGTCGGAGACGGGGCTTCTTCAAGCACCTTCTGGTGGCGGCGCTGCAACGAGCAATCGCGTTCAAACAGGTGAACGGCGTTGCCGTGCGTATCCCCGATGACCTGCAATTCGATGTGGCGCGGTTTGCCAAGGTACTTTTCCATGTAAACGGCGGCATTGCCAAAGTTCTGCAATGCTTCCTTACGGGTCATGGAAAATGCTTCGGCAAGATCTTCTTCGCGCTCGACCACTTTCATACCACGACCACCGCCGCCGCCTGATGCCTTGATCAGGACCGGGAAGCCGATCTCTTTGGCGCATTTGCGGGCTTCATCAACGCTGGTGATTTCACCATCAGATCCCGGAACACACGGAATGCCAAGCTTTTCGGCCGTCTGCTTTGCCGTGATCTTGTCACCCATCATGCGGATATGTTCCGGCGTCGGGCCGATAAAGGCAAAGCCGTGCTCTTCGACCATGGAGGCGAAATCAGCGTTTTCCGACAGGAAGCCGTAGCCCGGATGGATGGCCTCGGCCCCGGTGATTTCAGCAGCCGAAAGAATGGCCGGAATATTCAGATAGCTGTCTTTGGATGCTGCCGGGCCGATGCAGACCGATTCGTCGGCCAGACGCACATGCATGGCGTCCGCATCAGCAGTGGAATGCACCGCGACAGTTTTGATGCCCATTTCGCGGCAGGCGCGCTGAATACGAAGCGCGATTTCGCCACGGTTGGCAATCAGGATTTTGTCGAACATGCGGTTGATACCCCGGCTTATTCAATAATGACTAGCGGCTCGTCATATTCGACCGGATGGCCGTCGGTCGCGATAATCTGGGTGATCTTGCCAGATTTTGGTGCGCGGATCGGGTTGAAGGTTTTCATCGCTTCGATCAGCATCAGGGTCTGGCCTTCGGCAATGCTTGCGCCGACCGAGATGAACGGAGCCGCACCGGGTTCCGGTGCAAAATAGACAACGCCGACCATCGGCGATTTGACCGCACCCGGATGGGAGGCGGCATCAGACGGCGCCGCAACAGCCGGCGCGGACGCAACCGGAGCAGCCGGCGCCACAGCCGGAGCAGCAGCAACCATGGTGCCCTGACGGGCGACGCGAATACGGTTGTCACCTGCGGCAACTTCAATTTCGGTCAGATTGGTGTCGTCCAGCAGCTCGGCGAGCTGGCGAATGGCGTCATTGTCGATGTTGAACTTGCTCATTTCGATATCTTTATGATGGTGTGTGGATCAATCCGCGCATGGCATCCAGGGCGTTCTTGGTGCTCCGGGAGCCAAAGCCGTAGATCATGCCGTTTGCAGCTTTCGAGACGTTAAAATCGTGTCTGAATGCATTCCGCTTTTGAATATTGGACAGATGAATCCCGAATTTCGCCATGAACAATGCGGCGAAAGCTTCAAGGATCGCAACCGATGTGTGCGTATATGCCTTAGCATTGCCAAGAATGCCAGAGTCTTCTTGTCGGTTTTGCTTAAAACCAGTCAACTCGTTCACTTCCATTCTTGTATCACAGCATCCATCGCGCATCAGTCCGCAGGGTGTCTCGACCGTTCAGGAATGCCCGAACCGCGAAGCAATCCGCTTCTGAATGCCCAACATTTGGAGTTGCGTTTATAACACGACCAAAGTCTGACGCAACTTTGCATTGGCCTTTGCAACGCGGCCTTGATGCTTACGGGGTGTATGATTGGTCAGCAAGGCGAGCTTGCCGGGCCATCAACACCAAAAAGCCATGCAAGACGGCTTGCTTCGGGCGAGCGTGCTGCGCATACTGCGCGGCAATTGTGAATAATTTGATACCACATGGATGAAACGGAAAGATGCGTCTTACGATCAACGGTGAAGACCGCACCATCGAAAATGCTGGAAACGTTGCCGAACTTCTTGGCGAGCTTGGAATCGCCCAGACCAAGGTCGCGGTCGAACGCAATCTGGAAATCGTTCCCAAAACGGCCTATGGCGAAACCCGGCTGGCCGATGGCGACAAACTTGAAATCGTGCATTTTATCGGCGGTGGGTCACATGAAGCAGGCCTGGCTGCGGCAGATGACGACGGTTTCGTTGTTGCAGGCAAGAAATTCTCGTCCCGCTTGCTGGTGGGCACCGGCAAGTACAAGGATTTTGAGGAAACCAAAATCGCGATCGAGGCATCCGGTGCCGAAATTGTTACGGTTGCCGTGCGCCGCGTAAACCTGACCGACCCGAACCAACCGATGCTGGTCGATTATGTCGATCCGAAAAAATACACCTATCTGCCCAATACGGCCGGCTGCTTTACCGCCGATGATGCTGTACGCACCCTGCGCCTTGCACGCGAAGCAGGCGGCTGGAATCTGGTGAAACTCGAAGTGCTGGGCGATCAGGCCACACTGTATCCCAATATGCCCGAAACGCTTAAGGCGGCCGAAGCCCTGATCAAGGATGGCTTTGATGTCATGGTGTATTGCAGCGACGATCCTATTCAGGCCAAGATGCTCGAAGATATGGGCTGCTGCGCGATCATGCCGTTGGGCTCTCTGATCGGTTCTGGCATGGGCATTTTGAACCCGGTCAATATCGCGCTGATCAAGGAAAACGCCAATGTGCCGGTTCTGGTTGATGCGGGCGTTGGCAGTGCATCCGATGCCGCCGTTGCCATGGAACTGGGCTGTGACGGTGTCTTGATGAATACCGCAATCGCCGGGGCAAAGGACCCGATCCGGATGGCGCGCGCCATGAAACATGCCATCATTGCCGGGCGTGAGTCCTTCCTGGCTGGCCGCATGCCCAAAAAGAAATATGCCGATCCGTCCTCGCCACTGGCGGGGATTATCTAGGCGATATTCTTGCGATAAGCTGTAATGAGAAAGGCCGTTTCACTATCGAAACGGCCTTTTGCTTTTCATTGAGACGGCGAAACAACAAAACTGCACATGTGGGTGTTTTGCTTTTGGTCAGCTCGTCTTGATCAGGACGCGTCTTTCAGTCCGGCATCGACCAGCGCGTTCACACGCTCCATATCCGCACCCGAAACCAGCGTGCCATTGATCAGGAAGGCCGGGGTGCCGGAAATGCCAACGGCGCGCGCCATGCTTGAATACTGTGCCAGCATGCCGGTGATTTCGGGCGCCTTCATGTCTTCAAGCATCTGTTCAACGTCGATGCCAACACCTGCGGCCAGTTCATTGATACGTTCCTGATCAAGCAGGCCACGGTTGGTCATGAAGGCTTCGTGGGCTTCCATGTATTTGTCCTGCTTGTCGGCGGCGAGTGCGGCACGCGCGGCAAGGGTGCTTTCCTCGCTCAGGATCGGGAATTCGACAAAGATGGTGCGAACCTTGCCATCACTGTTTTCGGCAATTTCCTTCACGCCATCAAAGGCGCGCTTGCAGTAACCGCAGTGGTAATCAAAAAACTCGATCACGGTTACCGGCGCATCAACCGGCCCGACCGAAGGAACGGAACTGTCGGCAACCAGCGCATCCCAGACAGGGGTGATGGCCGCAGCCTGCTGGCGGGACTGCTCAGCGGCCTGCCAGGATTGGACATTCTGGATCGCGTGCAAAAGAACATCCGGGTTATCAAGCAGGTATTGTTCAATAACGCCTTCGATTTCGGTTTTCTGTTCAGCGCTCAGGCTATCCTGCGCGAAGGCAGCCGGCGCGCCAAACAGCATGCCGATACCAAGTGCTGTGCCAGCAAGAAAGCGTTTTGCGATATGGGAGTTCATTGGACGTCCTTTTGTCTCTGGCCAGTTGTAGTGCTGTGGTCCTGACCCTGATGAAATGTGATGGTTTTTGATACGTGATCTCGTTGCTAACGTGAAAGTAAAATATGCGTTAGATGTATCACACTATTCTGTGCGGCGTTGTGATCATCGCCCGAAACAATGCCGATCCATACAAGGCGCACCTCGTCGGCCTGGGCATCGGGCCAATATCGCCGATAAAGTGTCGCCAGATCAAAATATTCGCGGTGCCATTCACCGTACCGCACTTGATATTGGCCAACGGCGATGCGGACTTCCTGATCCATGGTTGGTTTGCCGGATCCAAGATCACTTTCCGTCCAGCTTCCCTGTGCCTGCCGTCGGAAACCAAGCACCAGTTCAACATCCCCGACTTGGGCGGCGCTGTTGAATTGCCAGTCAAAAGACAAAAACGGTGAGGCCAGCACGATTACATTTGTCCGCCGACCGATTTCAAATGCCCCCATCCCGGGGTGAGCGGCAAGCGCAATGCGTCCGTCCTTGTCCTCCCAGCCAAGCGGGGCCGGATTCACGTCAGACTTTTGATTGACCTGCCAATAGCGCGGCGGGTTGGATAATGAAAAAGGCGCATACAGAAGTTTCAGGTCACCACTGACATCCACACCAGCACCGGGCAGGCTGCAACTTGCCATGCCGAGCGATCCCAGCACGACCATTACAGACGCCAAAACCCTTCTGGACGTGAAGGCGCGCGGTGTCCGTGGCTTGGCACGCAGTGCGGGCGAAGACGTCAATTGGCGGCGTCCTTGCCCGGTACACCATCAGGATTGGTCGCCTGAAGAATGTCCTGCGCACGAACCCATGTGGCCGTGCCCTTTTCAAGCTTCCGGTCGGCCTGAACCGCATGATAGCTCGCCGCTTGCCGGTCACCGGTCAAAAGGCTGTATTCCGCCTGTGACAGGGATGCTTCGCCTTCATTACCCAGACGGTTTTCAACAATCGCACGGAACCGCCATGCCGATGCATTGCCGCGTTCGCGCGACAATACCCCGATCAGGTTTTCCTTGGCCGGGGCGAGATACGCCTCATCGCCGGTTTCGATCATCGCATGCGCCAGAAGAAGTCGGATCAGCGGCGCACCGTTTGAAAGTTCAGCCGATTTTTGCAGTGGTGGAATGGCATCGCGCGCACGCCCGAATTCCAGAAGAATCTGGCCTTTCAGTTCTTCGAAATATGGATTGGATGGTTCCTCGGCTATCAGGCCTTCGATAATCTCAAGCGCGGGCTCAAGCTGTGAGTCCCGGTAATAGGCGATCGAGCGGGCATAACGCGCGGCAATGCTCGTATCGCTTTCGGGATAGGTGCGCATGGTATTTTGAATATGGTTGGTAAAGGCAAACAGTTTGGCGCGCATTCGGGCATGGCGCTCATACAGATCGGTGCTGACCTTTGCATCCTTGAGCGACGAGTTGGACACATAATTTTCAAGGAAATCGACACGTTCGACGGTCAGCGGGTGGCTGCGCAGATACGGGTCCTGACTTGCGGTACTCAGCAATTCCTGACCTTCAAGCGTCTGCATGAATTCCAGCATCCCGCGCGATGAAATACCCGCCTCTGTTAAATACTTCACACCGGCCTGATCGGCACTGCTTTCCTGGGTCCGCGAATAGGCAAGAAAGTTACGGGTGGCCACGTTCTGACCGCCCAGAATGGCAGCAGTCCCAACGTCGGATCGGCCGGCAGCCACACCGGCAGCAACACCGGCAATTGTGGAAAGAATCGAGATTGCAGACGCATTGCGCAACTGGTCATGAACGCGTGAAAGATGCCCGCCCGATATGTGGCCGGTCTCGTGGGCAACAACGCCGATAACCTGTTCGGGAGTCTCTGCTTTTAACAACAGCCCAGTATTGATAAAAAGCTTTTGGCCCCCGGCAACAAATGCGTTCAAGCTGTTGTCGGAAACGATATAAATGGACACGCCATTCGGATCGAGGCCCGCTGCCCTGAAAATGGGCGTGGCATACATCCGAAGGGTTTCCTCAATCTCTGTATCGCGGATAAAAGAACGACCCTGCGCGAAAACCGTGCTAGGCAGGGCAACAAGGAAAATGGCAGTGAGAGTAATAATGCGTCTGAGCAAAATGTGCGTTCCATATTTTCGTTCGACTGATGTCGGTTCCGTGCCGACGCGCAAGCCATCATGGCGGATCGCGGTCGCAATCGCAATGACTGCCGGTCTTGCCGCATGTAGTGCTAATGAAACAGAAAATCTTGGTCAAATAGGGGCAGTGTCCGGTTATTTCGGTGGTGTGGTCGCTGATGAGCCACGTGCCGTCCGGAATGCGAGGGATGTTTTGTCGGCCGGTGGCACGGCTGCGGACGCTGCTGTGGCGCTTTATGCCACCATGACCGTGACCAAGCCATCTGTTGCCGGCATTGGCGGTGGTGGGGTTTGTGTTGTGCATGACCGCGCAACGAAAAAGGTCGAAGTTCTTGATTTCTGGCCACGTCCGGGCACACGCACCGGTTCCGATCAGACGCCAACCACCATCCCGACCGTTCCGCGCGGCCTTTATGCGCTGAGCGCACGTTATGGCCGTTTGCAGTGGGGCTCGCTGATCAGTGCTGCCGAACAATATGCCCGCCTTGGTGTGCCGGTGTCGCGGTCGCTGGTTAAGGATATCGAGGCAAACCGTGCCCGGATTGAAGCCAGCCCGGCATTGCGCGCGACATTTATGCCGGATGGCAAGATGCTTGAAGTCGGTGACCGTATCCGTGCGGTTAATCTGGCGGCGCTTCTGACGTCACTGCGCGTCAAAGGACCGGGCGAATTTTATAGCGGTGCGTTGGGGGCTGACATCGCCAATGCCGTGACTGCGGCGGGCGGGACACTCACCGCCGATGACATGCGCACCTATCGCCCGCAGTGGAAAACCGCGACCGAGATCAAGGTTGGTAATGAAACGCTTTATCTGGCCTATCCGCCGCGCTCCGATTCTGGCACTTCGGTCATTACCGACGGCAGCGAACTTGCCGATATCCTGAACCGTTATCTGGCGGATATCGCATCGGGTTCTGAGGCCGCACAGGCTGGTGCCGGACGCAGTGGCTTTGTCGTTGTTGACCGTGCGGCCAATGCGGTTGCCTGTGTCACCACCATGAACAAGCCGTTTGGTGCGGGGCTTGGCGCGGATGCATTTGGCCTTAATCTGGCTGCGGGGGATGCGAATATGATTTCCACTCCGCTGATGGGCCCGGCATTGATGGTGAACCCGTTTGTCTGGGAATACTATTACGGCATTGCCGGCACGGGCACACCGGCCGGTGCGACCAAACAGATCGCCACAATGGCCGAAGACCTGATTGGTACTGGTGCTGCATCGGGTATTTCGATGAATTCCGATGGGGCGTCTTCGGTCAATGTCATCAAGTGCCTTGAAGGTACGCCACCCCATCCGGAAAGCTGCCAGTTCCTTGCCGACCCGGCAGGCGGTGGCATGGCCGGAACCCGCTAATCAAGAAACCAACCAACAGGGCAGGGATCATCGATCATCCTGCCCTGTTGTTCCTAAACACATGTCAGGACCCCACAAATGGCATTGAAACAATCCCTTCGTGGTGCAATTTCACCCTTTATCGTGATGGACGTGATGCGTGCGGCCAATGCGCGCGAAAAGGAAGGCAAGGCTGTCTTTCATCTTGAAGTCGGCCAACCCGGAACCCCGGCACCGCGCAAGGTGCGCGAAGCCGCTGCCAAGGCGCTCGAGTCCGATCTGATTGGCTATACCAACGCCATGGGCATTGATCCGCTGCGCGAAGCCATTGCGGGTCATTACAAAACCAAGTTTGGTGTTTCGGTGGATCCGGCGCGGGTTTGTGTTGCCAGTGGCTCGTCATCGATCTTTGTACTGGCGTTTTTGGCCGCCTTTGATGCCGGTGATCGTGTTGCGATGGCGGCCCCCGGTTACCCGGCCTATCACAACATCCTAAGCGCGCTTGGTATAGATACGATCAACCTGCCCGCCGGACCGGAAACCCATTATCAGCCGACTGTGCAGATGCTGCGCGATCTGGATGAACCGGTTGATGGCCTGATCGTTGCCAGCCCGTCCAACCCTGCGGGCAGCATGATTGATGTTGAAACCTATCGCGAACTGGCAACCTATTGCCGTGAAAACGGCATTCGCCTGATCAGTGACGAGATTTATCAGGGCATTTCATTTGGCGATGTGGCCGAATGCACCGCGCTTGAGTTCGGAGATGAAGCCATCATCATCAACAGTTTCTCGAAATACTTTTCCATGACCGGCTGGCGTCTGGGCTGGGCGATTGTGCCGCCCGATCTGATGCGTGCGGTCGAATGTCTGCAACAGAACCTGTTCATCTCGGCCCCGGCGCTTTCGCAGTTGGCGGCAGTGGCCGCCTTTGATTGCGAGGATGAGCTACAAGCCAACATCGCGGCCTATGCGCGCAATCGTGAAATCCTGCTGGATGGTCTGCCAAAGGCCGGTTTCACCAAGTTCGCCCCGGCCGACGGCGCGTTTTACCTTTATGCCGATGTGCGCGATCTGACCAATGACAGCGAAGCGTTCTGTAAACAGATGCTCGAAGAAACTGGCGTTGCGACGACACCGGGGACGGATTTCGACCGCATGCGCGGCAAGGGCTATGTGCGTTTCTCGTTCGCGCATAGCGAAGACACCATGATCGGTGCGGTCAAGGCGCTTCAGAACTGGAAACGCTGATCTTTCAATAGATAACGACGAAAAAAGGGCTGCCTGATGGGCAGCCCTTTTTGTTTGTTCAAATGCCCGGTCTTAACGACCGAGGCTCCACCAGCCGCGTTTTTTCGGCTTCGGTTTTTCGTCTTTTGCCGGCGCAGGCGCCGGTTCAGCTTTCTCAGCCTTGGCAGGCTCGGCGGCTTTCGGCTCGGCCGGTTTTTCTACAGGCTTCTCGGCAGGTTTTTCTGCCGTTTTTTCGACCGGGGCTTCTGCCTTTGGCGTTTCTTTCTTCGGTGCCGGTGCGCTGACTTCTGCCGGGGCAGATGCCGGTGCGCTTGCGGCTTCCGGTTTTGCTTCCGCCTGGGTTTCAGGCTTTGCTTCCGGGGCCGGACCAGACTGGATCGGGATGTTTTTCACATCACCACGATCTTCATCACCGTCAGTGCGATCAGAACGGCTGTTGCGATCACGACGGTTGCGGCGATTGTCATTGCGATCACGACGCGGACGGGCCGGGGCCGGGGCAGTGGTGCTGCGGGTACGACCGGCACGAACGCCTTCCTGATCAAAGCTGTCGGCATCCTGACCTTCGCTGTCGGCGTCGATCACGGTGTTTTCATCCGTGCCGTCCGGTGCTTCATGATCACGATTGCGACGTGCAGCCGTCAGGGCCGGATCATCAGCCGGTGAACGGGTGCGGTTGCCATCAAAGTCCTGACGACGCGAACGACGGCGACCACCACGCTTGCCACGACGGCGGCGCTTGCGATTGCTTTCGTCATCATCGTCATCATTATTGTTGCCATCTGCATTATCAGATGCGCCATCGCTGTCGTCTGATGCTTCCTGCGGCTGATCATTGTTGCGATCATCGCGGTCATCATTGCGGCCACGGCGACGACGACGGCGACGACGGCGCTTGCCGCCCTGATCGTCGTCTTCGTTGCGCTCGATTTCGTCTTCTTCTTCTTCGAGATCAACCGGGTTTTCGATCGCGGTCAGCGACACACTGTCGGTATTGAGAACCGCAGAAACCTCTTCGACCTCGTCACCTTTTTTCGCGCGTGTACGCTCGATACGGTGATCAGGTGAAATCAGGCTGTCATCGCCAAAGATCATGACGCTGAAGCCATAACGGCTTTCGATCTCGCCAAGCGAGTCACGTTTGCGGTTGAGGATATAAAGCGCGACTTCACTGGCAACATGGACGGTCAGCGCGCCGGAACGGCGACGCATGCCTTCTTCCTCGATCACGCGCAGCAAGTGAAGGGCCGCACTTTCAATCGAACGGACAAGGCCGACGCCACGGCAATGGGTGCAAACTTCAAATGCGCTTTCGACCAGCGACGGGCGCAGGCGCTGACGCGACATTTCAAGCAGACCAAACGGGCTGATGCGGCCGATCTGAAGACGCGCACGGTCGTTGCGCATCGCTTCCTTAAGCTTGCGTTCGACAGATGCCTGATTGCGGTGATCTTCCATGTCGATAAAGTCGACAACGATCAGACCGGCAAGGTCACGCAGGCGCAGCTGACGTGCGAGTTCTTCGGCCGCTTCAAGGTTGGTCTTGTAAGCGGTTTCTTCGATGTTGCGTTCGCGGGTCGAACGGCCGGAGTTAACGTCAACCGCGACCAGTGCCTCGGTCGGGTTGATAACAAGATAACCACCGGATTTAAGCTGTACGACCGGGTTGAGCATCGCATCAAGCTGGCTTTCCACCTGGAAACGGTGGAACAGCGGCACGCCCTGATCTTTGTAGGGCTGCACGCGCTTGGCATGCGACGGCATCAGCATCTTCATGAAGTCTTTGGCAACCCGGTAACCATCGTCACCTTCGACCAGAACTTCATCAACATCACGTGCATAAAGGTCACGGATGGAACGCTTGATAAGGTCGGCTTCTTCGTAAATCAGGCACGGTGCCTGGCTCTGAAGGGTGGTTTCGCGGATACGATCCCACAGGCGCATCAGATAATCGAAGTCGCGTTTGATTTCGGCTTTGGTGCGTTCGGAACCAGCGGTACGAACGATCACAGCCATGCCGTCCGGAATCTCAAGCTCGGCCAGAATGGATTTCAGGCGCTTGCGATCCTTGGCATTGGTGATCTTGCGCGAAATGCCGCCACCACGCGGGGTGTTTGGCATCAGAACGCAATAACGACCGGCCAGCGACAGGAAGGTCGAAAGAGCCGCACCCTTGTTGCCGCGTTCTTCCTTGACGACCTGAACCAGAATGATCTGGCGGCGTTTGATCACTTCCTGAATTTTGTAGCGTTTCTGAAGTTGACGGCTGTGTGACTCAACGAATTCATCACCGTCGTCATCGCCACCCATATCCTCGATGTCTTCTTCAACATCGGCGGTCGCGTCAAGCGCTGTTACTTCGTTGGCCTCGTCATCGACATCAACTTCAAGCTCGGCGATTTCCGCAGACATGGCGGCATTGCCACCAGTCGGGGTATCGTCACCGTCCGAACCGTTGTCTTCATTGCCGTCAGAGGATGCTTCTGCGTCGGTGCCAGATGCTTCGACATCATCGCTTTTCTTGCGACGATTGCGCGGGCGACGGCGACGCGGCTTGGCTTCTTCTTCCTCGCCAGAACCTGCATTGTCGGTTGCAGCATCTGACGGGGCAGCGGCCTCGGCCGATGCGGTGGCGTCAGTGTTTTCTGCCTCGGGCGTGTCGGATGCTTCGTCCTTGCTCTGGGCGCGCGGTTTGCGGCGGGAGCGTGAACGCGACGGCTTCTTGTCTTTTTTCGGGCTGTCTTCGGTATCGCCGATATTGTCTTCGACGATTTCGGCGTCCTTGACCTGTGTGTTGCTCTGCTGGGCAAGAGCTTCACGGTCGGCAACCGGAATTTGATAATAGTCGGAATGGATTTCGCTGAACGCAAGGAAACCATGACGGTTTCCGCCATAGTCAACAAAGGCCGCCTGAAGCGACGGTTCTACCCGCGTGACTTTCGCGAGATAGATATTACCCTTGATTTGCTTTTTTGTCGAAGTTTCGACGTCGTATTCTTCTAGGCGATTTCCGTGAATAACAACGACGCGGCTTTCTTCCGCGTGCGTTGCATCGATAAGCATACGTTTGACCATTCGGAACCTGTTCCTGGAGGCCCCGCCAGTTCAATGCTATGGGCGCAATTGCGCTGATATGCAAACAAACCGGCGTGTCCGGAGGCGCCAACCATAAAGGTCGCGATATGTCCTGTATGTATCTGGGTCATCGCGTGTCGGCTGCTCTTCCGGTTGGACCTGGTTTTGGTGTTGAAACAAAAAGAATTAGATTGCGTGTCTTCGAGCGCGCCAAGACAGCCTTTTTAAGGAGGGCTCTATCGGGAGCGGGAATTGCCGCGTCACCGAGACACCGACCGTAAGAACTGCACTCGTCGCGTCCTCAGCCTGGTGGCATTTTGGTTGCTTACCACAAAGCATAGGAATCTCGGGTGCAACATATCCCTTTTATGCGTATGCTACAAACAGTTTTGTTGCGTGATGTGACGACTTTCTGACAGTAACGTGTAAAAACACACAGAAATCCGCGCGATTTTCCTTTGGATGATTTGGTTCGGGCAAATATATGAAAACACACTGTTTTTACAGTTTTGCCCCATGCCATGCCCATCGCGGAAAGTTGAAAGGTCTGTCATGCAAGTTCTGTCGTTGGTCAATTGCCCGTTAACCAACGCATTGCTATAAGCGCTTAACAGATGCTCTTGCAGGGTAACAGGCGCTGAAACGACAGATGTATTCACAGCACGCGACTTCATTTTCCACGCCGAAAAACGCACCATCGCGATCGTTGCTGGTTAAAATTGCCAGAACGATGATGGTGGTGGTTGCGCTGTTGTGTGCCTCCCAGATCATCGTATCAGGGGCGTCTGCCCAAACGGCCAAGGTGCTTGGCGCGCGGCTCGGAGTTTATCCCGATTACACGCGCTTTGTGATCGATCTCGATCAGGAAGTCGACTTTACCTATTTCCTGCTGCCCGATCCGTACCGCATCATCATTGATATGCCGGAAATTGACTGGAACGCCCCGCCGGGCAAGGTGACCTCCGGTGGTGGGCTTATTTCCGGTCTGCGGTATGGCCTGTTTAAACCGGGCACGTTCCGTGTGGTTCTTGATGTTGCCCAACCATCGCTGGTTTCAAAGATTTTCTCGTTGCCGCCCGGCGGCGGGAAGCCCAACCGTCTGGTGGTTGATCTTAAACCGACACAGCGCGATGCGTTTCTGACCGCATCGCGCCAGAGCATGGAAGCCTATTCTGCGCGCAGTCGTAACGATACCAGTGCGACCGAACAAAGTGTCGATGTCGCGGTGCAATCGGGCCGCGGTGGCGAAGAAAAGCCGTTGATCGCGATTGATGCCGGGCATGGCGGGGTCGACCCGGGCGCGATCGGGGTTGGCAATGTCTATGAAAAGGACCTGACCCTTGCCGCTGCACGTCAGTTGGCCGAAACCCTGACCGCATCGGGCCGGTATCGCGTGCTATTAACGCGTGACAAGGATGTGTTCCTGAAACTGCGGCAACGTGTGGACATCGCGCGCAAGGCTGGGGCTGATTTGTTCATATCCCTGCATGCGGATTCAATTGGTAATCCCAAGCATCGCGGCGCATCGGTCTATACCCTGTCTGAAAACGCATCGGACAAAGAGGCCGCGGCACTGGCGTCCAAGGAAAACAAGGCCGACGTGATTGCCGGTATAGATCTTTCCGATGAAAACACGCTGGTGCAAAGCATTCTGATCGATCTTGCGCAACGTGAAACCATGAACCTGTCGGCGACCCTTGCGGCCAACATGGTCAGTCAGCTTGCCCAAAGCATAGAACTGCAACGTCGTACGCATCGCTTTGCCGGTTTTGCGGTTCTGAAGGCACCGGATATCCCTTCGGCCCTGTTTGAAATGGGATATCTTTCGAATGCGACCGACGCCAAGTTGTTGCAAAGTCCGGCTCATCGCAAAAAGATTGCCGATGCGGTCTTGCGGGCAATTGATATCTATTTCGAGAAACACAAATTCTAATACTCGGGCGTGATGCCGATGATTTCGCTGGGGCCTAAACGGTCAGCGAAATCATTGTGTGGTGTTTGCGCGAACAAATGCTGTCTGGCGTGGCGGCTGTCACAACCTTGTCATTATTTTGCCGCTATAATGCGGATACATCCGTTTTTTCGGCACAGACAGGCGAAATGTCTGCCGGGACATTGCATTTCCGGTAAGAGTGCATGAATATGCGCCCCTACCGGATCAGGCCAACAAAATGAAAAAGACCTGCTTACATGCGAATTTTACTTAGTATTTTCGGCTTTCTGTTCTTGATGGCGGTTGCGGGCGGCGCCGGTATGCTGGCGATCTTCTGGCACTTTGGCCAAGGACTGCCCGATTACACCCAGCTTGAAAATTACGAGCCCGAGGTCATGACACGTGTTCATGCATCCGACGGTGCGCTGATTGCCGAATATGCGCGTGAAAAGCGTGTTTTTGTGCCGATATCGGCCATCCCGCCCAAGGTGGTTGATGCCTTTGTCGCGGCCGAGGACAAAAACTTCTTCTCCCACCCGGGGATCGATTTTGCCTCTGTCTTGCGTGCGGCTGTGACCAACGTTGTCAATATGGGCACGGGAAAACGTCCGGTCGGTGCATCTACCATTACCCAGCAGGTCGCCAAGAACTTCCTTTTGACCAACGAAGTTTCCTATGAGCGCAAGATCAAGGAAGCCATTCTGTCCTTCCGGATCGAGCGCGCCTTCTCCAAGGAACACATCCTCGAACTTTATCTGAACGAGATTTACCTTGGCAGTGGCAGCTATGGCGTCGCCGCCGCAGCCTTGCGTTACTTCGACAAGTCACTTGATGAACTTAATATCGAAGAAGCTGCCTATCTTGCAGCCCTGCCAAAGGCGCCTTCGAACTATCACCCGGTCCGTAACCACGACGAAGCCAAGGCGCGTCGTAACTGGGTAATCGGCCGGATGCTGGAAGAAAATTACATCACCGAGGCCGAAGCACAGGCGGCATGGTCGGCCCCGCTTCAGGGCAAAAGCCGTGAATCGGTTGATACCTATCAGGCTGATTTCTTTGCCGAGGAAGTCCGTCGCCAGCTTGTTGATCGTTACGGCGAGGGCATGCTGTATGACGGTGGCCTTTCGGTACGTTCGACCGTGGTCCCGCGTTTGCAGGATATCGCCGACAAGGCGCTGTTTGACGGCTTGGTCGAATATGATCGCCGTCACGGCTGGCGCGGCCCGATCACCAACATTGATCTGTCGGGCAACTGGCAGCAGGCCTTGCGCGAAGTTGAAACGCCCGCCGATATCCCGTGGGATCGTGCGGTTGTTCTTGATACCGACGCCAACGAGGCAAAACTGGGCCTGATGAATGGCGAGCAGGGCCGCATTCCGCTGCGCTTCCTGACATGGGCGCGCCCGTGGCAAAAGGGCCAGACATTGGGTGCGGTCGTTAACCGCCCGTCAGATGTCCTGAAACCCGGCGACGTCATTTACGTCAAACATTTCGCCGAACTTGATGGCGAAAAACTGCCGCCCAATACCTATGGCCTGCGTCAGATCCCGAACGTCAATGGTGGTTTGGTGGCGATGGATCCGCATACCGGCCGCGTACTGGCGATGTCGGGTGGTTTTTCGCATGATCTGTCGAAATTCAACCGCGCGACACAGGCCCGCCGTCAGCCGGGTTCGGCCTTCAAGCCGTTTATTTATCTGGCTGCCCTGGACCAGGGCTTTACCCCGTCCACACTGGTGCTTGATGCGCCGTTTGTGATTGATCAGGGGCCGGGGCTTGGAAAATGGAAACCGGGCAACTATAGCGGCCAGTTCTATGGTCCTTCGACCATGCGCCTTGGTATCGAAAAATCGCGAAACCTGATGACGGTGCGTCTGGCACAGACCATCGGCATGCCGACGGTTGTCGATTATGCCGAACGGTTTGGCATTGTTGATGAAATGCCAGATGTCCTGTCGATGTCGCTTGGCGCGGCTGAAACGACGGTGATGCGTTTGACCGCGGCCTATGCAGAACTGGTCAATGGTGGCAAGAAAATCACCCCGACCCTGATCGACCGTATTCAGGATCGTCGCGGCAATGTGATTTATCGTCGTGACGAACGCGAATGCACCCTGTGTCAGGACGTGGAATTCCGCAATCAGATGCCGCCTGATTTGCCTGATACCCGTGAACAACTGACCGATCCGGCCAGTGCGTTCCAGATGGTTCACATTATGGAAGGCGTCATTTCACGCGGTACCGGCCGGACAATCGCCGAGCTTGGTTATCCGCTGGCCGGTAAAACCGGCACGACCAATGATTCGCGTGATGCATGGTTTGTCGGCTTCTCGCCGGATTTGGCCGTGGGCGTTTATGTCGGCTTTGATGACAACCGATCCCTTGGTGACAAGGAGCAGGGCGCAAGTGCCGCAGCCCCGATCTGGAAGGAGTTCATGCGCGGTGCGCTTGAAGGCACCAAAGCCATTCCGTTCCGTACACCGCCGGGCATTCGCATGGTCCGTGTTGAATCGCGTACCGGCCTTCCGGCTGGCCCGGGTGCTCAGGATGTGATCTGGGAGGCCTTTAAACCCGGCACCATCCCGGCATCAAACGACAACGTGATTGATGGCGGTTATAGCGGATCCGGAAATTCGGATAACAGTGCAGGCGCTGTGTCCGGGCCGGGTGGCATTTACTAGGCCGTATTTCGCGGACCTTTGAGTTCGTCCGAAAAAGACATTAACCCGGCACAAATTCTGTGTCGGGTTTTTGCATGGTTGCAGGGGTTTCAAGCCGGACAAAAACTGTTATAAGCCACGCCGACATTGCTACATCTTTGATGTGGCAAAACAGATTTTCAGACGAATAACGGAGACATCAATGCGCGCCGAAGCACAGGCATTGGTCGATGAAATCAAGCAGTCGATGGCACTGCTGAGGAGGCATCTTTGACTGGGATAACGCTCTTAGACGCCTCGACGAACTGAACGCACTTGCCGAAGACCCGACCCTTTGGGACGATGCGGCAAACGCGCAGAAAGTCATGCGTGAACGTACCCAGCTTGATGACGCCATCAATGGTTATAAAAAGCTCGCCCAGGAGCTTGAAGACAGTGTTGGTCTGATCGAACTCGGCGAAGCCGAAGGAGACAACGAAACCGTTGAAGAGGCCGAAGAGGTTCTGCGCTCGATCCGCGACATCGCGGCAAAGCGTGAACTTGAAAGCCTGCTTTCTGGCGAAGCTGATGGAAATGACGCCTATCTTGAAATTCATGCCGGTGCTGGCGGGACCGAGGCCCAGGATTGGGCATCGATGCTGGCGCGCATGTATTATCGTTGGGCGGAGTCCAAAGGCTACAAGCTTGAGATGCTTGAAGAAAGTGATGGTGAGGAAGCCGGTATCAAATCGGTGACCTACAAGATCACCGGCCATAATGCCTATGGCTGGCTCAAGAACGAGGTAGGTGTGCATCGTCTGGTGCGTATTTCGCCCTATGACAGTTCGGCACGTCGCCATACCAGCTTCTCGTCGGTTTGGGTTTATCCGGTGATTGACGACGATATCGAAATTGAAATCCTTGATAAGGATCTTCGTGTCGATACCTATCGCGCATCGGGTGCCGGTGGTCAGCACGTTAACAGAACCGATTCTGCTGTGCGTATCACCCATATCCCGACCGGCATCGTTGCCCAGTGTCAGAACGACCGTTCGCAGCACAAAAACCGCGATACGGCGATGAAGATGCTGAAAGCCCGCCTGTATGAGGCAGAGCTGCAAAAACGCGAAGCCGAGGCACAGGCTGTCGAAGACAGCAAAACCGATATCGGTTGGGGCCATCAGATCAGATCGTACGTCCTGCAGCCTTATCAGATGATCAAGGACCTGCGCACGGGTACGGAAACGTCTGATACCCAGGGCGTTCTGAACGGCGATCTTGATGCCTTCATGGCCGCGGCCCTTGCTGCCAAGGTCACAGGGTCGGCCGGGGAAATCGAAGATATCGACTGATCGGCTATCCTGAACCACCTGCATTTGAAAACACCCCGTCCGGATCTGGCGGGGTGTTTTTTGTTTTGCGATGGTCAAACCGGCAGAAAATCGCAAATCGAGCGCAAATATCCCATTTCTGTCACAGAATTGCCGGATAGCTCTGCAACAGTGTGGTCAAGCGCGATCTGTCGCATACAACAAAACACCCGGGTAATACGGGACACGGGCAGGTCGTGCGGAGCAAACATCCATACTCTCACGGGAAGATCCAAATGGCCCATCAGTCCCATGGTCCGGTCGCGGTCGGCGACCAGTTCAAACTCGCTACACCCAACGGTCCGATTTTCGAAGTCATCAAAATCCGCGAAATGGCCCCGGTTGATCATGCGCTGATCACCAAGGTACGGGATCAGAAATCCCCGACGCTGATTGCGATCACCACCTTGCTTGATCGTGATTTCTATATTCCGGTTCCGCCGGAAAGGCGCCAGATGCCTGATAATGACGGCATATTGCGCGGTCTTTGATTGTAAAGCGTATCGATAGGCTGTTTAGCGCCTGTTGATATGAAAAACAGGTTGGCTTGGCGGCCCGGACGCGATGAAATAGCAGCATGTAAAATCACCGCCATCCGGGACCGCCAACATGACCGATACCAACGCTGATCAGAATATCCTCGCCCGCCTGTTTTCCGTGCTAGAGGACGACATTCTGCCCAAAACCCGTGCCGGCGTATCGGGCGGCAACAAGCTGTTTGGTGCGGCGATCCTGCGCAAGGATGACCTTTCGCTGGTCATTGCCGAAACCAACAATGAAACCGAAAATCCGCTCTGGCATGGCGAGGTCCATTGCCTGAAGCGGTTCTATGAAATGCCCTCTGATCAGCGCCCGGCAACGTCGGAGCTGATTTTTCTTTCGACGCATGAGCCGTGCTCCATGTGCCTGTCGGCTATCACCTGGGCCGGGTTTGATAATTTCTATTATTTCTTCTCGTATGAAGATTCGCGTGATGCCTTTGCCATTCCCCATGATCTGAAAATCATGAAGGAGGTCTTCACCCTTGAGGACGGCGAATACAACAAATCCAATGCCTTCTGGGATAGCCATTCCATGATGGGCATGGTTGCCGATCTGCCCGGCGATCAGAAGGCCGCCTATCTGACACGCGCCAAGGCAATTTCGGATGAATATGACCGATTGTCGGCCCAATATCAGGACAGCAAATCTGATAACGACATCCCGCTGAACTAAGCCCGACGCAAAGCTTTAAACGCACGAAAAACGCGCCCCACCTTCAAGCGGGGCGCGTTTTGGCGTTTCCGGGCAGTTTGATCAGGCGGCGCGAACCGTTGCGATGAAACTGTCGACTTCTTTGCCAAGGCGGGCGGCCGATTTTGAAAGCTCTTGCGCGCTGGCCAGGACCTGGGTCGCGGAATGGCTTCCTTCATTTGCGGCCTTGGTGACATCGCCAATCGCATTGGTCACTTCCTGTGTGCCGTTGGCCGCCAGTGCAATGTTATGGCTAATCTCGTTCGTGGCGGCGTCCTGCTGTTCAACTGCTGCCGAAATCACGGTCGAGCTTTGCTTGTTGTTTTCGATGACATCGCTGATTTCATCAACCGCGGTGACCATTGTGTTGGTAATGCCCTGTACCTTTTCGATCTGGGCGGTGATGTTTTCGGTCGCACGCGCCGTCTGGTTGGCCAGATTTTTGACTTCCTGTGCGACAACGACAAACCCCTTGCCGGCATCCCCTGCACGTGCTGCCTCAATGGTGGCGTTCAGAGCCAGCAGATTGGTTTGTTCCGCAATGTCCTGAATCAGTTCCACCACGCTGGAAATTTCGCGTACAGCACCTGCAAGCCCGTTTGCCGTTTCGCGGGTCGAGCTTGCCGTTTCTGTGGCCCGAGTGGTTATGTTGGTTGCGTTCTGGACCTGCGCGCTGATTTCGCGAATGGATGCGGCCATCTCTTCGCAGGCAGATGCCACCGTTTCGACATTGGTACTGGCAAGGCCAGACGCATTTGAAACAGATGTTGCCTGTGCATTGGTCTGTTCCATGATCGCGGTAAGGCCTTGGGCGGTTGCCTCAAGTTCGGTTGCCGCCGACGCCACAACTTTGACAATCGTGCCGACATTGTCCTGAAACGCATCGGCCAACTTGTTCATTTGTTCGCGCTTTTCTGCCGCGGCCTGCACCTTGGCTTGCTCGGCTTCGGCCTCAAGTTCCTTGGCGCGGATCATGTTCTTTTTAAAGACTTCGGTTGCCTTGGCGATGTCGCCAATCTCATCGGGACGATCTGTACCAAAGACTTTGGTATCAAGCTTGCCATCGGCAAGGGTGCCAAGGTTGCCGACAATTTTTTTGATCGGTTGGGTCACTGAACGGGCAAAGAGGATACTCGCCCCGATGCCAAGCACTGCCACAAGGCCGACAATCACCGCCGCAATCATCAGGGCACGATAAACCGGGGAAAATGCCTCGGCAGTGTCAATCTCGCCCAGAACAATCCAGTCGACGCCATTGAACTGGATCGGCGTATAAACTGAAATGACCGGGACGCCGCGGTAATCAACAATTTCGTGAATGCCGCTATTGCCCGCCAATGCATCGCGGGTTGCATCCTCGTTCACACGGTTTTTAAGGATCGTGCTTTCTTCGGAAAACCGGGAGTCACTTCGCATCAACCCGTCTTCACCAACGATATAGGTTTCACCACTTTCGCCCATACCAACCGATGCATTCATGATGCTGTTGATGCGTGAAATCGGCATCTGGAAGGCAATCACACCAAGTAATTCGCCTGCTTCAGACCGGACTTGATGGGCGATGAAACTGGCCGGGGCATCGGCACTGGGTGCATAGGGGCTGAAATCGGTAAAGGCGATGTCCTTGGGGGAGTTCAGCGCCAATGTATCGCGAAATACCCGGCCCAGATCGGTCTCCGCCCATTCGCCTGTTTTGAGGTTGGTGGCAAAGTCCGCTTCCTTGAAGACAGAATAGACAAGCTCCCCATCGGCGCGGATCAGGAAGATGTCGTAATAGCCTTTGAGTTCAAGAAACTCGCGAAAATGCGGGTGATAGGTCCGGTGGGCCTGGCTCCAGTCCGATCCATCCCCGGCATCGGTCAGCAGATGCTTTTCGCCAAGCGGGTAGCTGTTCTCGGTGATGTAAAGATTTTGCAGGGTGGCCATCGGATTGCCATCCAGCTGTTCCCAGCTTCGGGAAAAAGCGTTTAGCGCATCGCGGGTAAAGCCACTGTCAGCCTCGATGATCAGGTCTTCTTCAATCGATGTCAGGTAGGACTGGATCGACTCTTTGCGCGCATCCGTAAGCGCCAGAAGCTTGTTCTGCACCTCGGTTTTCTGGGTCACCCAAAGTTCAAAGGATAAAATTCCGCCAGCGCTCAGCGCTGTCAGCAGGATCAGGCCTGCAATGATCGTCGGTAGCTTCACCGAAATACGTTTCATGACATTTCCTCTCGCATTGCCGTTGCCCTGTTCCAGAGTTCTGGTCGGCTTGCACCCATGGTTTAAAAGCAACAAAATGTGCCGCGGGTTTCTTTATTCGCTTTTTTGACGACGCGAAAACATCCCCATTTAGGGACAATACTTGCTTCTTGAGTATTTAATCATTAAACGCAAAAGTTGAAGTGTGATTAATTATATTCTCAAAAAAGTTTTAAAACGTCTGAGTCCGAATCTGGCGAGTTTTATCGTGCGGTTCTGCTAAACTGCGCGGCATGGAACAGCTCAATAACGATATTTGCTATCAGGCACTCAAAACCCGCGACCGTCGGTTTGACGGGCGGTTTTATACCGCTGTGCGGACGACCGGGATTTTCTGTCGCCCGATTTGCCCGGCGGTCACGCCCAAGCGCGACAATGTGGAATTCTATCCCAGTGCCGAGGCCGCAATTGCGCATGGTTTTCGCCCATGCCTGCGCTGCCGCCCCGAAGCCGCCCCGGGCAGCCCGGCAAGTACCGGTGTGCATGCCACGGTCGTCCGTGCGGTACGTCTGATTGATCAGGGCGTGCTTGAAAATGGCTCGATCACTGATCTGGCCGACCGGCTTGGTGTCGGGGACCGGCATTTGCGGCGTATTTTCAAGGAACACACCGGTGTCACGCCGCAAGAACACGCCAAGGCACGCCGTCTGTTGCGGGCACGGCAGTTGATTGTCGATAGCAACCTGACCATGACCGAAATCGCCGACATTGCTGGCTTCGGGAGTTTGCGTCGCTTTAACGATGCGATGAAACAGGCCTATGGGCAGGCCCCAACAGCCTTTCGCCGCGGTGTCGAAACTGTGAGCCCGGAAAAACTGGGCTCGGATGATCCGTTTGCTGCGCGCAATGATGATTTGATTTTACGTCTGCGTGCCCGACAACCCTTTGATGCCGAATATCTTCTGAGCTTTTTCCGCGCACGTGCCATTCCGGGCTTGGAAACCGTCCGTGAACGCACCTATGCGCGCGGTTTCAAAATTGATGGCAAGCTCGGCTTGATGATCTGTCATTTCAGCGCCGACCAAGCCGGCGTGGATGTCATCCTCCGTGGTCCGGCCCGGGAGGCGGTGCTTGAAATCGGTGCAAGGGTGCGCAGACTTTTTGATCTTGATGCCGATGTGCCGTCCATCACAGCACAGTTTTCCGACGATGCCTTGCTGGCGCCGTTGGTGCAAAAACGACCCGGTCTGCGCGTGCCTGGATGCTGGGATCGGTTTGAACTCGCCCTTCGGGCCGTTTTGGGCCAACAGGTTTCGGTCGCGGCGGCACGTACCTTGGCCTGGCGACTTGTGGCCCGGTTTGGCGATGTCTTGCCCGATGATCTGATCACTGGGACGGGGATCACGCATGTCTTCCCGTCACCCCAAAGTCTGATCGGGCAGGAACTGATCCCGATTGGTTTGACCACGCGCCGGGCTCAGACCCTTGCCGACGTGATTGATCTGTTTGCCAGACCGGATTGTGATCAGATGTCAGGGCATGAGCTGATTGCCGCCATGACCGCGATCAAGGGCATTGGCCCCTGGACATTGAACTATTTTGGCCTGCGCGGGCTTGGTGACCCGGATGCCTTCCCGGCGGCCGATCTTGGCATCCTGAAGGCATCTGGCATGGGCGGTGGGCCGGACAAGGCCAAGGCACTGGAAAGCATTTCGGAAAACTGGCGGCCATGGCGGGCATATGCCGCGCAATATCTTTGGTCCGCATTGGAAGGAGAATGACGATGTCCACCCAAATCAACGTCGTGCGTTATGCCAGCCCGATCGGGAAACTCTCGCTCGCCTCGATTGATGGCGAACTGGTGCATCTTGATTTCGAAGACAACGATGATCGCCTTAAAACCATTCAGACACGACGGTTCAAGAACCTTGAATGGAAAGAGGGCGGCGCGGTACCAGCACCGATCACTGACTGGCTGGATGGCTATTTCTCCGGATCCGTCGGCGTGCTGCCGATGGATGCGATCAACATGGTCGGGACGGCGTTTCAGAAATCGGTTTGGGATGCCTTGGTCAATATCCCGAGTGGAAAAAGCGTTTCATACGCCGGGCTGGCAGATCAGCTTGGCAACCCCAAGGCTGTTCGGGCGGTGGCACGTGCCAATGCGTTGAACCCAATATCGATCATTGTGCCGTGCCATCGGGTGATCGGATCGAACGGCACATTGACCGGCTATGCCGGTGGGCTTGTGCGCAAGAAATGGCTGCTCGATCATGAGGCCGCGATGCGGGCCAAAGCGGCCTGAACCCAAAAGAAAAGGCTGCCGAATGGCAGCCTTTTTGCAGTCGAAATAGTGCCTTAGTCGATCAGATCGACATAACAATACGGCCATCGATCTTGCCATCGCGCATGCGGTCAAAGATCGAGTTGATGTTTTCCATCGGCTCGGTCGTGAAGTGGGAATGCACCTTACCGTCACCGGCGAAATCAAGGGCTTCCTGAAGGTCGGCACGGGTGCCGACAATCGATCCACGGATGGTCTTGCGTGACAGGACCGTATCGAAAATATCAAGCTCGAACGTTCCGGGCGGCAGGCCGCACAGTGCCATAGTCCCACCACGGCCCAGCATGCCTACACCCTGTTTGAAGGCAGCGCGCGAAACGGCGGTGACAAGCACGCCATTGGCACCGCCCATCTGTTTCTGAACTTCGGAAACAACGTCTGTTTCGGCCGCGTTCATCGTCCAGTCCGCACCAAGGTCTTTGGCGAGTTGAAGTTTCTCGTCGGCAATGTCAACGGCGATAACTTTCATGCCCATCGCCTTGGCGTATTGAACCGCCATATGGCCAAGCCCGCCGACGCCGGAAATCACCACGGTCTCGCCGGGCTTGCATTCGGTTTCCTTAAGCCCCTTATAGACCGTGACACCAGCGCACAGCACCGGGGCTGCATTGCCAAATTCAAGCGGATCGGGCAGGTGGCCAACATAGTTCGGGTCGGCCAGGACATATTCGGCAAAGCCGCCATTCACCGAATAGCCGGTATTGAGCTGTTCGCCGCAAAGTGTTTCCCAACCCGTAACGCAGTGATGGCAATGCCCGCAGGCGGAATGCAGCCACGGGACACCAACACGGTCGCCTTCCTTGACGGATGTCACGCCTTCGCCAACTTCGGCAACGATGCCGACACCCTCGTGGCCCGGAATAAAGGGCGGGTTCGGTTTGACCGGCCAGTCGCCTTCGGCCGCGTGAAGGTCGGTATGGCAGACACCGGATGCTTCGATCTTGACCAGGATTTTTCCCGGCGTGACCTTGGGTACGGTGACTTCTTCAATCGACAGCGGCTTGCCAAACGCCCGAACGACGGCGGCTTTCATGGTGGAGGGCATGGTGACATCTCCTTGCTGATGATAGGGAAAAGAACGTCTTTTCTTCAAATATCGCGAAGGGGAGTGTCGTTGATTTCAGTTTGCACCACCATGAGGTGTATCAATTTTTTGATGAATTCTTACAAGCTGTGCAAAAGCCTTATGCGCCATCACCGTCAATGTCAGGCAATTCAAGGACATAGTCCTGATAATAGTCCGGCGGCATGCCTGCTTCATAGCGCGCTTCGTCATTAAACGGCGGCTTGAGCGGCCCGCGGAAATGCTTGCGCAGCATATCATGCCATGTGGTGTAGTAGGGCAGGTCGCGCTGGTCACAGACATATTCGTAATATTTTCGACCCGCGGCGACATGGGCGATTTCATCATGGGCGATGATTTTAAGGATACGGGCACTTTCCGTATCCCCATGCGCCAGAAGCCGTTCAATGGTTGGCGGCGTGGCATCAAGGCCGCGCGCCTCAAACACCATCGGCACAACCGCCAGACGTGGCAGAATGTCATAGGCCGTATCCATCGATGTCTGCCAAAGACCGTCGTGGGCGGGCAAATCACCATAGGCAGCACCCAGTTCCCCAAGGCGTTTGTTGATCATTTTGAAATGGCGGGCTTCGTCATCGGCGACCTGAACCCAGGCATCGTGAAAATCACGCGGCATGTCGGCCTCGGGAAAGCGCACACACAGATCCCATGCCAGATCAATGGCATTGAGTTCAATGTGGGCCAGCGCATGCAAAAGCCCGATACGTCCCTGAACGCTGCCTTTCTTGCGTTTGGGCATCTTGTTGGGCGGCAGCAATTCCGGCTTTGCCGGGCGACCGGGACGATCGGGCAGGTCGGTTGAACCCACTTCACTGATCTCGCCATTGCGCCACATCGCCGCCATTTCGGCAGTGACATCGGCCTTCTCTGTGGCGTCTTCGGTCAGAAGGGCACGTTTGGCAGCATCAGCAAGGGTCAGTTTGGTCATGATCGTCCGAGGTATGGGATTAAGGTTCACGTGCGCTTTGTCTGCCACTTGGCGGCCATCGGGTCAATCGACAAACAAAAAGGGCGGCCCGCCATCAAGGTTCGGACCGCCCTTTGAAATCGTTTGGCGCTTGCGCAATCAGGTAATGTTAAAGCGCGCCAGTGCCTCTGCCAGATCCTCGCCAAAGGCATTGCCCTTGCGGATGATCGCGGTCCGGCACGGCAGATCCTGAAGCGACGGATGGTTCGGTGCATCCGAGGTCAGAACTGCGGTCGGAATGCCGCGTGTTTTCGGCATCGCCTGCAGGGCATTGGCCAGATCGACACCGGTCAGTTCATCAATGGTCTTGGCGACAATGATGAAATCCGGGCGGGTGCGCACGGCAAGTTCGATCGCCTCGAACGAGGTCTGGGTGACGGAGCTACGATAACCACAAGCGGCCAGTTCGCGTTCCAGAATGGTTGCCAGGGAGCGCTGCGGAATGACCAGCAAGGCTTCGACATTGGCCTGTTTCAGCCATGCCGGGTCAATATCAGGGGTCCGTTTGGACGGCAGTTCGCGCACGAATTCGGCGGTGTCGGTCCCGCCAGCCGTCATGTCACCATCAAGCAGGGACTGAATTTTGTCGACAAAGGCCTGGATATCTTCAATAGCACCTTCGTTCAGTTCCTTGCAGGTCGTGACGTAATCCGCAAGACGATGGCTCGTCAGGTTGATCAGCGGCGCTGATACTGACTTGCCCTTGTATCGCAGATTGAATATTTCGCGCTGGATGGCGGTCAGATGGGCGGGATCTTTTTTGCCGCGTGCGTTTTGCAGATGAACGTCAATCGAATTGATGATGTCATGTGCTTCGTCGCGAAAATCCGCCAGCATTTGATCGTCGAGATCAACAACATTGTTATTCATTTGATTACCCGCTTTGCCGGCATGCCGGTGAGTTTTCATCGAACAGGTGAGAATTAGACCTCACCCATCACTCCCATATCCGAATTGTTAGCCCGACAAACAAGGGATGGCAACAAAATCAGCAAAACGCGATACGGCCAGCCGTCTGAAAGAAAACGATTTTACCGCCAAAAAAACAAAGGCCCGGCAACTGATCGCCGGGCCTTGATACGAGAAAGATCTGAATTCAAAGGGCTTTGACGGCCTCAAGAACCTCGGCAACGTGGCCTTTGACCTTTACCTTGCGCCAGGCATTGCGAATGACGCCGTTGCCATCAATGACAAAGGTCGACCGCTCGATGCCCATGAATTTTTTGCCATACATGCTTTTTTCTTTCCAGACACCGTAGTCCTCGCACGTGGTGCCGTTCTCGTCGGATGCGAGAATGAAGTTCAGGTCATGCTTGGCCTTGAATTTGTCGTGCCGGTCCGCACTGTCCTTGGAAATGCCGATGATCTGCGCATTCACAGCGCTGAAATCAGGTTCGGCATCGCGGAATTCGCAGGACTCGGTCGTGCAACCGGGCGTCATGTCCTTGGGATAGAAATAGATCACCACCGGTTTGCCTGCCAGATCCGACAGTTTCACGCTGCCATTGCCATCGGTTGGCAGTTCGAAATCCGGGGCCTTGTCACCAACATCAACTGTCATGGTCTATCCTTTAATCTTTTGGGACCGCATAGCGGCATGTTGCAACCGTGAAAATACAAAGCCTTATAAGGATGGCAAGGGGGCTTGGATCATTGCGGCGCATCTGTTGGCGCAATCTTTTCCGCGGGGGCTGCAACCACGCGATCATAGATCTCCTTGATGCGGGTTGCCGTCATTTCCATTTTGTCCTGAAGGCTTGCGAAATCGTCACATTTTCCGGCATTTGCCAGCATCTTTTGCAAATCCTCGCTGGCTTTTTCCGGGTCAAACGGCCCCTCGGTCGTCAGGCGTAACATGGCCTGCAACGCCAGCCAGAATGATGCGGAATTGGCCAGAAACTCGGCTTCTTCGCCATCAAGGATACCCACCGTCGCCAGATTTTTGAAAACCTCGCGGGTTGTCGGTGACAGGACTTCCGGGTGGTCGTGGGCGTGGCGCAGTTGCAGGTACTGCGCAATGAATTCCAGATCGACCAACCCGCCACGGCGCATCTTGATCGCCCATGGATGGTTGTCGCCTTTGCCGGCCTCCATCCGGTTGCGCATATCATAGACTTCGCGCACCAGTTTGTCCGGATCGCGTTGCTTGCAAAGCACGTCATTGGTCGTGGCCAATACCTTGTCACACAGTGCCTTTGGGCCATAAACCGCGCGTAATCGCGTTAGCGCCATGTGCTCCCACGTCCAGGCTTCGTTATTCTGATAGGTCTCGAAACTTTTGAAATGCGTCGCAAGCGGCCCCTTGGATCCGCTGGGGCGCAGGCGAAGATCGGTTTCAAACAGAACCCCTTCGGCGGTCGGGGCCGACAGGGCATTGATATAACGCTGGCTTAGCCGGATGAAATAGTGGCCGGGCGACAATGGTTTTTCGCCATCTGATTCTTCGGCGTCTTCGGGCACCTCATAGATAAACACCATATCAAGGTCGGACCCGGGTGAAAGTTCCTGCCCGCCGTGCTTGCCCAGCGCAAATACCGCAAGCCCGCCATCGGCAAACGAGCCATGTTTGGCGGCAAAATCGTCGGCAATTCGCGGGAACAGTGCGCGAATGGCAACGTCGGCAACATCGGCCAAGGCCCGGCCTGCTTCATGCGGGGTGTGGCGGTTCTGGATGGTTTGAACATCAATCTGGAACTTCTGGTCATTGGCCCAGCGCCGCGCGGCATCCAGCCAGTCTTCGACCATATCTTCGCGCGACAGGCGGGCATCAAGCTCCGCCAGCATCGCATCCGCATCGGGCAGTTCTTCGTGGAAGCCCGACATCAAGACGTAATCAAGCACCGCGGCATTACGCCCGATATATTTCGCCATGCGCGGCGCGGTCCCGGCAATCTGGGCGAGTAGTTCAAGCAACTGCGGATGGGCGGTAAACAGCGAAAACAACTGCACCCCGGCCGGCAGACCCTTGAGGAAGTCGTCAAAGGCGCGAAATGCCATGTCCGGGTTGGTTGTTTTACCAAGTGCGGTCAAAAGGGTCGGCATCAGTTCGGTCAGGATTTCACGCGCCCGGCGTGATCGGGTTGCCCGGTAACGACCATGATGCCATCCCCGCACCGTGACCGAGACGTTTTCTGCATTCTCAAAGCCCATCTCGCGCAGATTGACCAGGGTTTCCGGATCGTCTTCGGTGCCTGTGAAGACAAGGTTGCCACTGGCACCGGCAAGGGTCGTGTCGTCTTCAAACAATTCAGCATAGTTGTTTTCGACATTGCGCAGATGAAGCAGCAAGTCCGCCTTGAAGGCGTCAAGCGTTTCGTAGCCAAGGAAGGTTGCCAGTGCCAATAATCCCTGATCGGTATCGGGCAGGGTTTGGGTTTGCTGATCATTGATCATTTGCAGCCGGTGTTCGACCGTGCGCAGGAAATCATAGGCGGCCAGCATTTCATCGCGGACTTCCTCCGACACCTGACCGAACTTGGTCAGGGTGCGCAACGTGTCGCAGGTCGCCTTGCCGCGCAGCGCAATCTCACGCCCGCCCCAAATCAGTTGTTGGGTCTGGGCAAAAAATTCGATCTCGCGGATGCCGCCACGACCAAGCTTGATATTGTGACCGGGGATATTGATCTTGCTGCCGCCCTTGTGGGCATTGATCTGGCGCTTGATCGAATGAATGTCCTGAATGGCAATGAAATCAAGGTGCTTGCGCCAGACAAAGGGGCGCAGGATTTCAAGGAATTCATTGCCCGACACGCGGTCGCCACCAACAATGCGGGCCTTGATCATGGCCGCACGTTCCCAGTTCTGGCCGACGGTCTCATAGTATGTTTCAGCCGCAATCATCGAAAGGATCGGCGGGGTCGATGCCGGGTCCGGACGCAGGCGCAAATCAGTGCGGAAAACATATCCGTCGCCGGTGCGTTCTTCCATGATCCGGGTGATGTCGCGCACCATCCGCACCAGATCCTGATGAATGCGATCGGGGTCGATATAGGTCACCACATCCTGATCATAGAGGAAGATCAGGTCGATATCCGATGAATAGTTCAGCTCCCCGGCGCCGAGTTTTCCCATGCCAATCGCAAAGATCCCGGATCCCTCAAGCGGATTTTCCGGGTTGGGCAGGTCATATTTACGCAGGCGCGCCATGGCGGACAGGCAATGCGCCACGGTGAAATCAAGGGTGTATTCGGCTGTCTTGCTGATCGCCGATGTGACCTGATCAAGTTTCCAGGCCTTGCAGATATCGGCAATCGCGATCACCAGCG
Organism: Thalassospira sp. CH_XMU1458; assembly: GCF_037027205.1. Lineage (NCBI taxonomy): Bacteria > Pseudomonadati > Pseudomonadota > Alphaproteobacteria > Rhodospirillales > Thalassospiraceae > Thalassospira > Thalassospira sp. CH_XMU1458. The sequence goes on along the minus strand of NZ_JAYMDW010000002.1, from coordinate 1,210,917 downwards.
CCGCGCGGCGTTTGGCGTGACGGACAGTCGCCATGGTGGTCGTCTGATCAAGATCGCGTGCATGTGCACTGACTTTCACGGGCTCAAGCGCGTTGGCAAATGCCTGATCAAGGCCGCAATCAAACACGTCACAGACCGTATCGGGATCGCGCAGGCACAGATTGGTCAGATAGGGGCTGTTACCAAAAAGCGCTTCAAGAACCGCACGTTTTTGGGGATTGGACGCAATCTCGCCAATTTTGTCTGACAGGCTTTCAAACGCTGGTCGACCCGCCAATGTGTTCCAGCGTTCGAGCGCATTGGTGACACGGTCGGCGTCAAAGGCTTTGGGCAGGTCCTGTGAAATCCAGGAAAGAGACACTTTTTGCGTTCCTTGTATTGCGAAATGGTCACAAACCGCGCTATGCAAAGGATTGAGCCTGATTGCATAATCTCTGCAAGGAGTAGGACGTCCTGATCAACAGGATGACTTATATGTTTCTAGCTTTTCTGTGATCGGACAAAAAGGGGTATAGATCAATAACTGTCTGGTATTTTAGGATCCAATGATCCATCGACAACCATGCCAGACAAGAGAAGTTATTGATATCGCTGCATATGACATCGGGAACACAAGGTAAAATGAGTGCGCCACGTTAAGACCTTTGCCGGATGGCTGGCGCTGACTTTATCAGCCATCGTCCTGTTTGTCGGCGTATTTGCAGCAGTCACGATCTGGCGGCTGTCTCAGGAACCTGTGTCCCTGCATCGTCTGACCCCGTATCTGGTTGATCATCTCAACAAATCGATGGGCAATAACCGTCTGGCAATCGGCGACGTCGTTCTGCGCTGGCGGGGCTGGGACGAAAAGTTTGATGTTGGCTTGCGTGACGTCAGCATTTTTGGCCCCGATGATCAGGAAATGCTTCACGTCCCCGAAGCCGATGTCGTGTTTTCCAGCAAGGCGCTGTTTGAAGGCGTTCTTGCCCTGCGCGAGCTTAACCTGATCGGCCCGCGCATTCGCCTTGAACGGCGTGCCGATGGCACGATTGATGTCGGCTATGTTGCCGAAGAAACCGCCGCAGATGTCGCGAACCCTTCGGAAAACACGCGCAACGATGATGGTGCGGCAACAGGCCAAATTTACGACAAGGGGCGCGGGGCCTCGGTTACGATTGAACTCCCTGATGCACCGGACGTGAATGCCGATCAACTTCCGGCTGAACCTGAAAACGCCGCGGGTGACACCGAAACTGTTGAACGTTCCGGCAATACGGTCCTGCAGGATGTGTTTGCCATTCTTTCGGGCGAACGCACCGATATTCCAGCCGCGGCCTATTTCGAAAGTTTCGGGGTGGTGAATGCCGATCTTGAAGTGCGCGATGATAAAATCGGCATTATCTGGGCGGCACCGCAGGCTGATATTTTGTTGACACGCCGGGCCTTCGGGATCGGCGCGGAAGCCTCGATGCAGGTCAGTGCCGGGGATATATCCACCCAGGTACGTGTCACGGGCGATTACAGTATCGAAACCGATCAGGTCGATCTTGAAGCTGAAATTGGCGAGGTGCAGCTTGCTGATCTTGTCAGCATCTCGGACCTGTTTGAACAATTGCGCGATGCCTATGTCCCGGTTTCGGGAAAGCTGCGCGCAAGCTTTGACGCGAAGGGTGAATTGCTTACGGCGGCCACCGACCTGTCGGTTGGAAGTGGCGTGATCACCTTCCCCGACGAAATACGGGCGACCTATCGGGTTTCGGACGGACAGATTGTCACAAGCTATGTGCCCGGTCGCTTCAGCATTGATGATGTCGTGCTGAATGTTGGTGATGCATCCGCCAAACTTCAGGGGGTCGTGCTTGACCCGTTCGGGCAGTGGCAAGTCAATCTTGATGCGTCCGCCAAGAACGTCGCAACCAACGATCTGGATCGTCTCTGGCCCGAAGGGGTCGGTGTGGATGCGCGGACCTGGGTCGTCACCAACCTGTCCGAGGGGATTGTTCATCAGGCAACCTTGCACACCGAACTGCGCCTGGACGATGCGGGCGAGGTCATTGTTGATGATCTTGGTGGTCAGATGACCACGTCGGGTGTGACCGTGCATTATCTTGGTGAAATGCCGGAAGTGCATAATTCCGCCGGGCGTGCCGAATTTGATGAAACCAGTTTCAGCATCTTTGTAAATACCGGCGAGGCCGATGGCATTCAGGTAACCGATGCCAGCATCATTTTCACCAAACTTGATGAACCGACCCCCTATGCCGATATCGAAATCGTCGCACAGGGCAGTGCGCGCAAGGCACTGGAACTGATTGAGGCAAAACCACTTGGCTTTGCCACCCGGCTTGGCATCGACCCGGCCCAGATCAGTGGTGAACAGGCAACCCGTGTGCGCCTACATTTCCCGTTGCTTCGCGATGTGACGTTTGACGATGTCGATGTCGCGGCAGCCTCGCGGATTGAAAAGGCCGGGATCGTTGGTGCGTTCCGCGGCATGGATGTCACCGCGGGCAGCTTTGAATTGCAGGTTAACACCAAGGGGCTTGAACTTGGCGGCACGGCCACGATTGGCAACGGCAAAACCAACATCAACTGGGTCGAAACCTTTGCGCAAGAGGCTGAGGTCCGAAGCCGCTACAAACTATCGGGCGATCTTGATCTTGCCGTTTTGCCCGATATCGAACTTGATCCCGGCCCGTACCTGAACGGGATGGCGAAGGGGGAGCTGGATATCCGCGTCGGCTCTGATCAGGTCCGTGTGGTCGGTGACCTTGATTTGACCAATTCGGCGATTTCGGTTCCGATCGAAAAAGTGGGATATCGCAAGGAGCCCGGCGCAAATGCTGCGGCGAAGTTTGATGTTGCCGTAATGTTTGATGGCGGTGGGGTGCTTGACAGTTTCTCACTGATTGCACCAGCGCTTGAGGCAACAGGCCGTGGCAACTGGCGCGGTGACAACGCCATGGCCGACAAATGGTTTGTCGAGCTGCAAGACACCCGTTTTCGCGAAAATATTGATCTTGCTGGCACCATTCGCATGGAAGAAGGCAATCGATTGCTGGTCGATCTGCGGGGTGCGCAATTCGATTTGCGTCCGTTCCTTGAGGATGACGCATCCGGTGAAGCGCCTGCGGACGGCGAGCCGGATGAGCAGAGCTATCTTGTGACGCTGGAAGCTGGCGGTTTCCTGCTTAAGGGGGCTGAGCCATTGCTAAATGATGGCAAGATCACCTTGCGTCAGGAAACCGACAAGCGCGAGCTGGAAATCTCGGCGCGTCAATTGATCGCGACCCCATGGATCGTCGATGACGAACAAAGCAATGACGACGCAGGCAAAGCCGCGTCGGAAACGAATACCGGTGGCATTGGCGAGCGTGCCGAGCGAACCGGCGGCACCACCGAAGTGTTCCTGAATATCGAACAGATGGTTATGGCCAACGGTGAACTTCTGGCCGATCTGCGCGGATCGATCCATACGGTCGGGCAGGAATGGGACCGTCTTGTTCTGAACGGTGCATTTGGTGACCGGGCCAATGTGTTTGTGCAAGTCGTCCGCGAAGACTTCCAGACCCGCAAGGTCACAATGACCAGCGAGGATGCGGGGCGTTTCCTGCGTGCGGTTGATATGTATGAAAATCTTCTGGGCGGACGCCTGACGATTGAAGGCACGGTTGATGAACGCGACATTGCCCAACCCTTCACCGGTAAGGTCACGGTCAATGAATTCCGCGTGGTCAATGCGCCGATTGCGGCCCGCGTGCTCAGTGCGGCGTCGCTGACCGGGCTTGGCGATGTGTTGCAAGGCAATGGCATCGCCTTTAGCGAAATGAACGGCGACTTCACCTATGTCAATGATGTGCTGTCGCTGTCAAAGGTGGCGGCAAACGGCGCAGCCGTCGGGGTAACGGCAAATGGCTCGATTGATTTGGCCAAATCGGAAATCCGACTGGCCGGGTCGATCGTGCCGATTTACGCACTGAATTCCGCGCTGGGTGCCATTCCGATCCTGGGCGACATTCTGGTCGGCGAAGAGGGTGGTGGCATATTTGCCCCGACCTACACGGTGGAGGGCGATCTGAGCGACCCCAGCATTACGGTCAATCCGCTATCGACCTTTGTGCCTGGCGTGTTTCGCAACCTGATCACCGGTGCCGAGCCGGGCTAAGTCGGCAACAAGTCACAAAAAAAAGCCCCGCACGATGATCGGCGGGGCTTTTTGATTTGATGCTTGGTCTTCTTTGATCAGACCGGCTTGATCAGGACGTGGCGTTTCTTGCCGGCAGACACCTTGATCACGCCATCTGCATTCACTGCATCGGCGGTGATATTGGCGTTTTCATCGCTGACTTTTTCGTCATTGATCTTGGCACCGCCACCCTTGATCAGACGACGTGCATCACCGCCCGATTTGGCAAGGTCTGCACGGCGAAAAAGATCAAAGGCCGGGATACCGGCCTCAAGATCTGCCTTGGCGACTTCCACGGTCGGAAGATCGTCGGCCAGAACACCTTCTTCAAACGTCTTGCGCGCCGTTTCAGCCGCGGCAAGGGCTGCTTCTTCACCACGGCACAGTTTGACCGCCTCGAATGCCAGAACTTTCTTGGCTTCGTTGATCTGCGATCCTTCAAGCTTGGCGTATTCTTCGATCTGATCGAGCGACATCTCGGTGAACAGACGCATGAACTTGATCACGTCGGCATCTTCGGTGTTCCGCCAGAACTGGTAGTAGTCATAAGACGACAGGCGTTCTTCATTCAGCCAGACAGCACCGGCCGCAGTCTTGCCCATCTTGGCACCCGATGCCGTGGTCATCAGCGGGGTCGTCAGGCCAAACAGCGATTTCTCATCAACGCGGCGACCAAGCTCAACACCATTGACGATGTTGCCCCACTGGTCCGATCCGCCCATCTGAAGCGTGCAGCCATAGTTGCGGTTCAGTTCGACAAAGTCGTAGGCCTGCAGGATCATGTAGTTGAATTCAAGGAAGCTCAGCGACTGTTCACGTTCCAGACGCAGCTTGACCGAGTCAAACGCCAGCATCCGGTTGACCGAGAAGTGGCGACCGAAATCACGCAGGAATTCGATGTAGTTCAGCTTGTCCAGCCAGTCGGCATTGTTGACCATGACCGCATCGGTTGGGCCATCGCCAAACGTCAGGAACTGCTGGAATACCTTTTTGATGCCGGCCATGTTGGCTTCGATGATTTCATCGGTCAGAACCGGACGTGCATCATCGCGGCCGGTCGGGTCCCCAACGCGGGTGGTACCGCCGCCCATCAGGACAATCGGTTTGTGGCCGGTTTTCTGCAGCCAGCGCAACATCATGATCGACACAAGCGATCCGACATGCAGGCTGTCTGCAGTGCAATCATAACCCACATAGCACACCACCGTATTTTCCGATGCATAGGCATCAAGGCCTTCAAGATCAGTACATTGGTGGATGTAACCGCGGTCATTCATGACGCGGAGAAAATCAGACTTCAGTTCAGTCATGGTTTTTGCGCTATGTTGGTTGTGATAGAAAATTTGATCCGCCATTTTGTGCGGAGGCGATGATCTAGCACAGAAAACATCCGCTCGGCAACGCATCGGCGAACAGATCTGCCATACGGGTAACGAATTCGCGATAATTTCCTTTTAGGCTGCTCAAAACCAACAGCGATCGCGCACGGAGCACGACATGAGACACGGCTGGATAACCGCAATCGGCATGATGAGTGGCACCTCTCTTGACGGGGTGGACGCAGCCCTGATTGAAACCGACGGCATCGAAGTGCGCCGCACCGGGCAATCGGTTTTTGTGCCCTATGCGCCGGAGTTGCGCGAACGTATGCGGGCCTGCTTTGGCAATCGCAGTGCGACCAACACCGAACATGTGGTTGCCGATGATCTGACACAGGTGCATGTTGATGCTGTTAACATGCTGATGGATAAATCCGGTATGTCGGCCGCCGACATTGGTGTGATCGGCTTTCATGGCCAGACCGTGTTTCATGAACCGGCATCGGGTCTGACGCGCCAGATCGGAACGCCGCATATGCTGGCGGAAAAAACCGGTATCCCGGTGGTGGCCGATTTCCGGTTGGCTGATGTCGCCGCTGGCGGGGAGGGAGCACCACTTGCGCCTGTTTATCACGCCGCCCTGATCAAAAGTGCCGGTGTTGAGCTGCCCGTGGCAGTTCTGAATATCGGCGGGGTTTCCAATGTTACCTACATCGACGGGGATGACGCATTGCTGGCCTTTGACTGCGGGCCCGGCAATGCGCGGATTGATGACTGGATGTTGCGCCATACCGGCAATCCGGTTGATTTGAAAGGCGCAACGGCGGCATCGGGCACCGGTGACCCGATGGTCGAGGTCAAATTCCTTGAAGACCCGTATTTTGACCGTACCCCGCCGAAATCACTGGACCGCGAAGATATGGCGGCACGGATCGACGGGCTGGTGGTTGAGGCCAAGCTCAATGTGTCCGACGGGGCGGCAACGCTTGCCAATTGCACGGTCGCCGCCATTGTTGCGGGTGTGAACCATCTGCCAGCTGCGCCCAAAGGCTGGTTTGTCTGCGGTGGCGGGCGTCATAACGATTATATCATGGAAACACTCGCAACCCGCCTTGGGGTGCCGGTGCAATCTGTTGACGTGCTTGATTGGGATGGCGACGCGGTCGAGGCTGAATGTTTTGGCTTCCTGGCTGTGCGCCATTTGCGCGACTTGCCGCTCAGCTTCCCGGGGACCACGGGCGTGCCCAAGCCCTGCTGTGGTGGCAAGCTTTACCCCACGAAAAAGGCCGCCTGATCAGGCGGCCTTTTATTTGTGTGGTCAGGCTGCGGGCGGTTTAGGCGCCGCGCTTGTCCAGATAGGCAATCGAGTGTTTGATCACTTCGTCTTGCTGTTTGGCAAAATAGTGATCGGCACCGTCAATCGCGCACATGTCAACTTCAATGCCTTTCTGGGCATTGAGCTTGTCGGCAAGCTTGTTGACCGAGGCGACCGGAATGTTGGTGTCCTGCGTGCCGTGGATCAGAATGCCGGATGACGGGCAGGGGGCAAGGAAGGTGAAGTCATGTTCACTTGCCGGGGCTGCGACCGAAATAAATCCGTCAATTTCCGGACGGCGCATCAAAAGCTGCATGCCGATCCAGGAACCGAACGAATAACCGGCAACCCAGGTTGCACGTGCATTGGCGTTATAGGTCTGCATCCAGTCAAGTGCGGATGCCGCATCAGACAGTTCGCCGATCCCCTGATCGAATACGCCCTGCGAGCGGCCGACGCCACGGAAGTTGAACCGCATGACGGAATAGCCGCGATCCTTGAACATGTTGAACATGTTGAAGCACAACTTGTTATTCATTGTGCCACCCTGTTGCGGGTTCGGATGGAGGATAAGTGCGATGGGCGAATCGTCAGCGCCGTTATGGTGGTAGCGACCTTCAAGGCGACCTTCGGGGCCGTTAAAAATGACCTCAGGCATGGATCAGACTGCTCCTGTCCACGAATGGAAAGATGTGTGTAACAAAAATATCCGAGTGTTTTTGTAAGTTTTTTCGTGTTTGCGCATAAATTGCTTTGGGCAAATACTTGACCAAGTTACTCGGTTATCCTATATTCCGGCTAACCCGATGGTGCCTGTCGAACCCGACAATTGCTTATGTGCAAGGACGGGGCTGGGCGTGGCTGCCGGGAATCGAAGGTACTAATTACACAGTGGACCGCCCCATGTTCAAGCTAATTCGTCAGGAAATTGACGCGATGATCGCCCGTGACCCTGCGGCGCGATCCCGTTGGGAAGTCGTGATCAGCTATCCGGCGTTTCATGCGATCATGGGCTATCGCGGGACACATTGGCTGTGGCAGCGCGGTTTTCGCCTGACGGCACGCTTCCTGTCGCAGATTTTGCGCTGGTTGACCGGGATCGAAATTCACCCGGGTGCGACGATTGGCAAGCGCTTCTTTATTGACCATGGCATGGGTGTCGTGATCGGCGAAACCGCAGAGATCGGCGATGATGTCACACTGTATCAAGGCGTTACCCTTGGCGGGACATCGCCAAGTGTCAATAGCGACGGCCAGCGCGGCCTGAAACGTCACCCGACCCTTGAGGATGGTGTGATTGTCGGGTCCGGCGCGCAAATCCTTGGGCCGTTTACCGTGCGCAAGAATGCACGTGTTGGCGGCAACGCCGTGGTTCTGGGTGAAGTGCCCGAAGGTGCAACCGTGGTCGGCATCCCGGCCAAGATCGTCCGCCGCGAACAGGATGATCGGTTCTGTGCCTATGGTACGCCGCTTGGCGATCTGCCTGATCCGGTTGCCCGTGCGCTTGAAGAACTTGGCCGTGAGGTCGAAACTTTGCGCAACAAGGTGGTCGCCCTTGAGGGTGAAAAAGGTAAATCTGATGTCACACCGGAAAAGCCCCGTATCGTCGCATCATCGGAATAGAATACGCGCCACCGCGCAACATGAATGAAAAGCCCGCTCGGGGTTAACCCCAAAGCAAGGCAGGAGGACGCACCGTGAAGCTGAGTACCAAAGGCCGCTATGCCGTTATGGCGATGGTCGATCTCGCTGAAAGCAGCAAGGACCGACCGGTCGCGCTTGCAGATATTGCGGACCGCCAGGAAATTTCGCTTTCTTATCTTGAACAGCTGTTTGGCAAATTGCGCAAGGGCGGTCTGGTCCGTTCTGTGCGCGGCCCGGGTGGCGGATATTTGCTTGCACGCAATGCCACTGAAACCCGTGTTGCCGATGTCATTCTGGCGGTTGATGAGCCAATCCGTGCAACCCGTTGCAAGTCCGGTTCGCCAAAAGGCTGCAAGACCAACAAGGGCCGTTGTCTGACCCACGAACTGTGGGAAGAACTCGGCAACCAGATTTATCTTTATCTGGCCTCTGTCAGTCTTGCCGATGTGGTGGATCGCAACGTGGCGGGGACGCTTCGGACGTTCCCGGGTAAAACGACCCAGATCGAAGAGCCGTCACAGGTTGCGGCACAGTAGTTGGTCCTCTATATCGAGGGCAGATGCGAATAAGGATGATTTTAAACTGATGACCGACCAGGTTTATCTCGACTACAACGCCAGCGCGCCGCTTTGCGAAGATGCAAAGCAGGCCATGATCGCTGCGATGGATGTTGCAGGTAATCCGTCTTCGGTTCATGCCAGTGGCCGTGCGGCCCGCAAGATCGTTGATCATGCCAGACGCACCATTGCCGATCTGCTGGGCGGTGATTCAGAACGGATCATCTTCACCAGTGGCGGTACTGAGGCCAACAATCTGGCACTGAACGGGTTGGAAGATGTCACCGTATTTACCAGTGCGGTCGAACATCCTTCGGTCATCGAAGCAAGACCGGACGCCAAACGCATCCCGGTGGATGAAAATGGCGTGATTGACCTGAATGCCCTTGAAGCGATGCTCAAAGACGCATCTGACGCCGGGCAAAAGGTTCTGGTTTCGGTCATGCTGGCCAATAACGAAACCGGCGTCATTCAGCCGGTTGCCAAGGTTGGTCTGCTGGCGCGCGAATATGGTGCCAAGGTCCATTGCGACGCTGTTCAGGCGCTGGGCCGGTTGCCGGTCGATATGGGGCGCTTGCTGGTCGATATGGTGTCGATCTCGGCCCACAAGATCGGCGGTCCAAAAGGAATTGGCGCGCTGGCGATTGCGCCGGGCGTGATGCTGGTCCCCCAAATCCGGGGTGGCGGGCAGGAAAAATACCGCCGTGGTGGCACGGAAAACGTTGTCGGGATTGCAGGCTTTGATGCCGCCGCCAAACGTGCCGAGGCCAACATGGCAAGGATGGCGGATATCGCGCAGATGCGTGATCGCCTGGAAACGGAATTGGCATCAGAGGCGCCTGAGCTTCTGATCGCCGGCAAGGGAACGGAGCGACTGGTGAATACGAGTTGCCTGATCCTGCCAGGAATGCCCGGGGAAACCCAGGTCATGGCAATGGATCTGGCAGGTGTTGCCATCAGTTCGGGATCAGCCTGTTCATCAGGCAAGGTACGTGAAAGCCACGTGCTTAGGGAAATGGGTGTTACCGAGCCCGGATCGGCCATTCGGGTCAGTCTGGGGCTGGATAGCACCAACGAAGACATTGATACATTTATCCGCGTTTGGAGCCGGATGAGGGGTAATGCAGCGCGCAAGAAAGCGCGTCACGCTGCCTGAGAAAGAGTGAGTGAGGAAGCCTTTAAAATGAACGAGCTTAAAGCAAAGCCGATCTATCTGGACTATCAGGCGACGACGCCGACCGACCCGCGGGTTGTCGAGGCAATGCTGCCGTACTTCACCGAGAAATTCGGTAACCCGCATTCGCGCAACCACAGCTTTGGCTGGGAAGCCGAGGACGCGGTTGAAGTTGCACGCGGTCAGGTTGCCAAGATCATTGGCGCGTCGGCCAAGGAAATCATCTTTACCTCGGGTGCGACGGAGTCAAACAACCTCGCCCTCAAAGGTGTGATGAAGTTCTATGGCAAGAAAAAGCCGCACCTGATCACGGTTGTCACCGAGCATAAATGCGTGCTCGACAGTGCCCGCCACCTTGAGCAGGAAGGTTACAAAGTGACCTATCTTGGCGTTAAGGAAAACGGCCTGATCGACCTTGAAGAACTCAAGGCTGCCATCACCGATGAAACCGCACTCGTGTCCGTCATGGGTGTGAACAACGAAATCGGTGTCATTCAGCCGCTCAAGGAAATCGGTGAAATCTGTCGCGAACGCAAAGTCTTCTTCCATACCGACTGTGCGCAGGCGGTTGGCAAGATCGACCTTGATGTTGATGACATGAAAATCGACCTGATGTCGATTTCCGGTCACAAGATCTATGGCCCCAAAGGCATCGGTGCGCTGTATGTTCGCCGTCGTCCGCGCGTTCGTGTGATCGCACAGATCACCGGTGGTGGTCAGGAACGCGGCATGCGTTCCGGTACGCTTCCGACCCCGTTGATCGTTGGTCTTGGCAAGGCGTGCGACATTCTTAGCAACGAAATGGCCGAAGAAAACGCACGTATCGAAAAGCTGCGTGACTACACGCTTCAGCGTTTCCGTGACCGTCTCGAAGACATCTATGTCAATGGTGACGAACACGTCCGTGTCAGTGGCAACCTGAACATTTCGTTTGCCTATGTCGAAGGTGAAAGCCTTCTGATGGACATCAAGAACATTGCCGTGTCGTCGGGCTCTGCCTGCACCTCGGCGTCGCTGGAACCGTCTTACGTTCTGCGTGCTCTTGGTGTTGACGAAGAATTGGCCCATACATCCCTTCGTATTGGCATTGGTCGCTACACCACCAAGGAAGAGCTTGATGAAGCCGTTGATGCCATCTGCACCGCAGTTGAGCGTCTGCGCGAAATGAGCCCGCTTTGGGAAATGGCGCAGGAAGGCATCGACATCAAGTCGATCGAATGGGCTGAACACTAAGAACGACAACGACCGAAAACGTACTATCGACACATTCGATATGTATTCTGTCTCGTGAGAGAGACTCAGGACTTTTTAGGAGGATTCCTATCATGGCTTATAGTGAAAAGCTGATCGACCATTACGAAAACCCGCGCAATGTCGGCTCCATGGACAAGAACGAAACCTCTGTCGGGACCGGCCTTGTCGGCGCACCGGCATGTGGTGACGTCATGAAGCTGCAGATCAAGGTGACCCCGGAAGGGATCATTGAAGATGCGAAGTTCAAGACCTTTGGCTGTGGTTCGGCGATTGCTTCAAGCTCGCTGATCACCGAATGGGTCAAGGGCAAGTCGCTTGACGAAGCCGGTTCGATCAAAAACTCGCAGATTGCCGAGGAACTTGCACTTCCGCCGGTCAAGATCCACTGCTCGATCCTGGCTGAAGATGCGATCAAAGCCGCAATCAGCGACTACAAAACCAAAAACGGCGCAGCGGAAGTGGACGCTGCTGAATAAGCAGCGCCCACTCCCCATCGTTTTCGGAATCTTGGGAGAATAAAATGGCTCTACCGTCACCAATTTCTGTCACACCGGTCGCTCTTGATCACATCAAGGCGCTGCTTGATAGCCGCGGGAAACCTTCGCACGGCATTCGGCTTGGTGTGCGCAGCAAAGGGTGCTCGGGCCTGTCCTACACGCTGGAATATGCCGATGGTGCCGATGGCTTCGAAGAAGTTGTCGAACTTGACGACGGCGTGAGAATCCTGATCGACCCCAAAGCCATCATGTTCGTGCTTGGCACAGAGATGGATTACGAGGTCAACACGATGGAGGAAGGCTTTGTTTTCCGGAACCCCAACGAAAAAGGTCGTTGTGGTTGCGGGGAATCCTTCCACGTTTGATCAGGCCGGGCTTTCCCTGCTTTCTGAATGGTTATGGCCCTGGCGAGATCGCCGGGGCCATCGCCTGAAAAGGGTGACGTGACCAGGTGATGGTCACGCATCGCCTTTTGAACTGATTTGTTTTTGTCTTTTAATCCTCGGAAGTGCATCGCGTGAGCAATACCGAACAACCTGCGCACAAGGTTTGCTGGTCCTGCAAGGGGCCGGTCGCCGCAAGCGCAATGTTTTGCGAAACCTGCAACGCCATTCAGGCCCCCGGCCAGCTGGATCATTTTACCCGCTTTGGTCTGGAGCGTTCCTTCGACGTTGATGTCGATGCGATGGAAGCGACCTACCTCAAGCAGCAACAAAAGCTCCATCCCGACCGGTTCGCGTCCAAGTCCGGCCGCGAACAGGCCCTGTCATCGCAACAGGCCGCCAGCCTCAACGAAGCTTTCGAGACGCTGAAAAATCCGGTCGCGCGCGCACATTATATGCTGCGTCAGGCCGGGCACGAGCCAGAAGGCGGCGAAGGCCATACCGTCAATGATCCGGAACTGCTGATGGAAGCGATGGAAATGCGTGAAGCCCTTGACGATGCCAAGGATAAAATCACCATCGATGCCATCATCAAGGACACCCGCAAACAGGCGCGTGCCTGTGAAAATGATCTGGGTGCCGCCTTTGACAGCCAATCCTTTGACGCGGCCAAGAAACTGGCCACCCGTTTAAGATATCTGATGAAAATGACCGAGGAAGCGCGCGCGAAGAAATCGCGCCTTGCCGCTGCCTGATCATAGAAAAAACTGGACGTAAGAATGGCTCTGCTAAAAATCCACGAACCGGGCGAAACACCCCTCCCGCATGAGGACGAACGCCAGATCGCTGTCGGGATCGATCTTGGAACCACCAACTCGGTGGTTGCAATCTCGAACTCGGAAAAGCCTGAAGTTCTCCGCGATAAATCCGGTGGCAATGCGATTGTGCCCTCTGTCGTCTATTACGGCGATGACACGCCGGTTGTCGGCGAAGCCGCCCGTGATCAGATCAATTCGGATGCCAGCCGTGTGGTTTCCTCGGTCAAACGTCTGATGGGCCGTGGTCTGGAGGACGTCAAATCGGTTGCCGGTACGCTGCCGTATCACGTCGAAGTCCCGGAAAAATCCGAAACCGAAAACGGCGAACCGATGATGGTGCGCCTGAATGTCGGTAACCGGGTTTTAACCCCGGTCGAGGTTTCGGCAGATATCCTGCGCGCATTGCGTGCCCGTGCCGAAGAAAGCCTTGATAAACCGGTCGAAAAGGCCGTGATCACGGTGCCTGCCTATTTCGATGACGGGGCGCGCACCGCGACCAAGGATGCCGCCAAACTGGCCGGTCTGGAAGTCCTGCGTCTGGTCAATGAACCGACCGCTGCTGCCCTTGCCTATGGCCTCGATAACGGGGCAGAGGGGCTTTATGCCGTCTATGACCTTGGCGGCGGGACCTTTGATATCTCGCTTCTGAAAATGCAAAAGGGCGTCTTCCAGGTGAAGGCGACCGGTGGTGATGCCGCCCTTGGTGGCGATGATTTCGATCATGCCATTGCCGAACATCTTCTGGCGGAACGCAAGGATGGCGGTGCCACCGATGATCTTGATGCATCGGACGCCAAACGCCTGCTGAAGGCCGCCCGGACGGTCAAGGAAAGCCTGACCGATCGGGACAGTGTCGAAGTCACCGTTGCACTCAATGGCACGGACACCAAACACACCGTAACGCGTGATCAGTTTGATGCGATGATCGCCAAGCTGGTTGCCCGCACGGCCGCCATCACTGAACAGGTGCTTGACGACGCCGATGTCTTGCCCGAAGACGTCAAGGGTGTCGTCTTGGTTGGTGGTTCTACCCGTGTGCCAGCTGTGCGAAAGGCGGTGGCCGATCTGTTTGAACAGGAACCGCTGTCTGACATCGATCCGGACGAAGTTGTCGCCCTTGGTGCCGCCCTTCAGGCAGAGGCTTTGACGGGCGGCTCGGATAACCTTCTTCTCGATGTCACGCCGCTGTCGCTGGGGCTTGAAACCATGGGCGGGATTGTTGAAAAGGTCATTGACCGCAACACGCCGATCCCGGTGACCAAGGCACAGGAATTCACCACCTATCAGGATGGCCAGTCGGCCATGATGATCCATGTGGTGCAGGGCGAACGCGAAATGGTTAATCAATGCCGCTCGCTTGCGCGCTTTGCTCTGACCGGTATTCCCTCAATGGCAGCTGGCGCTGCGCGCATCCGCGTTCAGTTCAATGTCGATGCCGACGGCCTTCTGACCGTCTCGGCCCGCGAAGAAACCACCGGTACCGAACAGGAAGTCGCGGTCAAGCCGACCTATGGCATCAATGAGTCTGATATGGCGACCATGCTGCGCGATAGCATGGTCCATGCCCGCGAAGACATGGAAATGCGTGTCCTGACCGAGGCCCGCGTCGAAGCCCGTCGCAACATCCTGGCGGTCAATGCCGCAATGAATGCTGACCGTGCGCTTCTGACCAAGGAAGACGAGGCCAATATCAAACAGGCGATTGCCAATCTTGAAACGGCCACCGCAGGCGATAACCGCGATGCGATCAATGACGCCGCCGAGGCGCTTGAAAATGCATCCCGCCCGTTTGCCGAGGCCCGTATGGATAGCCGGATCCGCCAGGCACTTGCCGGGCAAAATGTCGATGAAGTTCACTAGGAAGTGAATTAATCGACACCGGTGGAATTGACAAACCGGCGAACTGCGGCGATTGTCCCCGACAACCGCCAAGGTCAGGCCGGATAAGCGACCCGTATCGCGGGGCGCATAAACAGAGATCGAACGAAAAGTATTACCGAGGAGAAAGGCACAAATGCCTAAGATCGTTTTTGTCGAGCCGGATGGCACCGAAAAGGAATTCGAAGTCGCCGACGGCCTGTCTGTTCTGGAAGCTGCCCACAAGAACGGCATTGACCTTGAAGGTGCCTGCGAAGGTTCGCTGGCATGTTCGACCTGCCACGTCATTCTTGAAGATGACTGGTTTGACAAGCTTGATGAACCGTCCGAAGACGAAGAAGACATGCTTGACCTTGCCTTTGGCCTGACCGAGACCTCGCGTCTTGGCTGCCAGATCATCATGAGCGACGAGCTCGACGGTCTGCGTGTCAAACTTCCGTCCGCGACCCGCAACATGATGGTCGACAAGTAAGTTTCACCTTCTGCTGACCGGGCGCATTGCCGCCCGGTGTCAAAGGAGACGGATATGCGTTGGACAGACATTCAGGACATCGCGATCGAGCTTGAGGAAGCCCATCCGGACAAGGATAACCTCAACCTTCGCTTTACCGACCTGCACAAATGGGTCACCGAGCTTGAAGGTTTTGAAGACGATCCTTCGAAGTCGAACGAGAAGATTCTTGAAGCCATCCAGATGGCCTGGATCGACGAGCGCGACGACTGATTTCGATGAGTGTGATGTGCGCCAAACGGCCTGCACCCTGATCACGAAAATGCGGACCAGCCTGCAACACGCGGGCTGGTCCGTTTTTGTTTGAGCCACCATGAATAAACAGGGAAGGGACCAGCATGAGCAAACCCGCCACCTTCACCGACATCATCCCCGTCGACAGTCTGTTTGGCAAATTGCGCACCTGCGCACCCGAAGCCTGGCAAAGCTACGTCTGCCATGACTTCGTCAAACAGCTTGGCAATGGCACATTGCCCGAAGCCGCGTTCAAGCATTACCTCATTCAGGATTACCTGTTCCTGATCCAGTTTGCGCGCGCCTATGCGCTGGCGGCCTATAAGGCCGAAGACCTGCATGCCATGCGCCAGTTTTCCGGCACCGTGCATGCCATCCTTGATATGGAAATGAGCCTGCATCTCGACTTCTGCAAAGGCTGGGGGCTGTCCGAGGCCGATATCGTCGCAGAGGCCGAGGCACGGGCGTGCATTACCTATACCCGCTATGTGATTGATCGTGGTCATCAGGGCGATGTGGTGGACCTGCAGGTGGCCCTGATGCCCTGTATGGTGGGCTATGCCGAAATCGCAAACCGCCTGATGGCAAGTTCTGATACTGTGCTTGACGGCAATCCGTACCGGGCGTGGATTGAAATGTATGCGTCCGACGAATTCCAGGATGTGGCAAAGGCCGAGATCGAGTTGCTTGAACACACAGTTGCCACGCGTGGTGGGCATCGCCGCCTCGAAGGACTGGTGGAAACCTTTACCATGGCAAGCCGCCTTGAAGCCGATTTTTGGCAGATGGGACTTGATCTGGCAAAATAGGCCAAGATCGCCTATATAAGCCCGAACGATATTTTGCGGGTGGCGGCTAAGCCGCCCGTTGCCTTTTTGGATTAACCTCTTGTCGCCGTGGCCTTGACCCACGGATGGGTGAGAAACATGAACTCTCTTGGCTTTGATAAAGCCCCGGAAGATACCCGCGTGGTTGTTGCCATGTCGGGCGGGGTTGATAGCTCTGCCGTTGCAGCCCTTCTGAAATCAGAAGGCTATGACGTGGTGGGCATCACGCTTCAGCTTTATGATATGGGGGCCAATGCGCCCACCCGTGCGAAATCCTGCTGTGCCGGGCGCGATATCTATGATGCGCGCAAAGTGGCCGAGGATATCGACATTCCCTATTACGTGCTCGATTACGAATCACGCTTCCGCGAAGAAGTGATCGATGATTTCGCCGACAGCTACATGCGCGGTGAAACCCCGATCCCGTGCGTGAAATGCAATCAGACCGTCAAGTTCCGCGATCTGCTTGAAACGTCTTATGACCTCGGTGCCGATTGCATGGCGACCGGCCATTACGTGCAGCGGAAACTGGGTGCTAATGGCCGGGCCGAACTGCACCGTGCCGCCGATCCCAACCGCGATCAAAGCTACTTCCTGTTCACCACGACCCAGGAACAGCTTGATTTCCTGCGCTTCCCGTTGGGGCATTTGATGAGCAAGGCGGAAACCCGTGCGCTTGCCGCCAAGTTCGGCCTTGAAGTTGCCGATAAGCCCGACAGTCAGGACATCTGCTTTGTCCCGGATGGCAAATATGCCCGTCTTGTCGAAAAGCTGCGTCCAGAGGCAGGCGAACCCGGCGAGATCGTTGATCTTGATGGCAATGTGCTGGGCGATCACCGCGGCCTGATCCATTACACGGTCGGGCAGCGGCGTGGTCTTAATATCGGGGGTACGGCAGAACCGCTTTATGTCGTCAAACTCTCGCCCGAAAAGCGTCAGGTCATTGTCGGGCCCAAGGCGGCTTTGGCGAAGAAACTGGTCTATGTCCGCGAGCTTAACTGGCTTGATGGCGATCAGATCGATGAAAACGGGGTCGAGGTCGAAGTCAAACTGCGCTCGGCCATGCAGCCGACCACGGCAACTGTCTACCCGGAAGCATCCGGCGAAGCCCGCATTGAACTGCACGATGCCCAGTTCGGCATCGCGCCGGGGCAGGCCGGCGTGTTCTATCAGGGCGAACGCGTGCTTGGCGGTGGCTGGATCACCCGCGAAGAGCTGATCGGCAACACGGCAAGTGCCGCCTGATCGGGATTGCCCGATTAACGAATAGGACGGGCGAGGGCGCATGTTCCTCGCCCGCCAGTTTCACCAGAAGTTTTACTAAGATGTTTTTTGACAAAATCGTCAAAAAGGCGCTTGACGGGGACGGCTCCCTGACTTAAAAACCGCCTCGTTCCAAGCGCACCGGAACACCACAAATTTCCTTGTGGCCGAGTAGCTCAGCTGGTTAGAGCAGCGGAATCATAATCCGCGTGTCGGGGGTTCAAGTCCCTCCTCGGCTACCAATTAAATAAGCCCTGCATCCCTGATGCAGGGCTTATTTCATTTGTATCCTCGGAGAGGGCTTGACCCCCCCAAAAAAAAAACAAGGGTTCGCGAGAAAGCGAAGCACGCAGCTTTCGAGAGACATCGCCCATCGGGCGATGGTCCGCCGGGCCCCGCCCAAGGATAAAAAGCAGCCCAAAGGCTGTTTTTTACAATTCCCTCGGCCGCGTTAATCAGAACGGTCTAACCTAACTCACTCTAGCTTGTGTCTGAAGTGCCCGCCAAATCTTGCCTTGCACCCTACCCATTGCCTGATCCCGCCGTCTTATGGCGAAGACTTCAGTGTGGCGTGGGCGAAAATCTGCGATGTTGAGCGCTACCAGTTCGCCGCTTTTAAGTTCATCCGCGATCATGTGTTCGGGCAGGCCGCCCCAGCCATGGCCATTCATGATGACCGATTTCTTGGTCGCGAAGTCTGAAACGGTCCAGCGCCGTCCACCGGCAAGTACATCGCGCGACTGATCGTAATCCGGGCCACCGGTGCCCGAGACAATGACCTGCACATAGCTTTGCATTTCCATGCGCGATCGCATGCCGCTGCGCCCGGCCACGGGGAAGCTGCGATGGGCGACGGGGCGGATGATTACCGTGCCGACAGGCGTGATTTCGACGTGATCAATATCGACACCCTCCAACCCCGCGATAATCAGATCAGCATCGCCTTTCATCAATCTTGCCAGCGGACCGCCCATCATTTCGGTGGCAACCGCGATGTGGGTATTGGGGAATTTATCGCCGATTTCACCGAGGATTTTAAGGATGGGCTCCAGCGACATGGTTGCGGTCAGTGCAATGCGCACCAGCGGTTCCTGTGTGCTGCGCAGCTCCTGTGCGGTGGCCTGAAGTTGCTGGAATTGATCGAGCACGCGGGTGGCTTCGCGCAGGAAGACCTCGCCCTCTGATGACAGGCGGGGTCGGTAGTCTTCGCGTGAGAAAATGGCAAAGCCCAGCTCGTCTTCAAGTTTGCGCACCTGATGGCTGATGGCCGATTGCGCCTTGTTCAGGCGATCCGCAGCCCCGCGAAAGGTGCCGGTGCTGACAACCGCGTCAACGGCGATGAGTTGTTCGAGGTTCATGTATGCCTCAAGATGATCTGATTTATAGATCATTACTATGAAAAGTCGATATTATCAATTGCTCGTCTGGTTTGGCATTAAGGCATCATTGATCAAACCAAAGGAGCTACGCATGAAACTCTATTACTTGCCCGGTGCATGTTCGCTTGCCAGCCACATCATGTTACATGAAGTGGGGGCCAAGTTTGACATCGAAAGCGTTGATGTTGCGAAAGGGCTGACCGAAACTGGCCGCACATACCGCGAAATCAGCCCGAATGGCTATGTCCCCGCCCTTGAGATCGAAACGGGGGATTACCTCAGCGAAGGTGTCGCGATCTTGCAATACATCGCTGATACCCACCCGGACCGTGCCTTTTCGCCAAAGCCCGGTTCGGTCGCACGCGCGCGCCTGCAACAGTTTCTGAACTTTGCGGCGGCGGAATTGCATAAATCCTGGGGGCCGCTTTTCACCGATGGGGCGAGCGCGGCGGAACAGCTTGCGGCCAAGCAAAAGGTCGGAACCAAGTTCGATTATCTTGAAAGCGTATTGGCAGATGGCCGCGAGTACCTTGTTGAAAACCGGTTCTCCGTTGCTGATGCCTATACCTTTGTTCTGGCGAACTGGTCGAATTTCAAGGAAATCGATCTGGGCAACTGGCCGAACCTTGCGACGTTTGTTGCGCGCATTCAGGCCCGTCCGGCAACGCTGGCTGCGATGAAGGCCGAAGGGCTTGTGTGATGAAATCTTCTGATGAATTGAGGATCGACGCGTTGATGGAGCGCTATTTCGAAGGGCTTTATCACTCTGACAGTGCAATCCTACGCACCGTGTTCCACCCAGAACTTGCCTATGTCAATGCGACGGACGGCAATCACGAGTTCATGGATCTTGAGGCGTACATGACGCGGATCGATAACCGTGAACCCCCGGCCAAACGCGGTGATCCGCGCCGTGAAAGCGTTGACCGGGTATCCCTGACGGGCAGGCAGATGGGCCTGGTCGAAGCCCGCATGACCATGATGGGCCGGGATTATCAGGATCTGCTGACACTGATCCATACCGATGACGGATGGAAGGTGATCACCAAGGTTTTCGCGTATCGCGCAAAGGAGGACTGAGCAATGCCGTACGTCAATATCAAGGTCACCCGCGAAGGCGGGCCGGATGGAACCGGCCCAACGCCAGAGGAAAAAGCCCAACTGATCAAGGGCGTAACTGATCTGCTTCAGAACGTCCTGAACAAGTCACCCGCCACGACCTTTGTCGTAATTGATGAAGTATCACTTGATGATTGGGGTATTTCTGGGCAATCGGTGCGCAGGATCAGGGCTGCCCAAGGATAAACTCTGATCGGCCTCTATCTTCGAAACAAGCCCTGCAACCCTTGGTGTGGGGCTTGTTTGGTCTCAGTGCTTTGTGCTTTGGGTGTTCAAGTCATTTTGACGTCTGACCGGGGCAAGCCTTCCTTGCAATAGCTTCTTGGAGGGCAACCCATCACGCGCTTAAACGCTGTGCTAAAGGCACTCTCGGACTCATATCCCAAACTGAGCGAGATTTGGGATATCGGTTCGCGCGATGAGGTCAGTCTTTCGCCGGCCAGCATCATCCGCCAACGGGTCAAATAGCCCATCGGGCTTTCGCCAACGCGTTCCTTGAACTTGGCGGCGAAGGCGGACCGGGACATGCCGGAGCATTTTGCAAGGCTTTCCACAGTCCAGTTGTGCGCCGGATCGGCATGGATGGCTGATATGGCCTTGCTGATTTGCGGGTCGGCAAGGGCGAAGAACCAGCCAACCCCCTTGGCGTCGTCATTCATGTACATGCGCAACACCTGGATCAGCATCATGTGGGCCAGATGTTGCAAAACCAGTTTGCTGCCCGGATCGGTTTTGCGCATCTCAGTCATGGTGCGTTCGATGCAATGGCGAAGCGCTTCGCTTTCATCGCGATTACGAATGACCACAAGCGGCGGCAACATCGCCAGCAGCAAGTCGGCCTGCGGCCCGTGAAGGCCAAATCGGCTGCTGGCCACCACGCAATCCCCGCCACCATTCAGTGTGCGAATGACGCCATAGCCGCTTGGCTTGAACGTTGTTCCGGCCAGCATCGGTGGCACATCAAGATCGCTTCCCATCAAGAACGCCTTGCCGTGCGGCAACAAGACGCAGTCGCCTGTTTGCAGATGCACGGGGTCCGGTACCCCATCCACCGAGATCCAGCAGTCACCCTCAACCACGGCGGCGGTTTTGATGTTTTGCCCCTGATCGGGGAACTGGATCGCCCAGGGTGCGGCAATGTCAAATCCGGCCGACAGGTAATTGTCGGGGCGGAGCAGGGACAGGATATCGGAAAGCGGATCCATATAGCGGCCTGTTTCTGGACGAATGAAAATATATCATGGACTGATACGTATAGTTCGTCCAGAAGGCAAGCGATATTGTGGCCGCAACGGGCCGCGATGCGGGCAGGTAGTTTTTGCAGATATTGGGATGGAGTAACTATGCGTGTTTTTGTAAAGGGTGCGACGGGCTTTGTCGGATCAGCTGTGGTGAAGGAGCTTCTTGATCATTAGCGTTCGGTGGTAGGGCTGGTCACAGGGGCTGATCCAGAGTCAACGTCGACTGGTAGTGATGGTATGGTAAGCGTTGCTAAAAACGTGAACTCGGGAACTTGGGAGCCAAAGCGGGAAAGGATCAGAAACCTGTTCTATTTGGCGACGTACAAGTCTAAGTCTACACCGGTCAGAAAAGTAACATATAATCTTGCAGATGATCAGTCCGAATAATTCTTGCTCGTAAAAGTCTGTTTTGATCATGCTGATCAATAAGGTAATAGGTGAGAAGCAACAAGCCATCTCCGCTTTGCCTTAGTTTAGCACAGGAAATGGCGTCGATATGTCCTACGAAAGGACTGCAATCTCTTATAGTTTAAACTTCGCCTTGGACAAAACGAGCGGTTTGATTGCTTCAGCATATTGCTTAGACATTCACCAAATTTCAGACGGTCTGTATTCGCCAATCCTCTTTCTGTTACACTAACGCCAATTACCACCAGCCATGTTGCATCCGACGCTAACTCATCTGGATTCACTAGACACGCCGCCTTTTTGGCCTTGGTCACTGGAATCTAAGCGGATGGATTTGCTATTTAAAGGTGTGTCGGGGTAAGCTACATAATTCACATCACTAACGAGAAAATGAACCTTGCGCCAATTCATTTTGACTTGTTTCTGGCTGCTTTTCCTTTCTGGTTGCGAGCCTGCCATCCGAGAAATTGACAAAAGCGGAATTTATGGCAGTGGCAGCTATATTTTGACGTCAGATATTAATGTCGCGTCTGGTGACGGACTCATTTTCACGGAATCTGCGCATCTTGATTTGAATGGGCATGCGATACGCTCTTCAAACAAGGGGAACGAATGGGACTACGGCGTCAAGCTTATGGGGGCTGGCTCCCGCTTATATGACACTAAGAAGACAGGCAAGATATCCGGGTTCAGGGTCGGGGCAAAGCTGGAAGGATCTGGGTCGGTATCCGATGGCGTTAACTACATCAGAAATCGATATATGGGCGTTTGGGCCTCAGCCAACGATATTACGATAAAAGGCGGCGTAATATCAGGTACTTCTGGCGTGTCAGATGAACGCTATGCTTTTGGTGTTCAGATCAATGGGGACGACTGCAAAGTCTCGTCCGTTCTCATAACTGAAATTTATGAACAGTCAGATTTTCCAGACGGAGCAGTAGGTGAGGGCGTTGGTATCAACATTGCCACGCCATCAGAAAGAGGGCGGATCACTGAGACAGTAATCGCCAACTCACATCCAGAGCCAGGCACATACGGGATATTCGGAGGCATGGGTGGTGGACACTACATCAAAGCAGTCTCCGTATTGAACTATTGGCGTGGTATCTCTGTGTCAAAGCGGAAAGAATCGCGAATAAGCATGGGGATTTCTATTACATCAGAAGATTTCGACGGCGGGTACGGCATATCACTGGACGGCATACCCGTTCCGGGTTCGCTCGCCTATGGGTACAGGACCCCAATTCACTTAAAATAATCGGAGATATTCCATGCGGAAGTTAATCGGGATCGCCATCGTGGCGGTCTTTTTTTGTGTTCGATTTAATTCCCCGCATCAGCAGGTTCGGATGGCTGCGGTCAGCAGAAGGTGATCGCTAGCCTGCCGGCGAAGTTTTTCAAGGAACCGCTTGCACCTGGGCTGACCCAGTGCTGTGGATCTGTCTTCCCGAGAACCGGCGGCACTGCCACGCAAACATAGCGCTCGATCTGGTCGTTCCGCGGAATTCCCAAGTTTCACCACATGTTAGCAGCGATCAAGCGGCGCCTTGCGGCTGAGGAGGCTATAACAGCCTTGGGGCAGGTCTACGTGTGAGTGGAGCGGATCCATATAGCGGCCTGTTTCTGGACGAATGAAAATATATCATGGACTGATGCGTATAGTTCGTCCAGATGGCAAGCGATATTGTGGCCGTAACAGGACGCGATGCGGTCCGGTTGTTTTGCAGATATTGGGATGGAGTGACTATGCGTGTTTTTGTAACGGGTGCGACGGGCTTTGTCGGATCAGCTGTGGTGAAGGAGCTTCTTGATCATGGGCATTCGGTGCTCGGCCTGACGCGCAGCGATGCCGGGGCCGAAAAACTGGCTGCCGTCGGCGCGACCGTCTTTCGCGGTGATCTGGATGACCTTGGCAGTCTTCAAGGCGGGGCGGCATCCTGTGATGCGGTGATCCATACCGGCTTTAATCATGATTTCACCCGCTTTGTCGAAAGTTGTGAAAAGGACCGCCATGTCATCGAGGCGATGGGATCGGTTCTGGCCGGATCAAACCGCCCGATGATTGTCACATCTGGCATTGGGCTGTTGCGTGCGGACCGCCCGGTGGTCGAAAGCGATACGGTAACCGCCGATATCCCGCGCAAGGCCACCGAAGAAGCCGTGGCAAACATTGTCGCCAAGGGTGTCAATGCATCGGTGATGCGCTTGCCGCCGTCGGTCCACGGGGCGGGTGATCATGGTTTTGTGCCGCTTCTGATCAATCTGGCGCGCGAAAAGGGCTTTGTTGCCTGTATCGAGGATGGCGATAACCTGTGGCCTGCGGTGCATCGTTTGGATGCAGCACGTGCCTATCGTCTTGCCATCGAAGACCACGCCAGCCAACCGGCCTATCATGCCGTGGGGGAGGAAGGCGTTGCCTTCGCCGACATCGCCCATACGATCAGTGTCGGTCTTGGTCTGCCGTTCAAGTCCTTATCGCGTGAACATGCAAAGGACTATTTTGGCTGGTTCAGCCATTTTGCCGAGCTTGATTGCTGTGCCTCCAGCGGTCGCACGCAGCAGGTGCTTGGTTGGCTGCCGCGTGAGATTGGCCTGATCAAGGATATGCAGACTGCCGAATATTTTGATCACTGATGCATAAAGAAAGGCCGGAAAATTCCGGCCTTTCTTATTTGGTTGGCGTGACGGGCTGAGCTGGCTTGGGGCGAGATAAAATCCGCCCGTCAATAACAAGCAAACCAAACCCGATAACTGCCATTCCGATCATGTGCTGCGCCAAAAGGACCTCGCCAAGGAACCCAACCCCCAGCAAAATCGCACTGACCGGGATTAGGAAGGTAACCAGCAGAAGGTTACTTGCCCCGGCACGTTTGAGGATGGCGAAATAGAGGATATAGGCGAGCGCCGTGCTCAGCGTTGCAAAGCCCAGCACGGCAAGGATGGTGCTGGTGGTCGGAACCGGCAGGTGCCAGGGCTGATCAACGATGATCGAAAGCGGCAGGAGCATCAGGCTGGATGCACTTGTCATGCCGGCCGCCGTCAGGATCGGCGGGGTGGTGGCGAAACGTCTGCCAAACACCCCGGCACAACCATAACTGAATGCGGCAAGCAATACGGCACCCGGCGCAAGCAGGCCCATCGTGTTGCCAGATGTCGGCAGGCCGAAAATCACGATCACGCCGCCAAACCCGATCAGCACACCAATGGTTTTGCGCAAGGTCAGCTTTTCGCTGTCTGTTGCGATATGAGCAATCAGCAGGGTGAAAAGCGGGGTGGTGGCATTCAGGATGGCGGCAAGGCTGCTGGTGATTTGTGTCTGGCTCCAGACAATCAGGCAAAAGGGTATCAAGTTGTTAAGCCCGCCCATCACGGCAACGCCCACCCAGAATTTCGGATCGCGCGGTATCGCGATATCGCGCAACAATACCACCCACCACAGAACCATGGTCGCAATCGACACCCGGCACAGCACAAGCGTCAGGGGCGGCAGATCGACAAGCGCGATTTCGGTGAAGAAAAACGACCCACCCCACAGGATCGATAGCGAGATCAGCATCAACCAACTGATGCGGTCCATCGGCTGGGTGGGCAGTTGTTTGGGTTGTAAGCCACCAGCGGATGAGAGGTTTCTCGGGCCATTAATGCCGCGAAGTTTCGGGCGGCAAGCCAGTTCCATATCAAGCGATATCAAACGTGTGGTGTTTTCATGGGGCAGCATCGCGGGCTCCGTCGATCTGTTGGTGACCAACGAAGGTTAGGCGGATTGGTTTTTGGCTGCTCGCCAGTTTCGGACCTGAAGGTGGGATCAAAAAACGGGGCCCAAGCGGCCCCGTTTTAATCATCAGACAATCAGGTGTCCTATTCCGCCGCGAGGGTTTTATTCCTCATACCAATGAACTTCGGAAGCCGCGCAAAGATCGTGATGTTGCCAAGTAACACCATTGCAAGCCCGGTTGCCCCGATCGGTGTCCAGACATAGCCTTCAAGGAAGGTTGAAACCGTGAGCGCCACAACAGGGAACAGGACGGTGACATAGGCCGCTCGTCCTGCTCCAACCCGGTTGATCAGTGCGAGATAGGCTATGAAGGCCACGACCGAGCCCGGAATGGCGAGATACAGCAAACCACCGATATAGATCGGATCGGTCGGCATGACCGGGGTCTGGCCGCGAAACATGGCAAAGATAAACAGCAACACCGTGCCATAGATCATGCCGCGCGCGACCGCATCGCGGTTGGGAATGCCCATGCGGTTGAGTTTGACCGACACCATGTTGCCGCAGCTAAACACCGCCGTACCGCCAAGCGCAAGCAGCATGCCCGTGATGGCATTGGCGTTGTGCGACAGGGCATAGATCTGATTGGCAAACAGACAGGCGATGCCAGCAAGCCCGAATGCTGCGCCAAAGACAAAACGCAAGCCCGGCCGGTTGCCGTAAAATGCCCAGTTCCCCAGCGCATTGAAAATGGTCGAGGTGGTGAAGATCACCGCAACAATGCCGCTGGCGATATAGCCGGTCGCCGAATACATCAGGATAAAGTTGATGCCAAACAGCCCGCAGCCCAAAAGCACGATCCACGGATGGGCGTGCCATGGCACCGGCCGCCATTTGCGCGTTATCAACAGGAAGCCGCACAAAACGACCGCGGCCAGCGCAAAGCGATAAAAGATCGAAATTTCGACCGGAATCGGTCCGATCTGAAGTTTGATCGCATACCAGGTAAATCCCCAGCAGGCGGTGACGATCACGAATAAAAGGGCTGTCATCATCGGGGCTTTCAAAACAGCACGTGCAAAGGCATTGGTGGCACGAAGGGTGACGGGTGACGCAGAACTGGTCACGCAGGTTGGCAGCGCGCGGGGACCAATCATGGGATTTGCGGATATATGGGGCATATCCGGTAACAACCAATAGGCCACAATCAGCGTCGCGTGGCTTTCACGTTCTTGCGGTGTTTTCGGATTTTGCGAAGGGTTCGACGCATAAAAAAAACGGGCGGATACTGCATTGTATCCGCCCCGCTTTTGAATGTTTGGTCAGGAAGACCGCGTCATTGCCGTTGATCGGTTGGTGGCCTCGGGGATCAGCCCCTTTGGCGCAAATCGCATGACGATCAAAAGGATCGCCCCCATCATCAGGTAACGCATATAGGCCGCACCGGCGACGAGGTGCTGGGCAAGCTCCGATCCTTCGCCAAGCGGGGCGGTGATCGTTGACATGAACCAGTTGCCAAACGGCTCTGCCTCGACCCAGAGGAACCAGATGATAAAGCCGCCGAGGATCGAGCCCCAGTTGTTGCCCGAGCCACCGAGGATCACCATCACCCAGATCAGGAAGGTGTAGCGCAGCGGAATGTAACTGGTTGGCGTTAACTGCCCATCAAGGGTGGTCAGCATCGCACCGGCAATCCCGCACACCGCACAGCCCAGAACAAAGGTCTGCAGGTGGCGACGTTTGACATCCTTGCCCATCGCGGCCGCCGCATCGCGGTTGTCACGAATGGCGCGCATCATGCGGCCCCACGGCGACTTCAGTGCGCGTTCGGCAAACCACATGATGATCGCAAGCACGATGACAAACAGCACCGCATAGCACAGTTTGACAAACAGGCTGGCGGCATCGGAAATCTCGGCAGCACCAAAGAAATTGGCCAGGCTGATGAACCATTCACTTTCGATCAGGTCGACTTCATAGGGCACCGGACGCGGAATGCCGGTGACGTTTTTAACCCCACGCGACAGCCATTCTTCATACTTGATGATCGCAATGATGATCTCGGAAATACCAAGGGTGGCAATCGCCAGATAATCCGCCCGCAGGCCAAGCGCGATCCGCCCAATCAGCCAGCCGCCACCGGCGGCCACCAAACCGGCAAGCGGCCACGCAACAAGAACGGGCAAGCCTGCACCACCAAGATAACCGCTTAGTGCCGGGTCGATTCTTTCAATCGCATCGGTCGCCGGACCAAAGAACACCCCGATCAGGAAGTAGCCCGCCAGCAAAAGAACAAGCGTGACCGGAAGCTTCAATGCCGGGTGAACAAAGCGGCGGGCGTAAATGACTGCAACAATGGTCGCCGCAAGGCTCAGCAAGGAAAGGGCAATATCCCCGCCAGCAGCAGCCCAGGCTTCGCCCACAGGCGGCATTGAGACCAGAACGGCGGTAAGGCCACCAAGGGCGGTAAAGCCCATTACACCTACATTAAACAGGCCGGCATAGCCCCACTGCATATTGACGCCGAGCGCCATCACCGCAGAGATCACACAAAGATTGAAAATGCCAAAGGCGACGTTCCAGCTTTGAAGAAAGCCGATCGCGATCAACACCAGGCACATCAGGCCATATAGGAGCGCAACTCTCTTCGTCATATCACTTTCCCACGAATAATACCGGTTGGCCGGATCAGAAGAACTGCGACCAGAATGATGAAGGAGACTGCAAACTTGTAGTCCGTCGACAGAAGTTGCACGAGCCCGTCCGGCGCCCAATCCGTCGGGCCAAGATAGGTCAGGAACTTCTTGAAGGCATAGGTCACCGTCACCTCGGAGAAGGCAACAATGAACGCGCCCAAAATCGCGCCGACCGGTTGCCCGATGCCGCCCAGAATGGTGGCGGCAAAGATCGGAAGCAGGATCTGCAAGAAGATGAACGGCTTGTAGGTCTTGTCAAGGCCATATAGCGTGCCGGCAATGGCTGCCAGTGCCGCGGCAATAACCCAGCAGATCATCACCACACGTTCCGGGTTGATCCCCGAAAGCAGTGCCAGATCCTCGTCATCGGAATAGGCGCGCATGGCCTTGCCCGATCGGGTTTTCTGCAAGAACCAGAACAGCCAGGCAACGACAATGGCGGTGACAACAACCGTGATCAACTGGCTTTGCTTGATCGCAATACCTTCATCAAGGCCCAAGGCGCGGCGTGAATCAATTGCGCCAATAATAAAGCGTTCGCCATCGGCAAAGCTTTGATCCGCCGGGCCGATGACAATGCGGATAATACCGGCAATCAGGAACATCACGCCGACCGACACAATGGCAAAGACAATCGGGTTTGAGCGCTGCTTGCGATAAAACCGAAACACCATCCGATCCATGACAAGCGCCATGCTGATGGCGGCCAGTACCCCGATCGGCAAAGCCAGAAGGGCGGTCGGGAAGGGGGCGATAGAAATGCCCATATTTTGCAGGAACCAGGTGACCAAAATCGTGATCATGGTGCCAAATGACATCAACTCGCCATGCGCAAAGTTCGCAAAGCGCAGGATGCCGAAAATAAGTGTGACGCCAAGCGCCCCAAGGGCGAGCTGTGCACCATAGGCAGTCGCCGGAACGACCACAAAATTGGTAAACAGCGCGAGTGCGTTAAGAATTTCCATTCAAGTCCCCACTTAGCCGCCCAGGAAGGAGCGGCGAACTTCTTCGTTGGCGAGAAGGGCTTCGCCCGTATCGGTGAACCGGTTGCGTCCCTGCACCAGGACAAAACCGTGATCGGCGATCTCAAGCGCCTGACGGGCATTTTGTTCAACCATCAGAATGGCGACGCCGGTTCTGGCGACTTCGACGATCTTGTCGAACAATTCATCCATCACGATTGGCGAAACACCCGCGGTCGGCTCATCGAGCATAAGCAGCTTTGGCTGGGTCATAAGTGCCCGACCAACCGCGACTTGCTGGCGCTGACCACCGGAAAGCTCGCCTGCGGGCTGATTGCGTTTTTCGCCAAGGATCGGGAACAGATCGAAAATCTGTTGTTTGGTTTCCTCGATCTTGTCGTCCTTGCGGATGAAGGCCCCCATATCGAGGTTTTCCTCGACCGTCATCGAAACGAACACGTTGCGGTTCTGGGGTACAAAGCCCATACCCTCGGGCACGCGTTCCTGCGGGGCAAGGTTGGTAATGTCCTTGCCATCCAGAACCACTGATCCTTGCCGCAGGTTCAGCATGCCAAACACTGCCTTCATCGCGGTGGATTTGCCGGCACCATTGGGGCCGACAACAACGGCGATCTCGCCCTTTTCAACGGTAATCGTGCAGTCATGAAGGATATCACTGCCGCCATAGCCGCCGGTCATGCCGGTTGCGCTTAAGAAACTCATGACGGCACCTTCCGTTCATGCTTGCGACCTGTGCCGAGATAGGCCTCGATGACCTCCTCGTTATTCTTGACCTCTTCGATCGTGCCCTCGGTCAGGACCTTGCCCTCGGCCATGACGATCACGGGATCACACAGGCTGGCAATGAAATCCATGTCATGCTCGATCAGGCAGAAGGTATAGCCGCGCTCTTCATTAAGGCGCTTGATCGAGGTCGCAATGGTGTTAAGCAGCGTACGGTTCACGCCGGCACCAACTTCATCAAGGAAGACGATCTTGGGTTCGACCATCATGGTGCGGCCCAGTTCCAGCAGTTTCTTCTGACCACCGGAAAGATTGCCCGCCAACTCATGCTTGATATGGTCAATCTCAAGGAAATCGATCACCTCAAGCGCACGCTCGTAATTTTGGGCTTCCATTTCTTTGACGCGGGAATAATTAAACCAGCTATGGCGCAATTGTTCGCCTGGCTGGTTGCCCGGAACCACCATCAGATTGTCCAGCACACTCAGTGTCGAGAATTCGTGCGCAATCTGGAAGGTTCGCAAAAGGCCCTTGTGGAAAAGTTCGTGCGGTTCAAGGTGGGTTACGTCTTCGTCATCCAGGAAGATCTTCCCCGAAGACGGCGGAAAGACGCCCGCAATAATGTTGAACAATGTTGTTTTACCGGCACCATTCGGCCCGATCAGGCCGGTGATGGAACCTTTTTCAATGGATAGCGATACGCCATCGACTGCCTGAATGCCGCCGAAATTCTTGGCGATGTTTTCGACCCGTATCATTGGGAGTTTTTGACCCTTGTCATGCGTTCTGTACCAGGGAGATCAACCAAATATTGCGGTGACGACCCGGTAATAGAGGAACTGCCAGAAACCGAAGTCTCTGACAGTTCCAGCGTCGTTAGCGATCAAAGGATGATCGGCTTAGTGGTACATCTCCGTTTCCCACTTGCCGCCCTTGATTTCCGTTTCACGGAAGCTACCAGCGGACTCGCCCGGCTCGATCAGTTCGAGCGCGGTACCACCGACATAGTCGATGTCACCACCATCAGCGAGGATCTGAAGCGCCTTGGCCAGTTCACCCGGATAGATTTTCTCACCCGGTGCATTGGCGACTTTCAGGATGTGGTCTTTGTAGACAGCACTATCGGTCGAACCAGCCGACTGCATGGCCAGCAGAAGCAGGGCAGATGCGTCATACGCTTCCGGGACATAAGGATCATCACCCTTGAAGCCCTTGCCAGAAGCCAGTTCGGCCAGCATGGACGCGCCCGGGCTGTCAGTACCCGGGTTGGTGCCGATCGAGCCATCAAGCATATCACCGAAGTTGTCGGTCAGCGCTTCACCAACCATGCCGTCCGGCAGGACGAATTTGTCGAACGCACCGGTATCAAGCGATGCCTGGATGATGCCTTTGCCGCCTTGGTCAAGGTAACCGGCAACAATCAGAACTTCACCACCGGCAGATGCCAGGGTGCCGATTTCAGCAGAATAGTCGGCTTTGCCGTCTTCATGGGCTGCAACGGCGGTGATTTTGCCGCCTTTTGCTTCGTATGCCGCCTGAATGGCGTCAGCAAGACCTTTGCCATAGTCGTTGTTGGTATAGGTCAGCGCAGCCGATTTGATGCCGCGACGATCAAGGATTTCAGCGATGATCTGGCCCTGACGTGCGTCCGACGGCGCGGTACGGAAGAAGTACCCGTCATCTTCGATTTCGCTCAGCGCCGGCGAGGTTGCCGACGGCGAAATCATGACGATGCCGTTTGCGCGGACAACGTTGTTCAGGATGGCCGTGGTCGCGCCAGAGCAGGTCGCACCGTTAATGCCGTGAACGCCATCAGACGTCACAAGACGATCAGCCGCCGCGGTGGCTGCTGCTGCGTCGATACAGGTACTGTCACCGCGTACCGAAACAACTTCACGCCCGCCAAGCAGCAGGCCGCTGTCGGAAACTTCCTTAATGGCCAATTCGCCGCCAAGTGCCATCGGCTTGACGAGTGATTCCGTCGGGCCGGTGAAGCCTTGCAGCATGCCGATCTTTACCTGTTCCTGTGCAGATGCGCCTGCGACGACAGCCGTCGAAAGTGCTGCCGAGAAGAGGAGGGTAGAGAGTTTTCCCATAGTGTAGCCTTCCCTGTTTTATTGGGCCTTTATATTCGTGGGGCAGTATACAGAAAACACAACGCGTTTCCAGTTTCTTAACTTTAAGTTACAAAAACGCTCTTGCATATGGGGCGGTTGGCGGCAGGTTTCGCGACCAAATGGGTGGACTCATGTGTGGCTGAGTTCACACCTGTGATTGCGTGAGTTTCTTGATGTCACGGCGGGCGACGACCGCTATATATGGGGCGCAACAGGGGGCTATGATGCCCGGGTGATCAGGCAAACACCCGCATGCCGCGTTCGGAAATCTTGCGGAACCCGGCAATGACATGTTCGGCCAATGCCTCCTCGACCGCGCCATGACCATCACGCTTGGCCAGGGTCATGCGGTATTCACCGATTTCCGGCAGGCCGTGCGACGGGCCAAGATGCACAAGATCATCTGAAATCACACTGATCGGAAGCGGCGCAATCGCCAGATCGGCCCGCACGGCGGCAATCTGTGCCTGGCAAAACTCGCTGGTATAGGCGATGCGGTAATTTACCCCCGCATCATCAAGCGCCTTAAGTGCCATGGTCCGCCAGTAACAACCGGGTTCGGCCATCGATACCGGCAGGGGGCGTTTGTCAATCGCGCTGCCATGACGCGCGCCCAGCCAGACCAGCGGTTCGGCGTGGATCGGTGGTTGGCGATCAAGCTCCGCATCAAAACTGAAGACTGCGATATCAAGATCGCCCTTATGGATGGCCTGACGCAGGGTGCGTGTCGGACCCAGATTGACGTCGATATCAACATGCGGGTGGGTTTGCGCAAACCGTTTGAGGATCTCGGGAATGGCAACGATGCCGGTGTCATTCGGGACGCCAAGCCGCACGGTGCCGGCAAATTCCGGGGCATGAAAATGCGACATCGCCTCGTCATTGAGTTTAAGCAAACGCCGCGCATAACCCAGCAAAACCTCGCCATCCTCGGTCATGGTTACCTTGCGGGTTTCGCGTTTGAACAATTCCCGCCCGACCATGGTTTCAAGCTTTTTGACCTGAAGGCTGATCGCCGAGGCACTGCGATGAACCTTCTCGGCCGCGCGTGAAAAATTGCCAGTCTCGCAGATCGCGACAAACGTTCTGGCAAGATCGAGATCAAGATTGTGAACAACGCTTGTCGGGGAATTCATGATCGGCCTCTTGGTAAAAGGAACGCGATGGGTGCGTTTCGCAACAATAGCGCGAAACTTATGCTGTGAGTTTTTCTAATAGATAAGATTAGATCTTCTCGTTTGATTAATCAATGAGGAATCCTCAATCTTGGATAAACACAGATTGGAGATTCTCATCATGAAAGCGATCACATCTTTCGAACATGCCCCGCTGGGCCTTGTCGGTCACCTGCGTGCGGCCATCGAAGCCTGGCAAAATGAACGCGCGATCCGGAAAGCCTCTGCCGCCAAAACTTTGCGTGATGTAGCAACTGCTACCAGCATGTCTCACCTGAGTGCGGCGGAACTGCATGAGGGCCGCCGCACACATGGCACGTACATCACCGAACCGGGGGATGTCCTGTCGGGACTGGTTCTGAATTGGCCATCCCCGTCGCGCAAGGATCATTGATCTTGGAAAATCCGTTGTTCAGACCGTTGGAGCTTCCAAATGGTGTCATCCTCAAGAACCGGATTGCGAAATCGGCAATGTCGGACTCGCTTGGGGATGGCACCGGCCACCCGACCAAGGCCCAGAATCGGCTTTACCGCCGCTGGGCCGAGGGTGGGGTGGGGGTGTCGATCATCGGTGAAGTACAGGCGCAACCGGGATATGCCGAAAAGCCCGGTAATCTTGTGCTCGATGATAATGCGGACCTTGACCGGTTCCGCACGCTTGCCCGGCAGGGCTCGGTAAAGGGCAGTAACCTTTGGCTACAACTTGGTCATGCCGGCGCACTTGCCTATGCCCCGACCAGCACGCCAAAGGGGCCGAGTGCGCTTGATCTTCCGGACCTGAAATGTGCGGCACTGACAGATGATGAAATCCGTAAAATCCCGGCCCAATTTGCAAGAACTGCCAAACTTGCTGAGCATGCCGGGTTTGGCGGGGTGCAAATTCACGCGGCCCATGGCTTCTTGCTTAGTCAGTTTCTTTCACCGCTGTTTAACAAGCGCTGCGACGACTACGGCGGGCCGATTGCCAATCGCATGCGGTTGCTACTTGAAACCATTGGTGCCGTGCGCGCAGCCGTCGGGCCCGGTTTCGTCGTGGCAGTCAAACTGAATGCCACCGATCAGCTTGAAGGTGGCCTAAGCGAAGATGATGCCTTGGCTGTCGTCGCCACGCTTGATCAGACCAAAATCGATCTGATTGATATCAGTGGCAGCACTTATTTTCCGGGGGCAAAGGCGGCCTCTGATGGTGCTGGCGGCGGGCCTTATTTCATGAATTTCGCCAAGCGGGCCCGCAAGGTTACCACCAAGCCCTTGATGTTGACCGGTGGCTTTAAGACCCGCGCACAGGCAGAGTAGGCGCTGAATAGCGGCGTCATCGATATCGTCGGACTGGCGCGCGCACTGGTTATCGAGCCCGCCCTGCCAGATATCTGGCAATGCGATGATTACCATGATCCGGTCTTTCCCCGTTTTGATCATGCGCCGACTGGTGGCATTACGGCATGGTACACCATGCGACTGACGGCGCTGGCAGGGCGGATGGAAATGCCGGAATTTGATGATCTGGATCAGGTCCTTGCCGCCTACGAAGCGCGGGATGCGGACCGGGCGCGGATTTGGTTGCGGCATTTCGGCATTTGATCGTTACGCGGATGGGCGGCGTTTTCACATTCTTGCGCAAAACAGGTCAGGGTTGCATGCGCATTGCTTTGCAAATCCAGATCACAATGCGATGATGTGGTCTTCATGTCAGGAACAGAAAATGGCAGAGACCGCATCATCCTTTCAGCCCAACGGGCGCTATCAGAAGTTTGAAGTCTTCAATCAATTGATTGGGGATGCGAACCTGTTGCGCGCGGGTGATTTCGGCGAAAGCATCTCGGCGGCCCACTGGCGGCGCAAGGCAGATGTCCTGACCCGCTATACCGATCCTGATCACCACACCATCAGTCTCTATGTCAATGGCGGTACGGGCATTCAGCGCAAGATCGGCGCAGACCCGATGAGTGGCGGTGGTCCCGGTCGGTGTTGTTTGATGCCGGCCTATCTGACATCGGACTGGCTGGTGCATGGCGAGGTGGAGCTGTTTCACGTTTATATTCCGCATGCCGCCTGGGAACGCGCCGTGGTCGAGGCCTTTGACATTGAACCCAATGCGGTCGAAGTCCCGGAAAAGACGTTTTTCCTTGATCCGCTGATCGAACAGACTGTGCGGCAGGCAATGTTGCCACTTGATTGGGAGGTGCCCGCCGATCGGATGGCAATGTCGAATGCCGGGCAGCTTTTGATGGGCCATATGCTGCGCAGTTACTCAACGCGCCGTGATCTTGGTTTCAAGGTCCGCGGTGGGTTGTCGCCTGTGATCAAACGCCGGGTGTTTGATTTTGTCGATGCCAACCTTGATCAACCGCTAACCATCGAAGAACTGGCAGACGTTGCTGATTTGTCGGCTTATCACTTTGCCCGCATGTTCCGCAAAACCGTCGGCGAGGCACCGCACCAATTCGTTCTGCGTCGGCGGATCGAACGCGCAATGCATATGTTGCGTGATGGCAACGCCCCGGTTGCCGAAATCGCGCTTGAAACCGGCTTTTCCAGTCAGGCCCATCTGACCACGCGGTTTAGCCGCTTTACCGGGCTGACACCTGCGAAATATCGCAGCATTTCCCAATAACATCTCCCGTCTTTCTATTGGCCGCCTGATCCAACCATCTGATCAGGTGGCTTTTTGCTGTCGCGTCCTCTGACCGAGCTCGCTGAGCAGGGCGTCTGATTGGTGTGCTTTCGGGCGCGTTTGTCTGCGGTGATCATTGTCCGGTCACTGACAAGTTGCCCGGTGGCAAGGGATGATTTTTATTCAAGTTATTGAAAATAAACAAATTTACAGGCTTGAGAAATTCGTTGACAAGATAGAGGCGAGATATCTAGAATTTCAAAGCAACTAAAATATCAATTTTGGTAAAAGCCAATCCATCGGGAGGATGTCTCTAATGAAACTCACTATGAAATCACTCGGACTGTGTGCAGTCGTCGCAGGCGCACTGGCCGCTGTCATGCCGGCAAACGCGGCAACAACCCTTCGGATCGGGACCGTTCTGGCCCCGAATGATCCGATGGGACAGGGACTTGAAAAGTTTAAAACGGATGTGGAAAAGGCAACCAACGGCGATGTGGAGATCGAGATTTTCCACAACTCGCAGCTTGGTGACACCACTGAAATGATCGATCAGGCGCGTGCGGGTGCTGCTGTCGGTACCGTGACCGATGTCGCCCGTTTGTCCAGTTTCGTGCCGTCACTTGCTATCATGTCGGCACCGTTCCTGTTCGATACCTATGAACAGGCTGACAAATTTGCCCTTTCGGATGAATACATTTCCTGGGGTGAAGAATTGCGTGAAAAATCCGGCCTCGTGATGATTGCCTCGAACTGGTATCAGGGCGCGCGCCATGCCCTGACGCAGAAGCCGATTTCAAGCCCGGCCGATCTTTCGGGTGTTCGTATGCGTACCATCGGTGCACCGGTCTGGATTGAAACCATCCGTGCGATGGGTGCAGAACCGACCCCGATTGCCTGGGGCGAAGTCTACAGCGCCCTTCAGCTTGGCACGATTGACGCCGCCGAAGCACAGCCGACCGCGATCTGGAACGCCAAGCTTTATGAAGTGATCAAGAACGTCACCAAAACCGGCCATATCCAGCTTGTCACCGCACTGGTTGTCGGTGCCGAAGCCTGGGACGAAATTTCACCGGAAAACCAGAAAATCGTTCGTGATCTGGCCGTGGAAAATGGTCGTTATGCCTCGGCCCTGACCATCGAGCTCGGTGAAAAGGCGCTTGAAGACGTTGCTGCAAGTGGCGTTGAGGTCAGCGAAGTTGATCTGGCACCGTTCAAGGAAGCCGTCAAACCGGTTTACCAGATGCTCGAACTCGAAGCAGAAGCCGCTGTTGTTAACAAGGTTCTTGGTCGCTAAGACCACGAACCTTCTGGTAGCCTAGCGAAAGTGCGTTGCTTTTATACCGGGCAACGCACTTCAAACTTCACAATGGAAATTGAATAGATGCTCAAGCGGATTGAGTTTGCCTGTGGCGGCATATTGCTTGTCGCTGTGGTCATTCTTGTGGCGGTGGCCTCTGTGGCGCGCGCCATGGGATCGCCGATCATCTGGTCAGTCGAAATGGCGCAACTGATCTTTGCCTGGCTTTGCATGTTGGCTGCCGACATTGCCATGCAGGAAGACCGGCATTTCGGTCTTCAGATATTGCGTGAAATCCTGTCCAAACGGGCAAGCGCATGGGTGGAAATCATCAATATTCTGGTGATTATCGGATTTCTTGCGTTCCTTCTGAACTATGCGTGGACAAACATGATTTTGATGCATCCGCGCCTGGTCGGGGCCGCGCAGATCAATGCTTCTTATATTCATGCTTCGATGGTTGTCGGCATTCTGTTGATGATCCGAACCATGGTTGCCCAACTTATTCGACGCATTCGCAACAGGGAGATCAACTGATGCTGTTGTTGATTGCTGGTTTGTTTACAGTCTTCCTCATCTGCGGGATGCCGGTTGCCTTTGCACTTGGCCTTGCCTCCATTCCGGTCTTTGTTATGACGGGTGCTATGCCGCCGACGGTTGTGATCCAGAAAATGGTCACCGCCACACAAAGCTTCCCGCTTCTGGCGGTGCCGTTCTTTATTCTGGCCGGCAATCTGATGAACGTGACGGGGATCACCCATCGCCTTGTTAAGTTTGCAAGTCTTCTGACCGGCTGGATGGCAGGCGGTCTGGCACAGGTTTCAATTGTGCTGAGTTTCATGATGGGGGGTATTTCGGGATCAGCCGTGGCTGATGCCTCGATGGAGTCCCGCCTGCTGGGCCCCAGCATGATCAAGAAAGGCTATTCCAAGGCCAATACGGCGGCGGTTCTGGCCTTTGGGTCGATCATTACCGCAACCATCCCGCCCAGCATCGGGTTGATCCTGTTTGGCTTTGTCAACGAAGTTTCCATCGGGCGGCTGTTCCTAGCCGGTGTTTTGCCGGGCATTTTCCTGACCATCGTTTTGATGATCACATCCTGGCTTGTTGCGCGCAAAAACGGCTACACGCCGGATTTGCCGGAACTTCCCAAGGCCAAGGAACTGACGGCCAGCTTCTTTGAAAGCATCTGGGCACTGGCCTTTCCGGTTATCCTGATTGTCGGGTTCCGCTTTGGTATCTTTACCGCGACAGAGGCCGGGGCGTTTCTGGTGTTCTATGCGCTGGCCGTCGGGTTGTTCGTCTATCGCGAGCTGAACTTTGCCCGGCTCAAGGAAGCCATCTTTGGGTCGATCTCTGATCTTGGCATGGTGATGTTGCTGATCATCATGGCAGCAGTGCTTGGCTATGCCATGACGATTGAACGCGCGCCGCAACAGATCACCGAATTTGTCACCACGCTGACTGAAAACAGAACCGCAATCCTGATCCTGGTTGTCGGGGTGCTGGTGGTCAGTGGCATGTTCCTTGAAGGTGCGGCCAATATCCTTCTGGTAACCCCGATCGTCATGCCGGTTCTGGTCAGTGCCGGTTATGATCCGGTGCATATGGGCATTCTGATTGTCACCCTGATCAACTTTGGCGGTTTGACGCCGCCAGTCGGCGTGATCATGTTTACGGTCTGCGGCATTTTGGGGGTTAAAACCGGGGAATACACACGTGCATCCATTCCGTTCTTTGTTGCCATGGCGCTGTTCTTCGTTCTGCTGGCAGCAATACCCGCTTTGACATTGCTGTTGCCCAATACATTGATGTAATGACAATTTCAGTCCAACAGGGGCATGTAGGCAAATGCCAGGGAGACACAAAAACATGAACACACCAACGGGCGGACTGATTTCGATGCATGACGGATCGGTGAAAACCAGCATGCATGTTCCGGCATCTGCGCTGGTCTACGAAGAAGTCCGTAACCAGATTGTTTCTCTGTCCCTGCTTCCGGAAACCACGCTTGTCCGGGCGGAATTGGCTGAAAGCTTCAATGTCAGCCAATCCCCCGTACGAGAAGCCATTTTGCGCCTTGAACAAGATGGTCTGGTGGTGTCCTATCCGCAGTCGCGCACCGTGGTAACCAAGATTGATGTTGCCCGCATCCGCGAAGAACATTTTCTTCGGGTTGCTGCGGAGTGCGAGGTCGTCCGCCAATTGGCCGAGGCCAAGGACTCCCCAGCCGTCGTCAAGGCCAAGGGCATTGTCAAAATGCAGGAAGCACTGGTTGGCGATATCGAACAGATCGACCTGTTCAAACAACTTGATGAAACCTTCCACGCGGCCTTGTTTAACGGGGTGAACCAGTCAAACCTGCATTTGCAGATCACGGCACGCAGCGGTCATCTGGCGCGGGTGCGAACCCTTGATCTGCCACGTGCGGGTAAAATGGTCTCGGTGCTTGAAGGTCACAAGGCGATTATTGACGCCGTCCAGTCGGGTGATGGCGCATTGGCAAGCTTGGAAATGCGCAAGCACCTTTCGGGCACCATGGAACGTCTTCCTCAGATCATCGAAGAAAACAAAACACTGTTTTCCTGATCTTTGCGCGGCGGTGAGGAATAGGGCCGTCCGGCAAGTAGGCATAAGATAAACCAAACGGCGCGCAGCATGATTGCAGCGCGCCGTTTGCGTTGTATCAGGCGCGTTTGGCCACGTCCCAGATGCCGGTTTTCGCAGCTTCTTCGACGAAGTTGCGCAGGCTGTTGGGTTGACGGCCAAGAATTTCATATATATCGCTGGTCGGTTGGCTGTTGCGGCCATCAAGGACTTCGGAAAATAGATAGCGGATCAGGCCACGGACTTCGTCGGGCATACCGTCTGCTTCAAGTCCGGCATCCAGTTCATCAACGGTGATGGCCACGAAACTGACCGGGTGGTTGGCAACACTGGAAATCATTTCAGTGACGTCGGCAAAGGTTACGGCACTCGGCCCCGAAAGCTCATAGGTCTTGCCGATATGGACCTGATCAAGCAGGCAAGCAACCGCGCATTCGGCAATGTCATTGGCATCAACAAACGGTTCGGGCGTGTCACCTGCGGGCAGGGCCAGGGTGCCTTGCTGGATGTAAGGCAGGAACAGGTCTTCGTTGAAATTCTGGAAGAACCAGTTGGCACGAAGCACCGTGGCATCCGCCCCGGAATGGCGCAGGGCGTCTTCAGCGCGGTGGGCGGCTTCTTCACCGCGGCCAGATAGCATCACAATGCGTTTTGCGCCGTGCATCAGCGCGCGCTTGGCAAAGCTTGCGATGATGTCATCTGATCCCGGAACGGCAAGATCGGGCTGGAAGGTGACATAGACCGCATCGCGATCACGCAGGACATCATCCCAGGTTGTCGGATCGGTCCAGTCAAAGGCGGGTGTCGTGCTGCGTGAAACAGCACGCACATCATGACCAAGGGCAATGAGTTTTTCGGCAACGCGGCGGCCGGTTTTCGCCGTCGCACCAAGAACAAGAAAGCGGGGATTGGTTGGCATCAAATTGGCTCCTGAGTAAGGTTTTTAAAATGTGAGGAATCCTCACATTTGCCAAATGTGATAAATCCTCATATTTTGATCGTCAAGAGCTTTGGCCCATCACAAGCCTGTGAAACCTGCGCAGCGATGCCGGGATATTTCGAGGATAAAGGATCTAACGCGTTGTCTGATAACGTGAAAAAAATGCGCCGCGCACCGACCCAAAAAAGAAGTCGCGAACGGGTCGACACCATCCTGAAAGTCGCCTGCGAGCTGATTTCAGCCCAAGGCAGTGATGCCATCAAGATGGGGGAGGTCGCGGAAAAGGCGGGGATTTCCATCGGATCGCTCTATCAGTATTTCCCCGATAAGACGTCGATCATTCATGCGCTTGCCGATCGCTATAATGCCGAATCCTTGCATTGCATCGAAGAGGCGCTGGCAGAAGTGAATTCGCCAGATGCCTTGCTCGCCGCCTTTGATCGGTTGATTGATACCTATTACGAGCTGTTTTTGGCCGAACCGGTGATTTGCGATATCTGGACCGGAACGCAAGCCGACAAGACGCTGCGCGATATGGAAATGGAGGTCAGCCGTGCCAATGCGGACCTTCTGGCCAAGGCGATCTTGCGGGTTCGTGGCAATGATGGTGATTTCAAAATAATTGCCGCACGGTGTTTGCTGATCATGTATTCCGGCGAAGCCACCATGCGGCTTGCCATCGCTGTCCCGCGCAGTGAGGGCAAAGAGATCGTGGCAAGCTACAAGCGGATGGTCGGCCGCGAACTGGCGGAAATGGCCCGGGTTTAGGCGTTTCGGGCGTGGTTAGCCTGCCTTGGCAGCAAACGGTGTTGGGGCAGGGCGGCCAAGAAGGAAGCCCTGCACATAGTCAACATCGTGATCACGCAGGAAATCGAGTTCTTCCTGGCGTTCTATGCCTTCGGCGATGACTTCGATATCAAGCTGCTTGGCCAGCGCGATCAGCTTGCTGACAATTGCCTGTTTGAACTTGTCATGATCGACGTGATCGACCAGTTCACGGTCGATCTTGATGATATCGGGACGCAGTTCCGGCAACATGTTCAGCGTCGAATAGCCTGATCCGACATCATCGAGCGCAACCCGGAAACCCGAATCACGATAGGACTGAAGGATGGCGCTCAGATGTGCCGTGCTGCGGACCTTTTCGGTTTCAATCACCTCGAACACAACATTGCTGCGATCAAGATTGCATTCCTCAACGACTTCGATGGTCGAACGCAGGCAAGAATCCGGATCATAGATCGAGCTTGGGGTGAAATTGATAAACAGATTGCCTTTCACGCCTGCCTTGTGGGCATTGCGGACATTGGCCGCACGTGCCGCGCGATCAAGCTGAAACAGCAAGGTCGCGGACTGGGCTGCATCAAAAAGCTGGCCCGGGTTGATTACATCGCCGGTCGCACTTTCGCCGCGGACAAGGCATTCGTGGGCATAGGGTTTACCAAGGTCGTTGATGTCAAAAATCGGCTGAAATACCGAATTCAGCCGGTTGTCGCGCAACAGGTCACCCAGCCATTCTGCCCCGATTGCTGCACGGATCGCGCCAAGGCTTGTGATCTGGGCGATGTCATCGATTTCGGGACGCTGAACGCCTGGCATGATCAGTGCCTTGGTGTCTGACAGTTCTTCGGGAAGGAGACTGTTCGATATGGCATCAATCAGCGCTCGCAGACCCGGACGGGTGTAGTGAATGGAAAGTGTTGCAACAGACGTTGTTTTTTCGACCTCTATGCCGATTGATTTCGCACCGGCCAGGATTTTACCGGTGGTATGGGCAACTGGCGGCCAGAGAAAGAGTGTCCCGTTTGCAGGTGCGATTTCAGGAACCGCATCACATTTTTCACAATAGGTCACCTCAATCTCCCCGTCTGGTCCTTATTCGTGCCGGTGGCTTTTCCTGATCGGCAATTCTTCTGATTAACATACTGTAACATATGGTGCGCAGTGACAATAAATCCTGCATCAATCAATACATTCCTACGGCACTTTATCCTGTACGGCGATGTTTGGCGCAGGCGATCAATCAAGACGCTGCGCGAAAGGATTTATCATTGCGAAAAGCACTGATAAACTTTGCCCGTCATTCTGCGAGACGGAGGATCCGATGCAGTACAGCATGCGGCAATACCGCCCCGAAGCACAAAGCCACAGCCACGGCGATTTCCATCAGATCATCATCTCCGAGCTCGGCAAGCTTGAGATGGAGGTCGAAGGGCGTGGGGGTGAGGTGTGCGGTCGCCAACTGGCCTTTGTCGAGGCGGGCAAAACCCATGCCTATCGTGCGGAGGGGCTAAACCGCTTCCTTGTGCTTGATGTCGACGCCGATCTGGCCCATCGCACCGGTCTTGAGGCACTTTGGCATCGCCATGGCAGTGCTGCGACGTATCTTGAAGTGGGACTGGGGCATCAGAGGGGATTAGTCGCGCTGTTGCAGGCTATTGCACCGCTACACGATCAAGAATCCCAGACAGATATGCTCGATTGCCTGAAAACGCTTTTATTGCGCAGCCGTCAGAGCCGTGGCGGGAATGCCTTTGGCATGGCCGCACTGCCATCACG
The DNA here is from genome assembly GCF_037027205.1 of Thalassospira sp. CH_XMU1458. NCBI lineage: Bacteria > Pseudomonadati > Pseudomonadota > Alphaproteobacteria > Rhodospirillales > Thalassospiraceae > Thalassospira > Thalassospira sp. CH_XMU1458. The sequence goes on along the minus strand of NZ_JAYMDW010000002.1, from coordinate 1,167,502 downwards.
GCTCGTCCGTGCCATGGCATGGGCGGAGGCCCGGTTGGGCGAAGACATCACGATTAGTGATTTGGCAACCATTGCCGCCCAATCGGAGAGCAGCCTGTTTAGTGCCTTCCAAAAACATGTCGGGACAAGCCCGATGCGTTGGCTAACCGAGCAACGCCTGCAAATGGCCATGGCGCTTTTGCGTGATCCCGAAATTCGCCTTTCGATGTCCGATCTGGCAAATGCGGTCGGGTTTGCCGATCAAAGCGCCTTTTCACGTGCGTTTTCCCGCCGGTTTGGCTGCGCGCCCAGGTCGGTCCGCCGCGATCCGGCGGGCTTTTAGGGCTATACTTCCCACCAGGTCCTTGTCGCAAACTTCCGGAGTTTGGGCAAAGACCGGATCGTCAAACAGGTGCATCTTCCAGTTTGCAAAATCAGCAAACTCGGATGGGCGCGATGAATGAAAAACGTAAGGCAACCTTGATCGGTTCGGTTGCCGTAATTCTTTGGGCCATGCTTGCCCTGTTCACGACCGAAGTGGCCGACATCCCGCCGTTTCAACTGGTCAGTTTGTGCTTTGGTATTGCGAGCATTTTCAGTGCGCTCTGGATCTCGCTCCGCGGTGGTGATGTGGTTCGCGCCTTGCGTCAACCACCTGGTGCCTGGGCGCTTGGTGTGGCGGGGCTGTTTGGCTATCACTTTTTCTATTTTGTCGCGCTGGCAAACGCGCCGGCAGTTGAGGCCAGTCTGATTGCTTATCTGTGGCCGTTGCTGATTGTTTTGTTTTCCGCACTTTTGCCCGGCGAACGCCTGAAATGGCAGCATATCGGGGGTGCCGTTCTGGGGTTGTCCGGGGCGGTTCTTCTGGTGGGTAAAGGGCAAGCCCTCGCCTTTGATCCGGCATTCGCGCTGGGATACGGGGCGGCAATTATCTGTTCACTTCTGTGGTCAGGCTACTCAGTCGTGAACCGGCGCTATCGAAATGTTCCGGTGGGGGCAGTCTGCGGGTTTTGTGCAGGTGCCGCGATTTTCGGCCTTGTTACGCATGCTATGATCGAAGACTGGGTAACGCCGGACGCCAGACAATGGCTTGCTATTCTAGGGCTCGGACTGGGCCCGGTCGGGGCCGCATTTTTCGTCTGGGACCATGGTACCAAACACGGTGATATTCAGATCCTCGGTGTTCTGGCCTATGGCGCGCCATTGCTTAGCACCTGCTTGTTGATTGCGTTCGGCAAGGCGATTGCAACGCCGGCTATTATCGTTGGATGCACCTTGATCGTTGGCGGCGCTGTTCTGGCGTCAGCAAGCTTGAAGTCGCCCAAGGACAAGCACCAACTTCCCGTTGAGTGAGTCGATAGCCAAATCCTGTGTCACATATTGGTCACGTTTACGTGATTTTACGTAAATTCATCAATGTTTGTGCTGTGCACTATCCTGTAAATGACCTATAGTCGCTCTGTACTTGGGGAGGGGGCGTAGAACAACAATTACGCATCCAGGGACAGATGAATGACGCAGTCAAATAAAGACATTGCGCACGAAATGAAGCAGGCAATGTCAGTCGGCCAATTTGACAGGGCGGCCAAAATCGGTGCGCGGCTGTTGCGTTTGCATCCGAAAAGAACTGATATCGAAATCATGACAGCAGTCAGCGAGTTGCAAGGTAGTTATCTTGCGAACGCTGGTAGACGATTGAAGAAACTGTTTAATTCTCTCTCGCTGGATGATCGGTACTGGGGCCCCGTGGCCCAAAATTTTCTTCGATATGCATATCAGGCAAATGACTTTGGCTCATTGGAAGCCGCAGTCAGAAAGCGTATTCATGCTGCGCCGCAGAACGATTTGTTGCCCTATGTGTTGGCCGACGTATTATTCCAAGCAGAGGTTTACAAGAGTCCGGGCCTAAGCGTAGCGCCAAGCTTGTCGGAAGCGATTGAAATTTTGCGTGCTATCACTCCTGAAAACCCCAAGTTTGAAGATAGTCAGACTTTGCTCGCACGCATTTATCTACATCAGGAACAGCATGCACAGGCATTTGATTTGCTTGAAGAGTATGTCGCACGCAACGCCGAAAACATGTTAGTTCGAATGTTGTTGGCATCTTCATATGCCTTGGCGGGTGAGGCTGAAAAGGCTGTTGCGGCCTGCCATCGAATCATTGAATTGGATCCTTCCTTCAGTGCCCAGCCATACCTGATAATCTCCTTTATGCGCCCGCAATCCATGCCCGAAGACGCCAGCGGTGTCCTTGATGCAATGCTTGATAAGGCGGATATCGCAAAAGGGGAGCGTTACAAGGCGGCCTTTGCGCGGGCAAAAATCGAGGAAATGAAAGGCAACATGAAAGAGGCCTTTGATTTCTATCGGTTGGGGCATAGTGCAAACCGGTCGGAGCGGCCGTTTGATATGCCGCGCGAACTCATGGAACTTGCGCGTTTGCGTGATATGGCGGGATCGGTCCCGGTTTTGGAAGATGTCAGCTCAGAAAACGAAGATGGCCCGCGCCCGATCTTTATCGTTGGGATGCCGCGATCCGGAACAACTCTGACCGAGCGAATTCTTGGTGCTCATCCCGATGTGCATGCCGCCGGCGAAATCGGCGACTTTGCCAAAGCGGTGATTGATGTGGTCGGACGTGGCCAGATTTCTGATCAATTGGCACGCATCGATGCCAAGGCAGCGAAGAAAATTCGCCAACAGTATCTTGCGGCACTTAAGGCCTATGCGCACGAAAAGCGGTTTGTCACCAACAAGACACCAGCCAATTTCCTGCGTGTTGAGATGATCCGGCGCGTTTTTCCCGATGCACCGATCATTCACACCCATCGTTATCCACTTGCGACCTGTCTTTCGATCTACACAACACCGTTTTCAATCCCGATGCGGTATTCCGATGATCTCGGCGAATTGTCCGATTACTACCGCGGCTATGTTTGTCTGATGAATGCCAGTTTTGAAGCAGATCAAAATGGCCAGTTGTATGATCTTTCGTACGAAGATCTGGTGTCTGATCCGGAAGCTGTTGCACAGGATTATTTGGCCCATTGCGGACTGGATTGGCATCCGGGATGTCTTGAATTTTATCGTGCCGGCAAAGTTGCTGCGACGGCCAGCATGATCCAGGTTCGTCGCCCGATCAATCAGGACTCCGTTGAGAAATGGCAACGGTTTGAGCCGTTTATCGGGCCGTTGGCATCCTTGGCCGATGATCCGTACGTTCAGCAAAGGAGTGCTGCGCGCAAATCATCGCGCCGTGCGGTTGCTGCGTGACCAAGCGGGTTGGTTTGGGTTAGAAGGTATCGGTATAAGATGATGCCGACAAACCCGGAGCACCGCGATGAACACGACCATTCCAAAGGCAGAACTGCACCTGCATCTTGAAGGGGCGATGACGCCATCGCTTGTCCGCAGCTTTGCCAAGCGCAATGGTCTGACATTGCCGGGTGATATCTATGACGCGCAGGATCGTTATATCTGGCGTGATTTTCCCGAGTTCCTCAACAGTTTTGACAAGGCGAGTGCCGCCATCCGCACCAAGCAGGATTATTCCGATCTGACCCGTTCCTATCTGGTAGAGCAGGCAAAGGTCGGCACGCTTTATGTCGAGATTTTCTGTTCGCCGACCCATGCGGCCAGTTGCGGATTGTCGTTTGATGATCATCTTGAAGCCGTCGTTGATGGTATTGACCGTGCCGAAAAGGAAACCGGGATTATCGGCCGGATTATCATGACTTGCGTGCGCCACGTTGGGCCGGATGTTGCGGTCAAGGTCGCGCGTGAAACGGTTGATTGTCGCCACCCGTACATTGTCGGTTTTGGCATGGGTGGCAATGAAAGCATGTTCACGCAGGAAGATTTTTATCCGGCGTTCAAGATCGCCCGCGATGCCGGTCTTGGCTGCACCACCCATGCAGGCGAGGTCGAAGGACCGCAAAGTGTCTGGGATGCGATTGAAAAACTTCCTGTGACACGGATCGGCCACGGGGTGCGTTCAATCGAAGACCCCAAACTGGTCGAAACACTGGTTAAGCGTGATATCGTTCTGGAAGTTTGTCCGGGATCGAATATCGCGCTGTCGGTTTTCCCGGATTACACATCCCACCCCTTGCGCAAATTCTACGACGCGGGGGTCAAGGTGACCCTTGGCTCTGACGATCCACCGTTTTTCTTTACCTCGCTTGCAGCCGAATATCAGCGTGCCGAGGAGGTGTTCGGTTTTAGCCCCGAAGAGCTGAGTGGTTTGACCCGTACCGCCATCGAAGCTGCCTTTGTTGATGAGGCGATCAAGGCGAAACTTCTGGCAAAGCTCTAGGGGCAAAACTCATTCAAATCACCGCCTAGGTCTCCCGGATTTACTTTTTTGCGTGCGTGCGATGTGCGCATCAAAAATTTGCCAGAACCTGTTTCGATAAATGTCACGTTCCTGAAGAATTTCGTGGCGGGCTTCGGGGATCTCCGCGATGGTGATCGACGGTATTTTGCCAAACAGATCTTCCGTCGTCTGGTTTGAAACAACCTGATCGTTCCCGGCCAGAACAATGGTGATGGGGGGCAGGGACCGTGTGCCGGACTTCATCTGTTCGATCCGGGTGGTCAGCGATGCTTGCGCCTTGAAACAGGCATCAAGCCAGCCGGCAGAAACGCCACCAACCACAAGGTTCGGACTGTTTTGCAAGATGGCAACATTTCGCGCATAGCGGACCGGATCGGAAGTCAGAATGTTTTCAGCCTCAAACCCGGCAAGCGGGCTTAGTTTGCGTTGACCAGGCAGGTACTGTTTGTCAAATCCATATCGACACATACTGTCGGCGACAAATTGCGCCGCCAATGACAACCAGTCAGGGCCGCCCAGTCCAAAAAATGGCGCGACCATCACCACGCTTTCCCACAGATCCGGTTGATCGAGCATCATCGCCATCGCAACCAGCCCGCCGGTCGAGTGCGTTATCAGAAGCGGGCAGGAAATCCCGTAGACGTTTTTGACATGGTCAATAACATGGCGTGTATCGGCGATATATTGCGCAACATCATGGACATACCCCATGACCGGATCATTCGTTGCGCGGGACGAGCCACCGTGGCCGCGAAAATCAAAAGTTACACAGCCAAAACCACGTTCGGCAAGCTCGTCCGCCGTTTCCTGATAGCGTTCAATATACTCCCCGCGCCCCTGCAGGATCAGGACATGCTGGCGCGCGTTTTCGGGCGTCTGAACACCAAAGCGCAGATGTATCCCGTCCGGTGTTTGGAAAATGTCGGTCGCAAAAGTCATGGGGCGGCTTCAGTTCCTAGTCCTGTTCGGTGATTGCCTTTGCGATAAAGGCGGCCATTTTGTCCATCATACCCGGGAAATCGGGATTGAATGTGCCACGGCGCATTGTGCCGGGGGGCGCGTCGTCAAAAAGATTGCGTTCACCATACAGAACATCGGTGCCGGACTGGCAGTTTGAGCGGGCAGTTTCGACATCATAATGCCCGCAATCGGGGACCGCGCCATCAAGGCCATAAATGGGGTCCTTGGGGCTCATGGTAATTGCGGTGTGGGCATGGTTGAGTGTGCGCATCTCGTCGTCTTCCGAGCGGACAATTTCAATGTCGTCACAATTTGCGCTGCTAGTCGGCGGGTCAATTTTGCCTTGATACCAGATCAGGTGTTTTTGCGGGCTTTTAACCTTGTTGCAGAAGAAGTCACGCATCAGGTCGGGGTTGATGGTCTGATCGTCCGAACTGACAACGCCGAAAACCGGCACATCGAAATCGGCCAACTTTCCATGGCCAAAGGGCTTGGTCAGCAAATAAAACTCCGCTGCTGCGTTCATGGCCATCGAACCATATTTGCCCGGATCATTATTCCCGCCCTGACCGACCCAGTCTTTGACATATCGGACATAGGGGGTAAGCCAGGCCTGTTCGCTTTTGGCGGCAAGACCGGGCGACAGCATAATAAGCGCACTGACCAAATCACTGTTTGCCTGTTGTTCGCTATAGACTCGCCCAATCAAGGCGGCCCCGGTCGAAAAGCCCATCGGGATGATGTGATCGATCTCATCCCCAAAGCTGTTCATGCCGAAACGAACGGTTTCAAGCCAGTCTTCATATTCGACATCAAGCAAGTCACCCGGCACCGTGCCATGCCCCGGAAGAAGAACACCGTGAAACGTTGCACAGGGAAAACGTTGGCGCAGATTATCACGGATGTCACTTAACCAATAAGGGCTGTCGGTCAGGCCATGTACCATCAGGAAGCCAACACCATTTCCCTGCGTCCGGTCGGTTTCGTCGGTGGTGCAGGTGTTGCTCACCGGTCCAAGTGCGAAAGGTGCACGCATATCGACAACCTGATCAAGGGTATGAATGCCAAACGGTTTTTCTTCATGCGCAAATCGCGTCGCGGCAAGGACGTCGCGGAGTTGCTGGCGTGTGGAGCGGACATAATCTTCAAACGGCAGTCCTTCAGCGGGCGGAGCAATTGCGGCACCGGATGGTGAAAGCGGGTCGGCTGACTTTGCGCAGGCACCTGTCGTCAAAAGTCCCAGCAGGGCAAGGGATGCCAAACCAGTCTGAAATATGCGGGACGTACCCATGATGATTGCTCCGTTCGGTTCCCGGGATTGGACGTGGTTTTTCTATTTTTGTCAGAAGATGTTAACGCGGGAAGTCGCATGGTGCGAGAAACAAAAAAGCGATCTGGGAACAGATCGCTTTTTCATCAATATCGCCGCTATGAGTAACCGGATTATTCCACCAGTTCCCAGCTGTGGGTGACCTCTGCGGCCTTTGACAGCATGATCGATGCCGAGCAGTATTTTTCTGCCGAAAGTTCGACGGCGCGGCCGACCTTTGTTTCATTAAGGTTTTCACCCTTTACCTTGAAGTGCAGGTGGATTTTGGTGAAGACTTTCGGGTCGGTTTCTGCGCGTTCGGCCTTAACGTCTGTTTCAACATCAAGGACGTTTTCACGACCCTTTTTGAGGATATGAACAACGTCAATCGACGAACAGCCACCGATACCAAGCAGAAGCATCTCCATCGGGCTCGGGCCAAATCCGTTATCCCTGTCGCCATCCATGACGACACCATGTCCGGTACCACTCATTCCGGTGAAGGTCAGGTTTTCAAGCCACTTTACACGCGCTTCCATCTTCGCATTCCCATATGTGAACAATTGTTATCTTAACCTCTAGCCCGCCTTGCGCTTACCTGCAAGGTGCGATCATGGAAAGTCTGCCGGGCTGTGGTCGGAAATGCGACCATGAGTGGTAAGTTGTTATAGGAGTTTTTACTTTCCGGATGGATACTGGTGTAATTATTCAGATCCCTATGGTGCAGGAGTATCAGTCATGACAGAGGATCCGACGCGCAGCAAAAGCCGTTTCATGATGGGCATGGAGCATGTCCTGCGTGAGATCAATCACGAAATCATCAGCCCGGCCATTCCGGATATGTCGGTTGAAAATGCCGTGCCGCTGATGATCACCGTTGCACGGCTTCGGGCGGATTATCTGAAATTTGCCTTTCATCTTTGCGATGATCGCGCAGAGGAACACCCGACGGTGGACGAGTTGGCAAAGCTCAAGCATCTGAGAGAGAGCTTTCAGGAAATGCTGGCCGTCGCCAAGGAACTCGAACACTGCATTGATCGCGGTTACATCGATCTTCCGGCGAAAAAATAACGATATTCTGACCTGCACCCGTGTTTGATGTCCTGCTATTCAAAAAAATAATGACTTATTCTCCAGTATATGCAATGGGTTGCGCATATAAATACACAAGGCCGTCTTAAAAGGTCTGATCTGGGACATCACATAAAACACGAATAAAGGGAGAGCGCTGTTTTGCAGCGCGCCGGGTGTCTTGTCAGTCAGTGCGGATGTTGTGGCAACTGCGGCGTTGTCACGCGACAGTCTTATTTTTCTGGATCCGGACGGCCTTACCGTCGTCTATGTCAACGCGGCTGCGGAAAAGCAGCTTGGCGATGCAAAATCTGTTTTGCGTAAAGGCACAGAGGTCAAACAGCTTCTGGCCTATCTTGCCAAAAACGGTGAATTTACCGATGGCGACGCGGTAGCAGCAGTTCGCAACGCCCTTGCATCGATTTCGTCGGGCAAACATGCCGAACTTCCGGCCTTTCGTCTGGGCAAAACGCCGTTTAACTGGCATTGCGATGTCGGACCGTCCGGAACATTCGCGCTGGTGTTACGTGATGCCGGGCGGGCCCAGGAACTTGCCAAGGCACTGTCAGAACACAAGACGTTCATTCAGCACCTGATCGATGTTTTGCCAACCCCGGTTTATCTCAAAAACCGCGAAGGGGTTCTGACTCGTTGCAACGGCGCCTTTGCCGAACTGTTTGGTACGGATGTCGAAACGGCAATTGGCAAGAGAATGGCGGATTTCGCGCCCAAATCACTTGCCAAAACCGTCGGTGAACTCGAAGCCCCATTACGCGATGCCGAGGGGCAGGTACGTGACGAGATTACCTTTGCGATTGATGACAAGGAATGCACGGCCCTGTTTGCCGCCGCCACCCTCAGGGGCCCAAGTGGCGCGATTGCGGGCACCATCGGGTCATTGATTGACGTGACCAGCCTTAAGAAGGCGCAGGCCGAGGTCGCCGAGGCATCCCAGCGTCTGACCGGGCTGCTTGAAAGTGCACCGATCGGGGTCGGGATTTCCAACCGGGAAAGCGGCGTTTTCAAATTCTTCAACAGCACATTTTCCAAAATGCTCGGAATTGAAGACGAAAGCAAAGCAACGGATTCCATTCTTCTTTCCGAACGTTATCGCGAGAAGTCGCTTGAGGATATGGATGCGCTGGGCGAACTTCAGGACGTCGAGATCCGGTTGCGCCGATCTGATATGCCCGAGGCACGCTGGCTTAAAACATCGATCGAACCGCTTTCGTTCCAGGGGGAGGAAAGCGTGCTTTGGTGGACCAGCGACATCACCAAGCAAAAGCATGCCGCGCGCGAATTGCAGAACAAGGCCAATAATGATGAGCTGACCGGGTTGGCTAACCGTGCGCGCTTCATGCAGAAACTTGATCAGTGTGAAACCGTATTGCGCGGAACCGATACGCCCGCCGCGATCTTTATCCTTGATCTTGATGGTTTCAAACAGCTGAACGACACACAAGGTCATGCCGCCGGGGACTGGGTACTTGTTGAAACCGGCAAACGCCTGAAACGTGCAGCCCGCCGTGCAGAGGAGGTGGCACGCCTTGGTGGGGACGAGTTTACCTTGCTGTTCTTGAACAAGGGCGCTGAGAAGGAAATGGCGGAGGCCGCCGAAGCCATTCTTGCCGAAATGAGCCGTCCATTTGTCTGGGAAGGACATGATTGCGATATTTCCGCCTCGATCGGCTTGGCTGTGTTCGATGGCGGCAATTGCGATATGAGCGAGCAACTCCGCCGGGCCGACAAGGCAATGTATGAAGCCAAGGCGGCAGGCAAAGCGCAGTATCGCCTCTATACCCCGGATATGGAACCCGATCTGCATACTGACGACTGAGCCGACGGGAATTCTTTTCCACGAAGTATCAGCGCGCTTGGTTCAATCGGGTTTAATGCCCAGGGCTTTCAAGAGCGGTTTGATATAGGGTGCATACGGTTTCCAGCGTTCAACACTGGTCTGATAAAGGCCCTGTCGGACCTGTGCCGCACTCGCAGTCCGGACCGAGCGCTCTGTCTTGTGGAAATCCAGCATCGCGTCATCCCAAGGCAGGCCGAGAAAGTCGATCAGCCTGCGGGCTTCGGGTTCGATATTGGTGACCAGATCTTCGTAATTGATCTCGATAAATCGATCCTTTGGCAGGACGGCGCGCCAATGCGCCATCAGGTCCTCATAGGCGCGATAAAACTCGCCAAGTTCTGTCTGGTTGCAGGTATAGACCTGCAAATTGGCAAACCGCTTGGAATAGCAAGACAGACACGTATCGACCGGATTGCGGCGACAATGAATGATCTTGGCACCCGGCACGGAAGCCAGTATCAACCCAACCCAGGAAAAGTTCCCCAGCATCTTGTCGATGATCAGCTTTGTCGCCGGGGTCGGCGGATACATCGCGTTGACTTCTTCGCGATAGGATTTCGCGAGTTCCGCGAGCAGCGCAGAATTGCCGATTTTGTCATGGTCTTCCGGCTGACTGGGGAAAAGCGTGCCAAACAGGCGATCCTTGAATTTCGGGAATGTCCGCAACTCACCCGTCGCCAATGTTTCTGGATGACTGCCAAGAATTTGTTCGGTCAGCGTGCTGCCACAGCGCGGCATACCAACGATAAAGGTATGAGCTGGACCGTTGTCGTCGTGTTGCGGCAGGTCTTTGAATAACTCAGCCGGAAAATAATCGGCAATCGCGCGCACCCGCCCGCAGGCAATTTTTGAATCATAGGCCTTTTGCGTCGGTGTATTTTCGGCGAAGTCCTGACGGCGCAGCGCATTGGCGGCATCAAGATGGTGGATAGCCTGCTTTGGGTCTTTGCTGTCGATATAGGCCTTGCCAAGTGCAAAGCCGATCATCTCCCGATCAACCTTTTGCAGCACGAAGTCAGCATCGTTGAGGATATCGACCATCATCTTGATTTCGGGACTGTCGGGCTCGAACTTCATGACATCGGCCAGATCATGCCAAGCACGCCCTGATTTAGGGTTTTGGGCGATGACTTTCCGGAAGCATTCCTGCGCACCTTCCAGATCGCCCATGTGACGTTTTGCTTCACCAAGTTGTAGCAGATTGCTCGTTCGGCGTTCCGGATCATCCGGGCCGATCTCTTCTGCGCGGGCAAGGTATTCAAGTGCTTCTTTTTCGCGCCCGACCTTAAGCAGTGCTGCCCCAAGATTGTTCAATGCCTGCCAGTTATCGGGGCTGAAGCTGACGGCCTTTTCAAGGATTGTGATGCCTTGGGTGATGTGTTCGCTCTGAATAAGGTAAACGCCAAGGTCGCTGTAGGTCTGCCCATGTGTCGGGAATTTCCGGATCGCGGCAAACAGGATTTGCTGAACGAGATCATACCGGCCTGCACTGGCAAAAATGCCGGCAAGTTCACGGAAATAGTCAATTTTACTGTCAGGCAGATTGCAGGCGGATTGCAGTAACTGTGCGGCTTCGTTCAGATTGCCCGTTGCGCGATGGATCTGAGCCATCATCATCAAGGCGGGACCGTAGCCTGGCGCGGTTGACATCGCCTGCTGCGCGCGTGCCTTGGCATCTGCGGCGTTGCCTGATGCAAGGGCGCTTTGCGCGGCTTGGATCAGTTTGTCAGCCTTTTGACGGTTGCGCTTTTCGGCGAAACTCGATGGTGATGCTGGCTTGGTCATGAAGCTGATTTAATCCCGATGCGAAAGGTGAGGTCAAGCTTAGCGGCAAAGGGGTAAGCAAACTGTTAGGGCTGGACGGTGAAACGAAAAACGCCCGGCCGATTGGCCGGGCGTTTCGCGTAAGCATTGTCTTCCGGATGGAAGATTAACCGCTGTAGTACATGTCGAATTCGACCGGGTGCGGAGCCTGTTCGAAGCGAACGACTTCTTCCATTTTCAGGGCGATGTATGCGTCGATCAGGTCGTCGGTCATCACATCGCCTTTTTTCAGGAATTCGCGGTCTGCGTCGAGGCTGTCGAGAGCTTCGTGCAGCGAACGGCAAACGGTCGGAACTTCTTTGAGCTCTTCCGGCGGAAGGTCATAGAGGTTTTTGTCCATTGCTTCGCCTGGGTGGATCTTGTTCTCGATACCGTCAAGGCCAGCCATCAGCATTGCAGAGAATGCGAGATACGGGTTGGCAAGGGCATCCGGGAAGCGGATCTCAACGCGTTTGCCTTTCGGAGACGCGGTGTACGGGATACGGCAGGAAGCAGAACGGTTACGGGCAGAATATGCCAGCAGAACCGGTGCTTCGAAGCCCGGGACCAGACGCTTGTAAGAGTTGGTCGTCGGGTTGGTGAAAGCGTTCAGAGCTTTGGCGTGCTTGATGATACCGCCGATGTAGTACAGAGCGGTTTCAGAAAGGTCAGCATAGCCATTGCCAGCAAACAGCGGCTTGCCTTCGTGCCAGATCGACTGGTGGGTGTGCATGCCCGAACCGTTGTCACCGAAGATCGGTTTCGGCATGAAGGTTGCGGTTTTGCCATACTGGTGTGCAACCATGTGGATGCAGTATTTGTAAACCTGAACCGCGTCAGCATGTTCGATCAGGGTGCCGAATGCGATACCCAGTTCGTGCTGCGACGGAGCAACTTCGTGGTGGTGCTTTTCGCAACGCACGCCCATTTCGTTGATGTAGTTGACCATTTCGGCACGGATGTCGTTTGCCGAGTCAACCGGCGGTACCGGGAAGTAACCACCCTTCGGACCCGGACGGTGGCCGCGGTTGCCGCCTTCGAATTCGGTGCCGGTGTTGTACGGACCTTCTTCGGAGTCAAGCGCATAGGCCATGCTCTCCTGCGAGGTGCTCCAACGAACGTCGTCGAACATGAAGAATTCCGGCTCTGCGCCGAAATATGCGGTGTCGCCGATACCAGCGGATTTCATGTATGCCAGTGCGCGTTTCGCGGTCGAACGCGGGCAACGCTCGTAACCCTGGCCGGTGGCCGGTTCGATAACGTCACAAACAAGGATCAGGGTCGGCTGCGCGGTGAACGGATCAACAACGGCGGTCGACGGATCCGGCATCAGGATCATGTCGGATTCGTTGATTTCTTTCCAACCGGAAATCGAGGAACCGTCGAACATGATGCCGTCAACAAAGACGTCTTCGTCGATGGTGCAGATATCCTGTGCGGTGTGCTGCCATTTACCTTTGGTGTCGGTAAAGCGCAGATCGACAAACTGGATGCCTTTTTCTTTGATCAGATTAAGTACAGAAGCAGCGTCAGACATGATGCAACCCTTTAAAACTCATAAACAGTTACCGTATGGTGTTCAACGAAAGGCGTGACCGATCAGATCGCGTCGTTACCCCGTTCACCAGTACGAATACGGATCGCGTCCTCAAGTGAGGAAACGAAAATTTTACCGTCGCCGATACGCCCGGTATGAGCGGCTTGCTGGATTGCCTCAATCGCACGCTCTACCAGCGTGTCCTCGACGACGATTTCCAGCTTTACCTTCGGCAGAAAGTCCACAACGTACTCGGCGCCGCGATACAGCTCCGTATGACCTTTCTGACGTCCGAAACCTTTGGCTTCGGTGACGGTAATCCCTTTGAGACCAATCTCTTGAAGGGCCTCTTTTACCTCGTCAAGCTTGAACGGCTTGATGATGGCTTCAATTTTTTTCATTAGCGCCCTCTGCTTTTTGGCGAGAGTTGCGTTGAACTCTGTAAAGCGTAATGCTTCGCCCGCTGACTATTGCACGGACCATGCCAGTTTTCACCGGCAACGGCATTCTAAGGATTCTCTGTGCGAAAACCCAGCAAAACCCATGAAATTTTTAAGATTTTCTGGTTTGCTGGTGACTGTGTTTTAGGCAAGATGTTCAAAAAATATGCAAACACCCTGTTTGAAGGGCAGGCAGGCCGCATCAAACCTCTCCGGGCTTGCCATTCCGGGGCCATCATGCGACAGGATTTGCTATGCAAGGGTGTGGTCGGGCACAAAAATTATACCTGATGATCGGGACTCGACTGACCATGATACGCCGGGGGCCACCATCCGGTGAACGACCATAATATAAAGGACGCCTCATGACCGAATTCGTCGGCAATCCGCTTTTCGCTTCGGGCGGGATCACGATCTTCGAAGTGATGAACGAACTGGCCCAGAAACATAAGGCCATTAATCTGGGGCAAGGCGCGCCAGATGAAGACGGCCCGGCCGATATTCGCGAAGCCGCCGCCAAAGCAACGATGGAGCTGTCCAACCAGTATCCGCCGCTGGCAGGTGTGCCCGAACTGCTTCAGGCCGTTGCCGATCACAATAAACGGTTTTATGGCATCGAGGTTGATCCGAAAAAAGAAGTGCTGGTGTCGGTTGGTGCGACCGAGGGGTTGGCCGACGTGATCCTTGGCCTGGTCGCGCCCGGCGATGAAGTCATCCTGATCGAACCACTTTATGACAGCTACCTTCCGATGGTGAAGCTGGCGGGCGGCATTCCCAAACTGGTGCGCGTCACCCCGCCGCACTGGGAATTGCCACGCGAAGAACTGGCGGCGGCCTTTTCGGAAAAAACCAAGCTGATCCTGCTGAATTCGCCGCAGAACCCGTGCTCGAAGGTTTATGGCGATGACGAGCTGCAATTCATTGCCGATCTGTGCATCAAGCATGATGTGATTGCACTCTGTGACGAGGTTTATGAGCATCTGGTCTTTGACGGGCGCAAGCACAAACCGTTGATGACGTTCCCGGGTATGCATGAGCGCACCGTGCGGATCGGATCGGCTGGCAAGACCTTCTCGCTGACCGGCTGGAAGATTGGCTATATCACGGCTTGTGCAAAGCTGATGGAGCCGATCAAGAAGGCGCATCAGTTCCTTGTCTTTACCGTCGCACCCGATCTGCAACATGGTGTCGCCTATGGGCTTAACAAGGATGATGCCTATTTCGAAAACTTCACCGCCGAAATGCAGGCCAAGCGCGACTATCTGATGAAGGGACTTAAGGAGGTCGGATTTGACGTCCTTGATTCGCAAGGCACTTATTTCATCACCTGCGATTTCCGTCCTCTTGGCTATGATTGCGATGATGTCGAGTTCTGCCAGATCATGATCAAGGAAGCCGGCGTGGTCGCCATCCCGGTATCGGCCTTCTATCAGGGCGAAGACGGTGGCGTGCGCAACTTTGTGCGGTTCTGCTTCTGCAAGGACGAAGCCAAAATGGCCGAGGCGATTGCGCGGATGAAAAAGGCGTTTGCCAAGTAAGCCGTGGGCGCAAAACAAGGCATTTGAAAGAGCATCGGGCCGACATGTAAATGTCGGCCCGTTTTGGTTGCGCGAGGGCGATAGTGTCAGGCTGTTTGTTCAAGTGTGCCCTGTCCCTGGAGCGGCAGGCCCGCCTCGCGCCAGTCATTCTTGCCTTCGTGATAATCGCGCACATTGTTGTAGCCAAGCTTGGTCAGCGCCATCTGGGCAATGCCGGAATTCTTGCACGGGCCGCTGGCGCAATAGACAACAATCGGTGCATCCAGATCGGGCAGGATCTGTTTGATGCCCTCATCGATGGCATCATGGGGAATGTTGATCGCACCGGGCAGGTGGGCATCAACATAATACCGCGCCGGAAGTGCTTCGATCAGGGTCGGGGCATTGGCGGTGCCAAGGGCCGCTTTCAGCTCGTCACGGGTAATGGTTCTGGTCATTTTCCAATCTCCATCAGAAATATCGTTGGTTGATGGGATCAGTATCGATGTGCATCCGTGCGAAGTAAATTTGCGATATATCGAATAGTATGTGCAATAATGCGAATGAGCAGAAGGCGCGTTCGGAGGATTGCACATGCTGGAATGGGATGATTTGAAACTGGTGCTGGCGGTGGGGCGGGCGCGCAGCATCACGCAGGCGGCCAGACAGACCAGCATTCACCATTCCACGCTGTTTCGCCGCATGGCAGATATTGAAAGTCGTATCGGTGCCAAGCTGTTTGAGCGACAGCAGGGTGATTATCAACCAACGCCAGCGGGATTGGCGGCCATCGAAACCGCCGAGAAGCTTGAAGCCGAAATGGCCGTGCTTGCCCGAACGCTGGCCGGACAGGATATCCGGCCAACCGGCACGCTACGCCTGACCACGACCGACACATTGCTTCATGCCGTGCTGGCAGATGATCTTGCGGCGTTTGCGCAGGCCTATCCGGAAATCACCGTGCAGGTCGTGACCGATAACCGGTTTTATGATCTCAACCGTCACGATGCAGACATCGCCATCCGGCCCAGCAATGCGCCGAATGAAAATCTGGTCGGACGGCAGATTGCCCCGATCCGATCGGTGGTTTGTGCCGCAAAGGGCATGGGTGATCCCAAGGATGGCGATGGGCCATGGATCACCTGTGATGAAAGCCTTGCCCATATCAAGGCCGCCCAGTGGCGCGACAAACATTTTCACGATCAGCATGTCGCGATGCGCAGCAATTCACTTTTGAATGTGGCGCGGTTGGTCAATGCCGGGGCGGGTTATGCGGTCCTCCCGATGTTTCTTGCCGGGGCATTTGACAATATCGCGGTCCTTGGTAATGCGATTGACGGGCTTGATAATGATCTTTGGATGCTGATGCACCGCGATCTTAAAGCTGTGCCGCGCGTTCGGGCCTTCAATGACTTTATTTTCCCGCGGCTCAAGGCTAAATCCGCCCTGTTTGCCGGCGCGTGATTGGCCAAAGAAAAAGCCGGGTTTCCCCGGCTTTTGTGCAGTTGAGTATCGGCAATACGTTGATCAGGATTTGACCATTTCCCAGCTGCCGGTTTTGGCAGAGCGGGCAAATGCATCCAAAATCTGCATATTGGCAATTGCATCTTCAATCGGATAATCGACCGGGCTTTCACCGGCAAATATCGCTGTCGCGGCTTCACCCTGCAGGGTGTATTGGTTGCAGACCGGGAACTTGATTTCGCGCGCGTCGTCAAAGCCCGGCTGTTTCTGACCGGCAACGCGAATGATCGCTTCGTTTTCCGGCACGGGATTGAACGGCATCAGGATTTCAATCCGGCCCTCGGTGCCCAGAATATGCACACGCTGTACCGCGGCGGATTGTGTGCCGCACACAAAGCTTGCCTGCAGGCCCGAACCGAAATCAAGCATGCCAGATACCAAACGGTCGGTTCCGAATTTCGGGTCCTTGTCCATCAGCGACACCACGCGGACGGGTTCCTTGCCGGTGATAAAGCGCGGTCCGACAATGCAATAGCACCCGATATCAAGCAATCCGCCGCCGCCAATGTCCTTTTTATTGCGGACATTATTCGGATCGGCATTGAAATAGGTAAAGATGCTTTGCACCGTGGTGAGCGTGCCGATCTGACCACTTTCGACGATTTTGCGGGCTTCCAGCCATTGCGGATGATGGCGGACCATAAAGGCCTCAAGCACCTGCTTGCCGCTTTTGTCGCGGGCGCTGATTAGGCGTTTGGCATCTTCGGTATCAAGGCCGATCGGCTTTTCACACAGCACATGCTTTCCGGCCTCAAGCGCCTTGATCGTCCATTCGACATGCAAATGGTTGGGCAGGGGATTGTAGATCGCCTCGATTGACGGATCCGCCAGCAGTTCTTCATACGAACCATAGGCGCGCGGAATGCGCATGTTTTCAGCGACCTCACGGGTCTTTTCAAGATCACGACCGGCAATCGCCAGGATTTCAAGCTGTTCGCTTTCCTGCATGGCCGGGATGACCTTTTCCGTGCCGATCTTGGCGGTGCTAAGGATGCCCCACTTCATTCCGATACTCCGTCTGTTTTTCTATTATTCGGCCGTTTCCATGCCAAGACAGGCAAGCAACCCTTTATATATGGTGTCTTGGTAACCTGCATTTGTGGCAATAGCCTGTTATTGAACCAGATTAGGGTCTGAAATCTACTGAATGCTTGAAATGGTCGCGAGGCATTTGTGCGGATATCAGGAGCTTTACCGCAGAAAGGCTCACTGCCTTTCAAGGTGAAGCGACGCAATAGCCCGTGCAAATGCCTCCGATCCGAAGGACATCAGAACAATCTGCGACCTGCCTCGTCAATCACCTTGCTCGGGGATGGCCCCGCGCTTCGGCGATTTCCTTGCATTTCTTGATCGTTCTGATGCCATTACAAGCATTCAGTAAATTCAGACCCTAATTAAGCCATGTGAGCATGGATGCAAGATGTTCAGACGGGTGGGGTGCCCAATTTACGGATAGGAAAGGACAAAGAATCCCGATCAGGATTGCTCAAGCCCGCAAAAATCGGTGCTTTGAACAACTTGGCGGAAATCGGGCTAAAAAATTGAAAATATGCGCTTGACGTTGGGGGCCTCGGGCCATATAAACCGCGCCACACGATGGCGGGTGTAGCTCAGGTGGTTAGAGCACCAGTTTGTGGCACTGGGGGCCGTGGGTTCAAGTCCCATCACTCGCCCCATTTGTGAAAAGGTCAGGCAGAAATGCCTGGCCTTTTGTCTTTTGCGCGCCTTTTTGCCGCTGGCCCGGTTGCCTTTGACGGGTGATCGACTAGACTGCCCGAAAATATCAATGTTCGGGGCGATATGGGGCGGCATGGCGAAGCTCAAAGTTGATCAGGCAATGAAACGCGCAAAGGCGCATATGCGTAAAGGCGAAATGGCCGAGGCGCGCGCCCTTTATGAAGCCATCCTTGCCGATTACCCCAAAAACGAACGCGTCAAAACGGCCCTTGCCGAACTCAGCGGCCCGGTCAAGGTTGCGGCGCCTGCACAGGGGGCTGCGTCTGGTGCGACCGAGCCACCGGCTGAGGTGTTTGCCAAACTTTCGCAAGCCTATCAGGCCGGTCGTTTGCAAGATGTGCATGCCATGACAGGCCAACTTCTGGGCCAGTATGGCAATTCCGGCAAACTCTGGAACTTTCGTGCCGCAGTCAGCAGCAATCTGAACCTGCTTTCCGATGCCGAGCAGGCCTTGCGAAACGTTGTCCGCTTGCAGCCAGATATGGTGGCGGCCAAAAGCAACCTTGGTGTCATTCTGGAACGTCTGGGCAAGCTCGATGAGGCAGAGGAATGCTATCGCGCGGTGATCGCGCGCACCCCCGAATTTGCCGAGGCGCATAACAATCTTGGCAATATCCTTAAAAGTGCCGGCAAGCTTGCAGAGGCGCAAGCCTGTTACCTGAACGCGATTGCGCGCAAACCCGATTATGTCGACGCGCACTATAACCTTGCCAATACACTGCGCGAACGCGACCTGCTTGAAGACGCCAAGCAGCAATATTTCAAGGCGCTCAAGCTGCAACCGAAATTGGCCGAGGCCTGGTACGGGCTTGGTCAAACCATGGCAGCCCTTAAATCCCTGCCAGAGGCGGTAGAGGCCTATCAACGCGCACTGGCGGTCAAGCCCGGCTATGTCCCGGCCATGGTCGAAAAATTGCGCGAACAAAGCCATTTGTGTGACTGGCGGGCGTGCGATTTGTTTGCGCAACATGCCGCTCAGCTTGGCATCACGGGTGATGCGGCCCTGCCATTCCCGCTTCTGCCGTTTGAAGATAATCCGGCGCATCAGCTTGCCCGGTCGCGCAACTTTGCCAAAAGCCTGTTGCCGCCAGCAGCGCCGGTTTCAACGATCAAGCCAACTTCGCCGGAGGGCCGCAAAATCCGGCTTGGCTATTTCTCGGCCGATTTTCATGATCATGCGACCATGTTCCTGATGGCGGGCATTTTGCGCCATCATGACAGATCAAAGTTCGAAATATTCGTGTTCAGCTATGGCAAGAACAAGGATGGTGCACAGCGTGATCAGGTGCTTGATAACGTTGATCAGTTCTTTGATGTGCGCGATATGTCCGATGGCGATCTGATTACGCTTGCACGGGCGCAAAACCTTGATATCGCCATTGATCTTAAGGGTTATACCCGCGATAGCCGGCTGGAGCCGTTTGCCGCTCGTCTCGCACCGCTGCAGATCAGTTATCTTGGCTATCCCGGCACGCTTGGAACGGACTTTATCGACTATATCGTTGCCGACCCGGTGGTCATTCCGCCCGAACAGCGCAGCGGTTATCACGAGAAGATCATTTATCTTCCCGACTGTTATCAGCCCAATGACAATACCCGCGAAATTTCGACAAAGGCGATGACACGGGCCGAGCTTGGCCTGCCCGAGGATGGCTTTGTGTTTTGTTGTCTCAACAACAATTACAAAATCATGCCAACCGAATTTGCCATCTGGATGCGCGTGATGAAGAAGGTGGAGGGCAGCGTGCTCTGGCTTTGGTGCAATAATGATGTCGCCAAGGCCAATTTGCGCGCTGCGGCGGAAAAGCAGGGTATCTCCGGCGATCGCTTGATCTTTGCCCGCTATATGCCGCAATCCGAACATCTCGCACGCCTGCGTCACGCCGATCTGTTTATTGATACCTTCCATGTCAACGCCCATACGACCGCCAGCGACGCCCTTTGGGCCGGGTTGCCGGTGGTGACACTGGCTGGGAAACAGTTTGCCGCCCGTGTTGCCGCCAGCCTGCTTTCGGCTGTCGGCCTGCCGGAACTGATCACGGATACACCCCCGGCTTATGAGGAACTCATCCTCAAGCTCGCGCAAAATCCGGACATGCTGTCCGATATCCGCACCAAACTTGCCGCCAACCGCCAGACCAAACCACTGTTTGATACCGAGGGCTACACGCGCGGGTTTGAGCAGGGGCTGGAACGCGCCTTTGCGCAAAGACTGGCAG
Organism: Thalassospira sp. CH_XMU1458; assembly: GCF_037027205.1. NCBI lineage: Bacteria > Pseudomonadati > Pseudomonadota > Alphaproteobacteria > Rhodospirillales > Thalassospiraceae > Thalassospira > Thalassospira sp. CH_XMU1458. Next base: position 1,147,212 of record NZ_JAYMDW010000002.1, on the reverse strand, counting down.
GCGAAGCATTTTCGGATATTGCCGTGAGTGTCTAGCTCATGACCTTGGCTCCTGACCCTGGCTCCTGACCGGGGGCTAGTCCGATTGTGATCCGATGTCACATTCCTGACGAATTAATTCCAGATAAGGAATATGTCTTCTGGCTTGCTTGGCTGGAAGGTTGAGTGCGCATGTGATCCCGACCGCCAAGGACTGATGGATATGCCGAGCGACAGACCCCACCCGATGCTGACCCGCCGTGCCTTCTCAGTGACCCTTCTGGGTGCTATGGCCGTTCCCTTTGTGGCCAGGGCCTTCGCACAAACGCCGTCCGACATCCGTTCGCGAATTGCGAACATGTCCCAGCTTCATGCGATCATGGTGCAACGCGGGGAAGATATCATTGTTGCCGAAGCACCGCGCGGGCCGGGCCTGGATCGGGTTGCGAACATCAAGTCGTGCTCGAAAAGCATCATCGGTCTTCTGACGGGCAATGCGATTGCACAGGGGGCAATCCCGTCGGTAGATGCCACCATCGGCGAAATCGCGCCGTCTATCATTCCAGCCGACGCCACCCCCGGTGTGGAAGACCTGACCATCGAAGATCTGGTGACGCTGCGGGCCGGGCTTGAGGGCACATCAGGGCGTAATTACGGCGCGTGGGTCAATTCCGATAACTGGGTTTCCTTTGCGCTGCGCCGCCCGATGGTCGCCACACCCGGCGGGCGGATGATCTATTCCACCGGCACCACGCATATCCTTGGTGCGGTGCTTGCGGTTGCGACAGGAAAAAGCCTGCTTGCGCAGGCGCGGGATGTCCTTGGCCAGCCGCTCGGCATTGAAATTCCAGCTTGGACACAGGATCCGCAAGGCTATTATTTCGGCGGGAACCAGATGGCGATGACACCGCGTGGAATGTTGCGCATTGCGACCCTGATACGCGATCAAGGCCGGTTTGATGGCGACCAGATCATTCCGGCCGACTGGATAGACCAGTCAACCCAAGCCCACACACGATCACCTTATTCGGGGCTTGCGTATGGCTATGGCTGGTTCCTGAGCCGTAGCGGCTTTATTATCGCACGCGGCTATGGCGGCCAGATCATCGCGGCACATCCGGAAAAGAACCTGGCGGTGGCGATTACCTCTGATCCGACCTCGCCCGCACGCTCCGGCGGTTATTTTGGCCAACTGATGGATCTGCTTGAGGGGCCGGTGCTTTCGCTGGCCTGATTGAAGCGAACAAGAGCATGTAAACAGGGTGGCTGGCGGGACGTGGTAGAAAATAGATCTGTCCCGTTTTTCCTGACCGAGCCACACAATGGCAGGTGTGGCGCAGTTGGTTGGAGCGGCAGTTTGTAGCATTGGGAACTGTGGGTGCAAACCCTATCATTCACCCCACGCGAAAAGGTCAGGCAGAAATGTCTAACCTTTTCGCGCTTGTTTTGTTGATTAGGTTGGAAGTTAATTCGCTTAATTTCGGCGATAGTCGCGTTCAATTGCTTGTTGTGTGATCCTTTTTGCTGTTGAGTTTGGCTTCTCAAAGGCAATGCTGTTTAGGGATTGGACTAGTGTTTTCTGGTCAATATTGATTTGAACATACGTGTTGTCAAAGTAATCGAACAAGCGTGATGCTAGGCACCGGATTTCAATCACCGTTCTTAGAAAACTTCCTAGGTTTGCCGTGTACTTATCTTTTCTGTGGAATAGTTTTAGGCGGGCTTCATGATACTGAATCTTGCGGGTAAGAGCTGCAATAATGTTCGCAATTTCCTCGTCTTTAGGAAATAGGCATGCCGGTTGAAGTTTCTCCAGCGCTGCAAGTGGTGGAGCTGGCAGTTTCAGAGGATCTACCCTGAAAGGTTGAATGCCGTCGGGTGATTCCTCCGCGAATTTCTCAAGGTAGTTCCAATGTTTGTCTGCGTAGTAAATAATTTCATTTAGAGCATGAGGAAGCGCGGTCATCGCCAGTCGATGATTTGCCTTTTTCTCCTCTTCCCACCGAGTTTCGGACCGGATCAGTTGCTTTCGTGCGTCCTCTGTTGAGGTTCTGGTCTGTTTTCCTATTGAATTGACTGTAAGTAGCGCAGCTATAATTGCTGCCAAGCCTGTTAACAAAGTCTGCCAGTCATACAGAATGCTATAGATTCTCTCGATCTTAGCCACCTCTGATAAGTTAGGATAGCCACCGAACAAAATGAATAATGTTGCTGCAGAAATGCCTCCAATGAATGAACATAAAAGGGCAGTTAGGGGGAAGGTTGCTTTGGAACCAAGTATTTTTCATTTCCACGAAAACCGTTTGAGATTTAGAAGTTGAGACGTCTTGCACACGTTAGTCTAGGTCGAATGTAGCGTCTGGCAACTGAGATCTGAGACCAATGTCGTGCTTTGATATTTCAAATTCCAAAGCAACCTGCTAGGTAACGCTCCATATTTCCCAAACGGGTTCATTGCTTGCCAGGAGATCGCCGCATGTCGACCAATCGCATTACCCTTCGCCGTCCCGATGACTGGCATTTGCATTTGCGCGATGGCGAGATGTTGAAAGGTGTGATTGGCGAGACGTCCGAGCATTTTGCCCGCGCGATCATCATGCCCAATCTGGTGCCGCCGGTGGTCAAGACCGCCGATGCCGTGGCCTATCGCGACCGGATTACGGCGGCCATCCCGTCGGGTCATGATTTTACGCCGCTGATGACGCTTTATCTGACCGAGGGCAGCAATCCCGATGATATCGAAGAGGGCTACAAGGCCGGGGTGATCACGGCACTCAAGCTTTATCCGGCAGGCGCCACCACGAACTCGGACAGTGGTGTGCGCAATTTCGATAATGCGATGCCAGCGCTGGAGCGGATGGCAGGGCTTGGCATTCCACTGTGTGTACACGGCGAAGTCACCGATCCGGAGATTGATATCTTTGACCGTGAAGCGGTGTTTATCGACCGGGTTCTCGATCCGCTGCGCAAGCGGTTACCGGAACTGCGCGTTGTGATGGAGCACATCACGACCGAAGACGGTGTCGAATATGTCAAAGCCAATGACAAGAATTTGGGCGCGACGATCACGACGCACCACTTGATCATTAACCGCAATGCCATTCTGGTCGGCGGCATTCATCCGCATATGTATTGCCTGCCAGTGGCCAAGCGTGAAAAGCACCGCTTGGCTCTGCGGGCAGCAGCCACATCGGGTGATGTGCGTTTCTTCCTTGGAACAGACTCAGCGCCGCATACCGACGAGCGCAAGGAAAGCCCGTGTGGCTGTGCCGGGATCTTTACCGCCAACAACACCGTGCAGCTTCTGGCCCATGTGTTTGACGAAGAAGGGGCGCTCGATAAGCTTGAAGGCTTTGCGTCGATCCACGGCCCGCAATATTACGGCCTGCCAATCAATGGTGATCAGATCACGCTTGAAAAACGCGCTGAACCGGCCAAGTTCGCCGAGAAGGTCGAAACCGGCGAAGGCCCGGTAACGGTGTTTAATCCGGGCTTTGATGTGTTCTGGCATTACGCCTAAGCGCAAGGGCATGACAAAACAAAAGCGGCTCCATCGGGGCCGCTTTTTTCGTTGGGTGTTCGTCATTCCGGACGGCGCGCAGCGACGGGCCGAGATCTTTATGTCGTGGCCGATAATGGATTCCCGTACCCGCCTTCGCGGGCACAGGCTCCGCACGGGAATGACGGGGGCTTGGATCCTACTAACCGCTGAGATCCACTTTGCCCGGCGCGGCATTGAGGCCAAGGGTCATGCGATAGCTTTCTGCCGCGGCACTGGCCTGTGAGGCGATCATTGCCGAGATGTTCTTTGATGCCCCCTTGGCGACATTGAAATCAGCCGCCGAACTTCCGGGTACCGATGCCGCACGCGAAATGGCGGCCTGATTGGCGATGGCTGCCACACCATCAAGCCCCTGAATCGGGCGGATGCTGACTTTGCCGCCGGTGGCATAAAGCCGCCCGTCGGGGCCTGCGGTATAGCTATAGCTGATCATGCCGGCATTGGCCCCGGCAAGAGTTTGGTGACTTTCTTCCTCTGTCCGGACAATCGCATCGCGGGCACTTAGTTCGCGCACAATCTCGCGCTCCGACGCGGTCAGAAGGGCAGGGTTTGAGGTGGGTTGGCGTGCATTTTCAGGGGTGGCTTCGCGTTCTTCCTGCTGGCGCTGTGTCGGGCTTTGTGTATTCGCATCGTCCGGTGCAGCACCATTGATATCGCGTGGATCAAGCTGTTGAATGATGGTCACCACCGAGGCCGCACTATTGACCGGTGCGGATTGCGCAGGCGCGGGCGCTGGTGAGGGTGGTGGTGCCGGTTGGCGATCGCCGGTGCTGGAGGATTGCGACGGGGTTGCTTGCTCTGTCCGTGCCGAAGGCCCGGTTGCCGGTGCTTGTGTGGCGGCGATGGTGCTCGACAGCGGGACAAGTGCAACGGCGGCCGGCAATGTTTGCGGCGCAGACGCAATCGTTCCGCCCGACCCGTTGGTCGGCGGGTGGCTCCCGGAGCCGAGCAGGGCGCGTGTGGCAATAATCTGACCAAGTTGCCCGCCACTGCCGGGGATAACCTGTATTGCACCTGCCTGTATCATGACGGCCAGTATAACCCAACTTGGGGTTAAATGTATATAAGCCGATCAAGGGGATGACCGGGCGTGATGATAGTGATCACGCCGGTTTGATGCGCCGGTTTTGCCCGCAGCGGGTAAGGTGGGATCAAATCTGTTGAAATCTGGTCTGGTGATCATGCGTGCGTTAAGTGTTGCCCTGTCCCTTTTGCTGATTGCTGTCGCGGTTGTTGCGCCTGTGCGCCCCGTGCACGCTGCGCCGGATGCCGATTTATGGCCGGATTGGCAGGCCCATGATCCAAGCAGTACGGTCGAGATTGACCATGGCGATTGGCAGACGGTGCTGGATCGATACGTGATCCAGCATGAGCCCGGTGTGACCAGCTTTGATTATGCAGCGGCCAGTCGTGATGGCGGGGCGGGGATGGTCGCGGGCTATGTCGATGCCATGACCAAGGTCAGCGTCGATGCGCTTAACCGCGATCAACAATTTGCCTATTGGGTGAACCTGTATAATGCGCTGACCGTCAAGGTGGTTCTCGATCATTATCCGGTCGATAGCATTCGCGATATCGATATCTCGCCTGGGTTATTTTCATCGTTGTTGTCTTCTGGCCCATGGGGCAAAAAGCTGATCACGGTCGAGGGCCGAACACTTAGCCTTGATGATATCGAACATCGCATCCTGCGACCGATCTGGCGCGATGCGCGCATTCATTATGTGGTCAATTGTGCGTCGATCGGTTGCCCGGCACTGGCACCGGAGGCCTTTGATGCGGATAAGCTTGAAGCGCAGCTGGATCAGGCGGCGCGCGATTTCATCAACCATCCGCGCGCGGTGCGCATCAATGCCGATGGCGGGTTTGTGCTTTCAAGCCTGTATGACTGGTATCGGGATGATTTCGGGAAAAGTGATGCGGAATTCATCGCGCATCTGAGAAAATTCGCCGGGCCGGAGCTGACGAAAGCACTGGGCGATATCACGGAACTTGATATCGCCGATTATGAATATGACTGGGCCCTGAACGCCCGATAGCACCTGCCAAGGTGGGCAGGTGCGTTACGCCGCCGTGTTGTGCAGCCCTGGTTTAACCGGATTGGTCGTTGCCCATGCGTCGGCATGTGCGCCATCCACCGGATTTTCCGGCCGATTCTGATTTACCTGCTCGATCGTGTGACGAACATCACTGGCAGAGACGCCGTCATAGCGCATTAATGTCTGAACGATCGGGTCGGCAAGCATGTCTTCGACCGTCAATTCCTGATCAACATAACTCATCATCTCATATCCCGATTTTTTTGTTATGCGTAATGTAATGCAATTGCAATTCATTCGCAATAACTATTCTGTGTCGATGGTGACTTTTTTTCATTTTTATCTCTGAAACGCTTTGATCTGCCTTAAGGCAGGGCATCTATGCGAGAATTTCGCAAACTGCATTCAGCGGCCTGCAGCGTGCTGTTATTGGGGCAAAATCTGTGAAAAGGTATTTCCTTGATTAAAAAGCGTATGGGTCTTAACGCTTGATCTGGTCTGTTCGTCATCGCGATAAGGCTCAATAAGTATGGCAAAAATGGGCTGATAAAATGAAACGTCCGGGAATTCGTGAATACGGCTTGCTGTTGCTGCTGGCATTGATGTGGGGAAGTTCGTTCACCTTCATCAAAATCGGCGTGCATGCCTATTCGCCGCTGGTGGTGGCCTGTGGTCGTCTGTCCTTTGCCGCCCTTGTTCTGTGGTGTTTCGCAGCTATTCGTAAATCCGAACTGCCCAAGGGGCGGGGTGCCTGGATTTCGACCTTTATGGTCGCCTTGATTGGCAATGCCATCCCGTTCTTTTTGATCAGTTTTGGCGAAACACAGGTCGATGCCGGTTTGGCCGCGATCCTGATGTCGACTGTGCCGCTGACCACGGTGGTTCTGGCGCATTTCTTTACCCATGATGAAAAGCTTTCGACCGGCAAGGTCGTCGGGGTGATTTTGGGAACGATTGGCGTGATTGTGCTGGTCGGGCCGGAAACACTTTCCGGGCTGGGGGGCGAGTTCCTGTTCCAGTTGGCCATTCTGGTTGCCGCAATCGGTTATGCGATCTCGTCGCTTGTGGCGCGCAATCTGCGTGATCAGCCGCGCATCGGATCGACGGCCGTGATCCTGACATTTGCCGCCTTAATGCTGATGCCCTTTACCCTGATTGTCGATCAGCCCTGGACAATGGACTGGGACCCTGAAGGCGCGTTTGCCATCATGTATCTCGGCATGTTTCCGACCGGCATTGCCATGTTCCTGATTTTACAACTGATCGCGGTGGCCGGGGCCAGCTTCCTTGTGTTTAACAATTATCTGGTGCCAGCCGTTGGGGTGGTGATCAGCTTTATCGTGCTGGGCGAAGTGCCCCAGCCCAATGCATTGATTGCCCTGGCGGTCATTCTGGGCGGGATTGCCGCATCACAGATGCGGTTTGGCCGCAAACCGAAGCATGTCGAGGCGACGGTTTTGAAGTCTGATCCGATGACACCGGTGATGGAAGTTCCCAAAGGCGACAAATCGGGCGGGAAGTGACGGTTTTATATACCGGAAAATCCGCGAATTTTCGCGAAATTTTGAACTTTATTGCCCAACCTTGCGCGATAGGATTTGTCAATATTGTTTGTGCGGGACAAACCTGATACTTTCCGCCTTTCTGGTCCGGCATGTGCCTTCAAATAGGTGTATGTCACGCCGATTGAATCATTTCTGATCAAGCGTTTAAGAGGTCACGGCCTTTGTCCACCAAAGAGACCAATCCCGAGAACCGCGATATCTTCCCGGTTTCCATCGAACAAGAAATGCGCCGCAGCTACCTCGATTACGCGATGAGCGTGATCGTCAGCCGCGCACTGCCTGACGTCCGAGACGGTTTGAAGCCGGTACATCGTCGTATTCTGTACGCCATGCACGAGAACGGGTTTGAATATAATAAGCCGTTCCGCAAATCGGCCCGTGTGGTCGGGGACGTGATGGGTAAATATCACCCGCACGGCGACAGCGCGATTTACGATGCCATGGTCCGTATGGCGCAGAATTTCTCCATGCGCCTGCAACTGATTGACGGGCAGGGCAACTTCGGGTCCATGGATGGCGACAAGGCCGCCGCCATGCGTTACACCGAGGCCCGCATGGCCAAGGCCGCACACTTCCTTCTGGATGATATCGACAAGGATACGATTGATTTCCGCGATAACTATGACGAAACCACCAAGGAACCGTCAGTTATCCCGGCCCGTTTCCCCAACATGCTGGTCAATGGTGCCGGTGGTATTGCGGTTGGTATGGCAACCAACATTCCGCCGCACAACCTTGGCGAAGTCATTGATGGCTGCATGGCCTATGTCGATGATCCCAACATTTCCGTCGAAGGTCTGATGGAATTTGTCCATGGTCCGGATTTCCCGACCGGTGGTCTTATTCTTGGCCGTTCGGGCATTCATTCGGCATTCAAGACCGGCCGTGGTTCCGTCGTCATGCGGGCACGTACCCATGTCGAGGAAATCCGTGCCAACCGCGAAGCCATCATCGTGACCGAAGTTCCCTATCAGGTGAACAAGGCCACCCTGATGGAAAAGATCGCCGAACTGGTCCGCGACAAGAAGCTTGAAGGTATTTCCGATCTGCGTGACGAGTCTGACCGTTCGGGCGTGCGCATGGTGATCGAGCTTAAGCGTGATGCCAATGCCGATGTTGTCTTAAACCAGCTGTTCCGCTTTACCGCGCTTCAGACATCGTTTGGTGTCAACATGCTGGCGCTGAACCGTGGCAAGCCGGAACTGATGAACCTGAAGGAAATCATTCAGGCCTTCGTCGAATTCCGCGAAGAAGTCATTACCCGCCGTACCATCCACCTTCTGAAAAAGGCGCGTGATCGTGCCCATGTTGTGGTTGGTCTGGGTATTGCGGTATCGAATATCGACGAAGTGATCAAACTGATCCGTAATGCAGCCGATCCGACTGTTGCGCGTGAACAGCTGATGGAACGTGATTGGGCGGCGGGCGATATTGTTCCGCTGATCGAACTGATTGCCGATCCGAACCAGGTTGGTTCAACCGATGGCATGTATCGCCTGTCCGAAGCACAGGCACGTGCAATCCTTGAGCTGCGTCTGCATCGCCTGACCGGTCTCGAACGCGACAAGATCGCGGGCGAATTGACCGAGTTGGGTGAAAAGATCAAGGACTTCCTTGATATCCTTGCCTCGCGTGAGCGCAAGCTGACGATCCTCAAGGATGAACTGACCGAAATGCGTAATGAATTCGCCGACCCGCGTCGCAGCGAAATTCAGGAAGCAGAATTCGAACATGACATCGAAGACCTGATTGCCCGTGAAGACATGGTCGTGACCGTGTCGCACAGCGGCTATATTCAGCGTGTTCCTCTGTCGACCTATCGCGCACAGCGTCGCGGTGGTAAAGGCCGTTCGGGCATGGCAACCCGCGAGGAAGATTTCGTTTCCAAGCTGTTTGTTGCCAACACCCACACCCCGGTTCTGTTCTTCAGCTCCGAGGGGATGGTCTACAAGATGAAGGTCTGGCGTCTGCCGATGGGTACGCCGCAATCACGCGGCAAGGCGCTTGTGAACCTGTTGCCGCTGTCAGAAGGCGAATATATCACCACGGTCCTGCCGCTTCCCGATGAGGAAGAATGGCCGAACCTGCATGTGATGTTTGCCACCTCGACCGGTAACGTCCGCCGTAACAGCCTTGCCGATTTCGTGAATGTGAAATCAAACGGCAAGATCGCCATGAAGCTTGAAGAAGAACGTGGTGACAAGCTGATTGCGGTTCAGACCTGTACCGATGATGACGACATCCTTCTGACTACCCGTCAGGGCAAGTGCATTCGTTTCCGTGTCGGTGACGTGCGCGTCTTTACCGGCCGAAATTCGGTTGGTGTGCGTGGTATCCGTCTGGCCGATCAGGACGAAGTCATCGCGATGTCGGTGCTGTTTGGCAACCATGTTTCGATGGAAGAGCGCGGTGAATACCTCTCTATCACCGGCAAGTTGCGTCGCGAGGAAATCACGGCCGATAACCTTCCGCTCGAACTGCTGTCCGAAGAACGCTATCAGGAAATTCTCGGTGGCGATCAGATGATCCTGTCGGTTACTGAAAACGGTTATGGCAAACGGACGTCTGCCTATGAATATCGTGTGACCGGCCGTGGTGGTCAGGGCTTTGCCAATATCGAGATGTCGGAACGTAACGGTAATGTCGCTGCGTCCTTCGTGATCGAAGAAGGTGACGAGCTGATGATGGTCACCAATGGTGGCAAGGTCATCCGTATGCCGACCCATGACATCCGTATTGCCGGGCGTAAGACCCAGGGTGTGACGCTGTTCCGTACTGCCGAAGACGAACAGGTCGTCGCAGTCGAACGTCTGTCAAACCTTGGTGATGAAGATGATGAGATCATCGATGGCGAGGAAGGTGTGATCGAGGGTGCCGAAGGTGCCGTTGAAACCGCCGACCAGGCCCCGGAAGCATCTGATGAAGATGCGGCTGAGGCACCGGCATCTGATGAAGCGGACCGCGACGAATAACGGGAAGTTCGATGACTGAAACGTCTTCTACCGTATCGCGTATCGGGATTTATCCGGGCACCTTTGACCCGGTAACCCAGGGGCATATGGATATCATTCGTCGTGCGACCCGGATCGTCGATCAACTGATTGTCGGCGTTGCGATCAACGCCGGCAAAGGTCCGATGTTCGGGGTCGATGAACGCTGTGCACTGGTTGAAGGTGCGCTCAAGGCTGCGGGCGGTGAAGTTGCCGCCCGTACCTCAGTTAAGCCATTTTCATCGCTTCTGATGCAGTTTGCCCAGGAAAACGGATCCAGCACGATTATCCGTGGTCTTCGGGCGGTATCGGACTTTGAGTATGAATTCCAGATGGCCGGGATGAACGCCCGGCTGTCGCCGGAAGTTGAAACCGTCTTTTTGATGGCATCAGACAAACAACAGTTTGTCTCTTCGCGTTTTGTGAAGGAAATCGCCCGTCTGGGCGGGAATGTCACTGAATTTGTGCCGGCAAACGTGCTGAAACGGCTGCACGAAAAGCTGGCAGAAGAAAAGGAATAACGCAGGCCATGCGTCTTTTTCGTCTATTTTCAATTATCGCTCTCGTACTAGGATTTATAACCATGTCCAATGGAAACGACGCAGTCGCTCAGGATCTGGAAAACACGCTTTATCTTGACCTGAAAGATGGCCGCGTTGTGATCCAGCTTCGCCCGGATCTGGCACCGAAACATGTTGCCCGGATCAAGGAACTTACCCGTGAAGGCTTTTACGATGGGCTGAAATTCCATCGTGTGATCGAAGGTTTCATGGCGCAGACCGGTGATCCCAAAGGCAACGGAACCGGTGGTTCCGGCCAGAAGCTTGATGCCGAGTTCTCGAATGAACGTCACGTTCGCGGCACCGTTTCCATGGCCCGTTCGGCCAACCCAAACAGTGCGGATTCCCAGTTCTTCATCGTCTTTGCAGATGCACCGCATCTTGATGGCCAGTACACCATCTGGGGCGAAGTGACTGAGGGCATGGAATATGTCGACATGATCAAAAAGGGTGCGCCCTGGGCCAATGGCAGTGTTGCCGACCCGGATCAGATCGTCAAAATGCAGGTTGCTGCCGACGCGCAATAATCGCGATATTCGAACTATTGCAACCGAAAGCCGTCCCTTCATGGGGCGGCTTTCGCGTTTTTGGGGCTGAATGCGCAAAAAGAGCCAAAATATGGAAAACAGGTGTTGACCGATGCCGCCTGTGCCATTAAAACGCGCTTCACCAACCTTGAGGGCCCGTAGCTCAGTTGGTAGAGCAACTGACTTTTAATCAGTTGGCCACAGGTTCGAATCCTGTCGGGCTCACCAATAAGCCCCTGAAACCCAACCGGTTTCGGGGGCTTTTTATTTGTCCGGATTCTCCCTGCAAATCGCGATCTTTTCTGACGCCAGAACCCGTCTTGCCATTGGCGATATTTCGCTGTCCGCAAAGGCACATTCAGGCATGCGATTGGCATGTATTTTTCACCATTTGACGTCTTTTCATGGCTGATGTGCATCTTCGCATAAAAAGGGGGGTTGACCGATCCCGTCTGGCCCATTAAAACGCCGCTCACCAACGTTGAGGGCCCGTAGCTCAGTTGGTAGAGCAACTGACTTTTAATCAGTTGGCCACAGGTTCGAATCCTGTCGGGCTCACCAATTCAAAACCCCCGGAACCCAGAAGTTCCGGGGGTTTTGCATATCTTGGTTTTGGCCCTAGCTTTTGCCATCGTATTTCCCAATCAATCACGCAAACCCTGTCCCGCCCTGAATGACCTGCTCGGTACAGGGGATCAGCATGAAAATGTATTTCGGCCTGTTGGTTGCGATTGCATCGCAATTCTATTTCCTGTAAAGAATGCAAATCAGTTTCAAACGCACCAGAGCAGGACGTCTGGTGGTGATCAATTTTGTGATCGGGAAAGTTACATGTCTGACCCTGTGAATTCATCAGCCGCATCTTCGGATGCGCAAACGCCGCTTTCTTCCGATGGCGCACTCGTCCCGGTGGGGGCTGACTCTGCGACCGGAAACCTTAATGCGGACGGTTCTGTCATGGTGGACCCCAATACCGGGCTTGCCATTGATGCGACGGCAACGACCCAGTCGAACGGTATGCTCGATGGCTTTGTTGGTCTTCCGGTGATTGAACAGGTCGACCGGGCTGGCGTGGTTGGCTGGGTGCTGGCCGCGATGGCCCTGATCGGGCTTATGGTGTTCTTCTATAAGCTGGTCGGTTTCCTGCGCCGTGGTGTTTTTGCCGATGGCTTTGTAAAGGATATCGAACGTCACCTGTCATCGGGTGACGAGCAGCAGGCGGCCGAAATTCTGGCACGCCGTCGCCATCCGGCCGCGCGTATTGCCCTGTCGGGCATGATGCTTCCGGTAAGTTCGTCTGAGGAACGTGAAGCAGCATCGGATCTGATTGCTTCGCGTGCGCGCAAGGAAATCGATGGTCTTAATGGTGGTCTGCGGATCATGTCGGCCATTGCCGTGCTAAGCCCGCTGTTGGGGCTGCTCGGCACCGTCATGGGCATGATCGAGGCCTTCCAGCGCATGGAAGGGGCTGGCAGCCGTATTGATCCGTCTGTGCTGTCTGGCGGTATCTGGCTGGCACTTCTGACAACTGCCATCGGCCTTGTGGTCGCGATCCCGGCAACCGCGTTTCATATGTGGATGCAGGGCGTGATTGGCCGTGCCGCCGCCACGATGGAAGATGTTTGTACCCTGGTGGTCAATCGCGGTGAACTGGCCCGCAAGACGCTTAGCCTTGCATCAAACATTTCCGAACTGCGCCACGCCGCCGAATAAAACCCGTTTCCGAAAGTCGCCCCATGCAGCTGCGCGAACGCAACAGCGGTTCTACACCGATGATCGGTCTGACCCCGCTGATTGATGTTGTCTTTATCCTGCTGATCTTCTTCATGCTGGCTTCAAGCTTCCTTGACTGGAAGGGCTTTGAGATGTCGGTCAGCATCACCGATGGTCGCGCCACCAGCCAAAGCGATACCCGACCGGTCACGGTCGAGGTCGATGTGAATGGCGGCCTGTCGATCAATGGCAATGCGATTGCGCTGTCCAATTTGGCGCCGACGCTTTTGCGTGATCATGACGGATCACCGGTACGCCTTCGGCCGATCAACGGTGCCAATCTGCAACGACTGGTCGAAGTGATGGATACGCTGGGGCGTGGTGGTGTCACGGATGTGGAGTTCATCGAATGAAACGCCGCATCCAGATCGCCGAGGACGGACCGGTTCAGGAACCGATGCTGCCTTTGATCAACATCGTCTTCCTGCTTTTGATCTTTTTCATGATTGCCGGAAGCCTGCAAAAACTCGGTCCCTTTGAAGTTGATCCGCCCGCCAGCCAAACGGCCGAAGGCCAGCCGGAAGACACCATTGTCCTGTGGTTTGGCAGCAATGGCGAAATCGGGATTGATGATCTGACGGGGGGACTTGACCGCCTGTCGTCGATGTTGCCAGCCGATTATATCGGCCGTCCGGTCGAAATCCGGGCCGACCGCGAAGTCGAAGGTGCCAAGGTTGTGACCCTTCTGGCGCGCCTTCAGGAACTTGGCATTGAGAAAGTCCAATTGATGACGGCCATGCAGCCGGGTCAGGAATAGCATGTCCAAACGCGTTGATCTTTTGATTGCGACGGGGCTGACCGGTCTTGTCCTGACCGGCGGGATCGTACTTGCCATGCCCGACCCGCAGCCATCGGGCTGGGGTGGGGCAGGGGCTGTGCAAAGTATCAGCATTTCGCTGGGCGCCGGGCAGGCCGAAACCGGCGAGGCCGAGACAGACACCCAAAGTGCCGACGCCGTCGACAGCATGGCCGCCGAAGTGCCCGAAGAAATCGTCGAACCGGATCCGGAACAGGAAACCCAGCCTGAACCGATCCCAGAGGAAGTGGTCGAGACGGAACCAGAGCCTGAGCCGGAAGTTCTCCCAGAACCAGAGCCGGAAGTCGTCGAGGAACAGCCAGAACCCATCCCGGAACCAGAACCGGTCATTGAACAAGTCGCCGAACCGGAGCCTGAACCTGTGCCCGAGCCGGTTGTCGAACAGCAGCTGGCAGAGGTCCTGCCGGTGCGCATGAAGCCCAAACCACCCCTAGAGCAGGCAGAGGCCCCAAAGCCGACCAAGGCGCCAGAGCCGGTCGCAAAAGCCGCCCAGCCAACGCCACAGCCCTCCGGGCTGACCAACTCTGTCAAGTCAGAGGGCACGACGGGTGAAACCACCCAAAGTCAGGCGGCCAGTTCATCGGCTGGTAGTGGTGGTGGTGCGGCAAGCCAGGCCAAGATGGTTGATTATCAGGCATCGGTTCTTCAAACACTTGCGCGTTACCGCGAATATCCCGAACGCGCCATGCGTCGACGGATCGAGGGCGAAAATCGTATTCGCCTTGTCATTGCGCGCGATGGCACGGTGCTTGAGGCCAGTATGGTCAGTTCAAGCGGATCAAGCATCCTTGATCGTGAAACCGAACGCCTGATCGAACGGGTGCGGAAATTCCCGCCATTCCCCGATGAGATGACCGAACAACAAGTCGTCTGGACCGTGCCGGTCGCCTATCAGCTTCACTAGAATGACAAACGCCAGCCCATGAAGGCTGGCGTTTTCGTTTGCGTAAGGCGCGTTTAGGCATCAGGCGTTTCGCCGTCCTCCCAGTGATAATCAAGTGGTGCCTCGCGCCAGGCGAATTTGTCGAGATGGACGATAATCACACCCTTCATGCTCTCGATACCCTCGGGCTTGTGTGACTGCCCGTCAAAGGTCAGTCGGTCCTCATGGGCGGTAATGACGCACGGCCCCATGGGAAATGCCACATTGCCGGTGGTTTCGCCCAGATCGACTTCGACCTTGTGGGCGAAATGCTTGCACAGCTGGACAAGATACTTGGCGGCCTTATCGGTTTTGACCGATCCCTTTGTGGTAAACATCTGGCGATCTCTCTGTTTGTGTTTGCGGGGCTGGGTCGGTTTATGGCGACGGCGCGTCGTTCAGGCCGATCCAGTACACGCCATTCAGATCAACCGCCTGAAAGTGCTCGAAAAATGTTGCCAGTTCGGCGTCGGGATCAAGGTCGGCATAGATGTCGGGATGGAGCCACTTTGCCATCGCCTGCAGGGCAAACACATTGATCGGATTGTTATAAATGTGATGCCAGACGGAATAGACCTTCCTGTTTTTGACAGCACTCAGAAGCGGCAGGCCGGTCCGTTCCATACTGCGTGCCAAGGACGCACGTGCCTGATCGGCATTTGTCTTTGCACCCAGAACAATGCGCCGCGCATTTGTTTCCGCATCCAGCCCGGACGATCCGATGGCCGTGGTGATATAGACGTCCGGGTCGGTGAAGATCACCTGTTCGACCGATATCTGGCTGATTACGCCGGGAACGGTATCGGCAAAGATGTTTTTACCACCAGCCAGGGTAACGAACTTGCCGATCATCTCGTTGCCCATGGCTTCGCAGCAGTTCTCGGCAAGGCCGACACGGCTTTCAAGGAAGACACTGGGTTTTTCGGTTGTCTCTGTGGCGCGTGAGGTCACCTTTCGAAGGTTCTCCTCATAGAATTTCACAAAGGCTTCTGCCTGTTCTTCCTTGCCCATCAGCTTGCCGAGAAGACGGATGCTTTTGGGGGTGTTTTCAAACGGCTTGGCCCGAAAATCGATCATCGCCACCGGGATATCTGCCGCCCCCATGACTGACAGAACTTCGTGGCTGGTGGAACCGGGCCCATGGCCGCCCGACATGCCGAAAATTGCCACGTCGGGTTCGACTGTCACAGCCTTTTCAACAGAAAACGTTTCCTCGTTCTGACGACCAACCAGCGGAATATCATCAATCTCGGGGAATTTTTCGCGATATTGCGCAAAGGATGCGGGATCAAGCGATTTGAAGTCGCCCATCATTCCAGCAATCCAGCGCACCGGATTTTCCGGATCGAGAATGCCGATCGAGGGCAGGAAACGCCCTTCGCCAAGGATCATGTGTTTGACCGGTACCTCGACGGTGACTTCACGTCCGGCAATATCAGTCAGTGTGACCGTTTCACCTGCGGATGCGTTTGCACCCCAGATCAGTGTCGCCGCAGCAAAGGCAAGAAGATTGCGAATTTTCATGTCAGGTCATCCTGAAGGTTTGTCTTGTCGTGTATTTCAAACGCCAAAACGGGCAGCACCTGATGTGCCGCCCATTTCGGTTTGAAGTGTGTTTCTTCGCGTCCTAGAAATCGACCTTCGCCGAAATCAGGAAAGTGCGTCCGGGTTCGTGGAACGGTTCGCTGATGCGCGTGCTGTCATAACCGGTTGTTGCGCGGTCGATGTAATCGCGATCAAGGATGTTCAGCGCATCCACACGCAGGGTAACTGCATCGTTCAACACTCCGGGGACCCATTCGGCATAGAGATTGGCAACGAAGTAGCTATCGAGTTTTTCGTTGCCACGTTCTTCGGGGCTGTCATCGGCAAGGGCGAATTCCGCATTGCCGCCAACGCGCAGCCCATAGCTATCAAAGCTATGACCGGCATCGAAGTTGAACATGTCACCCATAATGACGCCCTGATAGGAGGCCTCGGTGCTCAGCGGGACGCCGCCGTCGGTTTTAACGTTGGTGTGGGAATAGGTCAGGCGCGCAAACCCCGGACCATAGGAATACATGGCAGACAGATTGACACCACGGGTATCGAGATCGACGGTCGAGTTACGCGTTGCACTGGACAGATCGTGGGATTCATCGATCAGGTTGTAGAAAAGGTTTCCATCCAGCGTCCAGTCATCAAGCGCAAGGCGCGAACCGACCTTTGCGTTATAGGACCGCGAAGGGGCAAAACCGTCATAATTCCAGTTGCCACTGAATTCATAAATTGCTGACTCACCAAGTGGGAGGCCACCAAAGGTCGTACCGGCACCACCATAGACCATCAGCTGTTCGGTCAGGTCATATTCGGTGTTGGCATTGCCGCTCAGTCCGAATTCGGAAAAGTCTTCACCGGTCAGGCCTTCGAACCATTGCTGATCGGCACGGCCGCCGAACGACACACGCCACTGATCGGTCAGGGACAGGCGGGCTTGCGAGAATGCGCCAATATCGGTCGAGGTTTCCGAATAGCTACCGTTGCGCGGGGATCGATTGTGATATCCGGTTGCCTCATCGCGATAGAAATCAATCCCGGCGGTGATGACACCATTATCGACTTCAAAATTGTTGGCAGCCTTGCCGTTGATGGACTGGATATCGGATTTGACGTGATAGAAGTTTGCACCACCCTGAAGGGCCGGAATGTTCAGAACCGTACGGCTATAGGCTAGACTGAATTCCGGATCGAACTGGCCAGACGGCATTTCATCGACATAGCTCACCCCAACCGACGTATCGCGATAGGACAGCCATTGTGGCGCTGCGCCGTTGGCCAGAACCGCATAGTTCGGGCGGGACGGGCGGACACCTTCATCTTCAAGATGGCTGGCAAACGCTTCGAAACGGCCACCGTCATTGCCGGTAAAGGCAAACTTGCCCAGTCCGCTTTCGCTGCCATCGGCGGTGCCAATCGCCTCATCACCGTCGCCGTCTTTGTAATTGCCCTGATTGCTGTTTTTCAGATACGCCAGCGCTTCAAACCCGTCTGACTGTCCGGCAACGGTCAGCCATTCGGCAAAGCCCTTGGTGTTTGAGTTGTACTGCAACTTGCCCCAGCCACCGAACGTGTCACCGGCTTCAAGAACGTCCCGGGCATCACGGGTTTCATAAGACATCGATCCGCCCAAGGCATGTGGCCCGGCATCCGCCGGGGCGACACCGGATTCAACATTAACCGATTTCAGCATCGCCGGATCAATGATCGCTGTTCCGATATGGTGGAAGCTTGAATCTACCTGACGGGCGCCATCAACCTGAACGTTGAGCTTGGTATTCTCGATACCCTGCACATAGACCTTCTGAACGATGGCGGTCGGCCCGCCGACTTCAACCGACGCGTCCGATGAAAAGACATCCTTCATGGTCTGCGGGTTTTTGCGATCCAGTTCTTCCTGGCCAATCGAAACGCCACCCGGAAGGCCCAGTGCCGATTTGGCCGATGCTGTGACTTCGAGGGGCTTGGTCACGGTTTCATCATTGTTGGCCTGTTGGGCAAAGGTGATTGATGGCAAAACCGCAAGCGAAAAACCGGCAAGAACGGTCGTGCGCAAAAGGGCGCTGATCCGGGGCGACGAGGTTGGCGAGGGTGACTGTGGCATGTTCATTCCCTGAGAAATATAATTGCAAATGCGAATGATTGTGAATATTATTTTCGCAGGTGAGGATGCAACAGGAATGATGTTTGCCAAATCGCCGGACATGTTTGCGAAATCGTCAGCGTGTCTTTGCAAAGGCCATTCGATGCCGATTGCATGTTCAAAGATGCTTTGTGACTTCAAAATGATGCAGGAGAGGTTTGTGGGGGTAACAGCACACCGGCAGATAACGCGGCGTGACTCTATTACCAGGAGCCATCTGGAAAAACGCGGCACCCTTATCCAGGAAACAGGCGAGCTCGGCAACACCTTGGCAAGTCGCGGCGCGTTGATGAGCGGGCGCATGTCATTTAGCGATACGCAGTCGTTTCTTGATATTCACACCTCCGACACGATGGAGATGAAGGATGCCATTGCCGACTATGATGTCGGCGCAGCGGTAAAGGTTGCCATTATGCTGAAGGGACGGTTGCAGGCCGAGTTTGATGGTGTGCCGGTTGACCTTGATGCGCGCGATCACCCGGTTGGCTTTATCTGGGCGGTGCCGCAACCCTCTAAGGTCAGGCGTTATATCCACAAAGGCAGCGAAATCAGCAAGGTGATGATTTCGGCACAGTTTGACTGGGTCTTGCGCCAGCTTGGCAAGTCACCGGCCCGCTATCGCGAAATCGCCGATTTCTTCAACGCTGGCATTTCTGTGCGCAGTTGGCGGCCGTCACGCCGCGTGCTCGCACTTGCTGACCAGTTGATCTATCCGCATGCAACGGATCCGCTTATGCGCGAGCTTTATGAAGAAAGTCGCGGGTTGGAGATTTTTGCCGAGGCACTCACCGCCATTCAGAACAGTGCAGACCAAACGGCGACGCTTGGCAAAAATTCCGGCCCGGATGCGCTGGATCGTCATCATCGTGCACAGGAAATCCGTGATTTCATTCTGGCCAGTGACCCGGAACAACAAACCCTTCCGACCATTGCAGCCGCCATCGGGATCAGTGTCACCAGCATGCAGCGCATCTTCAAGGATGCCTATGGCATGACGGTAAAGGATTTCATCCGTGAAAGCCGCCTTGTTGCGGCCCGCGATGCCATGGAAAAGGATGGCCTGACGATTGCGCAGGCCGCCTGGGCGGCGGGCTATAAAAGCCCGGCCAATTTCGCAACCGCCTTCAAGCGCGTCTTTGGTATCACACCGTCCGAGGCACGCGACCGCTAGCAACGGGCTTAAGCAGCGCGGCCTCGGGGGTGAAGGCGGTGTTGGGCTTATGACGTCAGCTTCGTGATGAAGGCATCAACATCCGAGCGCAGTTTTTCGGAATTCTGTTTAAGCATGCGCGAGACGTCCGAGACGTTTTGCGCCACCGTGCTGGTGCGTTGTGCGGTGCCATTGACGGTTTCCAGGCTGCCGTTCACGTCACGATTGGCCGATGATACCGCGTTGATATTGCCACTGATTTCAGTGGTGGCGGCGGCCTGTTGTTCGACGGCTGCGGAGATCGCGGTAACGGAATCAACAATGTTGCTGATCTGGCCGGCGACACCGTGAATGGCATTCACCGCGGCAACCGTGCTTTGCTGCACATTGTTGATTTGTGCTGTGATATCGCCGGTGGCCTTGGCGGTCTGATTGGCAAGGTTTTTGACCTCGCTTGCGACCACGGCAAAGCCTTTGCCTGCTTCGCCGGCACGGGCAGCCTCGATCGTGGCATTCAGGGCCAGAAGGTTGGTTTGGCTTGCGATCTTGTCAATCAGGTCAACGACAGTGCCGATCTGCTCGGCGGCAGCATTGAGGGTTTCGATCGTATCTGACGTTTGTTGTACAGACACTTCCACTTCGTTGGAAATTGTCGAGGCCCGCGAAACCTGGCTTGAGATTTCGCGAATGGAACTATCAAGTTCTTCCGCCGCACCGGCAACCGTGGTCGCATTATCGGCAGACAGTTCAGCAGCGCCACGGGCCTTTTCAACTTCGCCCTGGGTTTCCTGCATGCTGGCCAACAGGGTTTCAGATGCCTGCGACATATCTTCGGCCGAACTTGAAACAGCGGAAACGACCGTTCCGATGGTTTTTTCAAACTCATCGGACATTTGCTGAAGTTTGTCGGCATAGGTCTTTTGCGTTTCTTCGTAATAGACCGTAATCGCCATTTCGACATCGATCAGCAACGCATTGGTCGAGCCGATGATCATCAACGGCAATTGTGAATCACGACTGAAGTTTTTGCACAGCACGGCGGTGATTTCGCCAAGCATGAAGTTATAGGCCGAAACATATGCTTCGGGCGTCAGTCCAATCCGTTCGTGGGCCTTACCGATCCGGCGCACGTCGTCGTAAAAGGATTGATCGAATGCGCCGTCAAAAAGTTTGGCCCAGTGTTTGGCCTGGGCTTTCTTCAGGCGATCAATGTTTGACGGATCACCAACAATTTTTGCCAGAGCCGCGTTGTTCATCACCTTATGGTAAAACTGATCAAGCATGCCCGGCAGGTTTTTTTCAATCACGGGCCATGCACGTTTGAGCTGTTTTATTTTAGGTTCGTCCAGTCCGATGAAGTCGAGACGGCTTTTAAGTTCAGGATGTACCACGTTTGATCCCCCGAGAAACAACAAGCAATGTGAACACTTAAAAGATGCTGTTTCTTTAGGTTGGACCTGAATGGTCTAGTTTAACTATCCAAAAGGTTAGAATGGTGTAATTTTATGTAATTAAAATACTGTTTCCATGTGTTAAATTGCGCGGATAAAGAGAAAAAACAGAAAAGATTTCTCATTTACCGATCTGCTGCGTCATAGGGGTCCTTATACCATTGGTCGAATGGAGGCTCCTATGCCAATCAATGCCACGCAGCTTCGCACCCTTGTCGTCAAACCGGTTCTGGCAGCCCTTGGATTGCCTGCATCAGATGTCGCGGAAAACCTGATCATGGGCACAGCGGCCCATGAAAGTCATTTGGGCGATTATATTGAACAGGTCGGCGGTGGTCCGGCGCTGGGAATTTTCCAGATGGAACCCGCAACCCTGCATGATTGTTACCAGAACTTTCTCGATTACCGTTCCGATCTCAAGGCCAAGGTAGACGGGTTTCTTGCCCCGCAGCCAGCACAAGCAGACGGCACGCCCGACAAGGATGCACAACTGGCGACCAATCTGGCCTATGCCACGGCGCTTTGTCGTATTCGCTACTACCGGGCACCAGCCGCGATGCCGACCGATCCCAACGACGTCAACGGGCTGGCAGCCTATTGGAAGCAATATTACAACACGCCACTTGGGGCGGGCACGGTTGAACAGTTCGTCGCCGATTACAATCGCTACCTTGGGTCGTAAGACACTGTTGCTGGACTGAAGGCCAGCATTCCGTAGCGGCAAGAAAAAATATTTCCTGATTTCGGCAAAAATAGTGGAAAAGGACAGTCGTTTTCGACAAAATTCCCCTCCGCAAGTTGGTGGTTGCGCAAAAAACCACCAAAACACAAGAATTTAAGGGGATCGGAATGAAACGTCGTCAGTTTCTAAAAGGGGCCGGACTGGGTGCGGGTGCGGTTGCTGCGTCGGTTGCAGCGCCGGCTGTTGTATCCGCACAGGAAACGCTGAATTGGCGCATGGTGATGCCATGGCCAAAAGGAACCCCCGGACTTGGCACCAATGCCGAAAAGTTCGCCGCCATGGTCAAGGAGATGTCGGCTGGTCGCCTGAACATCACCATCTATGGTGCGGGTGAACTGGTGCCGCCGTTCGAATGCATGGATGCGGTCGAACAGGGGGTGGCTGAAATGGCGCACGGGACCCCGTATTACTGGCAGGGCAAAAACCCGGCCCTTAACTTCTTCTCGACCATCCCGTTCGGTCTGACCGCGTGGGAGCTTTCAAGCTGGATCCGCTTTGGCGATGGTCAGAAGCTTTGGGAAGAAGCCTACGAAGAATTCAACGTTGTGCCGTTCTATGCCGGTAACTCTGGCATGCAGGCCGGTGGCTGGTTCAACAAGGAAATCAATTCGCTTGATGACCTGCAGGGCCTTAAAATGCGCTATGCCGGTCTTGGCGGCGAAGCCATGCGCCGTGCCGGTGCCAACGCCACCATGATCCCGCCGGGTGAAATCCTGCCGGCGATGCAGTCGGGCGCAATTGACGCGGCCGAATGGGTTGGTCCGTGGAATGATATGGCGTTTGGTCTGTATCAGGTTGCCAAATACTACTACACCCCGGCCTTCCACGAACCCGGCCCGGGTCTTGAGATCTTTGTTGGCAAGGACAAGTTCAACGCACTGACACCGGATCTGCAGGCGATCATTCGCTTTGCCGCACAGGCGATTGCCGAAAACACGTTTGCCGACTTCACCTTTAACAACATCCAGTCCTATCAGCCGCTGATCGACAAGGGTGTCGAGGTGCGTCAGTTCCCCGATGAAGTCATCATGGCGCTGGCCGAACATTCCAAGGCCGCTGTTGATGAAATTGCTGGCCAGAACGACCTCGCTGGCCGGATTGCTGCAAGCTACCTTGACCTTGTCAAGAAAGCTGCACGTTACGGCAAGGAATTCGAGGCAACCGGTCTGATGCACCGTGCAAAGGTCTGGGGCTACTAAGACCCGGCTAGAGCACGTCGCGTTTAATCTGCACCATTTTGCCGGAGACAGTCTTCTGTCGCACTAGGAAAGATCCGCAAAGCGTAGCGGGGCTACGGTCAAGGATCCTGACGCAGTGGGGCGGAAGACTGTCCCGGCCCGAAGGGTTTGATTTTGGCGACGTTTCGCGGCGTTGCACCGCTTGACCGATGCGCCGCATCGCTCTGCACGCTGTGCCTTGCCAAACAGTTCGCCAAAAACAAACAAAATGATACAGATTAGACGCGACGTGCTCTAATATCTTTATCGGACCTTCGGTTCGATCCCCGCTCAGGGACTGCCACTCTGGCAGTCCCTTTTTGTTTGGCTTTATGGTTGAAAATTTATCGACGAAATGTCGATGTCATGCGCTCAGTGCGATGCTGCATCCCGCAATCGTTAATTGTTGCCTGCGCCAAAAACCGTAACTTTGGACCCAAACAAGGTTACGAAATTATCTTCGTGACCTTTTTACGCAAAATTTTACCAATATTGGGAGCCCCACAATGAAACGTCGCGCGTTTCTGGGCGGTGCAGGCGTTGCCGCAGGCGCATTTGCCGCTACTGCCGCTGCACCATCAATCGTCAAAGCAAATGAAACCATCAACTGGCGCATGGTCATGCCCTGGCCGAAAGGAACACCTGGTCTTGGTGCGAACGGCGAACTGTTTGCCGAACGTGTGAACAAGATGTCGGGCGGTCGCCTGAAAATCACCGTTTACGGTGCAGGTGAACTGGTCCCGGCGCTGGAATGCATGGATGCGGTCGAACAGGGTGTTGCCGATCTTGCGCACTCCACCCCGTATTACTGGTTTGGCAAGGACCCGGCTGTTTCGTTCTTCACCACTATTCCGTTCGGTTTGATGGGCTGGGAACTTTCGGGCTGGCTGCGCTTTGGCGGTGGTCAGGCGCTCTGGGACGAGCTTTATGCCCAGTTCAACGTCAAACCGTTCCTGGCCGGCAACACAGGCCTTCAGGCCGGTGGCTGGTTCAACAAGGAAATCAACTCGGTTGACGATCTTAAGGGTCTTAAGGTCCGTTATGCTGGTATCGGTGGCGAAGCCATGCGCCGTCTGGGTGCAACCCCGTCGCTTCTGCCGGCCGCAGACATCCTGCCAAGCTTGCAGTCAGGTGCGATTGACGCCGCCGAATGGGTTGGTCCGTGGAACGATTATGCCTTTGGCCTCGCATCGGTTGCCAAATATTACTACACCCCGGCATTCGCCGAACCGGGTTCGGGCATCGAAGTCTTTATCAACAAGGACAAGTTTGCCGAACTACCCGAAGACCTTCAGGAAATCGTCGCGGTTGCCGCACAGGCCAATGCCGAACAGACCCTGTCGGATTTCGCGTTCAACAATATTCAGTCCTATCAGGCGATCCTTGAAAAAGGCACCGAGATCCGTCACTTCAATGACGATCTGATCAATGCCTTTGCCAAGGCCTCCAAAGAAGCACTTGAAGAAATTGCTGCGAAGAATGAACTCACCGGTCGTATTTATGCATCCGTGATGGATTTCGCCAAGAAAGCCGCACCGTACGGTAAGGAATTCGAAGCAACCGCGCTTAACCAGCGCGCCAATGTTTTTGCCAACGGCACGTATTAGGCCATCAGGCAACTGAAATGAAAAAGGCCGGCACTTTAGGGTGTCGGCCTTTTTCGTTGTCTGCTGTTTGCCGCCATAAAGGGTTTAGTGCACGGTCGGTGCGTTCGGGGCGGCGGGCAAATCGAACGTGAACCTGTCTTGATCGTTGAGCTCTTCATTTGCCGCACGTTTGACCAGCTCGGCGGCGAGGACCAGCGACGTTTCAATCGCCCATTTAAGCTGTTCGACCGCGCCCTCGTTCCCGGCATTTAGTGCCTCTGGCAGGATGCGTTCCTGAAGGAACTTGGCGACACCGGCAAAGGCGCGTGCTGCACTTTCGCAATTGTTGCGTTCGACCATGAAGCGACCGCTTTGTTCAATCGCATCGGCAATCCCGGCCAGATGGCCCATCATGATGCGAATTTCGGCGTCATCGGTTTCGGTCTTTTTTGCGACGAACCGCAGGATACCGGCGTAAAAGCCATAATCAGAAGCCATCTGAACCACGCTTTCCTTGATCTTTGGTCTCAAAACGATTTGCGCCGTTTTAGACAATTCACCCGCCGTGGTATAGTCCCCGATAACAGATAATTGTGACCGCCTGGACAGGCGGCGATAACAAGGGCGTTTGCGTCGATGCTTCAGGGCGGACTGATCTTTATTGTTGCCATGACCTATATCGGGTTGTTGTTTGCCATTGCCCATTATGGCGACAAATATGCCGACAAGTGGCGCGCATCCAGATTAAAGCCGACGATCTATGCCCTGTCGATGGCGGTCTATTGCACAAGCTGGACCTTCTTTGGCTCGGTGGGCTCGGCGGCCACCGGGGGCTGGGCGTTCCTGCCGATTTATATCGGGCCGATTTTGGTGATGATTTTCGGTTTTGGCATCATGACCAAAATCGCCCGGGTCTGTCACAAGCAAAATATCACCTCGATTGCCGATTTCCTGGGTTCGCGCTATGGCAAAAGCCAAAGCTTGGCTGCCCTTGTTGCACTGATCGCAGTGGTTGGCGTGCTGGCCTATATATCGCTTCAGCTCAAAGCGGTGTCGATGTCGTTTGATGTGCTGATTGGCGATCTCGGCCAACAGGTTGTTCGCCATTCCGAGGGCCATTTTTCCAAGGATACGGCGTTTTATGTCACCATCCTGATGGCGGTGTTCGCGATCCTGTTTGGTGTTCGCTATATCCACGCATCCGAACATCATGACGGCCTGATCCTGGCCGTGGCGTTTGAAAGCCTGATCAAGCTTGCAGCCCTTCTGATGGTCGGCTTTTTCGTCGTTTACGGGATGTTTGACGGCTTTGTCGATATCAATCAACGCGCCCTGTCTGATCCGACCGTGCGGCAGATGTTTATTCCCGATACCTGGCTGACATCAAACTTCTTTATCGCCACCATGCTGGCGGGGTTTGCCATTTTCTGCCTGCCGCGGCAGTTCCATGTCACCTTTGTTGAAAATGATGACAGCCGCAACCTGACAAGTGCGCGCTGGCTGTTTCCGGCCTATTTGGTTGCGATCAACATCTTTGTCGTGCCGATCGCGATCGCCGGTCTGTTCATGTTTGGCCATAACCCGGCGGTCAATCCCGATACCTTTGTTCTGACCTTGCCGTTACTCGGCGGGCAGAACTGGCTGGCGGTATTTGCCTTTATCGGTGGTTTGTCGGCCAGTACCGGGATGGTGATTGTGTCCTGTGTCGCGGTTTCGACCATGGTCTGTAATGATCTGGTCATGCCGCTTTTGCTGCGTTCAGAACGGCTCCAGAAACGCATGTCTGGCGATGTCAGTCAGGTGTTGCTGAAAATCCGCCGGGCCGCCATCATTGCCATCCTGTTTCTGGCGGAAAACTATGCGCTGGCCGATATCGGGATGCTGTCCTTTGCCGCCATGGCGCAGTTCGGCCCGGCGGTTCTCGCCGCAATCTACCTTAAAAACATCAACCGGACGGGTGTGCGGCTTGGCCTGACATCGGGCTTTGTGCTTTGGGCCTATACGCTTTTGATGCCGGCCTTTGTGCAGGGCGGGTTGTTGCCATCCTCGCTCCTGACCGACGGGCCGTTTGGCATTGGCATTCTGAACCCGCAGGCACTTCTGGGGGTCGGGATTGAAGATCATCTGACCCACGGGGTTGTCTGGTCGCTTGGTGTGAACTTTGTTTTGATGTTTGTCGGCTCGGCCGTTGGGGTGCAGGGTGTCACCCAGCGCCGTCAGGCGCAGGTCTTTGTCGATGTCTGGCGCAAGGATACCAAGGCGCGCAACGATACCTGGCCGGGCCGGGTGACCCTGGGTGACCTTGAAGATCTGGCGGCACGGTTCCTTGGCAAGCATTGGGCACAGCGCGCCTTTCGCAATTATCTGCAATCGCGCGATGGCGAAACCAAGCGATCCGATCTTGCCGATGTTGATGCCGCGAACTTTACCGAGCATCTGCTGTCTGGCGCCGTCGGGGCGGCATCCTCGCGCGTTGTCATGGCATTGTTGCTGCCCGACAAGGCCGTATCACGCCGCGATGCGATGGAATTGCTCGATGAAGCGTCCGAGGCCATCAAGTTCAACCGCGACCTTTTGCTCAACACGCTTGAAAACATCTCGCAAGGGGTCGGGGTGTTTGACCAGAACCTGCGTCTGGCGACATGGAACCACCGTTTCATTGATCTGCTTGGTATTTCGACCAGCGACATTCAGGTCACATTGCCGCTGTCGGAACTTGTCCATATTTGCCGCGATAACGGCAACCGGGCGGTCGATATTGATATTCTGCTGGGCCGCAATGCCGCACCCCAGATGCGCCGTTTGCCGCATACCTATGAGCGCAAGCGTGCCGATGGCATGGTGCTCGAAGTTCGCACCAACCCGATGCCCGATGGCGGGTTTGTAGCTACCATCGCCGACATCACGGCCCGTGTGCGAACCGAAGAAGCCCTGCGTGATAGCGAACGCAACATCCGGATCTATACCGACAACATTCCGGTGATGATTGCGTATGCCGATAAAAATCAGCGCCTGCGCTTTACCAACCGCCCGTATGAGCGGATGTTTGGCCTCCGTCGGGTTGAGGCCCACGGCATGTCGGTCCGCGAAGCAGTGGGCGAGGAACGCTATGTCCATCTCGCCCCGATGATCGATCTTGTTTTGCAGGGCTATCGCCAAAGTTTCGAGATCGAATTCCCCGCCATCACGCGCAACCGAAATGATGAACGCGCCACCCTTGGCGTGCGCGAAGGCCGCTATGCCGAAGGCACCTATATCCCGCACTTTGACGAAACCGGCGAAGTGCTGGGCTATTTCTGCATCTATCACGACATCACCGAACGCAAGACCGCCGAACAGGCGCTGAAAGAAGCCAACGAAGGCCTCGAAGCCCGCGTGACCGAACGAACGCACGCGCTCGAGGTGCTGAACTCCGAGCTTTCGGACGCCAAGGAACAGGCCGAAACGGCGAATGATACCAAGACCCGCTTCTTTGCCGCCGCCAGCCACGACCTGCTTCAGCCACTAAATGCCGCGCGCCTGTTTACGGTGGCGCTGGGCGGCAAGCAGGGGCTGGCGGATGACATCCTTGATTTGGTCGGCAAGGTTGATCTGTCGCTCAAGGGGGTTGAAGAACTCCTCAACGAGCTTCTTGATATCTGCAAGCTGGACGCTGGCGCGATGCAACCGACCATTCGTGACTTTGCAATCAATGATGTGCTGGGTGCGCTTGAAACCGAATTCGGCCCGATTGCCGAAAATGCAGGGCTCAGCTTCAAGGTCCATAAACGCGATCTGTGGGTGCGCAGTGACAGTCGTCTGCTTAGGCGTATCCTGCAAAACTTCATTTCCAACGCCATGCGCTATACTCGCACCGGCGGGGCGGTGGTCGGCTGTCGCGTGCGTGGGGACGCGCTGAAACTCGAAGTCTGGGATAGCGGGCCCGGCATCCCGGAAGACAAACTGAAAATCATCTTCCGCGAATTCCATCGTCTCGAAGGCCCGGAAACCACCGATGTGAAGGGGCTTGGTCTTGGCCTTGCTATTGTGGATCGCCTTGGCAAATCGCTCGGTCACCCGGTTTCCGTGCGTTCGCGCCCCGGTCGCGGCACGGTCTTCTCTGTCGAAGTGCCGCTGGGTGTTGCCGATACAGCCGCCACACCCAAACCCAAACGCCGCA
Source organism: Thalassospira sp. CH_XMU1458 (assembly GCF_037027205.1). NCBI lineage: Bacteria > Pseudomonadati > Pseudomonadota > Alphaproteobacteria > Rhodospirillales > Thalassospiraceae > Thalassospira > Thalassospira sp. CH_XMU1458. The sequence continues at coordinate 1,118,495 of NZ_JAYMDW010000002.1, read as the reverse complement.
TGGCGGGCGAATTGGGCGGCCTTCGCGTGCTGTGCCTTGATAATGAACCGGCGATCCTTGATGGTATGCGCGCCATGCTTGAAAACTGGGATTGCGTCGTGGTGACGGCCCAATCCGGCACGGCTGCCGAAAACCTGCTGACCCAGGAAATTGACGGCAAAAAGCCGTTCTCCCCGGATATCATCCTAGCCGATTACCACCTTGATTCCGGCCAGACCGGCCTTGATGTCTTAATAAGGCTTCGTGATGTTCACGGCGTTAACGTGCCCGGCGTCATCATCACCGCCGACCGCGCGTCCGAGACCGCCGACCTGATCGCCGCCCAAGGCTACTCGCTACTCAACAAACCGCTGCGCCCGGCCAAGCTACGCGCGCTGATGACCCGCGCACTTAACCGGTTGGGGAGTGATGCGGCGGAGTAATGTTCTTCTCTAGCGTTCCGTAAGCAGCAGCTTAGCTCCCATCAGAACAAAGGCCCCTGCAAAGCTTTTACCAATCAGGCTCATAACCTTTGGGCGTTCGATGATATGGCTGCGCAATGCGCCAGCAAAGCAGCCATAAACCGCAAACACACCAAACGTCATCGCCATGAAAATCAGGCCGAGCAGGGTCATCTCGAGCGTTGTATTGGGCGTGTTAGCGCTAACAAATTGCGGCAGGAAGGCGAGGAAGAAGACTGACAGTTTGGGGTTGAGCAGGTTAAGCAATATGCCGTCGCGGATGATTTTAAGCACGCCCGCAGCACTTTCATTGGCGGTGACTTTCATGGCACCCGTGCCGTGCCACATGCCCCAGGCCATATAAAGCAACCACGCCACACCCAGATAACGCACGATTTCAAAGGCGACTGCGCTGGCATGGAGCAGGGCAGCGAGGCCAAGGATGCTGGCGGTCATATGCGGGACGATACCCAGCGTGCAGCCAAAGGCCGCCCAGATGCTGGCCTTCATGCCGCGACCCAATCCAAGTGCCAGGGTATAGATCACACCCGTGCCGGGTAGGATAACGATGATAAGCGAGGTTATCAGGAAATCGAGGCTGATCATTTTGCATCCGTTCGTTTGATTGCGTTGCTCCCGAATTTAGGAGGTCATGGCAGGGCATTCTTGAACGGAATTGCAGGATATGAGGATTGCTCAGTTTCCGCGAAAGGCGCGGGCATAGCGGCCCGGTGTCAGGCCAAAGGCACGGACAAAGTGGCGGTTCAGATGGCTTTGATCGGCAAAGCCCGCGGCACTTGCGATATCGGCAAGGGTATCGCCGGATTTGATCATGGCACGCGCCAGATCAATGCGCCGCTGGATCAGATAGGCGTGCGGCGTGAGGCCCGTCACACGTGTAAAATCGCGAAGCGTCTGAAACTTGCTTAAGCCCGTTGCGTCGGCAAGGTCATCAAGGCTGTGGCTGTGTGTCGGGCTGTCATCAAGCAACGCCTTGGCGCGCTTGATCCGGGCATGGGCAACGGCGGTGCGGGCGTTTGATTTCGGGGTGGGTTCACCGGGGCCGATCATGGCGTGATGGAGCATCATTAGCAGCATTTCTTCACGCCGGAGCCGTGCGCTTTCTTCCGATCCGTTGGTGATGGCATCGAATAATGCGCCAAAGCAGTGGCGGGCGGTGGGGCTTTCCAGCACGGGGCGGGTGAATTCATACTGATCGGTTGCGGTTTCGGAAAGGTCACTTGCCGCATGTGCGATCAGGTCCGGGGCGAAATAGAGCATGTTCCAGCCGCGCGGAGCATCGCCAATCGGATGGCCATCATGCACTTCGCGGGGATTGACCGTGATAATGTTGCCAGCCCCGGCCTCGACCATGCCGCGCCCGGAGGCGGATTTTTGCGCACCGGAATACATGAAGCCGATGCCAAACGCCTCATGCGTGTGTTTGGCAAAGGAATGGCGTGTTTCGGCCATGACGGCTTCAACACCCAGACAATCATGGGAAAGAATGCGAACGTGATCCTGCGACATGGTTGAAGGGTGTCAGAATCCCTTTAAGAAAACAATGACACAGTCCGTCGGTTGGATCAGAAACGCTTGATCAGTGCGATGCGCAGGTTGTGAGACTGGAAATCAACCTGATGATCGATGGAGGCATTGAAATCTGAGGTGCCGTTATTTCGAACAAAGTTTTGGCGTTCATCAATAACCTCTGGATAGTAGTTCAGCACGTAATCACCGCGCAAAGACCACCCATCATTCAGATTGTAGGATGCACCAACGGAGGAAGAAATCCCTAATGCCAGCGTGCTTTTGTTGAAATCGCTGTTTGTGCTGCTGTCATTGGTATCATTGTAACGGAATTCATAATTGAAATAGCCGATCGATGGTCCTGCGGCGGCGTGCAGCGTCCAATTGTCAAAGGTGTAACCGATTTTGGGTCGTATGCTGAACGCGAAGTTGGTTTCGACAGTTGTGCGGACATTGAAGTCGACCGCCGCTGTGTTGAAGCGGACTGGTCCGGCTGCAGATGTTTCGGAATAATCCATTGCCGATATATCGGTTTCAATCCCGTAGACCATCCGACCACGCGTGCGCTCGTATCCTGCCAAAACGGATCCGGTAAGAGCGGAGCCACTGATGTTTTTTTGCAGGGATGGTTTCATTACTTCGTGGTCGTCACCGGTGAAATAGGGGCCGAGTTCAGTAACGGTATCGGGGTTTGATTGCCCATAGGCGCCACCGAGCGCAAGGCCACCATAAAATCCTGACCAGTTTTCCTCTGCTGCGGATGCGATGCCCGCTAACTGAATGCCCCCGGCGATTGCCGCGCAAATGATCGACCTCAACTTTGGTAAGGTGTCCACCCCGTTTCCCCCGCGTAAGAGTAGCTATACCACGGATATTTCTAGCTGATTTACGCGCCTCGGGCAATGTTCAACTTTTGGTAGGCATGAGGGGCGCTTTTTTTGGGCTGACAGACTTGGAAGGCATTTTGCGCGTGTCAGAAGAATGTTCGCTACCCTTCACGGTGCTTTTACATGCGGGCCCAGCAGTTCGCGAAGCCCGCCCAGGCCTTCGACGTGATTGGAAATGACGCTGGCAACGATCAGAAGCGGGACGGCAACCAGAATGCCGACAAAGCCCCACAGCCAGCCCCACAGTGCAATGGCAAGCACAATCGCGACCGAGTTGATTTTAAGCCGGTTGCCAATAAGCATTGGCGTGATCAATTGGCCTTCAATCACCGTGCAGGCCAGGTAAAGTGCCGGCGCAATCAGGGCCTGTCCGGTGGTTTGCATCGACACAAGCGACACCACGCCAACAATCACCACACCGGTCATCGCCCCAAGGATTGGCACATAATTCAGCACCGCCGCCGCGATCCCCCAAAGAACAGGGTTGGGCAGGCCGATAATCGCCATCAGGGTCCCGATCACGATGCCAAGCAAGATGTTGATTGCGGTAATCGTCGCAAGATAGCGCGAAACTTCACGTTCCACGTCATGGGCAATACGTAATCCCTTGCGCCGGTCGCCAAAGGTCGGAAGCGAGCGGATCAGTTTCTGATAAATGCGATCACCGCCTGACAGGATAAACAGCAACAAAACAAGCATCAGCGCAATGCCCGCCAGAATATCAGGTGCGCCTTGGGCGGCCTGGCTGATCAGGTTGGGTTCGGCAACAACGACCCTTTGAACGTCTTCATCGCCATTATTCTGATCGGTGGCCTCGGAGACCTGCTTTTGGGCTTCGCGGAGTTTATCAAGCGGTTCGCTAAGATCGGCAAGGCGCAGGCGCAATTGGCGTTCGATGTTGGGCGCTTCATCAATCCAGCCCGATACCGGGCCGCTCAGGCCATAAATCCCGGCAATCACAGTCGCGCTGAGTGTCAGAACAATGGCAAAGGCCGTAACGGCATTGGGGATGTAGAATTTCGCAAAGGTGCGGACAACGGGCGAAAACACAAGCGACAGCAAAAACGCCAGAACAACCGGCAGCAAAAGACTTTGCGCGACGTAAAGACAGCCCAACGCCAAAACCACAAATGTGCCGATCACTGAAATCGTGCGTGCCCGGCGGTACACCCGCGCACGCGCATTGGCGGCTTGGCCTGCCTTGGCGTTAGGGGCGTTCGCACTTTCCGTCGCAACGGGGTCGTTCATGCATCTTCTCCGGCTATGGTCTGCCGGGCAGGGTGCATGCGGCAGGAGCTGATGTGATAACGCCCTGGCTGGCTTGGTTGTTCCAGACGTAGCATGAGCGGATTGGCGCACCAGCCAAGGGATGATGCGCCAAAGTTTTCAAGGATGAAAGGGAACTTATGCGTAGAATGGCGATGCCATGTCGATACTGGCTGTCTTTGTCGCATCGGCATCAAACACGCGGGTGTAAAACGCCGCATTCAAGGCCTTGGTCTCGGTCGGGAAGTAATCGATGGCAAAGCGTTTGGCATTCTCAATTGTGTCAAACGCATAGAAGCCACCGACCGTTCCTGTGTGAAGGCCGCTCAACCAGGTTTTGGAAAGAAGACCCGGTTGTTGTTTCAGGATCGGGTTGAAATCGCGCCACGGGCCATTGTCGAATGGCAAAACATGCAGTTGCACCTCGGTATAGACAAATGCGCCCGGGATCTGGTCAAACTTGGCGCCATAATGGGCCGAATTCATATCAAGGCTGGCCTCACGGGTGGCAACCGCATCAAACACGCGTGTCGTTTGCGCAACGCCAAAACCTCTGGCCTCTTCCGGAAAATAACCGGTCACAAATTTCTGCGCATTCACAACGCTGTCAAAGGCATAGATGCCACCGGCCGACAGGTTGCCAACGCCGGAAAGCCACGTTTTGTTGATAAAGCCGGGCTGAGCCTTGATCGCATTATTGATGCGCTGCCATGGCACCTGATCAAACGGAGCAGAGATTTGCAGTTCGGTATAGACGAAGGCGTTCTGTGACATGGGTTCACTTTCTGTTTGGGCGGCAAGGGAATGGCGCAAGATGGATGGTGCGACAAGGGTTGTTCCCGCAACAGCAAGGGTTGCGGTGGCATTTTTCAAGAAACTGCGACGATCCGTAAAATCCCGTGCCGAGGCAGGTGGGCTTTTCGTCAGATCTGCAAGTAGTTTTGCGTCATCTGTCATGATGGTTGATCCAAGTGGTAAAAATATAACGATCGTTATTTAAATAGGTGATCGACAATTGCAGCGTTGTCAATTAAAAATATAACGACCGATATATTTTGAGGGTGAGATGGTCAAAAACCAGACGCGCAAGGAAGAAACCCGTCGCAACATTCTCGACGCTGCAAGTCGCGCCTTTCGGGAGTTTGGCTTTTCCGGGGTCGGGGTTGATGGTATTGCCAAATCGGCCAATGCCACTTCGGGTGCGTTTTATGCCCATTTCGGCTCAAAGGATGGTGCATTTCGCGCCGCCCTTGATCTTGGCCTCGACGAAGTGATTGACGGCGTGCCACGCTTCCAGCGTGAGTTCGGCGATGGCTGGACCGACGCGTTTATTGACTATTACCTTGGCCGCCCTCATCGCGAAGATCTTGCATGCGGTTGCGCAATGACCAGTCTGTCGCCGGAAATGACCCGTGCGGACGGTGAAACCCGCGCACTCTATGATCGCAAGATGCAGACGATTGCCGGGCTGGTGGCAAAGGGATTACCGCAGTTTCCCGATGATCAGCGTTTGGCAAAGGCGTGGTCGTTTTTGGGAATATTGATCGGTGGGCTGACAATTGCGCGCGGCTTGCAAGATAAAGCTGCCATTGACGCTGTGGCAAGTTCGATCAAATCCACAGCGGCAAGTATCCTGAAACCGATGGGATAAAGACCTGATTTCGCTTGAAAGGGAATGTGCGGGGAAGGCGTGACCTACGCCTCGATTGCCGGTTCCTGCAACTGCAATTCGCGCGCGATTATCACGGCCTGTGTACGGCTATGGACCGAAAGCTTGCGCAGGATAGCCGATACATGGGCCTTGACCGTCGCCTCGGTGACATCAAGCTCATAGGCGATCTGCTTGTTGAGCTTGCCTTCGGTCAGCATGTTGAGAACACGCAATTGTTGCGGGGTAAGCTGGCCGATTTTTTCGGCCAAACCGGTGGCTTCGTCATCGGCCGGGCCGTTTTCCATGGCCTCGCGCGCCCAGTCGGGCATCCACATGCCACCATCGAGCACGGTCTTGACCGCAAGGCCGATCTGATCGACCGGGGCTGATTTCGGGACAAAGGCCGATGCGCCATATTCGATGGAACGGCGCACAACAGGCAGTTCCTGACTGGCTGAAACGATGGAAACCGGAATGTCGGGATAGGATGCCCGCAGGGTAAACAGGCCGGTAAAGCCGTTCATGCCGGGCATATGAAGATCAAGCAGGACAAGATCGATATCGCCCTTGTGGGCTTCGATCTGATCAATGGCTTCATACAGGCTGCCGGCTTCAAGGACCGATACGTTTTCCAGTTCCGAGCTTAACGCCTGTTTGAGGGCTCCGCGCACTAGCGGATGGTCATCGGCGATCAGAACCTGGAACGTTTCGGACATTGGCGATTTTTCCCCTGAAAGTTATCATTCCCCGACAGGTCGCAATTATTCTATCCCGTTCAAGCGGAACTCACAAATTATTAGGTGAGAAAAGGATGGGATATTTTTGATTTTGGTAGGGTGCGACCCGGTGGACGCCGATCTGCATCAGAAGATGTTTTGTCTGGAAAACTGGCAGAAAGGTTGAGGGAAACCAAAGATCACTCTCGCCCCACGAAATGTGAAACTTTGGCCCCCCTCGCGCCACCGTTTGAGAGTATGCCCATTAAAATCGGCGCCGTAAACTCCGCATTTGAGGAAAAATGAAATTTATCCTATCAGTGTTATCGCTGACCGAAATTCAGTTCTGAAACACCACACTGTATTGCGAAATTGGCGATTTTATACAATCCGTTCCAAAACCGCGCAGCCCAAGGAAAAAAGGACCCTTAAATGTCTGAACAGCCGCAAGAGATTCGTCGCGAAGACTATAAGGAACCTGACTTTATTGTCGAAAAGGTCGAACTGGTTTTTGATCTTGATCGTGACGTGACAAATGTCAAATCGCGCCTGTTTATGGCTGCGAATCCTGTGCGCGGTACCGGAAAGGGGGACGAGGTTTTCCTCCATGGCGAGGATATGAAGCTTCTTTCCGTCACCCTCAATGAAACCCGCCTGGCGTCCAGCGATTTCACGGTTGATCAGGAAGGGCTGCGCTTTAAGGCGCCGGGGCAAAACTTCATTGCCGAACTTGAAACCCAGATTTCGCCAGCCAACAACACCCGGCTTGAAGGCCTTTATGTTTCGCAAAGTGCGTTTTGCACCCAGTGCGAGGCCGAAGGGTTCCGACGCATTACCTATTTCCCGGATCGCCCGGACGTCATGGCGACCTATCGCGTCACCATCAATGCGAATAAGGAAAGCTGCCCGGTTCTGCTTTCAAATGGCAACCTGATCGACAGTGGTGATCTTGACGGCGGCCGTCATTTTGCCGTGTGGGAAGATCCGTTCCCGAAGCCATCCTACCTGTTTGCGCTTGTCGCCGGCGATCTGGCCTGTGTCGAAGACAGTTTCAAAACCATGTCGGGCCGTGATGTGGCGCTGCGCATCTTTGTCGAACATGGCAATGAGGATCGCTGCGATTACGCGATGGACAGCCTGAAACGGTCGATGAAGTGGGACGAGGAGGTCTATGGCCTCGAATACGATCTCGATCTGTTCAACATCGTTGCGGTTTCCGACTTCAATATGGGGGCGATGGAAAACAAAAGCCTGAATGTGTTCAACGCCAAATTCGTTCTGGCCCGCCCGGATACCGCGACCGATGGCGATTATGAACGTATCGAATCCATTGTTGCACACGAATATTTCCATAACTGGTCAGGCAACCGTGTCACCTGTCGCGATTGGTTCCAGCTGTCGCTCAAGGAAGGTCTGACCGTGTTCCGTGATCAGGAATTCTCGGCCGATCAGCGTTCCCGTCCGGTACAGCGCATCAAGGATGTCAACGCGCTCCGCGCCGCCCAGTTCCCGGAAGACGCCGGCCCGCTGGCCCATCCGGTACGCCCGGACAGCTATATGGAAATCAACAATTTCTATACCGCCACGGTCTATGAAAAGGGTGCTGAACTGATCCGCATGATGCATACGTTGCTGGGCCCGGACGGCTATCGCAAGGGCATCGACCTTTACTTTGACCGCCATGATGGGCAGGCGGTGACCTGTGATGATTTTGCCAAGGCGATGGAAGACGCCAACGGTATCGATTTCAGCCAGCTCAAACTCTGGTATTCGCAGGCCGGCACGCCGAAACTCAGCTGGCAGGGCGACTATGACGCAGACGCCAAACAATACCGTCTGACCATATCGCAGAAAACCGACCCGACCCCGGGACAGCCCGACAAGAAACCGCTGCATATGCCGATCTCCATCGGGCTTCTGGGCGCGAATGGTTCTGATCTGGTCGCCAAAACGGTGGAACTGACGGAAGCCAGCCAGGAATTCGTCTTTGATGGTGTGACTGAGGCGCCGGTGTTGTCCTTTAACAGGGGATTCTCCGCACCGGTTAACATCACCACCGATCAGCCCGATGACGAACTTGTCTTCCTGATGGGCAATGACAGCGATGCGTTCAATCGCTGGGAAGCTGGGCAGAAATACGCAACCCGTTTGATGTTGTCTGCCATTGCCGCCTATGAGGCGAATGGTGGCGATGTCGATGCCGCCTTTGCCGATGAACAGGCCCGCGTTGATGCCTTTATTGCGGCAATGCGCGCAACACTTACCAATGAAGACCTTGATAAGGCGTTCCGTGCCGATGCGCTTGTCCTGCCGGGGGAGGCGTTCCTGTCCGAACAACGCAAGCCCGCCAATCCCGAGGCGATCTATCAGGTGCGCACCGCCTTGCGCAAACGCATCGGCCAAGCCCTTTCGGATGATTTCGCCAACACCTATCACCAGAATGCCTCAAACGCGGCCTTTACCCCGGATGCGACGTCGGCGGGGCAGCGTGCCTTGCGGGCAACCGCTTTGGCCTATCTGGTGGCAAGCGGGGCGGGTGAATTTTCCGATGTGGCAGTCGCGCAGTATGGCACGGCTGATAACATGACCGATCAGATGGCCGCCCTGTCGGTGCTCAATAACCTTGATCATCCGGGCCGCGAAACCGCATTGGCCGATTTCGAGGAACGCTTTGCCAATGATGCTGTTGTTCTCGATAAATGGTTCTCGTTGCAGGCGATGTCATCGCGCGATGATACCCTGGCCCGGATCAACGATCTGATGAGCCACCCGGCCTTTACCATGCGCAATCCCAACAAGGTACGTGCGCTGATCGGAGCATTTGCCATGGGCAATCCGCGTCATTTCCATGCCAAGGATGGTTCGGGTTACGCCTTCTATGCCGATCGCCTGATCGAGCTTGATGACATCAACCCCCAGGTTGCCGCACGTCTTTGCGCGCCGCTTGGCAAATGGGCAAAATACGATGCGGATCGCGCGGACAAGATGAAGGCCGAACTCAACCGTATCCTCGCCAAGCCGGAAATCTCGCGCGATTTGTATGAAATCGCCTCGAAATCCGTGGCAAGCTGATCACGCGATCATATCTGGTGAAATGACAAAGGGCGGCACCTTAAGGATGCCGCCCTTTGCTTTGGAAAATATCACAAAGCCGATCAGGTCAGCTTCATCCGCTCGCTAAATTCGCGCATTTTCTCTGACAGGTTGCGCGCCACTTCCGAAAGGTTGTGGCTGGCGGTGTTCAGATCATGTGCGCTGCGACCGGTACTTTGTGCGCCGTCATTCACAAAGGTGATCATTTCGTCCATCGATCCCGCACCGGCGGCGATGCGTTGAACGTTTTCGGAAATCTCACCGGTGGCACGGCGTTGTTCATCAACCGATTGGGTGATGGTCGACTGGATATCGTTGACCTGATGAATAACTTCGCCAACCGTGCTGATCGAATGGGCTGCCTTTTGCACTTCTTCCTGAATGGCAGCCGTCAGGTCACCAATCTGGCCAGTTGCACTTGCTGTCTGATCGGCAAGCGATTTGACCTCGTTGGCAACCACGGCAAAGCCCTTGCCAAGTTCACCGGCACGTTCGGCTTCAATCGTCGCGTTAAGCGACAGAAGCTTGGTGCGATGGGCAATGTCGTTGATCAGATCAATGATCGATCCGATCTCGGAGCTGGCCTTTTCAAGCGATCCGATATTGCGCTGGCTTTCTTCGGCTTCTTCTCGTGCCCGTCCGGTCACGGTGGAAGCCTCGGTCGCCTGTCGGTTGATCTCGGCGATCGAGGATGAAAGTTCCTCAACTGCGGTGGCGACATTGCGGGTATTTGATGCCGCCTCGCGCGAGACATCCAATGCACCACCCGATTGCTGGACCGTGTTTTCCGACTGGTTTGTCAGTTCACTGGCAAGGCTCAGCAATCCTTCGGATTGTTCGGTCACGGATTGGGCGACACGGGCAACCTCGGCCATCAGTTCAGTGACCGCGATCTTGCTTTCCTCACGCTCTGACACGTCGTTCCAGGCCAGCATGGTGCCCAAAAGGACATTGTCCTTGTCGCGGACCGGGGCGGCAAGGATATCAAGATAACCGCGATCAGTCTGGATGATCTCGGTGAAGGGCAGATTGTTCGGATTGGCAAGCTTGGCCTGGAAGTCTGATCCAAGATTAAGGAAATCACCCGAAATCGTTGCCGTTGTCCCGCCAAGATATTCTTGCGCACTGGCGTTAAGGTAGCTCAGCTTGCCATCAGGCAGGATCATCGCGGTCATGGTCGGGGTATTCTCAACCATGTTTTGCAGGATCAAGGCCTGACGCACCGATTCACGCAAGGCAATCAATGCCTTTTTCATCTCGCCGATTTCGTCATTGCCGACATTGGGCAGATTGACGTTGGTGTCGCCGTTTGAAATTGACGTCATCGCACCGGCAAAGGCGCGCAGATTGCGCAGAACCGTGGTGCGCAATAGGATCCAGCCAACAATCCAGGCCGCCAGAAGCACGCCGACAAGGATCTCGATCGACAGCAGGCGAAGACTATCTGTCTGGGCATAGAAATCAGACACGTCGCGATCAAACCGCGCCTCGGCCCAGACACCGCCACGACCATCACTGATCATAACCTCTACTGCCGCGCGGTGCGTGTCACCTGCCTTGGAGGTTTCGGGCTCCGGCGCATCATTGCTGGCTTCTGGTGCTGCATCTCCGCCATTTTCGGTGGCGGCATCTCCCTCTGCTGCCGGGGTAGCTTCTGCTTCTGCCTCAGCCGGGGCTTCCAAGCTTTCAAACAGCACGTTGCCGGAATTATCAAGAATCTGGAAGTTGCCGCCAAGAACCTTGCCAATGCCCGCAAGCTGGGGCAGGGGATCGGTGATGACTTCAAGGAAGCCAACAGCACGGAACCCGCCAACCGGCAGGATCAGGCTAAAGACTGGCCGTCCGTCCGGGGTTGCCCACATAAAGCTTGCCGGTTTGCGGGCTTCGGCCTTGTCGCGACCGATCAAATAGGCTTTGACGTCCGCGTCATCAGTGACGCTGGCGCCCAGATTGGCTTCGGACGTCGCCAGTTGATTGAATTCCTGATCGTAGGAAATTGCCGCAATCAGGTTCACATCGCCCTGAACCACTTCACGTGCGTTCGAAAGGATGTTGAGTTCGGCTTGCATGCGCGTCTGGTCATTTTCCTGATAACTTTTGACCAGGCTGCCAAGCCGCGACCATTCATTGGCAATCGGGGTAATTTTGTCGGCATAGTCGGTGGCAATACGCGACCCGACAAAGAAATTGACTGTACCACTGACCGAGTTGTTCAGTGTTTCAATCGCAAAGTTGCGATAGGTATCACCGGTCCAAAGAAGCATCCATGTCACTGCACCTGAAACCAGTAATCCTGTTACGAGCAAAATCCGTCGTAACGTCAGAAGGCTGGTAGCACCTCCTGCAATAGCCGTCTTCGCGGCCTTGTCTCCCGTCATTTTTGTCACTCCAGAGCAAACCAAGTTTATTTTTTGTCTTTGGTCATATTGGCTCGCGTCTTTCCCGCTCACACCTCTACTTCTCAAGAGTAGTTGTTCTGATCCAAGCAGAGCTTGGTTTGGAACACAATCCCTTATTTATCGATTTCCATAGGATTGCTGCGGCACACAGCCGGTTTGAAGCGGTCCGAAATCTGGAAATTCTCGTTTTGGTTGGGGGGCTTAGCCCCGATTTACGAGCGCGATTTCGACGCATTGAAATTTTTTCTGCGAATGTGTGTGATAATCGTTTGCAATTGCAAAAACGATGCTCTATGACTGTGTTTGTCAAATGCAGACGACAACGTCGTTTGTGACCGGCCATCAGGCCTACATGGCGTGCCTGATGGCTTCTATCTTCGGGACTCTCTCTCCCCGAAGGTCGATCTCTCTCACTCGAGGGGGCTGGTATCCGGATCATTGTGCGGGACAATGCCGGAATTCATACCAGTCCCCCTTTTTTTATCCAAAACACATTGACCCATATCGATCTTTGGCACGCTGCCTGGTTGCATCTGTGCACGGCTTTAGCGTTTTATAAAGGTGCTGTTGGTTACAAAAGCAGGGTAACTTTGATGTCGTGAAGGATGGCCAAGTCCATGGCTGGCGAAGACAACACCAACAAACCCGATTTGCGCGCAACCCCGGAACCGCAGACTGATCCGGATGCCGGGCAAAAGGATGCACCGCTTCCGGCCTTTATATATGGCAGGGACGGGCATGGTGATGGCAGCGCACGTGGGGCAGAACGCTCCGGTGATCGGCAAAACCTTAATGCACGGATAGCGGATATGGATCGCAAAACCCTTCTTGGCCTGGTCACAGGCGCAGGCATGCTCGGCCTTGTCTTGTTCTTTGCCGGAATGCTGGTCGGCGCAGGCTTGTTCATGGATTCTGAAGACGGTGCGCGCACCACCCAGACAGAGCAGCCGCAGGTCGAAATGCTGGCCTCCGCCCCGGAAGAACCAACCGAAATTCCGGATGCCACGCCTGAGGCAACCGAGCCGGCAGCAACTACACCTGCACCGGAAATCAGCGCCGATAGCGAAGACCCGGTCGGCGATCTGATCGCGCAGCGTACCGAGGCACTTTCGGATGACGCATCCGCTGGCAGCGAAGCCGCATCGGATGTGGCTGAAACCGAAGAAACCGCAGAAGCCGCAGGTTCGGAAGAACAGGCGATTGCGGCCCCTGAAATTCGCGACGTAACTGGCGACACCGATGCACCAGCCGCACCGGAAGCCCCGGCAATTGACGGCGCGCAAGACAGTGCTGCGACCGAGGCTGCGCCAACCGCTGAACAGGCACCCGCGCCAGAGGCATCCGAACTGGCCGCCGAAACCGCTGAAACCACGCCGGAACCAGCGCCAGCAGCCCCGGCATCAGATGCCAGCAAGCCATTTTCGGTTCAGGTTGGTGCCTTCAAGGTGCATGAAAATGCCAGCCAGCGTGCCGAGGAACTGCGTGGCAAGGGACTTGAAGTCGCCGTTGTCGT
>NZ_JAYMDW010000002.1:0-1097500 GCF_037027205.1 Thalassospira sp. CH_XMU1458 | reverse complement strand
AGTCACACGACTTTGAAAACCCTCGACCTTAACCGGTCGAGGGTTTTGTCGTTTCAGGCTTTCAGAATTTGGTGTGCTGCCACCTCACAGCACTGTGAGGATATGTGTGGAATGTCTCACGCCTCTTTGACTTGGCGTGTGCGAATGGTGCAGTGACCAGATTGGTCTTCGCCCTTACGGTTAAATCATCACCTGGACTTGAGTGTCCGCATTTAACCGAAGGGAAACGACGATGAAAAAAGCAATGGTTCTGGGTGCAGCATTGAGTGCTGCTGTTTCAATGGCCGCGATCAACCAGGCAGCGGCCGATGGTGTCAAGGAAAAATGTTTTGGTGTGTCGCTGGCGGGGCAGAATGACTGTGCTGCTGGTCCGGGCACGACCTGTGCCGGTACTTCGACGGTCGATTATCAGGGCAATGCCTGGAAGCTGGTTCCGGCCGGCACCTGTGAAGATATGAGCTTCACCACGGCGGATGGTCGTGAAGTCATGGGCAGCCTGGAAGCACTGGATCGCGATATCCCGCAGGGCTAAGTCCGGCAGTCCCCACGCCGAACCCCAAGCCTAATCGCGTCCCAACGGACGGTCAGCACAGATCTGCATATGTCTCCCCCCTGTCCCGATGTGCTGGCCGTCCACCCGCGTAAACAGCGAAAAGATAAGGTTGCCCCGATATGACACAGCTTCCTGAACGTGCAGGTGTTGGCTTCAAGGCCGAGCACGCCCAAGATATTTTTGGCGCAGAGCCAACTGTGGGCTGGTTTGAAATCCATCCGGAAAACTACATGGTTGCCGGTGGCCCGCGACTTGCCATGCTGGAAGAGCTGTCTGCGCATTATCCGGTCTCGATGCATGGGGTTGGATTGTCGCTTGGGGGCGGGGAGCCGCTAAACAACAACCATCTGGTCGACCTCAAACGATTGGTTGACCGGTTCAATCCCGCCATGGTGTCGGAACATATTGCATGGTCCGCGCATGAGGGGCTTTATATGGCCGATCTGCTGCCGACACCGATGACGAAGGCGTCACTTGCGCAATTGGTCGATGCCATCAATAGTGTGCAGGACTTTATTGGTCGACGGATCCTGATCGAAAACCCGACGTCTTATGTGCCCTTGCCGCAAAACTCGATCCCCGAACTTGAATTTATAGCCGAGGCCGCCACGCGTAGTGGCTGTGGTTTGTTGATTGATGTAAACAACGTTTACATATCGGCACACAATCTGGGCTTTGATGCCAATGCGTTTATTGATGCGGTGCCCGGTGATCTGGTCGGTGAAATTCATCTGGCCGGGCATGAGCGCGATGCCAACCCCGACGACAATGTTTTGATTGATACCCATTCCCGGCCAGTGGCCGATCCGGTTTGGGATCTGTTTGACCGTCTGATCGCCCGGATCGGGCGCAAGCCGACCCTGATTGAATGGGATAATGATGTCCCAAGCTGGGATGTGCTGGCGCGTGAGGCCGCCCTTGCCGACCGTCACCTTGCTTGCGCCGTGAATGAGCAGTTTGAGGCCGCGTCATGACGGAGCTCAAGGCATTTTATGACGGCTTTAGCGACGCTTTGATGGCCCCGGAACCGGATGCGGTGCCAAGCAGTGTCACTGATGGTTACGCGCACCGTTTCGCGATTTATCGCAACAACGTTCATCGTGGCCTGTATGACGCCTTGGGGGCTGCTTACCCGACCGTGCGCAAACTGGTCGGGGCTGGCTTTTTTGATCAACTGGCGCAGGGGTTCGTTCAATCCGAAACCACGCGTGCGGGATCGCTTGCCCTTTACGGGGCTGGCTTTGCCGAATTTCTGGCAAGCCACCTGGTGCGCGATCGCTTGCCGTACCTGCCAGATATCGCACGGCTTGAACGTGCCCGGCTTGAGGTCAGCACTTCCGAAGACGCCAAGCCGCTTCTGGCCGAAGAGCTCGGCGGGCTTGAAGATCAGCTGGAGGCCATGACACTGCGCGCGCATCCGGCCTGTCAGGTCGTGGCGTCGGAGTATCCGATCTTTGCCATCTGGAATGCGCAAAATCCGGTGGATGGCAAAGAGGTTGGCAAAACCAGCATCGTGCAACGCGCTGAAACCGTTCTGGTCACACGCCCTTATATGCAGGTTGAAATGCGCGTGATTACGCATGGGCAGGCGGTGTTTTTTGCTGCGCTAACGCGTGAGGGCTTAAGCCTTGGCGATGCGTGCGCTCATGCCCTTGAGGCCGATGCGAATTTTGATGTGATGGCGAGCTTTGCCGCGTTTTTAACAATCGGGGCATTTGATGCCCGCCTTACGATCCCGAGAGGAAACGGGCATGATGATGCATAATGTAATCGGCGGCTACGCCCGTCTTGAGACGAAAATGGACGCCCTTGGCGGGCGCGATGTTATTGGCATTGCCAGCCGGGGGCTTTTTGTTCTGTTGCTGCTGCCTTATTACGTCAACAGCGCGATGACCAAGATTGATGGCGTTGGCCTCAGCGCTGGCGCATTCGCGCAGATCCTGCCGCCGATTGCCGAGCAGTATCTTTATGATACCTCTGCCATTCCGTTCTTCCCGTGGCACCTGATTGTCTGGGCCGGCACCCTTGGCGAGTTTGTCTTGCCAGTCCTGATAGTTGCCGGCCTGTTCACCCGCCTTGCAGCCCTTGGCATGATTGGCTTTGTCGTGGTTCAGACGGTCGTGGATGTTGTGTTTCACGGTGCCGCACTGGGCGCGCTTGCCAATGGGTTGCCGACCGAGCTGATTGATCATCGCCTGCTTTGGATTTCGCTTCTGGTGGCGCTGGTCTTGGCCGGTGGTGGCAAGCTGTCGGTGGATCGGCTTTTGTCGCACCGACGCGCCTGATGGGTGTTAGATCGGTAGCAACATTGGCGCCATTGATGCGACCAAAAGCACGGCCATGATGATGTTAAAGATGCGGGTTCGGTTGCCCTGACCAATAAAGGATCGCATGGCCGCGCCAAACAGCGCCCAGCTTGAAATGGATGGGATGTTGATCAATGCGAAGACGGCGATCATTACCAAAAGCCCCTTTATGCCTGCTGACGGCACGGTGTAGGTGACTGTTGCGATCAGGGCGACAGTCCAGGCCTTCGGGTTCAGAAGTTGCAACATTGCGGCCTGAACAAATCCGATGGGCTGTGCTGTCGCCTGTTCTTTGGTTTCAAGCGATCTGATCTGCGATATCTTGTAGGCAAGCCAGAGAATATAGCCAAAGCAGATAACACGCAGGACATCCTGTGCCATTGGAAAACGTTCCAAAATCTCGCCCAATCCCAGGCCCACCACAAACACCATCGACAGAAAGCCACTGCTGATGCCAAGGATCAGCGGGATGGTGCGGGCAATGCCAAAATTGGCGCCAGAGGCAAGCAGCAGGAAATTGCCCGGACCGGGCGAAACGGACATGACAAAGGCAAAGCCGATCAGGGCTGTCAGGTTTTCAGGGCTCATGATTTGATCATCCATCTGGGTATGTGGTCTGGTGATCATTGATCATTTCCGGGGACGCGTCTTTGCGATAAGCTGCCAATAAATTATCAGATCGTTCCAAATCGCGATGATGGATAAAATGCAGCAAGATGTGCTTAGTGACGTTTGCGCCGGATTACGGTTGCGCAGTGATCTGTATTTCACGGCGGAGCTTGCCGGGGATTTCAGTGTGCATATCCCGGCGGACGGCGCACGTATCCGGTTTCATCTGGTTTTGGAAGGCGGGTGCAAGCTTTTGCTGTCTGAAAATGCACCACCAATTGATGTTTGCGCAGGTGATCTTGTGCTGGTGCCAAATGGCCGTGGGCACATTCTGTGTGATGCGCCGGGAACAAAGGCGGTTGCGCTGTCTGATGCGATGGCGGTCGGGTTTGACCCGGTTGCCGGGATGCTGCGCAATCAGCCTGAAGGCTCCGGGGATGTGAGATTGCTGTGCGGGTTTTGCGCCTTTGATGACGATGAGCGTCATCCGGGTTTTGGTTTGATTGAGGATCACGTGATCCTGCGCGCAGATGATCCGACAACACAGGCGCAATCCTCAATCGTTGCGATGATTGAGACCCTTGCGCAAGAAACACAGCCCGGTTGGCGCAGTGCCTTGGCGCGTCTGATGGAGGTCCTTGTGATCGCGCTTATGGCAGCACAAGTAAAGCGCGCCGATCTGCCGCAAGGTTTCCTTGCCGGATTGGCGGATAAGAAAATCGCACGCGCACTTTCAGCCATGCACGCCCAGCCGGAATGTGGCTGGACTGCGGAACTTTTGGCCAAGCAAGCCGGGATGTCGCGGACGCGTTTTGTTGTGCGGTTTGGTGCGTGTGTCGGGATCGCGCCAATGCAATATCTGCAAAATTGGCGGATGGGCCGGGCCAAGGCGCTTTTGCGCGATACCAACTTGTCGATGGATGAGGTTGCCTTGCGCTGCGGCTATCAATCGATGCCGGCATTTTCGCGGCGGTTCAAGGCGCAATATGGTGAAGGGCCTGGGGCGTTCCGGCGGGAATTGCGGCAGCCGGTGGCGGGGCAATAGGCCCTGTTTCGAAAACCTATTTTGCAGCGATCCGGTCGTTCTGGGCGCTCGCATCGCGCAGGCTTGCCAGGTATTCCTGGCTGATTTCATGCACCGCCATGATATGCCCGTAAAGCAAGTCTTCGGCCGCCTTGACGTCACCGCGCAGGATGGCATCGACAATGCCCTGATGTTCTTCGTGTGAGGAGGCAAGGCGCGACAGGCTTTGGAACTGCACGCGGCGGAACGGGGCGACGCGTCGACGCACCGAAAGCGTAACATCGACCAGCACATCGTTATGCGTGCCGCGATACAGCGTATTGTGGAACGACCGGTTCAGCGTTTCGTAACCGTCACTGTCGCCCAGGCGCACTGTTTCGGCCAATTCATGGTGCAGGCGTTCAAGGTTGTGGCGCTCACCACTTGTCATGCGCTTGGCCGCAAGCCGCCCGCAGGTGCCTTCCAGTTCCGCCATGCTTTCAAACATCGCCGTCAGGCGTTCCGGGGTTGCGAGCGAAACATAAACGCCGCGATTGGGAATCTTTTCGGCAAGTTCGGTCGCAGTCAGAAGCTGCAAGGCCTCGCGCACCGGTGTGCGTGAAACGCCAAACCGCTTGGCCAGAAGCGGCTCTTCCAAACGCTGCCCGGGGGGGAGTTTTCCTTTGACGATGTCATCTTCCAGCGCCTGACAAAGCTGTTGGGCGATGCCGACCTGCTCGGTCTGTTCGGACGGGGTGCTGAGCGCTTGGCGAAGCTCGATCATCTGAAGTCGATACCCTTCTTGCGAGGTTTGGGTGGGTTCTTATTGATCAAATGTATACACCAATTTTCAAGGCAAGGCCAAGTTTCTCAAGGGTTGTAAAATGCGCACATTTTTTCGCGCCAGTTCCTGCATATTTATTGTGCAGTAAAAATGTGCAATGCAATATTTTGACTAATTAAACGGCATTTTGAATATCAAGGAATAAGAGGAATTTTGTTAAGTCATTGAAAAATATGCAATGGCATGTGTGTTGCAAGATGTATACACAGTGCGGAATGCATTCCGTTGAGATCACGTTTCAGAGAAATAGCTATCTCTATCAGGGAGACATCAATGACAAACATTAAACGGCGCGATTTTCTGACCAAATCGGCAATCGGTGCGGCAGCAACCGGTGCAGGCGTTATCGCCGCACCAAGCATCGTTCGTGCGCAGGATACCTTTAACTGGAAAATGACCAACGCCTATGGTCCGGGGTCACCCTTTTATGTGACCGGTCCGGGCAGCCCGGAAGATTTCTGCAAGCGCGTGACGGAAATGTCGAATGGTCGTCTGAACATTCAGCATTTCGCCGCTGGCGAACTGATCCCGGCGCTTGAAGGTTTTGACGCGGTTCAAGCCGGTACGGTCGAAATGAATGCGGCCAATGCCTATTTCTGGGCGGGCAAAATCTTTGCCGCCCAGTATTTCACGACCGTGCCATTTGGCCTGAATTTCCAGGGTGTGAATGCCTGGCTGTATCATGGTGGCGGGCTTGAGCTTTGGCATGAGGTTTATCAGCCATATGGTCTGGTGGCCTTCCCGATGGGCAATACCGGCGTTCAGATGACCGGCTGGTTCCGCGAGCCGATTGAAAGCCTCGATGATTTCAATGGTCTTAAAATGCGTATCCCGGGTCTTGCCGGGAAGGTCTATCAGCAGATCGGTGTTGAAGTGAAACTGCTTCCGGGTGGGGAAATTTTCCCGGCACTGGAACGTGGCGTGATTGATGCGGCCGAATTCGTTGGCCCGTATCAGGACCGTCGTCTGGGTCTGCAGAAAGCCGCCAAATACTACTACACCACCGGCTGGCATGAGCCGTCCAACGTCACCGAACTTCTGATCAACCAGAAAGCCTGGGAAAGCCTTCCGGCGGATCTGCAGGCGATCGTCAAGAACGCGGCACAGGCGTGTAACCTTGATAGCCATTCGTGGTGTGAAGCCAACAACGCAGCCGCCCTGCGTGATCTGGTCGAGAACTTTGGCGTTACCGCGCAAACCCTGCCAGATGATGTTGTGACCAAGCTTAAGGACATCACCAAGGAAACGCTTGAAGCCGAAGCGGCCAAAGACCCGATCACCAAAAAGGTCCATGACAGCTTCATGGCGTTCCGCGACACGCACCGTGAATGGGCCGCGATCAGTGAAAAGCCCTATCACGGGATCATTTCATCCAAAGGCGGGATGAGCTGATATGAAGTCGACCCGTACTGAGCCGTTACCGGACCGCGTTCTTGGTCTGGTTGTCGATATTGCCGGATGGGGCGCTGCGATCAGCGGTCTTGCCCTTGTTCTGGTGGTCGGTGGCAATGTGTTGCTGCGCTATCTGTTTAATTCCGGAAGTGTGGCGATGCAGGAACTTGAATGGCATCTGGTGTCGCCAATTGCCCTGATGGGCATGGCCTATGGCATGCGCCATGGCGGCCATGTGCGGGTCGATTTCCTTTATGAACGTCTGGGCCCCCGGGCCCAGGCGATCATCGACCTTTTCTCGGCCGTTTTGATGGCGGTGCTGGGTGCTGCGCTGATCTGGTTTTCGATCCCGTATGTCGAGCAATCCATCATGATGGGCGAAGGCTCCCCCGATCCGGGTGGCCTGCCATATCGCTTCTTGCTTAAGGCCTTTATTCCGATCGGGTTTGGTCTTTTGCTCATTCAGGCGATTGCCCAGGGCCTTATGAATTATCGTCAAATCGTTGCGGGTAATCGCGGCGAACCTGCGTTTGATGCACCTGATGCGGTCACGCAAACCGGTGCAGGAGACTAATCAGACATGACCGGAAATGAATGGCTGGCCATCGGTATGGTCGGGGGCTTCTTTGGCTTCCTCGTGCTTGGTGTGCCAGTGGCGATCTCGCTTGCGATTTCGGGATTTGCCTTTGGGATTATGGGGTTTGGCACCGGTTTGTTTAACCTGTTGCCGGCACGCGTTTACGGGGTTGTGACCAACTATACGCTGCTTGCCTTGCCGCTTTTCATCTTCATGGGGGTGATGCTTGAAAAATCCAAGCTGGCCGAAGAACTGATTGATGTGATCGGTCACGCCATGGGGCGGCTTAAGGGCGGCATGGGCCTTGCCATCGTCATCGTTGGCGTTTTGATGGGCGCGTCTTCGGGCGTGGTCGGCGCAACCGTTGTAACGGTTGGTCTTTTATCCCTACAGCCCCTGATCAATCGCGGCTATGACAAGGGGGTTGCGAGCGGCGTGATTTGCGCATCGGGCACCCTTGGGCAGATCATCCCACCCAGTCTGGTTCTGATCCTGCTTGCCGATATTCTGGGTGAATCTGTCGGCACACTGTTTGCCGCCGCCATGGTGCCGGGTTTGATCCTGGCCGGGATGCTTGGGCTTTATCTTGTGCTTTTGGGGATTTTCAAACCCGACATGGTGCCGGCCATCCCCAAGGATGAGCGCGATGCCATGAGCACGCAGCAACTCCTGATCAAGATTGCCAAGGTGGTCGTGCCGCCATTGGCGCTGGTCTTCGCCGTGCTGGGCTCCATCGTTGGTGGGATAGCCGCCCCGACCGAGGCCGCATCGATGGGCGCACTTGGTGCGTTGTTGCTCGCCCTGTTTTCCGGGCGTCTGAATTTCGGTGTGATGCGCGATGTCTTGCATGACACGCTGATCACAAGTGCGATGGTATTCTTCATCCTGATTTGCGCGCAGCCCTTTGGTCTTGCTTTCCGTGGTTTGGGCGGCGAGGGGCTTGTTCATGCGATGTTTGAATGGGTGCCGGGTGGGGATATGGGCAACCTTCTGTTCATGATGGCCGTGATCTTTGTGCTCGGCTTCTTCCTTGAATGGATCGAGATTTCCTATATCGCGCTTCCGATGTTCTTGCCGGTCTTTCTCAATAGCGGGATCGATATGGCATGGCTTGCCATTCTGGTGGCGATGAACCTTCAGACCAGCTTCCTGACGCCACCGTTTGGCTGGGCGTTGTTCTTCCTTAAGGGGGTGGCGCCGCCGTCGGTTTCGACGGTCGATATCTATCGCGGGGTGATACCGTTTATCGGTATTCAGGCGCTTGCCCTGATCCTGTTGTTTATCTTCCCGGAATTGACAAGCTGGTTGCCAAATCTGATCGGCTGGTAAGGCGGTTAGGCAACCCGGTATTCTACAATGTGAAAAGGCGCTGAACGGAAACGCAAAACAGCGCTATGAACAAACCGGGCATGTCGCAGATTACGCGGCATGCCCGCAAGCATAAGGCAGGGAGATCAGCTGATCATGTTACGTTCAAGAACCGCACTCGGTGGCATGGTCACCGCCCCCCATCATCTGGCCGCTGAGGCCGGGCGTGACATTCTGCGCGAAGGTGGCAACGCAGTCGAGGCGATGATTGCCGCCGCTGCGACCATTGCGGTTGTCTATCCGCATATGAACGCGATTGGTGGTGATGGTTTCTGGCTGATTGCCGAGCCCGGCAAGGACCCGGTTGCCATCCGGGCGTGTGGCGGGGCCGCAAACCTTGCAACGCCGGACTTTTACCGTGAACAGGGCAAGGCCGCGATCCCGGCCCGTGGTCCGCTTGCGGCCCTGACAGTTGCTGGTGCGATTGGCGGCTGGATCAAGGCGGCCGAGGTCGCGGCATCAATCGGTGGCAAAATCCCGCACAGTCGCCTGATGCGTGATGCGGTCCATCATGGCAAAACCGGGGTGCCGGTCACCAAGTCACAGGTTGCCCTGACCACGACCAAGATGGCGGAACTTCAAGACTCACCGGGCTATGTTGATACCTATGCCGCCAACGGTATTCCGGCGATTGGCGACGTGTTGAAACAACCGGCCCTTGCCGCAACGCTTGAGCAGCTTGGTCGTGTTGGTTTTGATGATTTTTATCGCGGCGATATCGCGCGAACCAATGCGCGCGGGCTTGAGGCGGTCGGTAGCCCGCTTCGCCTGGCCGATTTTGAAGCCTATCACGCCAAAATCATGACGCCGCTTTCGGTCAAACTTTCAACCGGGACCGTTTTCAATATGGTCCCGCCGACCCAGGGTGTGGCATCGCTGATGATCCTTGGCCTGTTTGATCGGCTGGGACTGTCCGGCGCGACTTTGGACGGGTTTGACCATGTCCATGGATTGATTGAGGCAACCAAACGCGCCTTCCTGAAACGTGACGCCCATGTTGGCGACCCAGACCGCATGACCATCGATCCGATGTCGCTGCTATCTGACGAAATGCTGGATCATGAGGCGGCCAAAATCGATCTGAAAACAGCACTTCCTTGGCCGCATGTTGCCAAGCAGGGCGATACGATCTGGATGGGTGCAGTTGACGCCAACGGTGTTGCGGTCAGCTATATCCAAAGCATCTTCTGGGAATTCGGATCGGGTGTTGTGGTGCCCGAAACCGGCGTGCTGTGGCAAAACCGTGGGGCCAGCTTCACGCTCCATGATGGCCCGAATCAGCTTGGGCCGGGCCGCCTGCCGTTCCATACGCTCAACCCGGCCTTGGCGAAACTTAACGACGGATCGGTGCTGACCTATGGCACCATGGGCGGCGAGGGACAGCCACAAACCCAATCGGCGGTCTTTACCCGCAACGTGATGTATGGGCAGGACCTGCAGGAAGCGGTTAGCGCGCCGCGCTGGTTGCTGGGCAAAACATGGGGCGAAGACACGACAACCCTTAAACTCGAAAACCGCTTTGACCCGGCCTTGATCGAACAACTGAAAACGGCCGGTCATACGGTCGAAGTCGTCGGGCCCTATGAAGATATGATGGGCCATGCGGGTGGCATTCGATTAAAGCCCAATGGCGTGATGGAAGGGGCCACCGATCCGCGTGCGGATGGTTCTGTTGCAGCACTTTAGGCCAAATCAAAGCCCCGCAAATGCGGGGCTTTGTTGTTTTAGGAAAACTCCCACTCAATTACGTGCCGATACGTCTCGCCGGGTTTGAGCCACGGGCTTGGGAAGTCCGGGTTGTTGGGGCTGTTGGGGTAGGTTTGCGGTTCAAGGGCGATGCCGCCTAATGTGTGAAGCGGCACGCCGTTTTCGGTTTTCATTGCATCATTGAAATGCTGTGCGAGGTAAAATTGCAAACCGGCCTCGGTCGAAAACAGTTTGATCGACCGTTTGCTGTTGGGATCGGACAGGGTGGCGATGTGGCGTAACTCGCCGCGGGGGCCGGTCAGGCAGAAATTGTGATCAAAGCCTTGGGACGCGTGCGGCAGCATATCGGAAATCCGCGCCGCGCTTCGGAAGTCATAACCGGTCCCCATAACGTCGCGGATTTCGCCCGTCGGGATCAGTTTGTCATCAACCGGAAGCCATTGATTGGCGTTGATTTGCAAGACGTGATCGCCGGCCGTTTTATCAAACGTGCCCGACAGGTTCCAATAGGCGTGACTGGTCATGTTGACCGGGCAGGGTTGATCGCAGGTCGCGGTGATTTCAAGACGCAGGCGGTTATCGGCAACCAGTGAATAGATCGCAGATGCGCTCAAATTGCCCGGATATCCCTGGTCGCCATCGGGCGAGGTCAGTTTAAACGTAACGCTACGTTCTGTTTGATCGGAAATGGTCCAGAGCCGCCTGTCAAAACCATCCGGTCCGCCGTGCAGGTGATGTTCGCCTTCATTGGCGGCAAGCTGAACAATATCCCCGTTTTCATCCCGGTAGCGCGACTTTTCGATGCGGTTGGCATAACGCCCGCACACCGCCCCGATATAGCTATCCTGATCAAGATAGGCGGCATCATCAATCAGGTTAACCGCGATATTGGTTTCGTGTCCGTCCTTCGGATCACGCAAATATACCCCGCAAAGGCGCGCGCCAAGCGCAGAAACCAATACGCGAATCTGAGAGCTCTCTAATGCAGCGCGGGGGGCGTTTTCGCCCTTTTTAAGTGTGTTGGTGTGGGGTTTTGCCATGTCTGGTATCGCGATGGTTTGTGACATTCGATTCTTGCCAAGATATTGATTTTTATTGGTTTAGCCAAGTTTTAATGTCGCTTGGCGCGATCACTCTAAAGGATGATGCACTATATGGTTGAGGGCTTAGAAATCATATTGTAATACTATATGGCTTTTAAGCAATAAGCCACTCTTAGGGAGGAAATCGTGGTAAGTTTTAAGAAGATGGCAGTTTCTACTGCCGCAATGGGTGTTGCACTTGGTCTGTCGTTTGCTGCGCACGCAGAAATGATGATCGGTTTCTCGCAGATCGGTTCGGAAAGTGGCTGGCGTACGTCTGAAACGGCGTCGATCAAGGCCGAAGCCGAACGTCGTGGAATTGATCTGAAATTCTCCGATGCACAGCAGAAACAGGAAAACCAGATCAAGGCAGTCCGTTCTTTCATCGCGCAGGGCGTGGATGGCATTCTTCTGGCTCCGGTCGTTGAAACCGGCTGGGATCAGGTTCTGAAAGAAGCAAAAGACGCCGGCATTCCGGTTGTCCTCGTTGACCGTGGTGTTGATGCAAGTGAAGACCTGTATCTGACCAAAGTGGCGTCGGACTTCGTGGTCGAAGGTGCACTGGCCGCTGCATGGCTGGCTGCTGAAACCAATGGCGTTTGCGACGTTGTCGAACTGCAGGGAACTGTTGGTTCGTCTGCCGCCAACGACCGTAAGGAAGGTTTTGAGTCGGTTGTTTCCAACTTCCCGGCCATCAACATCATCCGTTCGCAGTCCGGTGACTTCACCCGTTCCGGCGGCAAGGAAGTCATGGAAAGCTTCCTGAAGGCTGAAAACGGTGGTGCCAACATCTGTGCGGTTTATGCCCACAATGATGACATGGCACTGGGTGCCGTTCAGGCCATCAAGGAAGCCGGTCTGAACCCGGGTGAAGATATGCTGATCGTATCCATCGATGCGGTGCCAGATATCTTCAAGGCGATGGCCGAGGGTGACACCAATGCCACCATCGAACTGAACCCGCATCTGGGTGGCCCGTCCTTTGACGCGATCAAGGCGGCAAAGGCTGGTGAAGAAGTTCCGAAATGGATCAAGGCAAATGGCCCGCTCTATCTGCCAGATACCGCTGCGGAAGAATACAAAATGCGTAGCAAATAACCTCTGACGTCCCCCATGGGTTCTGCCCATGGGGACAAGAGGCACGCTTCTCATTGCATCGGACGTGCTCCGGCGATTGCCGGGGTGCGTCCGGCTGTATCCGCAGCAAAAGACTTCAAAGACAGACTAGGGAGAGGGGCAGGATATGTCAGACACAGTGCTTTCAGTGCGCGGTGCGGGGAAGTTCTTTCCCGGCGTCAAGGCGCTGGAGGATGTGGATTTTGACCTTGAACGCGGCGAAATTCACGCCCTTCTGGGCGAAAACGGGGCCGGTAAATCGACCCTGATCAAAGTGATTACCGGGGTGCATCCGCGCGATGCCGGTACGGTGTCACTCGAAGGACAGGAAATCCATCCGCAGCATCCCGGCGATGCGCAGGAACTCGGCATTTCCACGGTTTATCAGGAAGTCAACTTGGTGCCGACGCTGTCGGTCGCCGAAAACCTGATGTTGGAACGCCAGACCCGTAAATTCGGGTTGATTTCATGGAAAAAGACCGAGGCCGATGCCAAGACCGCCCTTGAGATTTTGGGGCTTGATATTGATGTCAATCGGCCGCTGGGCTCCTATTCGGTGGCGATCCAGCAACTGGTGGCAATTGCGCGCGCCGTCGCCCTTGATGCCAAGGTTCTTATTCTTGACGAACCGACCGCGTCACTTGACGGCGAAGAAATCAAAACATTGTTCCGGATCATGGGCGAGCTGCGCGACAAGGGGTTGGGGATTGTTTTTGTCACCCACTTCCTTGATCAGGTTTACGCGGTAACCGATCGTATCACGGTGCTGCGCAATGGCCGCCTGGTGGGTACGTTTGTCACCAAGGAACTGGCGCAGATTGATCTGATCAATCACATGCTGGGACGTGAATTGGCCGAAGTCAGCGCGCATCGCCATCAGGACGAAGGCAGCTATGATGGGCCGGCGCGCCAGATCCAGATCAAGAATTTGGGCAAAAAGCGTGTGCTTGAACCGGTTTCGCTTGATCTGAAAGCGGGCGAGATCGTTGGTCTGGCCGGTCTTTTGGGATCGGGCCGTACAGAGCTTGCCGAGCTGGTGTTTGGCACGCAAAAAGCCGATAGCGGTCTTGTGTTTCTGGATGGGGAGCCGGTTATGCTGCGTTCCCCGCGCCATGCGATCCGGGCCGGTTTCGGGCTGTGCCCCGAGGACCGCAAACAGGACGGCATTGTTGCCGAACTGAGTGTGCGTGAAAACATCGTGCTTGCCCTTCAGGGGCGGCGTGGTTGGCTGCGCCCGATCCCGCGCGCCGAACAACAGAAATTTGCCGATGACATGATCAAGGCACTGGGCATTGCCACCCCCGACAGTGAAAAGCCCGTCGGGCAACTGAGCGGTGGCAATCAGCAAAAAGTCATTCTGGCGCGCTGGCTGGTGTCCAAGCCGATCCTGTTGATCCTTGATGAACCGACACGCGGGATTGATGTTGGCGCACATGCCGACATCATCAAACTGATCAAGGAGCTCTGTGACGAGGGGCTGGCATTGCTGGTCGCGTCATCCGAGCTTGAAGAAATCGTCGCCTTTGCCGACCGCGTGGCTGTAATGCGTGATCGCGAAAAGGTTTCTGAACTGGTGGGTGCGGACATCACCCAGAACAGCATCATCGAGGCGATTGCACGATGACCAGTTTAAAAGACAAAAAGAAAATACGGGAAAGCAGCACCATGTCTGCATCTTCTTTGTTAAGTCGACCCTGGTTTGGTCCGGTCGCAGCACTGATCCTGATCGTGCTGGGGATCGGGATCATTTCACCGGATTTCTTCAATATCCGCATTGTTGACGGCCATCTGTACGGATCGCTGGTCGATGTTGTCCATCGCGGGGCCTCGACCGCCCTTGTTGCGGTGGGGATGGCGATTGTGATTGGCACGCGCGGCATTGATCTTTCGGTGGGCTCGATCATTGCCATTTCGGGGGCGGTGATGGCGGTTCTGATCCGCGATACCGATCTGCATCCGGCGGTGATTATCCTGGCCGCTCTTGGTGCCGGGATTTTGTGCGGTTTGTGGAACGGCATTCTTGTTGCGTTCCTTGATATTCAGCCCATCATTGCCACCCTGATCCTGATGGTGGCCGGCCGCGGCATTGCCCAGATGATCACCGGTGGGCAGATCGTGACCTTCCATGGCGAATTTTTCGAGGCGATCGGCAGCGGTTATTTGCTGGGTATTCCGTGGCGGGTGATTATTGCGGCTGCCGTGATTGCCGCGATCTATTTCATCATGCGCAAGACCGCCTTGGGTCTGTTTGTTGAATCGGTTGGTGGCAATGCGCGCGCCAGCCGGGTCGCGGGCATCGATGCACGCGGTATCAAGCTGATGGCCTACGCCGCATCGGGTCTGTGTTCGGCCTTTGCCGGGATCATCATTGCCGCGGACATCCGTGGGGCGGACGCCAACAATGCCGGTCTGTGGCTTGAACTCGATGCCATTCTGGCGGTTGTCATTGGTGGTGCGTCGCTGATGGGCGGTCGGTTCTTTATTGCCATGACCGTGATTGGCGTTCTGATCATTCAGGCGTTGACCACCGGCATCTTGTTGTCGGGTCTTCCGTCGCAATACACCCTGATCGTCAAGGCCGCAGTGGTGATGGTTGTTCTGCTGGTGCAGGCGCCCAAATCCCGCGAACTTGTGGGGCAGGCGATGGAACGCATGAAGCGGGGGAAATCCGATGAAAATTAATGAACGGTTTTATCCGATCCTTGCCACGCTTGCGGTTCTCGTACTGCTGTATGGCTACGGGATTGTTGAACACCGCGCCTTTTCCGATACCTATGTTCTGGGCGCGCTTCTGACCGACAATGCCTTTTTGATCATTACTGCCGTTGGCATGACCTTTGTCATTCTCTCAGGCGGGATTGATCTTTCGGTGGGGTCAATGATTGCCTTTATCGGGGTGCTGATGGCCGAACTTGTGACCGGCTTTGGCATGCATCCGGTGACGGCAGCCGTGGTTGCGATGATTGTCGGATCGGCATTCGGGGCGTTTATGGGGGTGATTATCGCCAAGTTCGATATTCAGCCCTTTATCATCACGCTCGCCGGGATGTTCTTCCTGCGCGGCATGTGCTTCCTGATCAATCTGGATTCCGTTCCGATTGATCATCCGTTTGTCTCGGCCTTCAGCGGGTTCAAAATCCAGCTGCCCGGGCGCGGCTGGTTGACGGCATCGGCCCTTCTGATGCTGGCGACGGTCATTGGCGGGGTGGTGATTGCCCACTTCACCCGGTTCGGACGCAATGTCTATGCGATTGGCGGGGACCGTCACTCGGCAGAATTGCTGGGTGTTCCGGTCCACAGTACCATCATCCGGGTTTACACCCTGTCGGGCTTTTTCAGCGCGCTTTCGGGCGTGGTGTTTGCCTTCTATACCGCGTCGGCCTATCCATTGGCTGCCGTCGGGGTGGAGCTTGATGCCATTGCTGCCGTCGTGATTGGCGGAACGCTTCTGACCGGCGGAATGGGCTTTGTGCTCGGCACGTTCTTTGGCGGGATCATTATGGGGGTTATCCAGACCCTGATCGCCTTTGACGGGTCGCTGAACAGCTGGTGGACCAAGATCATGATCGGCGCGCTTCTGTTTGGCTTTATCGTCTTGCAACGCCTGATTACCCGGTCGTTTTCGGGGATGCGGGCCGGGGCGACATAAAGCGTCCGGCGATCAAAATACCTTCCTTCAAAACGCCCTGTTTGAATAAGCAGGGCGTTTTTTTCTGTTCCCTTACATGGGTCGTTTTGATCGTGCAATCAGGCACCGGCGCGGGGGCAAAACTTTTGACAAAAAAATTGGTCAATCAGGCGCATTATTCATTTTTGGTGAATAATAAGCCCTGTCTGCGCCAAACGCGCTACCCGGCGTTTTGGGGGTAAATTCAAATAGTATGAGGAATGGGGGCGGTGATCGTTTTGATCCGCCCCATCGGCATCGATTACAGGCCGATCTGATCCCAGTCATGTTCGACCGACATGCCGAGCTCCTTGCGCAGTTCGCGCATGGTCCGGCGCAGCAGGCCGTGCATTTTGCTGCGCGCCTCTTCGGGGTCGCGCTGGCTGATGGCGGCATAGACCGCGTGGTGATCAGGCAGCGACTTGACATGCGCCTTGGGTCCGCCAGACGACAGGCGGAAAGATCCGATCAGGGCGGTTTCGATCAACATGCCGAACGACTTCATGAAATCGTTGCCCGACGCATCCAAAATGCCCTGATGGAACACAAGGTCGGTAATATAGACCGCCTCGGTACCGGGTTCGGCCTTTTCCATTTCGAAATAGGCGGTTTCAAGATGCTTGATCTGTTCCGGCGTGGCGCGGACAGCGGCCATGGCGGCGGTGTTGGGCTCGATGATCAGGCGCGTTTCAAGCAGGCTATAGAGAAATGCCGGGTCCGGGTCCGGGAAATGCCAGGACAGGACATCGGGATCGAGCAGGTTCCAGCTTGAGCGCGGTTTGACCCGTGTGCCGGTTTTAGGCCGACTTTCAATCAGCCCCTTGGCCGAAAGGATTTTGATGGCTTCACGAAGCGCTGTGCGTGAAACATCAAGGGATTCACTTAAGGCCGCCTCTGTCGGCAGGACATCGCCAGGCGCAAGCTTGCCCGAAACAATGCGTGCGCCAAGATCGTGGGCAACAATGCTGTGCAGACTGCGTTTGGCGTAAGTTCTCGACATGGTAGACGACATATATTCCCTCCGGCGTGGCCCTGATTGAAAAGCAAATAGGCAAAAGGCCCGCTTTGTCATTATTCATATAATATGAATTAATTTTCAGGGCAACTTATCTGGTGCCGTCAACGCCTTGTGCTGCATAGCATATAATTATTTCAGAGGGGCGTCACGATGGCTGTTACGTATTTGCTTATGTCATGAACTTATAAACAAGCTTTCAGATAATGAAAGAAAAGACTGCATGGTTTGACGCTTGACAGGCCCGGATATCCTGATCATTAATGTTATTGTATGAAGAATAAAAAACAAGATTATCAGGAGGAAGCATCACGCAGCCGCGCACGGGAACGTGCCCGGACCATTCGTCTGGTCTGATGGGGGCTTGTCGGCGTAGCATGATGTTGGCGTCAGGAATTTTTCGCCTGTTGCGCCGCACATAGCTTGATGGATGCACTTTCTGTCAATTTTGGCCTAGAATCGTGTTTGGCGTCAGGGGAATCCGACGTCTGACATCTGAAAACAAAACGCACGACGGGAGATGAAACGATCATGTCTGATCGCATGCCGACACACTACACAAGCCTAAAAGACAAATCGGTATTCATCACCGGTGGGGCATCGGGTATTGGCGAGGCGATTGTGACCGCCTTTGTCGAGCAGGGGGCAAAAGTCGCCTTTGTCGACATCATGGAAGATGCCGGTAACGCACTTGTCGAAAAGCTTTCGAAAGATGCGCGAAATTCGCCTGTCTTTATCAAATGCGATCTGACCGATATTGCCGCCTTGCAGGCAGCCGTTGCCAAGGCGGCCGAGATCAATGGCCCGATCACCGGGTTGATGAACAATGCAGCGAACGATACCCGCCATAAATGGCAGGACGTCACCCCGGAATATTGGGATGAGCGTCAGGCAATCAATATTCGCCCGTCCTTCTTTGCCATTCAGGCGGTGGCCCCGATGATGCAGAAGGCCGGCGGCGGTGCGATCATCAATTTCGGATCGGTCAGCTGGATGATGGGGCAGGGCGGTATGCCGGGCTATACGACGGCAAAGGCCGCAACCCATGGTCTGACGCGCGGTATGGCACGCGATCTTGGCAAGGATCATATCCGCGTCAATACGCTCGTGCCCGGTTGGGTCATGACCCAGCGCCAGCTTGATCTTTGGGTCGATGAAGCCGCCGAACGCGAAATTGACGAGCGTCAGTGCCTGAAAAACAAGGTGATGCCCGATGACATTGCCCGCATGGCGCTTTTCCTGATTTCGGACGAGGCCCGCATGGTGACCGCGCAAAACTTTATCGTCGATGGCGGCTGGGTCTGAGGCCCGTATCGCCACACCGTATAACCACATTGACATCCCCGTATTCCGACATAGACCCAAGACCGTTCAGGACAGAATTCATGAGACTGGTTCAATTCAAGGACACCGCCGGCGCGCAACATGTTGCCGTGGTCGAAGATCAAAATACCCTGGTCCCGCTTAAGGGCGTTTCCACCACCCGTGAACTTGCGACCATCGCGCTTGCCAAGGGCATGACGATGATCGAAAAGGCAAAAATTCGTATGGGCGACACCACTGTCGACTATAACGAAGTTGCCCGTGATGGCCGCCTTTTGCCGCCGATCACCCATGTTGATCCGGCGCATTTCCTGGTGACGGGCACCGGGCTTACGCATCTTGGGTCGGCCTCGGCGCGTGCGAACATGCACAAGGCCGATAACAAGGACGCCAACGAAACCGATTCCATGAAGATGTTCCGCATGGGGGTTGAGGGCGGCAAGCCCAAGGCTGGCGAACATGGTGTGCAGCCGGAATGGTTCTATAAGGGCGATGGCTCCATCGTTGCCAATCCGGGGGCAGATATCCCAAGCCCGTCCTTCGCCCTTGATGGCAGTGAAGAACCGGAAATTGCCGCTGTTTATGTCATTGATCATGATGGCACCCCGGTGCGCATCGGCTTTGCGATTGGCAACGAGTTTTCCGATCACGTGATGGAACGTCAGAACTACCTGTATCTGGCGCATTCAAAGCTGCGCCATTGTGCGATGGGTCCTGAATTGCTGCTGGGTGATCTGCCAAGCCATGTCGAGGGCACCTCGCGCCTCTATCGCGATGGCAAGGTGATCTGGGAAAAGCAGTTTGTTAGCGGCGAAGACAATATGTCGCACTCGATCGCCAACCTTGAATATCACCACTTCAAATATGACCTGTTCCGCCGTCCGGGCGATGTGCATGCGCATTTCTTTGGCACCGCAACGCTCAGCTTTGCCGATGGTGTCACCACCCAGGACGGGGATGAATTCGAAATTGAATCGCCGCTATTTGGCCGCCCGATCCGCAACCGCCTGATGGTTCAGGCAGAGCGCCCGGTGACCGTCAAGGCGATCTGATGTCTTTCTGAGACTCCCAAGGGCCAAAAACCCTGTCTACCTCCAAACGACACGACTTGCCCCGGCGCTTAACTGTGCCGGGGTTTTCTTTTTTTAACTTTAGGTTGTGTTTTCTTTTGTTTATATTGTGTTTCTAATGTATCCCTTGTGTAGGGTGGGTTTTGAAGGGCTTATCTAAATAAGGATGGATGTTATGGTCGATTGTGGCGGCAAAGATTGTGTTGAGCCTGAGGTTGCTGTAATTAATGCAAAAAAAAACCGTGAATGGAATTTGTTTGCATTTACAATTATAATTCTTTTAATTTTTTCTGGGCCTGCTTTTATTTATATTGTGGTCCAGAATAGTCCTGAAAATCTAATTTTTGTTAGGGACAACATCCTACGCTTCACTATTCTAATTTTATTAGTGCCCACTCTATTTGGGCTTTTAATGTATAATCGAATACAGGCAGAGACGGCTATCGCGATTTTGGCCTCAATAGTCGGATTCGCATTTGGGACAGACACACTGAATGTAGGTTCTGGTTGAATCAGCAGTCGATTAAAGGGGGCAGTCCTCTTTTCACGGGTGATGTGCATGCGCATTTCTTTGGCACGGCGACGCTCAGCTTTGCCGATGGTGTCACCACCGAGGACGAGGACGAGTTCGAAATTGAATCGCCGCTATTTGGTCGTCCGATCCGCAACCGCCTGATGGTTCAGGCAGAGCGCCCGGTGACCGTCAAGGCGATCTGATGTCTTTCTGAGACTCCCAAGGGCCAAAAACCCTGTCTACCTCCAAACGACACGAACTCCCCGGCTCATGTTATTGGGGCGGGGTTTTGCTTTGGGGTTTCGGGGGTTTCTGTCGACCGCCTGAACGTTTTAATGACAGAGGTAAAAAACAATCGATTTCTTCAGAGCTGAATGTCAAATCCTCCATATTTTTTAAGCGGTTCTGAGCTTCGATATAAGCTTTGCCATCTGTTTGTGGAGCGGATTGATAAAGTGCGGCGAGCATAGCTTGCAACTCATCGCGACGTTCAACTGCATCATGCCTATCAAGGGCTGGCAAATCTGTCAGAAGAGAGAGGTAGCACTCTCGAATGTTCCATAGTTTTGCTGCAGCATCACGATGTTTTTGTGCAGTTGAGCCTAGGTCGAAGTTTTTCAGATACGTTGATACGAACAGCGTAAGAGACGAAATTAGAACCGTAGTGATCTCAACCCACGTCTTATCTGTAACAATTACACCAACAGCACTCGTGCTCGTTAGGGCGGTGAGGATGATTTGCCAGAGCTTATACCGATTAAGTGTTTTGGCACAGTTATCGGCCATTCGTTCATGTGTTTTGTGTGTATAAACCACGCGACCGAAGCACTCGCGGATTTGATCTTCAAGGAAAATGTCATCGTCAGCTTTCATGCTAACTTACCTCGGCACTTTGTGCGCTGATGGGAACCAGAATGTTATCACGAGCAACAACAACGCCATTCAAAACTGCAAAGCAGTCTACACAGTGATTGCCCCGGAAATCAGTGCTTTCGCGTCGCTCCCAATTACCTCCATCACTGATAATCTGACCGCGTATCATATCTCGACGTTCAGCCTCGTCACCTCGGTTAAGCACTTTCCAGTAAATGCTTGTGCCCGCTGGAAGATCGGTGCCATCCGCGATAAAGAATCGGAGGCTTTTTTTACGAAGAAGGATGTTGTGACGTTCAAGAAGGTTGAGCAAAAGTGTTGGCCGGAAGCCATTTTGCGTTACTTCACAATCAATTCGCATTTCATATCGTATGTCTAACGGGAAACGATCTTCAATGAATTCTTCAGTGTTGCGGAATGTGCTGTCAGCGAATGCGGCTTCCATCGCTCTAGAAACCGGAGCAGGATAACCATTACCGAACACATTGCGCCATTTCTGTCGTTCATTGGTCTGCCCACTGGCCTCAATAGCTTCCGAACACAGTTCGTAAGCTTTCTTTGCTCTTTTCTCGAATCTTTTCTTTACCTTTACACGCTGTCGGCTACCAAGGGCGGCATATTCGGTTTGCTTGGGCTGGTCAGATAAAAACTTGAAGAAATCACGACACATGTAACCGTAATAGAGGTAGCTTTTTTCGTCATATTCGTCGGTGGCCTCAAGAAAATTATAAGCGAGTGTGTCGATCAGAAGACCTCCCATTGCCACGCCATGTTTATTTTTCCAAGCGCGGGTTATCTTGCAAAGGCGACGGAGGTTTCTGTTTTTTCTTTGGTTCGCTTCCCGCATTTCATCGAGTTCTGCCTGCGGTTTTGTAATCTTCCATGATCCGCCATTCGCCGTGTCGGGATACTTAAAGCTTCCGTCCTCTTGTCGAAAAGCTGGCATTACTTCGATATGGAAATCTTTGTAAAGAACCTGCACGACTAACCGATCAACCTTTACAGTTGTGGACGGATAGCGTGTTTGGATGGCATCTTTTGTAGCCCGAAGAATAGCATACTGCTTGCCGTCCTTGTAAGTATCCCATTCTCGCTCCGGGATGATGTAGATCATATCCAGATCGGAGATGCCTTTAATCGCGGTCCATCGCCCGTATGATCCAACTTGAAGGCTGTTCGCGGTTTTTGATTCGGTCTCTCTAAACCGCTTGTTGAGTGCTGCGGTGATTTCGCCATAACGGAGCGAGATATTCGCTTCATTATCGACTTTGATGTTGCCTAAGAACGTTTTGAAATCATCCGCGATACTCACTATGCCTCCTAAGGCTCAAACTAGTATGTGTTCGAAGTTGTAGTTTTAGAATGCGACGAAACCTTAAGGGGGCTCGTTGTTTCAGGGGATGTAAATTATAAAAATCTACTTTGGTAAGTTTTTAGCGGAAATAAGGAAGATTGACCAGAGACAGAAGCTTGTTCTTATTGTGAAAAGGGGGCAGCCCCCTTTTTCTGCTGGTTTCTATAAAGCTCTTCAGCGCGCACAATCATTCTGTCTGTTCTGGCGGTTGATACTCTGGCCTAGTGACTGGATTTGGAAAAAGCGGACAGATTTATTTTAGGCAAGAAGAAATAGAGGGATCACTTGATTGAATTAGGAAGTGTGTCATCTGTTTTTTCGATAGGAGAAAAGACCGCTGTGAGTCTGGAGGTGGGCGAGTTGCCAGATCAAATCTCTCCAAACAAAACAGTCATACATTTTGAAGCAATATCTCCTGTTCTACTAAGCGGCTATAGATGGTGGCCGGAAAAAGAACTCTTGGATTTAATTTTTGAGACGAAACATATCTCGCCATTAATTGGTGCCCGCGTACATATATCCAATGAATAGTATGTAAAAAATCCGGCGTTTCCTTTTTCAGTCCCAACACGGAAAAGGGCACAGCCCCCTTTTAGCTTGTTTGATAGATGGACGCCCGCCTGCGCGGGCGTGACGGGCTGTGGGGCGTGGCATGACGGGGGTGGTGTTCGTTGTGGCAGATGGATGCCGGTAGAACGCGATAAGGGCAGCGGATTAGTTCCGCTGCCCTTGGTTTTGGTTGTTGGTGTGTGAGGTGGTGATGCGAAGGGGGGGGCTAGGCTTGTTCGCGGGCGAGCGGGGCGGTTCGCAGGCCCAGGGTTACGATGATCGATGCGGCGAGAAGCAGGAAGCCGGCAATGGTAAAGACGCCAAGCGCGCCGCTGGTGTCAAAGACAAGACCGCCAACCGCGGCACCGGTGGCAATGGCAAGCTGGAAACCGGCGACCAGAAGTCCGCCGCCGCTTTCGGCCTCATCCGGCACGGTGCGCGTGATCCAAGTGGACCATGCGACCGGCACACCGCCAAAGGCCATGCCCCAGATCGCAACAAGCACGGTGGTCGGGGCAACCGCACCATCAATGGCGACCATGCCGACCCCGGCCAGCCCCATGATCATCGGCATCAGGGCGATGGTCATGCGCAGCGAGCGGGCAATCAGCGCGCCGCCGACATAGGTACCGATAAAGTTGGCAACACCAAAGCCCAGCAAAATGCCCGAGACACCCGCCGTCGTGACGCCCGAGACATTTTCAAGGAACGGGCGGACATAGGTAAACAGCGCGAAATGGCCGGTAATGATCAGGACCAGTGAAAACAGCCCGAATTTCATGCGCGGGCGGTTGATGACCTCGATCAGGGTGCGCAGGGTCGCACGCCCGCGCGGCGGCATCTTGGGCAGGGTTGCGAATTGCACGACAAGGGCAAGAACGCCCAGCAGGGACGCCAGCATAAACACATTGCGCCAGCCAATGACATCGCCAAGATAGCTGCCGAGCGGGGCGGCAAAGACAGTGGCGGCGGAAACGCCGCTAAACAGGATGGCAAGGGCGCGCGGGACGTTCTTTTCCGGCACAAGGCGCATGATGATGGCCGCCGACATGGTCCAGAAACCACCAAGGGCAACGCCCAGCAAGACCCGGCCGGCCAGAAGGATGGCATAGTTCGGGGCCTGTGCGATCATGATGTTCGCGGCAATCAGAAGAACCGAAAAGCCGAGCAGAACATAGCGGCGGTCGATCTTGCGGGTCACCGTCGCGGTCAGAAGGCTGGTGATCAGGGCCATAACGGCGGTGGCCGACATGGCTTGGCCTGCCATGCCTTCGGTAATGCGCAGATCATCTGCCATCGGGGTGAGCAGGCTGACCGGCAAAAATTCGGCCGTGACCAGCCCGAATACCCCAAGCGTCATGGAAATCACAGCAGCCCAGGCAGCAGGTGCGGGCGCAGTGGTTTGATCCACGGCTTGGTCGGGGCGCGATTGAGGTTCACTCATGGGAAGTCCTTCGAGTTGATGTTTTGCATTGCACCCAAAATAGTCTGGACCGTTCGGACGATCTATGACAGTTTGTCTTTATTCATTGATCAATCGTCCGGAATGTCATGTCGCTTATTGCAAATGCAGATCTAAACAGCCCGTCCGATCATATCGAAGGCCAGTTCAATCCCGCCGGTCATGACATGGTAAATGAACTGCTTTCCGGTGTGCGGTTACGCGGCCTTGATTATCGTCGCATTGAAATATCCGCCCCGTTCGGCTTGCGGTTTGGCGAGGATGTTGACGATGGCCGCGCCTGGTTTCATTTCATCGGGCAGGGCACAGTTCATCTGCGGACCAAAAGTGGTGCGACGCATGTTCTGGGCTGCGGGGATGCGGTGTTGTTGCCCTGTGCGGGCATTCACGATCTTTACAGCCAGGATGGCGTTGCAATGCGCAGCATTGATGCGTTTGAAAAGGCGCCGCTATGTGATGCGGCATCGGAAATCCGCGCCTGCGAGGCCGATGTGTGCCGATCAAAGGACAATCTGATTTTCAGCTGTGCGATGGAATTTGATCTTGGCTGGCTGCATCCGTTGGCCCACCTCAAGCCGGAAATCATGCATATCGAAACGGTGCCGGATCATGATCCGCAAATCCCGGCAATCCTTGATGTGATGACAGCCGAACTTCGCGCCAAGCGGCCGGGATATGGTGTGATCCTGACCCGTCTTGCCGATGTGGTGGCCGCAGCGATCCTTCGGCGCTGGGTCGAGACAGGATGTGATGTGTGTGGCTGGGTGGAGGCGATCCGTGATCCCAAGCTGGCGCGTGTTCTAGCCGCCCTGCATAAGGAGCCGGGGCGGAGCTGGTCGGTTGCGGATATGGCATCGGAAATGGGTGTGTCGCGGTCTGTCTTTGCCGAGCGGTTTGTCGAGCTGACGAAATCAACGCCGCAACAATATCTGACCAACTTGCGCATGCGCCTGGCCAGCCAATGGATCGGGCGGGAAAACCTTTCCCTGGATGAAGTGGCCGATCGTCTTGGCTATGCCTCGGTCGCGGCATTCAGCCGTGCGTTCAAACGCACCACGGGCAAGTCCCCCGGTGCCATCCGCCATATTGATTACGCATCGCCATAAAGGACGTGCTGTGCGCTTTTTGCAGCGGATTGTAGCTTTGCCAGCAAGCCTTCGCGATTTTGCGCCAGCGTTGCCGGGGATGCACCAAACACCGAAAAGGCCGAGATCATATTGCCATGTTTGGTCAGAATCGGCACGGCGATGGCATAGATGTCTTTTTCGCGTTCGCCATTATTGGTGGAGAAGCCCTGATCACGGATGGTGGCAAGTTCGGCCCTTAGATCATCAAGGTCGGTGATGGTGTGATCCGTCATGCCGGTCAGGCGGGCATTCTTCAAATAGCGGTCCTGATCATCGGGGCTGAGATGCGCCAGCCACAGTTTGCCATGCGCTGTGCAAAAGGCATCAAGGCGCGATCCAATCCGGATATCGACATAAAGCGCCCGGTCGGGCAGGGCGCTCGGTGATCTTCGAGGCGAATTGACAATATGGGATATTTCTAAAGCGTCGGAAGTCACCGCTTAGAAATTCTTGATACAACAGCGGCTGATTTGGTGAGGACACGATTAGGTATGGTAAACATTTTCCCTGCAAAATGTTTACCTACCGACAGGTGTTTTGTAAACTTGTGACGTAAATCATAGTACAGCTCAACAATGCCTTGTTCTGAAAACTGAGAATAAGCTGCTCCACTAATCTCCCATTTTTCCCCTCGTTCCCACTGTCGAGTTCTTTTTGATAGTTTGTCTCCAAAACCAAGTAATCGTGTCCCGGGATATGTGTGCGCACGCATTATTTTACGCTCACATCCTTCTTTCAGGAAGCTGCCTCTGTGAAATACATCAGTGTTAAATATTATTAAGGATCCGGCAGGTGCAAGGATTTCAACAAACGGAGGTAGTCCCTCTGGGAGTACCTCGTTATTCATAGTATAGAATTCAGGAACTCCAACCGTTATTGTTCCATTGTGCTCTAATTGTGAAAACCATGCTCTGAACTGTTGCCTTGCGAGTGGTGCACTGCCGGGATGCACACCAAAAGCCCCTCTCCCGGTCTCTAGAATATCTTCCAAATAGACCATAAATTTGAGATTCCAAGTCTTATCAAAGTGCGAGGGAGCTACTTCCTTGCCGGTACCTATATCATGTGTGGCGTATATCTCAGTATTCAGCATGCAAGGTCTACCTACGATTTTCTCCGTTAGTTGAACGATCTTGTCGTCAGCAAATACCTTATCTACGGTCTCGAATGTTGGAGCAGTAACGGAACCACGGTCAAAAGCTGCATAATCAGCAATATCTCCACCGACTTTACGGACGTAGGCTACCTCGTCTTTATTCCTGAGACTTCTTATATGTTCCCATTCAGCTCGGAGGTTATCAAGGTTTGGTTGGGACACCCATGAAGGCAAAACAGCTACACCGAATTTTCTCAATGCACGCTCTACATCTTCCTCCTGAAAGCCATTTTTTAGGGTAATGTCTTCCAAAGTTGCGGCATTCATGGTGCTTTCTCCAAGTGGTTTCTTCGCTAATCGAATGCAGTAAAAATCTAATTATGATTTTAAATCAATTATTAGAAATTGCAATTGCACTAACTGTTGTGCGCCATTTACCAATTGCCTAGGATTTTTTTTTGTTTCAATAGTCCAAGTTCGCATTGGATCTTCTCTTTGAATCAATGATTGGGACATTGCAAAGGGGAGCATCTGATATTTGTCTATATCGTTACTCTTCGTGTCCAATATCTTTTTTATCGTTGCTCTGCTTACGTAATTCCACCCGATTTCCCATTCCCCTTCGGTATCACTTCCTTCGATAACACGTCGATGCCTCATAATCACATCGACCGGGTGGTCATTTATCATGTCGAGGACAACTATTCTGCCATTTGGCAGGGTAAGGTTAACTAAGTTCGACAAAACAGGTTCAGTGTCATCAAAGCAATTTAAAACACCTGACATGATACTGAAATCGAATTTTGAAGTGGGCGATAAAGTAGGTACAGAAATATCACCCTGAATAAACTCAACGCTAGGAAGGCGTTTCCTGGCAAGTTCTAACATCTTTTGTGATACATCAAAGCCGCTCAGCTTCAGTTTAGGAAACCTGAAGCTCAGATAATGCAATAAATCTCCGGTCGCGCAGCCAATGTCTATACAACTTCCACCATTTTTTGCTCCTTTTTCCTCCAAGATATTACCAATATGAACAAAAATATCCTTTGGTTTTTCTCTTCGATCTTCGTTTATGTAGATATCGTCATCCGCTATTCTGCGGCCAGAACCAGACCATTTACTTTGCATCTATCTTGTCTCTTTCTATTTGCTCTAACTGCCTGCAGATTCGAACAAAAGAGTTACCATCTAGTGGACCGAAACCAATCAATTCCTCTAAGCTATCAGAGATAAGTTGCTCAAATCGACTCTTTTCGGTCGCTAGCAATTTAATTTCCTCTAGAGTTTCCGAGTACGAAGATGTGGCCAAATAACTTGCAATGTTTGGAAATTCATCTAACCCAAACTGAAACAAATCGTAGTCTATGCACACTTTTCGAGCGGCGAGAGCCCACCGTGCGGTGCTGGAACCGTTAACCAACAAAACATCGTAAGATGGAATTAAATCAACAACGAAACCTGGGGTATTATATATACCGTTTTTCTCGAGCTTTTTTACGTCGTCTGTGATTATTCGTGGATGAAGGGAAAAAGATAATTGTACATTATTGAATCGCTTTAAATCATCGCAGAGCCGAGATATGTAATTCGCTACACTTGAAAATTCACTTTTTTGGGCCCAGCTGGTAGTTTCGCTTGGAGGAACGCAAACTAGTATTTTGACTTTATTTCTAGATATCTTTGTGCAGTTAGCAAACGCTATTTGAGCGGCGGGATCTCTTTCAAACGCATCGGATACCACATCTCCGTATATAGACCCGGTAACCACAATTTTCTTCTCTGGGACGCCCTCCTGTAAGTATCGCGCCTGCATTGCTTGTCCCTCGCTCAATATGATGTCGCTATTTCCTCCTTGAAAGCACCAAGGGTCTCTGAAGGTTATTCCGCAGTATTCCATTGCGATAATAAAAGAAGGCGGCAGATATATACTGTTTCCAAAATGAGTTCCTCTAATCCATTGAGGGTGATTGGTCTTTATGTACGAGCCTCCTGCGCTATCTGTATTGTATAGACTGCCATCTTCTGCTTTTTCCTCGACGCCTTTGTATACTAGTGATGAGGAATCCGCCATTCCATAGGGTAGGGTAGCTATGATCAGACCGCGTTGCTTTGCGACATGCAATAGCCAATAGTCTGAGGCAATACCATCCTCACCAGTTACAATCACTGTGGCGCCACTCTCATCAATTACCCTTTGGGCATCTTCAATACGAAATGTGTGGTACTTCACCATCTCAGAAAGTGCAGCATCAGGAATGCCGGTATCTTTAGGCACTCCGAGCGCAAAAGACTTTTTATTTATTAAATAATGTATTCTTTTTAGTATTCTAGAAAAGAAATTGTTTGTATTTTGTGCTGTATTATCGACCGGTCCGCGGTCTCCTTTATGAATAAAAAAACTAGCATTGAGAGATGTTGCTACGTCTGACACACGTTGAGCAACGCCGTCATCGTCTCGATCGCAGCAAAAACAGACAGAAAACCCATAGCGCTGCATTCGTTCAGCGACTTCTTTGTAATAGTTTAGTTGTCCAGTTTCGCCGCAAATAATAAGAATTCTTGGGTGAGTCAATTTTCATTATCTCTTATTAAATTTTGAAAAATATGTTTTCACTAATTATGCTCTGTTATTAGTCTGACAATATTTTCTGTTGCTCTTCCGTCAATTTCCCCCCATATTTTCCTGTTTTCTTCCATACCGCGTGCTTGTGTTTCATAGTATTCGTTATTTAGCATTTTCAATACTTTTTCTTTTGAATTCGAGAAGTTCGCAAAAGAAAAAAAACCTGGAGAATTGTCGTAGATAGAGAGGTTAAATCCATACATATCATAGTTGATGACCGGTTTTCCAGCTGCGAGCGCCCAGCGAATAGTCGATGAAAAGCATGTGAAAAATAAGTCGTGAACAGGGATTGCCGTAATCACACCGTTTTCAATAGTATTTAGATTCAAATTGTTGATGACTTCTCTGTCAGAATCTAGGGTGTTCGGGTGAATAGAAACTGAAATTTCAAGTTGTTCATTTTCGTCTTCGAGTCTCTTTAATTGTTGCCAAACTGTACTGTATGACTCAAATTCGCAAAATTTAGCACGAGTAGCATGATAGTTCGGCGGCAGTGATACTAGTATTTTTGTTTTGTTTGGGGCTATTTTTTTCTTGTTCTCAAATGCCCTCTTGGCATCCCCGTGTTCGGATATTTTCTCATAAATTAAGTCACAATATATCGAGCCAGTTGGCACAAGTTTTTTTTCGTCGATATTTTCATCTCGGTAGACACGCATCGTGTTTTCGCTCTCTACTGCAATGTATGAGCTTGGTCCGCCGTGTACAGTCCAAGGATTCTGAAGTTCTCCAATTATATCTTCTCTTGCAAGTATATACTCAGGGGGGAACAGTAAAAAATTTTTACGTTTGTAT
The DNA here is from genome assembly GCF_037027205.1 of Thalassospira sp. CH_XMU1458. NCBI lineage: Bacteria > Pseudomonadati > Pseudomonadota > Alphaproteobacteria > Rhodospirillales > Thalassospiraceae > Thalassospira > Thalassospira sp. CH_XMU1458. The sequence continues at coordinate 1,067,475 of NZ_JAYMDW010000002.1, read as the reverse complement.
GTTTTGATCCATTGTGCGTGTTTGGAGCGGATCAATTGACCTAGTGCCGAGTTTGGAACTTCGTATAGTGTACCGTCAGCATACTTTTCAAGCAGTAGGTTTTGAAAGTCTTGGTGGTTGGATATCTCGTAAGGAACAACGATAACCGGTATCTTCAATTCTATAGCCGCAGATATGTATTCGAAAGGGGAAGATATTCCGTCTTCGAAGCAGATCAAATGTGTAGATTGTGACTTAGATATCTCTAGTTTTGCGATTTTCTTTTTCTGGAAAAAGTCACGTGCCGTACGCAGATACTTAATTCTGGACCGCATGGGTGCTGCTCTGTACTTCAATTGGCTTAGTGCTAGTAAATATAAATTTTCACAAAAGTTTTTAATAGTATTTATGTGTTCTCTGTTGCTAATCGTTGAGTTCGTTTTTTTCGATATTGTTATTATTTCTTGCGTTAAACCAGAGTTATTGGGCGTGCATAAAGTAACTTTAATACGCTGTTGTTGCAGCCTTGATGCTAGTTCGGTTGTCAATTGCAGCTGAGATTTCAGCGTTGGTACTATGAAAACTCTTGATTTTCTTGTTTCCCGGTTTGTTGTCATCCCCTTACCCTTCTTCTCTCCAGAATGTTTTGTGTTGCACTAATTCTGTGTTTAGTGGTTGGGGTTTGCATTTGCTTGCACGGATGCAATTGGCGCATAGAGTTCCTTCAAGGTCGTCAGCAATGTGGCGTTGACGTAAGTCACGAAACCGTTTGCTATGCCAAGCATCCTTTACTGACATGTTGGAAATGCTCTCTACTGCGAGTAGGTTTTCGTAGTCATTACAGCATGCTTTCATATACCCTTCTAGGCTAAAATGTGCTTTGTTAAAAGGAAGGTGGCAGTCACGGTAGGGAGGGTCAGGGAATTCTGACATTTGGCCTGATTGATTGGATGCCTCATAGTATAGTATTTCGTCAACATAGTCTGAGATAAGAGATTTCAAGTTGTCGAATGAGGCAATTGTATGGGGCATGCCGACAAACGAGACGCCTAGATATACATCTTGAGAAACCTTTTCTCTATAGGCGCTTACAAATCGGATGTTATCGATAACCTTGTCAAAGTTATCTTTTCCATGAACTGCTTTATAGGTTTCTCGGTCGCCGCCGTTTACAGAAAACTTAATCGAGTTCAGCCCTGCATCGAGAATTTTCTTAAATTTGTCGTGTCCGACCAATGCCCCATTGGTCGAGATGTACTGATATTCGTAGCCAGTTTCTTTGCAAAACGAGATATACTCGTCTAACCACTTGCAGGTCAGTGGTTCTGCACCTGCGAATAAGCCGATTTCCCTAGCGCCGCATTCGTAGGACTCTGTAACGATACGTTTGAATAGATCTCGATCAATGTGCCTCTTTGGGCGCTCCATTAGTGTGTAAGCGCAAAAATTACAATTATGGTTACATATGTTCGTTGTCTCAACCTGAATCTGTCTAGGGAATGGAGGGCATTGTTCTCGTTTTGAATCAGTTATCATATTCAAAAGTCGCGTACCAATATGGCTTTTCCCGGTGTATCCGCTAGAGAATATTTCGGTGAGATCATCTTCGATGAATTGTTTGTTCTCTTTTGCCATAGTTAATTCGGTTCCCAAAAACTGATTTGATTAGCCATATCTTGTGCCTTTTTTTAAATGATGTGCAAATGAATTCCAACACCGAATTCATACGTGGTGAGGATAAGCGGGACAGTCGGCTGGTGTAAGCGTGCAGGGTAACCCGCTTCACATAATATTTCTTGCTAAAGCATCTTGGAGATGTTGATGATAATAATTTGCACTTGTGTGTAAGGGGCATGTATTGCCATAGCATGGTCACAAAGGGTTCAGGGGATAAGCGTATGATAGCAGTATTGGTCGGCTAATCAGTTCGCGCCGCAAATTGTAATTTTTGCAAGATGTGCGGCAATTTGCGTGCTCTCTAGAAGGCTCTGGCGGTTCTGGTCAAGTATCTCAACTGATGCGCCAAATACCGAAAAGGCCGAGATCATATTGCCATGTTTGGTCAGGATCGGCACGGCGATGGCATAGATGTCTTTTTCGCGCTCGCCATTATTGGTGGAAAAGCCCTGATCGCGGATGTGGGCAAGTTCGACCTTTAGTGCATCAAGATCGGTGATGGTGTGATCCGTCATCCCCTTAAGGCGGGCATTTTTGAAATAGCGGTCCTGATCATCGGGGCTGAGATGCGCCAGCCACAGCTTGCCATGCGCTGTGCAAAAGGCATCAAGCCGCGACCCAATCCGGATATCGACATAAAGCGCCCGGTCGGGGAGGGCCTTGGCGATGCAAACTGCTGCGTCGCGATCAAATTCGGTTGCCATGCAGGCTTCGCCTGTTTCGCGCGCCAGCTGATCAAGGATCGGCTGCAGGATGGTCGGCAGGTTGCCATCGTGCAAAACACGATCCCCCAGATCGGCAAACATATACCCCAGCCTGAAAACCCCGCGTGACGTCACCCGCAATGCCCCGGCATGCACCAGTGTGTGCAGAAACCGGTGGGCGGTGATCATGTTGATGCCTAGTGCATCGGCCGTTTCCTTGGCGGTCAGTTCACTTTGCCCCGCCGCAAACAGATCAAGAATTTTAAAGGCCTTAAGCACGGAACCATTGAGTTGGCTGGTCATCGGGTTGCTTTTCTCCACGCAAACAGATCGGACGCCGCTGTGCCGTCTTGACGACCACCGGATTTCAATAATAAACTATATTATAAATCATATTTCAACTATAGAAATAACGGGCATGCGCCCGGAAAGCAAGAGGCGTCTGATGAAAAGCGACAAGCAGGAAAATCCCGGCCAACTGACCCTGACTGCCGGTGGGGCGGTCCTGGCCCGCATGAAGGCCATCGGGATTGATTACATCTTTGCCAATTCAGGGACCGATTTCCCGCCAATCATCGAAGGGTTGGCCGAGGCCGCGGCAAAGGATATCGACCTGCCGCACGCGCTGATTATGCCGCACGAAAATGCGGCGATGGGGATGGCGCACGGCTATTACCTTGCCACCGGCAAGACGCAGGCCGTGATGGCGCATACCAATGTTGGCCTTGCCAACTGTGCAATCGGGGCGATCAATGCCGCGACCGAACATGTGCCGGTTGTTTTGATGTCGGGCCGAACGCCAGTGATGGAAAAGGGGCGTCTGGGGGCGCGCACCGTGCCGATTGGTTGGGGCCAGGAAATGCGCGATCAGGCAGCGCTGGTGCGCGAAAGCACGAAATGGGAGTATGAGCTTAAATTCCCCGAACAGGTGCCGGATGTTGTCGACCGTGCTTATGCGATTGCATCATCGGTGCCCAAGGGCCCGACCTATGTCAGCCTGCCGCGTGAAGTTTTGTGCGAACCGTGCCCGAGTGATCAGATCGAAGGTCCGCTTCGTATGCAGCCGGTGCCTGTCGCCCCGCCACAGGCCGTGGTGGAACAGGCAGCCGACATTCTGGCCAATGCCAAAAACCCGGTGATCATTGCCCAGCGTGGAACGGGCACGGCGGAAGCCTTTGGCCGCTTTGGCGATCTGGTCGATCAGTGGGGCATTCCGGTGGTGCAATACTGGGCGATCCAGCTTGCCATTGGCACCGAACACCCGATGTTTGCCGGGATGGACCCAGCGCCGTGGCTTAAAAATGCCGATGCGGTGGTGGTGATCGATTGTCTCGCCCCCTGGTCGCCCGATATCCATGATTTGCCGGATGACTGCAAAGTCATCCAGATCGGGCAGAACCCGCTTTATTCGCGTTTCCCGGGGCGTAATTTTGCCGCCGATATCTCGCTTGTTGGTGAAACCGGTGATGTGATCATGATGCTGGCGGATGCCATGGATCATCGTCATGACGACCAAAAATCTGTTTGCGAGGATCGCCGGGCCAAGGTGGCAGCCATCAATGCCGAAACCCGTAAAAAGGCGTTGGCGGCGGCGGATGCCGGGGCGGTGGACCCGATGACCAAGGCCTATGTGTCACGCTGTCTTTCGGATGCGATTTCAGGCCGGGCGGCGACGGTGTTTTCGGAGTTGGGCTGTCCGTTGGAACCGCTTTCGCTTTCTGAACACAGCAGCTGGTATCAGGAACCGCATTCCGGCGGGCTTGGTTGGTCCTTCCCGGCATCGATGGGCTATCAGTTGGCGGATAAGAATAAACTGGTCGTCGCGACCATGGGGGACGGATCCTATATGTTTGCCAACCCGACGGCGTGTCATCAGATTGCCGAGGCGTTGGAGCTTCCAATCCTGATCCTTGTGCTCAACAACAATGAATGGGGGGCGGTGAGACAGTCCGTGACGGGGATGTATCCCGATGGTTATGCGGCAAAAACCAACGAAATGCCGCTGACCGCCCTTAAGCCCAGCCCCGATTTCACCAAGGTCGCCGAGGCCAGCCGTGCCTGGGTTGCCAAGGCCAAACGCGCCGAAGATTTGCCCGGTATCCTGAATGAGGCGATCAAGCATATCGACACCAACCGCACCCATGCGTTTGTTGAGGTAACGATTGCGCCTTAAGCGACTGCTTGGGTCATTAATGATCGGCGCCCGGCATATTGTCGGGCGTCATCGTTTTGATCAGATGCACTGTATTGTGGCATCGCAAAATGCCTGCTTGCATCGCAGGCAATTTCATTATTTGATTGAGCTAATTATTTGAATTGCCTACCCGGAAGGAACCATTATGGATCGTGTCGTTGGAACATCGGGACGTATCGCGTTTGCAAGCGCGATGCGCAACCTCCTTGCGGATGTGTACCCTGGGCACGATCAAGCGGAATTGGTGCGTCGGGTTTTTGAAGTTCTTGGTCTGCCGATTGAGGGAGACGGGCCTGAACCCTGCGAGGAATATTTGCGCAAATGGGATCAGCGCGATGCGTTTTTGATCACCTATGGCGACAGCATCCAGCAGGACGGTAAAAAGGGGCTGCAAAGCCTTGGCGAATTTCATCGCAAATGGCTGAAAGACTGGCTGACGGGTATTCATATCCTGCCGTTCCATCCCTTCACATCCGATGACGGTTTTTCGGTCAGCGACTTTGACATGCTCCGCCCGGAACTGGGCGACTGGAGCGATGTCGAGGAACTGTCACAGCACGCAACCGTGATGGCCGATCTGGTGGCCAACCATATTTCGGCGTCTCACCCGTGGTATCAGCAGTTTCTGGCAGGCGAAAAGCCCGGTATTGATTACATCAAGACCGCAAATCTTGAAGATGACCTTTCCGATGTCGTCCGCCCGCGCAGTCATGCGTTGCTCAATCACGTGGTCACCAAGCAGGGTGAGAAGCAGGTCTGGTGTACCTTCAGCTATGACCAGGTTGATCTGGATTACGGTAATCCGGAAGTTTTCTTTGAGATGCTCAGGGTGGTTCTGAACTACCTCAAACACGGCGTGCGCGTGGTTCGTCTGGATGCCATCGGCTTTATCTGGAAGGAAGTCGGCACGACCTCGATCAACCTTGATCAGACCCATAAACTGATCAAGGCAATGCGTCTGGCATGTAATGCGGTGCATCCGGATGTGTTGTTCATTACCGAAACCAACCTGCCATTGCTTGAAAATCTGTCCTACTTTGGCAATCAGGACGAAGCGCACCTGATTTATAACTTTTCGCTGCCGCCGGTGATCATTCATGCGTTGCTCAGTGGGCGGAGCGATTTTATCCGCAAATGCATCATGGCAATGCCACCGGCCCCGGCGGGTTGTACCTTCTTTAATTTCACCGCCAGCCACGATGGCATCGGCCTGCGTCCGGCCGAGAACCTGATCCCGGATGAAGATATTGAAGGCCTGCGCGATCATGCGGTCAAGATGGGCGGGCAGGTCAGTTACCGTGCGCTCAAGGGTGGCGGGCAGAAACCTTATGAGCTTAATGTCACGTTGTTTAGCATGCTGGCACAAAACTTCGCTGGCGAGGCCACCATGGGGCTTGAGCGCTTTGTGATGAGCCAGGCGATCGCCATGTCGCTTGAAGGCATTCCGGCGATCTATATCCAGACCATTCTGGCAACTGAAAACGATCAGAAGGCTTATGAGGAAACCGGCATTCCAAGGCGTCTGAACCGGAAAATCTGGAAGCTTGATGATGCCGAGGAAACGCTGTCACGCGAAGGTGTGGCACGATCGGCCTTTGATCAGTTGCGCGCGCTGATGTCGATCCGTCAGGGGCAGCCGGCCTTCCACCCGAATGCCACGCAATATACCCTTAATCTTGGCTCGGAACTTCTGGGCGTCTGGCGGCAATCGCATCTTAATGAACAAAGCATTTTCTGCGTCTTTAACCTGACTGAAAAGCCCCAGGACCTTGATCTATCCAAGATCAACCTGATCATGACCGAAGGCTGGCAGGACCTGATTACGCAACAGGTCGTAGAAGACTATAACGGCGTGATGAAATTGGCGCCTTACCAGATCGTCTGGATCTCCAACATGGACGGCCGCAACCGCACCGAAAGCCGTCTTTTGCAGCGGTATCGGGATGCAATGCCGGTTTAGGGGCTTGCGTTCGAAATAGCGGAGAGGGCGGCGCCAAGTGGCGAAAATCTGGCGGTTTTTCGTGCCTCTTGTGGTGCTTCTTAGAATGGCGACTGAAAAATACGACCGAAAAATAAATCTGCCCCCTTTTTTTTCTACCTCAAACGGCGTTTTGGCACTCTCAGACAAATCTAAGGGGTTGACCTTCCATCATAGCATGCGAACGCCAGCTTGTTTCCATCTGGATCGCGCACGTACGCAACATAGAACTTGTCGCCATATCGTTCCGGGCGAAAGCCAGGGCGGCCTTCGTCTCGCCCGCCGCCTGCTATCGCTATTTCGTACAACGCGTCGACCGAGGTTGCTGTTGGCACTCGAAACGTAGTCATCGCGCCATTTCCAACGCTGGCGGGATTGCCGTCATACGGATGGCAGGAGAAAAATCGGGGTACAGTCTCATCATGCCGGTCGCCCCACGACACGACTTGCTCATCCTCGTAACAAGGCGATAGCCCCATCATCTCGAAAAGCGGATCGTAGAAAGCCTTGGCCCGATTGAGATCATTTGTACCGACCATTGTGTAGCCAATCACTTCATCCTCCTTTCTCTGCTCCCTACCGTAGGGCTCCCATCAGTGTGTTCAACAACCGTCGAAAAGATCATCATCAGAGTAAACACGAGATGAGCTTTATCCAAAAATAGCAGACATTCGTGCAACCCGCGGCATCGGTGTTTCTGGGCTAGAAGCCATCATTCGGCATCGTTTTTATTTGTGGTGCGTGGACTTTTCAAATTGCGGTTATTCCGTGCTCTATCGTACTACTTAAAATCATTAAACTATAACGTGTATTTGGTAGGCTGAAATGCGGTTGCGCACGGTTATTTGTTTCCTGTATGCGTGACGCCAAAGATGGAAGATCGAGGGGGCATGAAGCGCAATGGCTTATGCGCTGGAAGTTCGGATTCCGCACTTGCCCGATGATACGGATTACCGCGTTCGGGCATATGTGGAAATATGGTGGAATGCGGCCCGCAACGGGGAAGTTCCCGATCGTAAGCGTTTCAATGCAGATGTTTTGTCGCAATGGATCGATGACATCTGCATCTATGAATTCCTTCCCGAAAAACGCGACTTCGTGATCCGCATTGATGCACCCAATATCATTGCTGCCAGTGGCGAATGTTATCAGGGGTGCTCGCCGCGCCAGATTGATCTTGATTTCGGCACCACTGTGTATCCAACGCTTCTGGAAGTGATTGATACCGGAAAGCCCGCCTTTCATCGTGTCGGCCATGAACGCATGGTCTGGGAGGAATGGCTGCGCATAATGTTGCCGGTCCAGACCACCGACCGGGCAGGCAAGGTGATCAAGCAGGTCTTTGTCACCCATTTTCTCTATCGCGGGCAAAGCGAGCCGGATTAACGCCGCGCTTGTTTCGCATGGTGTCACGCCCCACGTGGATAAGGAAAGGGGCGATGGGTCCAATGCATGTCTCGATGCATGCATGCGATGGCAGTGTGACTGGGAATGTTATGGCAAAGCTTGGTGGTGAACGGGATAGGGAAATCCCGTTAACATATCTCGATGACGATGCGCCGCCTGCTGCGCAGGCTCTTCTGGATTTCTGGAACGCGCATGCGTCAGAGGGCAATCTTCCCACACGATCAGATTTCCAGCCTGATAACCTAATCCCTTGGATCGACGATATTTCTATCTATGAATATGTCCCGGAAAAGGATGACTTTCAGATACGGCTTGAAGGCGAAAACATTATCGCACTGACCGGTGAAAACTGGCGCGGTGCGTTTGCCCGCGAAGTCGATTGCCGCTTTTCAAGCGGACTGCATGCGGCGATGACCGCTGTACGAACTACGCTCCGACCACAGATCCATCATTTGCGAATTTTTCAAAGGGAATGGCAAAGCGGCATACGGTTGCTTTTGCCGGTTCTGCTGCAAAAACCGGGCAAGGAAGATATTATACAGATCTTCCTTGCGATTTTTCCGGTCGATGATTAGGCACGATCAATTGCGCGCGCTATGCCTTGCCAATATCCATGTCGTTGAGGTCATCTTCGACCGCAGCTGAAAGCTGTTCGAAGATGTCGCCCATGGCACTTTCGACACGCTGCCAGCTTGGGATGAACGGGCTTTCCAACGGGTTTTCAAGATAGTGCTGACCGGCACTGATGATCACTTCGGACAGGACTTCGACACAGTTTTCTTCCTCGTCACGATTGATCTTGAGCCCGTTAAACAGCGCATCGGCGCGGTATTGTTCAATCAGGTCCAGGGCAGCCCGGTAATAGGTTGCCTTGAGTGTTCTGAAGGTTTCCGGGGTAAAGACCGTGCCCTGGGTCGCCAGTTTACGGAACAGGGATTTGGCGATGTCACTTGCCATGCGTGACAGCCCGTCATCCTTTTGCGCCGGATCAAACTCACGGTGCTTGTGGTCATAGATATCGGCGATATCGACCTGGGCGAGACGATGGACCGTGTGATTGCGATACATCTCCGAGAGCATCGAAACTTCAAGACCCCAGTCGGATGCCACACGAAGGCCATAGGCCACATCGGTTCTGATCGCCATTTCGCCCGACAGCGCATAGCGGAAGCAATCAAGATAGTTGAGGAAATCGGTCTTGCCGACAACCTGCTTAAGCGCACGGATCAACGGTGTGACAAACAGGCGGCAAACGCGCCCTTTTAGCGTGCCATTGGCAACACGCGCGTAATAGCCCTTGGCAAAGGCAAAGTTGAAGGCCGGGTTGGCAATCGGATACATCAGCTTGGCGGGCAGATCGGGCGTATAGGTCGCAATATCACAATCATGGATGCCGATAACGGAACTGCGCCCGGATGCCAGCGTATAGCCAAGGCAATACCAGACGTTGCGACCCTTGCCCGGTTCATAGCGGGCCAGATTGTTTTCATCGAGACGATCGTGAACGCTGCGCAAGCGCGGCCCGTCATTCCACAGAATGCGGACATGTTGCGGCAGATCCTTGAAGAACTCACGCGCATGCAGGTATTGCTGCGCATCGGCGCGATCAAGCCCGACAACGATCTGGTCGATATAGGTTGCCTGTTTCAGCCCTTCGACAATTGTTGTCATCGCCGGTGTTTCCAATTCGGAATACAGGCAGGGCAGAATAAGGGTCTGACGCCGTTGGCGGGCAAAGGCGTTCATTTCATAGGCGAGTTCTTCCGGGTTTCGGTCAAGAATGCGATGAAGGGTTGTGATCGGGCCACCCTGATGGAAATCAGCCATGAAGTACCTCGCTGTTTTTATTGGTATTGATTATCTGATCCAGAATTTCGTTAACCGCTTCGTTCCATCCCGCCGGTCCCGGTTTGGGGGCAACGCGCAGGTTGGGATGGTCGAGCAACGGCATACTGCGTTTGCCATGCTTTGATGGGATTTGAACGGCATAATCTGCCTCGGCCAGCATGGGGATATCGTTCGGGGAATCTCCCAGCGCAATCGTCGTAAAGCGTTGCTGACGTTTGTTTCCAGGCGCATCTTCAAGCCAGGTGACGCTGAGGCGTTCAACCATGCGCCGCATGGCTTGTCCCTTGCTTGAGGGGCCGCACAAGGTGTGGAACCGTCCACCTTTCACCAGCGTCAAATCATGCTTTTCGGCGATCTTGCGGGCAAGTGCGATGTCCTTGGCGGCGGGCTGCCAGATCAGCGGGTCTGAGCAATGACGCTGCCCGGCGCGAATGGCGTCTTCAAGCGGCAAGCCGGTTTCTGTTGCGATGATTTCCGGGCTTACGGTGCGAAAGCTTTCGACCGGGACCGTGACGGCCGACTTGATTTCTTCGCGGGTGCGATCAACAGTTTCGCTGGCCGGGCCATATTGTTCGACATTGCCATTCAGCGCGATAACGCCGCCGTTCTCGCCGATCAATCCATCAAACAGACCGGATGTCTGATTGATATGTTCCAGTTCGGCGAGTGTTTTTGAAGATACCGCGATCAGGGGGATGGAAAGCTGCTTCAGCCGATCCAGTGCGGGGCGGGCATCCGTCCAGCTATAGGTGTCATGATCAAGCAATGTGCCGTCAAGATCTGTGAAAATGGCGATGGCGCGGCTTTGAGGCATCTTCCCGTTCTGTCGCGGTTTTAAGGGATTTTTGGCCATTGTGCAGGGCCGAAAGAAACAACTTAGCATAGTGCTGACAAAGGATCGACAGTTCACAGGATGAATTTTTCATCACGACGACAAATGCGATGAATTTTCCGGCACTATTACGCTTGTTTGAAGACATGGATCGGCCTTTGGCGGCAGGTCGTCCGTCTGACGGTTAGAACCAGATCACGCACAAGGTATAACCAAAACCCAATACATGTTCGATTTGTCCAATCATTATCCCGGTTTGTCCATTCTGTCCTTACAGTAACAAGCGTATTCTTTCCGCAATGGAACGGTTCTTGTTCCAATTCAAAAACAGAACCAAAAACCGTGATCTTGTGAGGAAATCGTCATGCATGTCCCTGTCGTTATCGTTGGTTCGGGCCCGGCTGGTCTGCTGCTGTCACATCTGCTGCATGTGCAGGGGATTGAGTCCATTATTCTGGAACGCAAAAGCCGCGACTATGTCGAAGGTCGCATTCGTGCAGGCGTTCTTGAAATGGGAACGGTCGATCTGATGAAGCGTGTGGGCGTTGATGCCCGCATGAACAAGGAAGGCATCATCCATGGCGGCATCTATATTAGTGTCAATGGCAAGCGCACCCATGTGAATATCGAAGAACTCACCGGTGGTTCGACCGTCATGGTGTATGGCCAGACAGAGGTCACCAAGGACCTGATTCAGGCGCGCCTTGATCACGGTGGCGAAATCATTTTTGAAGCCGAAGATGTCAGCCTGCATGATATCAATGGCGACACGCCAAGTGTTCGATATGTCAAAGATGGCAACGCGCTTGAACTGACATGCGACTATATCGCGGCCTGTGACGGTTTCCACGGCGTCGGTCGCAAGACCCTGCCGGGCGTCAAGGAGTTCGAAAAGGTCTATCCGTTCGGTTGGCTGGGCGTTTTGGCCCATGCAAAGCCGGTTGCCGAAGAACTGATTTACGCCAAACATGACCGCGGCTTTGCTTTGTGTTCGATGCGCTCGGACAAGGTTGTGCGTCACTATGTCCAGGTGCCGATTACGGACAAGATCGAAGACTGGTCAGATGATCGGTTCTGGAACGAGCTTCGCACCCGTCTTGGTGAAGAGGATGCCGAGCTGGTCAATGAAGGCGAAGTGTTCGAAAAAAGCATCGCGCCGCTGCGCAGTTTTGTGGCGGAGCCGATGCAACATGGCCGTCTGTTCCTTGCCGGTGATGCGGCCCATATCGTGCCGCCGACCGGTGCCAAGGGCCTTAACCTTGCGGCGAGTGACGTTCACTACCTGTCCGAAGCATTGATCGCAAAATACAAATCCAACCGCGAAGATCTGCTGGCAAGCTATTCCGATACGGCACTGGCCCGTGTCTGGAAGGCAGAGCGGTTCTCGTGGTGGATGACCTCCATGTTGCATACCTTTGATGACCAGAATGAATTTGATGGTCGCATTCGCAATGCAGAGCTTGAATATATCCTGTCGTCAAAAGCAGGTCTGAAAACCCTGTCGGAAAATTACGTCGGTTTGCCTTACTGATCGACGTAACGGGGATACCCACCCCCGACGGAGAAGTCCCGCTCTCCATTTCCGCCCAGAAGTCCGACAGGTCATGAAACGGTCCGCAACCCACGCGGACCGTTTCTTTTTGGCATCGCTTGCCGGTTTTTATTTATGGTCAAACCGTTATGCCCCGAAATCATCACAATTGGTTGGGGAACCTTATGCCATGTCCGCACGTTTCCTGTGTGTTGCTGTTTTCAAGACAATAGGAGAAAACCATGGCGACCAAGACCGAGACGACTGCTGATAATGCAAAATTGCAGGCGGATGTCGATGCCCTGCGCAGCGATCTGGCCGAAATCACCAAAACCCTGAAGACGATGGGTGGCCAGGCGGCAGAGACCAGAACGCAGGCGGCTGCGGAGCGCATTCGTGAAGTGACCGGTCAGGCGCGCGATCAGTTTGATCATGCACGCGGTGTGGCTGTGGATCAGGTTCGCGAGAACCCGCTGGCATCTGTAGCCGTGACCTTTGGTGTCGGCCTGCTTATCGGACGTCTGCTGCAGAAATGATTGATCAGCTGACCGACATACTTGTCGATCAGGCAAAGGCCGCGGTCCGAAAGGGCGCGGCTTTTGCCGCGATCGCAATTGTGATGTTGATCGGGGCAGGCTTCTTGCTGGCGGCCATCTATATGGCGATTGCCGCATCCTTTGGTGCGATTGCGGCTGCCATGGCGATTGGCGGCACGCTGGTGACACTGGGGCTGGTGGCCCTTGCCATCATGTTACAGCGTGATCCCGGCGATGCGGTTGATCCCGCAGCCGTGCATGACGATGCTGCGCGCCGGCAAAAAACAGAAGACGACATGCTGTTTGATCTTTTGGTGCATTCGGCCATGACCGGCTATGCCACTGGCCAGGGCAACAAACCGCGTATGCAATCCGGGTTTGATAAAATGGTCACCGACCTTGCTGCTCTTGGTATTTTCGATCCCCCGAAGGGACACATGGAAACCCAAGAGACGCACGACGATCTGAATACAAAAAAGGCGTGATAGCTGATCAAGCTGCCCGCCTTTTTTAATGCTGTTTTCGCCCGGCTTATTCGCCGTGGAAATGGACCGTGCCGATAAAGGGCAGGTTGCGGTTGTTCTGGGCATAATCGATGCCATACCCGACCACAAATTCGTCAGGGATATCAAAGCCGCAGAAATCAATCGGGATTTCAACTTCGCGGCGCGACGGCTTGTTCAAAAGCGTGCAGATTTCCAGACGGTTCGGATCGCGGGTTTTGAGAAGCCGAACCACTTCCGAGAGGGTGTAGCCGGTATCAATGATGTCTTCGACCAGCACGACATCCTTGCCTCGGATCTGACCATCAAGGTCCTTGACGATGCGCACATTGCGCGAACTTTCCGTGGAATCGCCATAGCTTGATGCGACCATGAAGTCGACTTCGACCGGTACGGTCAGTTTGCGTACCAGATCGGCGATGAAAACAAAGGAGCCGCGCAGCAGGCCGACAACTATCAGCTTTTCGGTATCCTTGAAGCTTTCATTGATCTCGGCGGCAAGCGCATCGATCTTGGTGGCAATCTCGTCCGCCGTTATCAGCGGCTTGACATCATAATCGGCCATAAATTCCGGTCCTGAAGCGTTATGGTGTGATGCTTCGCTTGCTAGCACAAGCCGGTCACGATGACCAGCCTGTGAATGGTAACAGAAGTATAATCCCGTAGCTCCGCGCACCGGAAATCGCGCAGCCCGCGAAGCCGTTTGATGTCATTAAACGCAGAAGTGTTTTGACGCTTTGCGCGGCGTTTAAGCCGCCTTGAAAATCACCGGCGTGTCGCCTTCGTGCCATTGGTCATATTTGGTCATGGCGCGTTCAAAAAGCTGGGAGGCCAGGAAATCATCAAGCCAGCGCTGCACATGAACGAACGGCATGGCGTCAAACGCCTCTTTGTCGGTATTGGCAAACTGGCGGATGAAGGGGGCGATGGCGAAATCGGCCAAGGCCGGGCGGGACCCAAACAGATATTTGCCAACCGCCAACCGGCCATCAAGGCGGTTAAGGATCTTTTCCGCATCCCGGCGATGTTCGAGCGGGTCTACGTCTTCATAGCGGTTGGGATATTTGTAACGATCAAGGTGATGCTTGAACGGGCCATCATTTTGCGAAATCAGGGCCAGCATGTCGTCAAGCGTGCCGCTTTCGGGTGTCAGCCATTCAAGCGGATCATTTTCCGCAAGCGCCCAGACCATGATTTCAAGGCTTTCATCGACCACTGTGCCATCGGGCAGGACCAGAACCGGGACGGTTGCCTTGGGCGATACATCGATCATGCTTTGCGGTTTGTCGCGCAGGACAACTTCACGCAGTTCGACATCAATTTCGGCGGCCAGCAACGCAATACGTGCCCGCATGGCATAGGGGCAGCGACGGAAACTGTAAAGGATGGGCCGGGATTGCGCAGCAGCGTCTGCTATGGCCTTCGCAGGGGGAAGGTCGGCGGTCTCGGTTCTGGCAGCTGCGGTGCCGGTGTCGGCATCGGTGTCGGCCTTGGGCATAACTTCGATTTCGGTCATATGTTTGGCTTAAACGGAGCCCGCGGGCAATGCAATAGACAATCGCGTGACAACCGGAATGCGCAAACATCCGGCTCCTTGACGCGTATGCTGCAAAAAATGGCCGGTTTTACGACTTTTTTGGCCCGATGGGCTTGATTTTACTGTCCGGTTTGTGAAAGGACAGTGCACCAGATTTAACAAAAGACTTTAGGATAGAGGGCAGACGCCAAAGTGCGTATGAGATATCCTGTAGTCTTGAAGACAAAAGCCGTTGGAAAGAACAAGGGGCAAGTCCTATGACACCGACAGAGATCGCACGCGTCGAAGATTATCTGCGTCGCACGTTTGATAACCCGAAAATCGCCATTGATGCGCCCAAAAAAAAAGGCCATCCGATTGAAATGCGTGTTGGCGACGAGTTCGTCGGTGTTGTCCATCGTGACGAGGATGAAGGCGAAGTCAGCTACTCGCTGAACCTTGTCATCCTTGAAGAAGATCTGCCGCCGGCACCCTGATCTCTGATCTGACTTGATCTGACTGATCGAATTTAAAACGCCCCGTCGCCAGTTTTGGCCGGGGCGTTTTGCGTTTGCTATGACAGCATCTGGCGAATTTCGTCCGGGGTGGCGACCTTGCCTTCGACCAGGATATCGTCATCGGCCATCAGGGCCGGGGTGCGCATGATGCCGGCATCAATGATCTTGTTGGTGTCGGTGACCTTTTCGATCTCGTAATCAAGATCAAGCGCCTGTGCGGCCGCTTCGGCGTTTTTCGCAAGCGCCTGGCACTTTGCGCAACCACTGCCATAAATGCTGAGTTTCATCTTTGATCTCCTGTGATCAGAATGATTGAATATTGCCGTAAACAAAGCCCGAAATCGTCGCCATGACGACGACCAGCGCGCAGTAAACCAGCGTTTTCTGCGTGCCAATCACGGTGCGAATAACCAGCATGTTGGGAAGCGACAAAGCAGGCCCGGCCAAAAGCAACGCCAAAGCCGGACCCTTGCCCATGCCTGCACCCATCAGGGCTTCGACAATCGGGATTTCCGTTAAGGTCGAAAAATACATGAACGCGCCCAGAACCGATGCCAGTGCGGTCGAAGTCAGGGAATTATCGCCAACAGCGGCCTGCACCCACTCATTCGGGATCAGGCCTTCATGGCCCGGTCGGCCCAGCAACAGACCCGCAATGAACACCCCCATCACCAGAAGCGGCAAAATCTGTTTGGTGAAATCCCAGCTTTGATCGACCCATTCACGGTCCTGATCGCGCGTCAGCGCAATCATCATCAGGCCGATCACGCCAATGGCAAAGGCCAGTTGCGGATATTGTGGAAAAATCACGGCAGCAAGGATGACGATTGCTGCAAGCCCCGCAACCTGTTTAACCGGCCAATTCCACTGCCAGATCAGAAGTCCGGCAAAGCCCGCCGCCAGAAGTGCGGTGGTGGTCCATTTAACATCATAAACCGCCATCCAGACCGGGCTGCCAGGGACGGATGCCCAGTTGGCAAAGACCAGAATGCCGACCATCAGACCAAAAAACGCAATGGTGATCGAAAGCGGTTTGCCATCATCGTCGCCGCCAAAGCCGCGTTTGGATTTCTGGGCGCGATCATGTTCCTCGTGACGATAGATCAGATGCATGATCAGGCCGATGACAAGGGCAAAGACAATCGCGCCAACCCCGCGTGCAAGGCCGATTTCAGCGCCCAGTACCTTGGCCGTGACGACAATCGCCATGATATTGATCGCAGGCCCGGAATACAGAAACGCAATCGCCGGACCAAGCCCGGCACCGCGTTTGTAAATCCCGCCAAACAACGGCAATACCGTGCAGGAACAGACCGCCAGCAACGTGCCCGAGACGGATGCCACACCAAGTGCGACCGGGCGCGATGCATCCGGTCCGAGATAGCGCATTACCGATCCCTGACTGATATAGACCGCCATCGCCCCGGCAATCACAAAGGCCGGAAGCAAACACAGGATGACATGTTCGCGGGCATACCAGTTGGTCAGATAGACGGCCTCAAGCACCGCATTGTCAAACCGCCCCGTTCCCGCAGGGATAAAATAGATCGCAAGGAAACCAAGCGAAATGGCGGCAAACAGCCGTCCTTCGCGGGGACTTTCACGATAAAGCGCGATCAGGCGATGAAGCATCGGACGGTCTCCATATGACCACGACGGGCGTTGTTGTTTTTAATCTATCCAGATTGGCCGACTATTACTTTGATACATCGCAACGTTGTGCACTGCCGCGACGCGGGGCAGGGCATCCCGCCATTTTCCGGATGGTCGCGCTGATCACAGATCGGCTTCGGAAACATTCGAAGGCCGATTTCAACCAATCGTCGCAAATCTTCTGAGCACAAGAGGAAGTTTAGGGGACGCAGCCCAGTTCGTTTGACAGTGGCTGGAACGCGGGCCTACCGTTTTGGTTGCACTGCGAATATCAAAAAACGCGCGGTGGGTTTGGTTCGGGCAGGGATGCGGCGCAAGATCGCATGGACCCGGACATCAACAACAATCCTGACAAACGATATCAGGGAAGAGGAAACAGAATATGAGCAGTCCATCAAATCGTGGCGTTGTATTCAAGGGTCCGGGAAAAGTCGCAATTGAAAACATCGCGTTTCCGGAATTGGCGCTGGGCAATCGCAAATGCCACCATGGCGTCATCCTGAAAGTTATCACCACCAATATCTGTGGCAGTGACCAGCACATGGTGCGTGGCCGCACAACCGCGCCCGAGGGGCTGGTTCTTGGTCATGAAATCACCGGCGTGATTGTCGAAACCGGCCGGGATGTCGAGTTTCTTAAGGTCGGTGATGTGTGTTCCGTGCCGTTCAACATTGCGTGCGGGCGTTGCCGCAATTGCAAATCCGGCCTGACGGGCATTTGCCTTAATGTAAACCCGGCGCGTCCGGGGGCGGCTTATGGCTATGTCGATATGGGCGGCTGGGTCGGCGGGCAGGCGGAATATGTCATGGTGCCTTATGCCGACTTCAACCTTTTGAAATTCCCCGATGCCGATCAGGCGATGGAGAAAATCCGCGATCTGACGCTTCTGTCTGACATCTTCCCGACCGGCTTCCATGGCTGTGTTACGGCGGGTGTTGGTCCGGGCAGCACGGTTTATATCGCCGGCGCCGGTCCGGTTGGTCTTGCGGCGGCTGCATCGGCACACCTTCTGGGGGCGGCCTGCGTGATTGTCGGCGATATGATCGATGATCGCCTTGCACAGGCACGCAGCTTTGGCTGTGAAACCATCGATCTTAAAAAAGACATGCCGATGGAAGACCAGCTTGAAGCGATCCTGAATGATCGCGAAGTGGATTGCTTTGTCGATTGTGTGGGCTTTGAGGCGCATGGCTGTGGCTGTAACCACAATCACGAAGCCCCGGCAACCGTTCTGAACTCTGCCATGCAGGTGACCCGTGCCGGTGGTTCGATCGGCATTCCGGGCTTGTACGTTACCGAGGATCCCGGGGCGGTCGATGATGCCGCCAAGGTGGGCGCACTTAGCATGCGGTTTGGCCTGGGCTGGGCAAAATCCCATTCCTTCCATACCGGTCAGTGCCCGGTGATGAAGTATCACCGCAACCTGATGCAGGCGATCCTGTTTGAAAAGATCGACATCGCCAAGGCGGTCAATGTGCAGATGATCAATCTGGATCAGGCACCAAAAGGCTATGCCGACTTTGACGGCGGGGCGGCGAAAAAATTCGTCATCGACCCGCATGGCAGTGTCGCTGCCTGACCCGGCAGCATCAAAACGCATCTTTGGCACCCCGGTCTTTTGGCCGGGGTGTTTTGCATCCCCCTGAAACAAAATCGCTGGTGGCACGTTGCGTGGATGGTGCCGGATCAAAGTTGAATTCGGCCCACCAAGTCGATTTTGATTTCAGGGGGACCCGATGGGTTCATGGATTGAACAACACGCGACCTTGCTTCAGGTTGGCGTCAGCATCGCAACATTGATGGTCTGGATTTTCTATGCGCAATTGCTGTTTCAAAGCTATCGCCGTGTCAGACGTCCGAAAATCGTCATCAACCAGATGCTTGGCAATTCGGACAAGGCGCGCTTTCTGATCAGCAATATGAGCCAGGAAGCCATTCATATCGACAAGGTGCTTGTCTGCATAGGCGATGAGACGCATCAGGTGTGTGAGCAGGTAACAGACAGCGATCCGGAAGTGGATTTCCAGACGGATCAGGGCAGCAAATCGGCCCACGCCGCCCGTCTTGAGGAACTTACGGTGCAAGGCCCGCTTGAATCCGGAAGATGCATCGAACTGGGCGCGCTGCAAAACCTGATGCGGCGGATCACACATCAGGCCCGCGCCAGCGACAAAGACACAGGTAATCATGCTGATAAAGCGGTGGGCGAAGGCAAGTGCCGCATCGAAATCATCGTCATTGCGGTCTATAGCTCGGAAAAGGGCGTGATTGGTGCCAGCCGGGCGTTTGTCTGTGACGAGGACGGGCAGCTGCACCCGGAAATGGTTCAGACAACCCAGCATGCCGGTTTTTTCGCGCGCCGACGTATGGCGCGTCTGCATGCGCAATATGCCTGATCAGCTCCATCAACACCCAAACGCAAACGGGCCCCGTAAAGGGGCCCGAAATGTTTGTTCGATTGTGGTGTGTTCTGATCAGGCCGCCGTCTTGGCATCCTCGGACTTGATGACCTTGTGGGTGTCTTCATTCATGCCAAGCTTCCAATAGCTTGAGATATAAAGATCATCCTTGCCAAGGCCGCGGTCCTCGCGGAAGTAGCTGCGCAATTCCCGCATCGAGGTAAATTCGCACGCTGCCCAGACCGAAAGCCGACCGTCTGCGTGCCAGGGGATGCGTTTGACCACATCACTCAGCACGGTGTTTTGTTCACCCGGACGCGGATTGATCACCCATTCGATTGTGATGTTGTCGGGCTTTTTCAAATCCTGCATGTCGGCCTCGGACCGAACTTCGATCACGGCATAGCCGCGCGCGTCACCCGGCAGGGTTTCCAGATTGACCGATACGGCGGGCAGGGCCGTCATATCGCCAACAATCAGAAACCAGTCGGCCGTCGGATCAACAAGCTTTTTCGGGCCGGGACCCCCGATGGTGATCACATCGCCGGGCTGGCAATTGACCGCCCAGTTCGAGGCCGGGCCGCCATGGTCATGATTGTCCGCGCCATGATCATCATCGCTATCATTACCGGCACCATGCATGACGAAATCGATATCAATCTCGCGGCCCTGATCGGTCACGCGGTCATGGCGCACGGTATAGGTCCGGCGCAAAACGCGGCCTTTTTCGTCGCCTTCAATCGGGAACATCAGTTTGACATAGGCACTTTCCTGATCGTCGGGAAAGTCCTTCATGCCGTCACCGCCAAGGGTGACACGCAGCATATTGGGGGTGACATATCCCTTTCTGATCACGGTCAGATCGCGTTGGGAGGGTTTACTCATTTCTTCACTCCTTGGTCCTCGGGGCGGTCGCCCGCAAAGTCCAGTTTCTTGCATTTGTGGGTTTCCAGATTGTCGGACATCAGATTGGCGATCTCGACAAAATCATGGATCTGTTGTGGCGTGAGGCCGCTGGTCATTCGGGATCTGACTTCTTTTTCAACAGCACGGAAGTCTTCCATTTTTGCGCTGCCGGCGGCCGTCAAATGCAGTGTTTGGCTCCGTCGATCTTCGGGGTGCGGGCGGCGTTCAATCAGCCCGTCATTTTCAAGTTCTTTCAAAAGCCGCGTGATCCGGCCTTTGTCCTGACCGGATTTTTCGGCCATTTGCTGGGCGGTGATACCGGGGATTTTGACAATCCATTTCATCACCCGCTTGTGCGAAATCGGCATTGGCATGCTTGCAGCCTGCATCGCATGCATCAGTCTGCGTTTATAGGCATGCACCAACCGATGCAGGGTTTCACCCGGAACGTGGACCTGATCTTCTTCGGTCATGGCAATTGTTTCTTCCTCACAGGCCAGCCGGGCTGGCAATCAAGCCGGAACGAAGGGCATGGCGGCGTCCTTCGCAAATGATGGCGGAAATAACGGCCGAGCCACTGGCGACGATCATGATGGTCGCAAGGTCAAAGTCCCCACCGGTGCCAATCAGAATGGCGGCAAGGGCCGCACCAACCGACTGCCCGGTCAGGCGTGCGGTCGACAATAACCCGCTTGCCCCGCCAGAGCGTTCGCGCGGCGCACTGGTCAGCATCAGGCGGTTATTGGGCGCCTGAAACAGACCAAATCCCGTGCCACACAGGGCAAGGGCGGCAATGATCGGCACCAAGCCACCGGCCTCGGCCGCCAGCGTCGTGCCATACAGCCCGATGGCAAAGACCGCCATGCCAATCCCGGTCAGACGGATCGGCGAAAACCTGTCGGCCAACCGCCCGGCAATCGGGGCAATGATCGCGGTCGCCACCGGCCATGGCGTCATCAAAAGACCGGTCATGGTGGCACTTTGTCCCAACACATCGTGGAAATAGAACGGCAGGGTGACGAACGCAATCATCTGCGCACAAAAACCGGTGACAGAGGACCCGATAGAGCAGGCAAAGACCGGAATTTTCAACAGATCAAGCGGCAGCATCGGGCGCGTGCGTGACAGTTGGCGATGCACCAGAAAGACACCCGCAACAAACGATACGGCAAACTGGGCACCAATCAGGATCGGGTTGCTTTCAATGCCCATATTGCCAAGCGCCGCGACAAGCCCGCCAAAGGTCAGCACATTCAAAAACGCACTGATGAAATCAAACCGTGCTCGGCTTGGCGTATTGAACGGCAGACTGAAATAGCCAATCACGACCGCCAGAACCGACATCGGCAGATTGATCAAGAACAGCCAGTGCCAGCTGGCTACTGCCATGATGGCGGAGGCAATGCT
The DNA here is from genome assembly GCF_037027205.1 of Thalassospira sp. CH_XMU1458. NCBI lineage: Bacteria > Pseudomonadati > Pseudomonadota > Alphaproteobacteria > Rhodospirillales > Thalassospiraceae > Thalassospira > Thalassospira sp. CH_XMU1458. The sequence goes on along the minus strand of NZ_JAYMDW010000002.1, from coordinate 1,045,887 downwards.
GGGCCCGGCGGCGGCAGAAACCGACACCGTCATCGCGATCCAGCCAATCGCCTGGCCGAGTTTCGCATGCGGGAAGACATGGCGCATGATGGCGGCATTGATGCTCATGATCGCAGCAGCCCCAAGGCCCTGCAACACACGCGCTGCGGTCAGAAGCTCGATCGTCGGGGCCATCGCACACAGGGCCGATGCCACCCCGAACAGGGCAACACCACTCAGATAAACCTTGCGAAATCCGATCGCCTCGCCAAGGGCTGCAAACGGCAACAGGGCCACCACGATGGCCAACTGATATGCCGTGATCACCCAGATCGCGTGTGCCGGTGTTGCGCCCTGATCATGGGCAATGGCGGGCAGGGCGACATTCATGATCGTGCCATCAAGCACCGCCATCATGATCGTGATCAAAAGCGCCAGGGCAGCATAAATGCGCCGTGGTCCCGGCAACCCATCGGGATGCACTTCGGGGGATATCTTGAGACGTTGGATATGAGGGATCGGCATGGGGCGGTCTCTTTATCAAATGGTGTGCGCGAAGGGGCAGACAGGCCAAAGAACAATGCGGCGAATGCACGACGTAACAACAAAGTCGGGTTTGGGGCGATGGGCCGACATCCAAATTGGATGGGGGCCGGTGGTGTCGCAGCAATCAGAAATTGGGGCGTCTGATCTGTGCGGTGGGTAATCTTAAGTGGTTGACTATATCAACTATATGAAAGTGGTTGATCATGTCAACTATATTTTTGCGAATGGATCGCAAATAAGGGGCCGGTCGTTAAAGTCTGTCGATGGAAATGTCGGGTAGGGCTTTGAAAAGACGAAGACTATCGGACGCGATAGACGTCATAGAAAATGCGTTTTTCTGCACCGAAATCTTCGTGATTGGGCAGATAGGGCATCGGATCGGAATGCGAAACCAGATCCCATTTGCGTGCCCGCGTCGTGGCATCAAGCGCACGAATAAAATCGCCGACATATAAATCACACCGCTGGGTGAAGCTGATGATCCCGCCCGGCTTGACCACGCGGCAGAACTCGGCAAACAGCTTTTTGATCTCACGCACATAGGTCAGCGTGCCAATGCACTGAACCGCGCCAAAGCCGTTATCGCCAAAGGCCAGCGGCTTGTTCATATCGCGCACCTTAAGATGGCGGTAAACGCCTTTTGCCTCTGCCGCCTGCAGGGATTCCAGCGATAAATCAATGCCCGTGATGTCGCGATAGCCTGCCTTGGAAAGCTCAAGCCCGGTCAAGCCCGTCCCGCATCCGGCATCGAGAATAGGCGCATCAACCGCAACATCCTGCTCAACCATGATCGCAGCTGCCCGGACCGGCGCCTCATAACCCATCTTGGGCAAATCCCGATCATAGCTTTCCGCCCATTGATCGTAATAGGCGGCAAGCATCTTGGGATCGGCATCCGTCATCTTTGTCAGATCAGATGCGCTGTCAGAAATATCCTCAGAATTGGCTGTGCCATCGCTGGCATCCATCATGGTTTACCTCACTTTTTTCGTTATTGGATTTTTTAGTTTGGAGGTGGGTATTAAGCCACATTCACGAAATGCATGCAAATGGCTGGTCGTTCGAGAGATGTAGTATCTTTTTTGACTACTTAAGATAGCATGACTGTCGCAGCGTTGGATGCGCCCTAGAACTTTGTGGCGTTTCAGAGAAATCTTCTAATGCTTCACGGCGTTTTCTGAGAATGAGGTTTGACAGTGACTTTTGCTAGTGAGTTTAGGCAACGATTAAATCAGTGCGCGGTAGAGCAGACAGAGGAGAATCTCAGTTATCTTACATCACTGGTTCGAGAAGAGGATGAAAGCTTGGCAGTGACGCCAGCGATGGCATGTCTTTTATTTTGGGGGCAGCGGGGAGTGGACCAGATTCGTCAAGTTTGTTTAGAGACACCAAGGATAAAGGTTATTAGTCCTGCGATCTCCTTGCTGCTCGGCATTTCGATGAATGTTGAATTATCAAAGCTGACGCTGTTCATCTACGACGAAGATCTTTTGGCAAAGTTAGAGAAATCGGTGGTTTCAAGTAACCTTGCCGAATATTGCGAGGACTGCCTGTCTGAAATTATTCTGAACCTTGAAGACGAAGATATCATTTTCGCCCTCGGAACGCTGATGCACCGTGTCGGTATGATGGAGCCATCTATATTCCAAGTGTTTATGAATGGCTTGAGTGCTCGATGGTTGGGGTTTGGAGCTAGAGCTATCTCAGAGTACGAAGGTTTACTCAGAGAAGAGCGAGACAACGAACCAGCTTTTCATTCTTTTTTTGAAAATCATCCTACTTTTTTGGACCCGCTTGCTATCGAAGTATGGAGTAAGCCGGATTTCCACGGCTTTCTGGAGCCCGATTTTGTTGTAAGGAGAGGGGATGATTCGTATTTGGTCATTGAGATCGAAAAACCGTCTAAGATGCTTATTACGCAAAGTGGCCAGATTTCGGCAGCCGCTACTCAAGCAGAAAAACAGGTTCTCGATTACAAGAGGTTTATCACCCAACGCTTACAGGAAATGAATAATCACTTTCCTAATATCGATGAGCCGGATTGCTTGGTTGTAATAGGTATGGAAAGTAGTCTGTCTGCTAGCCAGAAAGAGAGTTTGAGGTTGGTTAACCTCTCAAATGTGAAGTTGAAAATAGTTGGTTTTGACCATTTGATGCAAAGAGCAAAAACCTTGATAAAAAATGTTACGCGCCACAAAAGCGACGTACATGTTCGACATCGAGTTTACTGACATTCCATGTGCATTTGTCGCTAAATAAGGCACCCACTCAACAAATACCCACCTGTAGGCGCCTCCCAATCCACCATCTCGCCAAGGCAATAGGTGCCGGGGCGGTTGATGAGTTGGAAATTGTCATCGAGTTCTTCCCATGCGACACCGCCTGCGGTGCTGATGGCCTCGTCCAATGGGCGGGGCTTTTTGATTTGGAGTTTCAGGTTTTTGATGGTGGTGGCGAGGGCTGCCGGGTCGTTCAGGGTGTCGCGCGGGGTGACTTCGAAAATCAGCGCTGTTTTGGTGGCATCAAGGCCGAGTGTTTTGCGCAAATGGTTGCCCAGCGAATTTTTGCCGCGCGGTTTGCTTAGGCGCGTTGTGACGTCTTCAAGCGTGCGGTCGGGGCAGAGGTCGAGTGTGAGGGTGCCAACCCCGGTTTCAAGCCATTGATCGCGGAGCGTTGCCGAGATGGCATAGACCGCGCTGCCTTCGATGCCGGTTTTGGAAATCACGAACTCGCCGCGCACGGTTTGGTCGCCACAGGTCAGCGTTACAGCCTTGACCGGGGAGCCTGCGCATTTGTCTATCAGATGGTCGGTCCAGTCGAGTTCAAAGCCGCAATTGGCCGGTTTGAACGGGTTGCACTTGATCCCGGCGTTAAGCAGGATTTCCATCCATTTGCCGTCTGATCCCAATCGTTTCCAACTGCCGCCGCCAAGGGCCAAAATAGTGATGTCGGCGGTGGCGGTAACTTCGCCATCGGGCGTTTTGAAAACTGCCTGATCAGCGTCGTTCCAGCCGGTCCAGTAATGACGGTACTGGATGGTGCAGCCCAGATCATCAAGTCGCCTAAGCCAAGCGCGCAAAAGCGGGCTTGCCTTCATCGCGGTCGGGAACACCCGGCCAGAGGAGCCGACAAAGGTTTCAACACCCAGCCCCGCGCACCATGCGCGGATTTGATCCGGGCCAAATTTGCGCAAATGCGGTTCAAGCCGTGCGCGTGATGTGCCATAGCGGGTCAGGAAGGTTTCAAGATCTTCGCTGTGCGTGATGTTAAGCCCCGACTTCCCGGCCATCAGGAACTTGCGGCCCGCACTTGGCATGCCTTCATAGATCGTGACCGCGTAGCCATCACCCGCAAGCCGTTCGGCCGCCATCAGGCCCGCCGGACCCGCACCGATCACCATGGCGGTTTTGCCATGCGGGGCAGGGCGGGCGGGCAGCGCATTCGGCGCATTCGGTGTTGGGCTTGGCATGTGCGGCCTTTGGTGCGGGTTGATATCGGCTGGTTTTAGCGGCTTTGGGGCCTGTTGGCAATTTGTCCGGCGTCAGATGAGATGTTGTGGGCGGGTTCGTGATGCTTGACCGCACAGAGCTCGCTGTTTACCACTGCCATCTTGTAACGCCACCACCAGCCCATCAGGACCACAGCCATGATTACCGGAACCTGGCAAACGCCAACGGATGAAGAACTTCTGCGCATTCGCGAGATGATGGAAGATGCGCAGTTTTATGACGCGATTGCGCGTGTGCCCGATGATGCCCTGAGCGCGGCACTGGCGGGATCAAAGGACACGGCACTTTGGGTGTTTCGCGTTGATCAGAAGGCGGTTGCCTATGTCTATATGACCGAGATGGCAACAAGCCTGCCCAAGGTCGATGAGTTTGGCGTGTTTGAACGCGGGCAGGGCTTTGGCAAGGCGGCGTTATCAAGCCTTGCTGCCAAAATTGCGCAAACGCCGGACTATGAAAAGCTGTGGCTGAATGTTGTCGATGGCAATGACAACGCGCTTAATCTGTATCGCAAGGTCGGGTTTGGCGAGGAAAAGTTCATTGCCAAGGGCTGGAAAACCCGGTCCGGCCGGGTGGTGGATCAGGTCCGCATGTGGCTGACGCTTGATACGTTGCGAGGCCAGGCTTCCTGAGGCTCGGACCCTATCGATTATCGGTGCGAAAGCGGGCCGGGGATACCCCGGCCTTTTTGGTGAAGAAGCGCGAAAAATATCCGGCATCGCGAAAGCCCAGACTATCTCCGATCTGTTGAATGGCGATGTCGGTATAAATCAGGGTCCGCTTGGCTTCCAGCATCAGGCGGTTTTGCACCACCTCGCTTGCGGTCATGCCATAGATGTCCTTGGCGATGCGGTTAAGCTGGGTGGTGGTGACGCCAATTTCGCGGGCATAGAAATCAAGCGATTTGTGTTGCTTATAGAACGTTTCGACCAGCGTCTGAAACTTGCGGAATTTTTCGGCCTTTTGTTCCTGGCGCGACAGGCGGGCCGAATGATCCTGTGGCACGGTGCGCCCGATGCCAAGCAACAGCAATCCCAGAATATGACGAAGCGCAAACAGCCGCCCGGTATTGTGGCTGTAATATTCCGTGACCAGTTGCGATATCAGGAAATCGGTTGGACTGTTGACATCGCCAGAGGATGACCGCGTATCAACGCAGATCGCCTGATCAAGCCGCGCGAGGAGTTTTGGCGCGGGGGCAAGGATTTCCTGCAGGTGATAATCGGTCAGTGAAATCACCCAGCCATCAATATCATCACTGAACTTAAAGCCATGTACGGTGCCGGGTGGGACCGTAATCAGCTGGCCTGCCTGCATGGTCAAATGTTGATCATCAAAGCTGATCTCGGCCGTGCCATGGGTAATGTAAAGCAGCTGAAACAGGTTGGTATGGCGGTGCGGTTTGATGTGCAGGTCATGCAGGCGCGATCGTTCCGGGATGCTTTCGAGGTGAAAGAATTCCGGTTCGGTGACCGGTTGCGGATCGGATGCCGGGACAGTGTCCAGATCATAGCCATCACGTGCGCGGGGGCGGGTTACCGCATCGCGTTCGCCGTAAAGCTTATAGATCGGGATGGTGTTGCGCATGGATGCCTTGATCTTGGGTCGCCGGATAGGAGATTGGTTGGCGTCAGTTTAGCGTGTTTTGGGACCGACCAAAAGAAAAGCCCGCCAAGATGACGGGCGGGCTTTTCCGAGTTCAGTTAGCGTCGCTAATTGCCAAGCAGTGTTGGCACAAACAACGTTAATATCGGCGCAAAGATCAGAAGCAGAATACGAATGATCTCTGCGCCAAAGAACGGCATCACACCGCGGAAGGTCTGGCTCATCGGGACACCCTTGGCGAGTGCGTTAATGATGAAGACATTCAGCCCGACGGGGGGCGTAATCAGCCCCAATTCCACGACAATGAGTGCGAGGATCCCGAACCAGATCTTCAGATCCTCGGTCCCCATGCCATAGGCCGCGGTTGCCGCCGTCGCCCAGTCGCCGCCATTGATATCAACAAGGGCCGGCCAGAAGAACGGGATGACCACGACAATCATCGACAGGCTTTCCATGAAGCAGCCCAGAAGGATCAGGGCAAGCAACATCAACACCATCACAAGCCACGGATCAAAGCCACTGGTGGCGGCGGCCTCTGCCATATAGGCCGGAAGGTTGGCACGGCTAAAGAAGCCCTTGAGGATTTCTGCACCGAGCAGGATGAAGAAAATCATCGAGGATGTGATGGCGGTGTCTTTAAGCGACTGGCGCAAACCTTTCCAGGTCAGTCCGCCTTTGCCGCGAATGCGCATATAGACGCCATACACCAGAATGGCGAACACGCCCACGCCCGCCGCCGGTGTCGGGGTAAATAGACCGGCACCGAGCCCCAGAATGATCGATCCAAAGATCACCATCACCGGGATCAGGCGCAGCAACGCTTCTTTGCGCTCAGCGGCTGGCATCGGTTCCGGTTTCGGGGCCAGTGACGGGTTCAGGCGTACCTGAATGGCAATCACCGCCATAAAGAACAGAACCGCAATCAGGCCCGGAATGATGGCGGCCTGAAACATCTGAATGATCGATGCTTCGACCGTGACCGCGTAAATCACAAGGGCGACTGACGGCGGGATCAGAATGCCAAGCGTACCGCCCGCTGCCAGCGTACCGGTGGCAAGGCGCGGGGAGTATTTCAGGCGGTCAAGTTCGGGCAGGGCGACCTTGCCCATGGTCGATGCGGTGGCAAGCGATGATCCACACACCGCGCCAAAACCGGCACACGCCCCGATGGCCGCCATGGCGACACCACCCCGGAAACGGCCAAGGATGGCGTTTACGCCCTGAAACAGATCGCGCGACAGGTTGGCCTGACTTGCAAGATAGCCCATCAGAACAAACAGCGGCACGACCGACAGTTCGTAGTTCGACACAATCCCGTACAGCAGGGATTTGAACTGCTGCAGATAGGGATCAAAGCGCAGGAACGGGAAAAACAGGCTGAGCACATAGTTGCCGCCGATGCCGACACCGACCATGGCAAGGCCTACGGGCACGCGCAGTGCCAGGATGACAAAGAGAAGGGCAAGGCCTCCAAGGCCGATCAATTCACGTTCAGACATCGGCCTCTCTCTCGAAAATCTGGTTTCCGGCAATTGCCGCCCACAGGAACATCGCAATGATGCCCGGGACATAGAACGGCCAGATCGGCCAGCCCAAAATTGCCGAAAGGGTATTGTCGCTGCGCACTTCAATCAGGCCATTGACCATCATATACCCCAGGAACAGGGCGAGTGCAGTCATCAGAACGGACGACAGGGTATCGACCATCCGCGCAAACCAGTCGGGAAACATCTTGATGAAAACATCCACCGCGACATGGCCGCGATGTGCCTGACAGTAGGGGAAAAACATCAACGCCGCCGAACTGACGATCATGCTGACAAAGTCCTCATAGCCGATGATGGCCGGGACATTGGCATCAAACAGCCGGGCGATCTTGTCGAGACCAAAGGCGGTCACGTTTACGATCGTAACAATCGAGATCAGCAGGGCAAGCATGCCACCGGCAATAGCAAGCCACGAAGCGGCCTTGTAGAGCACGTTTTTCATATCTCTAACATTCTTGCGGGAACAGAGGGTCACGTATCGCCATGATACGTGACCCCACAAGATTTACCAGCAACGTCGGGATGTTACTTGGTGTGGCTCTGAACAGCGGCCTTGGCATCTTCGACAAGTTTCGCGCCATCGATGCCGTTGGATTTGGCTTCTTCGATCCAGCGATCAACGACCGATGCGGACGCATCGTCAAAGGTTGCCTTTTCGGCAGCGGTGATCTGAACGACCTGGCCTTTGCCTTCGTTGACCATGCGCTTGCCGACTTCTTCAACGCCGTTAAACACGTCACCGATTTCAGCGGCAAAATCACGGCCGGAGTTACGGTCGATGATTTCTTTCAGGTCATCGGGCAGGCTCTCGTACCGGTCCTTGTTCATCGCAAACAGGAAGGTCGAGGTGCCAAAGCGTGAATTTACGCCTTCGCCTTCAACAGAATAGGAAATCAGTTCAGCCAGTTTCAGCGGCGGAACAACTTCGAACGGCACCAGGCCGCCATCAACCACGCCAAGTGACATGGCCTGCGGCAGGGCCGGAACCGGCATGCCAACGGGCTCGGCACCCCAGGATTCAATCACCCAGGAACCGGTACGGGTCGGGGTGCGCAGCTTCAGACCCTTGACGTCATCAACCGTGCGGACTTCCTTGCTGGTCAGATGGATTGCCTGACCGGCATGCACGTGAACGGCAAGCGGGTGAATATCGGTAAGGTCTTCGGCATATTCATCACGAAGATCCCACATCGCAAGGTTGGTTGCGCGTGCATCGCCAAGGTGAACACCCGGAAGTTCAAACACTTCAAGGCGCGGGAAGACGCCCGGGGTATAACCCGGAAGAGTCCAGACGATGTCGGCCACGCCGTCGCGGACCTGACGATACAGTTCCGGCGGATTGCCGCCCAGCGACATGGACGGGAAGATTTCAAACTTGATACGGCCGTTTGATTCTTCTTCGATTTTCTTGGCCCACGGTTCGATCATTTTCGACTGGGCCGGTGCTTTCGGACCCAGGAAATGGTGGACGGTCAGGGTGACTTCCTGTGCGTGTGCGCCGAACGACACCATCGTCGCGACAGCTGCACCGGCAAGCAATTTGGTGATCTGTTTCATTCTCTTCCTCCTTTGAACGTCTTGTCGCGTTCATTGCGCTGACAAACGTTCAGCCACGATGCGCATCTAGCGTGCGAAGTTTTCCAAGAGTTCTTTTTGTTATTGTTTTTGTTCTTCTTTTTATCACATGACTTGCGTTTGGCGCATTTCAGCCATGTCGAATTAAAGGCAATCTAATCGGTACGTGATGGTTATGTATAATGATATGTAAGCACATATCCATAACCAAATGATTATCCTTTCGCCCCTGCCTGTGCACTGTGATGACGTTGTGCTTCTTCGCGCACAGCATTGATCAGCATTTCAACCGGCGGCGAAATTGGCGAATCAATTCTGGTCGTCAGGCCAACGGGACCAAAGGTATCGCTGGTGTCGATCGGCAGTTCGACCAGATGCCCTTCGGCAATGTCGGATGCCACAGCCCCGTTCGAAATGATCCAGATCGCATCGGTTTCGCGCGTAAAAGCCCGCCCGAAAGATGTCGAAACGGTTTCGATACGGTCGGGAATGGCGCCAATGCCATGCGCAATCAGCATCTTGTCGACCGTTGGGTGAATAATCGCGTGTTTCGGCGGTACCAGAACGGTGAATTCGCGAATGCGGGTAATGTCCGGGTTCTTGTCGGCCAGCAACGGATGGCCCGGTCTGGCGACCAGCGAAATGTGCTCGGAATATAAATGTATGAACGACAATCCCGACATCTGATCGGGTTCGGCCAGGCGTCCGACCACCAGATCAAGTTCCCCCACGCGTAATTGCCCCATCAACATCACGTTCGGACCAGCCACGACCTTGACCGTGGTATCGGGGCTCAGCGTTTTGAAATGGCGGATGGCGTTGGGCATCACGCTGGCGGCCACCGTTGGCAGAACCCCAAGATTGATCGAAAGTCCGCCTTGCATGCGGACCTGACTGATGCTGTCGACACCTTGGCGAAGTGCCGTAACACTCGCCCCGGCATAACGCAGGAAAACCTTGCCGAAATCGGTCAGGGTGACGCCGCGCTTTGATCGGTCAAACAACCGCGCATCAAGATGTTCTTCAAGCTCGCGAATGGTTTTGGAAACAGCGGGCTGTGTGATCGAAAGTGTATCGGCTGCCTTGACGACACTGCGTTGGCGCGCGACCTCAAGAAAGCAGGTCAGATGGCGGAATTTAATGCGTTGATCAAGCATGGGTGCCCTATACATCAACAGTTTAGAATGTTCTTATGGCTGGTTCATGCATAATTATATAGTTATGCAAATTACGCAATTCCTCATTTTACATAACCAAAACCATCTGCGAATGTGAGGGCAAACAAGCAGGGTGGAAACGATAATGAGTCTGCAAGTCGCCCCGGTCAACGGGACACACATTCATTACAGCCAGTCAGGCCCGAAAAGCGGCCCGGCACTGGTCTTTGCAAATTCTCTGGGGACGGATCTTCGCATCTGGGATGATGTCGTTGATGCGCTTTCCTCAACGTTCAACATCGTGACCTATGACAAACGCGGGCATGGCCTGTCGGGGATTGGTGATGCGCCTTATGACGTCGCGCTGCATGCCAATGATCTGATCGGGTTGCTTGATTTCCTTGGCCTTGATCAGGTGATCATTTGCGGCCTGTCTGTTGGCGGTCTGATCGCCCAGAAAGTGACCGAACTGGTGCCAAACCGCGTGCGTGGGTTGATCCTGTGTGATACCGCCGCCAAGCTTGGCGATTATGACAGCTGGAACACCCGGATCGAGGCGATCAAGGCGGACGGGATTGCGTCCATGGGCGATGCGATCATGGAACGCTGGCTGTCGCCGACCTTCCGCAAGGAACGGGTTCTCGAAACTGCGATGTATCGCGACATGCTGGTGCGCACCACGGTTGAGGGTTACGTCGGAACCTGTATTGCGCTGCGCGATGGTGATCTGCGCGATGCGGCGGGAAAAATTGCTGTGCCGACATTATGTATCTGTGGATCGGAAGATCTGGCAACGCCGCCCGATGTGGTGCGCGCCATGGCATCAATGATCCCCAATGCCGAATTCGAATTGATTGACGGGGTCGGGCATCTGCCATGCATCGAAACCCCGGAATTGCTGACCCGGTTGATCGACCGATTTACCAAGGAGAAGAACCTTGTCTGAGAGCCGGTATGACGTTGGCATGAAAACCCGCCGTTCCGTTCTGGGCGATGCACATGTGGATCGCGCCACCCAAAAAATTACGGAAATCGACGAAGGTTTTCAGCGCTATATCACCGAGAATGTCTGGAACGGTGTCTGGACAAGCGACGCCTTCACCAAGCGTGAACGCTCCATCGTGACCATCGCACTGCTTGCGGGGCTTGGCCACGAAGAAGAACTTGCGATGCATATTCGCGCGACCCTGAATACCGGGGCAACACGCGATGATATCCGTGAAACCCTGATGCATGTTGCGGTTTATGCTGGCGTTCCCGCTGCCAATACGGCCTTCCGCATTGCCAAACAAACCTATGCCGAAATCGACGCGGCATCAGACGCGTCACCCAAGGGAGAGTAAGCCTCATGTCCACCTTCAAACCGCGTGACTGGGGCTCCCACGCCCCCTATATCGCACCTGGTTACAAATCGACCCTGTTGCGTGGTCCGACCCAGGCACCGCTTGCCATCAAATCGGGACTGACCGAAGGCACCGGGCCGCGCTTTGCGCCCGCATCTGTGCGTGAGCTTGATTTCGATCTGACCAAGAACGGTGTCGTCAATGGTGAGCCGCTTGGCGAACGCATTGTTGTGCATGGTCGGGTGATGGATACCGATGGTCGTCCGCAACCCAATATTCTGGTCGAGGTCTGGCAGGCGAACGCAGCAGGCCGCTATGTGCACAAGGTCGATCAGCATGACGCGCCGCTCGATCCGAACTTCCGCGGGTCAGGTCGTTGCTTTACCGATGATCACGGCAACTACAAATTCTATACCATCAAGCCGGGCGCCTATCCGTGGGGCAACCACTTCAATGCCTGGCGTCCGAACCATATTCACCTGTCGTTGTTCGGTCCGGGTTTTGCCACCCGTCTTGTGACCCAGATGTATTTCCCAGGTGATCCGCTGCTTGATCTTGACCCGATTTTCCTTGGGACTGAGGACGCAGCGGCCCGTGAACGGCTGATTGCCAAATTCTCGATCGACAAGACCGAGGAAGGCTTTGCCCTTGGTTATCAGTTCGACATTGTCCTGCGTGGACGCAACGGCACCCCGATGGAGAATTAAGTCATGGCTTATGGTGAAACCCCCTCACAGACGGTTGGTCCGTATTTTGCCTATGGCTTGACCGCAGGCCAGTACGCATACGACTTTACCGACATCGCTGATCCGACCGTTGCCGGCCCGGATGCCAAGGGTGAACATATCCGCATCACCGGTACCGTCTTTGATGGCGACGGCAACCCGGTCAACGATGCGATGATCGAAATCTGGCAGGCCGATGCCGACGGCAATTACAACGAAAAGCCGATTGATGTGGCTGATACCGGTTTCCGCGGGCTTGGCCGTAGCGGCACCGGCACCGATGCCAAGCTGCGCTTCTGGTTTGATACGGTAAAGCCGGGTGTTGTTGCCGACGCCGAGGCGCCGTTTGTCAACGTCATCGTCTTTATGCGCGGCATGCTGGTTCACGCCTTTACCCGTTTTTATTTCGACGACGAGGCGGATCTGAATGCCAAGGATCCTGTTTTGCAGTCGGTGCCCGCGGATCGTCGCGACACCCTGATTGCCAAGCGTGTCGAAACCCCGACGGGGATTGAATACCGGATCGATATTCACATGCAGGGGGACGCGGAAACCGTGTTCTTCGACGTGTAAGTCGATCTGGTCCGATGGCTGCGTCCGCTGCTTTGGGGAAAGCCGGCGGTCGCAGCCATCGACCTGAATTTCCTGCACTACCGGGGCAACTGCCCCGCGTTTCTAATGTTTTGGATTGATGCCACAGGAGTTTTGCCGTGGTTGCACGTTTCATGTCGCTTAAAGAAGCAGTCGCATCCTGCGTTAAGGATGGCGACACCATTTCGATGGAAGGCTTTACCCATCTGATCCCGCACGCCGCAGGGCACGAGATTATCCGTCAGGGCATCAAGAACCTGACCTTGGTCCGCATGACGCCCGATGTGATCTATGATCAGTTGATCGGGGCCGGTTGTGCCAAGAAACTGATCTTTTCCTGGGGCGGTAACCCGGGTGTTGGTTCGTTGCACCGTCTGCGCGATGCCTATGAAAAAAGCTGGCCGACCAAGCTTGAGATCGAAGAACACAGCCACGCGGCGATGGCCAATGCCTATGACGCGGGTGCGGCTGGCCTGCCTTGTGCGGTGTTCAAGGGGTATCGCGGGGCGGAACTGCCGCGCGTGAACCCGAACATCAAATTCATCGAATGCCCGTTCACGGGTGAAAGCCTGGCCGCTGTTCCGGCGATCCGCCCGGATGTCACCGTGGTGCATGCCCAGAAAGCCAACAAAAAGGGCGACGTCCTGTTTGAAGGCATTGTCGGTGTGCAGAAAGAAGCCGTTCTGGCCGCGAAAAAATCCATCATCACCGTCGAAGAGATCGTCGATGATTTCGGTGATATTTCGCCCAATGCCGTCATGCTGCCGAACTGGGCGGTGACTGCGATTGTTGAGGTGCCGGGTGGGGCGCATCCGTCCTACGCCCAAGGATATTATAAGCGCGACAACGCGTTCTATAAGGCATGGGATCCGATTGCACGTGATCGCGAAACGTTCCAGGCCTGGCTCGAAGAGCATGTCATTAATGGCGGTCCCGAAGATTTCGCGGCCAAGCGTGAAGCAAACAAAGGCTAAGCGGAGGAAAAATCATGGTTGAATATACCCCGACTGAAATGATGACGGTATCCGCCGCACGTGCGCTTAAAAACGACGATGTGTGCTTTGTTGGCATCGGGATGCCGTCGGCTGCGTGCAACCTGGCACGTTTGACCCATGCGCCGGACATTACCCTTATTTATGAAAGTGGCACCATTGGCACCAAGCCCGATGTCCTGCCGCTGTCGATCGGTGATGGTGAGCTGTGCGAAACCGCTGTCAACACCGTCGCCGTGCCGGAAATGTTCCGCTACTGGCTTCAGGGTGGCAAGATTTCGGTTGGCTTCCTTGGTGCGGCTCAGCTTGACAAGTATGGCAACATCAACACCACCGTGATTGGTGATTACGACAACCCCAAAGTCCGCCTGCCGGGCGGTGGTGGTGCGCCGGAAATCGCGACCAGCTGTGGCGAAGTGTTTCTTGTCATGAAGCAAAGCAAACGTGGTTTTGTCGAAAAGATCGATTTCGTGACATCGCTTGGTCACGGCAAGGGGGGCAACGACCGTGCATCTTACGGCGTTGATACCAAAGGTCCATCGCGTCTGATCACCGATCTTTGCATCATGGAACCGCATCCGGTGGGTAAGCAATTCGTTGTGACCTCGATCCATCCGGGCGTAACCCGCGAAGAAATCATCGAAAATACCGGTTGGGATGTTGAGTTTGCCGACGAAGTCGCGGAAACTGCGATCCCGTCCGAGAAAGAATTGCAGGTTCTGCGTGAACTGCATGCTCGTACCGCCAAGGCCCATGGGGACCAGCAGTAAGAGCAATAATAAGGATCTTAGAAATGGCTGACGCATATATTTGCGATTATATCCGCACCCCGATTGGCCGCTTTGGCGGCAGCCTGTCGCAGGTGCGCGCCGATGATCTTGGCGCTGTTCCGCTTAAGGCGCTGATCGACCGCAATCCGGATCTGGATTTTGCCGCTGTTGATGATGTCATCTTTGGCTGTGCCAACCAGGCTGGTGAAGACAACCGCAACGTTGCGCGTATGTCTTCGCTTTTGGCAGGGCTTCCGGAAACAGTGACCGGAACCACGGTCAACCGTCTGTGCGGTTCGGGCATGGATGCGATCATTATGGCTGCGCGTGCCATCAAATCGGGCGAAGCCGATCTGATGATTGCCGGTGGCGTTGAAAGCATGTCGCGTGCGCCGTTTGTCATGCCAAAGGCGACGTCGGCATTTTCGCGCAATGCAGAGATCTATGACACCACCATCGGCTGGCGCTTCGTCAACCCGGTGATGAAGAAACAGTACGGCGTGGATTCCATGCCCGAAACCGGCGAAAACGTTGCCGAGGACTTCAAGATTTCCCGCGAAGATCAGGATGCCTTTGCCGCCCGTTCGCAGGACAAGGCGGTTGCCGCACAGGAAAATGGTAATCTGGGCGCGGAAATCACCCCGGTCACCATCCCGCAGCGCAAAGGCGATGCCATTATTGTGGACAAGGATGAACATCCGCGTCCGGGCACCACGGCCGAAAAGCTTGCCAAACTGCCGACCCCGTTCCGCGAAGGCGGTTCGGTTACGGCTGGCAACGCATCGGGTGTCAATGACGGGGCCGCGGCCCTGATCATCGCATCGGAGGCAGCCGTCAAGAAATACGGCCTGACCCCGATTGCACGGGTGGTTGGTGGCGCGACTGCGGGTGTTGCGCCGCGTATCATGGGCTTTGGCCCGGCACCGGCATCGAAAAAACTTCTCGCACGTCTCGGCTGGTCGACAGAGCAGCTTGACGTGATCGAACTGAACGAAGCCTTTGCATCACAGGGGTTGGCAACGCTTCGTGATCTTGGCATTGCCGATGACGATGCGCGTGTGAACCCGAATGGTGGTGCGATTGCCCTTGGTCATCCGCTGGGTATGTCGGGTGCGCGTATCACCGGCACGGCTGCGCTTCAGATGAAACGTGCTGGTGGCAAGCGGGCGCTGGCGACCATGTGCATTGGTGTCGGTCAGGGTATCGCGATTGCGCTTGAATCTGTTTAAGGCGGATGGCTGATTGATCTTGAAAAAGGTGCCCCTGTGCCGGTTGTCGGGCAGGGGCTTCTTTTTGCGTTATTGACCAATATGGTTGCTGGCGCGACACTATCGACTTGATTTCACACCAGTTTGAACGGTGGATGAACCCTGATGAGCGTTTCGCCCTTTGACTCTGCCCTGCTTGGAAATCTGTTTTCCGATCCGGAGATCGCGGCCCTGTTTGATGACCGGGCACAGATTGCATCCATGCTGCTTTTTGAATCGGCCCTTGCCGCGGCCGAGGCGCGCGCAGGTGTGATCCCCGAAAAAAGTGCCACCCGCATCGCCGAAGTCTGCCGTGATTTTACGCCCGATCCGGCAAGCCTTGCGGCTGGAACGGCCAGTGCCGGTGTGCCTGTACCGGCCCTTGTTAAGGCGCTTAAGGCGGAAATTGGCGGTGAAGATGCGCGCTATGTCCATTTTGGCGCCACCAGCCAGGATGTGGTTGATAGCGCACTTGTCCTGCAGCTGCGCGATGCGGTTGCGATCATTCGTCGCCGCATTCGTAAATTGGCCAAGGCGCTGTCTGCCCATGCCGACACCCATCGCAAAACGGTTATGATCGGGCGGACGCGATCCCAACAGGCTGTGCCCACCACCTTTGGTCTTAAGGCTGCCGGATGGCTCGCACCGCTTGTGCGGATTGATCACCGGATTGATAGCCTGTCATCGGATTTGTTGCGGATTTCGTTTGGCGGCGCTGCGGGCACATTGGCCTCGATCGGGGTGAAGGCCGCAGACGTCGAAAGCAATCTTTCCGAAGAACTTGATCTGCCGCTTGCTGATATGCCCTGGCATGCGCAGCGTGACGTCCTTGTTGATTTCGCAAGCCAGTTAACAGCGTTAACCGGCGCGCTTGGCAAGATGGGGCAGGACTTGGTTCTGCTGGCCCAGTCCGAAATTGCCGAGGTCCAGCCGGGCAAGGGCGGCGGATCATCGACCATGCCGCACAAATCCAATCCGGTGCAGGCGGAAATGCTGGTGACACTGGCACGTTTCAATGCCGGGCTGCTTGGTACCTTTGCCCAGGCGCAATTGCATGATCATGAACGAAGCGGGGCAAGCTGGCTTCTGGAATGGTTGACCTTGCCGCAGATCATTACCGCAACCGGTGCGGCACTTGCGCAAGCCGTTGATATGGTGCCGGATCTTAAAATCAATGCAGATCGCATGGCCGAAAACCTTGAACTGTCACGCGGGGCGATGTTGGCCGAGGCGGCAACATTTGCGCTGGCCGATCACCTTGGCCGTGATGCCGCAGATAAACTGGTCAAAGATGCCATCGCCAAGTCGGCAGAAAACGCATCGAACCTGTTTGATGAATTGCCAAAACTGACCGACGCCCCGGTTGATTGGGTGCATATCCGTAACCCGGCAAATTATATCGGGCAGTCGGATGTGTTTATCGATCGTGTTTTGGGGGCCGCCAAGCGTGGCTTGCGCGACTAGGAAAAAGGCTGCCGGATGGCAGCCTTTTTTGTGTGTGATGCGGTGATTTGGTTCAGCGTGGTGCCCGCAGGCGCTTTTCAACCGCGTAATTGTGGATGGGTACGCCGGCGACTTCGAAATCGCGACGCTCCACAACGCTAAAGCCCTGTTTAAGCAGGAAGGATTTGGCAAATTCACTGGCCTCGGAATAAAGCTTGCCGATATCCTGTTTACGCGCGTGCGCTTCAAGCGCGTCGTACAGCTTTGTCACAATACCTTTGCCCGCAAAATCGGGCAGGGCATACAGAAACCCGATATGGCCATCGGCCTCGACATCGCCAAATGCGACAACCTGATCATTGCCATCAACCGCGACAAGACTGAACCGTCCATCTGTCATGATTTCGATAAACCGTTCCGGCGTCGGCAGAAGCTTTGCCCACACGGCAACCTGTTCGGAATTATAGGCGTTGGGGCCAATTTCCGTAACGGAGTGGCGATAAATCTCGACCAAGGCCTTTGCATCACTGTTCGCAAACGGACGAATTGTGATCATTCTTGTGGTTCCCATGCCGTATCAAAGAACTGACATTCAAGATCGGTTGCACGTTTGAAATAGGACAGGCATTCGGCGCGGTCTTCCTCTGGCAGTGACGGTCCGACCTGATCCAGTTGGGTATTCAGATAGGCAACCACACTTTCAAAATACACCCCGACATGCAGATCAATCCATTCGGCGTACCAGAAATCATCGGGGCGTTTGGCGATGGTCTTGTTGACCCGATCCGCCCAGCCAAGATAGGTGCCCTCGGCAACGGCCAGAACGGCCAGCATATTGGCGTAACTGTTGCTGTCCGTGGCGTCTTTCATAAGCTGCTTGAACGCTGCTGTTGCTGGCCAGTCCGGCATGTTTTCACGTGCATCATCAGATACGCCAAGGGCGGCAAAGGATCGTTCGAAATAGGTGTTTTCTTCGCCCGTGACCAGTGCAAGGAACTGACATCCCGGAATGCGATCCTTCAGGCTTGGTGCACGCGATACGGCCGCGGCCAGCAGGGCAACAAACCGATCAATAAACCGGTGATCCTGAATAAGGTAGTTTTCAAGATTGGCCTTGGGAAGCGCGGCATCACCCCAGGCATCGGTAAAGACATGGTGGGTTACCGCACGCCATTGATCCGCACAGGATGCCTTCAGCCAGTCTGAAAACAAACCATTCGGATTGGTTTGACGCCATGACGGAAAATCCGAAACGGCCTTTGCGGTGTTGCTCATATCTGCGCGTTTCCTGAGGAGCTTGATATCATTTGGGTTTTGAACTTTTGACATGCTCGCAACCATTGGGCAAGCCACGAAATAGGGCATCCGCCAAAGTACCGATCCGCATGGAGGCGATTGATAAGTATCAAAGTAATCGATTGGATTATAATGTTATAAATCACTCCATCAGAGCTTTTCCCAAGGAGGAAGTTATGGCGAATGTTGGAACTCTGGACCGTGTTGTCCGTGCGATTGCCGGTGTTGTTTTGCTGGCCATTCCGTTTGTTTCGGCCGCGCCCGAAGGTGGCGGCATGGCGTATGGCGTTTATGGCTGGGTGATGATTGCTGCCGGTGTTGTCATGTTGGCGACTGCGGCACTGCGTTTCTGCCCGCTTTACATGCTGTTTGGTTTGCGGACCTGTCCGCTTTCCAAATAAGGTAATAAACGGCGTTTGAAACCGGAATATTCCGTTCGATCTGTTGTTGTTTGAACGTTATGCTGGCGTCCGTAAATCTCTGCGGTATGTTGGATAGACGTGCTGTTGATGCCCGACGTGTGGGCACGGCGACCAGCAACGACGAACGGAATATAAAAATGAAACGCCTGAGTGATGAACTGACTGTATCCCCGCAAATGCCGCTTGCTGCGATTGACGAAATTGCTGCGGCCGGTTTCAAAACCATCATTTGCAACCGCCCGGACGGCGAAGATCCCGGGCAACCGTCATTTTCCGAAGTCGCCGCCAAGGCCGAGGCTGCCGGTATGAAGGCGATCTTCCAGCCCGTCGCAAGCGGCAATGTGTCGGACGCGGATGCGGATGCCTTTGCCGCCAATTTGGCCGCCGCCGAAAAGCCCATCTTTGCCTATTGCCGCAGTGGCACACGTTGCACCATCCTGTGGTCGCTGGCCAATGCCGGGCAGATGCAGGTTGGCGATATCGTCAAGGCTGCGGCGGAGGCCGGATATGATATGGCGCCGCTGGCACCACGGATTGCAGCACGCGGCTAAGCCGTTTGAATTTGCAGGTTATGCGGTGCGTTGCTGTGCAAAAAACGCAGTGAGCATCGCATAAATTGCACTATTGCTTTTGTGCGTTTCATGACGATATGTCCGCGCATGCTGTATCTGGCATGGTTTTATCAAGTGGCACCGGTATGACGTCAAACGCAGACCAACTTTCCAACATCAGATTTCGACTGGCAAAGAGCGATGATCTCGACGCCCTGTGCGAGATCGAAAACCGGTCCTTTGAAGTCGACCGACTGACCCGGCGTGCCTTCAAACGTTTCGTCGGCAGTGAAACCGCGCGTTTGACTGTTGCGGAAACCATCAGGGACGGGGGCGTTGTTGTTGGCTACGCGCTGGTGATTTTTCGCAGCAACGTCGCACTCGCGCGCCTTTATTCGATGGCGGTATCACCCGATAAGCGCGGGCAGGGGATTGGCCGTGCCCTGATTGAACGGGCCGAAGAACTCAGCCTTGATTTCGGCACGCCGATCCTGCGTCTTGAAGTCAGCCAGAAAAACAAGGATGCGATCCGGCTTTTCAAGGCAGTCGGATATCGCGAATTTGCACTTTATCCGGATTATTATCCCGATCATTCGAATGCGCTTCGCATGGAAAAGGTATTGGTTCCCAATGCCATGCATTTGCCATCGCCCATCCATTTCTATCACCAGACCCTGCCATTTACCTGTGGTCCGGCGGCCTTAATGATGGCGATGAATGCGCTGGATCAGGATATCGAACTTGATCGTAATCTTGAGATCGCGCTGTGGCGCGAAGCCACCACGATCTTCATGACATCCGGGCATGGCGGCTGTGGCCCGCTGGGTTTGGCGTTGGCTGCGCATAAGCGCGGCTTTGATGTCGAAGTGCTGAGCAGTCGCGACGGGCCGTTATTCGTTGATACCGTGCGAAAGCCGAAAAACCGCGAAGTGGTCGAACTGGTTCATTACGACTTTGCCCGTCAGGCACTTGATGCCGGTATTTCGGTCACGACCGGCCCGTTTGGCATTGCCGAGATCGAAGAACGCACCAAACAGGGCAAAATGGCCCTGGTCCTGATCAGCCAATACCGCATTTATGGCGATAAAATTCCGCATTGGGTGGTGGTTTCGGGCTTTGACGACCGGTTTGTCTATGTCAGTGATCCCGATATTGGCGAAGACCATGAACCCTATACCGGCAGTGACTGTCTGTCCGTGCCGATCCTGCGCCATGAGTTTGATCTGATGGCGCGCTATGGCCGCGATAAACTGCAAGCCGCTGTCTTCATTGACAAAAAGGCCGGGTAAAAACCCGGCCTTTTGCTTTTGTGGAATGTTGCTGAGGCCCTTATGGGCGCGCAATCTTGCCAAGAAGATGCGCAATGATCCGGCGATACAAATCCATGCCCAGAACCACATCCTCAACCCCGGCATCGATATTGGGGTTGTCATTCACCTCGATCACCATCGGTCCATGCGGCGTTTCCTTGACATCCACGCCATAAAGGCCATCGCCCATCAATCGTGCAGAGGCGAGGGCCGTCGCAACGATGTCGGCAGGGGCGTCTTCGACCGCAAGGGTTTCAAACCCGCCTTCCTCATAACTTTTGCCATCATCTTCGTGTTTGACGATCTGCCAGTGGCCCGGTGCCATGAAATAGCGACTGGCAAAGATGGCCTCGCCACCCAGAACACCAATCCGCCAGTCAAAGGTGGTTTCGACATATTCCTGAATGACCAGAAGTTCGGAGTTCTTGAACATCTCGGTCGCGACTTCGTTCAGGTGTTCTGGCGATTTGACCTTGCGCACCCCGCGCGAGAAGCAGCCATCAGGCACCTTCAAAACCGACGGGAAGCTGAATTGCTTTGCGATGTCGGGAATGCGGCGCTTATCGAAAATCGCACTTTTTGGTGCCGGGATACGGTGTGTGCGCAGCAATTCGGCCAAATAGACCTTGTTGGTACAACGCAGCATCGAGTCTGGATCATCAATCACCGGAATGCCTTCCTTTACCGCCCGCTTGGCAAAGCGATAGGTATGGTGATCAAGCGCCGTGGTTTCGCGGATCAAAAGGGCATCAAATTCCGAAAGGTGATGGAAATCCTTGGCCGTAATCAGTTCGGCCTTTGCCCCCAGATCGGACGCGGCCTGCACGAAATTGGCAAGCGCCTCCTTGTCTGACGGGGGCAGGACTTCATCCGGATCATGCAGGATGGCGACAAGGGCGGTCGGCGGGGTGACGTTACCCTGTTTGCGCACACGCCCGCGCAAATAGGCGCGCAATGCTGCCTCAAACTCGACAAGTTTGTCGTCATCAAGCTGGCTGATCGACGGGGCTTCGATTTCGCGCAAAATTCTGCGGTCCTGCTTGTTCAGATGCAGGCGCAGGATCGGGCAGCGGAACTGATCAAAGGCGCGTTCGCCAATCTGACGAAACTTCTTGTTGGCAGTTCGCCCGAAATAGACATCGATATGATCCGGCGCCTGATCAGGTGTCTGGCCGGATTTTTCCAGTGCCTCGATGATTTGCGGGCTGAGTTCCGCACGCGCAGTTTTCTGAAGCCGTTTCCAATTCAGATCCAAAAGAACATCGGCCTCGGGAATGACGCGTTCTGCACGGGCTGCCGCAAGAAGGCTGCAATAATAACCGCGCGAAAGATATTCATAGGACTGACACAGGTTGATCACGCGCCGGTTGCGCACACCGTGATCAAGTGCGAGATAATCGCGCACGCGCATCACGCGTGCCCCCGATACGGCAAAGCGTTGATCTGACAGGCGGTCGACCAAAATCAGCGGCGCACCGGTGGCAACAGCCGGGCTGACAGCGCTTTCGCCGTCATAAAGCGCGTGTTCAAGGCGGATGCCATCGCTACCATCTTCATAGTAACCTGGAAGGTCGGCAATCCGGACATAGCCATGGCGTTCATAAAGGTTGCGCGCGGTTTCGTTGGTCACACGCACTTCAAGGCGCATGCGCGTGCATCCCGCGTCCATCGCCAGATTTTCAAGGCCAGCCAATAGCTGTGTGCCCAAACCTTTGCCGCGCCAGTCTTTGGCAATCGCCAGCGAGTAAATCCGCGCTGTAACCGTATTGGCGCGCAGCAACAGCAAACCATACCCGACAATTTCAGGATGATCGGCATCACCAGCGTCGGCGACAAGAAGGCGCGCACTGGCCTGACGCAGGAACCGCGAAAAAGAAGCCCGCGAAATCAGGTCGCTTTCGAAATTGCCGCTTTCAAGGGCGCAAAGACCATCAAGGTCGTCGCGCACCGCTGCACGGATGATGACAGTATTGGTCTGGGGCAAAGTCACTGTGCAGCTCTCCTACGATGAGGGTAAATATGTTGCGCTCAACTTCCGGTACGCCCAAAGATCGTTCGTCGCAAGCGCATTTATTGTTCATAGCCATGCCTTTTTTTCATGGATCATGGCACAGGTCACACTCGACCAGCAGGTCCAATAAAAATAAGGTGTTTTCATTGGGCCTGCTGTGAAACATTTAATCATCCTGATCGTTTGCACTTATATAAACAAGAGATCAGAAACAAACAGGTTGGCGTACGTTGCACTGCGTCCGCAAAGCTTTCAAGGGCAAGATGGTTTGAATAAACGCATCCTAGACAAATCTCCGATCCACAGGCGCAGGTTTGCAATCGTTCCGCTTTTACTGGCAGGGTCGATGCTTTCGGCGTGCACCTCGGACGAGGGCTTAAGTGGTGTGCTTGGCTTTGGCGACGGTGCTGACAGCGAGATTGCGCAAAATGATCTGCAAACAACCATCCCCTATGAAGTCGAAATTGCCGGCATCGATCCCCAGGAAGAAAATCTGATTGCGGCGTTGGACGGGGTTAGTACGGCGCGCCGTTTGCAGTCGCGCCCGACCGCTTCGCGCGCGGGCCTGCAACGCCGTGCCGAAGACGACGTCGAACGGTTTCAGGCTGTTCTGCGATCCAAGGGATTTTATGACGGGCAGATCACATTTGAGATTAATGAAAAGGCCGCAGCAGACGCATCGAGCGCGCCAGCCCAAGACGCACCTGATGCTGGTTCAGAGCAAGACCCGGCCGATGGCCAGTCCGGGGATGATGCATTGGCATCAACATCCGAACAGCCAACCCCACTGGTTCTGACCTATAATATCGATGTCGGCACACCTTATCTGATTTCGGCGGTGAACCTTGTGATCACATACCCCGATCGTGTGGTGGAACGCCATGCGACGGATAAGGAACTTGAAAAGACCCGCCTTGAGATCGGGCAGCGCGCAACCGCGGAGCCGATCATTCTGGGCGAACAATACGGTATCGATATCCTGCGCGAACAGGGTTACCCGCTTGTCGAGGCTGGTAAACGAACCGTATTGGCCGACACTGCGCAAAAAACCATTACGATCAATTATGCCTTTGAAACCGGGCCGCAGGCCGATTTTGGCAAGATTACCGTCAATGGGGCAGAGGACGTCGATGCCGACTTCATCGCTGGATACCGAAGCTGGCGGTCGGGCGAGCAATATCATCCTGATCAGGTGCGCACCACGCGCCGCGATCTGGCGCAAACCAACCTGTTTGACAGTGTGATTGTCAAGGTTGCCGGTCCGGTAAATGACAATGGCGAAATCCCGGTTGAGATCGAAGTGGTTGAACGCAAAATGCGTTCGATCGGCGGCGGGGTAAATTTCTCGACCGCCGATGGGCCGGGTGCCAACGCGTTCTGGGAACATCGCAATCTGTTTGGTGCTGGTGAACGTCTGCGGCTGGGGATTGATGTTTCAAGCCTTGAACAAGGTCTGTCGGCAGAATTCAAAAAGCCGCAGTTTCTTGAGCGGCGTCAGTCCTTTGTGGCTGAGGCCAACGCCAAAAACAACGATACCGACGCCTATAAGGGCTCAACCTTGGACAGCTTTGCCGGTATCGAACGGCCGCTTTGGGAAAACTGGACAACCACATTTGGTGTCACTGCGGAATATTCCGACCTGACCGGATCAGACTCCCCGAACGAGGAATTCTACCTTGCTGGTTTGCGGGGCATCTTGCGCCATGACAACACCGACAACCCCCTTGATCCGAGCCGGGGGAACCGTTTTGAAATTAACGTATCGCCCTATATAGGCCTGACAGACAAGGATACCGGTTTCACCACCGTATCGGTCGTCGGGTCGCAATACCTGTCGATTGACGAGGAGGGCGACTATGTTTTGGCGGCCCGTGCACGCACCGGTACCATTATCGGCGAGGATCGCGGCAACCTGCCATCGAACAAACGTTATTATTCCGGCGGTGGTGGCTCCATCCGGGGCTACGAATACCAGAAAGTCGGCCCACTAGATGGTGATAATGATCCGCTGGGCGGGCGTTCCGTACTGGAAGTCGGTGCCGAATTCCGCGCCCGTGTGACCGAAAGCTTTGGCATCGTGCCATTCATCGAAGGTGGTAACGTGTATGCCAGATCCGAACCCGAAGACATCAGTCTTCTATGGGCCGCCGGTCTTGGCTTCCGTTATTACACCGCGGTCGGGCCGCTACGTTTTGATGTCGCCGTACCACTTGATAAACGCGACAACGTTGATGACGATTTTCAATTCTATATCAGTCTGGGGCAGGCATTTTGACCGGGTCTGACACGTCACCACCGAATAATCCCAAACGTTCCGCATCGCGCCGTTCTTCGACAAAGTGGCTGCGCTATGGTGCCTATGGTCTGGGCGGGGCTGTGCTTGGACTTGCGGGCCTGATTGCCGTTGCCGGGACCGGTCCGGTATTGCGGATGGCAACCCCGATGATCAACGAGGCCTTATCGGCCGCAACCGACAGCGAATTTGCACTTGGCCGGGTCGAAGGCAGTTTGTGGACTGGATTGACCCTTGATCAGGTGACGATGGATCGCGCCACAGATGGGTTGCATCTTGATATCAATGATATCGAATTTGACTGGTCGCCGATGGCACTTTTGGCTGGTCGGTTGCAAATCAATCAGATCAGTCTGGCAACGGCCAATGTCATTTTGCCCGACGGCACCGCACCGGAAACGGTCGAGGAAGAGGACGAAGACAGCGGTGGCTTTGCCATGCCGCTGGCGGTTTCGCTTGACGCGCTTGAGCTTGGCGAAATTGCCATTGTTGATCAGGTTACCGGTAACAGTTTCCTCTATAGCCTGAATGGGCGGGCAAAGGTTGGCACAAATCTGTCTGCGACCGCCTTTCTGGATTTGCAGCCGCGTGATGGCGGTACCGACCGGATAAAACTTGATCTGGATTTTGACGGCCCCGGGCAAAAGCTTGCAGCCGAGATTGATGGTTTGTTGGGGCGCGAAGGACTTGTCATGACCCTGGCTGGCGTTGATCCGACCAGCGCAACCGATATCAAGATTGCGCTTAATGGTGATGGTCCGGCCAATGACTGGAAAGGCACGATTGATTTGTCGGCGGCGGGCTATGCATCGCTTGCAAGCGACATTGGCGTTCAACTGTCTTCGGATGTTGTGGCATTTACCCTCGACGGTGCGCTTTCACCGCAGGAACGCATAAGCGAACAATTGCCAGCAAGCATGGATAAAGAAGTCGCACTGGGCGTTGGCGGGGCATTTGATCAATCAGAACAGATCCTTTCGTTTGATCGCATTTCGATTGCGATGGCAGATGTGCTGGCGCTATCGGGCACAACGGAACTTGACCTTGAAGACAGCCTGATGACGGCCGGTTTAACGGCCGATATTGATCCTGCAATGTCGGCACTGCTTGACGATGCAGTTTCATGGGCGGAACTTGGGCTTTCCGTTCAGGCCAATGGCAATCTTTCGATGCCCGGTGTGGCGCTGCGGGTGAATGGCCGTGATGTGAAAACGCCAGTGTCGCGTATTGGCGACATCGCCTTGCAGGCGGATATGGCAGCCCCCGATGACGCGGATGAGCCACTTGACGCAACCGTCGCATTTTCCGCAACCAGCACGGATTGGGATGACCTGGATCTGGGGGCGTTTTTGGGGGCGGCGCAGGACCTGTCGTTTGATGCGCAGATGTCGCCGGACTTTGCCGATATTGCGATCCGCAATCTGGCATTGAATACGCCTGATATGACGCTCCGCGGGCAGGCGGACGTTAACGAGGATCTGGTCGTCACGACATCGAACCTTGTGGCTGATATCCGTGATCTTGCGATTTTTGCGCCGATTTCGGGGCTTGATCTGCGCGGGCAGGGGCAGGTTGCCTTGCCCGGCCTGACCTGGTCAGAGGCCCATGGTCTGGAAACCGGGATTGAGGTTTCAGCCAGTCAGGCCGGTTTCGGGATTGCCGATCTTGATCGTATCGTCGGCTCCGAGCCGCGTATCACGGGCGAACTGACACTTGCACCCGACCTTGATCTCAGCGTTGATGTCAGCGCACTTGATACCGCAATGATCGACGGTCCGCTGATGCTTCGCATTACAGAGGCATTCGGGAAAATGTCGCTTGAAAGCACGCTTGATATTGCATCTGGTGCGGTGCCGCCGGATCTGGGCATTGAAATGGCCCCGGCAAAGCTGACAGCCGATCTTGAAGGTGACCTGACTGCACCCCCGGGGACGTTTGAGTTGAGTGTTCCAAGCCTTGCTGTTTCGGGTCAGGAATTCTCCGATATCGTGCTGACAAGCCGCATGACTTGGTCTGAACAGGCTGTTTTGTCGCTTGCCAATAAGGGCAACTTTACCTTTGCCAACCGTCCTTACGAAGTGGCTGCAAATCTTGTCCTGCCCGAAGATGCGCTGCGCGTTGAGCAGATATCGCTTAAAGGCGAACATGTCGCGTTGAGCGGTGATATCGCCTTGCCCGACTACAGCATTCCGATGCGCGGTGATGTTACGCTGTCAAATCTGGATGCCGAATTTCTCGATCAGTTTGGCGTGAGCTTGGTGAACGGTACCGTGACGGCCGATATCGCCCTTCGTCCGGATGGCCAACGCCAAAGTGTTACGGCAAATGCATCGGCCAAGGGCCTGCGGATGGCAAGCACAGATGGCACCAATCCGACGATGATCGAGGATGTTGAACTGACCGCGACGATCGGTAATGCGTTTGACGTGCCGGAAATTTCAGCGGAGCTGGATGGCCGTGACATTATTGCCGGATCAATTGCCGTTGGCGAGATTACCGTTGACGTTGACGGTGGCATGGATGCCCTCGCCATCACGCTGACGAGTTCAGGTCTTTATCAGGGCAATGTGCCGATTTCGACCGACTTGGCTGCTGATCTGTCGCTTGGCAATGATATCGCTGTGACGGCCAATCGGCTTGAAGCGATCATTGGCGATCAGACGATTGAACTTCGAAAACCACTGGAACTTGTTTTGCGTGAAAACGGGCGGCAACAACTCGACGCCGACCTGACCGTTGGTACCGGCCATCTTGTCGCAAGCCTTGATCAGGAAGCCGGGCAAAAATCCATTTCGGGTGAGCTCCGCCTTAATGATTTTGATCTTGGTCCGTGGGGGCGTATTTCCGGCTTTGACGGGCTGAGCGGCACCGCAAATCTTGATGCGTCCTTGCGTGAAACACGCGGGAACTTGCCAAGTGCACAGGTCAATGGTCGTATTTCCGGCATCACGGCAAAGGCAGTGGCGGGGCTGAAGCCCTTTGAAATGCGGCTTGATATCACGCTTGAGGACGGAAAACTTGCAGGGCAGGCGTCGCTTGGTAATGGCGATGTCGAAGCACTGACAGCCGAAGGCAATGTTCCGCTTGCGATTTCTGTGCTTGAACAGGAATTCAGCCCGGATCTTGCTGCGCCTGTTTCGGCCCGCGTGCGTGTGAATGGTCAAATTGCCGAATTCTGGCCTTATGTCCCGGCACCCGATCATCAGATGTCGGGCAAGATCAAACTTGCGCTTGATGTCGCTGGAACGCTTGACGATATCCGTTGGAACGGGGATGTCGCGCTTGCCAATGGACGATACGAAAACCTTGAGTACGGCACACTCCTTGATCAGATGACGCTTGAGGGCACCTTTGATCAGGCGGGTCTTTCCATTCCGTCCATTACGGCCACAGATGGCGGCAAAGGCACTGTTGATGCATCGGTTGATCTTGATCTGCTTGACGGTGGCGAGATGCGCTATGACGTGTCGGCTGATCTGCGCAATGTTGCCCTATCACGTAAGGATGAACTGCAATTCTGGGCGGATGTAAAAGCCAGCGTGACCGGATCCCAGTCAGAGGCTGATATCCAAAGTACGGTGTCGGTCCTGCGCGGGGAGGTCGATCTGACCCTGGCCTTGCCGGAATCGGTTCCGACCATCGAGATTGAAAATCTGCCGGACGCCGCGCAGGTCGAAAAGACCGAGGATACAGAGGAAGCGGACGACGCGTTTACCGGCAATCTTGATGTCACCGTTGATATCCCCGGGCGTCTTTTTGTGCGCGGTAAGGGACTTGATTCCGAGTGGGGCGGTCGACTTGAAATTTCCGGCACCACCGATGATCCACGCATCACCGGGCAGTTATCTGCCTTGCGCGGGCAGCTTGATGTCATCGGCAAAACATTTGTGATCCGGGATTCTCAGATTACCTTTGCGGGTGCATCCCCCCCCGATCCGATGCTTGATATCGAAGGGGTCTATACCACCGAAGATCTGGTCGTGACCGCAGGCTTCCAGGGGCCGTCAAGCGATCCGGAACTTGTGCTGTCGTCCAATCCGTCGCTGCCAGAAGACGAAATCCTGTCTCAGGTCCTGTTTGGCAAATCACAGGGCAGCCTTTCGGCAGTCGAGGCCGTGCAACTGGCAAGTGCCCTGAACGAACTTTCTGGCGGTGGTAGTGGCCTTGATGTGGTTGGCAGCATCCGACGCTTTATCGGTGCAGATGTCCTGCGCGTCGGTGGCGGCGAAGACGGGCCGGAGGTCAAGGTTGGCAAATACCTGACAGAGGGGGTCTATGTCGGCACCAAGGCCGGGTCAACGCCGGGATCAAGCGGCGTCGAAGTCGAAATCGAAGTCACGCCAAATATCAGCGTGACCAGCGAAAGCACCGAAATCGATAGCAAGGCTGGCGTTCAGTTCAGGCTTGATTACTAAGGCCGCACAAGCCTTAGCTTAGTCGCCGATGGGTTGGTGCCCGGTTGGGGGATTGACCGTCAAAAGCGACGAGCGAATGCGTCGCAGCTTTTCCTTGGCCTGATCGGGCATGCGTCGTGCCACAGCCGTCGCAATCACATCAATCGTTGCCAGAAACGCGTGGCGTGTGGCGGTTGGCTTATAGATGTCGGGGTTTTCCGGCATGTTGATTGATATGACCAAGTCACTCTCGGCCGCAAGCGGGCTGTCTGGGTTGGTCAATGAGATGACCTTGGCGCCATATTGGCGCGCAATGGCAGCGGAGTGGATGATTTCCGTCGGGCGACCACTGGTGGAGATCGCGAATAT
This sequence comes from Thalassospira sp. CH_XMU1458, assembly GCF_037027205.1. Lineage (NCBI taxonomy): Bacteria > Pseudomonadati > Pseudomonadota > Alphaproteobacteria > Rhodospirillales > Thalassospiraceae > Thalassospira > Thalassospira sp. CH_XMU1458. The sequence goes on along the minus strand of NZ_JAYMDW010000002.1, from coordinate 1,016,215 downwards.
CACGTCCTCGGCGCCAAAGGTCGAGGCCAGCATGCGCTGCAAATAACCGTCACTTTGCGATTGTGCCGGAATTCCCAGTCGGAAAAAGCGGTTTGCGGCATCAAACGCCACAGTGGTCGATCCACCCCCAACCCCGAAAAACGCCACCTGACGTGCCTTGACCAGAATGTCGGCAGCCTGATCAATTTGATCAGACGATAACTGATCGCGCAGCAGGCGCAGGTTATCAATGATCACGCCCAGAACATGGTTTGACAGAACATCTGCGGCGGTTGTGTCATCTGAAATGTCTTCGGATGTCAGATACTGAATGCTGACGGCAAGGTTTTGCGCCAATCGGATTTTAAAATCGCGAAATCCGTCGCACCCCAAGGTGCGGCAAAAACGAATGACGGTGGGTTCGCTGACCCCGACATTTTTCGCCAGATCGGACAGGGCGATGGTTGTGACATCTTCCAGATGTGCGCTGACATAGTCCGCGACCAGTTGTTCGCGGTTCGGGAATTTGCCCGACTGGCTACGCAGTAGGCTGATGATGTCTGCGGTTTGTTGCATGGAATCGACCTGATCCGTCTATCTGGTTTGGTGTGTCAAAACCGACACCTTATTGGGAACTAACATTATTTCTGTTTGCAGGCGATAGCCATAATTTCAATTTAAGCGTCAACTCAGTACCCCGCACGCGGGTTTTCTCACATCAAATATCATCGTTTTGCCCGACATTAACCCGGTCGAAATTGACCATGTAGTTATTCAATGCACGAGACGGCGAAGTTGCTGTTTCGGGCTTTGGTTTGTCGGGATCCTAGGCGTCTTAATCCTTGATCCGATTGGCGAATTTCCTGCTTGAAAGTCTGATCGAAACAGGGGCGCTGCGAAATCTTATAATGTAGTTAAGCTACTTATATCAGTTTAAAAGTCAGTTTAAGAGCAAAAATATGAAACTTAGGAGATAAATAATGTAGACAAACTACAAAATGGGCCTCAGTATGTAGAAAAATTACATAACATTTGATCAGTGGAGAGTTTGGCGGAGATGGCTTTACGCCGTATTGAAACCACAGCTGCAACCGCAAGCCGGTGCCTTAATTGGGTGGTTGAACGCATCATAGCGGTTCTGATGCTTGTTCTTGTTCTGGACGTCTGGCTGGGTGTCGTTGACCGATACTTATTTCATTGGCAACTGCCATGGCCGGAAGAACTGGCGCGGTATCTGATGATTTGGGCGGCACTTCTGGCGATCTCGGCCGGGATTGCGCGGCGCGAACATATCGGGATTGGCATGTTTGTTCTCAGCCTGCCGATGCCGATCCAGCGCACAATCCTGTTTCTGGTGGATCTGATTGCGCTCGCAGCTTTCCTGTATCTTGCGATTTATGGATTTGATTTTGCCCAAGGTGGTATGCGCCGTCAGGCAATGATTTTCGGCATGTCACTGGCACTGCCTTATGCCGCCGTGCCGGTTTCAGCATTGCTTGCCGCCATTCAACTCCTCCTCGTTGCCTTGCGTGATCAGGGCCGTTTTGTCCCGGTTGATCTTGCGGAGGGCGCAGAATGATTGTCGCCATTATCTTTGTCGTTCTGATGGTTCTGGGCATGCCGATTGGCTTTGCTCTGGGTGTGGCAGGCGTTGTTGGCCTGTTTGACATGGGCGGGGGGATGTTCTTGTCCCAGGGTCCAAGCAAGGTCTTTAACGGGCTGAATGTCTTCCCGTTCCTTGCCATGCCGTTCTTTATTCTGGCGGGCGAAATCATGAACCATATCGGCATTACCAGCCGGTTGGTCAAATTCGCCCAAGCACTCGTCGGGCACATGCGCGGCGGGCTGGCCCATACCAACATGCTGGCATCGGTTTTCTTTGCCGGTCTTACCGGGGCCGCAACCGCCGATGCCGCGGCCTTTGGCAAGACACTGGTGCCGGCCATGGTCGAACGCGGATATCGCCGTGATTATGCCTGTGCGGTGACTGCCGCCGGATCGATCATCGGGCCGACCATTCCGCCATCGGGTTTGATGGTTGTTTATGGATCGCTGATGGGCGTTTCAATCGGTGGTCTGTTTGCCGCAGGTATCCTGCCAGGACTTATGATCTGCCTGATCTGCATGACGGTGATTGCGGTCACCGCACGGTCCAAGAACCTGCCAAAGAACGAACGCCGTGCGTCGCTTCTGGAAGTCTGGAAGATTTTCAAATCATCGATCACGGCACTGATCATGCCATTGATCATTCTGGGCGGTATCCTTGGCGGGATCGTCACCCCGACCGAGGCCGCATCAGTTGCTGTGGCCTATGCTCTGTTCATTGGTGTGTTTGTTTACCGCGCGCTTAGTTTTGCGGATTTCTTCAGGATGCTGGTGCGCACAGCACGTGTGACCGGGGTGATCTTTGTGATCATTGCCTTTGCGTCGATCCTGGGTTGGTGGCTGAGCTTCAACCGCATCCCACAAGAAGTCGCGACAATGGTTCTGGGTGTTTCAGAAAATCCCTACATCGTGATTTTCATGATTGTCGGTCTGCTTTTGATGATCGGCATGGTGATGGATATCAACGCCATCCTGATCATTCTGGCCCCGGTTCTGGTGCCGCTGACCGTTCAGATCGGCATGGACCCGATCCATGCCGGGATCATCTTTATCCTGGCACTTAACATCTCGCTGATGACGCCGCCTGTCGGAGCCTGTCTGTTTGTTCTGTCATCCGTCACTGGTGAAAAGCTTGAAAAAATTGCCGCACAACTTTGGCCGTTCCTTCTGGCCGAGCTGGGCGTGCTGTTCCTGTTTGCCTTCTGGTCGGACCTTGCCCTCGTGATACCGCGATTGCTGGGCTTCCGCTAAGTCATCGGGATGAATATAGCCCCGGTCAGGTCCGGGCCGGGGCGCACACCACAATAACGCCGGACACATAAAGTCGTTAAATCAAGGAGAGGTAGAAATGAAAACCGTAAAGCGTTTGGGCGCAGCCGCCCTTGCAACCGCGATGCTGATGGGCAGCACCTCGATGGCATTCGCCGAGCCGAAGGTTCTTAAATTCGCGCACGACAACAAGACCGACCCGTTTGAAAACCCGGCACATGCCTGCACGGCTGTTTTCGCCAACATCGTCGAAGCCGACACCAACGGCGAAATCGAAGTCGAAGTTTATCCGTCAAACCAGCTTGGTTCGGCTGCCGAACATGTTCAGATGGTCCGTGATGGCCTGATCCAGGGTACGCTGACCTCGACCGGTGCGCTGGCGTCTTACTATCCGCGCATTGACGTTCTGAACCTTGCATTCGCGTTTGATAGCAACGCATCGACCTATGACGTGTTTGATGGTCCGTTTGGCGAAACCCTTGCAAGCGACATCGAAGGCGAACTGGGTGATGTGAAGGTTCTTGGCTTCCCGGATACCGGCGGGTTCTTTGCTGTGACCAACTCGCAGCATTCGATTGCAACGCTTGAAGATTTCAAGGGTATCCGCATTCGTACCATGTCGCTGCCATCCCATCAGAAAATCATGCAGGCCCTTGGTGCCGAAGCATATCCGATGGCCTGGGGCGAAGTTTATGCCGGTCTTCAGACCGGTGTGATCGATGGCCAGATGAACCCGGTTCCGACCGTGACCTTTGCCAAGTTCAACGAAGTTCAGGGGTATTTGACCCTGACCAACCATCTGTTCTCGCCTTACACCATGATGCTCTCGAAGGCATTCTGGGATGACCTGACCGCCGATCAGCAGAAAATCATTCGCTACGCTGCACAGTCTTGCGTCGTTGCAAGCCGTGGCGTGTCACGTGTGATCGAGGCATCTGATCGTGGTCTTGCCGGTCTTAAGGACAAAATGGAAATCACCGCGCTGTCGGCTGAAGACCGTGAAAAGTTCAAAGAGGCAACCCAGCCGGTCGTGGTCAAACACGTTCAGGAAAGCCTTGGCGATGAAGGTGTCAAACTTCTGAACCTGTTCAAGGAAGAAGTCGAGAAGGCCAACGCCAACCGCTACATGGAATAAGCCATTCCAATTGCCGAAGGGGCGGGATTCTCGCCCCCTCGGAATTCTTTAGCTGATATCAAAAGACCAATAACAAAGGCACGGGCCATGCGGATTTTTTGCGCCTCGATTGCAACCGAGACCAATACATTTTCACCTTTGCGCACTGATTTTTCCGATTTTCAGGAAAGCTTTTATGCCCCGCCGGGCCAGCATCCGGTCACCCCGACACTGTGCAGTGCCGTCTTCACCGAAGGCCGCCTGCGTGCCGCCAAGGAAGGCTGGGATCTGATCGAAGGGACCGCCACCTGGGCCGAACCGGGCGGGTTGGTCAACCGTGCAACATATGAACAGTTGCGCGACGAGGTGCTTGGCCAATTGCGTGCGGCCATGCCGGTCGATGGCGTGATCCTTGGTCTGCATGGCGCAATGGTGGCCCAGGATTATCTTGATTGCGAAGGTGATCTGATTGCGCGTATTCGTGCGCTTGTCGGCCCTGATGTCGTGATCGGCACAAGCTTTGATCCGCACAGTCATTTGACCGCGAAACGCATTGATAACGCTGACATTATTGTCGCGTTCAAGGAATTCCCCCATACCGATTTTGTCGAAACCGGCCGGGCTGTGGTTGATCTTGTATTGCGCACATTGCGCGGCGAAATCAAACCGACCAAGGAAGTTTTTGACTGCCATATGATCGAGGTCCTGCCGACCTCGCGCGAACCGATGCGGTCATTCATTGACCGGGCAAAGGCAATGGAAGGAACAGGCAATATCTTGTCGGTATCCTTCATTCACGGATTTATGGCCGGTGACGTGCCCGATCTTGGGGCCAAGGTGATTGTCACCACCAACGATAACCCTGCGGAAGCCAGGCAGATAGCACGAAACCTGGGGGTTGAGTTGTTTGGTTTCCGTGGGGCCACCCGGCCTGATTTTGCCAAACCCGAAGATGCCCTTGATCAGGCGCTGGCATCCGATGCCAAACCGATTGTCCTGACCGATGTCTGGGACAATCCGGGCGGTGGCGTTCCGGGCGATAGCACCATTTTGCTGCGTGCCGTGATCAAACGCGGGCTTAACGATTATGCCTTTGGCACCCTGTGGGATCCGATGGCGGTGCGAACCTGTTTTTCCGCGGGCGAGGGGGCGGTTTTGCCCCTGCGTTTTGGCGGGAAAACCGGTGCCCATGCCGGTGCACCGATTGATGCCGAGGTCCGGGTCAAAACCTTGAAACGCGATGCCTGGCAGTATTTCGGTGAAAGCATCGTTCCGCTTGGCGATTGCGCCGTGATCATCCTGCCCGACGGGGGGGAGGTGATCCTCAATACCAACCGGTCGCAAAGCTTTGATCCCAGTCTGTTTTCCAACATGGGTATCGATCCGGTATCGAAGAAATACCTGTTTATCAAATCGACGAACCATTTTTATGACTCGTTTGCCAAGATCGCGGGCGAGATCATTTACGTCGATGTGCACGGACCATATCCGTCCGACCCGAAAACGAACGGATATCGCCATCTGACCCGCGACCTGTGGCCGATTGTCGAAGATCCGTTCGAAAAAAAGGCCGGTTAGAAAGTTTACCTTGTGCCAGTCGCAAGCGGTTCAAAAGCCACACATTCGAGCCGTTAAAAGTCTCCCTGCGAAAGACTGGTCAAGGATTGGGGCCATGATTGGGTTTAACACCCGGTCATGGCTCTTTTTTATGCGGCAGCGATCGGTACGCGTTGGTGAGTTCGGTTAAAAGCACCATCTATTTTGCGAAGTGTTTGCAAACAATCCGAAATTAAAGAAAGATTGAACCGGGCGAGATCGTTTTCACCGAAAATAATGAGGTTCCGATGGCTTGGGGCGGTTTCACAGCAGCAGAGCTTGAATGGCAATATAATCCGCGCGAAACCGTGCCGGACTTCATGACCCATTTTGAACGGTTCGTGAAACTGTCCGACGAAACCCGTGCCCAGCTTGGCGGCAAGATTGATGTGCGCTATGGCGACGGGCCCAAGGAAACCATGGATATTTTCATGGCATCCGATCCGGGCGCACCGGTGCATGTGTTTTTCCATGGCGGTTATTGGCGCAGTCAGGACAAAAAGGATTACGCCTTTGTCGCGCGCGATCTGGTCGCAGCCGGGTTTACGGTCATCTGCCCGAATTATGATCTGTGCCCGGATGTAACCGTGGCCGACATCACCGAAGAAGCCGTGCGCGCGATTGCCTATATCTATCAGCATATCGAAGAATTTAACGGCGACCGTGACCGGATTTCGATTTCGGGCCATTCCGCCGGTGGGCAGATCGTCGCCCGTCTGGCCACCCATGACTGGACCGAAACGCTTGGCGATGCGATGCCGTTTGAGGCCATTGTGCCGATTTCCGGTGTTTTTGATCTTGAACCGATCCGGCACACGACGATCAATGACGATGTCCGCCTTGATGAAGCATCCGCTGCCGACAATTCACCGATGTTGGACGGCGTGCCGCTTGATGCCCGTTTGATGGTGGTGGTTGGCGGTAATGAAAGCCCGGAATTTGTCCGCCAAAGCGATGCCTATGGTGCTTATTGTGGCAGTGCCGGGCTTAAGGTTTCGGTCTATAAGGCATGGGGTGCCAACCACTTTACCGTGCTTGAAGAAGTGTTCCTTGGCACCGGATCCCTGTTTGGCATGCTCAAACGGTTTTTGTTGCCGTAAATCCCCCGGAAATTCTTAGAAAACAGCATAAAAAACTGCTGGTCTTCCTGTGACGTGCGTGGCTCAACGTGGTATAAAATATGACCGCTACCGCACTGAAAACAAAAATGCTTATACAGGAAGGCCCATGCGTTTCATTACTGCCGAAGATATCGAAAAATTCGTCTCGCCCCGTGATCTGGTCGAAGCCCTTCGCGACGGGTTCGAACAAGGCTGCGAAGCACCGCTGCGCAGTCATTTCAACATGGAACGCAGTAACGAGGATGATGCAACCTTCCTGATCATGCCAGCCTGGCAAAAGGATGGTGCGGCAGGTGTTAAAATCGCTGCCGTCGTGCCGGGCAACTCGGCGCGCAATCTTCCGGCTGTATCGGGCACCTATGTTTTGCTGGATGCCGTCACCGGCCAACCATCCGCCGTCATTGATGGCACCAAACTGACCACGCGCCGTACGGCTGCTGCATCCGCATTGGCATGTGACTATCTGGCGCGCAAGGACACCAGCGACATGGTCATGGTCGGGTCTGGGGCGATGGCCCCACAATTGATCAAGGCACATGCATCGGTTCGCCCGATCAAGAATGTCACGATCTGGAACCGCAATCCCGACAAGGCGGCAAAACTCGCGACCGAGATTGCCGAGCTCGGCTTTAATGCCAAGGGCACCGATGACCTCGAAGCGGCGTGCAAGACAGCCGATCTGATTTCATGCGCCACCCTGTCGACCGCGCCGCTGGTGCATGGCGACTGGCTGCGTGAAGGAACCCACGTTGATCTGGTCGGCGCGTTCAAGCCAACCATGCGTGAAACCGATGATGCTGTCATGCAGAAATGCCGCATCTATGTCGATAGTTTTGAGGGGGCGAGTGCCGAAGGCGGTGACGTCGTTCAGGCCATCGACAGCGGGGCGATTACCAAATCCGACATCATCGGCGATCTGTTCGGCCTGACCCGCGGGCAGGTCAAGGGCCGCGAGACGGATAGCGAATGCACGGTCTTCAAATCGGTTGGTCATTCGCTTGAAGATTTCGTCGCGGCGGTCGCGGTCGTAAAGGCCGTCGAAAAATGATCAGCACCGATCTGTTTGCGCCTGAACCGCTTGAAGCCTTTCGCGGGCATATCAAACCCGAATGGATTGATTTCAACGGCCATATGAATGTTGGCTATTACGTGGTCGCATTCGATCTGGGATCGATGGCGTTTCTGGATGCGGTGGGGATGGGATACAGCTATCCCGAACGGCGCGGCGGATCGACCTTCGGGCTTGAAATGCACGTGACCTATGATCGCGAAATTCATCAGGATGATCCGTATGTGATCCATACCCGTGTTCTGGATTGCGATCAGAAACGCATTCACATGTATCATGAAATGCGCCATGGCACTGAAGGCTGGCTGGCCGCGACCAATGAAATCATCACCATGCATATTAACATGAAGGAACGGCGTTCGGCCCCGTTCCCCGATGACATCATGGAAACACTGAACAAGATCAAGGACGCGCACGCCAATTTACCCATCCCGTCCGGGGTTGGTCGCAAGATCGGCATTCGCCGCAAATAATCAAAAACCCCGCATCATCAGATCGCGGGGTTTTGTTTTGGTCTTTGCTATGCGTCTTAGGGGCGGGTTGCCACATAAAGCCTGCACATTTCGCCAGACTGATTGACATCCTGATCGCGCAGATAAGTCAGGCCGAGCTTTTCAAGCATCCGAACGGACGCGATATTGTCAGGCAGGCAATAGCCATAAATCTTGTCAAACCCGTAGTGATGCCAGCCATGATTGATCAGTGCCGAGCTGACTTCATAGGCATATCCCTTGCCCTGATGGGCCTCCGTCACGGCATAGCCGATATCAGGGGCATCAAGCGTGTCACGCTTTACAAAGCCGATCAGGCCAATCGGGCTTTGGCTTTGTTTTTCCAGTGCAACGCACATCCCAAAGCCAAGCTTGTCATAGTTTTCGCGAAAACGCAGATCGATATAATCCCGCGCCGCCTGAAGGTCATGAATATTGCGATCACCGATAAACCGAAGCCATCCGGGCTCATTTAGCAACTTAAGAATGAATGGCGCGTCGTCATGCGTGGCTTCTCGCAAAATTGTGCGTTCGGTTTGAACGATCATCACTGAACTGTCCGTGTTACGGTGGCATCAAGAAGGATATTATCGGGGACTATCTGAAATAGCAGTATGATTTCACCCCTCAAGGGTCAGGAGAATGACAATGCCCGGAAAACCGATCAAGGTGACATTTGAAGGGGCCCATGGTGCCGAACTGGCCGCACGGCTGGACCTGCCGACCGGGCCGGTCAAGGCCTATGCGCTGTTTGCCCATTGTTTCACCTGTACCAAGGATCTGATCGCCGCCCGCAAAATTGCCGAGGCGCTCACGATTGAGGGCATCGGTGTCCTGCGGTTTGACTTTACCGGGCTGGGTGGATCGGGCGGTGATTTTGCCTCGACCAACTTTACGTCCAACCTTGAAGATCTTGAACGTGCGGCCGATTTCCTGCGTGACGCGTTTGAAGCCCCCAAACTTCTGATCGGACATTCACTTGGTGGGGCGGCGGTTCTGGCGGTGGCCGATCGCATCAAGGAGGCAACAGCGGTTGCAACCATCGGCGCACCGGCAGATGTTCATCATGTGACGCATAACTTTGCCGATCATCTTGATGAAATCCGCCAAAAGGGCGAGGCCGAAGTTTGCCTTGGCGGGCGACCGTTTGTCATTCGCAAGCAGTTTGTCGATGACCTTGGCGGATATGATCTGCCAACGCAGGTGGCAAAGATGAAAAAGGCGCTTTTGGTCTTGCATGCGCCGCTTGATCAGACTGTCGGGATTGAAAATGCCGGCAAGATTTTTGATGCGGCCAAGCATCCCAAAAGCTTTGTTTCGCTTGATCAGGCAGACCATTTGCTGCGCGATCCTGATGATGCGCAGTACGCTGCGTCCGTGATTGCCGCATGGGCAAAACGATATCTGCCGGAAGGCAAATCGGCAAAACCGGATATCGGCGAAGGTGTGATTGTCCGTGAAACCGGTCTTGGCAAGTTCCAGTCGATGGTCATGGCGGGCAAGCATCGCTTGCTAGCCGATGAACCGGAAAAGGTTGGTGGGCTTGATAGTGGACCGTCGCCTTATGATTATCTGTCAACCGCCCTTGGCAGTTGCACGGTGATGACGATCCGGATGTATGCCGATCACAAGGGCATCCCGATTGATTCCATTCGTGCTGAAGTCTTGCATCAAAAAGTTCATGCCGATGATTGCGCGGAATGCGGCGAACAGCATGCGGCAAAGGGCGGCAAGATCGACCGTTTCGAACGCATCATCCGGTTCACCGGCGATCTGGATGACGCAACCCGTCAACGCCTGATCGAGATTGCTGATAAGTGCCCGGTGCACAGAACGCTTGAGGCGACATCCCTGATCGTCACGCGCGAAGATCGGGTTTAGCCCGCCAGATTTCCGATGAAACAAAAAACGCCTGACCGGTTTCCCGCGTCAGGCGTTTTTTATTGATGCCAAAGTGTCTTACGGCTTGGCCGCAATCACGATGAACTCAACCAGGTAATCCGGGTTGGCAAGCTTTGCTTCGCCGCAGGCACGACCCGGGGTGTGACCCTGCGGGACCCATGCATCCCAAACCGCGTTCATTGCCGCAAAGTCTTTCATGTCGGCAAGCCAGACGGTGGTCGACAGGATGTTTTCTTTGCTGGAGCCGCATTCGGCCAGAAGCGCATCAACCTTTTCAAGGCATTCCTTGGTCTGGTTGGTGATGTCGCTATCGGGGTTACCAACCTGGCCGGCCAGATAGATGGTGTTGCCATGGACAACGGCCTGGCTCATACGCGGGCCGGTGTGAAGACGCTGGATGCTCATGAAACGCTCCTTGTTAAAGCATTGGATATATTATTCGAATTGGGATGTAGGGTCGAAACTCGTTCACATAATCGTTCCGGTCGCCCGGATTTGTGCGGATATGCGAAGCAAAACCGCAGGAAGATATACATCTTTCAAGGTTTTGCGACAAAATAGCCCGTGCAAATCCGGGTGATCCAAAGGACAACTGATATGAGAGAAAGCCTCTGCGTCAAATCCCTTGACCGGGGATCACCCCGATCTGCGGCATTTTCCTAGCTTTTTCTCTCATATCAGTTGCCGGATCGGTCATGTGAACGAGTTTCGACCCTAGCTAGCACGCTTTTGTACGCCGCACCAGTCGGCAATGAACAGGGCAAGAACCTCGGTGACTTCCATCATCGACGCAATCGAAACCCGTTCGTCTATCCCGTGAATCCGTTCGGCCTTCGGGCCATAACAGGTGGCCGGGATATCGCCATAAATCTGGAAAAAGCGCGCATCGGTCGTCGCGGTCGAGGCAAGGTTTCTGATCTCCTTGCCCGTCACTTCCTGATGAATGTCGCCAATCATCGACATCATCGGATGATTGATATCCATCTCGCAACCCTCGGCCTGAAAACCGCGATAGGTGATCTCGATCTTGGCTCCTTTGCAGGAAGGGTGGTTATCAAGCGCGCTTTGTTTGACGGCCTCAATGGTTTCGCGCACCTTTTCAAGTTCCATCCCCGGATAGAACCCGACACGGATATCAGCGGTGCACACCGGCGGCACGGTCGATGCCCATTCGCCGCCTTCAATCTTGCCCAGATTGAAGTTCACCGGATGGACATGCGCACCAAAGGCAGCATGACGGTGGGTCGGATGGTTCCAGATTTCTTCAACTTCCTTCAGCGTTTCAAAGAAACCAAAGGCCGCCTCAATCGCGTTGCTGCCAGCCGAGGTATCAAGAACATGCGCCGGGCTTCCCGATACATGGATCTGGAACCACATGACACCAAGTTGGGCGGTCATCAGGGTCTGGTTGAACGGTTCGGGAATGATGGCGCAATCGGCCTTGTACCCGGCATGCAGGCAGGCAAGCGCCCCGTTGCCAGTACATTCTTCCTCGATCACCGATTGCAGGGTGACGGCGGCTGCCGGTTCAAGACCGATATCGTGCAGGGCCTGAAGCGCCTGGCAATAGGCAATGATCCCGGCCTTCATATCGCCCGCCCCACGCCCGTAAATCCAGTCATCCTCGACATGCGGGGTAAAGGGACCGTGGCGCCATTGTTCAGCCGGGCCAGTCGGCACAACATCCATATGACCATTGAGGATCAGGCTGCGCCCCGTCGGGTTTTGCGGGCGATGCAGACCAACAACGTTTTCACGCCCGTCATAGCCGTCAATCACCGGTGGGGAAAAGCCCGGCTGATCGCGTAAAGCGCTGATGTCAATCTTGACCCGTTCGACATCGAGCCCCATCGCAGCAAACTTGTCGGCAATCCAACCTTGCGCGGATGCTTCGTTGCCAAGCAGGCTGTCATGACGCACCAGCGCGCACAAATCATCAATCGCACTTTGGGTGCGCTTTGAAACAGCGTCGCGCAAGGCTGCACGATCAAATTGGCTCATTGGTCTTTCTCCTGATCGGGCGAGGCCGATGATTACTTGCCGCTGACAAGGGTAGGGCGGGTGGCCGAAAGCGCATCGGTGGTAATGCCAAGCTTTTCCATCTGCGGCGGGACACCGTTTCCGGTGATGATGCTTGCGGCATATTCACCCATGGCGGGTGCGGTCTGGATGCCATAACCGCCTTGACCGGCCAGCCAATAGAAACTGTCATCAGTCGGATCAAAGCTTGATACCGGATCACCATCGGCAAAGAAACTGCGCAATCCGGCCCAGCTTTCACCCGGACGGCGGACCTCGATGCTGGTCGCCGTCATCAGGCGATCTATGGTGATCGCGATATCAAGTTCTTCGGGCTGGACATCATGTGGCTCGGTCGGTGTGGTATCGGCAGGCGACACCAGCAAGCGACCGGCATCTTCCTTGAAATAAAGCGTTTCATCGAGGCTTGCGACCAGCGGCCAGCCATGTGGCTTTACGTCGGCTGGCACATCCACCATTACTGCCGTGCGGCGTTTGGGCACGATGCCAAGCGGCTTGATACCAGCCTTGGTCGCGATCTCATCGGCCCAGGCACCCGCCGCATTGACGACGATATCGCCGGTATAAACATCGCCCTTGGCCAGCGTGACCTGCCACTTGCCGTCTGCCTTGCCAATCGCGCTGACATCGGCCTTGGTCACAACCGAACCGCCAAGTGCCTTGAACTGGCGGATAAAGCCCCAGTGAAGCGCATGCACGTCGATATCCATGGCTTCTGGTTCATAGGCCGCCTTGACCACCCGGTCGGTATGAATGACAGGCACAATTTCCTTGAGTTCATCGGGCGTCAGTTCAACAAAGTTCGCGCCATTCGCGCGTCCCTCGGTCAGGATGGCATCCAGTTCGGCCTCTTCGCCGGGGGCGGCGGTCATGATGATGCCGCGCGGGGTCAGGATCGGGTTTTCGGTAAACCCGTCCGGCGGGGTGATGAAGAAAGCCCGGCTGGCGGTCGACATCTTGCGGATGATCTTCGGGCCATAGGTCTCGCTATATAGGGCTGCTGACCGGCCGGTGCTGTGATAGCCCGGCTGGTCTTCGCGTTCGAGTACCGTGACGGATTTACCCGCCCTGGCCAAAAAGAATGCAGCTGACATTCCGGCAATGCCGCCGCCGATGATCAGGATGTCCGAATGTGTCATGTGGGGCCTTCTTAAATCGGGTTTGTTTTGGTGGTCGCGCCAAAGCCGCTGATAAATTGATAAAGGTTTTCTGCAAGTGTTTCACTAACATAACCACCTTCCTGCACCAGAACGGTCGGGCAGGAAAGGGTGCCAATCTTTTCGCCGATCCGGGCAAAACCATCGGGACTGACCGTCAATCCGCCAAACGGATCATCGCGTGATGCATCAAGGCCAAGCGCGATAACAACCGCATCCGCAGCGAAATCGTCGATCCTTGCCAATGCCCGGTCAAGCGCATCAAGAAACACCGCATCACCACTGCCAAGGGGCAGGGGCTGATTATGGTTAAAGCCAAGCCCGTCTCGTTCACCGCATTCCTCGGCATGCCCCCAATAGAACGGATAGAAATCCATCGGATCTGCATGGATCGACAGGGTCATGATATCAGACCGGTCATAGAAAATATGCTGGGTCCCGTTGCCATGATGCAGATCGACATCAAGGATCGCCACCCGGTCATATTTGGTGCGGAGCTCCTCGGCGGCAATCGCACTGTTGTTCAGGTAACAAAAGCCGCCGGCGATATTGCCACTGGCATGGTGTCCCGGCGGGCGGCACAGGGCATAGGCGGTCTTGGCCCCCTGATCACGCACATGGCGGGCGGCGGCAATTGCGGTTTGCGCGCTGGCATAGGCTGAATGCCATGTGGTGCGTGATACAGGGCAGGATGTATCACCAAGATGAAAGCCCGCCTTACCCGCCGGATGACGCGGGTAGGGGCCGGTGCGATCAAATGGGTGGATGTTTGGAATGACCTGTTCTGCACCCCCGACATCCTGCCATTCATCGTGAATGGTCTGCAGGAAGTTCAGATATTGCGCATCGTGAATGGCGGCAATCGGGGCAAGCCCGGCATCATTGGGGGTATGAAGATCAAGCCCCAGACGCCCGACCGCACCGCGCAGGATTTCCGCGCGTTCGGGGACTTCGGGGATCGGCTTTTTCTCGCCCGCGACAATGAATGTCTTGCCATGATGGCGGAGCTGATCGTCTGAGAAATAGGCATGCATCATCTCTGCCGCCTTTCACATGATGTGGTCAAACGGTGGTGGCTTTATCGGGCCTGTCGTCAGAATGCGACCTTGTCGCCGCCTTTCAGGCCGAGGATCGCGCGTGCCTCGTCCGGGGTTGCGATTTCAAGCGACAACCCGTCAAGCACTTCGCGGATTTTGCGCACTTGCGATGCGTTGTCCGGCGCAAGTTCGCCCTTTTTGATATACAGGTTGTCTTCAAGCCCGACCCGCACATTACCGCCCATTGCGGCCGACATGCTGCCAAGCGGCATCTGATGGCGACCGGCACCCAGAACAGAAAACTGGTACTGATCGCCAAACAGCTTGTCTGCCGTGCGTTTCAGATGCGCAAGGTTGTCGGGATCGGCGCCAATGCCACCCAGAACGCCCAACACGAACTGGATGAAGATCGGCCCCTTGATCAGGCCACGATCAACGAAATGCGCCAGGGTATATAGATGGCCGACGTCATAGCATTCAAACTCGAACCGGGTGCCATTGGCCTCACCCAGTTCGGCCAGAATGGTTTCGATGTCCGAAAACGTGTTCTTGAAAACAAAGTCACGGCTGCTTTCAAGGAATTCCGGTTCCCAGTCATGTTTCCATTCGCTGCGGCTGGCAAGGGCCGGGAACAGGCCGAAATTCATCGTGCCCATGTTCAGTGACGCCATTTCCGGTGCGGCTTCGCGGGCCGCCCGGATGCGGTCACGCACATTCATGTTCATGCCACCACCGGTGGAAATGTTGATCACCGCATTGGTCGCCGCCTTGATCTTTGGCAGGAACTGCATGAACACATCCGGATCCGGGCTTGGATAACCGGTTTTGGGGTCACGTGCATGCAGGTGCAGGATTGATGCCCCGGCATTGGCGGCATCAATCGCCTGCTTTGCGATCTCATCGGGTGTGACCGGCAAATGCGGGCTCATGGACGGGGTATGAACCGATCCGGTAATCGCACAGGTGATGATGACTTTGCGGCTCATGCGAAGGCTCCTGCGACTTCGAGTTCGTCTTGCAGTTCGCTCAATGCCTTGCGCAGCGGCACAAGGATATCGGTAAACTGTTCCTTGGTAATCGTCATGGGCGGGCAGATCATGACATGATCGCCGCGATACCCGCCGCGTGTACGCCGCCAGTAAATGATCAGGCCCATGTCATAGGCGATATCGACCAGTCGCGCTGCCGCCATGTGTTTGGGATCAAGTGGCTCCATGCTGTCTCGGTCCTTGACCAGTTCGATCGCCAGCAACAATCCCTTGCCACGCACATCGCCGATCATCGCGAAATCATCGGCAAGCTTGGACAATTCATCCTTGAGTGCCGCGCCATTGGTCGCAGCATTTTCAAGCAGATTGTCTTCTTCAATCACATCAAGCACGCCATTGCCCGCCGCACACGCCAACGGGTTCCCGGCATAGGTATAGCCATGAATAAACCCGCCATGATCAAGAACCGGACCCACGATCCGATCAGGTGCGATCATCGCACCAAGCGGCGCATAACCGGCGGCCAATCCCTTGGATACGGCAAGGATATCGGGCACGATGCCCCAATGTTCGGCGGCGAAATACTTGCCGGTACGACCGGCCCCCGTCATGACCTCGTCATAGATCAGAAGAATGCCGTACTGATCGCAAATCTCGCGAATGCGGCCATAGTAACTGTCGGGGGCAACCAGTGCGCCGGTGGCAGCCCCGCCGACCGGCTCCATGATGAAGCCAAGAACGGTTTCCGGGCCCTGTTTGATGATTTCGGCTTCCAGCATGTTGGCATATTTGATGCCGCGCTCATGATCACTCAGATCATCACGATCCAGATAACATGTCGGTGCGGGAATTTTCGGCTGATCGACCATCATCGGTGCGAACGGTGCATGCATCGGCGTATAGCCGGTGATGGCAAGCGCACCCAGTGTCGCACCATGATAGCTCGGAAAGCGTGAAATGATTTTTGTGCGCTGTGCCTGGCCCTTGGCCAGTGCATATTGTCGGGCAAGCTTGATGCAACTTTCAACTGCCTCGGACCCGCCAGAAACAAAGAATACGCGTTCAAGATCGCCCGGTGCACGGTCGGCAAGGCGGATCGCAAGGTCTTCGGCCGCGTCATTTTCGAAATGCAGGCGATAGGCGAAGCTGGCCTTTTCAAGCTGCTTGGTCATCGCGGCGACCACGCGCGGGTCGCTATGGCCGATATTGCTGACCATGGCACCGCTGGATGCATCGATATAACGTTTGCCATCGACATCCCACATATAAACGCCTTCTGATCGTTCGATCAGCGGGCGGCGGGACCGGCTTTGATAAAACAGACGGGATTCCCGGTTATGTCCGACGGGGCTTTTGGGATCATGCGTCATTCTGGTGGCTCTCCTGAACCGGCGGAGGATTAATCCTGATGGCCGGGTAACAACACACAATTACGGGCCGCGATATGCATGAAGATATCGGCCCCTTCCTTATGGGGGTGGGCATCAATCGGGTTGATGACCTGCCAGTCGCGGCCATTGGCCTCGACAAAGTAACGGGCCTGTTGGCCCAGATAGTCAACGGTTTTGACCTTACCGGGGATCGAAATTACGCCATCGGTGGCGCGGTTTTCTTCAGACAGATCAATTTTCTCGGCCCGGATCACGGCGCGAACGTCTTTTGAATTTCTTGCCTTGGCTGTTTGTTCGTCCGTGGTCAGCAATGTCTCGCCGCTTTCAAGTGCCACTTGGGTAAAGGCGGCATCGGGGCTGCCAAGGTTGGCTTGAATGATATTGGAATGACCAAGGAAGTCGGCAACAAAGGCCGATGCCGGATTGTTATAAACCTCTTCGGGCGCGCCTTCCTGTTCGACAAAGCCGTTATTCATGACAACCAGCTTGTCGGACATGGCAAGCGCCTCGGACTGGTCATGGGTGACGAACACGGTGGCAACACCAAGCTCGCGCTGGATGCGTTTCAGTTCCACCCGCATTTCTTCGCGCAGATTGGCATCAAGGGCTGAAAGCGGTTCATCAAGCAGAAGCACATCCGGTTCAATCACAATCGCACGCGCGAGCGCAATACGTTGCTGCTGGCCACCGGAAAGCTGATTGGGATAGCGGTCGGCGACATGCGGCAATTGCACAAGATCAAGCGCCTTGTTGACCTTCTCGGCAATGTCGGCCTTGGAAACCTTGCGGTATTTCAGGCCAAAGGCGATGTTGTCAAAGATCGTCTTGTGCGGGAACAGGGCATAGTTCTGAAACACAAGGCCAAGATTGCGCTTGTGGATCGGCAGGCTGTTGACCCGTTTGCCGCGGATCAGAAGATCCCCCTCGGTAATATCGGTCAGACCTGCAATCATGCGCAGCGTCGTTGTCTTGCCACAGCCCGACGGACCGAGGAAAGTTACAAAGCTGTTGTCCGGGACGGTCAAATCAATGCGTTTGACGGCGGTGAATTCCCCAAACCGTTTAACGACATTGTGCAGTTCAACAGCGTTTTGTCTGTCTGCCATTGTTAAATACCCTGTCTGAATTGCGCCGCACCCGACATAAGGCGGCAAGTCTGTCCTGGCCGGTTGTGCACGGCCAGGACACAGTTTCAGGCAAGCAGGCGGGGCTTAGTAGCCGCGCTGCACACGCGAGAACGTTTTCGACCAGTCAGCTTCGTTTTCGTTCCAGTACGCCGGATCGAAGAAGCTAAGCGACGACAGTGTTCCACTCGGATCAAATGCTGGCAGGGTCGGGATGACCTCGCCCAGTTCGATCTTCTGCGGATCAAGGGCTGGCGGATAGCTCTGACCTTCGGCAACGGCAATCGCCACTTCCGGCTCCAGCATGAAGTTCAGAAGTTCTTCACAGGCCGCCATCGGGCTGCCACGCAGCACAAACAGGCACTCCTGCCAACCAAGGCCACCGGCCGGATCAAGATAACCGATGTCATGGCCCTGATCCTGCAGCGCCTTGATGCGGCCTGACCAGCCCTCGGTGACATAGATTTCTTCTTCGGCCAGAAGGCTCATCAGTTCGGCCCCCGAAGACCAGTATTTCAGCGCAAGGTCACGGTGCGCGCGGACCATGTCCCAAACAGCTTCAATGTTCTGAATGTTGTTCGGGTCCTGATCGGACTGCATTGCGCCGTACCAGATACGGGTTTTCCATTCGCCCCAGCCGCCGATTTTGCCTTTATAGGCTTCATCAACCATCAGCTTGGCACCCTTGGCCTTGGCTTCGTCGTCGCTGATATATTTGCGGTTATAGGCAATGCCGGTGGTGCCATAGTCATACGGAACCGCCGAAATCGTGCCGCCGGTGATCTTGCGCAGGGGCTCGACCAGTGTCGGGATGACGTTTTTCAGGTTCGGTATGTTGTCTTCATTGAGTTCCGACGTCAGTTCCAGACCGTGATACCGCGCATAGTCAAACACACCCGAAAGGTGGGCGAGGTTGAATTCGCCCGGCTGGCTGGCCTTGACGCGGGCAATATATTCATCCGCACCGCCAAAGGTGCCCGAAACCACTTCAATGCCGGTTTTCTTGGTATAGGGCGCGAAGGCATATTTTTCGAATGCCTCGGAAACAACGCCGCCCCAACCGTCAAAGCGGACCTGTTCCGGGGTTGCGGCCATCGCCTTGCGCGCCAGCATGCCCATTGGTCCGCCAGTGACCCCGGCAACAACGCCGGCCGCACCCAGTGCGGTCAGGAAAGTACGGCGGTTGATGTCGCCGTCGCGAAAACGGGTAAGTAGGCGTTCATAACGTTTGGTATCGTCCATTTAAGGCCTCCTGATAAAACGATATATCCGTTGATCGGTCTTGTTGTTGGTCGTTGTATTTTTGGTGTTGTTCTTGGTTTTGGCGGTTGTCCGCATTGTGCAAAAAGTTATTTGGATGCGCCCACCTTGCGCATGGCCATGACCCGCGCGATCGATGCCGCCACCAGCGGCAGGGCAATGGTGAAGATCACCATCACAGCACCAAGGGCATTGATTTCCGGGCTGATCGAGTTGCGCAGCATGGCAAAGATCTGGGTCGGGACGGTTTCAACACCGCCCGGCTTCCAGAACAGGGTGCCGGTGATGTCATCAAATGAAATGGTAAAGGCAAACAGCATCCCGGCCATGACGGCAGGCAACATCAGGGGCAGGGTCACTTCAAAGAAGGTCTGCACCGGTGTTGCGCCAAGGCTCATGGCGGCTTCTTCGACGTCGCGGCGGATGGACACCAGACGCGCCTGAACCACCAGCACCACAAACGGCAGTGTAAAGACCACGTGGCCCATCAACAGAAGCCCAAAGCTTTTTGGCATCGACAGGAACTGCAGGAAGAGCAGGAGCGCCACAGCCAGAACGACTTCCGGGATCAGGATTGGGGCAACCAGAAGGGTCGAAATGGTCCGTTTCCCGGGGAAATCGTATCTGACCATGGCAAGGGCGGCGAGGGTGCCAAGCGTTGTCGAAATGGCTGCTGTCAGCACACCAAGCAGAAGCGACGTCTTGAACGCCCGCACAATCGCATCATTGTTCCAAAGCGCTTCGAACCAGCGGAACGAAAAGCCCTCAATCGGGAAACTGCCGAACTGGTTGGCATTGAACGCCAACAGGATGACAACCGCCACCGGCGCAAACAGGAACAGATAGACAAGGATCGTGGCAATTCGGATTACTGACCAACCGGACATCATTTGCTGCTCCCTTACTTGAAACTCTTGGCGATCTGATCGATGCCGAGATAGCGGGTGTAAATGACGACCAGTGCGCCCAGAAGCGCCAGCAGCACGAGCGAAAGCGCCGAGCCAAGCGGCCAGTTGAGCTGTGTCACGATGGCTTCGAACACAAGGTTGGCAAACATCGCATCGCGCGGCCCGCCAAGAACAATCGGGGTGATATAGGTGCCCGCCGCCAGAACGAAGCACAGCAACGATCCCGCCGCCAAACCGGGCATGGACAGCGGCAATGTCACTTCGCGGAAGGCCTGGAAACCGGTGCAGCCAAGACTTTGGGCGGCTTCGGTCAGGTTCTTGTCGATGCCATCAAGGCTGACATAGACATTTAGGATCATGAAGGGCAGCAGATAGTGCACAAGGCCCAGAACCACGGTCTGCTGGTTATACAGCATCTGGATCGGGTCATCGATGATGCCGATTGATATCAAAAGGGTATTAAGCGCCCCCGATGTGCCAAGGATATTGATCCACGACATCGTTCTGATGATGTAGCTGATCCAGAATGGCAGCATCAGCAAAAGCAACAGGAACGCCTTGGATTTCATCCGCGTATTGGCAACGAAATAGGCCGGGATATAGCCGACAAACGCGCAAATAACCGTGGTGTAAAAGGCAATCAAAAGGGTCTGGAACAGGATATCGCGATAAAACCGGTCGCCCAGAACTTCAATCCAGTTATCGAGATAAAAGCCGACCTGATCCGCACCGGTCGCGGTCCGCAACCAGAATGAATAAACGACAATGAACAGCATTGGCACAATCAGCAGCAGGCTGATGGTTGCCAGTGATGGTGATAGCAGTACCCACGGAGTCCTGCGGGCTCCGGCGACATCTGCGGCCATTTGTGCCTCCCGTTATTGTCTGCGGTCAGTGCCGCACCCGGTTATTTGGCCGTGAAGAAATTTGTTGGAGGCATTCCAACCCAGACTTGCACATAGCGCAAATAGATAAGTAGAATAGATCTCATAGCCATTATCTATGTGTGGT
The DNA here is from genome assembly GCF_037027205.1 of Thalassospira sp. CH_XMU1458. NCBI lineage: Bacteria > Pseudomonadati > Pseudomonadota > Alphaproteobacteria > Rhodospirillales > Thalassospiraceae > Thalassospira > Thalassospira sp. CH_XMU1458. Next base: position 995,152 of record NZ_JAYMDW010000002.1, on the reverse strand, counting down.
GCTGGAAATGTCGGAAAGGTAAGCAGAATGAACGAGTTAATGCGTCGGCAGTTCGACTGGAACCTGCTGCACACCTTTACCGTTATTGTCGAGGAACGCTCGATAACCGGGGCGGCCAACCGGTTATTGCTGCGCCAGCCCAGTGTCAGTAACGCGCTCAAACGGCTTGAAGATCAGATTGGCGCGCGTCTGATTGACCGTGAACGCGGCCGGTTTGAAGTCACCGAACAGGGATTGGCGCTGTATCACGAATGCCGCGAAATTTGCGGTGCCATCGGCCGACTATCGGATGTGATGTCTGATAGCGGCAATCAACTAACCGGGCACTTGCATATGTGGCTGGCCAGTCATGTGGTGTTCCCACCCCTTGATGATGCCCTGTTTGAATTCAATCGCGCCCACCCGGAAGTCACCTATGAAATCGATGTCGCGACCTCGGTCAATGTCGTCGATCAGGTGCTGTCACAGCAGGCCAGTTTTGGCATCTGTCTGGTCAAGGAACGCCATCCCAGACTGGAATATCGCCGTTTGTATCGCGAACATTTCGGCTTTTTCTGTGGCCCGACCCATCATTTGTTCGGCCAAAAGGACCTAACCCTGGCCGATTTGCGCCGCGAGGCATTCGTATCATTCGCGACCGACCAGCTCAGTGATGCACTGGCCCCGGTCGCGGTCCTGCGCGCGCAGGAAGGCATGAAGGGCAAGGTCGTCGCCGTCAGCCCGCACCTTGAAGAAGTCCGTCGCCTGATCAATGCCGGGCTTGGCATCGGGCCACTACCGATCCACGTTGTGCAAAGTGCGACCGACCGCGGTCAGCTTTGGCGCTTGCCGCCCTATATTGATCCGCCGGCGATTGATATTTACCTGGTGACCAACCCGCGCATGTCGCTGAGCCGGGCGGAACGGTTCTTTATCGAAAACCTGACTGCGCGGCTGGATGCAGCGCCGGACGGCTATTTTGTTTACCCATAAGGCGTAAATTCGTCGGATCACGCCATTGGGACTTGCCACCGGGCAGGGACTTGCGCAAGCATGCGGGCAAATTGAAGTTTGTTGTCAGGAATAAACATGAAGCTGATCTATTTCTCGTGGGTCAAGGACCGCATCGGTATGGCGGAAGAGGCCATTGACCTTCCAGATACCGTCAAAACGGTTGCCGACCTGCTGGCGTGGCTGCCCGGTCGCGGCGAAAACTTTGCCAATGCCCTGGCCGATCCCGCGATCATTCGCGTCGCGGTCGATCAGGAATATGCCTCGCCTGAAACCGACGTTACCAAGGCGACCGAGATCGCGCTGTTCCCGCCGGTCACCGGCGGGTAATTCATTCCTCATAGAAAAGGGCGCCCTGCTTCCAGGGCGCCCTTTTAATCATCAGACTATTTGATCAGATTAATCCGCAACCGATGCGGTTTGCGTCAAACTGTCAAAGAACTCCTTGCGGCCCAGCGTGCCGGTCACCTTGCCATCACGGGTCAGGATGACCGGGTTCTGGGTGATCGATCGCATCTCGATCAGATCTTTCAGCAGCACATCCTCCTGCGCGACAAAGACAATCGAGTTGTCGGTCGCGTCCAGTTCATCGGGCAGGGTGCCGTCATAATTGATCAGCTTAAGCTCGCCGCGTTCGCCATTATTGGCAGAACGCACCACACCATCCTGAAGGGTGACGCGGATATTGGCGTCTTCGAGCAGGAACTCGGTATTGCCGGACTTCTGATCGCTATCAAGGCGATGCATGATCGCCCGCCCGCGCAGGATATTGACCGGGTTCATATGCGCCACAAAGTCCGCAACATATTCGTTGGCGGGGCGAAGGGCGATGTCTTCTGGCGTGCCGTGTTGCACGACATAACCACCTTCCATGATGGCAATCGAATTGCCGAGCTTCATGGCTTCATCAAGATCGTGGCTGACAAACAGGATGGTTTTATTGAGCTTCTCCTGCAAATCCAGCAACTCGTCCTGCAGGCGGTTACGGATCAACGGATCAAGGGCCGAGAACGGCTCGTCCATCAGAAGGATCGGCGCATCGGTGGCAAAGGCGCGCGCCAGACCAACACGTTGCTGCATACCGCCGGACAGTTCATGGGCATATTTGTTTGCCCATTTATCCAGTCCAACAAGAGCCAGTTTTTCACGCACGATCTCGCGGCGTTCGGCCGGACCCATACCGCCCAGTTCAAGGCCAAAGCCGACATTGTCTTCAACCGTTCGCCACGGGAACAGGGCGAATTGCTGGAAGACCATGGCGACACATTCGCGGCGCAACTTGCGAAGGGTGGCGCCGTCACATTTGGTGACGTCTTCCATCCAATCGCCATCACGGACCCGAAGCGAACCACGTGATACAGAGTTAAGTCCGTTCACGCAGCGCAGAAGCGATGATTTGCCTGAACCGGACAGGCCCATCAGGACGCATATCTCACCCTGAGGCACATTGAAGGTCACATCGGCGACACCAAGGACATTGTTGGTGGCCGCAGCGATCTCTTCGCGGGTTTTACCTTCGTCCAGCAGTTTCAAGGACTCTGCCTGACGATTACCAAAGATCACGTCGATATTTTCGAATTCAACAGCATTGCTCATGATCACTGCCCCGACTTTTCTTTGTGGTCACGACGGCAGATGCGGTCCAGCACGATGGCCAGAATCACAATTGCCAGACCGGCTTCAAAGCCTTGTGCGATATTCACCGTATTGAGCGCACGCACAACCGGCTTGCCAAGGCCGTCTGCCCCAACAAGGGCTGCAATCACCACCATCGAAAGCGACAGCATGATGCACTGGGTCAGGCCCGCCATGATCGATGGCATGGCCGATGGCAATTCAACCTTGAACAGCAACTGGCGCGGCGTGCAGCCAAAGCTTTCACCTGCTTCAAGAAGGGATTTCGGCGTGTTGGAAATGCCAAGATGGGTCAGGCGGATCGGGGCGGCAATCGCAAAGATCACGGTCGAAATAAGACCGGGAACGACGCCAAGACCAAACAGGATCAGGGTCGGGATCAGATAAACGAATGTCGGAATTGTCTGCATCAGATCAAGGACCGGGCGCATCGCCTGATGCAGCCACGGGCGGTGGGCGGATGCCACGCCAAGCGGCACACCGATCAACATGCAAAACAGCGTCGCATAGATCACCAGCGCCAGCGTTTCCATGGTTTCTTCCCAATAGCCAAGATTGACCACCAGCAACAGGGACAGAACCGTAAATGCCGTCAGTTTCCATGATTTGTGCAAGACAGCGGCAAGCGCCCCAAAGACCGCAATGATCAAAAGGGCCGGCAGCCACACCAGAAAATCGATGGTGTTTTCAATAATGAATTCGAGAACATCCGAAACGGTATAGAAAACGAAATCGGCATGTTCGTTCAGCGCATCCATCAGGGACGATATCCACTGTCCCAGCGGAATCTTCGTTTCCGTGAGCCATTCCATGCGAAAAAATCCGTTCAATGAGAATTAAGAAAAATACATCCGATGCGCCCGCATCGGCCGGAAGCCAATTGCGGGCGCATCGGTAAAATCAATCGTGGTGCTTAAAGACCAAGACCGGATTTGAGCGCTGCTTTGGCATCGCCACCATCAAAGGTGGTTACACCGTCAAGCCATGCATAAGCTGCATCCGGGTTGGCTTTAAGCCATGCGGTTGCGGCTTCTGCCGGGTCGGTACCTTCGTTCAGGATCGCGTCCATGATTTCGTTTTCCATGGCGAGGCTGAATTTCAGGTTGGTCACGAATTTACCCGCATTCGGGCATTCGTCGGTGTAACCGGCACGCAGGTTGGTGTGAACAGTCGCACCGCCAAAGTTCGGGCCAAAGACGTCATCGCCACCATCAAGATAGGCCATGTCGTATTTCGCATTCATCGGATGCGGTTCCCAACCGAGGAAGACGATGAACTGATCGCGCGATGATTTGCGGCTTACTTCTGCCAGCATGCCCTGTTCGGAGGATTCAACAAGTTCGAACTCGCCTAGACCGAACTGGTTGCTGTCGATCATGTCCTGGATAAGACGGTTGCCGTCATTGCCCGGCTCGATGCCATAAATTTCGCCATCAAGCTGATCCTTGAACTTGGCAATGTCGGCAAAGTCCTTAAGACCCGCATCAAAGGCGTTCTGGCTCACAGCAAGGGTGTATTTCGCACCTTCAAGGTTGGCGCCGGTCGACACAACGGTGCCTTTATCAAGGTAGGGCTGAATATCGGCTGCCATGGTAGGCATCCAGTTGCCGAGGAAGACGTCAACGTCGCCGTTGGCAAGGCTCGTGTAGGTGACCGGTACCGACAGCAATTCGGTTTCCGCGGTATAGCCAAGTGATTCAAGGATCACGGATGCGGTCGCCGTGGTTGCGGTGATGTCGGTCCAGCCCACATCAGAGAAAGTCACGGTTTTGCAGGCATCGCTATCGGCTGCTTTGGCAGCAGTTGCACCCAAAAGGGTGGTCGCAATAATGGTGCTGCCAAGAAGGCGGCCGAACGTGGAAAGATTGGTCATGCTTCTGGTTCTCCCTTGTATAAACCTGATGTTGCTGATGACCGGATTTGGCCGGTCATCAGAAGACGCTCGGTTCCGGAGGCCAGACGAACATCAACGCAACAAACATGTCGCCAACACTCGCCCAGAGCCATCAACCACATTCCCCTGAATGGGTGTGATGGGCCGGAATAATCACAAAAACAGCCGCATAGCCGCGCAGCAAAGGCCAAAAGCCCTGAGAAACGCGCCGCATATGTCGGCGTGTTTTTATTGATTGATTGTTCAATTAAATTACAGCATATTCACGAGACGTCAATTGCGAAGGATTAAAAACTGCGTCTTATGCTGTTGCACCGGCGTTAAACCCTTCGCAACGCAGAGGATTGGATGAATTAATGCCCAAAGTTGGTATGCAGCCTGTACGCCGCAGGCAGTTGATCGACGCAACGATTGAAACCATTCACCAGCACGGATTCGCCGATACGACGATTGCGCGGATCTCTAAGGCTGCCGGTATGTCGTCCGGGATTATTTCGCACTATTTTGGCGGCAAGAACGCCCTGTTGCGGGAAACCATGCGCTCCCTGATGAAGGATTTGCGCAATGACTACATGGTGCGACTGGCAACGGCCAAAACGCCGATGGACCGACTTGAGGCGATCATCAATACCAACTTCAACGAAGAACAGTTCACCCCGCAGGTGACAGTGGCCTGGTTGTCCTTCTGGGCGCAGGTGCCGTTCTCTGATCAGTTGCGGCGTCTGAACAATATCTATTTTCAGCGCCTTGCATCCAATCTGCGGCACGAGTTGCGTCAATTGACCACCGAAGAATGCGCAGATGAAATCTCGTCTGCGATTGCCGCCATGGTTGACGGCATCTGGGTGCGAACCGGTCTGTCACGCGGACAGGCCGACATTGCCGGGGCGCGCAAGATGGTGCTGGGCACCTTGCGCCTGTATCTGGCGAATTCGCCCAGTCCGGCAAAGTGCCCAAAGAAGCACGTAAAGAAGTAATCGAACCAAAACACAAAGACCACGGCTGCCGGTTGTCCCGGTGGCCTGCAGGAGTTTTAAGATGAGCCTTTATCAAATCCAGAATTTCATCAATGGCAAGAAGACCCAAGGTTCGGGCGCAGAGATGGTTACCCTTAACCCTGCGACCAACACGGTTCTGGCCAAGGGTCACGAAAGCACCGCTTCTGATGTTGATGCCGCGGTCAAGGCCGCGCGCGCCGGGTTCGAAATCTGGAAAAACACACCAGCTGCCGAACGGGCACGTGTCCTTTTCAAGGCCGCCCAGATCCTGCGGGATCGCAATGATGAACTGGCGCTGGTTGAAACCCGTGATACCGGGCGTGCCATTCAGGAAACTGAAATTGTCGATGTGATTTCGGGTGTCGAATGCCTTGAATATTTCGCTGGTGTGGCTGGCAGCCTTGCGGGCGAACATATCGATCTTGCCGGCAACTTTGCCTATACCCGCCGCGAACCGGTTGGCGTTTGTGGTGCTATTGGTGCCTGGAACTATCCGATCCAGATCGCCTGCTGGAAGGCAGCCCCGGCACTGGCATGTGGCAACGCAGTTGTTTACAAGCCGTCCGAAACCACGCCGCTTTCGGCCATTGCGGTTGCCGAGGCCCTTAAAGAAGCCGGTCTTCCCGATGGCGTTTACAACGTTGTGCAGGGCGCGCGCGAAAGCGGTGCCGCGCTGGTTGAACATCCGGGTGTGGACAAGATTTCCCTGACCGGATCGGCCGCAACCGGTGCCAAGGTGGCCTCTGTTGCAGCAGGTGGCATGAAAGCCGTCACCATGGAACTGGGCGGCAAGTCGCCAATGATCGTGTTCGAAGATGCCGATCTGGACAACGCTGTCTCCGGCGCGCAGATGGCGAACTTCTATTCATCAGGTCAGATTTGCTCGAACGGGACGCGTGTGTTTGTGCATGAAAGTGTTGCCGATGCCTTCATCGAAAAGCTGATCGCACGTTCCAAGGATCTTGTTCTTGGCGATCCGGAAAAACCTGAAACCCAGGTCGGCCCGATTGTCACCAAGGCACAATACGAACAGGTCATGTCCTATATCGAAAAGGGCAAGGCAGAAGGGGCGAAATGCGTTCTTGGTGGCCATGCTGTCACTGAGGGCATGCCAGAAGGCGGACTTTTTGTCGCACCGACGGTATTTGCCGGTTGCACCGATGACATGACCATCGTGCGCGAGGAAATCTTTGGCCCGGTAATGTCTGTCCTGACCTTTAGCGACGAAGACGAAGTGATCAAGCGCGCCAATGACACCGAATACGGTCTGGCGGCTGGTGTGTTCACCAAGGATTTGTCGCGTGGCCATCGCGTGGTCGCACGGCTTGAGGCCGGTACATGCTGGATCAACACCTATAACATCACGCCGATCGAAATGCCGTTTGGCGGTGTCAAGAAATCGGGCGTTGGCCGCGAAAACGGCCGTGCGGCGATTGAATATTACACCCGCATCAAATCCGTTTATGTCGAAACCGGCGATGTCGAGGCCCCTTACTAAGGGGCTTTGACCAACCAACGTCGCCAACCACTCACCGGCTGCCCACACAGCAAGACCAAACAAGGGATCAGAAATGACGACCCCAACGACCACTGAAAAATATGATTATGTGATTGTCGGTTCAGGTTCGGCAGGGGCTGTGCTTGCCAACCGACTGACCGAAGATGCCGAGGTTAAGGTTCTGGTGATCGAAGCCGGACCAAAGGATCACTGGTGGGACTGGCGCATCCATATGCCGACAGCACTTTCCTATCCGATGCAGTCGGAAACCTATAACTGGGCCTATTGGACAACGCCGCAGCCCAACCTGAACAACCGCCGCATGGAAACGCCGCGCGGGCGCGTTTATGGCGGGTCAAGTTCGGTCAACGGCATGGCTTATGTGCGCGGTCACGCACTTGATTACAATCGCTGGGCCGAAGAAGACGCAAGCCTCAAGGAATGGGATTATGCGCGCTGCCTGCCATATTTCCGCAAGGCCGATACGCGCAACGAAGACACCGAAGGTGATGAATATCACGGCGGTGATGGTCCGCTGCATGTGACGACCGGTGCCTGTCAGAACGACCTGCACAAGGCCTGGATCAAGGCCGGTCAGCAGGCGGGTTATGAATTCACCCCGGATCAGAACGGCTACCGCCAGGAAGGTCTCGGGACTATGGATATGACGGTCTATAAGGGCCGTCGCTGGTCAACCGCGCGCGCCTATCTGCATCCGGCGATGAAGCGCCCGAACCTGACCGTTTATCACAAGGCTTTCGCGCAACGTGTTGTTTTCGAAGGAAAACGTGCCATTGGCCTCGACTTCGTCCATGACGGCGAAAACAAGCGCGCCCTTGTTGATCGCGAAGTCATCATTTCGGCCGGTTCGATCAACTCGCCAAAGCTTCTGATGCTTTCGGGTGTTGGTCCGGCAGCCCATCTGCGCGAACATGGCATTGATGTTGTCCATGATCTGCCCGGTGTCGGTGAAAACCTTCAGGACCATCTTGAACTCTATGTTCAGATGGAGTGCACCAAACCCATCAGCCTGAACAGCAAACTCGATTGGTGGAACAAGCTTAAGATCGGGGCAGAATGGTATCTGTTCAAAACCGGACTTGGTGCCAGCAACCATTTCGAGGCGGGCGGCTTTATCCGTTCCAAGGCGGGCGTGCAGCACCCAGACATTCAGTATCACTTCCTGCCAGCCGCGATTAACTATAACGGCTCCAAGGCGGCCGAAGGCGATGGCTTCCAGGCCCATGTCGGTCCGATGCGTTCCAAATCGCGCGGTACGGTCCGTCTGGCATCCGCCAACCCCAAGGATCGCCCGATCATTGATCCGAACTATATGAGCCACCCGGATGACTGGGAAGAAATGCGGGCGTCTGTCCGCCTGACCCGCGAAATCTTTGCCCAGGAAGCCTTTGCCGATCTGCGCGGGGCGGAAATTGCACCGGGCAAGGACATCCAGACCGATGAAGAGATCGACGCATTTGTCGCCGATCACGCCGAAAGTGCCTATCACCCGTCCTGTTCGTGCAAGATGGGCAGTGATGAGATGTCCGTGGTGGATGAGAAAACCCGTGTGCATGGCGTCGAAGGCCTGCGTGTGGTCGACAGCTCGATCATGCCGACCATCGCATCGGGCAACCTCAATGCCCCGACCATCATGATCGGTGAAAAGGCCGCCGACATCATTCGCGGTCGCACGCCGCTGGCACCATCGAATGCACCGTATTTCGTGCATCCGGAATGGGAAACCAAACAGCGCTAAATTTGTGGACTTTAAATAGTCTGATGATTGTCCCCGGTTCATCTTTTTGATGGATCGGGGATTTTTATTTCCGGTGATTGCAATCGGTTCGGCATCGGAGGATGATCATGGCATATTGTATCCAAATCCCGCGACATACAGCGCCAACGAAGAAGTGCCGCCATGCAAGAAATCAGCCTGCTTAATTCCGTTATCGGTCCCGTTATGCGCGGGCCGTCCAGTTCCCATTGTGCGGCACCCTATATGATGGCCAAGCTGGTGCGCGAACTTTCCTGTGCCAACGGTGAAACGCTAAGGCGTGCCGTGATCCGCTTTGATCCCCGTGGGTCCTTTGCGCCGTGCTACAAGTCGCAAAGCTCGGACGAAAACTTTGCCGCCGGGCTGGCCGGGGCCAAGCTGACCGATCCGGACTATCGCGAAATTCTTGGCCGGGTAGAGCAGGGCGAAGGCTTCCATTTCTCGATCGAAGTCACCGAGCTTGAAAACAACAACCACCCAAACCGTGTTGATCTTGAACTGAGTGTCACGACCCCGGATGGCGAGGAACGTACAGACCTTTATACCGGCGCATCCGTCGGCGGCGGGATGTATTACATCGACGGCCGTAATGGTGAGCGCCTGTTCATGACCGGCAAAACGGCAACCGTCTTTGTCTGGGGCGCCGACGCGGTGGCACAGGCTGACGCCTTGGCAAACGAACTTGCGGCAGGGGAAAACAGCCTGCTGGGTGTGTCGGTTGAGCCCGATCACGAACGGGTCGAAATCGCGCTTCAGGCCTTGCCGAATGCCGATGTCCTGACAGCCATTCGAAATCGCGATGGCATTACAGGTGTGCGCTTTGCCGATGCATCGCAATATCCGGTTTGCGCCACCGATGAGCTGTTTTCCGAAAGTGCCGCGGTGATTGCGGTGGCCGACAATCAGGAAGGGGGCTCCATCGCCGATGCCGCCCTGGTGCTGGAGGCAAAACGACTTGGACTATCCCGCGATGCCACTCGTGCGCTGTTTCGCGAACGGTGCGAACTGATGCTGCGTGTCGTGGCAGAGGGATTTGAGGCCAAGCCGGAAGACAACGTCATGCGGTTTCTGACACTGCGGGCCCGTACTGTCCGTGATGCCAACCTGCCCGCGGGGCTCGGTGGCCCGGTGTTGCAGGATGCCATGGCCGGTGCGCTTTCGGCGATGGAACGTGACAGCAACCGGGGGCTTGTTTGTGCCGCACCAACGGCGGGCAGTGCCGGTGTGGTGCCGGGCACGCTTTATGGCCTGATTCGTCATGGAATTGAACTTGATGGAGCGACCGATGCCTTGCAAACCATGGCCTTGATCGGGGCGGTGTTTGCCGCGCGTGGAACCTTTGCCGCCGAATGCGGCGGCTGTTCGGTGGAAACCGGCGCATCGGCGGCGATGGCGGCCGCCGGGGTGACACAGGCCTATGGGGGCACGCCAAAGCAATGCTTTGATGCCGCCAGCATGTGTTTGATGAATACGCTGGGCCTTGTCTGTGATCCGGTGGGCGGGGATGTGGAAATCCCGTGTCATGCCCGAAATGTCGCCGGTGTGTCGCATGCCTTTTCATCGGCGATGGCGGTTCTGGCCGGGTTTGATGCGGTGCTGGCATATGATGAACTGGTCGATCAGACGGTGAAGATCGGCAATATGATGCATCCTGATTTGCGCTGCACAGCGCGCGGGGGCTGTGCCGCCACCAAAACCGCCCTTCGCATGGTCGAAGCGGTTCGTCAGAAACCTTAAAACGCTGATTCTCAAGGGCCTGTTGCCTGCCAACAGCAATAGCCAGTACCGCAGGTATCACGCTTTGTTGGCCGCTTTGCGCAATCGTTCTGCTTTGACTTGGCCGGTTTTGGCATAATCGGCGAAAAGCGGGTGTAAGGCCGGAAAAAGGGCAGTTTTTCCTTGATAGGTCGACCGGATTGGGCAGGATAAGCCCACATCCATTTTCAAATATGAGGGTTCCTCATGTTCACCCCGAACTTGCTGACCGCCAATGACCGGGCAGGCCAATATCCTGATTCCTATTATGCCGCGACGGCGAATGCGACCGCACCCTTTGCCAAGCTTGAAGGGGATCAGACCTGCGACATTGTCATCATTGGTGGCGGCTTTACCGGGCTGTCATCCGCACTCCATCTGGCGGAGCGCGGCTATGACGTGATCCTGCTTGAGGCGCACCGGGTCGGCTGGGGCGCGTCGGGGCGTAATGGCGGGCAGGTAGGATCTGGCCAGCGCCGTGAACAGGATGAACTTGAACAGATGGTCGGGCGCGATGATGCGCATAAACTTTGGGATATCGCCGAAGAATCAAAGGACGTCGTCAAGGCCCTGATTGCCAAGTATAATATCCAGTGCGACTGGAAGCCGGGCATTTTGCATGCCGATCACCGTGCACGCTTTGTCGAACATTCCCGCACCTATGCCGAAAAACTTCAGACCGAATACGGCTATGAGGATATCCGTTTTGTTGACCGTGATGAAATGCGCGCGATGCTTGGCACCGAATTTTATCATGGCGGGTCGCTTGATACGGGGGCGGGGCATTTGCATCCGCTGAATTTCGCCCTTGGTCTGGCCGACGCCGCACGCAACGCTGGCGCACGTATTTTCGAAGGTGCGGTTGTCACGTCTTATGAAAATCAGGCGGGCAAGGTCACAGTGAAAACCAGGGATGGCGGCGTTGTTAGCGCTAACAAGCTTATCCTTGGCTGCAACGGGTATCTTGATGCGTTGGATGATCGGGTGGCAAAACGTGTGATGCCGATCAACAATTTCGTCATTGCCACCGAGCCGCTTGGCGATGATTTGGCACGCGAACTGATCCGCGATGATGTCGCGGTCGCGGACTCAAAATTCGTGATCAATTACTACCGGCTGAGTGCGGATAAACGCATGCTTTTTGGTGGCGGGGAAACCTATGGCTATAATTTCCCGCGGGACATCAAGGCGTTCGTGTCGCCGCATATGCTCGAAGTCTATCCGCAGCTGAAAGACGTCAAGATTGATTATGGCTGGGGCGGGACGCTGGCGATCACGATGAACCGCATGCCGTTTTTTGAGAAGATCGAGGATAATATCTTTACCGCGTCGGGCTATTCCGGGCACGGGGTTGCGATGGCAACCCTTGCCGGTCAGATCATGGCCGATGCCGTTTCCGGCACCATGGAACGGTTTGACGTGATGGCCAACATCAAAACCCCGGTGTTCCCAGGCGGGAAGATGTTGCGCTTCCCGATGCTGGTGGCCGCGATGCTGTGGTATTCGATCCGCGACAAGCTTTGATCTGATGTGACGTGATGGAGGGCTTAGCGCTTTGTATTGCGCTAAGCCATTTTGCGTCCTTCGTCTTTCTCTTTTTTGGTCTGGGCACTGGTGTCCTGATCGCCGGTGTCGGGAGCCGTGGTATTTCGGTTGCCCGTATCGGGCGTACTATCAGGGGTGCGGGCGCCAGATGGGTCTGCATCCGTTGTATCGGTCTTAACGACCTGTGTGTCTTGGTCCGTATTATCGGATGCGCCGCGTGCGGTCAGAAGTGCCTTGGTGCGTTCCCATTTTTTAGGGTTCAAAGCCAAAGTGGTCGCGTCGCTGAACGATACGTCATACCCGCGGTTCAGGGCTGCCTGCATTGTTGCCTTGACGCAGAAATCGCCGTCCAGACCCACGATAATCAGTTTGCCGACTTTCTGACGATCCAGAACGCGATCAAGCTCTGGTTCGCTAAACCCGTCCGCACGTGCCTTGACGATATCGTGGTCGATATCGCCGTTGATCCGTTCATCAAGATCAAGGCCCTTGGACTTGGGGCTGCCACGACCTTCATTCAGGAGCTTTACGAGAAAGTTGATGTACCAGCCACGGAATGTCTGGCGGATCGAGATCACCGGCGTTCCATTGGCATTGGCGGCTTCAACCAGTTTATTGATTGCAGTGATCAGTTTATCGACCATGTCGGCCGGATAGGCATGCTTGCCATCCGAACTGGTGAAATCTTCCTGGACGTCAACGATCAGAAGGGCACTATTGGGGCGCTCTGCGAGATTGATCTTTCTGCCCTTGCTGGGGGCGAGGTGATGGCGTTGGCCATAGATGGTGTAGGCGATGGCGCCCACCAGTAAAATGACAATAAGAGTGATCACCGACCACATGTCCAGGCTCTCCGTTTCGTCGTCTCAGGTCGCTTCGTAAATCTACTTTGCAATCGGACTTAAAGACCATCGGTGAACCGGGCAGTTCAGGTGCGGTAACGCACTGAACCACACCCGACCACTTTGGGACGGGTGTTCCAGGCCAGATGTATCCAATTGTCAGAATGCCGGATGCCGCGTTGCGGCGCGTCCATTGGACGTCACGAACAGAGCTATTTTTTTCTACTCTTCCAGCATTCTTCATAACCACATGAAATCGCAATCATTTAAATTTGTCAACTTAGCCGACAAAAAGCAAACCCGCGGTTTTGCGGGGTGCGTGGTTATGTGTATCTGATTGCCTAACGTTTCAGGATCAGTTTGGTTCCCAACTTGATACCGGGTCATAGCGTTCGCCCTTGGACAGGATCACGCCATTATGGGCGGCAATGCCGACTTCAAAGCTTGAAGCGATGCGAAGGGCCCGTTCCATGAAATGTCGGGCGGCGGGTTCTTCGCAATATTCCGAAAGGGTTTGGGCAAAGAGTTGCAGCCAGCGGTCAAAGTGATGACGGGTGATCTTGAGCGGCAAGTGCTTTTGCATCGGGCGCCCGTCATAGTTGCCAGTCGCCAGCGCGACCGAGGACCAGAACATCACCATGCGATCAAGATGATGGTCCCAGTTATCCACCTTTTCATCAAACACCGGGCCCAGCAGGTCATCATCGCGCACCTTGGCGTAAAAGCCATGCACGATATTCTTGATCATGTCCGTATCAATGCCGGTATCTTCCTTGATACGCCGCGTGGCAATTTCGCGACGTTCCTTGATTTCGGCAAGGGTTGGCTGTTTTTCGGACATGATTTCTGGCCTGTTTTGCGCATCAACTGGAACCGCTTTAAACGACGAAGCGATTTTCGGACATGACATATGTCACTTTGTGTCCGAACGCAAACAGATCACCTGTTATGGCATTATCGGTCAGGCAAACCGATCATGCAGGCCGTAATACCGATACCCGATAGAACGCGCCACACGCCGCAATGACGCCATCGGGAATTTATCCATCGGTGTCGTCAAGACAGCGCCCAGATCCTCTTCATCGCAGATGCCCAGCATCCGTTCTGCCAAAAGCTTGCCGCCCAAACTTGCCATCGCCACCCCGTTGCCATGCCAGGCAAGGGCGGTCCAGACATCGTGATGACCCGGAACCCGCCCGATATAAGGCCGCCAGCTTTGCGACAGGCAGGCAAGCCCGTTCCAGTGATGGGTAAAGGCAACATCCTGCCAAGCCGGGAACATGCGTTTGAAATTATCGAGCAGATCCTGTTTGCCTGCGGCAAAGGCCTTCGGCGTTGCGGTAATCCCGCCGCGTCCACCAAACAGAAAACGATTATCCGGAAGTTTGCGGAAATAATGCAGCAGAATGCGGCTGTCAAAAGCCATAAGGTCGCTGGTCCAGCCTTGATTTTCAAGCTCATCCGGGCGGAGCGGACGGGTAATCAGAATACCCGAAAAGACCGGCATCAAACGTCCGCCAATCCAGTCGGGCAGGTTTTCCGCGCTATATCCGTTGGTGGCGATGACGATCTTGGCCGCCGTGATTTGGGTGTTGCCGGCATAGAGGCGATAGGTATCGCCATCTTCCTCAAACCGTTCGATGGTTGCCTGTTCGAATATCCGAACACCCGCACGAACGCATTGTTCATGCAAGCCGGAAAGATACTTCATCGGGTTGATGCCAAACCCGGCCTGAACATGCAAACCGCCATACGTTTCCGCCGCACAAAGACCGCGTTCCTTCAATGCGTCGCGGCTTAGCAGTTCTGTCGGGATGGTTGTGAAATGGGATAGTTCCTGTGCCTCATGGGCCAGTTCGGCGACGCGGTTGGGCTTATGCGCAAGCACGACTTCGCCGTCAGAATGACGATCCGCATCAATGTCCCAGTCATTCAGGCGTTGATCCACCAGATCAATGGCATCGCGTTGATGACGGGCAAACTGTTTGACCGCGTCTTCGCCAAAACTCTTTGCCAGTTGGCCAAATCCCTTGCCACTGCCACCCATGCAGCAAAAACCACCATTGCGCCCCGATGCGCCCCAACCGGACCGACCGGCATCAAACACCGCAACACTGGCGCCGTTCTTTGCCAGTTCCAGCGCCGTCGACAGGCCGCAATAACCGCCACCGATGATGGCGATATCGGTTTTAAGATGACCTTCTTTGGGCAGGGTTTCACAGGCAGGAAGTGGCGATGCACTTTCGACCCAATAACTGTCAGGCAGGGTGTCGGTGCGATAGGCGGCGGGTTGATAGATACGTTTTAGCATGGTGGGCTCTTTTGGGCGTTGGGATAGGGTGTGCCTGTGGGGCAGGCTTTGATGGGCGGTTTGTTATCTGTTTAATCAAAATACCCGGCAATGATAACTCATGCCGGGTATTTGTATAAGTTACTGTAATCGAAACCGGATTACATTTTGCCAAGTTTCTTCGCGGTCTCGTCAAAGGCGGCACGCGCCCGTTTGACCAGCTCGTCGATTTCTTCCTTGGTAATGCAAAGCGGCGGCGACAGAACCATGCGATCACCACAGGCACGCATGATCACGCCATTGGCAACGCAGGCATCGCGGCACATGGTGCCAACGGTACCCGGCTTGTCGAACATCTTGCGGGTTTTCTTGTCATCAACCAGCGGCATACCGGCAATCAGACCGACGGTTTCAACCGCACCGACCAGCGGATGGTCTTCAAGGGTTTTCAGTGCCTTGGCGAAATACGGGCCGATATCGTCCTTGACGCGTTCGACCATCTTTTCTTCGCGCAGGATACGAATGTTTTCAAGTGCGACCGCCGCACATGCCGGATGACCGGAATAGGTGAAGCCGTGGGTGAATTCACCGCATTCATTGATCAGCACATCGGCAACCCGATCGCCAACCATAACCGCCGAGATCGGCAAATAACCCGAAGACATGCCCTTTGCCATCGGCATGAGGTCCGGCTTGATGCCAAAGGTGTCAGAGCCAAACCATTCACCGGTTCGGCCAAAGCCGCAAATAACTTCGTCAGCAATCAGAAGGATGTCGTATTTTTTGCAGATACGCTGAATTTCCGGCCAGTAGGTTGACGGCGGAATGATCACGCCACCCGCACCCTGGATCGGTTCACCGATAAAGGCACCAACGCGGTCTGCACCAAGTTCCTTGATCTTTTCTTCAAGCTTGCGGGCTGCAATCAGGCCGAATTCCTCGGGGGTGTGATCGCCGCCTTCGCCGTACCAGTATGGCTGGTCGATATGAACGATATCGCGCACCAGCGCACCGCCCTGCGAATGCATGCCCGACATCCCGCCAAGCGACGCACCGGCAACGGTGGAGCCGTGATAGGCGTTCTTGCGGCTGATGATGGTGGTCCGTTCCGGTTTGCCCTTAAGGTTCCAGTACTGGTGCACCATACGGACAACCGTGTCGTTCGCTTCCGAGCCGGAATTGGCGTAGAAAACGTGGTTCAGGCCTTCTGGCGTGATTTCGGCAAGAACTTTGGAAAGCTCGATCGCCGGGGTGTTCGCGCACTGGAAGAAGTTGTTGTAATAGGGCAGTTCAAGCATCTGCTTGTAGGCGGCTTCGGCAAGTTCCTTGCGACCGTAGCCGACATTGACACACCACAGGCCCGCCATGCCATCAAGATAGCGTTTGCCGTTGGAATCTTCGATAAAGACGCCTTCGGCACGTGTGATAACGCGGGTGCCACGATTGTTCAGGTCCGCCGTATCGGTGAACGGGTGAATGTGGTGAGCCTGATCAATATCCTGCCAATAGGCGGTTTTGTCGAAATTATTCATAACGTCTCCTGACAGCGGCGCTGCTCTGCTTTCGTGCGATATGTTGAACATCTGACCTTAGTGTTCGTTTTTTCGAACACCTTTGCAAGAGGATTTTTCGACAATCTTTTTGAGGAATTCAAGGTCAGTTTTTGTTACCTGGCGGTCGATGTGAGTGGTCTGTGCTGCTGAACCATCCTGTCGCGCCAGAAAATTGTGCATTGCATGATTTGCACGATATATCGAACGAAGGGGCTTGACCGGGGCTATCCGGCGCGGCACGATGCGTTACAGTTTAATAACAGGCCTTCTCTGGGAGTATATGACGATGAACAAGTCGTTCGTCGAAGACAGTAGGGCGGAAGCCCAACGATTCTTTGAAGAAAATCCGGATGTCGAACTTGTTGAGTTGCTCATTCCCGACATTAACGGCGTGTTTCGCGGCAAGCGAATCAGCAAACAGAAATTCCTTAAAAGCTTTAGCGAAGGTGTAACGCTGCCGGGCTCGATGTGCCTGGTTGATATCACGGGTGACAACCCCGAAGGCACAGGCCTTCTTTGGTCGAGCGGTGATCAGGACAATCTGGCAAAACCGATCCCGGGCACCCTTTGCCGTGTGCCTTATGGCGAGCTGCCGCTCGCACAGGTGATGATGAGCCTGTATAACCTTGACGGCACCAAGTTTTTTGCTGATCCGCGCAATGTGTTGCAGGGCGTCGTTGATCGCATGGCGGCCGATGGTTTTTATCCGACCGTAGCACTTGAACTTGAATTCTATCTTGCCGATCAGAACCAGGAAACCGCCGCACCACTGCCGCCGCAGCCGCTTGGTGGTGGAATTGCGTCTGATGGCGTGCAGGTTTATGGCCTGCAACAGATCGAGGATTTTGAAAAAGTCCTGCATGATGCGGTTGCTGAACTGAACCGTCAGGGCATCCCGGCCGACACCATCGTTGCCGAAGCAGGCCCGGGGCAGTTTGAAATCAATCTTGGTCACGTGACCGATCCGATGATGGCGGCAGATCACGCCATGCAGCTTAAACGCGTGGTTAAGGGGATTGCCTGGGATCACGGCGTGACTGCGACCTTCATGGCAAAACCGTATTCCGATCAGGCGGGCAATGGCCTGCATGTTCATGTGTCGCTGCGCGACAAGGATGACAATAACGTTCTGTCGCCGGTGGGTGACGAGGAAGTGTCGGACAATCTGCGCTTTGCGATTGGTGGCCTGCAGGAAAGCATGTTTGAAAGCATGGCGATCTTTGCACCCAACCCGAATTCCTTCCGCCGGTTCCAGAACAAGGCCTATGCGCCGATGTCGCCGAACTGGGGTTTGAACAACCGTACTGTCGCCCTTCGTATTCCGGCTGGCAGCCCGAAGGCCGCCCGTGTCGAACACCGCGTGTCGGGTGCCGATGCCAACCCGTATCTGGTTCTGGCGTGTGTTTTGGCGGGCATGCATCACGGCATGAAGAACAAACTTGATCCGGGCGAGCCCACAGTTGGCAACGGCTATGAACAGCATGGCGGACGCATTGTTCCGCGCAGCATGATTTCGGCCCTCGATCGCTTTGTCGAAGGTGACATCGTCAAGGAATACCTTGGCGAACGTTTTGTCGAGGTGTTCGATATCTGCCGTCGTGCCGAATATGACGAGTTCTTTGCCGAAGTCACCCAGCTTGAATATCGCTGGTATCTCGACGCGGTATGACCAGATAAAACAACAATAAAGTTTGACAGGGAAAAGACGGGAATGTCGCAAAAGGTAGGGGATCGTCTGAAGGCGGTGCGCAGCATGTACGGGCTGTCGCAGCGTGAACTGGCCCGCCGGGCCGGTGTGACCAACAGCACGATCTCGACAATTGAACAGAACCGGGTCAGCCCGTCTGTTGATAGCCTGGCCAAGGTTCTGGCTGGCATTCCCATGAGCCTGATTGATTTCTTCACAATCGACCTTGATACCGGTGAAGAAATCTTTTTCAGGAAAGAAGACCTTGTCGAACTGTCTGACGGGACGATGTCGATGCGTCTTGTCGGGGCATCGCGCAAGGACCGTAATTTGCGCGTGCTACATGAAACATACCCTGCGGGCGGGGATACCGGTAACAACCTGATTGTCCAGAAGGGCGAGGAAGCCGGTGTTGTCGTGCGTGGCAAGCTTGAAGTCACGGTGGGCGAACGGGTCAAGGTGCTTGGCCCCGGTGATGCCTATTACTTCAATGCGGAAATTCCACATCGTTTTCGAAATGTGGGTGACGGGGAATGTGAAGTCGTCAGTGCGGCGACGCCACCGTCATATTGATGACAGATCGTGCTGCCACAGTGCCTATCAAGATGCCACGTGCCACGATCAACTTTGAAAAATCCAAACGCGCCATCCGTCAGGAGACTTGCGATGACCAATCCGATGAATTTTGAACAACTGACCGCGCAGGCCGCCGCCCTTGATATTCGCAACAAGGCGTTCATCAACGGGGCCTATGTCGATGCGGCATCCGGCAAGACATTTGATTGCATCAGCCCGCGTGACGGGTCGGTGCTGACCAAGGTTGCCGAATGCGATGTCGAAGACGTCAATCGTGCGGCGGCATCGGCGCGTGCGGTGTTTGAAAAAGGCAGTTGGTCGGAAGCCGCCCCTGCGAAACGCAAGGCGATCATGCTGCATTTCGCCGATCTGCTTGAAAAGAACGCCGCCGAACTGGCACTTCTCGAAAGCCTCGATATGGGCAAGCCGATCACGCTTGCGGCGCGTGATGACATTCCGCTGTCCTATAAGTGCATCCGCTGGTACGCCGAGGCGATTGACAAGATCTATGACGAAATCTCCCCGTCGGGCACCAATGAAATCGGCATGATCACCCGTGAACCGCTGGGTGTGGTTGCCGCCGTTGTGCCGTGGAACTTCCCGCTGATGATGGCGGTCTGGAAGCTTGGCCCGGCCCTGGCGATGGGGAACTCGATCATCCTCAAACCAGCTGAGCAGTCACCACTGACCGCACTCCGTGTCGCCGAAATCGCGGTTGAGGCCGGTATTCCCGAAGGTGTTCTGAACGTCGTTCCGGGCTTTGGCCCAACGGCAGGCAAGGCGCTTGGCCTGCATGAAGATGTTGATTGCGTGACCTTTACCGGGTCTGGTGAAGTCGGCAAGCTGTTCTTGCAGTATTCCGGTCAGTCGAACATGAAACGTGTCTGGCTGGAATGCGGCGGCAAAAGCCCGAACATCGTTCTGGCCGATTGCCCGGACATGGATGCGGCTGCCGCGGCGGCAGCGGGCGGTATCTTCTATAATCAGGGCGAGGTCTGCACGGCTGGTTCGCGCCTGATTGTCGAAGAAAGCATCAAAGACGAGTTCATTGAAAAAGTGGTCGCCGCGGGTGCAAAAATGCAACCGGGTGATCCGCTTGATCCGCAAAGCCAGATGGGCGCGATTGTCGATGAAAGCCAGATGAACCGTGTTCTAGGCTATATCGAAAAAGGATCCAGCGAGGGCGGGGTCCTTCGCACCGGTGGTAAACGGGTTCGCACCGAATCTGGTGGGTATTATGTCGAACCGACCGTGTTTGACGGCATCAAGAACGACATGACGATTGCCAAAGAAGAAATCTTTGGCCCGGTTCTGTCGGTTATTTCGGTCAAGGACTGGAAAGAGGCTGTTCAGACCGCAAATGATACGCCATATGGTCTGGCAGCAGCAGTCTGGACGCGCGACATCAACAAGGCACACATGACCGCAAAGAAACTGCGTTCGGGTCTTGTATGGGTCAATTGCTGGGACGGTGGATCAATCACCATGCCGTTTGGTGGTTACAAACAGTCCGGTACCGGTCGCGACCGTTCGCTGCATGCGCTGGACAAATATTGTGAAATCAAGTCGACCTGGATTGCACTGGGCGACGCGTAAGAGCTCCGTCGACCGCTGGCAGGCAGATGGTCCGGGTTTGATACGGGAAGTGAGAAGGGTTTAAAAATGAGCAGCACCGGGGTCATTGACACCAAGGGCGGTGATAACGCCTTTACGGCAAAATCTGTGCATCAGAACACCAGCGAGCCGATGTATTCCGGTGCGCTGTCCTTCATGCGCCGCCGATATTCGCGCGATCTCAATGGGATTGATGTTGCTGTGACCGGTATTCCTTATGATCTTGCAACATCAAGCCGACCGGGCACGCGTCTGGGCCCGCAGGGGGTGCGTCGTGCATCGACCAACCTTGCATGGGCACCGCATTTCCCGTCTGGCCGTGATATCTTTGCCGAGATGGCGGTGATTGACTATGGCGACATGGTCATTGATCCGGGCCATCCGGAAAAGCTTCCGGAAATGATCGAAGATCACGCACGTGACATCGTTCAGTCCGGTGCCAAGATGCTCACAATCGGTGGCGATCACTTCATCACCTATCCGATCCTGAAAGCACACGCCGAAAAGTACGGTGATGGCATTTCGCTGATCCAGTTTGATGCCCATTCCGATACCTGGGAAGATGACGGTGATCGCATTGATCACGGCACCATGTTCTGGCACGCGGCCCAAAAGCGCATCGTCAATCCGTCAAAATCCATTCAGGTCGGCATTCGCACCCACAATGAATCGACCCACGGGTTCAATATCCTTTATGGCCCGGATGTTCAGTCGATGTCGATTGATGCCATTGTCGAAAAGATCAAGGCCACGGTTGGCAATAACCCGGCCTACATCACCTTTGACATTGATGGGCTGGATCCATGCTATGCGCCGGGCACTGGTACGCCGGTTCTGGGCGGTTTGACCAGCCATCAGGCCGTGTCGATCCTGCGCGGTCTTGCGGGGCATGTGAACCTGATCGGCAGTGACGTGGTCGAAGTTTCCCCGCCCTATGATGTTTCGGACATCACAGCGCTCGCCGGTGCGACCATGGCGTGGGAAATGCTGAACATTCATGCGGTTAACCGCGCAAAGTAATCTGACGTTTCAGATCAAAAAATTAGAGGGCCGGTATTATTTCATGATACCGGCCCTTGTTTTTTCATTTTCCTGTGCTCGGATAGGGTCCACACTCAGAAAAACAAAAGAAGACAAGAGATACGGAAATGAAACCAATTGCTATTTCGCGCCTGACCATCTGTGGCATTGACGAACTGCCGACCCATCGCAGCCATGGCGTGACCCACGTCCTGTCGGTCCTTGATCCCGAACGTGAAGATCCGACCATATTCGCGAACTTTGACCCGCATGAACGCACTATTTTACGTTTCCATGACGTGATCGAGGACAAGGAAGGCCGTCCGGCCCCGACCAAGACCGATGTCGAAGCCATCCTTGCTTACGGCGAAACCCTGATCGGAAGCCGTGCGGATCGTCGCGATGGGCATTTGCTGGTGCATTGTCATATGGGCGTGTCGCGTTCGACCGCCGCCATGATCACCCTGATGGCACAGTACGAGCCGGACCGTGATGAAGACAGCATCTTTACCACCATCCGCGAAATGCGCCCGATTGCCTGGCCGAACTCGGTCATGATCGCCTTTGCCGATGAACTTCTTGGCCGCGAAGGACGCCTGACCGCAGCCCTTCATCGCCACTACGCCATTCAGCTTGAGCGTGATGCGATGTTCGAACGCTGGATGACCGAACTGGAACGCCAACGTGAAGTCGGCTTTGGCAAAGGCCTGCAGAAGACGTAATTCGTCCGCCACAGGCACTCTGTCGCAGCAACTTCGTTGAGGTTACAGTTGCTGCGATAGGGTTTTGGTTTTTTCTGTAACAACATTGCCAGTGTGTTTGGTCGATTTGCTTTCAATCAGCAGGACCCAGCATTCTTCCTTGGCAATCGGGTTGTGCATGATCCCTTTGGGGATGGTCAGAAATTCACCTTCGCTCAGTTCGACCTTGTGGTCTTCGAACTCGATGATCAGGCTTCCTTTGACGATATGGAAAAGCTCGTCTTCCTCGTCATGGGCATGCCAGACCAGTTCGCCTTTTACTTTTGCAATTTTGAGATATTGGTCATTCACTTCACCAATGATCTTCGGCGACCAATAGTCGGTAATTTGATCAAAACTTTGCATCAGATTGCGTGCGACGAGTGTGCTCATGAAAATGCCCTGTTGTCTGCTAGTGTGGTTTGGTTTTGATTTCGCGACTTTATATCCGGGGCGATTTTCGCACTGAAGTCCTAATCTTTTTGGGCCAAGCCTTTTGCGCAAGAATGTGAAAAGCCGATATGCTGGCGAATGCGACGCCGCGTTCGATTAGCATTTGTCTGACGCGTTGAATCGATTTAAAAGGCGGTGGGTCCCACAGACCACATACTATTGATCCGCCGAATTTGCGGACAATTCGAACGGAGAAACGTCATGACAGCCAAAGCTGTTTGTCTTGGGGAACTGCTGATTGATTTTGTTCCGACCGTGACCGGAACCGGCCTTGCCGATGCGCCGGCCTTTGCCAAGGCGGCCGGGGGCGCACCGGGCAATGCGGCTGTGGGGTTGCAGCGTCTGGGTATTGAAACCGGTTTTATCGGTAAACTCGGCGATGATGCCTTTGGCCATTTTCTGGTCGATACCCTTAAGGCCGACAATGTCGATACATCGGGCATTGTTCTGACCAAGGAAGCCTTGACCGGGCTTGCATTCGTCTCCCTGCGTGCCGACGGGGAACGCGAATTTTCATTCTATCGCAGCCCGTCAGCCGACATGTTGCTCAGCATTGATGATCTTGATCAGGACATGCTGAAATCAACCGATCTGTTCCACTACGGAACGCTTTGCATGATTGATGATGACCCACGCGCGGCGACGCTTGAGGCGATCAAGATCGCGCGTGAAAACGGCGCGATCATTTCGTGTGACCCGAACCTGCGCCTGCCGCTGTGGCCGAGTGCGGAAAAGGCACGTGAAATCCTGCGCCTTGCAATCAGTCAGGCCGATGTCGTCAAGATGTCGGACGAGGAAATCACCTTTGTCTCCGGCAAGGATGACCTTGAAGAAGGCATCAAGGATCTGTGGTGTGATCAATGGCGCGCGATGATTGTGACCTACGGTCCCAAGGGATCGCGTTACATCACGCCGGCCTTTGATGGCTTTGTACCGTCCTTTGAAATCACCGCGGTCGATGCCACCGGGGCAGGGGATGGCTGCACGGCTGGCTTCCTGTCGCGCCTTTTGAAGGATCCGGAACTTCTGGGGTCTGAAGAAAAACTTGCAGCCGCGTGCCGCTTTGCCAATGCGGTGGGCGCGATCACGGCAACCAAACGTGGTGCCATCAACGCATTGCCGACGGAAAAAGAAGTCGAAGACTTTCTTTCGAACCGATAAGATCGCAGGCGTAAATGAAAAATCACGCGGCGGCCATAATCTTGCCGCCGCGTGCTGCAAACTGTCCCACACATGGTTTGAAACGCGTGTTAGCCTGTTGGCGATAGCACCGCATTGTTATGAATAAATTTGAATGGGCCGAGGGTGGTATGTCTGCTGATAAAATGACCGCAAGCTGGGATAAACTCGATCAACTGGGCGCGGAAGTTTCCGAAAAACTCAATCTGCGTCAGGCCTTTGCCGACGATCCTGCGCGCTTTGAACGATACAGTGCGGCCCTCAATGACCTGTTTGTTGATTACTCCAAAAACCTGATCACCGACGATGTGATGGCGGCCCTGGTCGAGCTTGCCAAGGCGGCCAATGTTGAAGGCTGGCGCGACCGGATGTTTAAAGGTGATCGGATCAATGTCACCGAAAACCGCGCGGTCTTGCATACAGCACTTCGCAATCTTGATGGCGGCCCGGTCGAGGTTGACGGCGAAGACGTCATGCCTGCGGTCAAGGAAGTGCTTGGCCGTCTGAAAGACTTTGCAGCACGTGTCCATTCTGGTGAATGGAAGGGGCATACCGGCAAGAAAATCACCGATGTGGTCAATATCGGTATTGGGGGCTCCGACCTTGGCCCGGTCATGGTCAACGAGGCGCTGCGTCCATATCACATCGATGGCATTCGCTGCCATTTTGTGTCGAACGTTGATGGCGCGCATATTGTCGATACGCTGAAATTCCTTGATGCGGAAACGACGCTTTTCATCATTGCATCCAAAACCTTCACCACAGACGAAACGCTAACCAACGCTTATTCGGCGCGTGACTGGCTTGTCGGCATGCTGAAAGACGAAGCCGCCGTTGCCAAGCATTTCGTTGCCGTCTCAACTGCGCTGGACAAGGTCGCGGCATTTGGCATTGATACCAACAACGCATTCGGTTTCTGGGACTGGGTTGGTGGACGTTACAGCCTGTGGTCGGCAATCGGTCTGCCGATCATTCTGGCCGTCGGGTATGACAAGTTCGAAGAATTGCTGCGCGGTGCGCAGTCAATGGACAACCATTTCAAAACAGCCCCGATTGAAACCAACATTCCAATGATCCTTGGTCTGATCGGGGTGTGGTATCGCAATGTGCTGGGCGCATCGAGCCAGGCGATCCTGCCCTATGATCAGCACCTGTCACGCCTGCCGGCCTATCTGCAGCAGGCCGATATGGAAAGCAACGGCAAATCAGTCACCCGTGACGGCAAGCCGATTGCCTATGAAACCGGCCCGATCATCTGGGGCGAACCGGGCACCAATGGCCAGCATGCATTTTATCAGCTGATACATCAGGGCACGGAGCTGATCCCGGTTGACTTCATTATGGCGGCCAATGCGTTGCATCCGTTGGCCAACCATCATGACAAGCTGGTGTCGAACTGCCTTGCACAGTCAGAGGCATTGATGCGCGGCAAGACCGAGGACGAAGTCCGCGAAGAGCTTTCTGGCAGTGACCTGTCACCGGCCGAGATTGATGTGCTGGCACCGCAAAAGGTGTTTGATGGCAACAAGCCCAGCACCATGATCCTCTATAAGCAGCTTGATCCGTTCACCCTTGGCCGGTTGGTCGCGATGTATGAACATAAAATCTTTGTTCAGGGCATCATCTGGAACGTCAATTCCTATGACCAGTGGGGCGTTGAACTTGGCAAGCAACTTGCCAAGGAATTGCTTCCGATGGTCGAGGGCAAGGAAGATGCCGGTGCCCGCGATGCATCGACCGCCGGTCTGATCAAACGCCTGCATGCATTGCGTGGCTCATAAGCTGGCTTAGTCGTCCTGATCATCGGTGACGATGCGCAATCGATAATGACCCGAAGGGCGGTTTTGGCCATGGCTGATGCCGCCCTTTTCAAATGTCAGTTTGCGCTCGGTACATAGTTGCTCTGCGACCTGATGCACGCGCGGCATCAAATCCCGCCAGTATGAGCCAAAGGTTTTGGCAACTTCGGACGGGCATATCGTTCTGTCTGGCCCGCGCTCTGTTGCCAGATCAATCACGCGCTGGCGCAGGATGGCATAGGTTGGCTGATCTTCGTCTTTTTGGTCAAACATCATGACACTTGGTTCTGCATGTCGGTTTTTGCAGGCTGCTTTCGCTGGCGTCGGCACCGGTCAGAGCAATACTGAACCTCGTCCCAGCAATCCTTCCATTTGCGCCGCCAGTTAAAAGGCCGCGCGCATGTCACGCAGGTTTTCTGCGGCAAATCTGATTTGCTGTGACGATGTCCATTGGCATTTTTCGGCATGACACTGCGTTCGGATCAAGTTTGTCGATTATCCGATCAGTGCTTCGACCATGGCATGTGCCGCTGTTCGGCCACTGCGCCAAGCCGCCTCGACCCGTGCGCCAAGGCACCAATCCCCTGCGGCAATCACCCGGCCATTCATGCCATTAAGGTGACTTTTGCCAAGCGGCAATTCAGTCCGCGCATAGCGCCAACGATGGGCCTGAACCGAATGAAGTTCTGGCAGTTTGACACCACTGACATCACGAAGGGCAGCCAGCAGCTTTTCAATCACGCGGTCCTTGTCTTCTTCAAGGTGCTGACGTGACCATTCCGGGCTGGCATGCAGCACCCACGGATCGGGTGTGCGACGGTGGAACATGTCATCGTTCTGGCTGCTGCGCGCGGCCCAGCTGATTTCGGGGCTCGGATACAGCATCGCGTCAAAGCCGGTCGGAAGCGGGGTTTCAAAGGCGGCCATAACCGCCCAGCACGGAGCCATGACAACCTCGTCAATCGGGGCATAGCGCGGGGCAAGCGGGCGCAAAAGATCGGCGGTCTGCGGGGCAGGGGCGGTAACGATCACACCATCAAACGGGCCGTATGTGCCGTCCAGATCATCATGGAGCATAAAACTGCGCGGGCCGTTCGGCTCGATGCCGATAATACGGTGTTGCTTCTGGATCGGGAAGGTGTCGACCAAGGGGCGGATCAGTTTGTTCATCTGCGGCGCACCCTGATACCAGGGCTCTTCGGCAAGGTTGCCGACATGGCGCGCGATCGGTGAAAGTGCCGCACCGGATTGTGCGGGGGCGGACGTTCCGCGATGAAGGTTGGGCGACCAGTTCTGGGCGGCGTTAAACTCGGTTGCTTCTTGCAAAAACGCATTAAACCCCGGATCACGCGCCGTCACATATTGCGCACCATGATTGAAATGACCAAAGTCGGTGCGCCGTGACGCCAGACGCCCGCCAAGACCGCGGCTTTTTTCAAACACCGTTACGTTCATTCCAATGCGGTGCAGCGTGCTGGCCGCTTTTAGGCCCGCCATTCCGGCACCAATGATCGCAATATTCACGTTTGACATCCGTGGCATGTGTGGCTCCTGTCTGGGTCGCGGGGCAAGTCCCGACGGATTGTTTAAAGTTATAGTTTCGATACGAAACCAGACCGGAATTGGAGCAGTCCCACCGATAAGAAATTTATGAAACTGTCACGACCGGGTCATGAAACCGTTACAACAAACACGCAGTCTGCCTGCTTTGATTACGGTTATTCCAAGGGGAAAACATGCGTTCTTCATTGATGGCGACAGCCGCTGTTTCGTTGCTTCTGACAGCCTGTGCAGGCACGGCACCCAACCAAACCAAGATGGCGGGTGACGTCATGAATGCGGGTGCGCATCCGATCACGATTGTGCCGATGGGCGAATATCGTACCGGGATGCTAGATGAAAGTGCGGCGGAAATTCCGGCATTTGATCCGGTGTCAAAGCGCATCTTTGTCGTCAATGGCGCGGACAAAGTGGTCGATATTCTTGATATGTCTGATCCGTCCGAACTGACCAAGATCGATGCGATTGATCTTTCCACCTGGGGCAAGGGTGCCAACAGTGTTGCCATCAAAAATGGCGTTGTCGCCGTGGCCGTGGAAAATACCGATAAGCAGGCACCGGGTCAGGCCGTTTTCTTTGATACCGATGGCGGGTTTATTTCAGCGGTCACCGTGGGCGCACTGCCCGACATGATCAAGTTCTCCCCGGATGGGAAATATGTTCTGGTCGCAAACGAAGGCGAGCCGAATGACGCATTCACCAATGATCCGGAAGGTAGTGTTTCGATCATTTCCATGGCCGGTGGTGCAGAAAACTTGTCCGATGATGACGTCCGCACGGTTGATTTCAAGTTCCTGAATGATGGCAAGCTGCCCTATGGCATGCGGACGTCCAATCCGGGTGCTTCAAGCGTGGCACAGGATGTGGAGCCGGAATATATCGCCGTCTCCAAGGACAGCAAAACAGCCTATGTGTCGTTGCAGGAAAACAACGCGATTGCGATTATCGATATCGACACTGCAACAGTCAAAAACGTTGCCGGTCTTGGCTTCAAGGATCATTCGGTTCATGCCTTTGATGCCAGCGACAAGGACGGCAAGATCAATATCCGCACTTGGCCGGTGATGGGCATGTTCATGCCTGACACCATCGATGCAATCAATATTGATGGCAAGGAATGGGTCCTGATCGCCAACGAAGGCGATTCACGCGACTATGACGGCTACAGCGAGGAAACCCGCGTTGGCAAACTGACGCTTGATCCGGTGGCCTTCCCAACCGCAAGCACCCTGCAAAAGGATGAAAATCTTGGTCGTTTGAAGACCACAACCGCGCAGGGCGACGTTGATGGTGATGGCGATTTCGATGTCATCTATAGCTATGGCGCACGGTCGTTCTCGGTGCTGGATGCGGACGGTGAAATGGTCTTTGACAGTGGTGATGCGTTTGAGCAGATCCTGGCGGCGAACTATCCCAATGTTTTCAATTCCTCGGATACTGAAAACTACAGCCGTGACAACCGCTCCGATGACAAGGGCCCGGAGCCAGAAGGCATTGCAAGTGGCTATGTCAATGGCACGCCCTATGCCTTTATCGGGCTGGAACGTCAGGGCGGCTTCATGGTCTATGACCTGACCAACCCGACCAACCCGCAATTCGTCACCTATCACAGTGATCGTCGTTTCTCAGGCAATCCGGAAAATGATACTGCCGGTGAACTGGCCCCCGAAGGCCTGCAGTTTGTTGATGCCAAGGACAGCCCGACCGGCAACGCAATGCTGGTGGTGGCATCGGAAGTATCTGGTAGCACCAAGGTTTATGACCTGAAGTAACCCGATTACAGCCCTGATTACTGGATATGGGGAAGCCGGGCATTGCCCGGCTTTTTCCTTTTTAAACGCCAGATGGAAAACGGTTCAAACCGGTGGCGATATCGACTAAACTCCCGCCGCGGTCGGGGACATGGCCGATGAATATCAGGGGAGTTCGGGACACTGACGACGCGACGTGAACCACATATTCTGGTCGTTGATGACGACCAGGAAATCCAGAAGCTTTTGAAGAAGTTCCTGTTACAACACGGTTTTCGCATTACCACCGTGTCCGACGGCAATGAAATGCATCGTGCACTGCGCGACTGGAAAATCGATCTGGTGATTCTTGATATCATGTTGCCGGGCGAGGACGGCTTTGCGCTGTGCCGGGATGTTCGACGGACCTCCAAGGTGCCGATTGTCATGCTGACCGCGGTGGGCGAGGATACCGATCGTATTCTTGGCCTTGAACTTGGTGCAGATGATTACCTGACCAAGCCGTTTAATCCGCGTGAATTGCTGGCCCGTATCCGTGCGGTGTTCCGGCGCTTTGAAACGGGGGCGGTTGGGCCGTCTGATAACGAAGTCGCCCCGGCGCACAAGATCATTTTCGGTGAATGGACGCTTGATATCGGATCACGCGAATTACGCGATGCTGATAATGTTGCCGTGCATTTGTCGACCGGCGAGTTTTCGTTGCTTCTGGCTCTGGTCAAAAACAACAAGCGGGCGCTGTCGCGTGAGCAGCTTGTTGATATTGTGCGCGGACAAAGCTCGCTGCCGTTTGATCGCAGTATCGATATCCAGATCAGCCGCCTGCGCCGCAAAATCGAAAAAGACGCCAAGAACCCGAAACTGATCAAGACAGTGCGCGGCATCGGCTATCAGTTCTGCGCCGACACCCAAACGATTTAGGCCGACCCATGGCCGATATGTTCGCAAAATTCAGCAACTATATGCGCCGCTACAAGCCGCGCACGCTGGGCGGGCGTATCTTTCTTTTGATGATGCTGGGCGGGCTGATCATTGCAGCCCTCAGTGCCATGGCATCCTATTATGTTATCGAGCGGGACGAACGCATTGGTCGGGCCTATACGCTGGGCTTTACCATTCGCGAACTGGTACGGATCGCCGAAAACCCCGAATTTGAAGAAAACATCATCGATATTGCTGCGCGCGATGGCATGACGATGCGCATCCTGCCATCCGATGATGTCGGGACCTTGTTACTGTTTTCCAGACCCGCACAGCACATCGCCATGCCGGTCCGACTGGCCAATACCGGTTGGCCGACCTCGGTCAAGGTGCATTTCGAACGCGGTCGTTTGAGTGCCGAACAGCGCGCCACGATCGAGGCCACCGAAAATCCCAGCCTGTTCTTTGCCGAATTGTCGCGTGAAATCGCGCGTCTTGGCCTCGAGGCACAGGTGGAAATCATGATGCCGTCGGGCAAGCGCATTCTGGTGCACCATAACGAGTTGTGGGCGAATTATTCGTCCCCGTCGCTGGTCTTTCTGATGTTCCTGATGGGGGTGGCCGCGGTTCTTGTCGTGTTTGCCGGGCTTGCCGATTTGTTGGCAGGCCCGTTCAAGCGCCTGACACGTGCGATCATTGACCATGCTGATGATGTCAGCGGCCCACCGGTCGAAGAACGAGGGCCCACAGAGGCGCGGTCAATGGCCGCGGCTTACAACGATTTGCGCGAACGTATTTCACGGATGCTGGGCGATCGCACCCGGATGCTGGCCGCCATTTCGCACGATTTGCGCACGCCCAGCACGCGGTTAAGGCTGCGCGCCGAATTCATTGAAAATGATGAACTGCGCGAGACCGTTTTGCGCGATCTTGATGAAATGGACAGTCTGCTGAATGACGCGCTTGATTTCCTTGGTGACTGGATCGCCAAGGAGGAAGAACGCACGGTTGACTTCATTTCCGTGCTTGAGGCCATCTGTGATGATTACGCCGATCTTGGCCGCCCGGTGAGCTTTGCCGGGCCGCAGCCCTTGCAGTTCAGCTCGGTCCATACGGTGTTCGGCGGCAATGATGATGCCCATTCCTTTGAGGGCAAACGCAGCATCCGGTTGTCTTGCCGTCCCGGCACGTTAAAGCGGGCCTTTACCAACCTGATTGAAAATGCCCTGAAATACGGCCATCGGGCCAATGTCAGTTTGGAAGCAACGGCGGATACGGTTTTGGTCACCATTCGTGACGAGGGGCCCGGGATTCCGGTTGAGCATCAGGACAAGGTTTTCCTGCCGTTTTATCGTGTCGAAGGATCGCGGGCACGCAGCACCGGCGGCAGTGGCCTTGGGCTGTCGATCGTGAAAACGGTGATCGATGCCCATGATGGGCGCATCGAGCTGCGCAATATGCCGGGAAAAGGTCTGGAAGTTATCGTGTCCCTGCCGCGCAGGGTTTAGGGCCATTCGGCACAGTACCGGACAGAGCAGGGCCCAAAAAGAAGAATGGCGGGTGGCCCCCAGAACCACCCGCCAATCAGATCAGATCCGCAACTCGGTATCCGGGTCAAACAGACTGATCTGAGACATGTCGGCCGAGAACGTCATGCTCTCGCCCGGTTTCGGTTGACGGTCCGGACGGACGCGCGCGACGATTTCCTTACCGGCAATTTCGATCACGGTCATGGTGTCGGCACCGGTCGGTTCAATCACTTCGACCTTGCTGTCGAAATTGACATACTGGCTGTCCGGTTCGTCCGACCCGGTACGTTTGTGGGTCAGGGCTTCGGGGCGAATGCCAAACACGACATCCTTGCCGATATAACCACGATAGCTTTCCGGCGCCTCAAACAGCGGCAGGATAATCGGGTTGCCATCGCGCGGGATGGTCAAGGCCAGCTTGCCGTTGTCTTCGGTCAGGGTCGCATCAATGAAGTTCATCGACGGCGATCCGATGAAGCCGGCAACAAACATGTTGTTCGGGCGTTCATAGATGTTCTGCGGCGTATCGAACTGCTGCAGGATACCGTCCTTCATCACCGCGATGCGCGACGCCAGGGTCATGGCTTCGATCTGATCGTGGGTGACATAAACGATGGTCGAGCCAAGACGCTGATGCAGCTTCTTGATCTCGGTCCGCATGTCGACACGCAGTTTCGCATCAAGGTTTGA
The DNA here is from genome assembly GCF_037027205.1 of Thalassospira sp. CH_XMU1458. Classification (NCBI taxonomy): domain Bacteria; kingdom Pseudomonadati; phylum Pseudomonadota; class Alphaproteobacteria; order Rhodospirillales; family Thalassospiraceae; genus Thalassospira; species Thalassospira sp. CH_XMU1458. The sequence continues at coordinate 962,859 of NZ_JAYMDW010000002.1, read as the reverse complement.
AAGCGGTTCGTCAAACAGGAAGATATCCGGATCACGCACAAGCGCGCGGCCCATGGCCACACGTTGACGCTGACCACCCGAAAGCTGGGACGGTTTGCGATCCAGAAGTGCTTCGATCTGAAGCAGTTTGGCAACATCGGCAACGGCCTTGTCACGTTCCTGATTGGAAACGCCACGGATTTCGAGGCCAAAGGTGATGTTCTTGCGCACCGTCATGTTCGGGTAAAGCGCATAGGACTGGAACACCATGGCGATGTTACGGTCTTTGGGATGCACGTCGTTGATAACGCGATCCCCAATGCGGATTTCCCCGTCGGTGGCTGTTTCCAGACCTGCAATCAGGTTCAGAAGGGTCGATTTGCCGCAACCCGACGGACCAACAAGGACGAGAAACTCGCCATCGTCAATCGCCAGATTGATTTCCTTGAGAACTTCGACAGGGCCAAAAGCCTTGCGAACTTTATCGAGGGTGAGTGATGCCATTTGCTTATCCCTTCACCGAGCCGGCGGTCAGGCCGCGGACGAAGTATTTGCCAGCGAGAACATAAACCAGCAACGTCGGAAGGCCGGTCAGCAGGGCTGCTGCCATATCAACGTTGTACTGTTTCACGCCGGTTGTGGTGTTGACGATATTGTTGAGTGCGACGGTCATCGGTGCATTTGCGCCAGAAGCAAACGAGGCACCGAACAGGAAGTCGTTCCAGATCTGGGTGAACTGCCAGATGACCGAAACCACGATGATCGGGGTCGAGATCGGCAGAATAATGCGCCAGAAAATGGTGAAGAACCCGGCACCGTCAATGGTGGCTGCCTTGACCAGTTCGTCCGGGATTGAAACGTAATAGTTCCGGAAGAACAGGGTGGTAAAGCACAGGCCGTAAACGACGTGGACCAGAACAAGGCCCGGGGTCGAACTGGCAAGACCAAGCTTGCCAAGAACCTGTGACATCGGCAGCAGAACGACCTGGAACGGAATGAAGCAACCAAACAGCAGCAGGGCAAAGACGATGTTCGCCCCCTTGAACCGCCACTTGGTCAGCGCATAGCCATTGATCGCACCAAGGAAGGTCGAAATCAGAACGGCGGGGATCGCCATTTTGACCGAGTTCCAGAAATAGATTTTGATCCCGGTACATTCGACACCAACACAGGCCTCGTTCCATGCATAGTTCCATGCATCAAACGTCACCACGCGCGGCAGCGAAATCAGCGACCCTTCACGAATTTCGTCGAGTGATTTCAACGAGGTCGAAATCATGACGATCAGCGGGAAAAGGTAATAGGCCGCAAACAGGATCAGAATAAGATACAGCAACCCGCGCAGAACGGTATGCTTCCAGCCTGCATCGTGGCTATAGGTCTGAATATCAGCCATTTTTCTTGCCTCCGCGCAGTTCGGAATACAGATACGGCACAATGATCGCCATAACGGTTGCCAGCATCATCATGGCACTGGCCGCACCAACACCAAGCTGGTTACGCTGGAAGGCCATCGTGTACATGAAGGTTGCCGGAAGATCGGATGAATAGCCCGGGCCACCACCGGTAAGCGCAATGACAAGGTCAAAGCTTTTGACCGCCAGGTGGGCCAGAACGACGATCGCACTCAGGAAAACCGGGCGGATCGACGGAATGATGATACCAAAATAGATCCGGGGCAGGCTGGCACCGTCCATATAGGCTGCGCGAATGATGTCCTGATCGACGCCGCGCAATGCCGCAAGGAACATTGCCATGACAAAGCCCGATGCCTGCCAGACTGCTGCGATCACAACCGTGTAGATCGCCATGTCCGAATTGACCAGCCAGTCGAACTTGAAGCTCGTCCAGCCGAGGTCATGCATCATGCTTTCAAGGCCAAGGCCCGGATTAAGAAGCCATTTCCAGACAGTACCCGTCACGATGAAGGACAGGGCCATCGGATAAAGGAAGATCGTACGAAGCGCACCTTCGGCGCGAATACGCTGATCAAGAAGAACTGCCAGAAGGCACCCGATGATCAGGCAGGTCGCGATAAACAGACCACCAAAGATCAGCAGGTTTTCAATGGCAACATGCCAGCGTTCCATCTGCCACAGACGTTCATATTGCCGAAGCCCTGCCCAATCCCAGACGGGAAGCATGCGCGACTTGGAAAACGCCATATAGCCGGTCCACAGGATGAACCCGTAGACAAAAAACAGGGACGCAGCAAAGGACGGAGCAACAACGATCTTGGACAGATGGCGCTGGATGCTGGCCGTCAGGTTGCTTTCGGTGCTTTGAGAAGCCCCCATAACCTTTGCCTCAAAAGTTAAATGAGTGGGAAACAGGCCCCGGAAATTCCGGGGCCTGCAAATTGCTCATATCTCAGATTGTACTGATCAGATGAGATTAGTCTTTGGCCAGTTCAACAGCTTCGACCAGACGCGAGACGGCTTCGTCAGACGACATGTCGGAGTTGAAATGTGCGGTCACGACGTCAACGATCGCACCTGCAAGGTGGCCACGAAGCGCCATGCCATGTGCCATGGACGGAAGGAAACCACCGGCTTCCTGTGCGGCCTGAAGGTCAGCTTCGGACTTCTTGGCGCAATCGTCGAACTTATCAAGCGAAACGCCTGAACGTGCCGGGATCGAACCTTTGAGAAGGTTGAAGGTTTCCTGGAACTTCTCGCCAACAATCAGTTCGGCAAGCAGTTTCTGGCCTGCGACCTTGTCGTCGCCCGAAACGTTGAACATTGCAAAGCTGTCAACGTTGAACAGGTAGCCGTTTTCAGACGGGGTTGCTGCACAGATGAAGTCTTTGCCCGGTACTTTGCCAGCAGCAAGGAATTCGCCTTTTGCCCAGTCACCCATGATCTGCATGGCGGCTTCGCCATTCATGACCATTGCAGTTGCAAGGTTCCAGTCACGACCCGGGAAGTCGGCATCGACATAACCACGGATTTTGCGCATCTGGTCAAACACCGCTTTCATGGTGTCGGAGTTCAGTGCGTCTTCGTCGAGATCAACCAGAGCACTCTGGAAGAATTCCGGGCCGCCAAGGCCAAGAACGACGGTTTCAAAGACGGTTGCGTCCTGCCACGGCTGACCACCATGGGCAACCGGCGTGATGCCAGCAGCCTGAAGTTTGTCAGCAAGGGCGTTGAACTCGTCCCAGGTGGTCGGTGCGGAATCGGCACCAACTTTTGCCAGAAGGGTCGGGTTTGCCCAGATCCAGTCAACGCGGTGAACGTTTACCGGAACAGCAACATAGTCGCCTTCGTATTTCATAACGTCCTGGATCGCAGCCGGGATAACGTCATCCCAACCTTCAGCAGCGGCAACGTCATTGAGATCAGCAAGGGCACCCTGTTCGGCCCATTCCTGAATTGCCGGACCTTTAAGCTGAACAGCAGCCGGTGCATCACCCGACAGAACGCGCGAACGCAGAACGGTCATGGCTGCATCGCCAGCACCACCAGCGACCGGGCTATCAACCCAGGTGCCGCCATTGGCTTCAAAATCTTCTTTAAGGGATGCGACAGCTTTTGCTTCGCCGCCCGAAGTCCACCAGTGCAGGACTTCAGCAGTCGGCTCGGCATGAGCAAAGTTAGCAGTCGCGAGTGCAGAAAACGCCACACCAGTGGCGAGGATGGTTTTGCGCAGATACATCTAGGTTTCCTCCCTGGCTTTTAACCATTTGCAGCGACAACATGCTGCGAGAAGGGGCACAATGCATCCACAAAACTGTAACAGGGCGTTTCCAGATTGCGAACTGAAACACTTTGTTACAAAATTGGCAATATACATCGCTAATATATTGCAGAGCAGCAAAAACAATTAGGGCGTTTGTCGGCATTAAAGCTGTGACGCATCGGAATAAGTGCATCGAATTTGGTCGTGATTATCATGTGATAGCAGGGGAATAGAGGACGACCATGTGGAATAGCGCACCTGTTATCGACTGGATTGCCAAAGAAGGCCGCCTGATCGAGGATGCAAATGCCTTCCTTGACCAACTGATGACCCGGATCAACGCCCAAGGATTTCATATCGCACGCATGCGCTGCTCGATGGAGGCGCTCCATCCGCAAGTCGCCGTCTGGTCGTTTCTTTGGGATCGTGAACACGGGGCCCGTCTGTGGGAGGCCATCCATGGCATTCATGAAAGCGGTTCTTACATCGGAAGCCCGGTCGAAGACGTGAACCTGCATGGTGGCCCGGTGCGCATTCACCTTGCAAAGGTCAATCCGGCCGATCATCACCCGCTTGTCGGCGAGCTGATCGGTATGGGGTTGACCGACTATTATTGTACGCGCATTCGGTTCAGTGGCGGACGCTGGTGCGTCATGACCATCGCGACAGATCAGCCCGACGGTTTCGATGAGGCAGAAATCGCTTGTTTTGAAGGGTTGCTGGATCACGTTGGTGGGGTGCTTGAACTGCATGTGACCAAACGGATCGAACATTCGTTGCTTGATACCTATCTGGGCGAACGCACGGGCGCGCGGGTCATGCATGGTCATATTCGTCGCGGCGACGGTGAAACCATTCGTGCAGCCCTTTGGTTCAGTGACGTGCGCGATTTTACGGTTATGACCGAAACCCTGTCGGTCGAACAACTGCTTGACAGTCTTAATGTCTATTTCGAAACGGTTGAACGTGCCGTGCGCGCCCATGGGGGCGAAATTTTGCGTTTTGTCGGCGATGCGATGCTGATTGTCTTTGCCCAGGAAAACAATCAATCAGCCGAAAATGTCTGCGAAAACGCCGTGCTTGCAGCTGAGGCCGCCTTGGCGGATCTGGAAAATGTCAACCGGAAACGTTTGAAAGAAGGGCTGCCAATCCTTCGCTTTGGCGTCGGGCTTCATTACGGCGAAGTGGTCTATGGCAATGTCGGCGGTACCCACCGACTGGATTTCACCGTGATGGGGGTGGCGGTAAACCGGACAGCCCGTCTGGAAAGCCTGACCAAACAGATCGGCACACCCTTGTTGATGTCAGATGTTCTGGCAAGCCACATCACCGAGCCGACGGTTTGCTGTGGTGACTTCGCGGTCAAAGGCGTTGCCGCGCCGCTTACCGTCCATGCCCTTCAATCGGCCTTGCCGTTTGCCAAGGTCGCAGAGGGTAACGCCTAGGACAGGGCATGGGGCAGGGCGTTTTGACCTGAAAATCCGGCGAAAATGCTGCGCTGCACTATGTGCGTTCAGGTATAATTCAACTCAAAACATCAGACTTAATCGCCGTATCAGCCACGGATTGTCGGGTATGATTTGTTCATATGTGTTTATCTGTGAATAAATGGCACAGATGATATGCATTTTTTGGTGGTTGAGGATCAAGTGGAATTTCGACATATTGCAACGCGAAGCAAGCTGATGAATGCGCCAGACAGTTGGAGGTCACCTCCAAGGCAGCATTCAAAATTGTAACCCAAGGAGGTTCAACATGTTCCTGTCCAGTATTCTTGTTGCTGTTCGCCGTTGGGCCTATGCACGCTCTGTCGCGAATGAACTTTACGGCCTTGATAAGCGCGATCTTGATGATGTCGGGATTTCCCAGTGGCAGATCAAAGACGTTGCTCGTAAAGCAGCACGTGACGCGATTGCATAACGCTCGCACCATATAGGCACCCGTCAATCGGGATTGCCAATGCGGAAGCCGGACACAAGTCCGGCTTTTTGTGTTTCTGGGGTAGACTCTGGGTCAAACCAATCCGGACAAAGTCACGCAGCGTATGGAAGCAATGTTCTTGTGATCGCGAGTTCCGTTTGCATGCCGCTTGTTTGTTTCCGCATTTTAAGTCTGCCTACCACACCTAATGCAAACGTTGTCGTTGGGTGGCGCTGATGCGCACAGCAATCACAATCGTCTGGTTAAAACGCGACTTGCGTCTGCATGACCATGCGGCGCTGAATGCGGCGATTGCTGCCGGATATCCGGTTGTGTTGCTTTATGTCGTCGAGCCCGACTATTGGCGCTTGCCAGACACATCAGCACGGCATTGGCAGTTTATCCGCGCGTCCCTGCATGAACTGGCTTCTGATGTTCGTGCGCTTGGTCAATCGCTTACCGTGCGGGTTGGTAATGTTGTTGATGTCTTGGCCGGGCTCGCCGACACATTCGATATCCGTGCCATTCACGCACACGAAGAAACCGGTAATCTCTGGACATTCAAACGTGATCTGGCCGTTTCGGATTGGGCGCGCCAAAATGGCATTGCATTCCAGGAACATCGGCAGTTTGCCGTCATTCGTGGCAGGCTTGATCGCGATCACTGGCACGGGGCATGGCAGGCTTTTTTTGCCAGCCCACCGACCGGGCAGGTGCGGTTTCAAACACCTGCTGTTGATCTTGATCCCGGTACAATTCCGCAACATCCGGTGGCACACCTTTCCGCACCTTGCAATGATCCACAGGGTGGTGGACGTCGTGCGGGGATGCGGCTGCTTGACAGTTTCCTTGGCTATCGCGGACAGAGATATCACCGCGAAATGTCATCGCCCCGAACCGCGTTCGATAGCTGTTCACGGCTAAGCCCGCATATTGCCTATGGCACAGTATCCCTGCGCGAAATCATTCATGCCGTGCGTGAAAGACGGCGCGATATCCATGCCATGCCTGCAACGGATCGCCCCAAAGGCTTTCTTTCCGCACTAAAGGCATATGAAAGCCGGCTGCACTGGCATTGTCATTTCGTCCAGAAGCTTGAAACCACCCCGGGGATCGAGATTGAAAACCTGCATCCGGCCTATAACGGCTTGCGGCCTGATCATTCCGATGATCCGGGCCTTCTGGCGTGGAAAGCAGGCAAAACCGGATTTCCGTTTATTGATGCCTGTATGCGGGCCCTTGATCACACTGGCTGGATCAATTTCAGAATGCGCGCGATGCTGACAGCCTTTGTTAGTTATCAGCTTTGGCAACATTGGCGCGAACCTTCGTTGCATCTCGCCCGGCAATTTGTCGATTACGAACCGGGCATTCATTACCCCCAGATCCAGATGCAATCAGGCACGACGGGGATCAACACGCCACGCATCTATAACCCGGTCAAACAATCCAATGATCAGGACCCCGACGGTGCGTTCATCCGCCGTTGGGTGCCGGAACTGCGTGACGTGCCGGACGCGTTCATTCACGAACCCTGGCGTCTTGCCCCGATTGAACAGATTGATCTGGGCGTTGAGATCGGAAAACATTATCCAGCGCCGATTATCGATCACATGGCCGCCGCCCGACATGCGCGTACCAACATCTGGGCCATTCGCAAAAACGATGATTTCCGCGATCGGGCACAGCAAATCGTCAAGCAGCATGGCAGCCGAACATTTAAACAGAAACGACCACCGGCCGGGCGCGATAAATCCGATCAACAGATTACGTTTGATTTCTAAGCCTCAGAAAAGGCTACCTTGTTCTGATCCGGTATCAAACTTGCCATCATCAAGTTTGCTTAAGAACGCGTCGGCCTGTGCGATCAAATCACGCTTTTTGTCGTCCTTCATGCGGGCCCAGTTGCGGTATGGCATGCCAAGGCGCGGATTGTTGCCAAGCTTATCGGCGTTGCGATCCATGAAATGCCAATAAAGCGCGTTGAACGGACAGGCATCCGTGCCGGTATTGTTGCGCGGGTTGTACTGGCAGTCCTTACAGTAATCCGACATGCGGTCGATATACTTGCCACTGGCGGCATAGGGCTTTGATGCCATCTTGCCGCCATCGGCATAAAGCGCCATGCCAAAGGTGTTGGGAAGCTCAACCCATTCGAACGCATCGATATAGACCGCCAGATACCAGTCGCAGACTTCTTTGGGATCAAGCCCAGCCAGCAGGGAAAAATTGCCAATCACCATCAAACGCTGAATGTGATGGGCATAGGCATTTTCAAGCGTTTCGCCAATCGCTTGCTTCAGGCAATTCATCGGCACATCGCCATCCCAGAAAAACCTGGGCAGGTGGCGTTTGGCATCAAAATGATTGCCGCTGCCGTAGTCCGGGCCAAGATACCAGTAAAGCCCACGGACATATTCCCGCCAGCCAAGGATCTGGCGAATAAACCCCTCGACCGCGTTCAGTGGCGCCTTGCCCTCAAGATAGGCCTTCTCGGCCGCCCGGCAGACTTCATCAGGCAACAACAGCCCGGTATTGAGGCATGGGCTGATCAGGGAATGATAAAGGGTGGCACTTTTGACCGTCATCGCATCCTGATAATCGCCAAACTGCGCCAAGCGATGCTTGATGAAATGATCAAGTGCCGCAAGCGCATCCTTGCGGGTGACCGGCCAGCCAAATGACGCAATATCCCCCAGCGCATCGGGAAAATCATCGCAAACGCGATCAAGCAAGCCCTGCGTGATCTTGTCGGGCGCAAAGGTCTTTGGTGATGGGGGCGTCACATCATCGGGCAGACTTTTGCGATTGTCGTGATCAAAGTTCCATTGCCCGCCAACCGGCTTGCCATCGGGTTCCATCAGAATGCCGGTATCGCGCCGCAAACCGCGATAGAAATACTCCATCCGGAGTTCCTTGCGGTCCTTGGCAAAATCCGCAAATGCCGAAAGCGGGGCAAAGAACCGGTCGTCGGCGCGCACATCAACCGAGATATCAAGGTCTTCGGACCATTTGTCGATTTCATGTTTGACCCGCCATTCACCGGGCTCGGTGACGATAACTTCCTTGATGTTGTGCTCGGAAAGGGCGGCTTTCAGGGCATCGGTGAAGGATTTTGTCGGATGGTTTTGATAGTCAAAATACGCGACGTGAAATCCGTTTTCGCGCAATTCCTCGGCAAAGTGGCGCATCGCAGAGAGGATCATCACGATTTTTTGGCGGTGATGGGGGACATAGGTGGCCTCAACATGCGGCTCTGCCATGACGATCAGGTCCCGATTGGGATCTGCATCCTTCAGGCTTGAAAGCGACGGTGTCAGTTGATCACCAAGGATGAAACGAATGGTGTGAAAGTGCTGCTTCATGTTTTGCTTCAATCGATTGCACGGCAGTTGCGAGTCGTACGAAAACATCCGGGCACAAGATCTTTGCGAAGGGCAATTTCGCCGAACCGATTTTCATTCTCAGGGAAATCCGTGCGAATGATTTTTAGTCATTCAACCCGAGTGGCTTATTTCGATAAAATCGGCTAAATTATTGATAATGGTAATCAAAGGCGCGTTTTTTCCTTGAAACAAGCCGGGTGGATTCCCACTATCTGCATAGCCCAACCATCAGGAGAGCCATGATGAAAGGTGATCCCAAGATCATCACATATCTTAATCGCATTCTGACCAACCAGTTGACTGCGATTAACCAGTATTTCCTGCATGCCAGAATGCTGCGGGACTGGGGCGTGGAAGAAATGGGCGAGTATGAGTACAAGCTCTCGATCAAGGAAATGAAACGCGCTGACGACACGATTGAGCGCATTCTGTTTCTTGAAGGTCTTCCCAACCTCCAGAACCTCAACAAACTGATGATCGGCGAAAATGTCGAAGAGATCATCAGCTGTGACATGAAGTTTGAGTTGGCGTCTCTGCCGCTTCTGCGCGAAGCCATCACCGCCTGTGAAAAGGCCGAAGACTTTGTGACGCGCGATCTGCTTGTGAAATTCCTGGAAGAACAGGAAGAGCACGTTGATTGGCTTGAGACCGAAGAATGGCAGCTCGAAAATGTCGGGATTGCAAACTACATCCAGAGCCGTTCAGGCGACGGCGACTAATCAGATCAGGAGTATTACGCCATGAAGGGTAGTAAAAAGGTCCTCGCCGCGCTGAACAAACAGCTCACTGCCGAACTGTCGGCGGCGGATCAGTACAACACACATGCTGAAATGTATGCCGATTGGGGCCTGCATTCGCTCTATGAGCGCATGCATCACGAAAAGGATGAGGAACTCGAACACGCAAAACGTCTGATCGAGCGTATCCTGTTCCTTGAAGGCGTGCCCGATACCGCATCGCGCGAACCGATCAAGATCGGCAAAACCGTGCCCGAGATGATGAAAAACGATCTCGAACACGAATATCACGTGATCAATCTTCTGAAAAAGGCGATCAAGATCGCCGAGGCAGAGGATGATTTCCAGACCCGTCAGATGCTGGTCGCCCTGCTTGATGACAGCGAAGAAGATCATGCCTATTGGCTGGAACAGCAGATCCGCCTGATCGACATGATGGGCCTGCCGAACTACATCCAGTTCCGCGCAGCCGGGGAACCAAACCCGGAAGGCTGATCATCGGCCAACAAACAATTTTCAGAAGGCCCCGGCAATGTCCGGGGCTTTCTTTTTGGTATCAGAGTGTTAGCCCTGCATTTTTACATATCGCTTTTTTATCTTGACCTTCCAGTTGCTGGAAGGTCTATCGTGCCCCATATCTTGTAATAACCCCTTTTTGAGGTGCGTGATATGGATCGCCGAACAGACGAGTACGATACCGCAGCAGGCGGTGGGGCATCCGTGCAGCCGACTGCCAATACCAGCGAAGTAAACCTCGAGATCGAAGGCATGACCTGTGCAAACTGCGCAGGCCGCGTTGAAAAGGCCATTGCTGGTCTCGATGGTGTTTCTGATGTCACCGTGAACTTTGCACTTAACAGCGCAAATGTGCATTTTGACGACAGCAAGCTTGATACATCCAAAATCGCCGAGGCAGTCGCGGATTCAGGCTATAGCGTCGTGACCCAGCAGTTTTCCTTTGATGTCGATGGCATGACATGCGCGAACTGTGCCTTGCGGGTTGAAAAGGCACTTTCGGCATTGCCGGGCGTCACCACGGCAAGTGTCAATTTCGCGCTGGAACGTGCCGATATCTCGGCCCTGTCGGGCAAGGTCAACGATGCCATCGCGATCAAGGCGATTGAGGATGCCGGCTATCACGCAACGTCACGCAACAAATCCGGATCCGAAGACGGTGACGCAGACGAAGCGGCACGCAACGAGAAGAAACAGGACAAATCCCTGATCCTTCTTGCGGTATCGGCATTGCTGACCGCACCATTGGTTTTGCAGATGGTCTGGATGAACCTTGGTGTTTCCTATCATCTGCCGGCATGGGTTGAACTTGTACTTGCGACCCCGGTTCAGTTCTATATTGGTGCGCGCTTCTATCAGGGGGCATATGCGGCCCTGCGCCATCGCAGTGCCAACATGGATGTGCTGGTCGCACTCGGGACATCGGCGGCCTATTTCCTCAGCCTCTATAACATGCTGACGGCCAATGCCGGGCAGACCCATCTTTATTTCGAAGCATCGGCTGCGATCATTACCCTGATCCTTGCGGGTAAAATCATGGAAGAACGCGCCAAACGCGGGGCATCAGCGGCCATTCGTGAGTTGATGGCGCTGCGTCCACGTCGTGCGCGCAAGGTGGTCGCGGGCGAAGGCGAACAGGATGTTGCGATTGAAAGCCTTATGGTCGGCGATATCGTTCGCGTCCTGCCGGGCGAACGTGTGCCGGTCGATGGCAAGGTTCATGCCGGTGAAAGTGAACTTGATGAAAGCCTGATCACCGGGGAAACCCGGCCCGTGGCACGTGTTAGTGGCGATACGGTCGTTGGTGGCGCGGTGAATGGCACCGGACGTCTTGATATCGAAGTCAGTGCGGTTGGCGATGATACGACGCTGTCGCGCATCATTCGCCTGGTTGAAAAGGCTCAGACCGGCAAGGCGCCGGTGCAGAAGCTTGTCGACCGGGTATCGGCCGTGTTCGTGCCGATTGTGGTTGTCATTGCACTGCTGACCTTGGCCGCCTGGTTGTTTACCGGCTTTGGCGCAGAGGCATCCATCGTTGCCGCCGTCTCCGTGTTGGTGATTGCATGTCCTTGTGCGCTTGGTCTGGCGACGCCGACTGCGCTGGTGGCCGGTACCGGCAGTGCTGCGCGCAACGGCATCCTGATCCGTAATTTCGAGGCGCTTGAACAGGCCCATAATGTCGATACCGTCATCTTTGATAAAACCGGCACCCTGACGGAAGGTACGCCGACCGTGCGCGATATCTGCCCGGTTGAGGGTGTTGACCGTAATGAGTTGCTGCGCCTGACAGCAGCCGTTCAGGCCGCCAGTGAACATCCCCTGGCGCGTGCAGTTGTCTCGATTGCCAAGGATGAAGGTGTGTCGCTGCCTGATATCGATAACTTCAAGGGCAAAACCGGTGCCGGTGTCATGGCCGATGTTGAAAAGCACAAGATCGCCATCGGCAGCGAAGCCTTGCTGAGTGATCTTGATATTGCAGGTCCGCCGCAGGATCTGGCAAAGGACATCAAGAAGCACGAAGGCGAAGGCAGAACCGTTATTCTGGTTGCGATTGATGGCAAGTTTGCAGGGTACCTGACACTTGAGGATCGCATTCGCGAAGGTGCCAAACAGGCGATTGCCGATCTGAAGGCACGCGGTATTTCATCGATCATGTTGTCGGGTGACAGTCAGGATGTCGCAAGCCACGTGGCACGCGAACTTGGTCTGGAACGCGGCGAAGGTCGTATTCGCCCGCAAGACAAGGCACGTGAAGTCGAAAAACTCCGCAAGGAAGGCCGTCATGTCGCCATGGTTGGTGACGGCATCAATGATGCCCCGGCACTGGCCGCGGCCGATGTCGGTATTGCCATGGGCGGTGGCACCGATGTTGCCATGGAAACGGCTGGCATCACCCTGATGCGGTCTGATCCGGCACTTGTGTCTGCCGCGATTGATATTTCGATCGCCACCCGTCGCAAGATCGCACAGAACCTGTTCTGGGCCTTTGCCTATAACGTGGTGGGTGTTCCGTTGGCAGCATTCGGTGTTCTGAGCCCGGCGATTGCCGGTGCGGCGATGGCGCTCAGCTCCGTCTCGGTTGTTGGTAACTCGCTGACATTGCGGCGCTGGACAGTCCGGAAATAGGAGAGGGCGATGAACATTTCTGATGCCGCGACTGAATGTGGACTTCCGGCGAAAACCATCCGTTATTACGAGGATATCGGTCTGGTTTCGCCGGGGCGCCTGGCCAACGGGTATCGCGACTATGATGAAAACGATCTGCACAAATTGCGGTTTCTGCAACGTGCCCGCGGGCTGGGGTTTTCGGTCGAAGACTGCCGGGTGTTGCTGTCACTTTACGAGGACCGCAACCGTGCCTCTTCCGATGTAAAGGAAATTGCTAAAACCCATCTGGCAGAGATCGAACGCAAGATCGCCGAACTTCAAAGCCTGCGCGATACATTGTCTGATCTGGTGCAGTCCTGTCACGGCGATGATCGTCCGAACTGCCCGATCATCAATGATCTCGCCCGCAAGGTATGATCCCGAAACCCAAAAGAATGAGAGAGCACATTGAAGAATAAAGGTGTTATGGCGCTTGGCGCCCTTATCGGTGCGGCGATTATGTATGGCATCGTCACATTCTTTGGCCCGGACGGGATCACGGATCAGGATGTCTCGTTGCGTCCTGATGATCTGCAACTGGTGGCGCGGGGCAAGAAAATCTATGACGCAAATTGTGCGTCCTGCCATGGTGCCAGACTTGAGGGCGAAGCCAATTGGCGTGAACGCGGTCCTGACGGTTTGCTTCCGGCGCCACCCCACGACGAAACCGGCCATACCTGGCATCATCCCGATCAGGTGTTGTTTGAACTGACCAAGTACGGACCGGCGGCGATGGCCGGGGGCGATTATAAATCGGCCATGCAGGGATATGAGGGCGTGCTAAGCGACGAGGAAATCATTGCCAGCCTGTCTTACATCAAAAGCCGCTGGCCCAAGGACGTCATCGCGCGGCACGACCAGATCAATCAATCTGCGGCCCAGTAAGGCCTTGAAATCAAAAGACCCGCCTTGGACATGTCCGGGCGGGTCTTTTGATAAACAGAGTTAACGATATCAGGTTACGGCCGGGGCAGGGTAATGCGCACGGTCGTACCCTTGCCAAGATCGCTTTCGATACTAAGTCGACCGCCATGCAGTTCGACCAGAAGCTTGGCCAGCGGCAGGCCAAGACCGGTGCCGACACTTTCCTTCACCCCGGATGGATGAAGCTGCGAGAATCGGGCCAGCGCACGGGGAATGTCATTCGGGCTCATGCCGACACCATTATCCTCGATCGCAAAACTCACGTCTTCGTCGGTTGTGGTCAGTCCGATGCGGATCTTGCCGTGTTCGGGCGTGAATTTTGCCGCGTTACTCAGGATATTGATCAGGATCTGTTTGAGTTTCAGCTTGTCACACAGCATCGATACCGGCTGATCCGGCAGATCAAATTGCAATTGATGGCTGCGACGCGAAATATCATCCCCGACAAGCCGGGCGGCATCGCGTATCACCGAACCAAGATCAGCCTCTTCAAGCTGCAAGGTCATGGAACCGGCCGAGAGCTTTGACACGTCCAAAACATTATTGACCAGTTCAAGCAGATGCTTGCCCGCCTCGTAAACGTCGCGGCCGCATTCGCGATACCCGTCAGGCAGATCGCCAAGAACCCCATGCGCAATCAGTTCGGAGTTGCCGATAATCGCATTAAGCGGTGTGCGCAATTCATGGCCCATATTGGCGATAAAGTCGGATTTTGACGCGTTGGCATCCGACTGATTGCGGTTTTGCTCCATCAAGGTACGTTCGGCCTGTGCCTGACGGTCATTTTCAAGCAATGTCATCAGCACCGCGGTGCGCGTTTCATTGTTCTGGCAGTATTCAAGCGGCGCGATGGAAAGGTCGCAGACATGGCTTTCCTTGGCAGCACCGACCAGAATGATATCGCCGCGCCAAGTCCGGCCCGAAGAAAACACATCTTCGATATCGCTCATCAGACCTTTGGAAATGAAACCGGCCTTGCGGCCAAGCATGCGATCACGCGAAACGCCGATCAAACGCGCGATGGCCTCGTTACATTGCATGACGATGCCGTTGCGGTCGCAAATGACGGCGGCATAGGGCAGGGCGTTCAGAACAACCTGGTCGGCCAATGGCACATTGGTTGAACCAATTGGTGTGTTGCTGGTCATGTCAGCCCGTGATCCCATAATAATCAGGTCGTCCGCTAAAAGCGGTCGATACCCAGCCCCGTCAGAGAGATGTCAGGGGTCTTGTCGCTGATGAGATCGGCGACTGCTTTTGCTGATCCGCAACTCATCGTCCAACCCAACGTCCCATGCCCCGTATTAAGGTATAGATTAGCATACTTCGTATCCCCAAGAACAGGGGCAGAATCCGGCGTTACCGGCCGCAAACCCGACCAGAAATCGATGCTGGAGCGATCACCTGAATTCGGGAATAATTCCAGTGCTTTATCAACGATAAGTTTTTGGCGGCGTAGCGACATCCGAAGGTTATAGCCATCAAGCTCCGCTGTGCCTGCAACTCGAAGGTGTGTGCCGAGGCGCGAATACACCATTTTCACGCTATCATCGATCAGGGCCGTTTCGGGTGCCCCGGAATAGCCTGTGGTATCGATGCTGATCGAGTATCCCTTGCACGGATAAATCGGCAGTTTAATGCCAAGCGGGGCCAGCATCAGCGGGCTGTAGCTGCCCAGACAGACCAGAAAGGCATCCGCATGGATGTCACCCTTGTCAGTTTGAACACAGGTGATCTTTCCCTGATCGTGCACAAGGCCGGTGATGTTGGTGTTGAAGTGGAATGCGGCACCCTTGGCGATGCAATGTTCGCTCAGACATTCGGTGAATTTACGCGCATCACCGCTTTCATCATCGGGGGTAAAGCTGCCGCCAATGATCGGTGCTGTGGCATCACGCAAGGCCGGTTCGATGTTAAGACATTCTTGGGGCGAGACAAGTCGACGTTTAAGCCCGTATTCCTGCATCTGGGCGGTGGCCTTTTCGACCGCGACCATGTCCTGCTCAGTGCGGCAGATATGCAGAATACCGCGTGTGCTATGATCGTATTCAAGATCAAGCTCGTCGCGAAGCGCACGCAGACAATCGCGGCTATAGATCGCAACGCGAAGCGCCTTTTCCAGATTGATCCTGGCCCGTGCATCGGTGCAGTTGCGCAAGAACCGCAAGCCCCATGAAAACAGCTGCGGGTCAAAGCGCATCCGAAACAGAAGCGGTGCTTCTTCCCGGCCAAGCCAGCCCAGGATTTGCTTGGGCGTGGATGCATTCGCCCAGGGTGTGGCGTGACAGGCGGAAATCTGACCGCCATTGGCAAAGCTTGTTTCCTGCGCGCTGGCATGCCGGCGATCAACGACCGTAACCTGATGACCATTTTGCAAAAGATACCAGGCCGCCGTTGTCCCGATGACCCCGGCGCCCATGACGACTACATGCATGCGGGCAAAGCCTTGCTGCGGAAAGTTTAGTTTTGCGGTCTGATGGTCAGCCTTTCTGCCAACTATCCGACATGCGAATTTCGCTGCACTATAGTGGGGTGAAATTTAAATGGCTACAGTCGACTGGACCTGTTTTAAATGCTGTCTTGATGCACAACGCAGACCGGAAGTTCACGACAAGGATGACGGGGTGAAATGTTTGAAATCCTGACAACCGATCAAATGTACGAAGCAGACCGCCGCACGATCGAAGGCGGCATTCCCGGCGACGTTTTGATGCAGAATGCCGGTCGCGCCGTGTTTGAGGAAATCATCCGTCACTGGTCGCCACGTTCCGTATCGGTGTTGTGTGGCCCCGGCAACAACGGTGGTGATGGTTTTGCCATCGCCAAGCTTCTGCGCGATGAAGGCTGGTCGGTGCGCTTGGGTCTGATGGGCGATGTGGCTGATCTTAAAGGTGACGCAGCCCTGCATGCCGCCCGCTGGGAAGGGGCGACCGAACTTCTTTCACCCGCCCTTGTTGTCGGCGCGGATCTGGTGGTCGATTGCATTTTCGGGGCCGGACTTGCGCGCGCCATCACCGGCGATGTTGCCGAACTTGTCACCACAATCAATTCAAGCCCGTGCAGCGTTGTTGCGGTCGATGTGCCATCGGGTGTCGATGGCAATTCCGGCATGGTTCTGGGTGTCGCCGTCAAGGCCGACCTGACCGTGACGTTTTGTCGCGCGAAGCCCGGGCACTATCTTTTGCCGGGTCGTTTGATGTGCGGTGAACTGGCCGTACGCGATATCGGCATCACCGATCAGACGGTGCTTGATATTGCGCCGGCCTGCTGGCGAAACGATCCGGTTTTGTGGCGGGCTGGCATCCATTGGCCGGGGCTTGAAGGCCACAAATACCATCGCGGGCATCTTTTGGCCTTTGGTGGCGCTACCATGACCGGGGCAACCCGCCTTGTGGCGCGTGCCGCACGCCGATCCGGTGTGGGGCTTCTGACCATCGTGGCAGATGCGCAGGCGTTGCCGATCTACGCATCCGATGCGCCGGGCAACATGACCGCCCCGATGTCTGCGTTTGATGCGCTTGTGAATGACTGTCGTCATAATGCCTTTGTCATCGGGCCGGGATTTGGGGTTGGTGATGATACCCGTGCCCTTGTTCTGAAACTTTTGCATCTGTGCCGGGCGACGGTGCTTGATGCCGATGCACTCACAAGCTTTGCAGAAGATCCGTCTACCTTGTGCTTTGCCGTACAAGGCCCGACCGTCCTGACCCCGCACGAGGGCGAATTTGCCCGCCTGTTTCCCGATATCACCGGTGACAAGCTGTGTCGGGCACGCGCAGCGGCCAAACGCTGTAGCGCAACTGTCCTGATCAAGGGGGCTGATACGGTGATTGCTGCCCCCGACGGGCGGGCAGCAATCAGTGCGGTCGATGTGCCTTGGCTGGCAACTGCAGGATCGGGTGATGTGTTGGCCGGGATCATTGGTGGGTTGATGGCGCAAGGCATGGACAGTTTTGACGCCGCCTGCATGGGGGTATGGCTTCATGCACGAAGCGGGGCGGATATTGGGCCGGGACTGATCGCTGAAGACATCCCGGAACATCTTCCGGCTGTCTTGCGCGAACTGTGGCTGGCGTCACGTAAAAAGGCATGACGTGAAATAAGGTGAATAAGAAGTCGCCGCAGCCGCTGGCACTTACGGTATAATCACCCGATATAAAAACGGTATGGCGTGATGGGATAGAACATCACGCATTGAGGAAACAATTTGAAGTTCTTCTGATATCGGAGTGGGAGACAGGCATGTCTCAGACGTTTCTCGACAGAACCCTTGATAATCTTCGCGGCGCTTGGCGCGAACTGCGCGATAGCCCAGTGGTGCGTGGCCTTGGTTTTGATGAAAGCCAGACCCGCCAGGACCGTTGGCGCGAACAGATCGCCGATTGTCTGGCAAGGCGCGGTGGGGCGGTATCGGCCCGTGCGCGTGCAGCCGCGCTTGGACATGATTTCTTACGTCTTGATGATGCGGGAAAACGTGAATTCCTGCATCTTCTGGTCAATGAATTCGGTGTGGATCGCGACCGTGTTGCGGCTGTGATGGCCGATTGGACGGCGGCTGATGATCTGGCAGAACAGGCATTGCTTGAAACCGAACTGCGTGCCGCACTGGTGCCGCCATTTCGTTTGATCCTCAAGGAATTCAATTCGTTACCACAAGGTGTGAAGTTCCTGGTTGATCTGCGCGCCGATCTTTTGCGCTGGCGCAAGGAGGCCCCGGGACTTGCCATTCTGGAACGTGATCTCAAGACATTGCTGGCAAGCTGGTTTGATATCGGCTTTCTGGAACTGAGCCGCATCACATGGAATTCACCTGCCGCACTACTTGAAAAACTGATCGCCTATGAAGCGGTTCACGCCATTCAAAGCTGGGATGACCTTAAACGTCGACTGGCGTCGGACCGGCGGTGTTTTGCCTTTTTCCATCCCGGTATGCCGGACGAGCCGCTTATTTTCGTGGAAGTTGCACTTGTGAACGGCATTGCAGGCAACGTCGATGAACTGATCGAAAGCAAGGATGACGATTTGGGCGCCACGGAAAAGGCGCCCAAAAGCGAAACGAAGCCCGACACGGCGATCTTCTATTCTATTTCGAACGCGCAGGCCGGATTGGCGGGAATCAGCTTTGGCGACTTCCTGATCAAACGGGTGGTCGCCCAATTGCAACGTGATCTGCCGCATCTCAAACAATTTTCTACCCTGTCGCCGATACCGGCACTGCGCAGCTGGATGGACCGGCAGCTTGATACCATGGCCAAGGGGGAGGAAACCGGACTGCCCAAGGCGATTGAGGCCGCCTTGACCGATTGCGATGACTTGCTGGGGCCGAAACCACCCGCGACCAGCCCGGACGAAGTTTCCGAGCGCACGCGGGCAAATATCGAGTACCTGACGGCGTGGTATCTTTTGAATGCCAAGCGTCCCGGCATGGATACCGCCTTTGATCCGGTCGCGCATTTTCATCTGAGCAACGGTGCGCGGGTTGAACGACTGAACTGGAACGGCAATGCCAAGGAAAATGGCTGGAACCAGTCATTCGGGATGATGGTGAACTATCTCTATGACCTTTCGACCATCGAAAAAAATCACGAAAGTTACGTCGGGCAGGGCAAAATTGCGGTTTCCAGTGCCGTAAAACGTCATTTCCGCTAGGGTTGCGTTACCTGAAATCGGCTGATTGCCGTCGATTTAGGCCCTGTTTGATGGATATTTTCGACAAGATTGCGTTTGTCGAAAAGGCGATGCTTGCATGAGGGGATCGAAGTTTGTATTAAGGCGCACTCATTCCGGTGTGACCGGAGTGATTTCTATGCTTGTGTGCGGGTGTGGCGGAACTGGTAGACGCGCTGGATTTAGGTTCCAGTGGAGCAATCCGTGGGGGTTCGAGTCCCTTCACCCGTACCATAAGCAGGCCGAAAATTTGACCGGGTACCATATTCGTTTAGTCGTATTGACTTTCTGACGTCCGGACTGCGTCGCGTAACGGACATTATTCGAACCAAGCAAAAGAGTTATCTATGCAGGTTACTGAAACCAAAAACGAAGGCCTGGCGCGCGAGTTCAAAGTCGTCGTGCCCGCCGCACATATCGAAGAAAAAGTCGTCG
This sequence comes from Thalassospira sp. CH_XMU1458, assembly GCF_037027205.1. Taxonomy (NCBI): domain Bacteria; kingdom Pseudomonadati; phylum Pseudomonadota; class Alphaproteobacteria; order Rhodospirillales; family Thalassospiraceae; genus Thalassospira; species Thalassospira sp. CH_XMU1458. Next base: position 942,968 of record NZ_JAYMDW010000002.1, on the reverse strand, counting down.
CCAAACTTGACGAGATCAAGGATCAGGTTCGCCTGCCGGGCTTCCGTCCGGGCAAGATTCCGGCGAAACTCCTGCGTCAGCGTTACGGCCAGGCCGTCATGGGCGAAGTCCTTGAAGCCGCTGTTAACGAAAACACCGGCAAGGTTCTGAACGACAATGACCTGCGCCCGGCTGTTCAGCCGAAAATCGAAGTCACCAAATTCGATGAAGGCGGCGATCTGGAATTCGACATCGCAGTCGAAATCATCCCGGCCATCGAAGCAATGGACTTCAAAAAGCTGAAGCTGACCCGTGAAGTTGTTGAACTTGACGACAGCAAGGTGAACGAAACCCTCGATCGCATCGCATCCGCACAGGGTACGACCGCACCGCTCGCACGTAAGCGCAAGTCCAAAGCCGGTGACGTTGTTGTTATCGACTTCCTGGGCAAAATTGACGGTGAAGCGTTCGAAGGCGGCAAAGCCGAAGATTACGAACTCGAACTCGGTTCGGGTTCCTTCATCGAAGGTTTCGAAGATCAGCTGACCGGTGTGAACGCTGGTGACGAAGTCGTCGTCAAAGTGAAATTCCCGGAAGCTTACGGTGCTGCCGAACTCGCAGGCAAAGACGCTGAGTTCGACGTAACCGTCAAGGAAATCAAGGAAAAGAAACCGGCTGAGCTGGATGATGAACTGGCCAAGAAACTCGGTCAGGACAGCCTTGAGTCCCTTAAGGAAGCGATCCGCAAGGACTTTGGGCGCGAATACGAATCGGTTTCCCGTCAGAAAATGAAGCGTCAGCTTCTTGACGCGCTGGCTGAAAACCACAGCTTCGAACTGCCGAAGTCGCTTGTTGAAAACGAACTCGAAGGCATCATTGGCCAGATCAAACAGGCCCGTGAAGCTGGACAGGAAGACGACGAAACCAAAGGCAAGTCCGAAGAAGAGCTGACCGAAGAGTTCCGCGAAATCGCAGAACGTCGCGTTCTTCTGGGTCTTCTGCTTGCAGAAGTCGGCCGTGAGAATGAGATCCAGGTCACTCAGGAAGACGTCAACAAGGTCCTCGTTGCCGAAGCCCAGAAATATCCGGGTCAGGAACAGCAGGTTATCGAATTCTATAAAAATAACCCGCAGGCCTTGCAGGCGCTTCAGGGCCCTGTATATGAAGACAAGGTCGTTGATTACATCGTCGAACTCGCCAAGGTAGAAGAAAAAACCGTTTCGGTTGAAGACCTTCTGAAGCCGGAAGAGGAAGACGAAGCTCCGAAGAAGAAATCGGCTGCTAAGAAAGCACCGGCGAAAAAGGACGCAGAGAAAAAGGCTCCGGCTAAAAAAGCCCCGGCCAAGAAAGCTGCAGCCAAAAAGCCGGCCGCTAAAAAAGCTGCTGACAAATCCGAAGACAAGTAATCCGGCCGGACACGGTTTAGGATCATGCAGGGAGATTGCAGTTGATGATTGAAGAACGGATGAATTCGCTTGTACCGATGGTCGTTGAACAGACCAGCCGTGGCGAGCGTGCCTATGACATCTTTTCGCGCCTTCTTAAGGAGCGCATCGTTTTCATCAACGGTCAGGTCCATGACGGCATGTCGTCACTGATCTGTGCGCAGTTGCTGCATCTCGAATCGGAAAATCCGGATAAGGATATCTCGCTTTACATCAACTCACCGGGCGGTGTTGTGACCTCGGGTCTCGCCATCTATGACACCATGCAGTACATCCGTTGCGATGTCTCCACGGTGTGCATGGGGCAGGCGGCATCCATGGGCTCGCTGCTTCTGATGGCCGGTGCAAAAGGCAAGCGTTACTGCCTGCCCAATGCACGCGTCATGATCCACCAGCCGTCAGGCGGCTTCCAGGGTCAGGCATCGGACATCGAAATTCATGCCCGTGAAATTCTGGCTCTGCGTCAGCGTCTTAACGAGATCTATGTCGAACATACCGGCCGCGATCTCAAGACCATCGAAGACGCAATGGAGCGTGATAACTTCCTCACCCCTGATCAGGCCAAGGAATTTGGTCTGATCGACGAGGTCGTTACATCGCGTCCGAAGCCGGAAAGTGATGAAAAGAAAGACTGATCACTCAGGTGTGATTGGTGGAAACGCCCCGGTGATCGGCCGGGGCGTTTTTTTATGTCTTGCCTCATGGCAGTTTTAAGTCATAGACAAGAGTATGTGCAGGCTTGGGCGTTATTGTTCGGAACTTGCTGGCCGCCCGAACGTTTGGGTGATTAATGCAAGGGGTTTCGCAACCAAGATAGCGAACCCATATCAAACATGACGCCATAAAGCCGAAAAGCGCAGATTAAACGTTGAGATCGGTATCGTTTACCGGCTAACATGGCGATAAAAGATAACGTCAAACGTAATTGGGGTTTGTATGAGCAAATCGAATAGCGGGGACTCCAAGAACACTCTGTACTGTTCTTTCTGTGGAAAGAGCCAGCACGAGGTTCGCAAGCTCATCGCCGGTCCAACCGTGTTCATCTGTGATGAATGCGTAGAGCTTTGCATGGACATCATCCGCGAAGAGCACAAAACACATCTCGTCAAATCGGCAGACGGGGTGCCTTCTCCGCAAGAGATTTGCAAGGTCCTTGATGACTATGTCATCGGTCAGGGCCATGCGAAGAAAGTTCTCTCGGTCGCGGTTCACAACCATTACAAGCGCCTGCACCATTCCAGCAAGAATGAAGACATCGAGCTGGCAAAATCGAACATCATGCTGGTCGGTCCGACCGGTTGCGGTAAAACGCTTCTGGCCCAGACCCTGGCACGTATTCTTGATGTGCCGTTCACCATGGCAGATGCCACCACCCTGACCGAAGCCGGTTATGTGGGTGAGGATGTCGAAAACATCATTCTCAAGCTGCTGCAGGCTGCTGACTACAATGTCGAGCGGGCCCAGCGCGGCATCGTCTATATCGACGAAGTCGACAAGATTTCGCGCAAGTCTGACAACCCGTCTATCACCCGTGATGTTTCGGGCGAGGGCGTGCAGCAGGCATTGCTCAAGATCATGGAAGGCACTGTTGCTTCCGTTCCGCCGCAGGGCGGCCGGAAACATCCGCAACAGGAATTCCTGCAGGTCGACACCACCAATATCCTGTTCATCGTCGGCGGTGCGTTCGCTGGCCTGGACAAGGTGATTTCCCAGCGTGGCAGGGGCAGCGCAATCGGCTTTGGTGCCGATGTCCGTGGCCCTGATGAACGCCGTGCGGGTGATGTTCTGCGCGAAGTCGAGCCGGAAGATCTTTTGAAGTTCGGTCTTATCCCGGAATTCATTGGTCGTCTGCCGGTTCTGGCAACGCTCGAAGACCTCGACAACGAAGCTCTGGTCCAGATTTTGACCGAGCCGAAAAACGCACTGATCAAGCAGTATCAGCGCCTGTTCGATATGGAAGACGTGAAACTCACCTTCCAGACAGATGCGCTCAAGGCGATTGCCGACAAGGCAATTGAACGCAAGACCGGTGCGCGTGGTTTGCGCTCGATCATGGAAGGCATCCTGCTTGAAACCATGTTCGATCTGCCGACCATGGAAAGTGTCGAGGAAATCGTCATCAACGCTGACGTCGTTAATGGAAAGGCAAAGCCGTTGCTGATCCATGCAGAACGTCGTGAAGGTGTTGAAAATACTGCCTGAACGTAATTCCCGCACCGGCAACTATTGCGGTGCGGGAAATCCGGATTATCTAACGATTATCTAAAACATGTTCGCGTTGCTGGCGGGGCCTATGGCAGGACCGCACAGCAGCGTTACGGCTCAGAGTAGGGAAAGAACATAATGGTCGAATTGGCGCGTGGCGAAATATACCCGGTGCTGCCGTTGCGTGACATTGTCGTGTTCCCGCACATGATTGTTCCGCTGTTTGTCGGACGTGAAAAATCGGTGCGTGCACTCGAAGATGTGATGCGCGAAGACAAGCAGATCCTGCTTGTCACCCAGAAAGACGCCGGTCTCGATGACCCGGCTGTCGAAGATCTCTATGAAATTGGTACTGTCGCAACTGTCTTGCAGCTTCTCAAGCTGCCGGACGGAACCGTCAAGGTATTGGTTGAAGGCGGAAAACGTGCCGAAATTACCGGCTACGTTGATAATCCGGAATTCTTCCAGGCCTATGGCTCGGTGCGTGAAGACAGTGACGAGGATGACAGCGAACTCGAAGCGCTGGCCCGTTCTGTCGTCACCCAGTTCGAACAGTACATCAAGCTGAATAAGAAAATTCCGCCTGAAGTTCTGGTGTCGGTCAATCAGATCGAAGAACCGGCCAAGCTTGCCGACACGGTGGCATCCCACCTGTCGCTCAAGATTTCCGAAAAGCAGGAATTGCTGGAAACCAAGCTGGTTGGCGATCGTCTGGAACGTATTTTCGGCTTCATGGAATCCGAAATTGGCGTGTTGCAGGTTGAAAAGAAGATCCGCAACCGCGTCAAACGCCAGATGGAGAAAACCCAGCGCGAGTACTATCTGAATGAACAGCTCAAAGCCATTCAGAAGGAACTGGGCGAGGGCGAAGACGGCAAGGATGAAGCTTCTGAAATCGAAGAGAAGCTGAACAAGGCCAAAATGCCCAAGGAAGCCAAGGAAAAGGCACAGGCAGAACTCAAGAAACTGCGCAATATGAGCCCGATGTCGGCAGAAGCCACCGTGGTGCGCAACTATCTTGACTGGATGGTGTCCATTCCGTGGAACAAGCGTTCGCGTGTTTCCCATGACCTGAAAAAGGCCAAGAAGGTGCTCGACAAGGAGCATTACGGTCTGGAAAAGGTCAAGGAACGCATCCTTGAATATCTTGCGGTTCAGGCGCGTACCAAAAAGGTCAAAGGTCCGATCCTTTGCCTTGTTGGTCCTCCCGGTGTTGGTAAAACCTCGCTTGGCAAGTCCATGGCCAATGCGACCGGGCGTAGCTTTGTGCGCATGTCACTCGGTGGGGTTCGCGATGAATCCGAAATCCGCGGTCACCGCCGGACCTATATCGGGTCCATGCCGGGCAAGATTGTCCAGGGCATGAAAAAGGCGAAATATTCCAACCCGCTCTTCCTTCTCGACGAGATCGAAAAGATGGGGTCGGACTTCCGCGGCGATCCGGCCTCGGCTCTGCTTGAGGTATTGGATCCGGAACAGAACTCGACCTTTAACGATCACTATCTCGAAGTCGATTACGATCTTTCGGATGTGATGTTTGTCACCACGGCCAACTCGCTTCGCATGCAGCAGCCGCTGCTTGATCGTATGGAAGTCATCCGGATTTCCGGTTACACCGAAGACGAGAAAGTCGAGATCGCCAAACGTCACCTCATTCCCAAGCAGGTCAAGGATAACGGCCTGAAGAAGGGGGAATGGAGCATCTCGGACGAGGCACTTCGTGATCTGATCCGCTATTACACCCGTGAAGCCGGTGTGCGTAGCCTCGAACGTGAATTGGCCAAGCTGGCCCGTAAGGCGACCAAGCGTATCATGCTTGAAAACCTGAAAACGGTTCGTGTCACCCCGCGGACACTTGGCAAATATGCCGGTATCCGCAAGTTCCGCTTCGGCGAGACCGAGGGTGAAGATCAGGTCGGTGTTGTCACCGGTCTTGCCTATACCGAGTTCGGTGGTGATCTGCTTCAGATCGAATCTGTTACCGTCCCGGGCAAGGGCAACATGAAAACCACCGGTAAACTCGGTGAAGTCATGACGGAATCTATTCAGGCGGCGACCTCGTTTGTCCGTTCGCGTGCGGTTGATTTCGGGATCAAGCCAACCTTGTTCCAGAAACGTGACATCCACGTTCACGTGCCAGAAGGCGCCACCCCCAAAGACGGCCCGTCGGCCGGTGTTGGCATGGTGACTTCGGTTGTTTCGGTTCTGACCGGCAACCCGGTGCGCAAGGACGTTGCGATGACCGGCGAAGTCACGCTGCGTGGCCGTGTGCTTGCGATTGGCGGTTTGAAAGAAAAGCTCTTGGCTGCGTTGCGCGGCGGGGTGAAAACCGTTCTGATCCCGCAGGAAAACGAAAAGGATCTCGAAGAGATTCCGGACAATGTCAAACGCGGCATGGAAATCATTCCTGTGTCGCATGTTGACGAAGTTCTGAGCCACGCCTTGGTCAATCCGCTTGTCCCGATTGAGTGGGAAGAAGAGGTTGATGACGTTGCTGTCAAATCCAAGGACGGCGAAGAATCGGAAATCGGCGGCGTGACGACTCACTAGGGATCGTTAGAACGCGCAGAAAACAAGGGGGCCGACACTGTCGGCCCCCTTTTTCTGTGGATAACTTTGCCCAAGAATCGGCGCAGGAACATGTCGGGATTGGTGTAAAGCGCAAAAAATCGAAAAAAACGTCAAAAACCGCAGAAAACTGCGTCTCTCGCATTGACGAGCTGTTTGCGACCTGCTTACACTGCCCATGCAACAGGTTTGGGGCAAACCAAATTTCCTCATAACTCCGAACGTCCAAACAAGGGGGCCAGGAAGTGAATAAAAACGATCTCGTTGGAAGTGTAGCTGCTAAAGCTGATCTGTCCAAAGCTGACGCTGCCAAGGCAGTAGACGCTGTTTTCGATTCCATCACCGATTCTCTGAAATCCGGCGACGAAGTTCGTCTGGTTGGTTTCGGTACCTTCGCTGTCGCTGCTCGCGCTGCTTCAAAAGGTCGCAACCCGCGCACCGGTGAAGAAATCGACATCCCGGCATCGAAACAGCCGAAGTTCAAGGCTGGTAAAGGCCTTAAGGACGCCGTCAACTAAGTTTGACGATGTTCAGCTAAAAAATGCCGGTGACTTGTGTCACCGGCATTGCTTTTTGGAAAATCCATGCTATGTTCCGCTCCGCTTCGGGGCAATGGACCCCAAGAAGACGGGTGATTAGCTCAGCTGGTTAGAGCATCTCGTTTACACCGAGAGGGTCGGGAGTTCGAATCTCTCATCACCCACCATGATAAAGGCAGCCCTAAAGGCTGCCTTTTTTCTTTTCCCGATATTTGCGAATCATCCTGCCCAAGTTTGGCATTTCAGAGCCGCTTCACGCATGTGTCATGTGCCTGAAAATACGGGGAAATCATGCTGTTTTGGCTGGCTTGGGTTGAGCATTTGCCAAAGATAATCCGCCCTCAAATAGAAGTTACATTTTTATGCAAAACTGGCATTGCTTTTTGGGGAAACCATGGTAAGTTCCGCCCGCTTCCGCAGAACAGCGCGGTTTGCAAAAGGGTGATTAGCTCAGCTGGTTAGAGCATCTCGTTTACACCGAGAGGGTCGGGAGTTCGAATCTCTCATCACCCACCATGATAAAGGCAGCCCTAAAGGCTGCCTTTTTTCGTTTCCGGATTTTGCGTATCCCGACGCCTTGTAAGCAGTTGCTTTGCTTCCCCATATCGTCCTTCGGACAGGGGTTTGTATAAGTTGACGCTTGGTCGGCGGACAGGCACAGTTGATGCCATGGTCAAGAGAATCGGAACCTTCAAGATGAACAGTAATCCGGCCTGCCATCCGTCTGGCCCTGAGCGTAACAGCCTTGTCACAATGCCAAAGCGCTTTGCGCGTCAAACGTGGTCGATATGCCGACAGGTTCTGATCGTTCTGTGTCTGCCGGTAATGCTTGCCAGTTGCTATCTACCGGAGGCCTTCACCATTGATCTGTCCATGGAGCGTAATGGCGACTATCGCCTGAGCTACCGTGGTTTGCTGGTACAGCCAAACATTACCCAAGGCCTTCTGGACAAGAGCCTGGATGCGGAGGGTGAAAAGGAAAAGGTCGCCAAGGTTCTGGCAGATCTCAAGCGCGATTCGGCTGTAAGACAGCTGACCTATACCGGGCGCGGTGTGTTTAACATGGTCTATGAAAAGCGTGGCAACATCATGCGCGAAAAAAGCTTCGTCTTTGTCCGCCGGCAATCGCGCATACTGGAAATGTTCTTTAATTCCGAAAGAAACACCGTTGAAATTCGGGGCGGCTTTGTCCCGGATCAGTATCAGGACCGCCTGACGGCACTCGGCTACCAGATGACCGGCAAGATCGAGGTTCGCACGACCGCAGGGGTACGCAGCCACAACGCGGCAGAATTCCGTGAAATCAACGGTCAGAACCGCTTGCGCTGGGAAATTCAGTCGATCTCTGATCCGGTCCCTAACGTCATTCTGGGCTAGGGCAGGGTCGTTTGGCTTAGCACGGGGTATTTCCCATCTAGTCGCGCCTGACGAACGAAAAAAGGGACAGCATTGGCTGTCCCTTTGGTGTTTGTGCAGTTGCGGTATTTTGGTGGGGGCTAGAAGACCATTTCGTCTTCGGCACCGCCTTCGGAAATGACGATCTGGCCCTGTGCGGCCAGTTCCTTGGCCAGCTGGACGATCATCATCTGCGACTCTTCGACGTCGGACAGACGAACCGGGCCAAGCGCGTCCATATCTTCCTTCATCATCTTGCCGGCACGCTCGGACATGTTCTTGAAGAACAGGTCGCGCATCTGATCGGTCGAGCCTTTCAGGGCCAGGGCAAGCTTGTCCTTTTCGACCTGACGCAGCAGCGTCTGAACGCCGTTGTTGTCAAGCCGCGCAAGGTCTTCGAAGGTGAACATAAGCGCCTTGATCTTCTCGGCCGAATCACGGTTACGTTCTTCAAGCGCAGTGAGAAATCTGTCCTGACTTTGGCGGTCCAGGCTGTTGAAGATATCCGCCATTAATTCGTGGTTATCACCGCGCGAACCGCGCGCAAGGTTCGACATGAACTCGGTGCGCAGCGTCTTTTCAATGTTATCGAGAACTTCTTTCTGAACCGCTTCCATGCGCAACATACGCATGATGACTTCCATCGAGAAGTTTTCCGGCAAAAGCGAGAGAACCGACGCAGAATGTGCGGGTTTGAGTTTGGACAGAACCACACCGACGGTCTGGGGATATTCGTTTTTAAGGTAGTTCGCCAGAACCGCTTCGTTCACGTTGTTCAGCTTGTCCCACATGGTACGACCCGCAGGACCGCGGATCTCTTCCATGATGCCGTTCACGCGGTCTTCGGGCAGAACCTTGGAAAGCAGGCGTTCGGTGGTATCAAACGAACCGACCAGTGACCCGGTTGAAGACAGCTGGTCAGCGAATTCGACGAAAAGGCGCTCAACGATATTAGAGTTGATCGTACCCAGGCTCGACATGGTTTGGGAAATCTCTTTGATTTCCTCATCATCCATCATGCTGAACATCTTGGTTGCGTGCTCTTCCCCAAGAGCAAGCATGAGAATCGCTGCCTTTTCAGGTCCGGCCAGTGATCTGTATTCTTCTTTTACGCGCCCCACGGGTGGTCTTCTCCGTCGTAATGACTCTGTTCGGGGTGGAACCTGACGCCCGAACCTGCCTCTATCGCACCGTAAGATAGGGGTTATTTGTCAACAATTCTATAAAAGCCGACACCCCTTTGCAAAGCCCCATCGGTATAAAGCGCCCTAAATGTACAAAATTGATTAATGCCGTACAATTTCGGGGCCAAATTACCCCGCAAAGGGTGATGTTTGCGGGCGCAATTGTCGAATGGGTTGAAATCGTTGCTAGCTGCTTGACTTGGTTTGGGGGGTGGTCTAACAAAGGCGCGCCGATTGATGGTCATTTTGCGGGCGTAGCTCAGTTGGTTAGAGCGCCGGCCTGTCACGCCGGAGGCCGCGAGTTCAAGTCTCGTCGCTCGCGCCATGATCCATCATCTGTTGTCTTTTTTAGGGCGAATTGTCTTTTCCGCGGTCGCCTTTTCTTGTGTTGCTAATGCTGCTTCGCACGATTGGGTCTTGATCATCTCGACGTCCAGCCCGATATCGGACGATAGTAAACGGTAAAAAGATTAGAAAGTTTCCGGTCTTAGAGCATGTTCAACGTGCTTGGGGACTGGAACTTGTGCGGTGCATACGTTATGGTGCGCCGTAATTGGCCAGGTGGGGACCTGGTCGGGTCAAAAGGCCTGTTCTTGAGAGGTCAGAGAGATGCAAGAGCTTCTTTCGGAATATCTTCCGATCCTGGTGTTCATCGGGATCGCCGTCGGTCTTTCGGCGGTAATCGTCATCGCGTCGCTGGTTCTTGCCAAGCAGGCACCGGATGTTGAGAAACTGTCCGCATACGAATGCGGGTTTGCGCCGTTCGAAGACGCGCGCATCAAGTTCGACGTTCGGTTCTATCTGGTCGCAATCTTGTTCATTATTTTCGACCTCGAAGTCGCCTTCCTGTTCCCGTGGGCTGTAACCCTCGGTGATATCGGAACATTCGGCTTTGTATCGATGGTGATCTTCCTGGCTGTTTTGACGGTCGGCTTTATCTACGAATGGAAGAAGGGAGCTTTGGAATGGGAGTGAGCACCAACTCAGGCGCACCCCTGGCACCCGGTTCGGATCAGGATGCAATGCTTAAGGGCGTGTTTGACGAGATGAACGACAAGGGCTTTGTCCTTGCCAATCTCGATAAACTCGCAAGCTGGGCAAGCACCGGTTCCTTGTGGCCGATGACTTTCGGTCTGGCCTGCTGTGCTGTTGAGATGATGCATTCGGCGGCGTCGCGTTATGACCTTGACCGTTATGGTCTGGTTTTCCGCCCAAGCCCGCGTCAGTCGGACGTGATGATCGTTGCTGGTACCCTGACCAACAAAATGGCCCCGGCACTGCGTAAGGTCTATGACCAGATGGCAGAGCCGCGTTGGGTTATTTCGATGGGCTCGTGCGCCAATGGCGGCGGTTACTATCACTATTCTTATTCGGTGGTACGCGGTTGTGATCGCGTTGTGCCGGTGGACGTATACGTTCCCGGGTGCCCGCCGACAGCCGAAGCGCTGATTTATGGCGTGATGCAGCTGCAAAAGAAAATCCGCCGTACCGGTGTCCTGACACGCTGATCCGTAATAGGGGGCTTGCATGAGCGAACTGCTCAGCGATAACAGCGCTGCTTTGAAAGATCTGAAAGATCTGGTGGCGTCACAGCTGGCCAACGAAATTCTCGAAAGCGAGATTCGTTACGGCGAGCTGACCATCGTCGCCAAGCGCGATGATATCCTTAAAGTTCTGACCTTCCTTCGGGATGATACCGGCTGCTTGTTCAAGCAGCTGATTGATGTTTGTGGTGCAGACTACCCGGAACGCATCGAGCGTTTCGACGTCGTTTATCACCTGCTGTCTCTCAAGCATAACCTGCGCATTCGTGTGAAGGTCCGTACTGACGAAGACACCCCGGTACCAAGCTGTGTTTCGCTGTTCAGCGCCGCCGACTGGTTCGAGCGCGAAGCGTGGGACATGTACGGTATCTTCTTCGCCGGTCATCCGGATCCCCGCCGTATTCTGACCGATTACGGTTTTGAAGGTCATCCGCTGCGCAAGGACTTCCCGCTGACCGGGTATGTCGAAGTGCGTTATGACGACGAACAGAAGCGTGTTGTCTACGAGCCGGTCAAACTGGTTCAGGATTTCCGTAATTTCGATTTCGAAAGCCCATGGGAAGGCATCCAGCATGTTCTTCCGGGTGATGAAAAGGCGGAGGGCAACGCCTGATGTCCGAACAAAAAATCAAAAACATGACCATGAACTTCGGCCCGCAGCACCCTGCGGCGCACGGCGTTCTGCGTTTGGTTCTGGAAATGGACGGCGAAGTCGTCGAACGTTCCGACCCGCATATTGGTCTTCTGCACCGTGGTACGGAAAAGCTGATCGAATATAAGACCTATATTCAGGCAACTCCGTATTTCGACCGTCTCGACTATGTCGCACCGATGAACCAGGAACATGCATATTGCCTGGCCATCGAAAAGCTGATGGGCGTCGAAGTGCCCAAGCGTGCGCAGTATATCCGTGTTCTTTATGCGGAAATCGGTCGTATCCTGAACCACATTCTGAACCTGACCGCGTTCGCGCTGGACGTTGGTGCGATGACCCCGCTTCTGTGGGGCTTTGAAGAACGTGAAAAGCTCATGGAATTCTATGAGCGCGCCTGTGGCGCCCGTCTTCACGCCAACTACTTCCGTCCGGGTGGCGTTGCTGCCGATCTTCCGGCAGGCTTGCTTGATGATATCGACGCATGGGCAGACCAGTACGAAATCTTTATGAAAGACTTCGACCGCGTCCTGACCGGCAACCGTATCTTCAAACAGCGTACGGTCGATATAGGTATCGTCAGTGCCGAAGAGGCCCTTGATTGGGGCTTCACCGGTCCGAACATCCGTGCATCGGGTCTGGCGTGGGATCTGCGTAAATCGCAGCCTTATGACTCGTACGAAGAATTCGACTTCGACATTCCTGTCGGCAAGAACGGCGATTGCTATGACCGCTTCCTTGTCCGTTTCGAGGAAATGTGGCAGTCGCTGAAAATCATCAAGCAGGCCATCAAAAATATGCCGGATGGTCCTGTCATTGTTGAAAACAACAAAGTGGCACCGCCGTCGCGCGCCGAAATGAAGCGTTCGATGGAAGCCCTTATTCACCACTTCAAACTCTTCACCGAAGGTTTCCACGTACCGGCCGGCGAATGCTATGCCGCGGTCGAGGCACCGAAAGGCGAGTTTGGTGTGTATCTTGTTTCGGATGGCTCGAACCGTCCGTATCGCTGCAAAATCCGCGCCCCGGGGTTCCCGCACCTCCAAGGCATCGACTTCATGTCCAAAGGTCACATGCTGGCCGACGTCGTTGCCAATATCGGGTCGCTAGATATCGTGTTCGGTGAGATTGACCGATGAGCCATTTGAGAAGACCAGCTCCGAAAGAGCTTCAGCCGACCAGCTTTGCTTTCACGCCTGAAAATCAGGAAAAAGCAAAGAAGATCATCGCCAAGTATCCGGAAGGCCGCCAGCAGAGCGCGGTCATGCCGCTGCTTGATCTGGCACAGCGTCAGACCGAAGGTAACTGGGTTCCGACCGTCGCAATGGATTACATTGCCGACATGCTCGAAATGCCGGCCATCCGCGTCTACGAGGTCGCAACCTTCTATACGATGTATAACCTTGCCCCGGTGGGTAAGAACTTCATCCAGGTTTGCACCACAACGCCGTGCTGGCTTCGCGGTTCTGCCGACGTTGTCGATACCTGCAAAAAGGAACTCGGCATCGGCGTTGGTGAAACCACCGAAGACGGTCAGTTCACCATGATCGAAGTCGAATGCCTTGGTGCGTGTGTCAACGCACCGATGATGCAGATCAACGACGATTATTACGAAGACCTGACGCCGGAAACGACCAAGGCCATCCTCGATGCCCTCAAAAAGGGCGAGAAGCCGAAAGCCGGTCCGCAGAGCGGCCGCAAAGGGTGCGAGCCGATCGATGGTCCGAAGGTTCTGAAGGCATTCTGTGGCTGCGGCGCAGCCCCGCAGGATGCTGATGCAAGCGAAGGGGACGCCTGATATGCTGCAGGATAAGGATCGTATCTTTACCAACCTGTATGGTTTCCAGGATTTCGGCCTTAAAGGCGCGCAGTCCCGTGGTAACTGGGATGGTACCAAGGCATTGATCGAAAAAGGCCGCGACTGGATCATCGACGAGATGAAAGCATCCGGTATGCGTGGTCGTGGGGGCGCTGGCTTCCCGACCGGCCTGAAATGGTCCTTCATGCCCAAGGAATCTGATGGTCGTCCGAGCTACCTGGTTGTGAACGCCGACGAAGGCGAGCCGGGTACCTGTAAAGACCGCGAAATCATGCGCAATGATCCGCACACCCTGGTCGAAGGTTGCCTTCTGGCCAGCTTCGCGATGAATGCGCATGCGGCCTATATCTATATCCGTGGTGAGTTCTATCACGAGGCATCCAACCTGCAGCGCGCGATTGACGAGGCTTATGAAGCCGGTTTGATCGGTAAAAACGCCTGTGGTTCTGGTTGGGACTTTGACCTTTACCTGCATCTTGGTGCTGGTGCTTACATCTGTGGCGAAGAAACCGCCCTGATCGAAAGCCTGGAAGGTAAAAAAGGCCAGCCGCGCCTGAAACCGCCGTTCCCGGCGAACGCAGGCCTTTATGGTTGCCCGACCACGGTCAACAACGTTGAATCGATTGCGGCTGTTCCGACCATTCTGCGTCGTGGCGGTTCGTGGTTCGCCGGTTTTGGCCGCGAAAACAACCACGGCACCAAGTTGTTTGCCATTTCCGGTCACGTCGAAAAGCCGTGCACTGTCGAAGAAGCCATGAGCATCCCGCTCAAGGAACTGATCGAAAAGCATTGCGGCGGCGTTCGCGGCGGCTGGGACAACCTTCTTGCGGTTATTCCGGGCGGTTCGTCTGTTCCGCTGATGCCCAAAGACGTCTGTGATGACGTTCTTATGGACTTTGATGGCCTGCGTGAAGTCGGCTCCGGTCTTGGGACCGCTGCTGTCATCGTCATGGACAAGTCAACTGACATTGTCTACGCGATCGCGCGTCTGTCGGAATTCTACAAGCATGAAAGCTGTGGCCAGTGCACGCCGTGCCGTGAAGGTACCGGCTGGATGATGCGCATGATGACGCGCATGGTTCGCGGCGAAGCCACGCTCGATGAGATTGATCTGTTGTGGGATGTGACCAAACAGGTCGAAGGCCACACCATTTGTGCGCTTGGCGATGCTGCTGCATGGCCGATTCAGGGCCTTATCCGTCACTTCCGTCCCGAAATGGAACGTCGGATCAAGGAATATCGCGCACGGATCGCGGCCTGAGAGAGGCCTGTTGAGAGGGATTGAGACATGCCGAAACTAACAGTTGACGGTATTGAAGTTGAAGTAGAAGCCGGGGCGACAGTCCTTCAGGCCTGTGAAGAGGCCGGTAAGGAAATCCCGCGTTTCTGCTATCACGAACGCCTGTCAATCGCCGGCAACTGCCGTATGTGTCTGGTGGAAATGGAACGTGCGCCGAAACCGGTCGCATCCTGCGCCATGCCTGCGGCAGATGGAATGGTGATCAAAACCGATTCCGACCTTGTGAAAAAGGCACGCAACGGCGTGATGGAATTTCTGCTGATCAACCATCCGCTGGATTGCCCGATTTGTGACCAGGGTGGTGAATGTGATCTTCAGGACCAGGCCATGGCCTATGGTTTTGACTCTTCACGTTACGCCGAGAAGAAACGTGCGGTAAAGGACAAGGAACTGGGCCCGATCGTCAAAACGATCATGACCCGTTGCATCCACTGCACCCGTTGCGTTCGCTTCTCCGAGGAAGTCGCCGGTGTCGGCACCATGGGTGCTGTCTACCGTGGCGAGGACACCGAAGTCGGACCATATATCGAAGCCTCCATCAATTCCGAGCTTTCAGGCAACCTGGTTGACTTGTGCCCGGTCGGTGCGCTGACCTCCAAGCCGTATGCGTTTACCGCGCGTCCGTGGGAGCTCAAGAAAACCGATAGCGTCGATGTCATGGACGCGGTTGGCTCGAACATTCGTATCGATGCCCGTACCGGCGAAGTGATGCGCGTTCTGCCGCGCACCAACGAAGATATCAACGAAGAATGGATTTCGGACAAAACCCGTTACGCCATTGATGGCCTGAAACGTCAGCGCCTTGACCGTCCGTATGTTCGCAAGGATGGCAAGCTGCAGCCGGCAAGCTGGGACGAAGCATTTGCTGCGATCAAGGCAAAGGTTTCTGGCCTGGATGGCAAGAAAATTGCCGCTCTTGCGGGTGACACGGTCGATTGTGAATCGATGACCGCGTTGAAAGATCTGATGGGTAAGCTTGGTTCGCCGAACCTTGATTGCCGTCAGGACGGATCGAAGATCGGTGGCCCGCGTGCCTCCTATATCTTCAACAGCACGATTGCCGGTATTGACGAGGCAGATGCATGCCTGATCGTTGGTGCCAATGTCCGTGCCGAAGCGCCGATCATCAATTCCCGTCTGCGCAAACGCTGGCGCACGACCGCTGGCGATTTCAAAGTCGGCATCATTGGTGAAAAGTGGGATCCGACCTACAAGAACGATTATCTTGGTGCCGGCCCGGAAACCCTTCAGGAAATCCTGGATGGCAAGAACGAGTTCGCCAAGGTTCTCAAGGCTTCTGAAAAGCCGATGATCATTGTCGGCATGGGCGCGCTGAACCGTGAAGACGGTGACGCGGTTCTTGCTGCCACCCGCGCCATTGCCGAGAAATACGGCATGGTTTCCGGTGAATGGAACGGCTTTAACGTTCTGCACACCGCGGCATCACGTGTTGGCGGTCTTGATCTCGGCTTCGTGCCGGGTGAGGGCGGTCTGGCAACCAATGACATTCTCGATGGTGCCGCCAAAGGCGATATCGAGGTTGTCTATCTTCTCGGTGCCGATGAAGTCGACATGAGCAAACTGGAAAAGGCATTTGTCATTTACCAGGGTGCAATGGGTGATGCCGGTGCGCAGGCAGCCGACGTGATCCTGCCGGGGGCTGCTTACACCGAAAAGAATGGCACCTATGTCAACACCGAAGGCCGCGCCCAGCAGGGCTGGCGTGCGATCTTCCCGGTTGGTGACGCGCGTGAGGACTGGGCGATTGTCCGTGCACTTTCCGGTGCGCTGGATCTGACCCTGCCATACAACAATATCGATGCCGTTCGCTCGCGTATGGTGGAACTCAGCCCGACCTTTGCGTCGCTGAATATTCCGACCAAGGCAGAATGGACCGATTTCGGTGTGTCAGGTGACATGAAGTCTGATGGCTTCGTATCGCCGGTTCGCAATTTCTATATGACCGACCCGATCAGCCGTGCTTCGGTGACGATGGCCAAATGTACTGAGGCCTTTGTCAAGGATGCGGCTGCCGAGAAGGTTGCCTGAGTAAGGGGAGCGACGATCTGATCGTCGCTCATCCCGCAAGGGGGTGTCCCAATTTTGGGACGAAACGCAAAAGATACGGTTTGACCGATGGAACTTCTTTGGGACGGATATATTGAACCGCTCGTCTGGATCGTCGCCAAAATTCTGGCGATTGTTCTGCCGTTGCTGGGTGCTGTCGCCTATCTGACCTACGCCGAGCGTAAGGTCATCGGTGCTATTCAGCTCCGTAAGGGCCCGAACGTTGTGGGGCCGTTTGGCCTTCTGCAGCCGCTTGCCGATGGTTTGAAGCTGTTTCTGAAAGAAACAATCATTCCGAGCAGCGCGAACAAGGGCGTGTTCATCATCGCCCCGATGCTGACCTTTATTCTGGCAATCATTGCCTGGGCGGTTATTCCGTTCGACGAGGGCATGGTTCTGGCCGATCTGAATGTCGGTATTCTTTACATCTTCGCGATTTCTTCGCTGGGTGTTTACGGTATCGTGATGGCCGGTTGGGCATCGAACTCCAAATACGCCTTCCTTGGTGCGCTGCGTTCCGGCGCCCAGATGGTTTCGTATGAGATTTCGATTGGCCTGATCATCATCTCGGTCCTGCTGACGACCGGTTCGCTGAACCTCAGCGACATTGTCCGCGGGCAGGTCGGTGGTATCTGGGAGTGGAACTTCGTTTATCACTTCCCGATGTTCATCGTCTTCATCGTATCCATTCTGGCAGAAACCAACCGCGCGCCGTTTGACCTTCCCGAAGCGGAAGCCGAACTGGTCTCGGGTTATAACGTCGATTATTCGGCGATGACCTTTGCGCTGTTCTTCCTGGGTGAATACGCGAACATGATCCTGATGAGTGGCCTGTGCGCCATTCTGTTCCTGGGTGGCTGGAGCGCGCCGTTGCCGTTCCTCGAATTCATCCCGGGCGCAATCTGGTTCATCATCAAGATCTGCTTCGTTCTGTTCATCTTCCTGTGGGTCCGTGCAACCTTCCCGCGTTACCGTTATGACCAACTGATGCGTCTGGGCTGGAAAATCTTCCTGCCGCTGTCCTTCGCATGGGTCATGCTGGTTGCCACGTTCCTCGTTGTTTTTGACAAGGTCCCGGCCTGATCGCCGCGCATCGGAAAGAGAGAGGTAAACGATGTCATTTATTGATCGGACGGCCCGGAGCTTCCTGCTCGCGGAACTCGTTTCGGGAATGGCGCTCACCTTGAAATACATGTTCAAGCCCAAGGTGACGATCAACTACCCGTACGAAAAAGGTCCGCTGAGCCCGCGTTTCCGTGGCGAACACGCACTGCGCCGTTACCCGAACGGCGAAGAGCGTTGCATCGCCTGCAAACTTTGCGAAGCCATTTGCCCGGCACAGGCCATCACCATTGAGGTCGAACCGCGCAACGATGGTTCGCGTCGTACCACGCGTTACGACATTGATATGACGAAATGCATCTATTGTGGCTTCTGCGAGGAAGCCTGCCCGGTGGATGCCATCGTCGAAGGTCCGAACTTCGAGTTCGCAACCGAAAACCGCGAGGAGCTGTTCTATGACAAGGACAAGCTGCTGGCAAACGGCGAGCGTTGGGAAGCCGAGCTTGCTGCACGATTGGAGGCAGACGCACCTTATCGGTAAGTGTCGCGTCTGATCGTTAGAAAGAGAGTTCATGGGCCGTTGTAAGCCATTGGGGCAGCAACGGTTCGCCAAGGGGGTACCTTATGGTCGTACAGGCTTTGGCTTTTTACCTGTTTGCTACCGTCGCGGTCTTGTCCGCGACTGCGGTTGTGACCGTTCGCAACCCGGTGCATTCGGTACTGTTGCTGATCTTGACATTCTTTAACGCAGCCGGACTTTTCGTCCTGCTGGGTGCCGAGTTTCTCGCCATGCTGCTGGTCGTCGTCTATGTCGGCGCGGTTGCAGTCCTGTTCCTGTTCGTCGTCATGATGCTCGACATTAACTTTGTCGAAATGCGTCAGGGCTTTTTGAACTACCTGCCGATCGGCGTTCTGATCGCGGTTGTTCTGTTTGTCGAACTGGCACTGGTTGGCGCTGGCTGGACCCTTACGGATGAGGCGGTCGCGGTTCTCGCGCAGCCGACACCGGCAGGTCTGACCAACGTCGAAGCACTCGGTCAACTGATCTACACCGATTACGCATACATCTTCCAGGCGGCTGGTCTGGTTCTGCTTGTTGCGATGATTGGCGCAATTGTCCTGACACTGCGTCACCGTGAAGGTGTCCGTCGTCAGAAAATCTCCGAGCAGGTCAAGCGTACCCGCGCTGATACGCTTGAAGTCAAAAAAGTTCCGGTCGGAAGGGGGATCTGATGGAAATCGGTCTTGCACATTATCTGACCGTCGCGGCGATCCTTTTCACACTCGGGATCTTCGGCATCTTCATGAACCGCAAGAACGTCATCATCATCATGATGTCGATCGAGCTGATGCTGCTGGCGGTCAATATCAATCTGGTCGCGTTCTCGTCGTTCCTCGGCGACCTCGTCGGACAGGTATTTACCATCTTCGTTCTGACGGTTGCTGCGGCTGAAGCGGCAATTGGTCTGGCGATCCTGGTCGTCTATTTCCGTAACCGCGGCACCATCGCGGTTGAAGACATCAACATGATGAAGGGGTAAGGCAGATATGTATCCGTTGATTGTATTCCTGCCCCTGATCGCGGCAATCCTTGCCGGGGCCATCACGCTGGTCGGCGCCATGTCGACCGCAAAGGATGCCCCGCATGACAGCCATGGTCATCACCATCATGGTGTGTCCTCGTCTGATCGTCTGGCACAGCTGGTCACCGTTGCCGGTGTCGTGATTGCCTTTGTGATTTCGATCTTTGCCTTTGTCGATGTTGCCCTGGGTGGCAACCCGGTTGTGATTGAACTGTTTACCTGGATTTCCTCGGGCAGCTTTGATGCGTCCTGGTCGCTGCGTATTGATACGCTGACCTGTGTGATGCTGATTGTTGTCACCGGTGTGTCCTCGATGGTTCATATCTATTCCATCGGCTATATGTCGCATGACCCGGACAAGCCGCGCTTCATGGCGTATCTCAGCCTGTTCACCTTTGCGATGCTGATGCTGATTACCGCCGACAACCTGATCCAGCTGTTCTTCGGCTGGGAGGGCGTTGGTCTGGCGTCTTACCTTCTGATCGGCTTCTGGTATTCCAAACCGTCGGCATCGGCTGCTGCGATGAAAGCCTTCATCGTCAACCGTGTCGGTGACTTCGGCTTTGCCCTTGGTATCTTTGCGGTTTATGTCCTGTTCGACAGCGTTCAGTTCGACGTCATCTTTGGCAATGCCGAAGAAGTCGCGGGCACGACCCTGATGTTCCTGGGCCATGAGTTCTCAGCACTCGAGATCACCTGCTTCCTGCTGTTCATCGGTGCGATGGGTAAATCGGCACAGCTTGGTCTGCACACCTGGCTTCCGGATGCAATGGAAGGCCCAACCCCGGTTTCCGCCCTTATTCACGCGGCAACCATGGTGACGGCCGGTGTGTTCATGGTCGCGCGTCTGTCGCCGATCTTTGAATATGCTGAAACCACCCTGATGATCGTGACCATCGTTGGTGCGTCGACCGCGTTCTTCGCGGCCACCATCGGCTGTGTTCAGAACGACATCAAGCGCGTCATTGCCTATTCGACCTGTTCGCAGCTGGGCTATATGTTCTTTGCCTGCGGCGTGTCGGCCTATTCGGCAGGTGTCTTCCACCTGATGACACACGGCTTCTTCAAGGCGCTTCTGTTCCTTGGTGCCGGTTCGGTCATCCATGCCATGTCTGATGAACAGGACATGCGCAAGATGGGCGGCATCGCCAAAATGGTTCCGCTGACCTTTGCTGTGATGGTGATCGGGACGTTGGCGATTACCGGTGTTCCGGGCTTTGCGGGTTACTATTCCAAGGACCTTATCCTTGAAAGCGCCTATGGGGCACATACCGGCGTTGGCCTGTATGCGTTCTGGGCAGGTATCCTTGCGGCTCTGATGACCTCGTTCTACAGCTGGCGTCTGATCTTCCTGACCTTCTTCGGCGCTCCGCGCGCTGATGAACGCACCATGGCGCACGTGCATGAAAGCCCGGCGATCATG
This sequence comes from Thalassospira sp. CH_XMU1458, assembly GCF_037027205.1. NCBI lineage: Bacteria > Pseudomonadati > Pseudomonadota > Alphaproteobacteria > Rhodospirillales > Thalassospiraceae > Thalassospira > Thalassospira sp. CH_XMU1458. The sequence goes on along the minus strand of NZ_JAYMDW010000002.1, from coordinate 922,203 downwards.
ACCGGTCCGCTCCTGTTCCTGACCGTCGGTGCTGTCTTTGCCGGCTGGTTCGCGAAGGACTGGTTCGGTGGCGGCGACTTTGAAGAAATGCTGACCTTCTGGAATGGCGCACTCTTCATGGCCGAAGGTCACAACGCTCTGGAAAATGCACACCATGTTCCGGGTTGGGTGAAATGGGCACCGTTTGTTGCCATGATCTCTGGTCTGTCGCTTGCGATTGTCATGTACAAGCTCGTCCCGTCGCTTCCGCGCACGCTGGCCAACACCTTCAACGGTGTTTACCGCTTCGCGCTGAACAAATGGTACTTCGACGAGCTTTATGACAAGATTTTCGTCAAGCCGGCCTTTGCTTTGGGCTATGGCTTCTGGAAATCAGGGGATGGTGCCATCATCGATGGTTGCGGTCCGGATGGTGTGGCAGCTGCTTGCCGTAACATCGCACGTCGCGTCAGCGCCATTCAGAGTGGTTTCGTCTATCACTATGCATTTGCGATGCTGATCGGCATTGCAGCGCTGGTCTCCTACACAATTTGGAAGATGGGTTAACGGGCGATGAGTGATTGGCCAATTCTTTCGATCGTCACTTTCCTGCCGCTGGTCGGTGCAGCCCTGCTGCTGCTGATCAATGGTGAAGAGGCGACTGTTGCCCGCAATTCCCGTTGGGTTGCGCTTTGGACCTCGGGGTTCACATTCCTCGTATCCTTGATGCTGTGGGTGAACTTCGATGCAACGACCGCAGATTTCCAGTTCGTCGAGCAGGCGGACTGGATGCCGGGTCTGAACATTTCCTATCACATGGGCGTTGACGGTATTTCCGTTCTCTTCGTCCTGCTTGCGACCTTCCTCACACCGATTTGTATCCTGTCGGCATGGGAAGCGATCCAGAAGCGCGTGAAGGAATACATGATCGCCTTCCTCGTTCTTGAAACGATGATGGTCGGCATGTTCAGTGCCCTTGACGGTCTGCTGTTCTATCTGTTCTTTGAAGGCGTCCTGATCCCGATGTTCATCATCATCGGCGTCTGGGGTGGTCAGCGTCGCGTCTATGCGGCATTCAAGCTGTTCCTTTATACCCTTCTTGGTTCGGTCCTGATGCTGGTGGCACTGCTTGCGATGTATTTCGAAGCGGGCACCACCGATATCCCGACCCTGATGGAATACGGCTTCGATTATAATATGCAGCTCTGGCTGTGGCTGGCCTTCTTCGCATCGTTTGCCGTCAAGGTGCCGATGTGGCCGGTCCATACCTGGCTGCCCGATGCCCACGTTGAAGCACCGACAGCTGGTTCTGTGATCCTGGCTGGTGTGCTGTTGAAAATGGGTGGTTACGGTTTCCTGCGTTTCTCGCTGCCGATGATGCCGCTGGCATCTGAAACCTTCGCACCGCTCGTCTTCACGCTGTCGATTGTTGCAATCATCTACACGTCGCTGGTCGCCCTTGCGCAGCAGGACATGAAAAAGCTGATTGCATATTCGTCGGTCGCCCATATGGGGATCGTGACCATCGGTGCATTCACCTTTAACCAGCATGGTATCGAAGGTTCGATCTTCCAGATGCTCAGCCACGGTGTGGTTTCCGGTGCACTCTTCCTGTGTGTCGGTGTGGTCTATGACCGTATCCATACCCGTGAAATCGACGCCTATGGTGGTCTTGTCCACCGTATGCCGAGCTACGCACTGATCTTCATGTTCTTCACCATGGCATCGGTCGGTCTGCCGGGTACGGGCGGGTTCGTTGGTGAAATCCTCGCACTTCTGGGTGCGTTCGAAGCCAACACCTGGGTCGCCTTCTTTGCGGCAACTGGTCTGATCCTTGGTGCGGCCTATGCGCTGTATCTCTATCGCCGGATTATTTTCGGGGCACTCACCAAAGAGAACCTGAAAACCATCCTCGATCTGAGCCCGCGTGAATGGATTATCTTTGCACCGCTGGTGATCATCGTTCTGTGGATGGGGGTCTATCCGGTCTCCTTCCTCGACATCATGCATGTCTCGGTTGAGAACCTCGTCAACCAGGTCGAAACGGCCCAGGCTGCAGCGGCACAAGCCGCCCAGCTGGCTGCGAATTGAGGGGAATGAACATGGGAGTTTCTATGCTCAACCTCGGGGCCGCGCTGCCCGAAATGTTTATGGCAGTTTCTGCCTTGGCGCTGTTGATGCTTGGGGTTTTCGCCGGCAAGGACAAATCCTTCCGCACCGTATCCTGGCTGGCAGTTGCTGCCCAGGTCATTACCATCGCACTGGTGGTAATGGGTGATGGTGGTTCGGCATTCTTTGGTCAGTTCAGTGCTGATCCGTTTGCCAAGTTCTGCAAGGTCCTGATCCTGATCGGTTCTGCAACCGGCATTATCATGGCCATGAACTTTGCCGAGCGTGAAAACATGGCACGCTTCGAGTTCCCGATCCTGATCTCTCTTGCCACGCTTGGCATGATGGCGATGGTATCGGCAACCGATATGCTGTCGCTGTATCTTGGCCTCGAACTGCAGTCGCTTGCGCTTTATGTTGTTGCGGCCATCCGCCGTGACACCGTGCGTTCGACGGAATCGGGTCTGAAATACTTCATCCTCGGGTCGATCGCCTCGGGCATCCTGCTGTATGGCATGTCGATGGTCTATGGCTTTACCGGCACCACGAACTTCACCGTTCTGGGCAATACGCTTGTCGGTGGTGAACTGCCGCTGGGTGCGCTGGTTGGTCTGGCCTTCATCTTTGCCGGTCTGTGCTTCAAGGTTTCCGCTGTTCCGTTCCACATGTGGACCCCGGACGTTTATGAAGGTGCGCCGACCCCGGTCACGTCCTTCTTTGCTGTTGCCCCGAAGATTGCCGGTCTGGCGCTGTTCATCCGCGTTGCCGTTGGTCCGTTTGGCGGTGCTGTCGAAGACTGGCAGCAGATCATTGTCCTGATCTCCATCCTGTCGATGGCGGTTGGTTCGTTTGCCGCACTTCGTCAGGAAAACATCAAACGTCTGATGGCTTATTCGTCCATCGGTCACGTTGGTTTCGCACTTGTCGGTCTGGCCGCAGGCACGCAGGAAGGTGTCACTGGTGTTCTGGTTTATCTGGGTATCTACCTTGTCATGAACCTTGGCACCTTTGCCGTCATCCTGTGCATGCGTCGTAACGACCGCATGAACGAGGAAATCACCGATCTTGCCGGTCTTGCGAAAACCAAGCCGCTGATGGCTGCGATCACTGCGATCTTCATGTTCTCGATGGCAGGTATCCCGCCGCTGGCTGGCTTCTTTGGCAAGTTCTATGTCTTCAAGGCAGCCGTCGATGCCGGTCTTGTGACGCTTGCAGTAATTGGCCTCGTGACCTCGGTCGTCAGTGCCTATTACTACCTGCGTATCATCAAGGTCATGTATTTCGACGAGCCGGTCGAAGGCTTTGATCGCAATGGTACCGAGATGAATGTCATCATGGCGGTTGCCACGATCATCATCCTGGCCTTCGTCTTCTTCCCGAACCCGCTGATGGATAGCGCAGCTGTTGCCGCGGCATCGCTGTTTGGGATGTAAGAATGGCATTGCGAACGATCCGTCTTCCCGAAGGTTTCACCCTTCACGAACTGGAAGCGGTCGACAGCACGAATGAAGAGGCCAAGCGCCTCGCAGACAAGGGCGCCCAAAGTGGCGCCCTTGTTATAGCCAGAACCCAGACGTCTGGCCGGGGCCGCCGTGGCCGTGCCTGGTCGTCACCGGTGGGTAATCTGTATTCGTCGCTGTTGCTGCGTCCGACCTGTTCACTGGCCGAAGCCGCCCGTCTGACCTTCCTGATCGCTGTTGCCATGGCCGAGGCGGTTGAAACCGTCACCGGCGGTATGGTGCGCCCGGACTGCAAATGGCCCAATGACCTGATGGTCAATGATCGCAAGATTTGCGGTATCCTGCTAGAAAGTGCCTCCAATCAGGGGGCCGCAACCGATTATCTTGTGATCGGGGCAGGGGTAAATGTCGCCTTTTTCCCCGACGATTCCGAACGCCCGGCAACCTCATTGGCGGCGTTGGGGGCACCGGTTTCGGTTACGGATCTGATATCAACTTATGTTGCGCGCGTTGCGCACTGGTTGCCGATCTGGGAACAGGACGGTTTTGCACCGATCCGCGAAGCTTGGCTGGCGCGCGGATATGGCATTGGCAAACCGGTTGTCGCCCGTCTGACCGAACGCGAACTTCAGGGAACTTTCGTCGGGCTTGATGAGGGGGGCGAACTTATCCTAAGAGAAGACAGCGGTTTTGAGCACCGCATCGGGGCTGGCGAAGTGTTCTTTGCCGCCTGATATAACGAAATAGCTTGCTTTGTAGCGGAGGCTTGTAAGCATCATGTTGCTTGCGATTGACGCCGGGAACACCAACATCGTCTTTGCGGTTTTTGATGGCGATACCATCAAGGGCCAGTGGCGCTGTTCCACCACCACCGAACGCACCGCGGACGAGTTGGGCGTGTGGTTGCACCATCTTTTCACGCTGTCTGGCGTGCCCAAGGATGCGATTACGGGGGCGATTATTGCCACTGTGGTTCCGGCTGCGGAATTCAGCCTCAAGACCCTGTGTCGCCGCTATTTCAACGTCGAACCGATGGTTGTCGGGGATCCTGCGGTCAATCTTGATATGAAAATCATCATGGACCGACCAAGCGAGGTGGGCGCTGACCGCCTTGTCAACGCGATTGCCGCCCACGAACTGTTTGGCGGGCCGCTGGTGGTGCTTGATTTCGGGACGGCCACGACCTTTGACGTGGTCGATGGCAATGGTGATTACCTTGGCGGTGTGATTGCACCGGGTGTCAACCTGTCGATCAAGGCCCTGCATATGGCCGCGGCCCAGTTGCCGATGGTCGCAATCGAAGCCCCGCGCAGTGTGGTGGGCAAAAACACGGTCGAAGCCATGCAGTCAGGGGTCTATTGGGGCTATGTCTCGATGATCGAAGGGTTGCTTGCGCGTATTCGCCAACAGCAAAATGTCGACCAGATGAAAGTCGTGGCAACCGGCGGGCTTGCGCCGCTCTTTACCAAGGCGGTTGATGAAATTGAATATCTGCATGGTGATCTGACCATGCTGGGTTTGTTGATGATCTATCGTCGCAACAGCCAGCAGACCGAACGCCCTACAGGATAAAGACTTGCGTGACGCAAGGGGAACGATTATCCCGCATGTAATTGATGCGCCGAAAACAAAGGATATAGCTTCCGTGGATTTGTATTTGCCAAAAGATGACGTTTTGTTCGTGCCGCTCGGAGGTTCCGGCGAAATTGGCATGAACCTGAACCTTTATGGCTATGACGATCAATGGTTGATGGTCGATATGGGGGTTTCGTTCGGCGAGGAAGGCTTGCCCGGCGTCGATGTGGTCATGCCCGACCCGACCTTTATCGAGGAACGCAAGGACAAGCTGCTTGGCTTGGTCCTGACCCACGCGCACGAAGATCACTTGGGCGCGGTGCCGTATCTGTGGCCGCGTTTGAAATGCCCGATTTACGCGACCCCGTTTGCCGCCGAATTCCTTAAGGCAAAGCTGTCTGAAACCGATTTTGCCGACCAGGTGCCGATCCATGTGATCGAACTGGGAGGCCGGTTCCAGCTTGGTTGCTTTGATATCGAATTCGTCACCATGACGCACTCGATCCTGGAGCCCAACGCGCTTGCGATCCGCACGCCCAAAGGCCTGATTGTCCATACCGGCGACTGGAAGTTCGATCCCGATCCCCAGATTGGCGAGGCATCAGATGTCAAAAAGCTCGAAGCCCTGGGCGATGAAGGCGTCATGGCGCTGGTCTGTGATTCGACCAATGTGTTCTCAGAGGGCAAAACAGGCTCCGAAGGCGACGTTGCCAAGAACCTGTCCAAACTGTTCGCCGAACACCCGCAGGGGCGCATTGCCGTTGCCTGCTTTGCCACCAACGTTGCCCGTGTGCAGTCCGTGATCGAAGCCGCCCACGAAAACGGTCGTTGTGTCGGGCTTGCCGGCCGGTCGCTTAACCGCGTAACAGAGGCCGCGCGTGAAGTCGGCTATCTTAAAGGCTATCCGAACCTTCTGACCGACGAAGACGCGATGGAAGTGCCCAAGGATCAGGTGCTTTTGCTGTGCACCGGATCACAGGGCGAACCGCGTGCCGCATTGTCGCGCATTGCCAAGGGCGATCATCCGACGGTTCAACTCGATCCGGGTGATACGGTGGTGTTTTCGGCGCGTGAAATTCCTGGCAATGAAAAGTCGATCGGCTATATCCAGAACCTGCTGATTCGCCGTGGCGTCAAAGTCATCACCGCGCGCGATGAACCGATCCACGTGTCGGGCCATCCGGGCCGTGAAGACCTGACCCGCATGTATCAGCTGACCCGCCCGAAAATTCTTGTGCCGGTGCATGGCGAAACCCGCCATCTGTGCGAACAGGCCGCCCTTGGTGCAGAATGCCAGATCCCCGAACAGGTCATCCCGCATGACGGCACGGTTATTCGGCTGGCGCCCGGCGATGCCCACGTTATCGGCGTGGCAGAGGCCGGTGTTCTCGCCCTTGATGGCGGTCGGTTGCTCAAACGCGATGCCGATACCTTCCGTAACCGCAATCGCATCGTTTGGAACGGCGTGATGTTTGTGACCGTGGTGCTCAACCAGTTTGGCGAAATGGTCAATGAACCGATGATCACAGCCCCCAGCCTGTTTGACGAGCCCGGCGAAGAAACCCGTCTGGATCAATTTGCTGCCGAAATCGGCAATCGCATTGATCAACTTAATGACGAAGAAGTCATGGACGATGCCACGGTGATCCTTGCCGTCCGTCAGGCCCTGCGCCGTCCGGTGCGTCAACGCATGGGCAAACGCCCGCTGATCGAAGTCCATCTGGCGCGCGTGAAAGAGCAGGGCTGATTGAGCACGCAGGCAACCGCATTCGACCAAAAGCGCAGTTGTCTTAAAGATGTTCACCGTCCTAGATTGGCCCCAATCGGGCAGATGAAAGACGCAAGGAGAACACCATGATTGGACGGCTGAACCACGTTGCGATTGCTGTGCCGGACCTTGAGGCCGGGATTGCGCAATATCGCGATGTTCTGGGCGCAAAGGTCTCGGAGCCGCAAGACGAGCCTGATCACGGCGTGACGGTTGTGTTTGTCGAACTGCCCAATACCAAGATCGAACTGCTCTATCCGTTGGGGGACAACTCCCCGATCAAGGGTTTCCTTGAAAAGAACGCGTCGGGCGGCATTCATCATGTCTGCTATGAGGTCGATGACATTCTGGCCGCGCGTGACAAGCTGCAGGCAAGTGGTGCACGTGTTCTGGGCGATGGTGAACCCAAGATCGGTGCCCATGGCAAGCCGGTTCTGTTTTTGCATCCCAAGGATTTCAACGGAACCCTGGTCGAACTCGAACAGGTTTGATCTACCCCCTCAGGAGATCCGCCTCACAACGTCCGGCCTTGCAAAACAGGTCGGGCGTTTCTATCGTCTTTTAAACATTCAGATGCTGCATCCAACCCGAAGGCACCCCTATGAACTGGTTTTCCGGACTTCTTGTTTACATCGTTATCTGGTGGCTGGTTCTGTTCATGGTGCTGCCGGTCGGCGTGAAGCGGGTCGAAAATGTTGAACCGGGCCATGACAGCGGTGCACCGGAAAAGCCGCATATGTGGAAAAAGATCCTCGCCACCAGTCTGATTTCGGCAATCCTGTGGGTGGTCGCATGGTTTGTCATCACCAGCGGCATGATCGAAGTCCGGCCGCCGCAATAAGGCGTTTGCCCCACGCCGCAAAACATAAAACCCCGCAACATTTTGTGCGGGGTTTTGTCGTTTGGCGCGTCGCAAGCCCTGCAGAAAAATCATGGCTTGGCGCGTCGATTGGTGCAGGGGCAAAAAAAAAGCAAGATCACAAGGATCTTGCTAAGACGCTATTTTTATAGCTGTTTTCCCGTAATCTTTTTATACTTCCTCCTAAGACCTGGGCTTATGCACAGGTTTTATTTCGACGTCGCGCCTGCTTCTTGTATGCTTATTGGCAACAAAGCCTCCCGCAATATTATGAGCGGCTGCGATACGCCTTCCGCAACGATCTTGCGCCGTTAGCGGACGACTAAAAAGCCACATGTTTCGTTTTTATGCAAGATGTTTTGACCAAACTTCACAAATGAATCGTTGCTGCACTGCACACAGATAGGACGAAACTAAATCATGCCCCAGTTTTCATTGGTCCAATCTATCTCAAAAGCCGGATTAGGTCATAAAATCAGACTATTGGCTCCTGCGACTGCGGTGATGCTGATGGTGTCTCCACTCATCACGGCCTACGCGCAGGACGAATCCCCGTTCCCCTCCGCGACAGAACAAACGGATGGCGGTGCTGCGGATGATGCTGCAGCAACAAGTGAGGCATCGGCACCAACGATCATCGTTACGCGTGCTGCCTGCAAGGAACTGGTTACCCACGTGCCGGATGATGATGTGGCGTACAAGCCGGGTGTCGATGTGCGCGGGAATGCGGTTGCCCCGGCCGATTTGAATGGGGGCAGCAACATCTTGAATTCGCTGCCCAAGGAAATCGAATTTCCGGTCACCATCGACTTCTTCAAATATTCGGGAATTACCGTGCCGGACGGGGTCAGCGGCGAACAGAATGTCGGCAAGATCACCTATCGCAACGGGCGGGTTTATTTCAACGATCAGCCACTTGGCGATGATGCCAATAACGCTGAACTGATTGATGCTTGCCGCAAGGCTGGCTTTCGCTGATTGCCGTCGTCGTTTTGCCATCTTTGGCGCTTAACCAGCCATCGATGATATAAAGCAAGTTCCGGCTTGCGTTTCGGGCTGCTCTGTCGCATTTTCCGGGCAAGGTTATTACAGACCCAAATATTCAGATCTGATCATCACGAGGCATTGATGCGTCTTTCCCAGTTCTTTCTGCCGACCCTGAAGGAAACCCCTTCGGAAGCCCAGATTGCGTCCCATCGTCTGATGCTCCGCGCCGGTATGGTGCGTCAGCTGACCGCAGGGATCTATTCCTGGCTGCCACTCGGCCACCGTGTTCTTAAAAAGATCGAACAGATCGTTCGCGAAGAACAGGACAAGATCGGCTTTAACGAGCTTCTGATGCCCACCATTCAGCCGGCCGAGCTTTGGCAGGAAAGTGGTCGTTATGATGATTACGGTCTTGAGATGCTGCGCATCACCGACCGTCATGATCGCAAGATGCTGTTTGGTCCGACCAACGAAGAAGCGATCACCGACATCTTCCGCAAGGATGTGCGCTCTTATAAACAGCTTCCGCAGCTGCTCTATCATATCCAGTGGAAATTCCGCGACGAAATCCGCCCGCGCTTTGGCGTGATGCGGGGGCGCGAATTCTACATGAAAGACGCTTACTCGTTCGATATCGATTACGAAAGCGCGCGTCACACCTATAACAAGATCTTCCTGGCTTATTGCCGCACCTTCACCCGTTTGGGCGTCAAGGCGATCCCGATGGTGGCCGATACCGGCCCGATCGGTGGTGATCTTAGCCACGAATTCATCATTCTGGCCGATACCGGCGAAAGTGAAGTGTTCTGCGACAAGAAGTGGCTCGACAAGGACCTGACCGGCAAGGGCGTTGATCTGAATGATCGTACCGGCCTTGAAAACTGGGTACAGGGCACGCTTGAAGATTACGCCGCAACCGAAGAAATGCATGATGCCAGCAACGAGGCCGTAACCGCCCTTGGTGATGATCTTGTCACCACGCGTGGCATCGAAGTCGGTCACATCTTCCACTTCGGCACCAAATATTCCGAACCGATGGGCGCAACCGTCCTTGGCCCGGATGGCACCGAAGTTCCGGTTCAGATGGGCTCGTACGGCATTGGCGTGTCGCGCCTTGTCGGTGCATTGATCGAAGCATCCCACGACGAAAACGGCATCATCTGGCCGGAATCTGTCGCGCCGTACAAGGTTGGTCTGATCAATCTGCGTACCGGTGACGATGAATGCGATGCGGCCTGCGAAGATGCCTATGCCAAGCTGACCAATGCCGGGGTCGAGGTCCTTTATGATGACCGTGACATTCGTGCCGGTGGCAAGTTTGCCGATATGGATCTGATCGGTCTGCCCTGGCAGATCGTCATTGGCCCTAAAGGCCTTAAAAACGGTGTTGTTGAACTCAAGAACCGCAAATCGGGTGAGAAAACCGAAGTCACCTTTGAAGCGGCGCTTAATCAGCTCAGCGCCTGATAAAATATGCTTTCGGACGGGGCAGCTTGTGCTGCCCCGTTGCCATTTTCGGTTTGAACGCTAAGTTCTTTGTTCATACCTTTTTCCTGACCCGCTTCCACAAGGATCGATTGCCCATGTTCAGTCCGTTCGAACGTATGGTGGCCTTTCGCTACCTGCGTCCACGTCGGCAGGAAGGCTTTGTTTCCGTCATCGCCATCTTCTCTTTGCTCGGCATCATGTTGGGTGTTGCGACACTCATCATTGTCATGTCGGTGATGAATGGTTTCAGGGCAGAACTGCTTGGCCGAATTCTCGGGCTGAACGGCCATATCTCGGTCTATGCACAGGGTAATGGCGGCCTTGGTGACTACACCAAGATCGAAGACGAGATTGCCAAAAACGGCAATGTTGTTCTGACGGTGCCCGTGGTCGAAGGGCAGGTGATGGCATCGAAAAATGGCCGCGCGTCCGGTGCCATTGTGCGCGGCATGCGCCCCGAAGATGTCAAAAAACGCAAAACAATCGCCGATAATATCGTTTTCGGCTCTCTTGATGATTTCAAGGGTGAAGACACCGTTATCATGGGCGCGCGTCTGGCCATGAAGCTTGGCGTTGGCGTTGGCGATACGGTCAACCTGATTTCGCCGAAGGGCAATGTCACCGCATTCGGTTCCGTGCCGCGTGTGCGTGGTTATACCGTGGCGGGCTTGTTTGATATCGGCATGTATGAATATGACAGCGGCTTTATCTTCATGCCGCTGGAGGCCGCGCAGGTCTATTTCCGCCTGCCGGAAAAAATCACCCATTTTGAAGTGATGCTTGAAGATATCGGCGCACTTGATGACACGATGGAGGAATTGCTGACAAGCTTGTCCGGGCAATCCTTGCGTCTGGTCAATTGGCAACAATCCAATGCCGGGTTCTTTAATGCGCTTCAGGTTGAACGCAATGTGATGTTCCTGATCCTGACCCTGATCATCCTTGTTGCCGCCTTTAACATCATTTCCGGCATGGTCATGCTGGTAAAGGACAAGGGCCGCGATATCGCCATCCTGCGCACCATGGGCGCGACCCGCCAATCGATCATGAAGGTGTTCTTCCTGGCGGGTGCCTCCATCGGTGTGCTGGGCACGATTTCCGGTCTGGTTATTGGGGTTCTGTTCTGCCTGAACATCGAAAATATCCGTCAGTTTATCCAAAGCCTGACCGGGACTGACCTTTTCAATGCCGAGATTTACTTCCTGTCGCAGCTGCCAGCGGACATGGATGTCGGCGAGGTCGTTATGGTCTGTATCATGTCGCTGACATTGTCCTTCCTTGCCACGGTCTATCCGGCATGGCGGGCATCGCGCCTCGATCCGGTGGAGGCCCTGCGTTATGAGTGATCTGTTGAAAACAACCGCCGAACAGCGTGCGCGCAAAGTTGTGCTGCGCCTCGAAAAGATTGATCGCATTTTCAATCAGGGCCCCGATCAGCTCGAAATTCTGAAATCGGTTGATCTCGAAATCCATCAGGGCGAAATCGTTGCCCTTGTCGGGCCGTCAGGCGCGGGTAAATCAACCCTGCTTCAGATTGCCGGTCTCTTGGAAAAGCCCGATGGGGGGCTTGTGTCCATCGGTGGCAAGCGCAGCACGGATCTGTCTGATCTGGCGCGCACTGAAATGCGCCGCAGCCACATCGGCTTTGTCTATCAGTACCATCATTTGCTGCCGGAATTTTCAGCCCTTGAAAATGTCGTCATGCCGCAAATGATCAAAGGCCTGAAGCGGGCCGAGGCCGAAGAGCGCGGGCTGGAATTGCTGCGTTGTCTTGGCCTTGAAAAGCGTGCCGATCATCGTCCGGCGCGTTTGTCAGGCGGTGAGCAACAGCGTGTTGCAATTGCCCGTGCGCTGGCCAACGTGCCTGATGTGTTGTTTGCCGACGAACCCACCGGTAACCTTGATCCGCAAACGGCCGAAACGGTGTTTGGCATGTTGATGACACTGGTGCGTGAAACCGGTCTTGCGTCGCTGATTGCGACCCATAACCCGGAACTTGCACGCCAGATGGATCGGGTGGTGACGCTGCGCGACGGTCATTTGATCGAACTCGATCCCGCTGATCTTCCCTAAGCGATCAAAATTCTTTAAGCTGGTTTTGCCGCGCCTGTGATGGGCGCGGCACTCCTGCATTTTTCTTATATTTCAGAGGTCTGGCTCCGATGGAAAATGGTTTCGTCCATCTTCGTGTACACACCAACTATTCGCTGGCCGAAGGTGCGATCACGACCAAGGAGCTTGCCAAACTCTGTGCTGCTGACGGCCAACCCGCCGTTGCGATGACCGATACCGACAACATGTTCGGCGCACTTGATTTCGCTGGCGCGCTGAGCGGTGCCGGCATTCAGCCGATCCTTGGCGTGCAGATGGGTGTGGAACGCTATGGCGATAAACCCACTGTTGGCAAAATCGCCCGCGAACCGATGCCAGACCGCCTTGTTCTGATTGCCCAGAACAAGGAAGGCTATTTTAACCTGCTGAAAATCGTTTCGCGCGCCCACATGACGTCTGAGGCCGGCAGCGAGCCAAAGGCCCTTTACGAACATATCCGCAAATATGCCGACCACATCATCTGCCTGACCGGTGGTCCGACCGGCCCGCTGGCGCGGTTGCTGGGCGAGGAACAGGTTGAAAAGGCTGAAAGCTGCTTATCCGAGCTCAAGGATATCTTTGGTGACCGCCTTTACATCGAATTGCAGCGCCATGGCGAACCGCTTGAAGAACAGGTCGAACCCGGCCTGATCAAGCTGGCCTATGATCATGATGTGCCGCTTGTCGCGACCAATAACTGCTATTTCCCGACGGTCGATATGTACGAAGCCCATGACGTGTTTATCTGCGTCGGGCAGGGGGCTGTTGTTGGTCAGGAAGATCGCTGGAAACTGACCCCCGATCACCGCTTCAAGTCGGCAGCCGAAATGCGAGACCTGTTTGCCGATATTCCCGAGGCCTGCGACAACACGATTTTGATCGCCAAGCGTTGCTCTTGGCACGTTGAAAAAATCGATCCGATCTTGCCGCCCTTTGATTGCGGCGAAGGCCGCACAGAGGTCGACGAACTCCGCCACATGTCCGAAGAAGGCCTGAAAGGCCGTCTCGAAAAATACGTCTTCACCGATGAAATGTCGGATGCGGAAAAAGAAGAAATCGCCAAGCCTTACTGGGAACGCCTTGATTACGAACTTGGCATCATCAATCAGATGGGCTTCCCGGGTTACTTCCTGATCGTTGCCGACTTCATCCAGTGGGCAAAGGATCATGAAATCCCGGTCGGACCGGGCCGTGGTTCGGGTGCGGGGTCGCTTGTGGCTTATGCGCTTTTGATTACCGACCTTGATCCGCTGCGGTTTTCGCTTCTGTTCGAACGCTTCCTGAACCCGGAACGTGTGTCGATGCCTGACTTTGACGTCGACTTTTGTCAGGACCGGCGCGGCGAGGTGATCGAATACGTTCAGAAAAAATATGGCCACGACCGCGTTGCTCAGATCATTACCTTTGGTAAGTTGCAGGCAAAGGCCGCAGTGCGTGACGTCGGGCGCGTTCTGTCGATCCCGTATGGCTATGTCGACAAGATCTGTAAAATGATCCCGGGCGATCCGGCGAAGCCGATCCCGCTCAAAGAAGCCATTGATATGGAACCGGACCTTCGCCGCATCGCGCGTGAAGACCCGGATATTGATCGCCTGCTGTCGATCGCCATGCAGATCGAAGGTCTTTACCGTAACTCATCGACCCACGCCGCAGGCGTCGTGATCGGTGACCGTGACCTTGATGAACTGGTCCCGATCTATCGCGATCCGCGTTCGGACATGCCAGTCACCCAGTTCAACATGAAGTATGTTGAAAATGCCGGACTGGTGAAGTTTGACTTCCTGGGTCTTAAGACCCTGACGGTGATTATCGAGGCCGTCAATTTGATGCGTCTTCGAAAAGACGTTCCGCAAGACTTTGATATCAGTGCAATTCCCCTCGATGATCGCCCGGCCTTTAAGCTTCTGTCAGCAGCCGAAACCGTCGGCGTGTTCCAGCTTGAATCCCAGGGCATGCAGGATGTCTTGCGCGGTCTGAAACCCGATACGCTCGAAGATATTATCGCTGTCGTGGCGCTGTATCGTCCGGGTCCGATGGATAACATTCCGCATTACATCGCGCGTAAGCACGGTCAGGAAGAACCTGATTACATGCACCCGATGTTGCAGCCGATCCTCGAAGAAACCTATGGCATCATGATCTATCAGGAGCAAGTCATGGAACTTGCCCAGATCATGGCGGGCTACTCACTTGGCGGCGCTGACCTGTTGCGCCGTGCAATGGGTAAGAAAATCGCCGAGGAAATGGAAAAACAGCGCAGCCTGTTTGTTGATGGCGCGGAAAAGAATGGCGTTGATCGCGGGCAGGCGTCTGACATCTTTGATCAGGTCGCCAAATTCGCGTCCTATGGCTTTAACAAATCCCACGCGGCGGCCTATGCGCTGGTGGCCTATCAGACGGCATATCTTAAGGCGAACTACCCGGTCGAATTTATGGCCGCGTTGATGACGCTTGATATGCACAACACCGAAAAGCTGGCGATTTTCAAACAGGAAGTCGAACGGCTTGAAATCGAAATCCTGCCGCCTTGCGTGAACAACTCCCAAGTCGCGTTTTCGGTTGAAAACCACGATGGCGTGCGCAAGATCCGTTATGCACTGGCCGCGGTTCGAAATGTCGGCGATGCCGCAATGGAAAGCCTGGTCGCCGAACGCGAAGCCAATGGACCGTTCAAGGACATTACCGATTTCGCATCGCGCATCGACAGCCGCGCGGTCAATAAACGCTTGCTTGAAAACCTTGTACGGGCAGGGGCGTTGGATTGCCTGGCGTCCAATCGCAAGGTCATGTTTGAAAATGTCGATAAGGTCATCGCCGTTGCTCAGCGCGAGATGCATGCCCGCAACGACGATCAGATTTCGATGTTTGGTGACAGCAGTGGCTTTGGCAAGGATCAGATCCGTCTGCCTGATGAACGCGACTGGGTCCCGATGGAAAAACTGACCGAGGAATTCTCGGCCATTGGGTTCTATTTGTCAGCCCATCCGCTTGATACATTTGGCAAAAGCATCCAGCGCATCGGCATCGCCCCGATCAAGGAATTGCCGGCCCGCATGCGTGCATCAAACAAGGGCACCATCCGTCTGGCCGGAACCCTGATCAACGCACGCGAAATGATCTCGAAAAAGAACGGCTCGAAATTCGCCTTTGTCATGTTCTCTGACCCGACCGGCAGTTTCGAGGTCGCCTTCTGGGCCGAGGCATGGGCGGCATACAAGGAAATCATCAATGCCGGTCGCCCGGTATTGCTCAACGTTTCTGCTGAAATGCGCGAAGGACAGCTGCGCATTCAGGGCCAGCGCGTCGAAGACCTTGAACAGGCAGTCGCCGGTGCAGCCGAAGGCATTCGCATTCGCCTGAACCGTCCTGATCCCGTTGCGGAAATCCGTCAGCTGCTTGAACAGGCGGGCCGGGGGCGTGGTCTTGTCAGCCTGTCAACGGTCTGCGATGACGGTCGCATGGCCGAGATCGAGCTTGAAGAAAACTACAAGGTCGGGCCATCCTTGATCGGTGCAATTGGCGCGATTCCCGGTGTGGAATTTGCCGAGGAAATCTAGGGGCCAAGGCAAACAGTTCTTCAAAGCAAAACAGCCCGCCGCCGTGTATTTGGCGCCGGGCTGTTTTTGCTTGTTTGATGCTCAGGCGAGCACGACTTTCTGGCCGGTGCGGGCCAACCCGGCTGAAAGGCCAAGCACAGCAAAGGAAAGCACCGCATATGTCGGCCCAAACGTATCCATGATCAGCCCGAAAATCGGCGCACCGGCGGTCTGACCGACCGCAATCATCAGGAAGCCGATCATCAACCCTGTGGCAGGACGGTCGGGCAGGGCATTGACACCCCAAATCAGATACACCCCGGTCAAAAGAACGTAAGCCCCGCCAAACAGTGCACCACCGATAAATGTGATGGGGGCACTGGTTCCCTCAAATCCGACGGCAAACATACCGACCGACATCAGCCCCAAAAATAACCAGTGTGTGCGACCTAGGCCAAAGCGCGCAACAAGGTTGCCCGAAAACGCCCCGGCGATGCCCGCCGATCCGATGGCAATCCACAGAATGCCAACATCACTGTTCTGCCAGCCAAGCCTGAAGGTCGCAAGTTTTCCGCCAAAAGACCAAAGCGCCGTGCTTGCAGCCCCCATCAGAAAGGCTGCAATGATCAAACGCCAGATATTCCCATCAAGTTGCGGCCATCGATGATGCTGACGCGGTTTCGTTTGTGTGGCTGGAAGGCTAAAGCCGGCGATCATTGCCATCACAACGGCAACAAAGGCAAACCCGGCAAAGGCCAAACGCCATTCCCCTGTCATCAGAAGTGCAATAGGGCCAGATAGGGCAACACCCACGCTGGTTCCGGCATTGATTGTTGCGTTTGTTTTATTCTGTTGATTTTTCTGTACTGCGGCTGCAACAGCGGCGGCCATAGGGGGGGATGCCAGACCCGTACTTGATCCGGCAATCAATACCGCCGACGCCAGCCAGATGGCATTTGGGGCTGTGGCAATTCCAATCATGCCAATGGCGGCGACCAAAGATGCGCCAACGGCGACAAGGCGCGCTCCAATCCGCTCTGTCAGAACGGCTGACGCAATAATCGCAATGCAATAGCCCAGAAAAGATCCACCTGAAATCACCCCGGAAACAGTCGCGCCTAATGATAGCTGCTGGTCAATGTCGGGCAAAAACAACCCAAACGCAAACCGTGCAAAGCCATAACAAACCGCGATCAGGCCAAACCCGGTTGCACCAATGCTGGATGCTTTTGTCATTTTATGGCCTGCGCAATCAGTGCCGATGCAGCTTTATGTGCGGATTTGAAGGCTTCTGCGCCGCGATAAATGGCGGCCGCCGTGCTGCCCTCGATCAGGATAAGGATTTGCTCTGTCAGCAGCTCAAGGTTTGGATCATTGGCACCAAGCTCGGTTTTCAGGATCCCTGCTATTTGCGCATGGAAGGCCGCCTTATGTGCCATCACGGTTTTGGCAATTTCGGGCGTCTCACCGCCGGTTTCACCATATGCACGCAGGAACAGGCAGCCGCGCGTCCCCTCGGTCTCCGCCCAGCTTTGCAGTGCCTCAAACAGATCATCAATGCTTTTAACGTCAATGATTTGCAAGAAACGCCGGTCGCGCTCCATAAGAACCGCTTGGATCAGCCCGTTTTTGTCACCGGCATGCTTATAAAGAGTCCGGCTCGACATTTCGGCGGCCTTGGTCAGCTGATCCATGCTGGTGGCCATAAAGCCATGTTGATCAAACAGCTGTTCTGCGGATGTAAGAAGTTTGGTTTTCATGTTCATGCGCACAGATGTAAAACGATCGTTTTACATCTGTCAAAGGTTTTTGTCCTTTGGTCATGTTTTGTTATGTTATCGGCTGTTGGTCCGAAGGTGCAGAGAGCAGCGCTTTTTGGGCTTGCATTCTGTTTCCGGGGGGGCTAAAAGCCGCCTCGAACATCGCACGCGGAAGAGCGGCGACTGCCGTCATATGGCAACTCGTCCATCCGGTGTTTCATACATGGTGTATGGAATTCCCTTCCGCGGAGGTATTAACCGGAAAAAGGTAGGAATTATCATGGCTTTGCCAACCTTTACCATGCGCCAGCTCATGGAAGCTGGTGTCCACTTTGGTCACCACACCCGCCGTTGGAATCCGAAGATGAAACCGTACATCTTTGGTGCCCGCAACGACATCCACATCCTGAACCTGCAGGAAACCGTTCCGATGCTGCATCGCGCGATGCAGGCTGTTCGTGACGTAACCGCTTCGGGTGGTCGTGTTCTCTTCGTCGGTACCAAGCGTCAGGCTTCACCGATCATCGCAGACGCTGCAAAGCGTTGCGGCCAGTATTATGTGAACCATCGCTGGCTCGGCGGCATGCTGACCAACTGGAACACCGTTTCCAACTCGATCAAGCGCCTCAAAGAACAGGACGAAATCCTGAACGCTGGTGCAGAAGGTCTGACCAAAAAAGAAATCCTGAACCTGACCCGTTCGCGCGACAAGCTTGAGCGCGCTCTTGGCGGTATTAAGGACATGGGTGGTCTTCCCGACATTATCGTCGTGGTCGACACCAACAAAGAATCGCTTGCTATTCAGGATGCCAAAAACCTGAACATCCCGGTTGTTGCGATCCTCGACTCCAACTCTGATCCGGCAAACGTTCAGTTCCCGGTTCCGGGCAACGACGACGCGATCCGCGCAATCCAGCTGTATTGCGATCTGTTCGTTGGTTCCGTTCTGGACGGCATCCAGGAAGAAATGACTGCTTCTGGCGCAGACCTTGGCGAAGCGGAAGAAGTTCCGGCCGAGGCAGCTGCTGCTTCCGAAGCTGCAGAAGAAGCTTCCGCATAAGTTTCATTTTGTACCTGATGAAACGGCGGCTAGCATGCCGCCGTTTTGTTAGGTGTTAACCTGATCGCGTACTTAGGGGCTTTAAAAATGGCTATTACCGCTGCTCTCGTTAAAGAGCTTCGCGAAACCACCGGCGCTGGCATGATGGATTGCAAAAAAGCGCTGTCCGAAACCGATGGTAACCTTGAAGCAGCTGTTGACTGGCTGCGCACCAAAGGTCTTGCTGCTGCTGCCAAGAAAGCTGGCCGTGTTGCTGCCGAAGGTCTGGTTGCTGTTGCAGTTGACGGCACCAAAGGTGCAGTTGTTGAGCTGAACTCCGAGACCGACTTCGTTTCGCGTAACGAAGACTTCCAGAAATTTGTTGGCGAAATCGCAAATCAGGCGGTTGCTGCTAACGGCGATATCGATGCCCTCAAAGCTGCTGCTTACCCGGGTACCTCGCGTAACGTCGAAGAGCAGGTCACCCACATGATCGCCACCATCGGCGAAAACATGTCGCTGCGTCGCTCGGCTGGTCTGGCTGTCGACAAAGGTGTTGTTGCTTCCTACGTTCACTCCGCTGTTGCCACTGATCTGGGTAAGATCGGTGTTCTGGTTGCGCTTGAATCCGAAGCAGACGCTGGCGTTCTCGAAGGCCTTGGTAAACAGATCGCGATGCACATCGCTGCAACCAACCCGGCATCGGCAACCGTCGATGATCTTGATCCGGAACTGGTAGAGCGTGAAAAAGCTGTTCTGACCGAACAGGCCAAAGAATCCGGCCGTCCGGCAGAAATCATCGAAAAGATGATCGAAGGTCGTATCCGTAAATATTACGAGCAGGTTGTTCTGGTTGAGCAGACCTTCGTGATTGACGGTGAAAACAAAGTCAAAACCGTGATTGAGAACGCTGCCAAAGAAGCTGGCAAGCCGATCACCCTTAAGGGCTTTGTTCGCTTCGAACTCGGTGAAGGCATCGAGCGCGAAGAAAAAGACTTTGCTGCCGAAGTTGCTGAGCAGCTGAACAAATAAAACATCTGTTCGGAATGGTGCGTTTGCCACCATTTCGTGTATGATCCAGACCGGCGAGGTCGGCAGCGCATATCCGCCCTGTTACTCGCCGGTCTTTTTATATCTGAATTTTGCATTTCCCGCGTTTGGGCAATGCGTTACATCGGCATTTAAGAGGCAATCCGACATGGCAGAAAACGGCCCATTGAAGTTTCGTCGCGTCCTTTTGAAGCTCTCGGGCGAGGGGCTTTTGGGTAAACAGCAATACGGTATCGATCCAGAAACTGTTGACCGGATTGCCAGCGAAATCAAAGCCGTTCATGACATGGGTGCTGAAGTCTGCATGGTGATCGGCGGCGGGAACATCTTCCGCGGTGTCAAAGGTGCCTCCCAGGGCATGGAACGCGCAACCGCCGACTATATGGGCATGCTGGCCACCATCATGAACGCCCTTGCTGTTCAGAACGCGCTGGAACGTCATGGCGTTCAGACCCGCGTACAATCCGCCATCCCGATGTCATCTGTTTGTGAGCCCTATGTGCGCCGCCGCGCGGTCCGTCACATGGAAAAGGGCCGTGTCGTGATCTTTGCTGCGGGCACCGGTAACCCGTTCTTCACCACCGATACTGCTGCTGCCTTGCGCGCGGTTGAAATGGGCTGTGATGCGTTGCTCAAGGGCACCCAGGTTGACGGTGTCTACACTGCGGATCCAAAAACTGACCCGACGGCAGAACGCTATGACTCTCTGACCTATATGGAAGTTCTGTCCAAAGATTTGCGTGTTATGGACGCATCGGCTATTTCTTTGGCACGCGAAAATGATATTCCGGTTATTGTATTTTCTTTGCATAATCCGGGTGCCTTCGCAGACGTTGTTTCTGCGAAGGGGACGTTTACGATTATTTCGAATGGAGACTGAACGTGTCTGACGTTGCTGGCCTAAAAAAGGACCTGTCCCGCCGTATGGAAGGGGCTGTGGAAGTATTGCACAAGGAGTTCACCGGTCTGCGTACCGGGCGCGCCAGTGTGAGCCTTCTGGAACCGGTCATGGTTGAAGCCTATGGCGTTCCGACCCCGCTTAATCAGGTGGCATCGGTCAGTGTTCCAGAAGCCCGTATGCTTTCGGTTCAGGTTTGGGACAAGTCGATGGTCAAGGCCGTCGAAAAAGCCATCCGTGATTCGGGCCTTGGCCTGAACCCGGCTGCTGATGGCACGCTTGTTCGCGTTCCGATCCCGGCACTTAACGAAGAACGTCGTACCGAACTTTCCAAGGTTGCCGGCAAATATGCTGAGCAGGCCAAGATTTCGGTTCGTAACGTCCGTCGCGATGGCATGGATCAGCTGAAAAAATGGGAAAAGGACGGTGACATCTCCAAGGACGAGATGCACGACGAAGAAAAAGAAGTCCAGAAGCTGACCGACAAGGTCATTGGCGAGATCGACGAAGCACTCGCCCACAAAGAACAGGAAATCATGCAAGTCTGATTATGGCTGTGCTTTCTTCGCAAACTCAACCTTCAGATGCGCTTTGTGTGCCGCGTCATGTTGCCATCATCATGGATGGCAACGGGCGCTGGGCGCGCGGGCGCGGCCGACCGCGGACGATGGGGCATCGCGCCGGTGTTGATGCCGTCCGTCGCACCATCGAAGCCGCAGGCGAACTTGGGATCGAGTATCTGACGCTTTATGGCTTCTCGACCGAGAACTGGAAGCGTCCGGAAAGCGAAGTCAGCGATCTGATGGGTTTGCTGCGCCTGTTCGTGAAGCGCGAATTATCCACTTTGCACAAAAATGGTATCAAAATTCGCATTATTGGCGATCGTTCGCGTTTTGCTGATGATATCCGTGAACTTCTGGCCAAGGCCGAAGATCAAACACGCGACAATACGCGCCTGAACTTGACCATCGCGCTGAGCTATGGTGCGCGTGCTGAAATCACGCAGGCTGTACGCGATATTGCCGCCAAGGTTGCCGCAGGCGAACTGTCCGCCGACGAGATTACCGAAGACCTGATCGAACAAAACTTGTCGACAGCCGGTATTCCGGACCCGGATCTTCTGATCCGAACCAGTGGCGAACAGCGGATCAGCAACTTCTTGCTCTGGCAGTCGGCCTATACTGAATTCGTCTTTGAAGATGTGCTTTGGCCGGACTTTGATCGCAGCCACCTTGAAAAAGCTATCGATAATTTTGCCGGGCGGGAGCGGCGTTTTGGTGCCGTCATCTGAGACACAAGATCAAAAAGATACCAATTCCGGCCTGATACCACGCGTTCTTTCCGCGATGGTTATGGCGCCTGTGGCTGTTGCGGCGGTCTGGTTCGGATCTCCCTATT
This sequence comes from Thalassospira sp. CH_XMU1458, assembly GCF_037027205.1. Taxonomy (NCBI): domain Bacteria; kingdom Pseudomonadati; phylum Pseudomonadota; class Alphaproteobacteria; order Rhodospirillales; family Thalassospiraceae; genus Thalassospira; species Thalassospira sp. CH_XMU1458. The sequence goes on along the minus strand of NZ_JAYMDW010000002.1, from coordinate 900,206 downwards.
TTGACATATTACTGTTTGTGTTTTCAGCGGGGATGATGTGGGAATGGTCGCGCATGTGCGCCCCGAACCACCATAACGGCATATCGGTTGTTACCGCCGTTGCGCTTGCGGTTGCGATGATAATGTATGTTGCTGGCCAGGAAGAATATATCGTCATGCCGATTGCCATCGGGGTGATTATTGCTGCGGCCCGTTCGGGCACAAACTGGTTGCTTGCCGGGTTTGGCGTTTTGTACATCTCGGTTGCTGCACTGTCAGCGCTTTGGCTGCGCACTCAGGATGGCGACGGTCTTCTGATCATTATGTGGCTGTTCTTCCTTGTCTGGGCGACCGACACAGGCGGTTATGCATTTGGCAAGACCATCGGCGGACCAAAACTCGCACCACGCTTCAGCCCGAAGAAAACGTGGGCGGGGTTGATTGGTGGAATGGTCTGTGCCGGTTTGATCGGCGGATTGGTCACCTATTTCAGTTCCGATGCGATCAATTGGGCGATTGTCGCTGTCAGTATGGTTTTGGCGATCATTGCCCAAATCGGCGATCTTGGTGAATCCGCGCTCAAACGTCGTTTCAAGGTCAAGGACAGTAGTCACTTGATCCCGGGCCATGGCGGATTGCTTGATCGTGCTGACGGGATGTTGTCGGTATTTCCTGTGGCCTTTGCTATTATCTGTTTCGCAGGGCTTTCTCTGCGTTAAGGCGGCCAATCCTCGGGCTGCTGTCTTTACAGGTGTTTGATGACTTTGAAGAAATCCGTCAGTGTCTTTGGTGTTACCGGTTCCATCGGGGCCAGCACCGTTGATGTTTTGAAGTCCCACACTGACAAATATGTTGTCGAAGCTGTAACGGCGCATCGCAATGTCGATGCATTGGCCAAGGCCGCCATCGAACTTGGCGCCAAATGCGCTGTGATCGGCGATCCTTCCTGTTTTGCGGACCTTCGTGATGCTCTGGCCGGGAAGGGCATTGAAATTGCGTCCGGCGAAGACGCGCTGATCGAGGCTGCCGAACGTCCCTCTGACATCGTCATTGCCGCAATTGTTGGGGCAGCTGGCCTGAAACCGACGCTGGCGGCCATTCGCCGTGGTGCGCGCATCGGACTTGCCAATAAGGAAACACTGGTCTGTGCCGGCGCCCTGATGACGGCGGAAATTTCCAGGCATGGTGCGACCCTGATCCCGGTTGATTCCGAACATAGCGCGATTTTCCAGGTTCTCGAGGATCGCGAAGAAACACGCATCGACCGTATCCTTTTAACCGCATCGGGCGGTCCGTTCCGGGAATGGTCGTTAAAGGACATGCAATCTGTCACCCGGGTACAGGCCCTAGCACACCCGAATTGGGAAATGGGCGCAAAGATTTCGATCGATTCTGCGACCATGATGAACAAAGGGTTGGAGCTGATAGAGGCATGGCACCTGTTCCCGGTGGCCGAGGAACAGATTGAAATTGTTGTTCATCCGCAGTCAGTTGTTCACAGCATGGTGGAATATCCTGATGGTTCCGTGCTCGCACAGCTGGGGTCTCCGGATATGCGCACGCCAATTGCTTATGCGCTTTCATGGCCGGATCGGATCAAAGTGGACGCACCGCGTCTTGATTTTGCCACGATCGGGCGTTTGAACTTCGAGGCGCCGGATACAAATCGTTTCCCGGCTCTTCGTCTGGCACGACAGGCCTTGCAGGAAGGTGGCACGCTGCCTACTGTTCTGAACGCTGCCAACGAAGTCGCCGTCGAAGCGTTCCTCAATGACAGAATCGGCTTCCTTGATATCGCCGCGACTGTCGAAAACGTCATGACAAGGCTTGGAAGCGAACCGCTGACCAGCCTTGAACAGGTATTTGAAACAGATGCAATGGTGCGCCGGGAAACCTCGGCGTGTCTTGTGTCGGCTTCTTAGATTGAAACTGCCGGTTTTACCGGCTTAGGGAATTCTTGATGGAAACCTTACTTGCTTTTCTTTTTGTGCTCTCGGTACTCGTGTTCGTTCACGAATATGGTCACTACTGGGTGGCAATCAAAAATGGCGTGAAGGTCGAAGCCTTTTCAATCGGATTTGGCCCCGAACTTTTCGGTTGGCAGGATAAAAAAGGCACGCGCTGGAAAGTCAGCCTGATCCCGCTTGGTGGGTACGTCAAAATGTTTGGCGATATGAACCCTGCCAGTGCCGGTGGTCGCGATGACCTTGACGCCGAAGAAGCAAAACACGCCTTCCATCACAAAGGTGTTGCCGCACGCGCGGCCATCGTTTTTGCCGGACCTTTGGCCAACTTCATCTTTGCCATCATCGTCTTTACATTCCTGTTTGCTGCTGTCGGGCAACAGCGTGCCTTGCCGGTTGTTGGCGAAGTTCTTGAAAACAGCCCGGCATCTGTTGCTGGCCTGATGGCTGATGACCGCATCACCGCGATCAACGGTCAGCCGGTTGAATGGTTTTCTGAGCTTTCTGACATTGTGCGAGCAAATCCCGGGCAACCGATTTCCGTCACGGTCCAACGCGACAGCGAAATCGTTGATCTTGCCGTGACGCCCGAAGCCGTCGAAGTCGACGAGGGTGGTATGACTGCGACGGTCGGACGCCTTGGCATCACCGCTGGTGACTTTGAGACGAGCCGCACCGGGGTTGTGGAATCGGTCGGTCGCGCATTTGAGACGACCTATTCATTGACCACGCAGACCTTCTCGGCACTCGGTGAAATGATCAGTGGTGATCGCGACAGTTCTGAACTGGGCGGGCCGATCCGGATCGCGCAAATGTCAGGACAGGTGGCCGAAGGGGGCATCGCACCGCTTCTGTTCTTTATGGGCTATCTTTCCATCAGCCTTGGGTTGATCAACCTGATGCCTGTTCCGGTCCTGGATGGTGGTCATCTTGTGTTCTACGCGATTGAGGCAATTCGCGGTAAGCCATTGGGGGCAAAAGCACAAGAATATGGTTTCCGTATCGGCGCGGGTTTGGTATTCAGCTTAATAATTTTCGCAACGTGGAACGATTTGACGCAATTGGGTGTCTTTAGTTTCCTCAAAGGACTTGCTGGCTAATGCATGACAGCAACAGGGGGGTTAACTTGCTGCGTAAGGTAAAAGCGGCCGTTGTCATTACGGCCCTGCTTGGCGGAACGGCGCCATTGATTGTTCCTGTGGCTGCGCATGCCCAATCGGGTCTGATTCGCGACATTGAAGTCGAAGGCAATAATCGTATCGAAACGGCGACGGTGAATGCCTACCTCACCGTTGCACCTGGCGATTCCTACGACATCCAGAAAATCAACAGTTCACTCAAGGCGCTTTTCTCGACCGGCCTGTTTGCCGACGTGTCCTTCTCCTTTAATCAGGGAATTTTGCGTGTAAATGTCGTTGAAAACCCGATCATCAACCGCATTGCGTTTGAAGGAAACCAGCGTCTTGATGATGATACCCTGAGTGCTGAATTGCAGTTGCGCCCGCGCGTTGTTTACACCCGCACCAAGGTGCAGGCCGACGTTCAGCGTATCCTCGAACTCTATCGTCGTAGCGGACGTTTCGCCGCAACGGTTGAGCCCAAGGTCATCCAGCTTGACCAGAACCGTGTCGATCTGGCGTTCGAGATTGATGAGGGGGATGCCACGGGTATCCGCAAAATCAACTTTGTTGGCAACAAGGCCTTTGACGACGGAGAACTGTCTGATGTGATCCGCACCACCGAAAGTGCGTGGTGGAAAATCCTGACGGCCGACGATAACTACGATCCCGACCGTGTGACCTTTGACCGCGAACTCCTGCGTCGCTTCTACCTGTCTGCCGGCTATGCTGATTTTCAGGTTTTGTCGTCGGTTGCCGAACTGACACCTGATCGCTCGGATTTCTTTGTCACCTACACGGTGAGCGAGGGGCAGCGCTATCAGTTTGGCGAGATCAATGTCGTCTCACAGATCGACAAGATCGATCCGGAAACCCTGGTGCCGCTGATCGAGATTGAAAGCGGCGAATGGTATAACGCCAACCTTGTGGACGATGCGGTTGATGCTTTGACCGACAGTGTCGGGGATCAAGGCTATGCCTTCATTGACATCCGCCCGAATGTTCAGCGCAACCGTGAAACCGGCACCATTGACATCACCTTCAACATCTCCGAAGGGCCGAAGGTCTATGTCGAACGTATCAACGTTGTCGGCAACGTCCGAACCCTCGATGAGGTGATCCGTCGCGAATTCCGCTTGGTCGAAGGCGATGCGTTCAGCAGCTCCAAGATGCAGCGTTCCAAACAGCGCATCGAAAACCTTAACTTCTTCAAATCTGTGGATGTCAAAACCCTGCCGGGGGCGTCGCCGGATCAGACCGTGATCGAGGTCGATGTCGAAGAAAAATCGACCGGTGAGTTTTCCATTGGTGCGGGTTACGGAACGGATAATGGTGCGTTTGGTCAGCTTGGTATTCGTGAACGCAACTTGCTTGGCAAAGGCCAGGATTTGCGCCTGAACTTCACGCTTGGTTCAACCGACCAGCAGATCGACCTGTCCTTCACCGAGCCGTATTTCCTTGATCGCGAAATCGCTGCAGGTTTTGATGTCTATCGTCGTGAAGAAGATAATCAGGACGAAAGCTCGTATGATGAAGAGCAGACCGGGGGACGTCTCCGTGCGGGATTCCGCTACAGTGAGGAACTCTCGCATTCGTTCCGCTACTCGCTCGAAAGCAATAGCTATTCAAACATCAATCGTAGCAGCGCTTCACGACTTCTGTTGGCTGAAGAGACCGAGTTTGTTGAGTCCGCTATTGGTCATACTCTGACCTATGATGAACGTGACAGCTCGATTTCGCCGACGGAGGGATATTTCGCCCGCCTGTCAAATGATTTGGCCGGTGTTGGCGGCGATGAGCAATATTTGCGGTCGCGCGTTGAGGGCGGATATTACTATCCGATCGATCGCGAGCATGAGTGGGTTCTCTCGACCCGTGGTTCTACCGGCTACATTTTCGGGTTCGACGATGATACCCGCATTTCGCAACGTTTTTCTGTTGGTGGTTCAAACCTGCGTGGTTTCGAATCTGCCGGTGTCGGCCCGCGTGATATAGCGACCGGGGATGCTTTGGGTTCCAAACTGTACTACACTGGAACGGTTCAGTTAGACTTCCCGCTCGGGCTTCCATCTGAGTTTGCTTTAACAGGTCGCGTGTTTAGTGACTTCGGCTCCGGGCAGGACGTCGATGGTGCCCGTCCCGGCGAAATTTATGATACGGGCACTCTACGAAGCTCTGTCGGTTTTGGTGTAGGTTGGGAATCGCCGTTCGGCCCGATTGGTGTTGACATCTCTCAGGCAGTCACAAAAGAAGATCACGACAAAGAGGAAATGTTCCGACTTAACTTCGGAACGAGATTCTAATGAAAATGATCAAATCTCTCCGTAATCTGCTGGTTCTCTCCGCTCTTATCGGTTTCTCTGCACATGCCAATGTTGCGCAGGCGCAAGAACCGAACCCGGATAACTTTGCCTCCGTCATGATTGTCGATTTTGCCGGCATCATGCGTGAAGCATCTGCGATGCAGGATGCCCGCAAACAAATCCGCGATCGACAGGTTGCCTATCAAAAGGAAATCGAAACCCGCGAGCAGGGGCTGCGCGAGGAAGAAAAACAACTCGCTCAGCAACGCACGCTGCTGGCTGCAGACGTTTTTCAGGAAAAACAAAAGCAGTTTCAGCAAAAAGTCGCTGATTTCCAGAAATTTGCCCAGGCCCGCAGCCGTGTTCTCGATCAAGCCCTAGCCGAGGCTCAGTCCAAATTCTCGCAAGCCCTGAACGAAATCATAGGAAGCATTGCCGAAGAACGTGGCGCAAACCTTGTCCTGCATCGTGGGCAAGCTGTTCTGTTTGCAACCACCATGGATGCGACCAAGGAAGTTTTTGATCGCGCAAATGCCGAGGTTCCAACCATCACGGTTGAATTCAAGGAAGGCTCCTGATGGCGGATGCCCGTTTCTTTAGCCGCAAGGGACCCTTCAGTGTTGCTGAAATAGCCGCACTGACGGAAACAACACTGGTCAATGCACCCGATGAAACACGGGTCTTTCACGATGTCTCGCCCCTGCAAAACGCAGATGGCGATATCCTGAGCTTCTTTGACAATCGCAAATATCTTGATGCGTTTGTCAGCAGCAAGGCAGGGGCGTGCTTTGTGCGCCCTGAGTTTGTCGAGCGTGCACCCGAAGGCATGGTGTTGTTCGTAACCAAGGACCCGTATCGCGCCTATGCCAAGGCCGCGACTGCGTTCTATCCGTTCGAAACCGGCAATGGCGTGATTTCGGATCGCGCCGTCATTGATCCGTCTGCCAAGCTTGGCGAAGGCGTGCAGGTCGATGCCGGTGCAGTCATCGGTGCCAAGTGCGAAATTGGCGATGGCACCATCATCGCATCCAATGCTGTCATTGGTGACGGGGTTGTCATCGGTGCGGGCTGCAAGGTGGGTGCGAATGCCTCCATCAGCCACAGCCTGATTGGCAATCTGTGCCTGATCTATCCCGGTGCCCGCATCGGGCAGGACGGCTTTGGCTTTGCCATGGGCCCAGAAGGGCACGCCAAGGTTCCGCAATTGGGCCGGGTCGTCATTGGCAATGACGTCGAAGTCGGTTCAAACAGCACGATTGATCGCGGGGCAGGGCCAGATACCGTCATCGGGAACGGCTGTCGTATCGACAATCTGGTGCAAATCGGCCATAACGTTGAACTTGGCATGGGCTGTGTTGTCGTCTCGCAAGTCGGGATCTCGGGCTCGACCAAGATTGGCAATTTTGTCGTGCTTGCCGGTCAGGCAGGCATTACAGGACACCTCGAAATCGGCGATGGCGCGAAAGTCGCAGCCCAGTCGGGTGTCATGAAAAATGTGGGGCCGGGGGAAACTGTGGGCGGAAGCCCAGCCGTTCCGGTCATGGAATATCATAAACAGACGGTCGCCTTGTCGCGTCTGATACGAAAAAAGAAATAAGGGCTACACACATGACCGAACTGGTAAGTGTCGATATCCAGCGCATTCTGGAAATGATTCCGCATCGCTATCCGTTCCTTCTGATCGACAAGGTCATCGACATCGAAACCGATGTCCGTGCCACCGGCATCAAGAACGTGACGATGAACGAGCCGCAATTTACCGGCCATTTCCCGCAGCAGCCAATCATGCCGGGCGTCCTGATCATCGAAAGCATGGCGCAGACCGCAGCCATCCTGGTCGTTCAGACCCTTGGCGCGGATGCCGAAGGCAAGCTGGTTTATTTCATGAGCATCGATAACGCCCGTTTCCGTAAACCGGTAACCCCGGGTGACGTCATGCACATCCACGTGACCAAAAAACAAAGCCGCGGCCCGGTCTGGAAGTTCGAAAGCCAGGTCAAGGTCGACGGCCAAGTCGTTGCCGAGGCAACCATCGCCGCGATGATCCGGGATAACTGATAATGTCAAAAGTACATCCAACCGCCGTTGTCGAAGATGGCGCGCAGATTGGTCAGGATGTCGAAATCGGACCCTATAGCGTGGTCGGTCCGAATGTTGTCTTGGGTGATGGTGTCAAACTGCACAGCCACGTCGCGGTCGCAGGTCACACCACCCTTGGCGATCAGTGCGAAGTTTATCCCTTTGCCTCTGTGGGGCATGCCCCGCAGGACTTGAAATTCAAGGGCGAAAACAGCCGTTTGATCGTTGGCAAACGCACCAAAATCCGCGAGGGCGCAACCCTTAATCCGGGCACCGAAGGTGGCGGTATGGAAACCACCATCGGTGATGACTGCCTTCTGATGACCGGGGCCCATGTCGGGCATGATTGTCATGTCGGCAACCACTGCATTCTGGTCAATAACGGCACGCTTGCGGGCCACGTGGTGGTCGAAGACTTCGCAATCGTTGGCGGTCTTTCGGCGGTTCACCAATTTGTTCGTATCGGCAAGCACGCCATGATCGGCGGCATGACCGGGGTCGAAAGCGACGTCATCCCTTATGGGTCTGTCATCGGCAACCGTGCGTATCTTTCGGGCCTGAATATCATCGGCCTGAAACGCCGCGGTTTTGACCGTGAAACCATCCATTCGCTGCGCAAGGCCTATCGCCTTCTGTTCGCACAGGAAGGCACTCTGGCCGAACGTGTCGAAGAAGTCGCCAAGGATTTTGAGGGCGTCGGCCCGGTGATGGAAATCATCAATTTCCTCAAAGCGGAAAGCATGCGTTCCGTATGCACGCCAAAATATGACAGCTCCGCAGGATAATCCGCAGCCGAAATTGGGGATTATCGCCGGGGGCGGGGCGCTTCCCGCCCGTCTGGCGTCCGCGGCTGTTTCAATGGGCCGCGATGTCTGCATCGTCAAACTTGATGGCTATGCCGATGATGCCGACCTTGATCAATATCCGAATGTAACGGCCCGCCTTGGCGCAGCATCGAAAATCCTTTATGCCATGCGCAAGGAAAACTGCCAGGACGTGGTTCTGGCAGGTAAGGTCGCACGCCCCAGCTTTTCTTCGATCCGCCCGGATTGGCGGGCAGCAAAGCTTTTGATGAAAGTTGGCACCAAGGCACTTGGCGATGACGGATTGCTCCGCCTTGTCGGCAAGGAGCTCGAACGCGAAGGCTTCCGACTTTTGGGCGCCCATGAAATTCTTGGCGATCTCGCGGTCGAGGAAGGCGTTCTTGGTGCGGTAACCCCCGATGAACAGGCAATGACCGATGCCCGCCATGGCCTGTCAGTCGCCCGAATACTGGGGCAGGCTGATGTCGGGCAGGGATGTGTCGTGCAACAGGGGCTGGTTCTGGCCCTTGAGGCGATCGAAGGCACCGATGAAATGGTGCGTCGCTCGGCCAAATACTGCCGTGATGGTGTTGGCGGGGTGCTGGTAAAGTCCGCCAAGCCGCAACAGGACAAACGCCTTGATCTGCCGGCCATCGGCATGAAAACCGTCGAAGAGGCCCATAAGGCTGGCCTGCGTGGCATCGCATTGCTTGCCGGTGGGACCATGATCATTGACCGTGCTGCTGTGATTGCCCGTGCTGATGCGCTGGGCCTGTTTGTCGTCGGTCTGGCCTTCCCCGACGAGGAACGCCAAAATGGCGGATGAAATCACGCCGCTTGGCCCGAAAATCATGCTTGTGGCTGGCGAAGCATCCGGGGATCAACTGGGGGGGCGCCTGATGGCGGCCCTTAAGGCCAAGCAGGATCATATTCGCTTTATCGGTGTCGGCGGTCCGCGCATGGAACGTGAAGGCCTCAAAAGCCTGTTTCCGATGAATGAAATGTCGGTCATGGGCCTGACAGAGGTCGTGCCGCATATTCCACACTTGCTCAAACGCATTTCCCAAACCGCGGATTTTGCCAAGTCCGAGAAACCCGATGTCGTGATTACCATCGATGCCCCGGATTTCAGCTTTCGGGTCGGCAAGAAGCTGAAAGGCAAGGGCATCCCGCTGGTGCACTATGTCGCCCCCTCGGTCTGGGCCTGGCGCGAAGGCCGGGCAAAGAAGATTGCTGGTTTCCTCGATCATCTTCTGGCACTTTTGCCGTTTGAGCCGCCTTACTTTGAAAAAGAAGGCCTGCCAACCACCTTTATCGGCCACTCAGCAGTCGAAGAACGCCATGACGGGGATGGTGAGCGGTTCCGTACCCAACATGGCCTGACTCCGGACCAAAAGCTTCTGGCCGTTTTGCCCGGAAGCCGTAATTCCGAAGTCAAACGCCTCCTGCCGGTGTTTCGCAAGGTAATAGATGATGTTGCCGCGAAATACCCCGACGCGCGCATCGTCGTGCCAACGGTCAGCAAGGTTGTCGACACCGTCACCGAAGAAATGAAATCCTGGCCGCTCGATCCGATTATTGTCGCATCCGACCGGGAGCGCCATGATGCGTTTTCGGCGGCCGACTGTGCGCTGGCGGCATCAGGAACCGTCTCGCTGGAGCTCGCAATTGCCGGTGTGCCGCATGTCATTGCCTATCAGGTCAATGCAGTGACGGGCTGGATTGCAAAACGCCTGATCAAGATCGATACCGTCACCATTGTTAATCTGGTCCTTGGCAAAAAACTAATCCCCGAATTCTTGCAGGACAAATGCAAGGCCAAAAAGATCATTCCGGTTCTTGAAACCCTGATGGCCGATAGCCCCGAACGCGCCGCACAGATCGACGGTTTTGAGGAAGCCTGCACCTTGCTGGGATTTGGTGACAGACCGCCCAGCGAAAAGGCTGCCGAGCAGATTTTGAAAATCATCGCCAAAAAATAATCTGTTACAGGTGGCATCAAATCCGCATTGCAATTAGGTTCTTCGCATTGATCAATTCATAACGGAGAGTGTTATGCGCTACCTGCACACGATGGTACGTGTCGAGAATGTCGATGAGTCGATGAAATTCTATTGCGACCTTCTTGGCATGAAAGAGACCCGCCGGATCGAGAGCGAGCAGGGCCGTTTCACCCTGATCTATCTTGCACCGCCGGCGGATGTCGAAAGTGCCAAATCCGTCAAGGCCCCGGAACTTGAACTGACCTATAACTGGGACCCGGAAAGCTATTCCGGCGGACGCAACTTCGGGCATCTGGCCTATGAAGTCGACGATATTTATGCGCTTTGCCAGAAACTGATGGATGAGGGTGTCACCATCAACCGTCCGCCGCGTGACGGGCGCATGGCGTTTGTTCGTTCCCCGGACGGCATTTCCATCGAGTTCCTGCAAAAAGGCGAAAGCCTCGCCCCGGCTGAACCGTGGGCCAGCATGGAAAACACCGGAAGCTGGTAAGCCCGGAAAATATCGTGGGGCAGGTTAAAGCTGCCTCACAAATACAAAAAGGCCCGGAAAATTCCGGGCCTTTTCTTTGATCTGTCGATGTCGACGCGGCTTAGCGCTTGTCGACCGGAACGAACGGACGTTCTGCAACACCGGTAAACAGCTGACGCGGACGACCGATTTTCTGAGACGGATCTTCGATCATCTCTTTCCACTGGGAAATCCAGCCAACGGTACGTGCAACAGCGAACAGCACGGTGAACATGCTAACCGGGATGCCCATCGCCTTGAAGATGATGCCCGAATAGAAGTCGACGTTCGGATAGAGTTTCTTCTCGATGAAGTACTCGTCTTCACGTGCGATACGTTCCAGTTCCTGGGCAACGTCAAGCAGCGGGTCGCTGATGTTGAGTTCTTTGAGAACTTCGTGGCAGGTTTCCTGCATGACTTTGGCGCGCGGATCGTAGTTTTTGTAAACGCGGTGACCAAAGCCCATCAGACGGAACGGATCGTTCTTGTCTTTTGCTTTTGCAACGTATTCCGGGATGTTTTTCACATCGCCGATTTCGTTGAGCATGACCAGAACGGCTTCGTTTGCGCCACCATGTGCCGGACCCCAAAGCGAGGCGATACCAGCAGCAATACATGCAAACGGGTTGGCACCCGAAGAACCTGCCAGACGAACGGTCGAGGTCGACGCATTCTGTTCGTGGTCGGCATGCAAGATCAGGATGCGATCCATTGCCTTGGCCAGAACCGGATTGACTTCATAGTCTTCACACGGGTTGCCAAACATCATCTGCAGGAAGTTTTCTGCATAACCGAGCTTGTTGTTCGGATAGCGGAACGGCTGACCGATGGAATATTTATACGCCATCGCCGCAATGGTCGGCATTTTCGCAATCAGGCGATAGGCCGAAATCATCCGCTGCTTCGGATCGTTGATGTCGGTGCTGTCATGATAGAACGCGGACAGTGCGCCAACAACGCCACACATGATCGCCATCGGATGCGCATCACGGCGGAAACCGTTATAGAAATTGCGCATCTGTTCGTGGACCATGGTGTGCATGGTAATATCATTCTCGAACTTGGCTTTGTCGGTGGCATTCGGCAGCTCACCATAAAGCAGCAGATGGCAGACTTCGAGGAAGTCGGCATTTTCTGCAAGTTCATCAATTGCATAACCGCGGTGACGCAGAATACCAACGTCGCCATCAATATAGGTCAGTTCCGACTGGCAAGAGCCGGTCGAAGTGAAGCCCGGATCATAGGTGAAATATCCGGTTTCAGCATACAGCTTGCGGATGTCAATCACAGACGGGCCTACACTGCCCTCAATCACCGGCATATCGAACGACTTGCCAGTGGCATTGTCGGTCATTGTCACGGTGTGGGAAGTCTTGGGATTAGATGCCATGACTATTTTTCCTTCCCTGTTTGAACGAACACGGTTTCAAGTTGTGTGCAGCATAATGCTGCGGCGCACAAAGCGCAAACGGGTTATTAGTTTTTCTTAATTCGCTGTTGTTAAGCATCAAAATGGCGAATGCGTTTCAGCGTTTGGGTTTTACCAAGCACAATCATTACTTCGAAAATGCCTGGTGAAGAGTTGGAGCCTGTAAGCACCGCCCGCAAGGGCTGCGCAACTTTGCCAAGCTTTAACTCAAACTTATCGGCAATGGCACGAACACTTGCGTCAACGTCCTCTTCGGTCCAGCTATCAAGCGCTTCAAGACTGTTGGCCAGTTCCTTGAGCAGACCTTCAGGTGCACCATCAATCAGGGACTGGGCTTTCTCGTTAACGGATGTAATGCCATCGGTAACGTAGAAAGCCGAAGAGTCGGCGAGCTCGATAAGAGTCTTGGCCCTTTCTTTAAGGCCTGCCATGCCGTTGATCAAGATTTCTTTTTGCGACGCATCAAGCGCATCCACGCCAATTTGCTTGGCAATCAGCGGCGAAATCTCGTCTGCAAGGCGTTTGTCATCGGCCTGACGCAGGTAGATGCCATTAAGGTTGGTCAGCTTTGCAAAATCAAAGCGCGCAGCCCCTTTGCCGACATCGGTGATGTCAAACCACTCAATTGCCTGCTCGGTCGAAATGACTTCATCATCGCCATGGCCCCAGCCAAGACGCAGAAGATAGTTGTTCAATGCCTCGGGCAAGAAGCCCATTTCATCGCGATAGGCATCAACACCCAGCGCACCATGGCGTTTCGACAGCTTGGCTCCATCCGGGCCATGGATCAACGGGATGTGCGCAAAGGTCGGGACATCCCAACCCATGGCATCATAAATGACTTTCTGACGGAATGCGTTGGTCAGGTGGTCGTCACCACGAATAACGTTGGTAACACCCATGTCATGGTCATCAACCACGACCGAAAGCATGTAAGTCGGCGTTCCGTCGCCGCGCAGGATGACATAATCGTCAAGCTGCTCGTTTCCGACGCGAACTTCGCCCTGCACCTGATCATTGATCACGGCATCGCCTTCCTGCGGCGCCTTGACGCGGACCACCGGTTTGACACCTTCCGGTGCCTCGGACGGATCGCGATCACGCCAGGTACCGTCATATTTCATCGGACGGCCTTCTGCGCGGCCTTTCTCGCGCATGGCGGTCAGCTCCTCGGGGGAGCAATAGCAATAATACGCTTTCCCGGCATCAAGAAGCTGTTGGGCGACTTCTGCATGGCGGTCGCGACGGGCAAACTGGAAAGTCGGCTCTTCGTCTGCGGTCAGGCCAAGCCAGTTCAAGCCGTCAAAAATGGCGTCTACGGCCTCGGGCGTTGAACGTTCACGGTCGGTATCCTCGATCCGGAGCAAGAACTTGCCACCGGTATGTTTGGCATACAGCCAGTTATAAAGTGCGGTGCGTGCGCCGCCGATATGCAGAAACCCGGTCGGAGACGGGGCAAAACGGGTAACAACCGTCATTCAATCTATCCGTTATTTGGATGTTGTCGCTTGTCCTGAGGACTTTTGGCGTGCAGGCTATAGCACAAATGACACGCTGTTGCACCACAGCGGATGTTAGATAGAAACTATGCGGCAGGCGGGCTATTGGACATTCGTCGTACGGCGACAGGTAAAGTTAAATTAAAACAATTGTTTGTGGGTGTTTTCTCACAAATTAATTTTGTTGTAACAAGCCAAAGAAATAAATGGTTTCTGTCCTCGGTTATCTTCTTTGGGTTGGGCTGTGCCGGGTATTTCTTGCTCCCTGCGCGTATCGGGCTTGGTCAAATTGCTCTGGCGGTGATTCTGCTGTGCTGCGGTTTCTGGATGTCGCGGCGACTTGCCACTCTGGCCTTCGCGTTTCAACTGCTTGCCAGTCTGGCTTTCGGGGCTTTGACAAGTGCCATCCATACCGAACTTGGCCCGGATAATATCACGACAAAAACGTTCTATACGACCGAGGTTACCGGCACCATCATCGCGCTGGAGCCAAGGAACGGACGTATCCGCGCCACCGTGCAGCCGTCCGAGATTGTCGGCATTGCCCAAGACCAACTGGACTGGAATGTAAGGCTCAGTTTCTTGGGCGATAGTGCGCTTTCAATTGGCGATCAGATCCGCGCGAACGCACGTCTCTTTCCCTTGCGCGCACCTGCGGTTCCCGGCGACCCGGATTTTTCACGTAATCTCTATTTCAGCAATATTGCCGCATCCGGCTTTGTCTTTGGACGACAGTTCGAAGTTCTGGAAAATCAAAAAGACATAAACAACAATATTTTACTGGTCGGTATTGAAAGGGCGCGTCAATATATCTCAGCCGTCATCAGCGATGAAATGACTGGCCCTGAAACCGGCATTGCCAAGGCGCTGATCATTGGCGAACGCGGTGAAGTCTCCCCGGATATTGCCGATAACCTTCGCAAATCCGGGCTTGCGCATTTGTTGGCGATTTCCGGTCTGCATATGGGATTGCTGTGCGGGACGGTGTTTTTCCTGATCCGGTTCGGGTTGGCCGCCATTCCATCAATTGCCTTGCGCTATCCGATCAAGAAATGGGCAGCGATGGCGGCCATGCTGGCGGGGCTTGTCTATCTTGGATTATCCGGGGCGACCATCCCGACCCAGCGCGCCTTTGTCATGTTGCTTGTGGTTTGGCTGGCACTCCTGCTGGATCGCCGTGCCATATCGCTGCGCCTTGTGGGCGTGGCCGCGATCATTGTTTTGATCCTTCGGCCTGATGCGGCGCTTGGCGCCAGTTTCCAGCTCTCCTTTGCCGCCGTTGGCGCACTTGTTGCGTTTTATGACGGGCCGGGGCGGCGCTGGCTGGATCGGCAGGGGATGCTGTCCTGGTATGAGCGTGCCGGTCTTTATCTTGCCGGTTTGCTGCTGACCAGTTTGATCGTGACGGCGGTGACTGCGCCCATTATCGGCTATCATTTCGGCCGTATTTCAATGCTCGGCGTACTCGCCAATCTGGTCGCCATTCCGGTCATGGCATTCTGGGTCATGCCCTGGATTGTCGTGACGCTGGCGCTGATCCCGATTGGGTTATCAGGGTTTTCTTTGGCCGCGATGAAGCCCGGATTGACGGTATTGTTGGAAACCGCCGAACTGGTTGCCGCACAGGACTGGGGGCTTTGGTATGTCTCGGGCCTTGATATGCTGGCGGTTGCCTTGGGGCTGTTTGCCTTGGCCTGGATCGTTATCTGGCGCGACAAGGTGATGATCGTGCCGGTCCTTCCGGTGATTTTTGCCGCCATTATCTTTCAGGCACTGCACAAAGAACCCGAAATCCTGATTTCGGGCGACCGCGAAAGCTGGGCTGTTTATGATCCCGATGCCGCTATCCTGCATACCTCATCGCGGCTGAATGACTTTCAAAAAGGCATCTGGATGAGCCGCTTTGGTATTCGCCCCGAACAGGAACCAAGCCGCGTACAGGCCTGCCAGAACGACCCGTGCTCCCTTGGTGTTAGCGCTAACATCGTTCCGTCACGGATCATCGTCGCAAGCCGTATTGCCAATCCGTTTTATGCCTGCCGTAATGCAGATATCATTGTCAGCCTGAAAACCGATCTACCAACCACCTGTCAGGCCTCTGGCGCGCGCGTGATCATCGATGATGACGTTCTGTGGTGGCAGGGCGGTGTTGCGATCAAACTGCCGTCTGAGCCTGGCGAAAAGCCAGAAATCAACACCGTCCGTGCGGAAACTGGCAATTGGCCCTGGATCATCATCGGCGGCAGAGCAGGGCGCTAACAACCTGATCGTACTCAAAACAAAAACGCCCGGGCACAAGCATCGGGCGTTTTTGTTTGTAACTTCGCGCAAGCAATCAGTACTGACGCAGCAGCCCGACCAGACGGCCCTGAATGCGCACGCGATCTGGCGACAGGGCGCGGGTTTCATAGCGTGCGTTGGCCGGTTCCAGCAGAACTTCACCACGTCCGCGTTTCAGGCGCTTAAGCGTGGCTTCGCTGTCATCGACGAGTGCCACCACAATCGTTCCGTCATGGGCCTGTTCACAGCGCTGGATCAGGACGGTATCGCCATCAAGAATGCCGGCATCAATCATCGAATCCCCCGATACTTCAAGGGCATAGTGATCACCGGCACCAAGCAGGGCGGCCGGGACCTGCACCATGGTCGTTTGATCGCGAAGGGCCTCGATCGGTGTACCGGCAGCAATCCGGCCATAGAGCGGCAAACCAACGGATTCCCCGGCTTCCGAGAAGGCGGTTGGCACCGTGGTTGGTCGATGCGCGGCCTTTCGCACACTGGCAAGCGAGGTCACATTGTTTGGCGTTTCCGGGGCGTCATCATCGCTGTTTTCCGGAAGTCTGACGACCTCAAGCGCGCGTGCACGGTGCGCAAGGCGGCGGATAAAGCCGCGTTCCTCGAGGCCTGTGATCAGGCGGTGAATGCCGGATTTGGATTTAAGGTTCAGGGCCTCTTTCATTTCATCGAAAGAGGGCGAAATCCCGTGATCGCGAAGGTAATTGTCTATATAGACCAGCAACTCATATTGCTTGCGCGTCAGCATGTTATTTCCCGAACCTGTAAAAAGAACAAAAAGGATACACAGATGTTCTACTTTAGTTCTTTTCGCGGGTCAAGCGGCTCTGTGCGATTTGACGGAAAAACCGAATAATCGCCGTGATCCTTCAAAAAATATGAATAGTAGGCGGTCCGCAGTGACAGGAAGCTAGTCCGCGACGAAGGTACCCGATTTGCCACCTTCTTTTCGGGTGACCCGCAAATCGGTAATCCTCATACTTTTATCAACCGCCTTGCACATGTCAAAAACCGTGAGTGCTGCGACCGAGGCAGCGGTGAGGGCTTCCATCTCGACACCGGTCTTGCCGGTTGTCTTGCAGGTGGCGGTGATATCGACGGCATCGGCATCGTTGGCCAGTTCGAGATCCACGGTGACAGAAGTCAGGGGCAGGGGATGACAAAGCGGGATCAGGTCAGGGGTCTTTTTCGCCCCCATGATCCCGGCAAGCTGGGCGATGCCAAGAACATCCCCCTTTTTATGGCCGCGCGCCGCAATCAGCTTTGCCGTTTCGGAAGACATCAGAACCCGGGCCTTGGCAATCGCAATGCGTGCGGTTTCTGCCTTGGCCGAAATATCGACCATCACCGCGTTGCCACCGGCATCAATATGGGAAAGCTTGTCTGCCATTGGTTCTGTCCAGTATTGATCAGGCCGCAAGGCCAAGCAGTTTGCGGGTGGCGGTTGCGACGTCGTCCTGGCGCATCAGGCTTTCGCCGATCAGGAAACACTCAGCGCCGACCTTTGCCATGCGTGCAAGGTCATCAGGGGTAAACAGGCCGCTTTCAGCCACCAGCAACCGGTCATCGCCGACCATGCTTGCCAGTTCCTCGGTCGTGGTGAGCGAGATTTCCATGGTTTTGAGGTTGCGGTTATTAATGCCCACAAGGCGCGATTTGAGTTTCAGCGCGCGTTCGAGTTCCGGGGCGTTGTGCACCTCGATCAAAACATCCATGCCAAGGCTGTGCGCGGCATCTTCAAGCTCAGAAGCCAAGCTATCTTCAAGGGCTGCCATGATCAGAAGGATGCAATCGGCACCAAGCGCACGTGCCTCGGTTATCTGGTAGGGATCAACCATGAAATCCTTGCGAAGGGCCGGAAGATCGACCGCCGCACGGGCCGCGACCAGATAGCTGTCATCGCCCTGGAAATAGGGGATGTCGGTCAGAACCGACAGGCAGCTTGCCCCGCCAGCCTTATAGGCCTTGGCGAGTTCCGGCGGATTGAAGTCCGGGCGGATCAGCCCCTTGGACGGGGATGCCTTTTTGATTTCGGCAATCAGGCCATAACGGCCATCGGCAACACTGGTTTCAAGGGCCTTGATAAAACCACGCGGGGCTGATTGTGCCTTTGCCTCGGCCTCGAGGGTGGCAAGCGTCTTGCGCGCCTTGCAGGCCGCAACGTGATCGCGTTTGTCGTTGCAGATTTTGGCTAGTACGTCGCTCACGCCGGGGTTCCTTCATTGGTAATCTTCACAAGCCCTTGCAGGGTTTCAGCAGCCTTGCCGCTATCAATGGCGTCTGCGGCCTTTTTGATGCCATCAGACAGATCGCTGGCAATGCCGGTGACCACAAGTGCCGCGCCAGCATTCATCAGAACGATGTCGCGGTACGGGCTTTTCTTGGCGGCCAGAAGGTCGGTAATCGCCCTGGCATTGACATCGGCATCACCACCCTTGAGGTCGTCAAGCGTTACGGTTTCAAGGCCGAAATCACTTGGGCTGATTTCAAATGTGGTGACCTTGCCGTTCTTGACCTCGGCAACGTAAGTCGGGCCGGTGGTCGAGATTTCATCAAGGCCGCTGTGACCATGAACAACCCATGCATGCACCGATCCCAGACGGTTCAATACATTGGCAATCGGTTCGACCCACTGTTTGGCAAAGACACCCAGAACCTGACGTTTGGTCTTGGCCGGGTTGGCCAGCGGTCCCAGCAGGTTGAAGATGGTGCGCGTGCCCATTTCAACGCGGGTCGGCATGACATGGCGCATCGCCGAATGGTGGCGCGTTGCCATCATGAAGCAAAGATTGATTTCGCGAAGCGCCTTTTCCAGAAGCTTCATGTCGGCATCAAGATTGACACCAAGCGCCATCAAAACATCGGCCGAACCGGATTTGGAT
This sequence comes from Thalassospira sp. CH_XMU1458, assembly GCF_037027205.1. Taxonomy (NCBI): domain Bacteria; kingdom Pseudomonadati; phylum Pseudomonadota; class Alphaproteobacteria; order Rhodospirillales; family Thalassospiraceae; genus Thalassospira; species Thalassospira sp. CH_XMU1458. The sequence goes on along the minus strand of NZ_JAYMDW010000002.1, from coordinate 881,341 downwards.
GATGCGGCGCGGTTGCCGTGCTTGGCAACGGTGGCACCCGCGGCGGCCGCCACAATCGCAGCCCCGGTCGAGATATTATAGGTGCCACTGCCATCACCACCGGTGCCGCAGGTATCGACCGCATTTTCCGGGGCAATGATGCCGGTTGCCTTTTCACGCATGACACGGGCGGCACCGGTGATTTCATCAACGGTTTCGCCACGAATGCGCAAGCCCATCAGGAAAGCCCCCATCTGCGATGGTGTCGCCTGACCGGACATCAGCACATTAAAGGCCGCCTCGGCCGCGCTTTCGGTCAGTTTTTCGCCATCTGCGACTTTGGCCAGAATTGGCTTCAGATCATGATCAGTCGACATCGGGTCTTCCTTGGTTTGCGGTCCGGTGCGGGTTCGGCATGGGCCTAAGCACCGGTATAGTCGATAAAATTCTTAAGCAAGGCGTGGCCATGTTCCGAAGCGATGCTTTCGGGGTGGAACTGGACACCATGAATTTGATGGGTTTTGTGACGCACGCCCATAATAAGACCATCTCCGCTTTCGGCCGTTATTTCAAGGCTGTCGGGCAAAGTTTCGCGTTCAATCACCAGCGAGTGATAGCGTGTGGCCTCAAACGGGCTGGGCAGGCCTTTAAAAACGCTGGTGCCGGAATGCTTCATTGCGTCAGTCTTGCCATGCATGCATTCGGGCGCACGGATCACCTTGCCGCCAAAGGCCTGACCGATCGATTGATGACCCAGACAGACGCCAAGCAATTTGACCTTGCCCGCGGCAGCCTTGATCAGATCAAGGCAGATACCGGCACGTTCCGGATCGCAAGGACCGGGCGAAATCACAATGCCTTCGGGATTGAGCGCCATGGCCGCATCCACAGTAATCTCATCATTGCGGCGCACTTCGACCTCGGGGCCGAGTTCGCGCAGATAGTGCCACAGATTGAATGTGAAACTGTCGTAATTGTCGATGAGGAGATACATCGTCGGATGGGCCTGTGTACATTAAGGTCGGCAGAGAATAAACGCCCTTGTCGCTACGTCAAGCAGAAGCAGAGCAAGGGTTTTTCGCGATCTAAATGCACGTTGGTGCTCGGTCGTTAATGTTCTTTAACCGGGTGCTAACCAGAACTGTTTTAAAAACGTGAAAACACAAACCGACTTGTTCGGTATATAATCACCATATGGGAAGGGGCCGAACCGTGTGTTTGGCCGCTACGAGCATCCCAGCCAACGAATACTGGAGACCACAGCGTGGCACGCCGGGCAACCCGGGCACCGACCGCCAAACGTAAGAAGGCGGCACCCAAGAAATCCACTCGTAAAATGACCGCCCCGAAAAAGAAATCGGGTGGCATTGGTCGCCTGATGCTGGGCGGGGCCTTTGTCGCGGGTACGCTGTCGGCCATTATTGCCGTTGGCAGCATGCTTGAACTTGATCGCGCGTCCGATGAATTTGGCCGCGCAGCGGATCAAAGCGCACCGAATTATGCCCTGGCCGAGCCGGAGCCGACCCCGAAGCTTCGCAAGGATTACAAGCTCTCGGAAAATGCCAATGTTTCCGAGCGTGGACGCACCGGATATCTTGTCGGAGAAAATAGTGAAACCACCCGATCCACCGGACAAGGCGGGCAGGGACTGACGGACTTTGTGCCAGCACCGGCCGCACGCAAACCGGCCCAGGGTGGGGAGATCCTTCCTGGCGATAGTGGCAATGATGTGCCGGTTGCAACCGTTGGCCCGACAAATCAGCCGTGGCAGAAATATGCCGCGCTGACACAGGACACCGGCGACAAGCCGGTGATTGCGATTGTGATTGATGATGCCGGCCTTGATCAGCCGCGTACCGCCAAGACGGTCGATCTTCCGGGGCCGATCACGATTTCATATCTGCCCTATGCCCGTGATTTGCAGGCGCAGGTCAATGCCGCGCGCAAGGCTGGCCATGAAGTGATGCTGCATATGCCGATGGAACCGTCATCCGCATCGGTTGATCCGGGGCCGCATGCGTTGCTGTCAAGCTATGACCGCCAGACCATCCTGAACGAGATGTCCTGGATGCTGGATCGTTTTGATGGCTATGTCGGTGTGAACAATCACATGGGCAGCAAATTTACCGCCGATCCCGAACGCATGCGTGTTGTCATGGAAGTCATGAAGTCACGCGGCCTGATGTTCCTTGATAGCCGGACCAGCGCAGACTCGGTCGGCTATTCCACGGCAAGCAGCTTTGGCGTCCCGGCAATCACACGTGATATTTTTATTGATGATGCCGATGATGCGGCCAAGATTGCCGATATGTTGGCCCGCACCGAAAATGTCGCCCGCAAGCAGGGCTTTGCCATCGCAATCGGTCATCCACGTGACCTGACGCTTGGTGCGCTTAACAAATGGATCCCTGAAATACAGGCCAAGGGTTTTGTGCTTGTGCCGATTACCGATGTGCTGCGCCGGTCGATGCGAAGTGTGACGGGCTAACTCAATAAGATCGTCATTCCCACGAAGGTGGGAATCCAAGACTATTGCAACGTTGTATGGATTCCGGGTCTACGCTTTGCTTCGCCCGGAATGACGATTTTCACATTTGGTATGGTTTGTTGCCGTCAGGCGAAGCGATGCGCTTCGCGGGCGGCGGCCATAAGGGCGCCGGCCTTGTTCTGGCATTCTTTGTGTTCAAGTTCCGGTTTGCTGTCGACGACGACACCGGCACCGGCCTGAATGTGGATTTTTTCGTCCTTGATGATGGCGGTGCGGAGCGCAATGCAGGTATCCATCGAACCATCGGCCGAGATGTAGCCGATGCACCCGGCATAGATGCCACGCCGAACCGATTCCAGTTCATCAATGATTTCCATGGCGCGAACTTTTGGGGCACCTGATACGGTTCCGGCCGGGAAGCCGGCCTTGAGCGCGTCCATGGCGTCGTATTTGGTTTCGTCAATCTGACCGACCACGTTCGAGACGATATGCATGACGTGGGAATAGTATTCGATCTGTTCGCGGTCGGTGACGCGCACTGTGCCCGGTTTGGAGACACGCCCGACATCATTGCGGCCGAGATCGAGCAACATCAGATGTTCGGAGCGTTCCTTGGGATCATCGAGCAGGTCTTGCGCCATGACTTTGTCGTCATCAGGCGTTTTGCCGCGACGACGGGTTCCGGCAATCGGGCGAATGGTGACTTCGCCGTCGCGGAGCCGCACCAGAATTTCCGGGCTGGCACCGACGACCTGAAAACCGCCGATATCGAGATAGAACATGAAGGGTGACGGGTTAATGCGACGCAAAGCCCGGTAAAAGGCAAAGGGCGGGAGCTGATAGGGCAGCGTATAGCGTTGCGACAGCACGACCTGAAAGATGTCGCCGGCGCGGATATAGTCCTTGGCCTTTTCGACCATCTCGTGGAAACCGGCCTCGGTAACGCTGACCGCAGGCTCAGGCAGGGTATCGGGTACGGATTTGGAGCGGCGGTCGATAAACAGATTGCGCTGGAACTGCTGGACCACGTCATTAAGCCGCGCGCAGGCCAGATCATAGGCCGCATCAGCCGAAATGCCTTTTTCCGGGCGCACGGGCGTCACCACGGTTACCGTGTCTTCGATGGTATCAAAACTTGCCGTCACGGTCGGGCGGATGAAGATGCCATCGGGTACATCAAGTTCGTCCTTGTTGCTGTCGGGCAGCTTTTCCATCAGACGCACAGTGTCATAGCCCATATAGCCGACCAGACCGGCACTCATGGGTGGCAGGTTGTCAGGCAGTTCGATATGGCTTTCGGCGATCAGTTTCTTGAGACTGTCAAGCGGGGCGTCAGGCTCGGCCACAAAGGCATCGGCATCGGCCATCACACGGCGATTGAGTTCGGCCTTGTTGCCGAAACAGCGCCAGATCAGGTCGGGTTTGAGCCCGAGGAAGGAATAACGCCCGCGGACCGATCCGCCTTCAACAGATTCAAGCAAATAGGTGTTTGGCATGCCTTCGGCGATCTTGAGAAAGGCCGAGACCGGCGTATCAAGATCGGCGGTCAGCGAGGTCCAGAGAACCTGCGAAATGCCGTTGTCGTAGTTTTGCTTGAAACTGGTGAAATCCGGTTTGATTTCCATGATCTGTCCGATGGTTGGGCTTGGTCGGTTTGGCGATGGCGTCTTTGAGATAGAAAAAGGGCGACCGGATTTTCCGGTCGCCCCTGGATGCGTATCAGTTTGCAGCGGTCGGCTGATAAAGCTCGTTGATAACGCTGTTATTGACGCTGACCGAGATTTCCTCGTTCAGGTAGTTGAGATACTGCGCAAGGATATCCTCGTTAAGGGCTTCCTTGAGCTCGTCATTTACCGGTGCGGCATCGGCGGTGTTGATGTCGGCGGCCTGAATTTCGTCAAGCTTGACGATCATGACGTCTTCGCCGGTCTGGACGGCTTTGGCCTTGCCGTCTTCAAGGGTGAAGAGGGCCGCGGCAACCGCCGGGTTGACGTCATCTGCAAGACCACGGCCGGTACGGCGGGTCAGGCCGGTTTCACGAACATCTGCCCCGTCTTCGGAGGCGAGAGTTGCAAGATCAGCACCGGACGTATTGATGTTGCCAGCCAGTTCTTCGGCCTTTTCCATCATCAGGCGTTGGCGTTCTTCGGCGGTCCATGCGGCAACAACTTCGTCGCGGACTTCGTCAAACGGACGCAGGGCCGACGGGGTTACGTTTTCAACACGGACGACATAACGCGTGCCCGAAGCGGTTTCTTCAAGGAAGCTTTCCTCGCCGTTTTCGAGCTCGAAGATTTTGGCGTTGATTTCGTCTGCGCCGTCAACGTTCTGACCTGCAAGGCCTTCGCCGCGGACGATGCCGTCAAGCTTGTAGGTCTTTGCACCAACATCGCGTGCGGCGTCTTCGATCGGGGTGCCGGCACCGAGTTCTTCGTCAAAGGTGGCCGCCAGATCATAGATGGCGTCTTCGGCTTTGAACTGTTTGAGGCCGTCAACAATGATGTCGCGGACTTCATCAAGGCTCTGCGTGCTGCCCGGGGTGATCGACGGAACACGGATGATGTGCCAGCCAAGGGCGGTTTCAATCGGCTCGGAGATGCCGCCTTCGTCAAGCGAGAAGGTCGCATCGCGGAGATCGGGCAGGATGTCATTTGCGGTGAACTGGCCAAGTTTGACCATGGCTTCGTCCATGTTCGCGTCTTCTTTGGCAACCGTCATGAAGTCGGCACCTTCCGTCAGGCGTTTATAGGCTTCACGGGCGGTCTGTTCTTCGTTCGGCGAAAACAGGATTTGTTCGACGGTGCGTTTTTCCGGGGTCTGGAATTCCGGTTCACGCTGTGCATAGGACTCAGCGATTTCTTCGTCGGTTACGGTGACGGTCGAAATCAGGTCAGCGGCACTCAGCGTTGCAAGGGTGACTTTGCGGCTTTCCGGTGCGGTGAACTGGGCCGCGTTTTCTTCGTGATAGGCACGAAGGGTCGCGTCATCAGCCGGTTCGATGTCGGAAAACGCATCCTTGTTAAGTGTAAAGAACGAACCGCTGCGCTGTTCGTTGCGGTAAGCGACGATCTGGCGCGCCATGATGTCTGGCACCGTTGCCGGGGTGGTCAGGCTGCTGACGACCTGCTGGCTCATCATGTCGCCACGGACACCGTTGATGAATTCGTTTTCGGTGTAGCCAGCCTGATACAGGGCTTGCAGGAAGCGATCACGGCTGAACTGGCCGGTGGTCGGGTCCTTGAAGCTGTCAGACGAGAAGATCTGATCACGGACGGCTTCGTCGCTGATGCCGATACCGATGTTTTTGGCATCTTCACGCAGGATCTTCTGGGATACGAGCGACTGCACCGTATTGTTCAGAAGGCCCATCTGAATGGCCTGCTGCTGGTTGAAGTTCGGTCCGAACATGTTTTGCATATTCTGCACGCTACGCTGGAAGGCGCGATCCAGTTCGACCGGGGTGATCCGTTGGCTGCCGATTTCGGCAACTTCACGCGAGGTGCCCAGATTGAGCATCGATGCGTTCAGGCCCCAGATCACGAAGCTCAGTGCAATCACGCCAAAGATAATCTTGGCGAAGATTGATTTCGAAAATGTGCGAATGCCAGCAAGCATATGATAAGCCTAACAATCCGTGGTTTGACGCCAAAATCAGACTTTGACGTCGTTTCATTATGGTCGCCCGGACGACGCGATAGACGAAAAGGCCCGAGCAAATTTGCCGCGCATCTTAATGGCGAGTGTTATCAGCGGCAACAGGCGATTGTATAGAAGATGACTGCAATCACATCCTAAATACGTGATCGGGCGTTTTCGGGTACTTGGCCCCGCTGGCATGGCATGCTAAAACCCGCGTCGAAACAGGTCCTGTAACAAATCGTATCAACCGCAAACCGGTTGTTATGGTCTTGAAACTAAGGACACTACAAAGACGAAATGTGAACCTGATCAGCACGAGGTAGCTCCCATGACCCAACGCCGTCCCCTGATTGCCGGAAACTGGAAAATGAACTGTTTGCGTGCAGACGGTCTTGCGCTGGCATCAAGCCTGGCGGCAAAGGCGTCTGAAAAAGGGGCGCTTGGTTGCGATATTCTTGTCTGTCCGCCGGCAACGCTTTTGTCCGAGGCGGTTGGTGTGACCAAGGGAAGTGCGGTTGCCGTCGGTGGGCAGGATTGCCATGCGGCGATTTCAGGCGCGCATACCGGTGATCTGGCGGCCCCGATGCTGGCCGATATTGGCGCACAATATGTTCTGGTCGGTCATTCCGAACGCCGTGCTGATCACGGGGAAAGTTCGACCGACATTCGCAAAAAGGCGATTGCGGCCCATGATGCCGGTCTGATCGCGGTGGTATGCGTTGGCGAGACCGAGGAAGAGCGCGATCTTGGTGCGACGTTGCCAGTGGTGAACGGGCAGGTGGCGGTATCGCTTCCCGATGGGGCGACGGCGAAAAACACGGTTGTTGCCTATGAGCCGGTCTGGGCGATTGGCACGGGCCGGACTGCCAGTGTCGAAGAAGTGGCCGAAGTGCATGCTGCGATCCGTGCAGGTCTGATGGCACGGTTTGAGGATGGTGATCAGTTCCGAATTCTGTATGGTGGTTCGGTCAAGCCGTCGAATGCCAAGGAATTGATGGCTGTCGAAGATGTCGATGGTGCACTTGTCGGCGGGGCCAGCCTTAAGGTTGAAGATTTCTGGCAGATTATTGAATCTTGTGCCTGACCGACTGCGGAGCAGATTTTGTTTAATATGGTCTAGCCAACAGCCATAAAACGCGTTAAATACGCATCAAATTTATGCCCGATCCGGGCCGAATTGCGTTTGGATCGGTTGATTAGGACAAGAGTTTCGACACCATGCAAACAGTCATTCTGGTAATCCACCTTCTTCTTGCGCTCGGCTTGATCGCTGTGATTCTCGTGCAGCGCAGCGAGGGCGGTGGGCTTGGTATCGGCGGTAACAGCGGCGGCGGAGGCGGCGGCGGTGGTTTCGGCGTGATGAGCTCACGCGGCGCTGCGAACCTGCTGACCCGTACTACTGCTATTCTGGCAGGCGCATTCATGATCACCAGCATCATTCTTGCCCTTCAGTCGAATACCCACACCCAGCCGGCTTCGATCCTTGATCAGGCGCCGGAACCGGCCCCCGCGGTCACCGAGCCCGCCGAGGACACCGGTCCCGCGGCCCCGACCCGATAAACAAATTAACCGACGACCTGAGGCGGCAAACTTGCCGCCTCAATTTTTGATTGTTGAATTCCCCGGTTCGTGATGCACTGAATGGCATCGAACCGAGGCTTTGTGCTTTGAGATGAGGCCAAGATAATGACTCGTTTTATCTTTATTACCGGTGGCGTGGTTTCCTCGCTGGGCAAAGGTCTGGCTTCCGCTGCTTTGGGGGCATCCCTGCAGGCACGCGGCTTTACAGTTCGTCTGCGTAAACTTGATCCGTATATCAACGTCGATCCGGGCACCATGAGCCCGTACCAGCATGGCGAATGCTATGTGACCGAAGACGGTGCGGAGACCGACCTTGATCTTGGCCACTATGAACGTTTCACCGGCGTATCATCGCGCCGGTCTGACAACGTTACCACCGGTCGTATCTATTCCAACGTGATCGCGCGTGAACGTCGCGGCGATTACCTTGGCGGGACTGTGCAGGTCATTCCGCACATCACCGATGCGATCAAGGAATTCGTCATGTCGGATGCGACCGAGGATTTTGTCCTGGTCGAAATCGGTGGCACGGTGGGCGATATCGAAAGTCTTCCGTTCCTTGAAGCCATCCGTCAGATGGGCAACGACCTTGGCGATGGTCGGGCGCTGTTCATGCACCTGACGCTTGTTCCTTATATTTCGTCTGCCGGGGAGCTTAAAACCAAGCCGACCCAGCACTCGGTCAAGGAACTGCAGAGTGTTGGTATTCAGCCAGATATTCTTCTGTGCCGTTGCGATCGTGAAATTCCGATCAATGAACGCCGCAAGATTGCGCGTTTCTGTAACGTCCGTGAAGCGGCGGTTATTCCGGCCTATGACGTTGACAACATCTATCAGGTGCCGATCAGCTATCACCAGTATGGTCTGGATAACGAAGTGCTGTATCACTTCGGCCTGCAGGCGCAGGAACCGGATCTGCAGCCATGGGAAGATATTTGTAACACCATCCGCAATCCGGAAGGTGAGGTCACCATCGGCATCGTTGGCAAATACATCCAGCTTCCCGATGCCTATAAGTCGCTGACCGAAGCCCTGACCCATGGCGGCATCGCCAACAAGGTGCGCGTCAAACTGGAATGGATTGCGTCTGACGAGCTGGAAAAAGAAGGCAACGTCAACGAAATCCTGTCCAAGCTTGATGCGATCATGGTGCCGGGCGGCTTTGGCGAACGTGGCACCGAAGGCAAGATTGCTGCGGCCCGCTATGCACGTGAAAACAAGGTTCCGTATTTCGGGATTTGCTTTGGCATGCAGATGGCGGTTCTGGAAGCGGCGCGTAACCTTGCCGGGCTCAAGGATGCGTCCTCGTCCGAATTTGGCCCAACCAAGACGCCGCTTGTCGGTCTGATGACCGAATGGGCGAAAGATGGGGGCTCGGTCGAGCGTCGTTCTGATGACGATGACCTTGGCGGCACCATGCGTCTGGGCAACTACGAGTGCAAGCTTGTTGATGGCACCCGTGCGCGCGAGATTTATGGCAGCGAAACCGTTCTTGAACGTCACCGCCATCGTTATGAGGTGAACGTCAACTTCATGGGCCAGCTTGAAGAGAAGGGGCTTAAGTTCTCGGGGCTGTCGCCGGATGGTCGTTTGCCGGAAATCGTCGAATATCCGGATCATCCGTGGTTCATCGGCGTTCAGTTCCACCCGGAACTGCGGTCGCGTCCGCTGGATCCGCATCCGCTGTTTGTTTCCTTTATCAAGGCCGCCAAAGAGCGCAGCCGTCTGGTGTAATCGCGCCTGTCGGACTATTTGACAGCAACAGACACGTGATCGACAGAAAGTCAGTGCAATGACCGAAATTAAAACCGTCAAAGTCGGCAATATCGAAATCGCCAACGACAAGCCGTTTGCCGTTCTGGCAGGCCCGTGCGCGATCGAAAGCCGTCAGCACGCGCTCGAGATGGCCACAGCCCTTAAGGAACTGTCCGAACGGCTTGGCATCGGGCTTGTTTATAAAAGCTCGTTTGACAAGGCCAACCGGACCAGCACCACGTCCAAACGCGGTGTCGGCCTTAAGGAAGGTCTCGATATCCTGGCCGAGGTCAAGGAAGTCACCGGGCTTCCGATTGTGACCGACGTGCATTTGCCTGATCAGTGTGCGGCGGTGGCCGAGGTTGCCGATATCCTGCAGATCCCGGCATTCCTGTGCCGTCAGGCCGATCTGTTGCAGGCGGCTGGCAAAACGGGCCGTGCGGTCAATGTCAAAAAGGGTCAGTTCCTGGCCCCTTGGGACATGGTCAATGTGGCCAATAACCTGGCTGCGACCGGCAATGAAAACATCATGCTCTGTGACCGTGGGACCAGCTTTGGCTATAACACGCTTGTCACGGACTTCCGCGGACTTCCCACCATGGCCCGTCAGGGCTATCCGGTTGTCTTCGATGCCACCCATTCGGTTCAGCAGCCGGGCGGACAGGGCACCTCGTCAGGTGGCCAGCGCGAATTCGCGCCAGTTCTGGCCCGTGCGGCCGTTTCGGTTGGTATCGCAGCACTGTTTATCGAAACCCACGATAACCCGGCGACGGCCATTTCCGATGGCCCGAACCAAATCCCGTTGAACAAGCTTCCCGAAGTTCTTTCGGTTCTGATGGAACTGGACAAGGTGGCAAAAGCCAATCCGGTTCGTCTGGATATGTTTGACGCGTAAATAACAAATGCCGCCAGCACGTGATTGGCGGCATTCTTTTTTGCTGTAACCTGCATGCCTGATGGTCAGGTATGGTTCCTACCAGTGAGGAGAACGTTTCTGTCATGACCGCTATTATCGATATTCGCGGCCGCGAAATCCTTGACAGCCGTGGTAACCCGACGGTCGAAGTTGATGTCACCCTGGAAAATGGCGCCTTTGGTCGTGCTGCCGTTCCTTCGGGCGCATCCACCGGTGCACACGAAGCCGTCGAACTGCGCGACAAGGAAGACCGTTACCTTGGCAAAGGTGTTACCAAGGCGGTTGCATCCGTAAATGGTGAAATCTTTGAAGCGCTGGCTGGCATGGATGCCGAAGACCAGCTTGCCGTCGACAATGTCATGATCGACCTTGATGGCACCGAAAACAAAGGCCGTCTGGGCGCAAACGCCATTCTGGGCGTGTCGCTGGCAACGGCCAAGGCCGCTGCCGAAGATGCCGGTCTTCCGCTTTATCGTTATGTCGGTGGGTCGTTTGCCCGCACTTTGCCGGTGCCGATGATGAACATCATCAATGGCGGCGAGCATGCCGACAACCCGATTGACGTTCAGGAATTCATGATCATGCCGGTTTCGGCCGAGACCTGCTCGGACGCGATCCGCATGGGTGCGGAAATCTTCCACAACCTGAAAAAGGCATTGTCGGCAGATGGTCTGAACACCAACGTTGGTGACGAGGGCGGCTTTGCGCCGAACATCGCATCGACCGAGGCTGCCATCAGCTATGTCATGAAGTCGATCGAGGCTGCTGGCTATCGTCCGGAAGAAGACGTTGTGCTGGCGCTTGATGCGGCATCGACCGAGTTCTTCAAGGACGGCAAATACGTTCTGGCCGGCGAGGGCAAGTCGCTTGATCCGAGCCAGATGGTCAAATACTGGGCCGACCTTGTGGGCAAATACCCGATCTTCTCCATCGAAGACGGCATGGCCGAAGACGATTGGGATGGTTGGGCAGAACTGACGGCCGCCATCGGTGCCAAGACCCAGCTTGTTGGTGATGACCTGTTTGTCACCAACCCGAAACGTCTGGCAGATGGCATCAAAAAGGGCGTTGCCAACTCGATCCTGGTCAAGGTCAACCAGATCGGCACACTTTCGGAAACCCTGGAAGCCGTCGAGATGGCACACCGTGCCGGTTACACCGCTGTGATGTCGCACCGTTCGGGCGAGACCGAAGATGCAACCATTGCCGATCTTGCGGTTGCCACCAACTGTGGTCAGATCAAAACCGGTTCGCTGTCGCGTTCTGACCGTATGGCAAAATACAATCAGCTGATCCGCATCGAGGAACTTCTTGATGCCGGTGCACACTTCCCGGGTCGTTCGATCCTGAAGTAAGGGCTGCTGATATTTCGACTGCGTAACAGGCCGCTTCCCGATCCGGAGGCGGCCTGTTTTGTATGGGCGCCAAGTGATAAATTCGAATATCAGGATTAGTGAATTGAGCGTAATCGCGCAGCTTTGCGCAGATTGCTTAACTCTATTTTTACCCAGATATGCGTATGGTAATGGGTAATCTTGCCGGTTTTCCCGACTTGTCCGATGGTAAATCATTGTCAGACAAGCGAAATAACGTATGTGGTTTTTACGTTATGCGGCCGGAACGAGATATTTGGTCATCACGTCGCACAGATGTGCAAGGGGCATAAGGTAAATGTCGTCCAGTTCACCGGTCATTCTTCGCCTGAAACAGGCTGTCGCACCGGTAATCGCATTTACCGTGATGGCGTATTTCATCTTTCATAGTGTCGAAGGCGAACGCGGGCTTTTGAATTACTGGTCGATGCAAGACCGCGTCAGCCAGATCACCCAGGTTCTTGAAGAAACGACCGAGCGTCGCAAGTTGCTTGAACAGCATGTGCTTTCGCTGCGTGCCAGCCACCTTGATCCGGATCTGCTTGATGAGCGGGCGCGTGCGATGCTGAATGCTGCCCATCCCGACGATGTGATCATCTTCCACCATGATGGCTATAGCGATGTCATCACGGCTGCGGCTGCCGACGCCAACTGAGCCTGTGCCTGATGCCTGCTTTGAGTGGGCGAGGTATCTGGTGCGAGAGAATCCGCTGGCGGCACAATCGTATTTCCCTGCGTAAAATGGCTCTGTACTGTTGACCAGATCACAGTTTGACAGAAATTTTGGGTTGTGAATTGTGTTCAGCAATAATCGCAAACGGGTAAGTCGTTGTTTAAACTGACTTCTGGTTTAGGGCGCTATTTTGCCAAACCAAGTAGAGGTCATTGATATACAATGCATTCTTCCGGTTGTTTTCCGTTTTGCGCTGCTATGCGGTATTATCCCCGCGAAAGCATAGCATTTGTGACGCAGGGGAATTAACGAGTTTTAAAGCAGGCGTCCAAGGTGCTGAAAATCCTGCAACTCTGTAAAAACGCGTAAACTCAAAGATTAACTGAAATCAGGTTTATTTGTGATTGTGCGTTGCAAAACAACAGTTTAATCGAGGTTAGATTGCTTGCCCTTGTGGTCTGTTTTCGGTAGTCATTTCGGTGGTCCAGTACCGAATTAAGCACTCATACATGATGCTTAAGCGATAGCCATCCACCGGGAGGAAACATGGCGACCACACCAAAACGCAAACGCGGCACGACGCGCGCCGACAATCAGGCGAGCAGTGACGATCTCCTCAAATATTACCGTGAAATGCTTCTGATCCGTCGCTTTGAAGAAAAAGCCGGTCAGCTGTATGGCATGGGTCTCATTGGCGGTTTCTGCCACCTTTATATCGGGCAAGAAGCCGTTGTTGTCGGCATGCAGGCCGCCGCATCGAACGAAGATGGTGTTATCACCAGTTATCGCGATCACGGACATATGCTTGCAACCGGCATGGATGCCGCCGGTGTGATGGCCGAACTGACGGGCCGCGAAGGCGGGTATTCCCGCGGTAAAGGCGGCTCGATGCACATGTTCTCCAAGGAAAAGAATTTCTATGGTGGTCATGGTATCGTGGGTGCGCAGGTTCCGCTCGGAACCGGTATTGCCTTTAGCTACAAATACCGTGGCGAAAACAAGGTTTGCATGACCTATCTCGGTGACGGTGCCGTCAACCAGGGCCAGGTCTATGAAGCATTCAACATGGCAGCCCTTTGGCAGCTTCCGGTGATTTACTGCATCGAGAACAACCAGTATGCGATGGGCACCTCGACCCAGCGTCACTCGTCGAGCCCTGACCTGTATGAACGCGGCAAGGCCTATGGCATTCCCGGTGAACAGGTTGATGGCATGGACGTTCTGGCGGTCAAGGCTGCTGGTGAGCGTGCTGTGGAACATTGCCGTTCAGGCAAGGGGCCTTATATCCTTGAGCTGAAAACCTATCGCTATCGCGGGCATTCCATGTCCGACCCGGCGAAATACCGTACCAAGGACGAGCTCGACAAAATGCGTAAAGAGCACGATCCGATTGATATGGTCAAAAAACTCCTGATCGACGGCGACATCATTGATGAATCCGGTCTGAAAGACATCGACAAGGAAGTTAAAGCCGAAGTCGCAAAAGCGGCCGAGTTCGCGCAGAACAGCCCGGAACCGGATGTTTCCGAACTGTTTACCGACATTCTGATCGACGCGTGATCGCAAGCTCTGCGAACCGCTTTTGAACGATATTTCCCGGGAGAGAGGGAACAATGCCGATTGAAGTTTTGATGCCGGCCCTGTCGCCGACCATGACCGAAGGCACACTTGCCAAATGGAACGTCAAGGAAGGCGACACTGTCGCATCCGGTGACGTGATCGCAGAAATCGAAACCGACAAAGCCACGATGGAAGTCGAGGCCGTAGACGAGGGAACCATTGGTAAGCTCGTTATCGAAGCCGGTACCGAGAATGTCGCGGTCAATCAGGTGATTGCCTATATCCTTGAAGAAGACGAAGACGCGTCCGCACTTGATAACGTGTCTGCGTCCTCTGAACCCAAGAAAGACGCTGCACCGGCAAAAGAAGAAGAATCTTCCAAGGAAGAATCATCTGACAAAGCCCCGGCATCGGCATCTTCGAATGCTGCACCGGTTTCTGCCAGTGGTGCGATTGAACGTTCTGATGCTGAGCCGCGCGCAATGAGCGTGATGAACGCGACCCAGGACGAAAAGACCTATACCAGCTTTAAAACCCAGACCGTTCGTGAAGCCTTGCGCGATGCAATGGCCGAAGAAATGCGTTCTGACGAAAACGTCTTCGTCATGGGTGAAGAAGTTGCGCAGTATCAGGGTGCCTACAAGGTTACCCAGGGTCTTTTGGATGAATTCGGTGACAAGCGCGTGATCGATACCCCGATCACCGAGCATGGTTTCACCGGCCTTGCAACCGGTTCGGCCTTTATGGGTCTTAAGCCGGTTCTGGAATTCATGACCTTTAACTTCGCAATGCAGGCGATTGACCAGATCATCAACTCTGCTGCGAAGACGCTGTACATGTCTGGTGGCCAGCTTGGTTGCCCGATCGTATTCCGTGGCCCGAACGGTGCCGCATCGCGCGTCGGTGCCCAGCACTCGCAGTGCTATGCATCCTGGTATGCACATTGCCCGGGTCTCAAGGTTGTTGCACCGTGGTCGGCCGCAGATGCCAAAGGCCTTCTGAAGGCGGCTATTCGTGACCCGAACCCGATTGTCTTCCTTGAAAACGAAATCATGTACGGTCAGAGCTTTGAAGTGCCTGACGACGAAGATTTCGTCCTGCCGATTGGTCAGGCCAAGATCGAACGCGAAGGAACCGATGTCACCATCGTTGCCTTCTCGATCATGGTGGGCAAGGCGCTTAAGGCGGCCGAGCAACTGGCAGAGCAGGGCATCTCGGCAGAGGTCATCAACCTGCGCACCATCCGTCCGCTGGATGTGAACACCATCGTGCGTTCGGTCATGAAGACCAACCGTCTGGTGACTGTTGAGGAAGGCTGGCACTTCTCGGGTATTGGTGCGGAAATCGCGTCTGTTGCGATGGAACATGCATTTGATTACCTCGATGCACCGGTTGCCCGTGTAACCGGCGAAGACGTTCCGATGCCGTATGCTGCCAACCTGGAGGCGCTTGCGCTTCCGCAGGACAGCCACATCGTCGCCGCGGCCAAGGCCGTTTGCTATCGCTAAGTAAGACGGACAGGGGCTGGTCGCGGGTTACACCGCGCCGCCCCGTTACCGGGAGAATGCGTTCATGCCTGTAAAAGTATTGATGCCGGCCTTGTCGCCGACCATGACCGAAGGCACCTTGGCGAAATGGCACGTCAAGGAAGGCGACACCGTTGAATCGGGTGACGTCATCGCCGAAATCGAAACCGACAAAGCCACGATGGAAGTCGAAGCCGTCGACGAAGGCAAGATCGGTAAAATCCTTGTTTCTGAAGGCAGCGAAAACGTTGCGGTAAACGAAGTTATCGCGTTGCTGCTTGAGGAAGACGAAGACGAAAGCGCGCTTGAAGGTGCGGACACGTCTGCTGCCAGCACGTCTGGCGGCGGTGAAAGTGCGCCGGCCAAGGACGACGCCAAAGAGGAAAAAGCACCTGCAGCAGCCGAAAAATCGGCTTCTGGTGATGACAAACCGGCACCGGCTGCCCCGGTTTCCGGTGGCAAGCGCATCAAGGCAAGCCCGCTTGCGCGTCGTATTGCCGCCAACGAAGGTGTCGAGCTTTCCGATGTTTCCGGTTCGGGCCCGCGTGGCCGTATCGTGAAACGCGACATCGAAGCGGCTCTGTCGTCGAAACCGGCCGAAAAATCCGCCGCATCCGAAGACAAGAAATCGGCAGATGCACCGGCAGCAGCAAGTGCACCGGCCGCATCTGGCTGGAACCCGGATCTTACCGGTCTTCCGGAATACGAAGAAATTCCGAACAGCGGCATGCGCAAAACCATCGCGCGTCGCCTGACCGAATCCAAGCAGCAGGTTCCGCACTTCTACCTGACGGTGGATTGCGAACTCGACAATCTGTTGGCCACCCGCAAGCAGCTGAATGAAAAGGCGGGAGAGGGTGTCAAGATTTCGGTCAATGATTTCGTCATCCGTGCGGTTTCGCTGGCGCTGAAAAAGGTTCCGGCTGCGAACTCCATCTGGACCGACAAGGCGACCCTGCAGTGCAAGAAACAGGATATCTCGGTGGCGGTTGCCATTGAAGGTGGCCTGATCACGCCGGTTGTTCGTGATGCCGGTTCGAAAGGCCTTGCTGAAATCTCAGGCGAGATGAAGGCACTGGCTGGGAAGGCACGTGACGGCAAACTGAAGCCGGAAGATTATCAGGGCGGGACTTTCTCGGTCTCCAACCTGGGCATGTTCGGCATCAAGGACTTCTCGGCGATTATCAATCCGCCGCAGGGCTGCATCCTTGCAGTTGGTGCGGGTGAACAGCGCCCGGTCGTCAAGGACGGTGCACTGGCAATCGCCACTGTCATGACCTGCACCCTTTCTGTTGACCATCGCGCGGTCGATGGCGCAGTCGGTGCGGAATTCATGGCCGAATTCAAAAAGCTTATTGAAGATCCGCTGAGCATGTTGCTCTAGGGTCCAAAGTTGAGCGGGGGCTTTAGCGAGTCCCCGCAAGCATTTGAATTTAAAAGACCTGTAACTATTAGTGGGCAGGCGAAGGAGATCCTACGATGGCGGATAACAATTTCGACGTAATCGTGATTGGCGCAGGCCCGGGTGGTTATGTAACCGCAATCCGTGCGGCCCAGCTTGGCCTGAAAACGGCAGTTGTCGAACGTGAACATGTTGGCGGTATTTGCCTGAACTGGGGCTGCATCCCGACCAAGGCGCTGCTGCGTTCGGCCGAAGTTTATCGCAACATGCACCACGCAAAGGATTATGGTCTTTCATGTGAAAAGCCGTCCTTTGATCTGGATACGGTGATCCAGCGTTCGCGCGGTGTGTCCAAGCAGCTTGCCGGTGGTGTTGGTCATTTGCTGAAAAAGAACAAGGTGACCGTGATCAACGGTGAAGCCAAGTTTGACGGCCCGAAAAAGATCGTGGTCGAAGGCAAGGACAAGGGTACCTATACCGCGAAGAATTATATCATCGCGACCGGGGCGCGTGCCCGTTCACTGCCGGGTCTTGAGGCCGACGGCAAGGTTGTCTGGGACTACAAAAAGGCGATGACGCCTGACAAGATGCCTAAAAGCCTTGTTGTGGTGGGGTCCGGTGCCATCGGGATCGAGTTTGCCAGCTTCTATCACACCATGGGTGCGGATGTGACCGTGGTGGAAATCATGCCGCAGATCATGCCGGTTGAAGACAAGGAAGTCGCAGGCCTGGCGCAGAAGATGATGACCAAGGACGGGATGAAGATCCTGACCGAAGCCAAGGTCGCGAACCTTAAGCGCAATTCCGATAACGTTGTTGTCACGGTGGAAACCAAGGACGGCAAGAAACAGGAATTGACCGTTGATCGCGTGATTTCGGCTGTTGGTGTGATCGGCAATACCGAAGGTCTTGGTCTTGAAACCACCAAGGTCAAGGTTGATCGCAACGTGATTGACACCGACGAGTATTCGGCAACTGCGGAACCGGGCATCTATGCCATTGGTGACGTTGCTGGTCCGCCGATGCTCGCACATAAGGCCGAGCACGAAGGTGTCATCTGCATTGAAAAGATTGCCGGCGTCAAAGGCGTTCATCCGCTTGATCCGCGCAAGATCCCGGGTTGCACCTATTGCCATCCGCAGGTCGCAAGTGTCGGTCTGACCGAAGCCAAGGCCAAAGATGCCGGTTATGAAGTCAAGGTCGGCAAGTTCCCGTTCATTGGCAATGGCAAGGCGGTTGCCCTTGGCGAGGCCGAAGGTCTGGTCAAGACCGTGTTTGATGCCAAGACCGGTGAATTGCTTGGCGCGCACATGGTTGGTGCCGAAGTGACCGAACTGATCCAGGGCTTTGTGGTTGCGATGGGTCTTGAAACGACCGAGGAAGATCTGATGCATACGGTCTTCCCGCATCCGACGCTTTCAGAAATGATGCATGAGTCGGTCCTTGACGCCTATGGCCGTGCGATCCACTTCTAGAGCTTGAGATATTGTGTCGTGCCGGGCGGACATGCCCGGTATGATCACCTTTTACGAATGTCGGTTTGACAAATGCGCGGCGTGGCGGCAAATTGCCGCCCGTCCAATCCTTCGGAGGTAACTCTATGTCGACGGCGCCCAGCGAACAGAAACCCGTTCGTCACCCGGAAAAACAGAAACGGCCAGATCGCCCATCGGGGCGCAAACCGTCCTGGATCAGGGTCAAGGCTCCGACCTCCAAGGGGTATCAGGAAACCCGCGACCTTGCGCGTGGTCTGAACCTTCATACCGTGTGCGAAGAAGCCGCATGCCCGAATATCGGCGAATGCTGGCAGAAGAAACACGCATCCTTCATGATCATGGGCGATACCTGCACGCGTGCATGTTCGTTCTGTAACGTCAAAACCGGTATGCCGAACGCGCTTGACCCGTTCGAGCCGGAGAATTTGGCGATGGCGGTTGCCGACATGCAGCTTAAGCATGTTGTGATCACGTCTGTTGACCGTGATGATCTGGCCGATGGCGGGGCAGCGCATTTTGCCCGCGTGATTGAGGCGATCCGTCACAAGTCGCCGGAAACCACGATTGAAATCCTGACCCCGGACTTCCGTGACAAGCCGGGTGCGGTTGAAATCGTTGCCAAGGCCCGTCCGGACGTGTTCAACCACAACCTTGAAACCGTGCCGCGGCTTTATACCAATATCCGTCCGGGTGCGCGCTATTACCAGTCGCTGCGTATTCTTGATCGTGTCAAACAGATTGACCCGACGATCTTTACCAAATCCGGCCTGATGGTTGGTCTGGGTGAGGAACGCAAGGAACTTGCACAGGTGATGGATGACCTGCGTGTGGCCGATGTCGACTTCCTGACGATTGGCCAGTATCTGCAGCCGACCCTTAAGCACGAGCCGGTCCACAAGTTTGTGACACCCGATGAATTCAACGAATATGCATCGATGGCACGTGGCAAGGGCTTCTTGATGGTGTCGGCAACGCCGCTAACACGGTCGAGCTATCACGCGGACCGCGATTTCGAGCAGCTCCGTGAAGCGCGCGAGAAGAAGCTGGCGGCTGCGGATGCGGCCAAAGCCAAGGCGGAACAGACCGTAACGGCGGCACAGTAATCCTTTCACCCGTTTAGCCACAGACCACGACGATCAAGGGAGATATCGCGTGCCGACGCATGCAGAGCGCAGGAAACTGCCCTATACGCCGGAACAACTCTTTGATCTTGTCGCGGATATCGATTCCTATTCGGAGTTCCTTCCGTGGTGTGTCGCATCGCGGGTGCGCAAGCGTGAAGGCAATGTGCTTAAGGCGGATCTTGTGATCGGCTTTAAGATGTTTCGCGAAAAATACACATCGAAAGTCACCCTGCAGCGCCCGGATCGGGTCGATGTGGAATATCTGCAGGGGCCCTTCAAGTACCTGAATAACCATTGGGTGTTTGAAGAGGACGAGGACGGCGGTACGTCGCTTGATTTCTTTGTTGATTTCGAGTTTCGATCAGCACTTCTGCAGAAAATGATCGGTGTTGTGTTTAACGAGGCCGTCAAGATGATGGTGGGGGCGTTTGAAACCCGCGCACGCGAAGTGTATGGCGAGCCGAACTTGCCGACATCGGAAAATCAGGCCTGATTCCTAGTCCTTGCGATCCAGCATTTCTTCGATCAGGGCAAAGGCCTTAAGGACTGTTGCCTTGCGCACGGTATGGCGATCGCCCGGAAAGACCGTGTGGGTCGTGATGGTTTCACGGCCCTTGGCCGCACAGCCAAAATGAACAAGCCCGACCGGTTTGGTGTCGGAGCCGCCGCCCGGACCGGCAATGCCGGTAACCGAAACGGCGATGGTGGCATTTGGCGCACGATCAAGTGCACCTTCGCACATGGCGCGCGCAACCTGTTCCGATACCGCACCATGTTCGGCGAGCAAGTCATTGCCAACGCCGATCAGGCTGTGTTTGGCCTCGTTCGAATAGGTGACAAAGCCGCAATCGACCACCGATGAGCTGCCATCAACGCCGGTCAGGGTGCCGGTGATCAGACCGCCGGTGCAGGATTCGGCCGTGGCGATCATTTCGCCCTTGGCCTTGCAGCGCGCGATCAGGGCACTTGCCGCATTTAGAAGATCAGGGTCATTCATCATCACGATCATCCGTCCATCAGGTACTGGTCAGGAGCCAGTCAGGTCGCCAGTCAGGTAAACAACGCCGACAAGCGCAATCATGGCAAAAACGCCGGCCAGGACATCATCAAACATGATGCCAAACCCGCCGCCCACGCGCCGGTCAACCCAGCGTATCGGCCAAGGCTTGATGACGTCAAATATGCGGAATGCCAAAAAGGCAATTAACAGCCACACGGCATCCATCCAGACCGCACCAAGTGGCACGACAAGCAGACACATCCATTGGCCGACCACTTCGTCAATGACGATTTCGCCGGCGTCATGGATGCCAAGCATGTTGCTGTAAAGATGGGCGACCCAGATGCCGACGGCAAAAACGGCGATGCTGGCGATGATCAGTGCTGTGTTTCCGCCATAGGCCCAGATCAGCCAGCCAAAGGGCAGGGCGGCGAACGAACCGGCCGTGCCGGGTGCCTTCGGGCTTTTGCCGCTATAAAACCAGGTTGCGGCAAAGGTGATCATAAATCGGGAAAACGCCATTCTCAGCAAACGCATATGATGTGGAAGATGGCCATAGGTAACACAGCATATGAGCAGAAGGTGAAAATTTTGCGATTAAGGATGTGTTAACGGGCTTGCTTGCAGGCCGAGTTACAGGTAGCGTAAAGATAAAGGCGAAAATGTCTCAGGCGGGGTCAAAGAAACTCTGCATAACCGGGGTAACCGGACGTGCATACGGGCAACTAGGGGTTAGACACTGAATATGTCGGCGTTTGAACGCATTCGTCGGTTGGTGGATAAATGGTTTCCGGATCGGCAGTTGCTTATCCGTTCCAATGATTCCGTTTACCAGCTTCGGCTTGGAAAATACGCGCAGGTCGCACTGGCCTCATTCGGGGCAGCAGCCATAACCTGGACGGTCGGCGTTACAGGTTATAGCTGGTACCTAGATCAGCGCCTTACAATGCGTGAAGAGCAGCTTTTCAGAAGCGAGCTGTCGTACAACCGTCTGATCGCCCGGGTTACCGAAAGTCAGCGCCGTTTTGGCGAGATTACATCCCAGATGGAAGATACCCATCGTAATCTGTTGTCGATGGCGGAAAAGAACCTGCAGCTTCAGGCGCGGGTACAGGATTATACCTCCAAGCTTGCTGATAGCGAGAAGGAGAAAGTCCGGATTTCATCGCTTCGCACGTCGATGGATAACCAGATGAACGCGTTGCAGGGGCAGATTGACGGGATCACCAACCGCAACCTTGCACTGCGCGATGAGTTGGAAACGGTTGAGACCGTCATGTCGCGTGTGATGCGCGAACGTGATCAGGCTTTGCAGCGGTCCAAAAAGCTTCAGGGTGAACTGAGCGAAGCGCGTCAGCGTATTGCTGATTTGCACTCGATCCAGCAACAAGCCATGCAGCGGGTGGCACAGACGGCAGATACCACCATTCTCGAACTTGAGAATGTGCTTGAGATGACCGGCCTGCAGCCGGAAACATTTGTTCTGCCGCCGATGAAGCCGCAGCAGCCCGGCGTTGGTGGTCCGTTCGTGGCGTTTGAGCCCGAACACCCGCAGGACGAGGAATTTGTCAATACGGCGTTGGCGTTGAATGATCGTATGGATCACCTTGCCAACCTGCATGACAGGATCAAGAAGACGCCAATCGGGGAACCGGCGGCGAAATACTATCTATCGAGCGCGTTCGGTAAACGAAAAGACCCGATCAATGGTCGCTGGGCTTTTCATTCCGGTGTTGATCTTGCCGGACCGATCAAGACACCAATTCTTGCAACCGCACCGGGCAAAGTGGTGCATGCGGGATGGAGTGGCAAATACGGGAAGATGGTCGAAGTTGATCACGGAAACGGTATTCGAACCCGTTATGGCCACCTATACAAGGTCCTCGTAAAGAAGGGCGACGAAGTGCAGTACCAGGACCATATCGCCTTGATGGGAAGCACGGGCCGCAGTACCGGTAGCCATGTGCATTATGAAGTTCTGGTCAATAATAAGCCGGTCAATCCTGTAAAATTTATTGAGGCGGGACGTTATGTTTTCAAAAGCGAGCAAGACGACACAAACAACGAATAAAAGTGGTTCACACGGCGCCGAGAAAAAAGGTGGCCTGTCGGTCATCAATGCCGATCTTCGTGTGACGGGTGATCTGATTTCGGAATCCGATGTTCAGGTTGATGGTTCGGTCAATGGCGATATTCGCACACGAACCCTGACCATCGGTCAAAGCGGCGAAGTCCGCGGCGAAATCGTTGCCGACAAAATCCGCATTTGCGGCACTGTTATCGGTCAGGTCCGGGCAAAGGACGTTTCCCTTTCCGATACCGCCCGCATGATCGGTGATATTCTTCACGAAAGCCTTTCCATCGAGCCGGGTGCCCATATTGAAGGCCATTGCCGCCGCATCGAAAGTGCTGCCGACGAAGGCGGCCTGACGGTGATCCAGGCGGGGCAGGTGGTTGCTGCCAACGTGAAGAAAGAAAACAAATAATCACTTAAGTGATTTCTGTTGCGGTTTTTAGGTGGCGGGTCCGGCCATGCGCAAAGCCGACAGCAAAGCAAAAAAAGGCAGGCACCGGTTTCGGGCCTGCCTTTTTCATGTCTGGAAGTGATTGATGCTATCGGGCGTTATGCCTTTTGCGGTTCGCCAACCAGTGGCAACAACTCATCAAGGCCGTTCAGCACCACATCGGCGGTATGCGACAGGCGTTCGGCCGGGCTGTGCGCGCGATTGATCCAGGCGGTGCGGAAACCGAAATGCCCGGCCCCGGCAATATCCCAGCCGTTCGACGACTGGAACGAAATTTCGGCCGGTTCGACTTCAAGCTTGTCGACGGCAAGCTGATAAACATCCGGATGCGGCTTGTATGTTTTAAGATCATCGACACAGATGATCTGATCAAACAGCGACAGAATGCCCGACGATTTGGCCGCCGAGATCAGCATATGCTTGGCACCATTGGACAGGATCGCAAGCTTGTGACCCTGACTTTTAAGTGTTTTCAGCGTTTCGACGACTTCCGGGAAGGTATCAAGCGACAGATAGGTTTCCATCAGCTTGGCACGCAAAACCGGATCCTTTTTGCCAATCTGATCAAGCGCATAATCGAGCGCATCACCGGTCACGGTCCAGAAATCGGCAAAGTCCCCCATCAGACTGCGCAGCCAGGTGTATTCAAGTTGCTTTTGTCGCCAGAGGGATGAAAGGCGGTCTGCTTCATCGCCGACGCTGTCGCGCAATTTGGCAACGGCAGAGCCGACATCAAACAGGGTGCCATAGGCATCGAAAACAAAAGCACGGCAGGAAGACAGTGCGTTATCGGACATATTGCTGACCTCTTCTGACAAGCAGTATTGATCAAATATGGGGTGCAGGTGGACAAGCGCAAATCAGGACCGTGGGCAAGTCGCCCGCAAACCCTTATTCTGCGTTGCTCACCGCGTCGCTTTGACCCATTGCGATCTCGTCCCGGGCAAAACGCCGGCGATAGACATAAGTTCCTTCCATCACACGCTGAACGTAGTTTCGGGTTTCGCTATAGGGGATCATTTCGATCCAGTCGACCAGATCGACATCCGGGTCGCGCGGATCGCCATATTCGTTGATCCATTGGCGCACACGGGTCGGCCCGGCATTGTAACTGGCGATCGTCAGGACTTCCTGACCATCCCAACGATCAAGAAGGCGGCTGAGATATGCACGGCCAACTGCGATGTTGAAGGACGGATCCTCGATCAGGCGATCGGTGTCGTAATCAAGCTTGAGCGACTGTGCCATGCGTTTTGCCGTGGCGGGCATCAGCTGCATCAGACCACGTGCGCCAGCAGATGAGACCGCCTGCGGGTTAAACAGGCTTTCCTGACGCATGATGGCATGGACCAGTGCCGGATCCGGGGCACGGCCCAGCGGAACCTGTTCATGGATCGGGTAGGCGGCATCAAGATAACCGCTGCCAGTCCGGATGCTGCGTTTGGCGGCAAGGATGCCCAGATCGGTGCGGCCATATTCGCGCGCCAGATCGGTCGCCATGGCGAGGTATTCCGGTTCATCATGTTCGTAAACCAGTGCCATGATGAAAGGACGGATGATATTGCCAAGGCCCATCGCGCCGAGCTTGCGGACAACCTGGGTCAGTTCCTGTGCTTCGAATTCGGCGCGTTGTTCGGCGGTCGGGACCGGCTGTTCAACCGAATAGGATGGCTTGCTGCCCAGTTTGTCGATGGCAAGCTGCCCATAGAAGGTGTGGGCATGTTCAGCCGCGATTGCATACCATTCCTTGGCGCGTTTCTGATCGCCAAGCGCCTCGTTTGCGCGCCCGGCCCAGTAAGAGCCGCGCGACAGGCTGATCGGGTATTGAACGACATCATAAAGGTTCTGGAAATGGGTCAGCGCGATGTCGGCATCACCCAAAAATTCAAGCGCGATCCAACCCGCATACCATTCGGCCTCGGCGATATCGCCCGGATCAACCTGCCCGTGGTTGGCGACCAAGCGATAGGCATCGGTAATATGGCCCTTTTGCAGGGCGCGGCGGGCCAGAATGGCCTTTTCCAGCCACCAGTATTGCGGCCGGATCGAGATATAGGCGAGGTCATTGGCCTGCGAGAGCAGAAGATCACGCGCATCCTGATCGCGGTCCTTCTTGCGGCGCCAGCGCACACGTTCGTAAATCAGGCCGGGATCGTCGCGGTATTTTTCCGGTACGCGATTGATCGCACCGTCAACACCGCCACTCATGGCGCGCAGGGCAGCGCGGGCCTCGGCCAGGCGACGGTAATCGTCGCTGACATATTTCATCATACGCGCGGCCGTCGTCAGACGACCTTCCCATAACAGGCGATCAAGGCGCTGTTGATGGGTTTCCTGATCAATATATTCGCCGTAGCGATCAAGGAAGCGGCGTTCCTGACCGCTGCCGAAATTCTCGTTAATCCAGCTATGGCGGACCAGTGCGATGGCCGCCGATTCCTGTCCAGCACCCAGCAACGCCTTGATCTGGCGGGTTGCGCCATCAGCCGTCACGGGGGCGGATCGTTTGAACCAGGCCAGAATTTCGTCATCGGGCACGGCATCGGTCATGGCTTCTTCGGCGCGCTGTCTTAGCAGCGCCTGATTGGGCCATTTCGGATGGGCATCGATGAAGGCGGTGATTTCTTCAAAGCTGTGCCCGGAATTGGGGGCGGTCAGCAGCATCCATTCCGCTGCCTTTTGCAGCAGGGGATCATCGAAGTTGGTCAGGAGTTGTTCGAAAATGTCGGTCTTGCCATCTTCAACCGCGTCCAGAAAGGCGTTCAGGCGCGCCCGGCTGACAGCAGAATACAGCGGCGAGGGCGGCTGCGTCTGAAGAACGTTGTCTTCATTCGTTGCGGCCTGCACCTGATAACTGCCTGGTATCAAGATCGAAAAGCCCAGTGCCAATGCGCAGATCGAAATCTTGCGGAAAGACGCTTGCGCCATGTGATGTTCCCCTTGTGCCTTGCGGCAACGAATGCTCTCTCGAGCCGGGCATTATGGCAGCGAAATTGATAAAAGCCAAACAGTCCTGACGGGAATTTTCAGACCCGATCCCGGATCGCCCGGATTATTGGATACAGTGCTTGCGGGAAACCCCAACAGCGGCTATTTTCGCGACCGCTTTCAATATATCCCGAATTTGGAGATCTCTATGTTTAAGGGTTCAATCACAGCTTTGATCACACCATTCACGCAAGATGGTGCGATTGATGAAAAGGCGTTCCAGTCTTTTGTGGATTGGCAGCTTAAACAGGGCACGACAGGTGTTGTGCCTGTCGGAACCACCGGTGAATCTCCGACCCTTAGCCATGCCGAGCATCATCGCGTTGTCGAACTGGCACTTGAAGTTGCCAAAGGCCGCGGTCCAGTTATTGCCGGCACGGGTTCGAATTCGACCGCAGAAGCGGTGTCGCTGACCCGTCATGCGCAGAATGCCGGTGCGGATGCCGCACTTGTGGTAACGCCGTATTACAACAAGCCGACCCAGAAAGGCCTGTATGCGCATTACAAGGCAATTCATGACGCGACCGATATCCCGATTGTGATTTACAACATTCCGGGCCGCTCGATCGTCGATATGCATGTGGATACCATGGCGCAGTTGGCCAAATTGCCGCGGATTGTCGGTGTTAAGGATGCGACCAGCGATCTGGAACGCCCGGCATTGACTCGCCTGGCAGCGGGTGCCGATTTCTGCCAGCTGTCGGGTGAAGACGGTACGATTGTGCCATTCCTGGCACAGGGTGGTCATGGCTGCATTTCCGTCACGTCGAACATCGCGCCGAAATTGTGTGCTGATCTGCACACGGCTTGGGCTGCGGGGAACATTTCGAAAGTTCAGGAGTTGAACTATCGACTGATGCCGGTTCACAAGGCGATGTTCTGTGAATCCAGCCCCGGACCGGTGAAATACGCAGCAGAGCTTCTTGGCCTGTGTGGCAGCCATATGCGTTTGCCGATGGTCGAGATTGCCGAAGAATCCAAACGCAAGGTCGAAGCCGCACTTAAGAATGCTGGTATTCTCGGCCAGTAAGCGATAACAAGCGTCTTATGGCACCCAAGAAAGAAACAAGTAACAACAAGATTGTCGCGCAGAACCGGCGGGCCCGCTTTGACTTTTTCCTAACGGAAACGTTTGAAGCCGGCATCGCCCTGCGCGGTACCGAAGTTAAATCGCTGCGCGATGGCAAGGGGAATATTCAGGAATCCTATGCCGAAGCGAAGAACGGCGAAGTGTGGCTGATCAACGCTTATATCCCTGAATATCAAAGCAAAATGCCGTTTGGCCACGAAGAGCGCCGACCGCGCAAGCTGCTTTTGCATAAGCGTGAAATCACCAAGATGCATGATGCCCTGAACAAGAAGGGGTTCACCCTTGTTCCGGTCAAACTGTATTTCAATGAGCGCGGTATTGCGAAACTTGAACTCGCCATTGCCGAGGGCAAGAAAAAGGCCGACAAGCGTGAAGCGGTCAAAGAACGTGACTGGCAGCGCGACAAGGCGCGTTTGATGCGCGACTTTGGCTGATTGAAAGATCGGTCGCGGGCATGTGACTTGCCGTGGCCCTGTGAAAAGAGATTAAATGGCGCTGACATGGTGAACGTGTTGGCGCCATTTTTCGTATGTCGATCATCAACCAAGGAATATCCAGTGACCGAGAGCTTTTCAGGCAAGATCAAAGACAAACTGATCGCGGCCAAGCGCAAGTGGGCCGAAGACGGGCGCTTGATGACCGGCGCGCCGGATACTGAGCGTGCGAAGCGTTTGCCGCCGGGCCAGCGTCTTGTCACGGATTGGCCGGTTCTGGATCTTGGTATCACGCCGCATGTGTCAGCGGATGACTATCAGCTTGAAATCAACGGGCAGGTCAGAAAGCCGATGACATTGAGCTTTTCCGATCTGCTTGATTTGCCGCATGTGACGGCCAAAAACGACATTCACTGTGTGACCAGTTGGTCACGATACGAAAATCGCTGGCAGGGCGTGTTGGCCACAACGCTGGCAGAGCTTGTTGATCCATTACCCGCTGCGCGTCACGTCCTGTTTACCGCCCATGACGGCTATACGACCAATGTCCGGATCGAACAGTTTCTGGATGATGATGTGCTGTTGGCCCATCATTGGGAGGGAGAGCCGCTGAGTGAAGAACATGGCGGGCCGCTTCGTGTTGTGATCCCGAAGCTTTATTTCTGGAAAAGTGCCAAATGGGTGAAAAAGATCACCTTTGCCCGTGATGACAAACCGGGCTTCTGGGAAGAACGCGGATATCACAACAATGCCGACCCATGGACGGAGGAGCGCTATGAATAGGCGGCAATTCGTTGTATTCTTTGTCTTTACTATTGTTGTCGTGAGTTTGTCCTGGAGGGAGACAATGGCATCGGATGATGCGCCATCTGCATACGACTTTTCTTTCCCGGCGATTGATGCCGGTGAAATCCATCTTTCAGAGTATAACGACAAAGTCGTTTTGCTGGTAAATACCGCCTCGATGTGCGGGTTTACGCCACAATATACCGGCCTGCAGAAACTGTGGGAAGATTACCGTGACGAGGGGCTTGTTGTCCTTGGTGTCCCGTCGGCCGATTTCGGCGGGCAGGAATATAGCGAGGATGCTGATATCCTTGATTTCTGTGAGGTCAATTTTGATGTCGACTTCCCGCTGACATCAAAAACCACGGTCAAAGGCCCGGATGCGCACCCGTTCTATAAGTGGGCAGAGCAGGAATTGGGGGCGGAAAACGCCCCGCAATGGAATTTCCACAAATATCTGATTGGCCGCGATGGCAAGCTTATTCAAAGCTTTGACAGTCGTACCAAGCCGGAAGATGAGGAAATTGTCAGCGCCATTCGCGCAAGCCTTTAGGGCAAAACTGCCAAAAGACGATTTGATGACGGGACGGCGGGTTACCGCCGTCCGTCCATGACATCAAGAAATGCCAATCCGTACTGATCAAGCTTTTTGACGCCGACACCGTTGATGGATGCCATATCTTCAAGGGTGCGGGGTTTGAAACGCACCATTTCCCAAAGTGTCCGGTCACTGAAGATCACATAGGGCGGCACATTCTGGCTGGTTGCCAGTTCGCGGCGGAGCGTGCGCAAACGTTCCCAAAGATCGCGGTCTTCCTCGTTTTCGAACTCTGTATCGAAATCGCGCAGGCGCTTGGTCATGGCGCGTTTGCTTTCGCCCGGGTCCTTGCGCATTTCGACGACTTTTTCGCCGCGCAGAACCGGTCGGGACTCCTCGGTCAGATAGACGCCGCCATGTCCTTCGACATCGACCTCGAGATATCCCATGGCAAGGAGCTGTCGGAAGACCGAGCGCCATTGTGGCTGGGCGATATCCTTGCCAATGGCATAGACCGAAAGCTTGTCATGGCCGTTTTGGCGAATTTTTTCGGTCTTGCGGCCCATCAGGACTTCGATGACATGCGCCGGGCCAAAGCGTTGGCCAGTGCGATACACCGCCGACAGCGCCTTGCGCGAGGCCTGGGTTGCGTCCCAGGTATCAACCGGTTCAAGGCAGGTGTCGCAGTTGCCGCACGGCTCGTGGCGATCTTCACCAAAATAGGACAGGATCACCTGACGGCGGCAACGGGTGGTTTCCGCAAGCCCAACCAGCGCATCGAGTTTACGCGATTCAATGCGTTTCTGGGCTTCGGGGGCGTCGGAACCCGCCACCATGCTTCGGATCGAAACGATATCAGACAGATCGTAATTCATCCACGCATTGGCCGGCAGTCCATCACGTCCGGCACGCCCGGTTTCCTGATAATAGGCTTCCATGCTTTTGGGCAGGTTGAGATGGGCGACAAAGCGGACATTGGGTTTGTCGATCCCCATACCAAAGGCCACAGTGGCACAGATGATCAGCCCGTCTTCACGCAGGAAGCGGTCCTGATGAAGTTGGCGTGTTTCCTGTGCCAGACCTGCGTGATACGGCAGGGCCGGTCGACCATTTTCCGAAAGCCATTGCGCGACGTCTTCGGTTTTGCGCCGTGACAGGCAATAGACAATCCCGGCATCCTTGGCATGTTCGCGATTAAGGAACGACAGCAGGCGTTGCTTGGCATTGCCCTTGGTTTCAATGCGATAGGTGATGTTCGGGCGGTCAAAACCGGTGATAAAGCACTGTGCATCTGTCAGATGCAGGTTTTCGGCAATGTCTTTGCGGGTGGGCGTATCGGCCGTTGCAGTCAGCGCAATGCGCGGCACATGGGCAAAGCGGGTTGGCAGCAAATCAAGGCGGCGATATTCCGGGCGGAAATCATGACCCCATTGCGACACACAGTGGGCTTCATCAATTGCAAACAGTGAAATGCTGATCCGGTCGAGCAGGTTCAAAAACCGGTCAGAGGCAAAACGTTCCGGCGCCACATAGAGAAGATCGATATCACCATCGACGGCACGCGTTTCAATTTCGCGCGCGGCATCGGGGGCAAGGGTCGAATTGATAAAGGCCGCCTTGACGCCCAGCTGATTAAGCGCATCGACCTGATCCTTCATCAACGCGATCAGCGGGGAAACGACAACTGCCGTTCCCGGACGACACAGGGCGGGCACCTGATAGCAAAGCGACTTGCCGCCGCCGGTCGGCATCAGGACCAGTGCATCATTTCCAGCGATGACATGATCAATGATTTCAGCCTGTTGGCCACGAAAGCTGTCATAGCCGAACACTTCTTGCAGAACGTCAATCGGCTGACGTTGTACAGGTCGGTCGAGAAGGTCGGGCATGGGCAATGTATCGGGCAAATTAACCGTCCAGATGTGCGCGAATTCCGGCAAAGACGTTTTCAAACATCTCTGGCGTCAGGCGATAGGTCTGGGTGTTGTAGCGCGAACAGTGATAGCTATCAAACAATGTGATGCCATTTTCCATTTTATGCGATGCGCCATGGCCAAATTTCAGCGATGAAAGCTTGAGCCCGAAGGTGCGCAGCATCGCCTGATGGGCCACCTGCCCAAGGCAAAGAATGGCCGACAGGTTCTTCATGGCATCAAATTCGCTGATCAGGAACGGACGGCAGGTATTGGCCTCTGGCCCGGTCGGCTTGTTTTCCGGTGGCACGCATTTCACCGCGTTGGTGATGCGGCAATCAAGCAGTTCAAGGCCATCATCCGGGCGTTTGTCATAGGTGCCCTTGGCAAAGCCGAACTTTTTAAGCGTGTCATACAACAGATCACCAGCATAGTCGCCGGTGAAGGGGCGGCCGGTGGCATTAGCCCCCTTAAGCCCGGGGGCAAGGCCAACGATCAGAAGACGCGCATCAAGCGGGCCGAAAGGACGCACCGGCCCGTTGTAGAATTCGGGAAACTTTTCCTGATTCTTGCGGCGGAATTCAACAAGGCGCGGGCAAAGCTGACAATCGATATCGGGTTGCTGATAGGCGGTCATGGCAAGTCTGACGTTTTGCCGGTTACAGTGCGGGCTGTAACCGGTGGTGATCAGGGCAGGGTGACGGGCGACGCGGTGTCGCGATCAATCGTAATCGAATTCTTCGAGATCGGGATGTTCGGGATGATCGTCGATATCGGGGTGATCGTCGTCGCGTCGTTGCTGAACCTTGCGCGCAATCGTGCCTTCAAGGGCGGTCAGTTCGATAAAGTTATCGGCCTGACGGCGCAATTCGTCGGCAACCATTGGCGGATTTGATTTGACGGTAGAAACAACAGTGACGCGCACACCTTTGCGCTGCACGGCGTCGACCAGACGGCGGAAATCACCATCGCCCGAGAAAATAACAACATGATCAAGGTGTTGCGCCATTTCCATGACGTCAATTGCCAACTCGATATCCATGTTGCCCTTGATCTTGCGGCGACCGGCGGCGTCGGTGAATTCCTTGGTCGGTTTGGTGACCATGGTGTAGCCGTTATAGTCCAGCCAATCGACAAGCGGACGGATCGGGGAATACTCCTGATCTTCAATCAGGGCGGTGTAGTAGAAGGCCCGGATCAGCTGACCTTTCTGGGCGAAAAGATCCAAAAGACGTTTGTAATCAATGTCAAAACCAAGGGCACGGGCAGCGGCATAAAGATTGGAGCCGTCGATAAATAACCCGATGCGTTCTTGCGGGTAAAAAATCATCGTTAAATTCCTCAAACATCAAATTTAATTATGCAGTTCCTAAAATACGGAACTTTCAAATACAGACCTTTCATGTTTACCGTGGGCACCGGGACAAAGAAAGGCGAAAATATCGTGGACAGAGCAGGGTGGCTCCCTTAGATATGCCGTCTTTCCGAACCTTGTCATACGCCCAATCACCGAACCGAAGGTCTTCTTTGTGCGCAATTCTTCACCGTCAGACACCAGCATGATCGCGGATGACGCTATCCTGATTGCTTTCGGTGCAAATTTGCCTACCGAAGAATATGGTGCGCCTGCACAAACATTGAAAGCCGCACTGCGTCGATTGGCCGAAAATGGCGACATTTCGATCGATCAGGTGTCATCGTTTTATGAAACGGCACCGGTGCCGATTTCCGATCAGCCTTGGTACGTGAACGGTGTTGCACGCATTTCGACGGGCTTGTCAGCGCATGATCTGCTTTTGCGGTTACATGACGTTGAGGCCGAATTCGGGCGTGTTCGGCGGGAACGCAATGCCGCGCGCGTCATTGACCTTGACCTGATTGCTTATGGGCGGGAACTGGTGCGTGAAGAGGGCGGCATTCAGGTGCCGCACCCGCGCATGGCGGAACGGGCGTTTGTCTTGCTGCCGTTGCGCGATGTGGTTGCCGACTGGGTTCACCCGGTTTTGAACCGCACCGTTGATGATCTGATTTCCGATCTGCCGGCCGATCAGCAGATTCGCAAACAAACGAATGGCTGATAAAGCATGCGAAAACCTGATCGAAAGAGTGGTTTCGCTGTTGCAACACACGTGATCCGACGCTATAAAGCTCGGTCTGGACACCCCAAAAGTATTTCTGGAGACATTTATGGCGCGCGTTACCGTCGAAGATTGCGTTGACAAGATTCCGAACCGCTTTGAGCTTGTAATGCTTGCAGCTCAGCGTGCACGCAACATCTCGGCCGGTGCAGAACTGACCATTGATCGTGACAACGACAAGAACCCGGTTGTTGCGCTGCGTGAAATCGCCGAAGTAACGGTTGATTTTGACGATCTGCGCAATGGCATGGTGCAGGGTCTGCAGCGGCATGTTGAAGCCGATGAGCCGGAAGAAACCGAAGACGATTTCGGTCCGAAACTGGTTGCTGAAGCTGTTGAAGAAGCTTCCGCTGGCGTTGTTGCTCCGTCGGAAGAAGAATAAGGTCAGACTGATTTTGATCTGAACCTTTCCAAAAGAAGAGCCACGGTGTTTATCTTCCGTGGCTTTTTTTTGTCCAGATCGTACTATCTTATGAAAGGGGATGGATTATATCCCCTTAGGGTCGAAACTCATTCACATGACCGATCCGGCAACTGATATGAGAGAAAAAGCTAGGAAAAGCCCGCAGAACGGGGTGATCCCCGATCAAGGGATTTGACGCAGAGGCTTTCTCTCATATCAGTTGTCCTTCGGATCTCCCGGATTTGCACGGGCTACTTTGTCGCAAAACCTTGAAAG
Organism: Thalassospira sp. CH_XMU1458; assembly: GCF_037027205.1. Taxonomy (NCBI): domain Bacteria; kingdom Pseudomonadati; phylum Pseudomonadota; class Alphaproteobacteria; order Rhodospirillales; family Thalassospiraceae; genus Thalassospira; species Thalassospira sp. CH_XMU1458. The sequence continues at coordinate 847,738 of NZ_JAYMDW010000002.1, read as the reverse complement.
ATGTATATCTTTCTGCAGTTTTGCTTCGCGTATCCGCACAAATCCGGGAGACCGGAGCGATTATGTGAATGAGTTTGGACCCTAGAAACTGCGGAGACGCCCCTGAATGATGCGGCAATACGAACTTGTTGAACGGGTTAAGGCATACGACCCCGATGCGTGCGAAACCACGCTGAACCGGGCCTATGTCTATGCGACCCAGAAACACGGTTCGCAAAAACGCGCATCCGGTGACCCGTATTTTTCCCATCCGATTGAAGTCGCAGGCATTCTGACCAATTACAAGCTTGATTGCGACACGATCATCACGGCCCTTTTGCACGACACCATCGAAGATACCGATGCGACCCCTGAAGAGATCACCAAGCTTTTCGGGACCAACATCATGAAGCTGGTCGATGGTGTGACCAAGCTGACCCAGATCGAGCTTAAATCAGCCGATTCCAAGCAGGCAGAAAACTTCCGCAAGTTGCTTTTAGCGATGTCCGAAGACATTCGCGTGTTGCTGGTCAAGCTGGCCGACCGACTGCACAACATGCGGACGTTGCATTATATCTCCAAGCCGGAAAAGCGTGTGCGGATCGCTGCTGAAACGCTTGAGATTTATGCCCCGCTTGCCGAGCGCATCGGTATGCATGACATCAAGGAAGAGCTTGAAGATCTGGCCTTCCAGCATATCAATCCCGAAGCACGGGATTCGATCCTCGCCCGCCTGGAATTCCTGCGCGAGAAGGATGACAACGTCGTCAGCCGGATTGTTTCCGAACTGACCGAAGTCATTTCGCGTCAGGGGCTTAAGGTCGACATTTACGGGCGCGAAAAGCGGCCCTATTCGATCTGGCAGAAGATGCAGCGCAAGAACATCACCTTCGGTGAGCTGTCTGACATCATGGCGTTTCGCGTGCTCGTCGATGACATGCCCAATTGCTATGAAGTGCTGGGCTATCTGCACGCCAATTACAAAGTGGTGCCGGGCCGGTTCAAGGATTATATCTCGACGCCGAAACCCAACGGATATCGTTCGATCCATACCACGGTGCTCGGCCCGGAAAATCACCGGATCGAGGTTCAGATCCGCACCCGCCAGATGCACGAGGTCAACGAAAACGGTGTGGCCGCGCACTGGGCTTATAAACAGGAAGCACCGACCGGACAGCAGAAGGAAGGGGTGCAGTATCGTTGGCTGCGTGACCTTCTTGATATTCTGGAACATGCGTCCGAACCGGAAGAATTCCTTGAACATACCAAGCTTGCGATGTTCCAGGATCAGGTGTTCTGCTTTAGCCCGAAGGGCGATGTGATCGCCCTTCCGGCCCGCGCAACCCCGGTCGATTTCGCCTATATGATCCATACCCACATTGGGGATACCTGTGTTGGGGCCAAGGTCAATGGGGCGATGGTGCCGTTGCGTACGGTGCTCAATAACGGTGATCAGGTCGAGATCGTAACATCGAAGGCGCAAACGCCGAATCCGACCTGGGAACGGTTTGTTGTTACCGGTAAGGCGCGGGCGCGAATTCGTCGCTTTATCCGCCAGCAGCAGGAAGACCAGTACAAGGATCTTGGCAAGGCGATCTTGCAAAAGGCGTTCCGTCAGGAAGGCTATGACTATTCCGACAAGGCGCTTGAAGGGGTTCTTAAAATCTTCAAGCAGCCATCGGTTGATGCACTTTTGACCCTTGTGGGGGCCGGGCATCACACCGGGCGTGAAGTTGTTCATGCCGTGTTCCCGGGCACCAAGGACAAGGAAACGGCGCGCAAGGTTGTGCCACTTGATAAGGTGCGCGCCCGCAAACATGATCACGCCATCCCGATCAAGGGCCTTATTCCCGGTATGGCCGTGCATTATGCTGGCTGTTGCCATCCGTTGCCGGGGGACCGGATTGTCGGGATTGTTACAACCGGCAAGGGTGTGACAATCCATACGATTGACTGCGATACGCTTGAAACCTTTACCGAGCAGCCGGAACGCTGGCTTGATGTCGGGTGGGATAACGAGGGCGAACCGGAACACTTCATCGGTCGCCTTGGATTGACCGTGGGGCATGAGCAGGGGGCGCTTAGCTCAATCACCAGCGTGATTGCCAAGAACCATGGCAATATCACCAATCTGCGCTTTACCAATCGCACGACAGACTTCTTTGAAATGCTGATTGATATCGATGTGGTCGATGTCAAACACCTGACCAATATCATTGCCGCATTGCGTGCCACACCGGTGGTCAATGCCGTTGAACGCGCGCGCGGGTGACGGCGAACTGTAAACGCCTTCACCTTTTAGGCGAATTTGGCGCAAAAGCCTTGCCAATCGCGCAGTCAGCACTTACGCATATGCTTCAAGATTTTACAGCATTACGTGATTAGATCCAGAACTGACCCCGCATGTTTCGGCGCCGCAGCAAACCTTCATCCTTTCAGCGTGTACGCAACGTGGTATGGCCGCGCGGCGGATGGCGTCGTTCGTCACAGTATTTTGCCCATCGGGTCGCCCGTTTGCCGGGATCGCCCTATAGCATCGCTTCAGGTTTTGCGATCGGGGCGGCGGTGTCTTTCACGCCGTTTATCGGGTTCCACTTTGTCATCTCGACACTGCTGAGCCTTTTGACGCGCAGTAACGTGGTGGCGTCGCTTTTGGGGACAGTGGTTGGCAATCCCTGGACGTTTCCGTTTATCTGGTTGTGGCTTTATACCTGCGGCAATTGGATCCTTGGCGCGCATTCGGCAAGTTCGACAGTGCATTTCGATATGGCGGTGCTGTGGGAATTCGTTGTCCTCGGCCTGAACTATGTCGGTGGCGGGCTTATTTTCGGTAATTGGGATGTCAGCGATCAGCAGGCACTGGGGCAACTTTGGGCCAGCATTGTTGATATCATCTGGCCGATGGTGGTTGGCTGTATTCCGACAACGATTGTTATCTGGATACTGTTTTACTTCCCAATCCGCCGTGCGGTTGTGATTTATCGCCATAACCGCATTTTGCGCCGGATGAAAAAGACCGAGCGTCATGGCCTTGGCCCGATGCTTGAAAGTGCCAAGGAAAAGATCGGAACCGCCGCAAAGCACGCCACCAAAAAGCAGGATGAAACATCATGAATGCGAAGCTGCGCCTCGGGGTCAATATTGACCATGTTGCGACCATTCGAAATGCCCGCGGCGGCGATCTGCCCGACCCGGTGCGGGCAGCAGAGCTTGCAAAGGCGGCTGGTGCGGATGGTATCACCGCGCACCTGCGCGAAGACCGTCGCCATATCCGTGATGCGGATATGCAGCGCCTGCGCGAAGAAGTTGATTTGCCGCTTAATTTCGAGATGGCGGCAACCGATGAAATGCTGGCCATCGCAATTCAGACCAAGCCGCACGCGGTTTGCCTGGTGCCGGAAAAACGCGAAGAACGCACGACCGAAGGCGGGCTGGATGTTGCCGGTGGGCATAATCATCTCAAACGTTTTGTCTCGGACCTTGGTGATGCCGGCATTCGCGTTTCACTGTTTATCGAGGCATCCGAGGCACAGCTTGATGCGGCCAAAAGCCTTGGCGCGCCGGTGGTGGAAATCCATACCGGCGCCTATTGCGATGCGAAGACCGATGAAGAACGCGCCCGCGAACTGGACCGTATCCGCCATGCTGTGCAATATGGGGCAGGGATCGGACTTGAAATCCACGCCGGTCACGGTTTGAATTTCGAAACCGTCAAGCCGATTGCCGCCATGCCGGAAATTGCCGAGCTTAATATCGGGCATTTCCTGATTGGTGAGGCGGTGTTTGTCGGGCTTGAAGCGGCGATTGCCGAGATGCGCCGTTTGATGGATGAAGCACGCACGCAGGCAGGTTATGCGTAAATGATCATTGGGATTGGCACAGATTTATGCGATATCCGTCGGATAGAGGCTACTCTTGAACGCCATGGCGAGCGTTTCATGAAGCGTGTCTTTACCGATATCGAGATTGCGCGTGCCAAACGCAAGCCGCACCGGACTGCCTCGTCGCTGGCCATGGCGTTTGCCGCCAAGGAAGCCTGTTCAAAGGCGCTTGGGACCGGTTTTCGTCGCGGTGTTTATCATAACACCATGGGTGTGGTACATCAGCCCAGCGGCAAGCCCGATATGGTTTTGATTGAAGGTGCGCAAGCACGACTTGAAGAATTGACCCCGGATGGGAAAACTGCCTCTGTGTATGTGACCCTGACGGACGAATATCCGATGGCCAATGCGGTCGTTGTGATTTCGGCAGATTGACAAAAATTGATTGGTTGAACACGGAATGGAAAAGCTTGTGCATAAGAAGAAAACGGGTGGTTTGCTCGACACCTTGAAGACCGTTTTCTGGGCCATTGTCATTGCACTTATGGTTCGGACCTTTGCTTTCGAACCGTTTAATATTCCGTCTGGCTCGATGATCCCGACCTTGCTGGTGGGGGATTATCTGTTTGTGTCGAAATTCTCTTATGGGTATTCGAAGCATAGCATGCCGTTCAGCCTGCCGATCATTCCCGGCCGTGTATTTGAAAGCGAACCGGAACGTGGCGATGTGGTTGTCTTCAAACTGCCGTCTGATACCTCGCAGGATTACATCAAGCGTGTGATTGGTCTGCCGGGCGATACGGTTCAGGTCAAGGAAGGCCGCCTTTACATCAACAACAAGATGATCGAGCGCGAGCGCATCGAGGATTACATCCTGACCGATGGTGGCGGGCGATCGGCCGCAGTGCCGCAATATATCGAAACCCTGCCCAATGGCCGTGTGCATCGTATTCTTGAGATGTTTGGCGATCAGGGGCCGAGCGACAACACCGAAGCTTTCACCGTTCCCGAAGGTCATTTCTTCATGATGGGTGATAACCGCGACAATTCGGCAGACAGCCGTGCGTTCCCGTCGCGCTTCCGGTTTGTTCCGATTGAAAACCTGGTCGGGCGTGCTGAATTCCTGTTCTATTCCAAGGACAGCTCTCAGCCGGTTTATGACCTTGGCAGCATCCGCTTTGATCGCCTGTTCCAGGGGGTTAACTGATGAGCGACGGCCTGCCGGTGATCGCCGAGATTGATCACGGTTTTTCCGATCCCGACCTTTTGCGTGTGGCGCTGACCCATCGCAGTGCCGCCAAGGGCAAGGATATGCTAAGCGGCGGCAACGAGCGCCTTGAGTTCCTTGGCGACCGTGTGCTGGGTCTTGTCGTGGCAGAGATGCTTTATACCCGGTTCGGACGTGAGCGCGAAGGTGCCATGGCCAAACGGTTTGTCGCACTGGTGCGCCGCGAGACTTTGGCGCGCGTGGCAGAACAGATCAAACTGGGTGAACACATCCAGATGGCCAAGGGTGAACGCGCAGCAGGGGCGGATACCAATCCGGCGATTTTATCTGATTGCATGGAGGCGGTGATTGCCGCACTCTATCTTGACGGTGGTCTTGAACCGGCGCGGCGTTTCATTGAAAAGCTGTGGACGCCGCTTTTGGATGAAGCCAACAAGCCGCCGCAGGATGCCAAAACGCAATTGCAGGAATGGCTGCAAGGGCGGGGCAAGCCGTTACCGAAATACGAGATGGTCGGCCGTGAAGGCCCGGCCCACGCGCCGTTATTTACCATCGAACTGACGACCGGCGACGGTGACAGTGTCAGTGCGGAAGGCAAATCGAAACGCGAAGCGGAACAACTCGCCGCAAAATTGATGTTGGATAAACTTAGTGATGAATGAGGTTCCCACACCGGTGGCCGAAGACAGATTACCTTATCAGCAACGTTGTGGCTTTGTGGCCCTCGTTGGTGCGCCGAATGCCGGCAAATCGACACTTTTGAACCAGTTGGTTGGTACGAAAGTGTCCATCGTCTCGCCGAAGGTCCAGACGACGCGGACGCGCGTGCGCGGTATCGTCATGACCGAAGACGCGCAGATTGTTTTCATTGATACGCCGGGCATCTTTGCACCCAAACGCCGTCTTGACCGTGCGATGGTCAAGGCCGCCTGGAATGGGGCAGATGACGCGGACCTTGTTGTTCTGGTGATTGATGCCGGAAGCGGCATCACGGACGAAGACCTGGCCATCATCAAGACGCTTAAGGAACAGAACCGCAAGGCGATTTTGGCGTTGAACAAGGTCGACAAGGTATCGGACAAGGAAAAGCTTCTGCGTCTGTCCCAAGACCTGTTTGCCCATGAAGTCTTTACCGATGTCTTCATGATTTCGGCCAAAAAGGGTGCGGGTACGCAAGATCTGGTGAATTTCCTTGCCGCCAAGATGCCCGATGGCCCTTGGATGTTCCCGGAAGATGATGTTTCGGATATGCCGCTGCGACTGCTTGCGGCCGAAATTACCCGTGAAAAGCTTTATTACCAGCTTCAGCAGGAACTTCCTTATTCAGCAACGGTCGAGACCGAGCTTTGGGAAGAGCGCAAGGATGGATCGGTCAAGCTTGAACAGACCATCTTTGTCGAGCGTGAAGGCCAGAAGGCGATCATCCTTGGCAAGGGCGGTAAACGTATCAAGGCGCTTGGCAGTGACGCCCGCAAGGAACTGGAAGCCATTTTCGAACGCCGGGTACATTTGTTCCTATTTGTGAAGGTGCGTGAAAACTGGGGCGATGATCCCAACCGCTTTGCCATGTGGGGTCTTGATCACAACGCCTGATCGCGTTGACTGGTCCCATATCGAGTGACCACAAATTGCCGGGTAAGTAATGGAAATCGGATCCGTCTGGGGAATTGTCATGATCATTGTTGGCGCTGCTGCCGCAATGATTGTTGCGCGCGTCGCCAGACGTCCGTTCCGCAACCGCAATTCCAGTGCGTCTGTGCAACGTGAAAAATCGTTCCTGCACAAACCACTTAACCTGATTGCACTTCTGATCGCGATCGCCGTCTTTGTGCTGGGCCTGTTCTGGCGCATGACGGGTGGAGGCCCGACCTAATGCGTAATGACTCATCTGATCCGCTGTCTGATGCCATCGAAGAAATCCCGAACCGCCCGATCCTGCGCAAGGTTGTGTTCGGTTTGGCGTTGTTCAGTCTTGCGTCCTGCCTGCTCGGGTTCTTCTTCCTTGTCACCCGCCTCATTGTACCCAGCGGCTTTTTCTAAGGTACGCTGATGGATTGGCGGGATGACGGTATCGTTCTTTCGACACGCAAGCTGGGTGAAAATTCAGTCCGTCTTTCCGTCCTGACCTGTGATTATGGCCGCCATGCCGGTCTGGTACGGGGTGCTACCAGCAAATCCATGCGTGGTACCCTTGAACCCGGCAATGAAATCCGGGTGGGGTGGTCTGCCCGGTTGGCGGAACATCTGGGGCAATTTCGCTGTGAATTGACCGGCGCGCATGCCGCGGACCTTTTGCTGCATGCTGGCCCCTTGATGGCGATGAGTTCGGCCTGTGCGATGCTTGATGCGACGCTTCCGGAACGCGAAGCCCATCCGGATCTTTATCGCGGAACCGTCGCGCTGATTTCGGCACTCAAGTCCGAGCAATGGTTGCCTGCCTATATCCGTTGGGAAGTCGGGTTACTGGAAGAGCTCGGTTACGGATTGGCACTGGATCGATGTGCCGCGACCAACGAGACCGAAAACCTTGCCTTTGTATCACCCAAAAGCGGCCGCGCCGTTGGCGAGGCATCAGGGCAGGCGTATCGTGACCGGATGTTGCCGTTGCCGGCCTTTCTTGCTTCTGGGCGTGCGTCTCAATTGTGCAAGGAAATGTCTTTATCAGAACAGTTGCGCGATGGCCTGAAACTGACCGGTTTTTTCATTCACCGCGATATTTTCGAAGCAAAAGGTATCAAACCTGTTGCTGCTCGGGACCGACTTGTCAGCCATGTCTGGCGCACGGATATCGGAGCAGAAAAATAAATTCGGCAATTTGCGCGCCATATGTTGACCAAGACCATGCCCGGCGTAGTATGTTGCCAATAACGTAAGGTGTTCGGGTCCGAACGCACTTGCACATGTCCATTTTGACAAGCAACAAGAAAAATCGTTCATGAGCACCAAGACTTCCGATCCGGCCAGTGCCGGACAAATCCGGGAAACCCGGCTTGCAGACGCGCTGAGCGAACGATATCTCGCCTATGCGATGTCGACAATCATGTCGCGTTCCCTGCCTGATGTGCGTGATGGCCTTAAGCCAGTGCATCGTCGTCTTCTTTACGCCATGCGTCAGCTTAAACTGAACCCGGAACAGGGGTTCAAGAAATGTGCGCGTGTTGTCGGTGACGTGATCGGTAAATATCACCCGCATGGTGATCAGTCGGTCTATGACGCGCTGGTACGTCTGGCACAGGATTTCGCGGTTCGTTATCCGCTTGTTGATGGTCAGGGCAACTTCGGCAACATTGACGGCGATAACGCGGCGGCAATGCGTTACACCGAAGCCCGCATGACAGCGGTTGCCGCGGCGTTGATGGATGGCCTTGACGAAGATGCCGTTGATTTTCGCCCGACCTATGACGGCGAGGAAAAAGAACCGGTTGTGATGCCGGCTGCTTTCCCGAACCTTTTGGCCAATGGGGCCTCTGGTATTGCCGTGGGTATGGCGACCAACATCCCGCCGCATAATGCAGGCGAGCTGTGCACGGCCCTGATCAAGCTGATTGATGATCCGGAAACCTCGATTGCGCAGCTTGTTCGTTGCGTGCCGGGGCCGGATTTCCCGACCGGTGGTGTTCTGGTCGAGCCGCGTGAGAACATTCTCGAAGCCTATGCGACCGGGCGTGGATCATTCCGCCTGCGTGCAAAATGGGAAGTCGAGAAGCTTAGCCACGGTCTTTATCAGGTGGTGATTACCGAAATTCCCTATCAGGTTCAGAAAGCCAAGCTGGTTGAACGGATCGCCGATCTGATGGTGGCAAAGAAATTGCCGCTTCTGAACGATGTGCGCGATGAGTCGACCGATATCATTCGTCTGGTTCTGGAGCCACGGACCCGCGCGGTTGAGCCGGAACATCTGATGGAGATGCTGTTCAAGAATACCGAACTGGAAATCCGGTTCGGTTTGAACATGAACGTTCTGGACGGCGATAACACGCCACGCGTGATGAACCTGCGTGAAGTTCTGCGCGCATTCCTAGCACATCGTCAGGACGTTCTGATCCGTCGTTCCAATCATCGCTTGGCCAAGATCAATCACCGTCTTGAGGTGTTGGAAGGCTATCTTGTTGCCTATCTGAACCTTGATGAAGTGATCCGGATCATCCGTTATGAGGATGAGCCGAAAAACGCATTGATGAAGGCGTTTGACCTGACCGAAGTGCAGGCTGATGCGATCCTTAACATGCGTCTGCGGTCGTTGCGCAAGCTCGAAGAGATGGAAATCAAGAACGAGCATGCCAAACTGACCGAGGAAAAGCAGGGTCTCGAAGCACTGCTGGCCAGCGAAAGCCTGCGTTGGGAGAAAATCCGCGACGAGATCGAGGTGATGCGTGAAAACTTTGGCAAGAAAACTGCCATTGGCAAGCGTCGCACCGAGATTGGCGATGCGCCGGAAGAGATTGAAGTTCCGCTGGAAGCATTGATCGAACGTGAACCGATTACGGTGATCTGTTCGAAAATGGGCTGGGTGCGTGCGCTTAAGGGCCACGTTGCCGATATCAGCGACCTGAAGTTCAAGGATGGTGACGAGCATCGCTTTGCGCTTAAGGCATTTACCACCGACAAGCTTCTGATCCTGTCGACAGCCGGGCGTTGTTACACCATGTCGTGTGACAAACTGCCGGGTGGGCGTGGCCATGGGGAGCCGATCCGTCTTTCCATCGATTTGCCGCAGGAACATGACATTGTTTCGATGGTGGTGCACAAGGAAGGCCGTAACCTTCTGGTGGCAAGTTCCGGTGGACGTGGCTTCCTAGTGGCCGAGAAAGAAGTGGTTGCGCAGACCAAAAACGGCAAGCAGGTGCTTAACCTTGGAACTGGTGAAGTTGCCAAGATCTTCCTGCCGGTTGAGCAAGATCATGTTGCCGTTCTGGGCGATAATCGCAAATTGCTGATTTATCCGGTTTCGGAAATTCCGGAAATGACGCGTGGCCGCGGTGTGATCTTGCAGAAATACCGCCAAGGCGGGCTTTCGGACCTTATCCTGTTTAACCTTGAAGAAGGTCTCAGCTGGACCATGGGCGGCAGCGAAGGTCGTACCCGGACTGTGACCGAACTGGCCGAATGGATTGGCAAACGGGCCGGGGCAGGGCGCCTGCCGCCAAATGGCTTCCCGCGGTCCAACAAGTTTGAATAACGGGTGTTAAAACGCCTTGATAAAAGCCGGGTGGTGCCAAGCCATCCGGCTTTTTCTTTGCCTGAATGACGAAAATTGATGCACTACCTGTGATTTGTTGCATTTCCCGGCAGAAATGGCCGAAATTCGGTGCAAAAGATATAGCGTTTTCGGTGGTTAATCTGTAACTTCCCAACCTGTTTAACAGGAAGCCCGCAATTTTCCTGTGAGATTCAAAAAAGGGCTTGGGAGTGAAAAGTGAAGTTTCTGGGAAATTTCGTCCGCGCCGTCGACAGTCTTAATGACTGGATCGGACGCGGAGTAGCCTGGCTGGTGATCCCCATGGTGGTGATCACATTTTTGGTGGCAACGTTGCGTTATGGCTTTGCGGTCGGCTGGGTGTCGATGCAGGAAAGCTATATGTGGCTTTACGGCATCATGTTCATGGTCGGCGCGGGTTACACGCTGCTGCATGGGGGGCATGTGCGTGTTGACGTTTTCTATCGTCCGGCATCGGCGCGCTACAAGGCATGGGTAGACCTTTTTGGTTCCCTGTTCCTGCTTGCGCCTGTGGTTATCATGATCCTGATGTACAGCTATCCTTACGTTGTCACGAGCTGGCACCGTCTGGAAGGATCGCATGAAACCGGCGGGCTTCCGGGACTGTTCCTGTATAAGTCTGTGATTTTGGTCTTTGGTGTCCTGATGCTGCTGCAGGGGCTGTCTTTGGCAGCGCGCAGTGTTCTGGTCCTGACCGGTCACAAAGAGTTTGAAATCAAAGAAGAAGAGCACGAGGGCGTCTGATGACGGGGGAAATTCTTAGCCTGGTGATGTTCGCCGTAGCTTGCGGCGTGCTTCTTCTTGGTTTTCCGGTTGCTTTCTCACTTGCGGGCACCGGTCTTGCTTTTGCGCTTATTGGCAACGCCATGGGCACATTCGATATGCCACTTCTGGGCTCTTTGCCGTCACGCTATTTCGGTGTGATGACCAACGAGCTTTACGTTGCGATCCCGTTGTTCGTGTTCATGGGCGTCATGCTTGAACGCGCACGGATCGCCGAGAAGCTTCTGACCACCATGGGCATGCTGTTTGGCACCATGCGTGGCGGCCTTGGTATTTCGGTCGTGATCGTCGGCATGTTGCTGGCGGCATCCACCGGTATTGTCGGTGCGACGGTTGTGACCATGGGCTTGCTCAGCCTGCCGGCGATGCAAAAAGCCGGTTATGATCCGAAACTGTCGACCGGTGTGATCTGTGCATCGGGTACGCTGGGTCAGATCATTCCGCCGTCGATCGTTCTGGTTCTGCTGGGGGATATCCTGCAGGGGGCCTATGCCGAAGCGCAGCGTGCGCTGGGCAACTGGGCACCGGAACCGATTTCGGTGATGGATCTGTTTGCCGGTGCCTTCATTCCGGGAATTATGCTGGTTGCCCTTTATATCGGCTGGATCATCATCAAATCCCTGATTGATCCGGAATCTGCACCCGCACTTGTCGAAGGCAAACGCCCTGCAGGCCTTTGGGGTGAAGTGCTGCGCGCATTGCTGCCGCCGGCATTGCTGATCGTGGCGGTTCTGGGCTCCATCCTGACCGGGATTGCAACGCCGACGGAATCCGCGGCATTCGGCTCGGTCGGTGCGACCATTCTGGCTGCGTTCTATCGCCGTCTTGATATGCCTGTGCTGCGCCATGTGGTGCGCCAGACGGTTCAGGTCAGTGCGATGGTGTTTGTCATCCTTTTGGGTGCGTCGGTGTTCTCGCTGGTGTTCCGTGGTCTGGGTGGCGATCATCTGGTTGAAGAACTGCTGCACAACCTTCCGGGGGGTGTGTTCAGTGCGATGCTGGTCGTGATGTTGCTGATGTTCGTCATGGGCTTCTTCCTCGACTTCATCGAGATCGTGTTCGTTGTGATCCCGATTGTCGGCCCGATCCTGCTTAAGCTTGATGTCGATCCGGTCTGGCTGGGTGTGATGATTGCAATCAACCTTCAGACCAGCTTCCTGACACCGCCATTCGGCTTTGCGCTGTTCTATCTGCGCGGTGTGGCCCCAGCGGCGATCAAGACGTGGGATATCTATCGCGGGATTGTACCGTTCGTGGTTATCCAGATGCTTGGCCTGTGCCTTGTGGCTGCCTTCCCGTGGTTGGCAACCTGGCTTCCGAGCGTTCTGTTCTAAGAACGACGGCGACATATCATCAAAGAAAAAGGCACCCGTCACGGGTGCCTTTTTTGCATCAGTGACCGGCTCTGATAGGTTTGGAGCAGGCCCAAATAAAAAGGGCTGGCAAATGCCAGCCCTTTGTTGTTTTCCGAAGTCGGAGAACTTAGTATTTGAACGGCAGGACACGTGCCTGTGCGAATGCCGCTTCCGAGAATTTCGACCATGCGATCGACTGGGTACGGAAGGCGATAAGGCTTTCGAAGACTTCCTGCGACAGCGGGTTCGACGAAACCAGGTCACGCAGAACTTCACCCGACAGTTTGCCAAGGCCGGTCAGAATGTCGTCAGAGAACGGACGAACATCAACGCCGTGCTTGTTACGCAGGGTGTCGAGTGCCTGAACGTTACGTGCGGTGAATTCGGACAGAACCATCTGGTTCACAGCGCGGTTTGCCTGCTCGACAATGGCTTTCAGATCATCCGGGAGTGCATTCCATGCATCCAGGTTGATGAAGTTGTCGAGAACGGTCGCCGGCTCGTGCCAGCCCGGATAGTAGTAGTATTTGGCCGATTTATAGAGGCCAAAGGCCAGATCGTTATACGGACCAACCCATTCGGTTGCGTCAATCGCGCCCGACTGAAGTGCCGGCGGAATTTCACCACCCGGAAGGTTCACAACGTTGGCGCCAGCAGCTTTGACAACTTCGCCACCAAGGCCCGGAATACGCATTTTCAGACCTTTATAGTCGTCAATGGTGTTCATTTCCTTGTTGAACCAGCCGCCCATCTGGGTGCCGGTGTTGCCCGACGGGAAGAACTTACAGTTCAGTTCCGCATAGACCTTATCGGCCAGTTCCTGACCACCACCCCACTGGAACCACGCATTCTGTTCCTGTGCGTTCAGACCGAACGGCATTGCTGCGATATACTGGGTCGCGTCGACTTTGCCTTTCCAGTAGTAAGGCGCGCCGTGGCCCATTTCGACGGTGCCGTTGCCAACCGCGTCGATGGCTTCGAATGCCGGAACAATTTCACCTGCGCCAAAAACGGTAACTTTCAGGCGACCTTCGGATGCCTTGGTGATGTATTCAGCAAGAAGGTTTGCGCCGGTGCCAAGGCCCGGAAAGTTTTTCGGCCAGGTGGTGACCATCCGCCATTCGCGGACGTCCTGGGCAATTGCCGGTTTGGCGAAAGTTGACGCGGCAGCAGCAGTCGCACCTGCTACGGCAGCGCCGGAAAGAAATTGGCGACGTTTCATTGGTTACAACCTCCCAAAGATGCAAGCTCATGATTTATCTGTAAAAGCTGGATGATCAGCTTTGAGACGAAGCTTATATGCGTCTTTACGGGCAGGCAACCGAGGATCGAGTTGTTGTATGGTACTTTAGTCTAATTGGGGAAAGTGGTTCGCGCAATTGGTGCAGAACACGAACTTTTACAGCTTAGTCCGCGTCGCTATCAGCGTCTTCCATCGAGACCCACTGACCATCGCGGAAGCCTTCAAGGGGTTGGAAGCGCATCTTATACGACATCTTGCGGCAATCGCCGATCCAGTAGCCGAGATAGACATGCGGAAGAGAGAGCATTCTGGCTTCGTCGATCAGATCAAGCACGATGTAGGTACCCAGTCCGCGACGGTCTTCTTCCGGGTCAAAGAAGCTGTAAACAGCAGATAACCCGTCGGCCAGAATATCAACCAGCGCCACAGCAATAAGGCTGTCATCATCCCGGCGATACTCGAAGATCGAGGTTTCCACAGTGCTGTCTTCGATCATTGCGCGGTAATCACGGGCATCCATACGCGCCATGTCACCATTGCCATGTCGGGCATCCTGATAGGTGCTGAACAGCTGATATTGTTCCTGTGTCGCGGACGGTGGCATCACCTTGCGGACAAGATCGTTGTTTCTGTTCTTGATGCGGCGGAACGACCGGCTGGGTTCGAACCCGTCACAACGGACGCGAACCGGAACGCAGGCATTGCAATCACTACATGCCGGCAGATAGGCGATTGAGTGGCTGCGGCGGAATCCTGCACGCGACAACAGATCGTGGACGTTGTTGGCCTCGGGCCCGCGCAACTCCGTGACCAGTTTACGTTCGAACCGGCCGGGCAGGTATGGGCACGGCATCGGTGCGGTCATAAAATAGTGCTGTGTCAAGCGCCGCTGATTAACTGTCATTTGATCCGATCAGTCCCGGTCACATCAAAGAGAACTATTCTATGAGATTAGGTGTTGTTTATGACAGTTTAAAGGCCTGACGGTCAAAAGGGCACCGATTTCTGTAACCGGATTTCAAATCACCGTTGTGACGGAACCGAGAAGGTCGGGCGGCGCTGGTTTTCACCCTGTGCCGGTTGTTGGGTAGGCGATGGTGCCGGGCCAGCGGGCGCTGCACCAGTCGGTGCAGTTTGTCCGTTTTGGCCAGCTTCGCCGGTGCCTTCAAGCGCGGAACGTTCGCCGGTACCACGCAGCAAGGTGATGCTGATGCGGCGGTTGCTTTCATTTTCCGGTGCCTCGGGCAGGAGCGGATCGGTATCCGACAGACCGGCAACCTTGGCAAAGCGTCCGGTTTCAAGCCCCATGTCTTCAAGCGCACGACGGGTGGCCAGCGCACGATCAGCTGACAGTTCCCAGTTGGAATATCCGTCTGTCCGGTTGAACGGCACGGCGTCGGTATGGCCTTCGATCGAGACATCCTGTGGCATATTTTCAATCACGCCTGCGACTTGTTGCAGCAGAAGGCGGGTATGATCAGCCATGGCGGCACTACCGCTGGGGAACATGGCGGTGCCGTCTTCGTCCAGGATCTGGATGCGAAGTCCCTCATCGGTGTTTTCGATGCGGATGTTCTTTTCAAGGCCCTGAAGTTCCTCGTTGGCTTCGATTGCCTTAAGAAGTTCTTCTTGGGCCTTGTTGAATTCCTGTTCTTCCATCTGGGCAACACGGATGGCTTCGCGTTCTTCCGGTGTTTCGACCGGCGGGATTTCCATGCTGATGGATGGTGATCCGAATTCGGAACGCAGTGCACCTTCTTCGGCAAGGCTGGTGCCGCCCAGCAAACCGCCAGAACCCGATTCATTTTGCGAGATGGTTTCGGGCGTGAAATACATCGACACGCCTTGCAGCTGTTCCTCGGTCGCGCTTGAAAGCAGCCACAGCAACAGGAAGAATGCCATCATCGCCGTCACAAAGTCGGCATAGGCAACTTTCCAGGCACCACCATGATGCCCGTGCCCACCTTTTTTGATCTTTTTTATGACGATATCGGGCATTTGCTGCGTTGTCCTCTAAACCAGATCTTTTATCGCAAAATCAAGCCGTGGGCGCGTCTTGCAGCGCTTCGTCAAGCTCTTTGAAGCTGGGTCGAAGATTATGCGGGAGGGTTTTACGGGCGAACTCCACCGAGACCTGCGGGGCATATCCCTGCATGTGACCAACCAGGGCGGCTTTGATGCAGCTGTAATATTTGCCGTCAGCGTCCACGGTGTTTTTGATGATCGAGGCGGTCGGTCCGACAAAGCCATAGGCACCCAAAATACCAAGGAAGGTACCGACAAGGGCCGCCGCAATCAGGCCACCGAGAATTTCAGGCGGTTCTGTCACCGAGCTCATGGTGACGATAACGCCAAGAACCGCCGCCACAATGCCAAGTGCCGGCAGGCCGTCACCAGCCGTTTGCACAGCAGACGCAACTGCGTGTTCTTCTTCGTGATGGGTTTCAAGTTCCTGATCCATCACCGCTTCAAGTTCATAGGCGTTGGTCGTGCCAAGGGTAAGCAGGCGCAGATAGTCACACATGAATTCCATCGCATGATGATCTTTCATCAGCATCGGAAAATTGGAAAACAGACTGGAGCTTTCCGGGTTTTCAACGTGGCTTTCAAGCGCAAGATCGCCTTTGGATTTCGCAAGGCGGAAAATCGCATAAAGGCAGATCAGAAGTTCCAGATAGGCGGCCTTTTTCTTTGGGCCTTTCATGGCGCGAATGGTGTAGGTGAAGGATTTCTTCACGATGCCAAGCGGGTTGGCAGTCAAATAGGCACCAAACGCAGCCCCGAAAATGATCAGAACTTCAAGCGGTTGTACAAGAATGCCAAAGTCGCCATGCGGCAGATAGCCACCCAAGACAGAGCCGACTACGACGATATAACCAATGATCAAGAACATTCTTTTTTCTTCTCCGCTACCCCAAGCCAGATACCTGAACGATCAACCCCGAGTTCATCGAAACATCTGCCTTCTGCGGCAGTGCAGAACGTGTTTCTGATATCTATATGCTCTTATTAAGTTTTAATCTTATTAACATCGCGTTTAAATTAGCTGCGAGTTAGGTTTGACAGCGCGGTGAATAGACGCCATTTTCCCCAAGCTCCATTCGGGACGCGTCACCCATCCATATTGGTATACGAGAGCTTCCTTCAATATGTCTTTCTCTGCGCGCGATTTTCGCGATTGCCTTGGTCAATTCACAACCGGCGTTGCCGTTGTAACCACCCGCGCCCAAGACGGTGCAAAAGCGGGCATTACCATCAACAGCTTTGCCTCGGTGTCGCTTGATCCAGCACTGGTATTGTTTTCGGTTGATCACCGTGCGGCGACTCACGCGCTGTTCACTGGGGATGCCAAACGGTTTTGCATCAATATCCTGAGCCAGAGCCAAAAGCAGGTATCCGAGCTGTTTTCAGCCCCCGGGCAGGATGGTTGGGACAATGTTGCATATGAAGATGACAGTCTTGGCATGCCGCGCCTTAAAGGCAGTGTTGCGGCCCTTACCTGCGAACGTCACGCGCTTCATGAAGGCGGTGATCACAGCATCATCGTTGGTCATGTTCAGGAACTGGTGATGGGCGAAACCGGTGCGCCGTTGCTGTATTATGGTGGGCGGTATCGCACGCTGGGTGACTGATTTTGTTGCTTGCGATGTGATGTAGTTCACAAAACAAAAAGGGCCGTGGTGAAACACCAACGGCCCTTTGTCGTTTTCAGATGCAGGGGGCGGCCTTAGTCGAGGGACGTGTTGCCAAGCAGGCGGCCACCGAATCCTTCCTTGATCAGGCGGTCGATCACCTGTTGCCCATGCTGGGTGTCGCGTACTTCAAGCACCATGTCGACATCTGTCTGTTTTGCCGGCACGTCATAGAAATGGCGCTGGTGATAGACTTCAATGATGTTGGCGTCTTCTTCGCCGATCAATGCACTGATCGTGGATAGTGCGCCCGGCACATCCGGAATTTCGATCCGGACACGAACAAGGCGGCCTTCACGGGCCATGCCGCGCATCAGGACTTGGGCCAGCAGGCGGGTGTCAATGTTCCCACCACTGATAATCAGGCAGACTTTCTTGCCCTTGAAGCGATCCGGGTGATCAAGCAGGGCGGCAAGCGGAGCGGCACCGGCACCTTCGACAACGCTTTTCTCGATCTCGATCATCATCTGGATGGAGCGTTCGATCGAGCTTTCTTCGACCAGAACGACGTCATCGAGCTTTTCTTTACAGATTTCAAGCGTCAGGCCGCCGGGCTGTTTGACAGCGATGCCTTCGGCAATGGTGACGCCACCGCCGGTGAATTCTTTGCCATGTATGCCTTCATACATGGACGGGTAAAGCTTGGTCTCAACCCCGATCACTTCGATGTCGGGGCGGCGCGACTTGATCGCGGTGACAACGCCCGATGCCAGACCGCCACCGCCGATCGGTACGACAACCGTATCGATGTCTTTGTTTTCATCAAGGATCTCGAGCCCGACAGTGCCCTGGCCTGCGATGATATGCGGATCATCAAACGGATGGACGAAGGTCAGACCGCGTTCTTGCTGGATGCGGCCGGCGGCCTCAAGGCTTTCGGCAAAGACGTTGCCGGTCAAAACGACTTCGGCACCATGCGAGCGCGTATGGTGGACCTTGGTGTAGGGGGTGTTTTTGGGCATCACGATGGTGGCCGGAATGCCAAGTCGTTTGGCGTTATAGGCAACACCCTGTGCGTGGTTGCCAGCCGATACGGCGATAACACCTTTTTCGCGTTCTTCCGGAGTCAGGCTTGCCAGTTTGACATAGGCGCCACGTTCCTTGAAAGACGCGGTATATTGCTGATTTTCAAGTTTCAGATAAACATCGGCCTGGCAAATGTTTGAAAGCGTTAATGATTTTACCAGTGGTGTTTTCGCAACAATGCCTTCGAGCAGGCCCGAGGCGCGAACAATATCGTGATAGGAAACAGTCATGATTTCCGTACTCCTGCGGCCATCCGCAATCTGATGCGATGGCTATAGTAATATTTTATGGCGTGAATAGCGGTATTAAACCGGTCCTGTCATCCGCAGATGACAGGGATCACATTCGCAGGTCGGAAATACCCATAATCATGGCGATCACACCGGCACGAAGAGGCGGGCAAGAGTGTGATGCGAGGATGTCAGTAGCTGCAGACATAGCCATGTACTTTCCGGGTTTCGATGTGTTTGAGAAACGCACCTTTGCGGATTGCGCGCGCAAGGTCAAGCACCGGAAAAGAAAAACCGGGTTGCGTCACGTGCAACCCGGTTTCTTGTGGTCAATCGTTTCAAGCGACAGACAGGTTATTCCATGTTCAGGATAATGGTCTTCTTGTAGGTGAAGTGTTCGAGCATGCTTTCAAGCGATGCTTCCTTACCCAGACCGGAAAGCTTGATGCCGCCATAAGACAGGTTCGGCTGGACAACAAGGTTCTGGTTGACCTGAACGAAACCGGCTTCGAGGCGCTTGGTGGCGACAAGAGCGGTTTTAAGATCCGTCGTCCATACGGTCGCAGCCAGGCCAAAGTCGCTGTCATTGGCAAGTTCAAGGGCCTCTTCAAAGGTTTTGAACTTGAACACACAGGCAACAGGACCAAAGATTTCTTCACGGGCAATCCGCGCGTTCGGATCGACATTGGTGAAGATCACCGGACGGACAAACAGGCCATCGGAAAGGGTGCTGTCAGTGGGAAGGGCGCTTAGTTCATTCTTGGTCGCACCCTCTTTTTCACCGACTTCGATATAGCCACAGACCTTGTCGAACTGTTTGCGGTTGATGATCGTGCCGATGTCGGTTTCTTCATCCAGCGGATCACCCATTTTAAGGGTGTTGACCTTATCAATCAGGCGTTTGACGAATTCATCATGCAGGCTTTCATGCACCAGCATGCGTGACGCCGCCGTGCAGCTTTGCCCCTGACGGGTAAAACGCATGCCGCCAATCGCACCGGCAATCGCCTTATCAAGGTCGGCATCACCCATGACGATCATCGGGGATTTGCCACCCAGTTCAAGGGTGACCGGAATGAGTTTTTCGGCAGCGGCGCGATACACCGTGCGGCCGGTTTCAACCGATCCGGTGAAGGAAACCTTTTTGACATCCTTGTGTTCGACCAGCGGGCCACCGCAAGACGGACCAAAGCCCGACAGGATGTTAAAGACGCCAGCCGGAAGAACTTCCTGCATGATCTGACACACGCGCAGAACCGCAAGCGGGGTGTCTTCGGCGGATTTGACGACGACTGCGTTGCCGGCAACCAGTGCCGGGGCGACCTTGATCGCCATCAGCATCATCGGAACGTTCCACGGAATGATCGCACCGACAACGCCAACAGCCTCACGCGTGGTTAGGGTCATCATGTTCGGATTGAACGGAACTGTTTCACCTTTAAGCTCTGACGCAAGTCCGCCGAAAAAGACGAACATGTCGGCCAGAACCGATGCCTCGACCCGGCTTTCGGTGCGAAGGGCCTTGCCCGATTCAAGGGCGACCAGACGTCCCAATTCCTCGGCATGGGACATCAGGATACGACCGCATTCCGCCAACAGCTTGCCGCGTTCACGCGCAGGGCGTTCGGCCCAATCTTTCTGGGCGGCCTTGGCGGCTGCAACCGCAATCGCGACATCGTCGGCGTCACCGTCGGCAGCCTGACCGATGACCTTGCCCGTGGCAGGATTAAGAACATCAAAGGTCTTGCCGTTTTTCGGGGCGACAAGTTTACCGTTGATCAGATGATAACCGGACAGCTCCTTGGCCAGAACGGATGGATCAAGGATCGGATCGATGGGCATTTCAGGCTCCCTGTGGGTTGGCGTGCATCTGCGGTAAACCGCGCGGGGCGCACGATATTGGTTATTTGGTATTGGTTTACCAAATTATCGACAGGGCGATGC
The DNA here is from genome assembly GCF_037027205.1 of Thalassospira sp. CH_XMU1458. NCBI lineage: Bacteria > Pseudomonadati > Pseudomonadota > Alphaproteobacteria > Rhodospirillales > Thalassospiraceae > Thalassospira > Thalassospira sp. CH_XMU1458. Next base: position 827,219 of record NZ_JAYMDW010000002.1, on the reverse strand, counting down.
AATATCAAGCGCAATTAGTACCCTAATCGGTGTGGTGCACATGCAAGTCGCATGACAGGCGGCAAGAGGGCTGTTACCCTAACTCAAAGGCCAGCCCGGCGGCGGTACGTGTCTGGGCGCCTGATATTGGTAAACGATGGAGTATATTGTGCCACGTCATTTCGATACGACGTTCGATGTTGTTAAGGAACTTAAGCCTTCCTATCCGGTGTATTGCCTTAGACCCAATATTCTTCGAGAAACAGCGCAGCGCTTTGTCGAAATGTTCCCGGGAGACGTCCTGTATGCGGTGAAATGCAATCCGCATCCGGAGGTCATGCGATATCTTCACGAAGGCGGGGTGCGTCATTTTGATACCGCTTCGCCTGAGGAAATCTCTATCGTGCGGCGCCAATTCCCGGGGATGAAGGCCTATTTCATGCATCCGGTCAAAAGCCGCGATGCCATCCGCAATGCCTATCGGGTATTCGGGATTGATCACTATGTGATTGATACCGCCGAAGAGCTTGAGAAAATCCGCGAGGAAACCGAGGGTGACACGAACCTGGTGATCCATGTGCGCCTTGCAACGCCGCCCGCCGGTGCGACCTATAACCTGTCAGCCAAGTTTGGTGCCCGCCCGATGGTGGCGGCCGAGCTTCTGAAAAAGGTTGATGAATATGGTTACCATGCGGGCTTGTGTTTCCATGTCGGGTCGCAATGCACGACACCGACCGGGTATCGGATCGCTGTCGAGCTTATCCGTCAGGTCGTTGATTTTTCCGGTGTGAAGGTCAAGCATATCGATGTTGGTGGCGGTTTCCCCGGCCAGTATATGAACCAGCGCGGTGCCAGCCTTGAAGAGTTCATGGACGAGATCAAGGATTGTATACGTTGGCTTGATATGCCCGATACGACCTATATGTGCGAACCGGGCAGGGCGCTGGTATCGAGCGGTATTTCCCTGATCACGCAGGTTCACTTGCGCAAGGAAGATACGCTGTTCATCAATGACGGTGTTTACGGCAGCCTGTCGGAAACCGTGACCGGGCAATTGCGTTATCCGGTGCGTCCGCTGCGCATTGAGGGTGATTTCGATCCGGAAGAAACGCTGGAATTCACCATCTATGGGCCGACCTGTGACAATATGGATGTCTTGCCGGCGACCGTGACCTTGCCCGCCGATATCCGCGAAGGCGACTGGATCGAGTTTGGTCACATCGGGGCATATAGCAATGCGCTGGCCACCCATTTCAACGGCTTCCATCCCGAGGTGCAGGTGACGGTCAGTGAAGCGTTCCCGTATATCGACGGGGAGTTCCCGTCGGTTGCGCTGGACTAGCGCCGCAAGGCAAAAACAGTCTGATCGACAGACAAAATCGATCATTGCGGTAAAAAGGTACTTGTTTACCTATAATGGTTGGTTGCACTATGCTGCCCGCAGAAAAGACCGGCAGGGGAAACCTGCCGGTCAAAACGAATTCTCGGGGAAGCAGTACAGTGACCAACAGCCTTTTCATGCGCATCCGCGACCGGTTTCCGGCCGATCTGTCTTCAGTTCTGATTGAGACGCCTGATGGCAAGACCTATAGCTATGGCGATGCCAACACAGCATCGGCACGGATCGCCGGTCTTCTGACGTCGCTTGGTGCGAAAAAGGGCGACAGAGTTGCCGTTCAGGTCGATAAATCCCCCGAAGCACTGTTTCTTTATCTTGGCTGCATTCGTGCGGGCCTTGTTTATTTGCCGCTGAATACCGCGTATCAGGCGGGCGAGCTTGCCTATTTCATGGATAACGCGTCGCCGGTGATCTTTGTTTGTCAGCCCCATCGCGAAGATGAGGTCAAGGCCATCGCGGACGAGCAGGGCGTTGCGCATGTTCTGACACTGGGCATGCAGTCTGAGGGCAGCCTTATGGACGGGGCGGCATCGCAAGCATCTGACTTTGCGCCGGTCGCGTGCGAAGACGATGAATTGGCGGCCATTCTTTATACGTCGGGCACAACGGGCAAGCCCAAGGGTGCGATGATGACCCAGATGAACCTGTGGTCGAACGCATCAACGCTTGAAAAGCTTTGGGGCTTTAAGGGTGACGATACCCTGCTTCATGCCTTGCCGATCTTCCATACCCACGGGCTTTTCATTGCGTGTCATTGTGTGATGCTGTCGGGATCGAAGATGTTTTTCCTGCCGAAATTTGATCGTGACCAGGTGATGGCGCTTTTGCCGCGCAGTACGGTGATGATGGGCGTTCCGACGTTCTATGTGCGTCTGTTGTCGGGCGATGATTTCACCAAGGATGTCACCGCAAACATGCGTCTGTTCATTTCCGGGTCTGCGCCGCTTTTGCCAGAGACATTTACCGCCTTCAAGGAACGAACAGGAAAGGCGCTTTTGGAGCGCTATGGCATGACGGAAATGGGCATGGCGACATCCAATCCGCTCAATGGCGAACGTATCGTTCACACCGTCGGCCCGGCATTGCCAGACGTCGAAGTACGCGTGTGTGATGAAGACGGCAATGTTCTGGCGACGGATGAGATTGGCGTGCTGGAAGCACGCGGGCCGAACGTTTTTGCCGGTTACTGGCAGATGCCCGAAAAAACCGCCGAGGAGTTCCGCAAAGACGGGTTCTTTATCACCGGCGATATCGCCAAGATCGATGCCAAGGGATATGTCCATATTGTCGGGCGCGCAAAGGATCTGGTGATTTCCGGCGGGTTTAACGTTTATCCCAAGGAAATCGAAACCCTGATCGACAAGATGGAGGGCGTTGTTGAAAGTGCCGTGATTGGCGTTCAACATCCCGACTTTGGCGAGGCGGTTGTAGCCGTGATCGTGCCGGAAGTAAAAGGTGGCTTAAGCGAGGAGGGCGTGATTGGTGCGATCAAGTCGGAGCTTGCCAACTTCAAGGTGCCCAAGCGTGTGTTCTTTGTCGATGAACTGCCGCGTAATGCGATGGGCAAGGTGCAGAAGAATGTCCTGCGTGAAGAGCACAAGGCCCTGTTTGCCAACTAAGACGATGCAGGCAAAGCGGATCTTTTCGCGGCCATCCCAAAATCCGGACAAAGAAAAACCCCGACAGATACTGTCGGGGTCTTCCTCATGGACGCTACGGTCGTGGCTTAGCGACCGAAAGCAACACGGTGTGCTACATCATCGATCATGTCGCGGTTCAGACCGATGTCTGCCAGTTCGCGCGGGTCAAGCTTACGCAGCGCAGTCTGGGTCTGGTACTGAACGCGCAGAGCGCGAAGGAAAGCAAAAATCTTGGTTACGATCATTTCATCACCTATTTCAAACCGGCCGATTATTCGGCGTCTGTTCAGTTAACCGGCATGTTCTCACCGAGATATTCCGCACAGGAATAGTTAGCTGGTTTGACGTGTCGGTTTGCATGGGATGTATCGAATGATCAACTGCTTGGTGGCGCATTCATCAGTCGATACGTCCTATTCATTTCGTGAAGGCAATCTAAGGGTGATTGCGGATATAATCCAATGCGTTTTTTGCATGTCAGCGGATTGAAAAGCGCAGAAATCCCTGAAATCTCTCGTTAACTGTTCTAAAGTGGATGGCGGACGCAGGTTTGATACTATTTATTGCCATGCGTGTGGTGCATGGGTAATGAAGTTGCGTGATGTGTTCTGGTTGATTATCCGCGTTTGTGGTGTTGCGAATAATTTTGGGTGTAATTAACGCGCTAATCGGTTTGAATACGCCAGAATTTTAATAACGTGCCGTTCGTGTGGGAGAAATGACGATGAGTGCCAATCGGTTGCAACTGGATTTTGCGCAGGCCCTGGATGCCTATTTGCGCTATGCACCGCGTCTGCCAAAGGTCACGCCCGATGCCGTTCCGGCAGCAACCGATTATGTCGACAACCTTCTGGCGATTGCCGATCAGTTTGATCTGATCGTGTTTGATGCCTTTGGTGTGCTAAATAGCGGGCAAAGTGCCATTCCCGGTGCGGTCAAGACGGTCGCGACCTTGCAGGAAATGGGCAAGAAGATCGCGGTTGTTACCAATGATGCCTCAAGCTCGGGCGAGGCCATTCTGGCGCGTCATCGCAAGCGCGGTTTTGATTTCGACAATAACAGCCTGATCAGCAGCCAGCAGTTTGTTGCCCCGCTGATGGGCGAATATGCCGACATCACCCATTGGGGGGCAATGGCGCCGACCGACTGGCCGTTTGATATTCTGCCCGGTCGGGTCGAGCCGCTTGGCAGTGATCCTGCGCTTTACGATGCGGTTGGTGGTTTCCTGTTGATCGATTCAGACAGTTGGACCGATACCCAGCAAGCCCTTCTGGAGCAGAGCCTTAAGGATAATCCGCGGCCGGTTCTGGTGGGGAATCCCGATATCTGTGCGCCGATGGGTGATTTCCTGTCAGTTGAGTCGGGCTATTTCGCGCATCTGGCGGGGGATGCATCCGGTGTCATGCCGCAATGCGTTGGCAAACCATATCACCACGTGTTCGAGGAAGTCCTGAAACGCCATCCCGGTGTTGATCGCAGCCGTGTGCTGATGGTTGGCGATACGGTGCATACCGATGTGCTGGGTGGATTGGCGTCGGGCATCAAAACCCTTTTGGTCCATCAGGGCGGGTTCCTTGATGGGCAGGATATCGAAGGCGTATTTGCCCGGTCCGGCCTGCGCCCGCATTTTTGCGCGCGGGCGATTGGCCATGGCATTGAAGATGATGCGGATGGCATTGCGGCGAAGTCCGCATGATTTGATGTTCGCCTCCCAAAACAAAAGGGCCTCGATTGAGGCCCTTTTTTATTGCTTGTCGTGGTGGCGGGGAGATCAGCTTTCCAGTGCCTCGGCAACTTCAATCGCGCTATAAGTCAGAACACCGGATGCCCCGGCGCGCTTGAAGCAGGACAGGGTTTCAATCGCGCAGCCGATATAATCAAGCCAGCCATTCTGACCGGCCGCACGCATCATCGCGTATTCACCAGAGACCTGATAGGCAAAGACCGGAACGCCAAATTCCTGTTTGACGCGATAAAGCACATCAAGATAAGGCAGGCCCGGTTTGACGATGACCGAGTCTGCACCTTCATCAAGGTCATAGGCGACTTCGCGCATCGCCTCATCACTGTTGGCCGGATCAAGCTGATAGGTTTTCTTGTCGGCCTTGCCAAGCGCACTGGCTGAACCAATCGCATCACGGAACGGACCATAGAAGGCGGATGCGTACTTGGCCGAATAGGCCATGATCTGAACGTTTTTGAGGTTTGCTTCCTCAAGAATCTTGCGGATCGCACCGATGCGACCATCCATCATGTCGGACGGTGCAACCACGTCACAGCCTGCCTGCGCCTGAACAAGGGCCTGACGGACAAGGGCCTCGGTCGTTTCGTCATTGAGGATTTGGCCGTCGACAACAATGCCGTCCTGTCCGTCGGCGTTGAAAGGATCCAGCGCGACGTCTGTGATCACGCCCAGATTGGGGCAGGCGTCCTTGATCGCCTTGACCGCGCGGCACACGACGTTGTCGGGGTTATAGGCTTCGCGGGCGTCCTTGGTTTTCAGGCTGGCATCGATATAGGGAAACAGGGCAAGGGCCGGAATGCCGAGCTTTTCGGCATGTTTGGCGGTTTCAACCAAGATATCGACCGACTGGCGTTCAACGCCGGGCATGGACGGGATCGGGGTGCGTTCGTTTTTGCCGTCAATGACAAAGACAGGCAGGATCAGATCATGGGAGGTCAACCGCGTTTCCGCGACCATGCGGCGCGACCAGTCGGTCATGCGGTTGCGGCGCTGCCGGGTGCTGGGGAAGGTGCCATAGGCGAATTTGTTGACCATGATCTGTTCTCTATAATGTGAGGCTGGGCAATTTATGGGACAGATTGCGCCGTTGATCAACCATTGGCCGCAATTTGCAAACGCCTGCGCATGGTTAACAGGTAAACCGGGATAATCATGGCCAGGAATGCCGATGTCAGGGCAAAGGCCGTGACCAGCCCGAGGGCTTCACCAATGGCACCGATCACCGGTGGCCCGGCCATGATGGCGGAATAGCCGGTTGCGGCAATGATCGAAACAACCGCACCACCACCTTTGCCCGTTGTCTGGGACGCCGCAGACAGCAACAGCGGCAGAATCACCGCAAGCCCCATGCCGGCAATCCCGCAGCCGATCCAGGCGATGACGATATTGGGAGACAAGGTCAAAACAAGGGTGCCAAGGGATGCCAGCACCGAACTTGTCAGCAATACCGGCACGCGACCATACCGGGTGACCAGTGCATCACCGGACAAGCGGGTGGCGGCCATGGCAAAGGAATAGATGGCAAAGCCGACGGCGGCCAATGTCGGGCCGGACGACAGTTCGGAATTCATAAACACCGTCGCCCAGTCGGTCAGGACACCTTCACCGAATTGGCCGATAAAGGCGCAGACCCCGAACGGCAACAGCATCAGGAACAGATTGCGATCCTTGGTCTTTGCGGCTGTGGTTTGGCTGGCATCCTTCGGGCCAGACAGATGTTCCGTTGCCGCCTGATCCGACAGAAGGCCCGCTTGTGCGATGATGTGCGCGATCAGAAACAGCGAGAGAACGATTGGCAGATGGAATTCATTGCCAACGGGCAGGGCGAACCAGGCGGCGGCAATCCCTGCGCCGACAAAGCCACCGAGACTCCAGAAACCATGTAACCCGGACATGATGCTGCGGCCCTTGACGCGCTCGACCTGCAGGCCATTGGCATTCATCGCGACATCCAGAAAGGCACCGGAAAAGCCCAGGGCGAACATCGCGATCGAAATGCTGAGATAATCGGGCATGAAGGCAGGCACGCCAACCGCGATGAAATAAAACAGCCCCGAATAACGCACCACGCGTTCGCTGCCAAACCGGTCTGCCAGTCTTCCGGCGATCGGCATCACGGCAAGCACCCCGATGGCCGCCGCCAGCAAAATGCCACCAAGTTCGTCATGGCCAAGGCCAAGACGTTCCTGCACCAGTGGGATATGCGGCACCCAACTTGAAAAAGCGGCACCATGTAAAAAGAAGATGGCGCGCACCCGGTTATGGGCAGTGGCGTGGGTTTGCATTTAACGAGTTTCTCCGCAAGGCGAGGGAAGGCGATCAGGCCTGAATGACGTTCAAACCACGCCGGGTGTAATTGGCAAGATAGCCGGTTGAAAGTTTGCGCCCGGTGACGAGATGGGAAATCGCATCAATGTCGCAGACCCGGTGCGGTAGGCTGGTTTCAAGTTTGTCGGCGGTGGTGATGGCAATGACTTCGGCCGATTGGGCGATCATGGCCGCCTTGGTGGCGCGTTCTTCGGTGCTGCTGGTCGAAAGGCCTGCCTCCGGGTGAAGCGCGCAGGTGCCAAGCAGTGCGATATCGGCATTAAAGTTTCTAAGCTGATCAAGGGTCGTCGGGCCGCACACCACCATATCTGTTTTGCGAAGCGTGCCGCCCAACATGATGACTTCGGCATTCGGATGACTGGCGAGCTCGACCGCGATCATCGGATTGACTGTAATCACCGTGCCGCGAAAGGAAGGTTTGAGGTTGCGTGCAACTTCACAAACGGTTGTGCCGCTATCGAAAAATGCCACGCAATCATCGGGGATCAATTCGCGTGCGGCCTTTTGGGCAATCGCAGTCCGTTCGGGTTGAAGTTCCTGCGCCCGTTCCGCGTAACTTTCCTGTGCCAAATTGGGCAGGACCGCACCCCCATGAATGCGGCGTAAATAACCATCTTCCTCCATCTGGCGCAGATCACGCCGGATCGTATCAAGGGATGCGTGAAACAGGGCGGCCAGATCGTGGATATGAACCGTGCCCTGACTGCGCAGAAGTTTCTGGATTTCGTCCTGACGGCTTGAAACGCTCGACATCGGTATGCCTGTTTTGCATGTTGTGCATGTATTGCCGATATGGGTTAGCCCGGACATGGAAAAGCGTCAATAGAAAAACCGGCCAGACGAAGGTCTGACCGGTTTGTCCGTAAAGCAATCTTTGGCGGTTTATCAGGCTTTATCAAGCGCCTGGGTCAAATCCGCCAGAATGTCATCAATATGTTCGATGCCAATCGACAGGCGGACATAGCCATCAGTCACACCCGATGACAGGCGATCTTCTTCTGAGAGCTGGCTGTGAGTCGTGGTGGCCGGGTGAATGGCAAGCGACCGCGTGTCACCGATATTGGCCACGTGGTAGAACAGCTCCAGCGAGTTGATGAATTTCTCGCCGGCATCTTTGCCGCCCGCCAGTTCAAAGCCCATCAAAGAGCCCAGACCACCCTTGAGGTATTTGTCGGCACGACGGCGGGCTTCGCCATCCTGTTTGCTGGGATGGATGACCTTGGTGACTTTCGGGTGGGATGCCAGGAAGTCGGCAACCTTAAGGGCGTTTTCGCAATGGCGTTCCATCCGAAGCGGCAAGGTTTCCATGCCCTGAATGGTTTGGAAGGAATTGAACGGCGATGCCGCCGCACCAACATCACGCAGCAACGTGCAGCGCAGTTTGATCGCGTATGCCACCGGTCCGATCGGTTTGACAGCCTCGGTCCAGACAGCACCGTGATAGCTCGGATCCGGTTCGTTCAGAAGCGGGAAGCGTTTGGCGTGTTTTTCCCAATCAAACTTGCCCGAATCAACAACGATGCCGCCAACCGAGGTGCCATGCCCGGCGATGAATTTGGTGGTCGAATACATGACGATGCTGGCGCCGTGGTCGATCGGTTTACAGATCACCGGGGCGGCGGTGTTATCGACAATCAACGGAATACCCAAATCATCCCCGATATCGGCAACCTCGCGGATCGGGAAGACCTGCAGTTTCGGGTTGGGCAGGGTTTCGGCATAGAACGCACGCGTCTTGTCATCGGCAAGGCGACGGAAGTTTTCCGGATCGGCCGGATCGGCAAAGCGGACTTCGATGCCCATTTGCTTGAAGGTGTTGGCAAACAGGTTCCAGGTGCCACCATAAAGATCGGTAGAACTGACGATGTTGTCACCCGCCTGCGCGATGTTCAGCACCGCAAAGGTCGAGGCCGCCTGGCCCGATGCCAGTGCGACCGCCGCAGCACCGCCATCAAGGGCCGCCACGCGTTGTTCAAGCACATCATTGGTCGGGTTCATCAGGCGGGTATAGATGTTGCCCAGTTCCTTAAGCGCAAAAAGGTCTGCGGCATGCTGGGTGTCACGGAACTGATAACTGGTGGTTTGATAGAGCGGGACGGCGACAGAACCGGTTGTCGGTTCGGCGCGATAGCCTGCATGAAGGACAATTGTTTCCGGCTTGGTCGAAGACATGATGACTGTTTCCCTGATTTATTGTGATTCCTGAGGCGAGGAGGGTATGCGCAGCGGCCCTGTATTCGCAAGGAAGATTTGGCGAAATGCCAGAGTGCTATGCACGTGAGGGGCGTTCAGGATGAGAATTGTGATAATTCGGTACGATTATACCGAATGAATTGACAAGCAGCAGATTTCACGTTTACGTAAAGGGAAAATAGAAAATCAAAAGAGGCGGCGATCCAATGGAATTCAACCTGTCTGAAGATCAGCAGGCATTTGCCCAAGCTGCGCGTGATTTCGCGCAGAATGAAATGGCGCCATATGCGGGCGACTGGGATGCCAATCATACATTTCCCGAAGAAACCCTGCGCAAGGCAGCCGAACTTGGCTTTGCCGCGATCTATACCGGTGAGGAGCATGGTGGCACAGGGCTTGGGCGGCTTGATGCGGCTGTTATTTTCGAAGAGCTTGCGGCAGCTTGCCCGTCAACAGCGGCCTATATTTCGATCCATAATATGGCCTGCTGGATGATCGATACGTTTGGCGATGATGCGCAACGTGCGAAATATCTGCCCAAGCTGGTCACGATGGAGCATTTCGCGAGTTATTGCCTGACCGAGCCGGGGGCAGGATCGGATGCCGGGTCTCTTCGCACCAGGGCCGAACGCGATGGCGATCATTATATCCTGAATGGCGAGAAGGCGTTTATTTCCGGCGGGTCGCGCAGCGATATCTATGTCGTCATGGCGCGCACGGGCGATGACAGCCCGAAAGGCATATCCACCTTTATCGTGCCAAAGGATGCCGAGGGGCTATCCTTTGGCAAGCTTGAAGAAAAAATGGGCTGGAACAGTCAGCCGACCGCAGCCGTTATCTTTAGTAATTGCAAGGTGCCGGTCGAAAACCGTCTGGGTGACGAGGGCGAAGGTTTCAAATTCGCCATGAAGGGCCTTGATGGTGGGCGGTTAAATATCGCGGCCTGTTCGATCGGTGGTGCGCGTGCGGCAATGGAACATGCCCGTGAACACATGAAAGTCCGCAAACAATTTGGCAAAAGCCTTGATCAGTTTCAGGCATTGCAGTTCAAATTTGCTGATATGGTGACCGAACTCGAAGCCGCCCGGCTGATGCTTCATAAAGGGGCATGGAAGCTGGATCACAAAACCGATGATGCCACGCAATTCTGTGCGATGGCCAAACGGTTTGCGACCGATGTCGGCTTTAATGTCTGTAACGAAGCACTGCAGCTTCATGGCGGATATGGTTATATTCGCGAATACCCCATCGAGCGGCTTTTGCGTGACTTGCGCGTGCACCAGATCCTTGAAGGTACCAATGAAATCATGCGCCTGATCATCGCGCGTGCAGCCCTGAAAGACTAGGTTATGAGCACAGTTTCAAATTCGCCGACTGAGACCGCAGACGCACCGGTTCTGTTTTCGCAGGACGGGCCGGTTGGGCGTATCCTGTTGAACCGTTCCAAGGCGCTAAACGCGCTTGATCTGGTGATGGTCGATATGATGCTGGCGCAGCTGAAATCCTGGGAACAGGATCCTTCGGTGAAAGTCGTCATCATTGAAGGGATGGGGGAGAAGGCATTCTGCGCGGGTGGTGATATCCGCGGCCTTTATGATGCCCGCAAAGTTGATGACGAAGAGATGCTTGATGCGTTTTATCGTCGGGAATATCACCTAAACCATTATATCGCGACCTATCCAAAGCCCTATATCGCGCTGATTGATGGGATCACCATGGGCGGTGGTGTCGGGGTTTCAATCCATGGCCGGTTCCGGGTCGTGACCGAACGGACGTTGTTTGCCATGCCTGAAACCGGCATTGGATTTTTCCCGGATGTGGGCGGCGGCTATTTCCTGCCACGGTGTCCTGGCAAAATCGGGATGTATCTTGGTTTGACTGGGGCGCGGATCAAGGCCGCAGATTGCCTTTATGCCGGACTTGCAACCCATGGGGCGGAAAGTGCGAAACTGGATGCCATCAAGAATGCGCTGGCAAGTGCGGCGTGGGACGGTGATGGCTTTGCGACTGCCGAGGATATCCTCAACAAGCATGAAACGCCGTTCGGTTCAGCGCCACTTTCAGAAATTCGTAGCGAGATCGATCATTGCTTTGCTGGCGACAGTGTCGCGGCGATCTTTGAAGCCTTGCGGAATGCGGCCAGTGCATTTGGCACAGAGACCCTTGAGACGTTGCTGGGCAAATCGCCGACATCCCTTTGCGTCAGTTTCGAGCAAATCCGTCAGGGCAGTGATATGTCGTTGGCAGAAGTCCTGAACATGGAATACCGAATGTCGCAGCGCATGGTGTGCAAGCCGGATCTGTTTGAAGGTGTGCGGGCGGTGATTGTTGATAAGGATCACGCGCCGAAATGGCAGCATGGCGATATCGGTCAGGTCGATCCACGCGAAGTGGCGGAATATTTCGAAAAGCTGCCAAAAGACAAAGAGCTTAATCTTTAGACTATTGGGCTGGGAACATCACCCTGCCAGATCACCATAAATCAGAACAAAACACCCAGATAGGGTGTCAGAGGAGACTTCAAATGGCGAATATCGGTTTTATCGGTCTGGGCAATATGGGCGGCCCGATGGCGGCCAACCTTGTGAAGGCTGGACATGCGGTCAAGGTCTTTGATCTGTCGGCAGATGCGGTGGCAAAGGCCGTGGAGGCCGGTGCCTCAAAGGCGGCATCGGTCGGCGCAGCGGGCAGTGATGTCGAATTTGTTGTCACTGTTTTGCCCGCGGGCAAGCACGTGCTGGGCGTTTATGATGGACCGGACGGTGTCATTGCACATGCCAAGCCGGGCACCGTTCTGATCGACAGTTCGACAATTGATGTGGACTCGGCCCGCAAGGCAGCCGAACTGGCCCGTGCGGCGGGTCTTGGTGTTGTTGATGCCCCGATCTCTGGCGGGACGGCCGGTGCGGCGGCAGGTACGCTGACATTCATGGTTGGTGGATCTGAGGCGGACTTTGCCAGTGCACAACCCATTTTGGCGGGCATGGGCAGCAATATCATCCATGCCGGTGACAGCGGTGCCGGGCAGGCGGCAAAGATTTGCAACAACATGGTGCTTGGTGTCAGCATGATTGCGGTTTCCGAGGCCTTCATGTTGGCAAAGCGCCTTGGCCTGGATGCCCAGAAGCTGTTTGAGGTGTCTTCAAAGGCATCAGGTCAGTGCTGGGCTTTGACAAGTTATTGCCCGGTCCCGGGGCCGGTTCCGACGTCCCCGGCCAACCGCGATTATCAGCCGGGCTTTGCGGTGGATATGATGCTGAAGGACTTGAAGCTTGCCCAGCAGGCATCAGCGGCATCTGGTGCAACAACCCCGATGGGGGCGTTGGCCGAAAGCCTTTATGCGCTTTATTCAAATGGCGGCAATGGTGGCATGGACTTTTCGGCCATCGTTAAAATGCTGGATGGCGACAAATAGAAGTACCCAGAAGCGGTACCAAACGAGCGGGTCCGGATTTCCGGGCCCGTTTTGTTATATGTTGCGTTGTCTGAAAATGGGAGCACAATAGACAAGTCCATTTTTGATAACAGCAGTGCATCAATGACCTCACGCTATAACACCTCGAACGAGATTTATTTTGAGCTTCGGCAAGTCGGCACCTATCTGCGGTGTACGGCCATTGACGGCAAAACTGGCGTGGAAGTGACTGTTGCCGGACCTGTCAGCCGGAATCCGGAACAACTGAAGCGCGTTGCTGCACAAAAACTTGAATACGTTCTCAAAAAGGGATAATTTATACAATATAAAGCGTGGGTGACTTTCGAAGTCAGTGTTTTATGCCAATTTCAAATCCTGTTTTGGTGATTTTCACTAAAATGTCAAAGCGGCTTGCAGGGTTTGAAATCGTGTGTCTAATGTCCTCGCTCTAATCGCGCTCTTTATGTAATGGTCGCAAAAAGAATGACCGGCATAGAGGGTTAAAACCGGGGGTTACCCGATAACAATAAGACGGAGGCTTTGCGGGTTTGCCAGGGGGCTATGGGGAGACAGTGTCTCATCCAATCATTACATCTGTGTGTGAATTGATACCTTCTGCTGATCTGGCGAAGTCCTTGTATGTCTGTGCCAAATCTAAGGTTGTGCAATGGATTGGGCTTATTTCCTACAACAATTGATCAATGGTCTGACGCTGGGGGCCATTTATGGTCTGATCGCCATCGGTTACACGATGGTTTATGGCATTATTGGCATGATCAACTTTGCGCACGGTGAGATCTATATGATCGGTGCGTTCCATTCCCTGATTACCTTCCTGATCTGTCAGGCTGCCGGTATCAGTGGAATTCTACCTCTTACCCTTCTTTTGATGCTGTTCGTTTCAATGGTTCTGACCTCTGTCTATGGTTGGGGCGTGGAACGAGTGGCATATCGGCCGCTGCGCGGCTCATTCCGTCTGGCAGCTTTGATTTCTGCCATCGGGATGTCCATTTTCCTGCAGAACTTCGTTCAGATTTCGCAGGGCGCGCGCGTGAAACCGATGCAGCCGCTTGTTGAGGGCGGCATTACCCTGATGGAAAGCGCGAATTTCGACGTTCAGCTTAGCTATATGCAGATCGTGATTATCGTTCTGACATTTGTGCTGATGGTTGTCTTCTCGCTGCTGATTGCCAAAACGTCCCTGGGCCGCGCACAGCGTGCCTGTGAGCAGGACCGTACGATGGCAGGCCTTCTGGGTGTTAACGTTGACCGCACCATCTCGACCACGTTTGTCATGGGGGCTGCCCTGGCATCGGTCGCGGGAATGATGGTGACGTTGTATTACGGCGTGATCGACTTCTATATCGGCTTCCTTGCCGGTGTTAAGGCGTTCACCGCAGCCGTTCTTGGCGGTATCGGATCTTTGCCGGGCGCAATGCTTGGCGGTCTTCTTATCGGCCTGATCGAGGCCTTCTGGTCGGGTTATCTCACGATTGAATACAAGGATGTCGCAACGTTTGGCATTCTGGTTCTTGTGCTGATCTTCCGTCCGTGGGGTCTGCTCGGCAAGCCGGAGGTGGAGAAAGTCTGATGTCTGCTGCATTTGCTTCTTCTCGTACCAATGGCTCGGAAGTGGTCAAGGAACTTGCGTTCTTTGCCGTGATCGCGCTGTTGATGTCGGTCATGCTCCTTGGTGTCGAGACGGTTGACCGTCCGACCGGTCTGGAACTGGCTGTGCGTTGGGATCTTGTCCTGATTGCAATCGGGGCGACTGTGATCGGGCGTCTTGGCCTGATTTTCCGCCGCGAGAACATTTCACGTCTCGGCCAGGCCGTTCTGATTACGCTTTCTGCCGTTGCCGTTTTTGAAATGTTCGTACGTTTCCGCGAACTTGACGACCGTTGGGTTTCGCCGGTGGTTCTTGATATGGCGTTTGGCAGTGTGGTCAGCACCATCGTCGGTATCGCGTTTGTGGCGATCATTTTTGCCACGGCCTATTTCACGATGAAAGACAAGACCGCGGCTGATGTCGATGAAAGCGCCAAACTGTCGTCCAAAATCCAGTTGGCGTATCGTTCGAACACCAAGAAAATCGGTATGATCGGGATTATCTTCTTTATCATTTTCCCGTTCATCTTTGGCGAAGACCGTTCCGCAATCGACCTTGCGACCCTTGTGATGATTTACATCATGCTGGGGTGGGGCCTGAACATTGTGGTTGGTCTGGCAGGTCTTCTGGATCTGGGCTATGTGGCGTTCTATGCGGTCGGGGCTTACTCCTATGCATTGCTGTCACAGAACTTCGATCTGAGCTTCTGGCTGTGCCTGCCGCTGGCCGGTATCTTTGCGGCAAG
Organism: Thalassospira sp. CH_XMU1458; assembly: GCF_037027205.1. NCBI lineage: Bacteria > Pseudomonadati > Pseudomonadota > Alphaproteobacteria > Rhodospirillales > Thalassospiraceae > Thalassospira > Thalassospira sp. CH_XMU1458. The sequence goes on along the minus strand of NZ_JAYMDW010000002.1, from coordinate 812,167 downwards.
CTTCGGGATTATCCTTGGCTTCCCGGTTCTGCGTCTGCGCGGTGATTATCTTGCGATCGTGACCCTTGGTTTCGGTGAGATTATCCGCGTTGTTCTGATCAACTGGTATGACCTTACCGGTGGTCCGGACGGGATTTCGTCAATTGAACGTCCGAGCTTCTTTGGTATGGCCGATTTCTCGCGGCGTGTTCCGGACGGGGCGATTGGCTTTAACGAGCTGTTCGGCATGGAATACTCGTCCATGCATCGCCTGATCTTCCTGTACTACCTGATCCTTGTGCTGGCGCTGGTGACGAACTTCGTGACCCTGCGTCTGCGCAAACTGCCGATCGGTCGTGCCTGGGAAGCGTTGCGTGAAGACGAGATCGCCTGCCGTTCGCTTGGCATCAACCCGACCAACACCAAGCTGTCGGCATTTGCCATCGGCGCGATGTTTGGTGGCTTTGCCGGCGCGTTCTTTGCAACCCGTCAGGGCTTTATCAGCCCGGAAAGCTTCACCTTCCTTGAATCGGCTGTGATTCTTGCGATTGTGGTTTTGGGCGGCATGGGCAGCCAGATCGGCGTCGTGTTGGCGGCAATTGTGATGATCGGTTTCCCGGAAATGTTCCGTGAACTGGCCGAATATCGCATGCTGATCTTCGGGGCAGGTATTGTTGCCATCATGCTCTGGCGTCCGCGCGGTCTGTTGTCCTTCCGTGATCCGACCATTCTGCTCAATATGAGCCAGAAAGAAAAAGTTGCCGGAGAAGTCAAATGACCGACAACAAACTGCTTGAAGTCGAACATCTGACCATGCGTTTCGGTGGTCTGGTCGCGATTGATGATCTGTCTTTCAATGCCAACAAGCGTGAAATTACAGCCATCATCGGCCCGAACGGGGCAGGGAAAACCACTGTGTTTAACTGCCTGACCGGGTTCTACGTTCCGACCGAGGGTCGCCTGACCCTTCATGCCGACGATGGCCCGCGGTTGCTGGAACGGACCGAAGGGTTCCGCATTCCACGTAACAAAGGTGTTGCCCGCACGTTCCAGAACATCCGCCTGTTTACCGGGATGACGGTTCTGGAAAACCTGATCGTTGCCCAGCATAACCGGTTGATGGAGGCCTCTGCGTTCTCTCTTGCCGGTTTGTTCAACCTTGGCAAATATGCCAAGGCGGAAAAGGAAGCGGTCGAAAAGGCGGAGTTCTGGTTGGAGAAGGTTGGTCTGTATGCGCAGGCTGACTGGAATGCCGGTAATCTGCCATATGGTTCCCAGCGTCGCCTGGAAATCGCACGTGCCATGTGCACCGACCCGTCACTGCTTTGTCTGGACGAACCGGCTGCGGGCCTTAACCCGCGTGAGTCGGCGGAACTGAACGTTCTGTTGCAGAGCATCCGTGATGATCAGGGCGTTGGCTGCCTTCTGATCGAGCATGATATGAGCGTTGTCATGCAGATTTCCGACCATGTGATCGTTCTTGATTACGGTAAGAAGATTGCTGATGGCAATCCAGAAGCCGTCAAGAATGATCCGGCTGTTATCCGCGCCTATCTTGGCGAAGAAGAGGATGACGAGCTTCCGCCGGAAGTTGCTGCCGACCTTCATCTTGATCCGAAAGCGCAGTGAGGGAGTCCATCGATATGTCCATGCTTAAAATCGAAGGTGTTCATACCTTCTATGGCAATATCGAAGCCCTCAAGGGCATTGATATGGAAGTCAATGAAGGTGAAATCGTCACCCTGATCGGTGCCAACGGTGCCGGCAAAACCACGTTGCTTATGACCTGCTGCGGTTCGCCGCAGGCCAGCAAGGGGCGCATTCTGTTTGAAGGCCAGGATATCAGTCGCATGCCAATGCATGAGATCTGCCAGCTTGGTATTCAGCAGTCCCCGGAAGGGCGTCGTATTTTCCCGCGCATGTCGGTTTATGAAAACCTTCAGATGGGCGCGATCACCCAGGATCCGAAATATTTCAATTCGGATATCGAAATGGTGTTTGATCTGTTCCCGCGTCTGAAGGAACGCATCAACCAGCGTGCCGGCACGATGTCTGGTGGTGAACAGCAGATGTTGGCGATTGGCCGTGCGCTTATGGGCCGTCCGCGTCTTCTTCTGCTTGATGAGCCGTCACTTGGTCTGGCGCCACTGATCGTGAAGCAGATTTTCGAAACGGTTGAGAAGATCAACCGCGAGAAAAAGATGACGGTCTTCCTCGTTGAGCAGAACGCATTCCATGCGCTTAAACTGGCTCATCGTGGATATGTGATGGTCAATGGCAATATCACGCTCTCGGGGACGGGTGCGGAACTTCTGGCAAACCCGGAAGTCCGCGCAGCCTACCTCGAGGGTGGCCACTAGGGAGTTCTGAGATGGAAGCGATTACGGGTACCAGCATTGGTGTCACAATCGGAATGACCATCATCCTGATGGGGTTCTGCGGTTTCATGACCGGTCAGGCCATCGCAAACACCTGGCGTCCGGCCTGGCAGCTTGTGCCTTATGCACTGCTGCTTGGTTGCGTTGACCGCTTCATGGTTTTTGCCCTGTTTGAAGGTGAGCTTCTTTCACTTTCCGGCTACATTTTTGATACGGTAATCCTGTTTGCGATCACCTTCGCGGCTTTCCGCCTGACGCAGGTGAACAAGATGCTGTCGCAATATCCGTGGCTGTATGAACGGGTTGGTCCGTTTGCGTATCGCGCCCGCGAAGGTGCTGATGTTCGCTGATATTTGCGGGGACGTAACGCGTCCCCGCATGGTTGCCCGATAACGGGCAATCATCTGGTTTGTACTCATGCGCCCCGAATACGGAGCGCTATGGTGCGAGGGAACTGAAACCGGTAATCGGCGATAAACACGGGCCGGTTTCAGATCCAAAAAGATGATTCTGTCATGGTGATGGAATCAACCTTTGGAACAGGGAGACTTCTCTTATGTCGAAAACCAAGCTCGGCCTTCTTGCCACTGCTTCCGCGCTTGTTCTTTCAATGGGTGTAGCAAAAGCTGACATCGTTGTTGCGACCGTTGGTCCGATGACCGGTCCGTATGCTGCATTTGGCGAACAGATGACCCAGGGTGCAGAGAAAGCAGTTGCTGACATCAACGCAGCTGGTGGCGTGAACGGCGAAATGCTCGTCCTCGAAATCGGCGATGACGCTTGCGATCCGAAACAGGCTGTTGCTGTTGCCAACCAGTTGGTTAGCAAAGACGTTGCACTTGTTGCTGGTCACTTCTGCTCTGGTTCCTCGATCCCGGCTTCGGAAGTTTACTTCGAAGAGGGCATCATCCAGATTTCCCCGGCTTCGACCAACCCGCAGCTGACCGAACGTGACATGGACAACGTGTTCCGTGTTTGCGGTCGTGACGATCAGCAGGGTGAAGTTGCTGGTAAATACCTGGCTGCAAACTATGGCGACAAGAAAATCGCCATCGTTCACGACAAACAGGCTTATTCCAAAGGTCTGGCTGACGAAACCAAGAAAAACCTCAATGCGAACGGCGTAACCGAAGCCCTTTACGAAGCAATCACCCCGGCTGAGAAAGACTACTCGGCTCTGGTGACCAAGCTGAAATCCGAAGGCATCGAAGTTCTGTATTATGGTGGTTACCACACCGAACTCGGTCTGATCGTTCGTCAGATGCGCGCACAGGGCATGGACACCATGGTCATGTCTGGTGACGCGATCAACACCCTTGAATATTGGGCAATTACCGGTGATTCCGGCGAAGGCACCATCTTCACCGCATCGCCTGCAATTGAAACCGATCCGCGTAACGCCGACCTCGTCAAATACTTCGACGAAATCGGTTACAAGCCGGAAGGTTACACCCTGTTCACCTATGGTGCGATCCAGGCTTGGGCACAGGCTGCCAACAAAGCTGGCTCGACCGACTTCGAGCCGGTTGTAGATGCCCTGCATTCCGAGAAATTCGACACCGTTCTTGGCGAAATCTCGTTTGACGCCAAAGGCGACGTCGATGCTCCGGGTTACTGGATCTACACCTGGAAAGACGGTCAGTACACCGACGGTGCTATCCAGAATCCGTGATCAACTGCAAACGGTCAGTCCGGCCTAAAGCTGGACTGACCCGACTATTGCAGTCGGATACGAAAAACGCCGCCCTGAATGAGGGCGGCGTTTTTTCTTTCGGTATTTGACTGGGGAAGGCGTTATTTCGCCTTGCGACCCAAACCGATCTTCTTGGCAAACTGCGAACGCTGCTTGGCGTAATTCGGTGCGACCATCGGGTAATCTGCCGGCAGGCCCCATTTCGCACGGTATTCTTCCGGGGTGAGGTTATAGGTCGTGCGCAGGTGACGTTTGAGCATTTTCAGCTTTTTGCCGTCTTCGAGGCAGACAATATAATCATCGCCAATAGATTTTTTGATCGGAACAGCCGGTTTCAACGGTTCCTGTTCCGGTTCTTTTTCAACACCGTGTATATCATCAAGAGAAGCAAAGACAGTCGAAATCAGTTCCGGAATCTGTGCCGCGGCAAGCGCATTGTTGCTGACATAGGCAGATACAATGTCGACGGTCATCTGTAAAAGTTCGTCGCGATTAAGCACGCTGTTCTCGGTTTCAGCCATAATTGAAGTAATCCTTCATTTGATAAATCACATTAAACTTAATGCACTATTCAATCGGTATAGTCAAACCACAGAAAAACACAAGGTTATTTGTTTAATAGACCCTGTTTTGGTTTATAGGGGTGTTATATTAAAGTTTATGCTTTGGCGGCGATGATTAAACCCTCTTAAATTTCAGGTCGCACAGGAAATACAACCAAACAGATTGCGCAATAATACTGTTTATATGGCTGGATCGTACTTTACGGCCATGGCGGCATTCTGATACCTGCATGGACCTTGTTGACGGCGTTAAAGCTGACATATGTGTTCAATATACGGAGCGTTTGAACCATAACGGTTTTACTGCGTCAGTTCTGTTTGGAAAACTTGCTGTTTTGCATGAGCTGCGCGTTGGCAGCCCCGACGCTATATGCTACAAGGCGCTCAAATTTTAACTTTTGCTTTTGAATAAAGGCACGCCTATGACCGTCAAAACCCTCGCGATTGCCTCCGACCACGGTGGTGTGGAGCTGAAATCAACCATTGCTGAAACCTTGAAAAAGCGCGGGATTGAAGTGCTTGATCTGGGCACAGATGGTTCGGCTTCTGTTGATTACCCCGATTATGCGCAGGCAGTGGCCAAGGCCCTTATCGATGGCAAGGCCGAGGCGGGTATTCTCGTCTGTGGATCTGGCATCGGTATGAGCATGGCAGCCAACCGCTATCCGCAAATCCGCGCAGCGCTGGTTCATGACCGTCTTTCCACGGAACTTTGCCGTCAACATAACAACGCAAATGTTCTTTGCCTTGGTGCCCGCCTGATTGGTGAAGCCACGGCACTTGATTGCGTTGATACCTTCTTGTCGACCGAATTCGAAGGCGGTCGTCATGAAGGTCGCGTCGCAAAAATGTCCTGCTCCGTCTGATTTTCTCGCCATCTGGCATCAACCGGAACGGGCAGGCGGTTCCACAGGAATCGTTACCCGTCACATCGCATCGAAAGAGGCCCCCGCATGTCGTTCAAAGGCTTTTTCACCACCAGCTTGGCCGAAGCTGATCCGGCACTGTACAAATCTGTCACCGACGAGCTTGATCGTCAGCAGAACCAGATCGAGATGATTGCTTCGGAAAATATTGTTTCCAAAGCGGTTATCGAGGCACAGGGCACTGTCCTGACCAACAAATACGCCGAAGGTTATCCTTCGCGCCGTTATTATGGTGGTTGTGAATATGTTGACGTTGCCGAACAGCTGGCAATTGATCGCGCCAAGGAAATCTTCGGCTGCGAGTTTGTCAACGTTCAGCCCCATTCCGGTGCGCAGGCAAACGGTGCGGTGATGCTGGCCCTTTGCAAGCCGGGCGACACCATTCTGGGTATGTCGCTTGATGCTGGTGGCCACCTGACCCACGGTGCGCGTCCGGCACTGTCGGGCAAGTGGTTCAACGCGGTTCAGTACGGTGTTCGTGAAGACGACCTGACCCTTGATTACGATCAGGTCGAAGCCCTTGCTGTTGAACACAAACCGGCCCTGATCATTGCCGGTGGTTCGGCCATTCCGCGTCAGATCGATTTCAAGCGTTTTCGCGAAATCGCTGACAAGGTTGGAGCGCTTCTGATGGTTGATATGGCGCACTTTGCTGGCCTGGTTGCCGGCGGCGTTCATCCGAGCCCGCTTCCTTATGCCGATGTCGTGACCACCACCACGCACAAAACCCTTCGTGGTCCGCGTGGCGGCATGATCCTGTCAAACAATCTCGAGATCGGCAAAAAGATCAATTCCGCCGTCTTCCCGGGTCTGCAGGGCGGTCCGCTGATGCATGTTATTGCGGCCAAGGCTGTTGCCTTTGGCGAAGCGCTGCGTCCGGAATTCAAGGCATATGCCCAGCAGGTTGTTGATAACGCCAAGGCACTTGCCGAAGTTCTCGTGAAACGTGGCTTTGACATCGTGACCGGTGGTACCGATACGCACCTGATGCTGGTGGACCTGCGTCCGAAGGGCCTGAAAGGCAACACGGCGGAAGTCGCACTGGAACGTGCAGGCATCACGTGTAACAAAAACGGTATTCCGTTTGACACCGAAAAGCCGACCATTACGTCTGGTGTGCGTCTTGGTACGCCGGCTGGTACCACGCGTGGTTTCGGTGTTGCCGAATTCCAGCAGATCGGTGTGCTGATTGGTGACGTTCTGGATGCCATGGTCGACAACCCGGAAGGCAATGCCGAAGTCGAGGCCGCCGTCCGTGCGAAGGTTGAAGACCTCTGCAAGCGTTTCCCGATCTATTCCTGATCGATTTGAGGCTTAGATAAAAATATGCGTTGCCCGTTTTGCGGACATACCGATACCCAGGTTAAGGACTCCCGTCCGACCGAAGAGCATCATGCCATTCGCCGTCGCCGGTTCTGTCCTGCCTGCGGGTCGCGCTTCACGACATTTGAACGTGTCCAGTTGCGTGAATTGATGGTTGTGAAAACAGATGGGCAACGCGAATTGTTCGACCGCGACAAATTGGCGCGGTCGATCTTTCTTGCCTGTCGCAAACGCCCGATTGAAGACGAACGTGTTGAAAAGGCCCTTAATGGCATCCAACGCCGTCTTGAAAGCAGTGGCGAAAGCGACATTTCCACCGATACCATTGGCGAAATGGTGATGGAGGCGCTGAATGCCCTCGATCAGGTGGCTTATGTACGCTACGCTTCGGTGTACAAGAATTTCCGTGAAGCCCGCGATTTCGAACAATTCGTCGAAAAAATGCATGATGGGGAAGAAGAGGCGGACGCAGAGTAATGACAGCCCCCGCGTTTAGCGAAGACGACCGGCATTTCATGCGGGTCGCATTGAGCCTGTCAAAACGCGGTTTGGGAAATGTCTGGCCGAACCCGTCGGTTGGCTGTGTCCTTGTTTCTTCTGATGGCGCGATTGTTGGCCGTGGTCACACACAACCCGGTGGCCGCCCGCATGCCGAACGTGTTGCCCTTGAAGTGGCCGGTCCCTTGGCCCGCGGTGCAACCGCCTATGTCACCCTTGAGCCGTGTAGCCATGTTGGCAAAACGCCACCCTGTGCAACCGGCCTGATTGAAGCCGGTGTGTCGCGCGTTGTCAGCGCGCTGACCGATCCGGATCCGCGTGTGTCGGGCAAGGGGCATGAAATGTTGCGTGAGGCGGGTATTCAGGTTGATGTCGGGCTTTATGCCATTGATGCCCGCCGTGTGAATGAAGGCTTCCTGTCCAAGGCCGAGCGTTCCCGTCCGTTTATCACCCTTAAACTGGCATCGACCCTTGATGCGCGATCTGCCACTGCCAATGGCGAAAGCCAGTGGATTACAGGTGCCAGCGCTCGCGAAGCCGGTCACATGCTGCGCGCGAACCATGACGCCATTCTGGTCGGTGCCAAGACGGTCATCGCCGATGATCCAAGTTTAACCTGTCGCCTTGCCGGGCTGAGCCATCAATCCCCGGTGCGTATCATTCTGGATCGCGCAGGCGACGTGTCGGTTACTACCAGGCTTGTCCAGACGGCCGACGACGTGCCGACATGGCTGGTGACAGCCGACAAGAATTTCGCCGAACTATCGGAAAAATTTGAAAGAACTGCGGTAAAAGTGATTTCTGCAGGATGCGCAGATGATCATTTGGACCTACATGATGTGCTGCGTACGCTGGCAGATGAAGGTCTGACGCGTGTCCTTGTTGAAAGTGGCGGAAATCTTGCCGCCGGTTTGATCGGGGCGGGTGTTGTCGATCGTATCATTCATTTCGTCGCGCCATCGTTGATTGGTGGCGACGGCAAGGCAATGATTGCAGATCTTGGTTTGAAACAGCTTGCCGACGCACCGCATTTCAAACGTACTTCAGTTCGTGAAGTGGGTGCGGATATTGCGGTAACCTACGATAAAATAACGGAATAAATGAATGTTCACTGGCATCATCACCGACATCGCAACCGTTCGTGCAATCAAGAAAACCGGCGACACCCGGTTTGAGTTCACCACATCGTTTGATACCTCAAAGATCGTTTTGGGGGCATCAATTGCGTGCAATGGTGCCTGCATGACCGTGATCGAAACCGGGGGTGACTGGTTTGCCATCGAGGCATCGGCAGAAAGCCTGTCGCGGACGACACTGGGTGATCTTGTTGTCGGATCCAAGGTCAATCTCGAGCAGGCAACGCGTGTCGGCGATGAGTTGGGTGGTCACATCGTATCCGGGCATGTCGACGGGGTCGCAACGCTGACCAAACGCGTGCCAGAGGGTGATTCATTGCGCCTGACATTCGAAGTGCCCGAAGCCTTTGCGAAATATATCGCATCCAAGGGATCGGTGACACTTGAAGGTGTGTCATTGACTGTCAACGAGGTTGACGGAAACACATTTGGTATCAATCTGATACCGCATACCCAAAACGAAACTACATTGGGTTCAAAGAAACCGGGCGACCGGATCAACTTTGAAATCGATATGCTGGCACGCTACGTCGCGCGCATGCTGGGCAAGGATTGATCAACAATGTCGCATAATTATCTTTCGCCAATCGAAGACGTTATCGAAGAAGCCCGCAATGGCCGGATGTTTATTCTTGTCGATGACGAGGACCGCGAAAACGAGGGCGATCTGGTTATTCCGGCCCAGATGGCAACGCCCGATGCCATCAACTTCATGGCAACCCATGGTCGCGGCCTGATTTGTCTGACGCTTGAATCGGAGCGCTGCGACGAGCTTGGCCTGACCATGATGAGTGCGCATAACGGCACGCGCCACGAAACAGCCTTTACCGTATCGATCGAAGCCAAGACTGGCGTCACTACCGGTATTTCCGCCCCTGACCGTGCGCGGACTGTGGCCGTTGCGATTGATCCCAATGCCGGTCGCCACGATATCGTGACACCGGGGCATGTATTTCCGCTTCGTGCCCGTCCGGGTGGGGTTTTGGTACGTGCCGGTCACACAGAGGCGTCTGTTGATATCGCGCGCCTTGCGGGCCTGAACCCGTCTGGTGTGATTTGTGAAATCATGAGTGATTCGGGTGAAATGGCGCGATTGCCAGAACTGGTCGAGTTTGCCAAGAAGCACAATCTCAAGATCGCACAGATTGCCGATCTGATCCGTTATCGCCGCAAGCATGAAAAGGTCGTTCAGCGTAAGGCCACCACCAAGATCAAAAGTGTGAATGGCGGCGAGTTTGACATGCATCTTTACGTTAACAACGTCACCTATGCCGAACATATTGCACTGGTCAAAGGTGATATTTCTGATGATGCGCCGGTTCTGACCCGTGTGCACGCCCTAAATGTGATAGAAGATGTATTGGGCGATACGCAAACGGGCCATCAGGGCCAACTTTCGGCCGCCATGCGCCAGATCGGCGAGGAGGGGCGTGGTGTGGTTGTCCTGATCCGTGAACCGCGTCCGAACACGCTTTCTGCATCGATTGCCAAACTGATCGAGATGAATGGCGGTGATGGCGATGCCCTGCGTCAGGAACTGGCGAATGAAAACGGTGATGGCGATTTGCGAGACTATGGTGTCGGCGCGCAAATCTTGCATGATCTTGGCATTCGCGACATGATTCTGCTTTCAAATACCAAACGCCACATTGTAGGACTTGACGGCTTCGGTCTAAATCTGGTTGATCAGCGTCCGCTTGTCGTCTCGGAGGAATAAAATCATGAGCAACGCCCCCCACATTCTGATTGTGGATGCGCCGTATTACACGCATATCGTCGAAGACCTTGTCAAAGGGGCAGCTTCGACGCTGCAAGCTGGTGGCGCGACATGGGACCGAATTTCGGTCGCGGGTGCGTTTGAAGTGCCAATTACCATCCGTTATGCTGTGCAGTCGATGGAAGAACTGGCCACCGGTCCGCGCTATGACGGTTATCTTGCGCTGGGGTGTGTTATCCGTGGCGAAACCACGCATTACGACCACATTTGCGAAGAAGCCAACCGTGCGCTGATGCAGCTTTGCCTTGACTACAACCTGGCAATCGGCAATGGCATCCTGACTGTCGAGAACGAGGCGCAGGCACTTGCACGGGCCAAGGCTGACGAAAAGAACAAGGGCGGCGAGGCTGCCAAAGCTGTTCTGCGTCAGATTGAAGTTCAAAACCACTTTGGAATACATCACAAGTAATGACCGAGAAATCAAAGGCATCAGCCGCACAACGGCGCAGCGCGGCGCGTTTTGCCGCTATTCAGGCGCTTTACCAGGCAGAGCTTTCGCAGCTGCCTGCCGCTGATATCGTGCGCGAATATTCCGACTTCCGCCTTGATGGTACGGGTGGTCGCGATCTTGATGTGCCAAACGAAGACCTGATCGATCCGGATCGCGGCTTTTTCGCCGATCTGGTTCAGGGTGTTGCCGCGCGCATGGTTGATCTTGATGCGCTGATCAATGGTGCGCTTGAAAAGGGCTGGACCACGCAGCGTCTTGAGACGGTCCTGCGCAGCATCTTGCGTGCGGGCACGTATGAACTGATCGCACGTGAAGACGTGCCGATGCGGGTTGTCATCACGGAATATGTCGACGCAGCCCATTCGTTCTTTGACGAGAACGAACCGAAGCTGGTCAATGCCGTGCTGGATCGCATCGGGAAAACCTTGCGTCCCGGTGAAGCCGGACAGAATTGATATGGCAGCGCGATCTAGCGAATTTGAACTGATCGCGCGCCATTTTGCGCCCATTGCGCAAAGTGATCCGGCCGCATTGTCTTTGAAGGATGATGCGGCCGTATTTTCACCACCAGCCGGGCACGAGGTTGTTGTCACAACCGATGCGCTGGTGGCTGATGTCCATTTCCGAAGCATTGATGAACCGGAACTGATCGCGAAGAAAGTTCTGCGCGTGAACCTGTCGGACTTGGCGGCCATGGGCGCCCGACCGGGCGGCGTCGTCTTGAGTTCGGGTTATAATCGCGATCTTTCTGATGACTGGGTTGCGCGATTTGCCAAGGGCTTTGGCGAAGACTGTGCGGCTTATGATGTTTCACTTTGGGGCGGAGATACGGTTGCAACGCCGGGACCGACATTCTTCAGTCTGACGGCATTTGGCTATGTTCCAACGGGCAGGGCCCTGCGACGTGATCTGGCAAAGCCGGGCGATGTTTTGGCCGTCACCGGAACGTTGGGTAATGCGGCCTTGGGGCTGGCGCTACTGAACGGTGAATTTCCCGATCTTGCACCGGATTTGGCCGAGTTCCTGAAAGACCGTTATTGGTTGCCGCAGCCGCGGATGACGGAAAGTGCGGCCTGTATCGCATCGAAACGACGCCTGGCTGCCATGGATATTTCCGACGGGCTTGCAGGTGATTGTCGCAAAATTTGCTCTGCTTCGGGTGTCGGTCTTGTGATCAACCGCGATGCTGTTCCGCTATCTAAGGCGGCACGGGCTGTGTTGGATGGTGATGACGACCAGTGGTCGCGCATTCTTGCGGGCGGTGATGATTACGAACTTCTGATTGCGGGCGCACCCGACGATGTTGCTGCCCTGGGTGATGCCTTCACCGTCATCGGTGGGGTGACGGATGAAGTTGGGGTGGTGTCGTTGATCGGGACGGATGGAAAAATGGCCGAACTCGCAGATGGCGGGTTCGACCATTTTAAGTAACGACAGATCTCTTAATCTGCTCAGGCGGCTTATTTCTGCTCGCTGAAGCGGCCGAGGTTGCCGAACAGCTGTTGCAGGATGGTGATTTCACGACCGGCAGTCGGTGTAACGCGGTCCGTCGGGATAACCGGCTTGCCGTCTTCGAGGTCATATTCACTCAGGATTTCGACGCGATTGGCCGCATCGAAGCTGATCAGAATCACTTTCTGCTGGACGGTTTCGGGTTCGAAGAACGCAACGGTCTCGGTCACACTGGAAATATAAAGCCAGACATTTTCGTCAAAGGCGGCAACCGATGATGGCGATCCCAGAATATTGGTGACATCACCCTTGGTCGATTCTCCGACAGAGATCTGTTCAAGCTGTTCTGGGTCCGGCGCGTGGCCGCGGGTCGCAATTCTGGGGCTGCAGGCAGCGACAAAGGCAATAGCCAGCCCTGCCAGCATGATCAGGGGAATGCGGGTAGTTTTATTATCCATGAAGCTCACCTGAGCGACCCTCTTCTTGAAGCGAAACCGGAATTGCCTTGAGTTTCTGCGCGAGGCGCATGATATTGCCGGGCAATGCATGGGGCAGACATGCCCCAATGAGATTTACGGCATTCTGCGTGCCACGACAGGAATGTCAACGAAGGAGTGTTACTGTTGTTTGGATGGCTTAAGAAAAAAGACCGCAAGCAAACTGCTGCGTTCGAGCTTTACACGGCAATGGTAACCCAGGCGCGCCAACCGGACTTCTACGCAAAGCTTGGCGTTCCCGATAAGATGGAAGGGCGCTTTGACCTTATTCTCGTTCATGCATTCATCCTGTTTCGCCGTTTGAAGGCCGATGATGGTGACCGTGATCTTGCACAGCGCATCTTTGATGTGATGTTTTCTGATCTTGATCAGAACATGCGTGAAATGGGGATCGGCGATGTCGGTATCCTGAAACGGATCCGCAAGATGTCTGAATCCTACCATGGGCGCATTGTTGCCTATGAAGAAGGTGTTCAGTCTGGCGCAGCCGAGCTTGCCGCCGCACTGGACCGTAATCTTTACGCTGACTGTAATGTTAGCAATGAACAACTTATGGCGATGGTCGGCTATATCCACGACGCGCTGACCAGCCTTGAAAATCAAACCATTTTGCAAATGCAGAACGGCGCGGTTCATTTTCCCGATGTCCCGGCTGTTGCTGTATCTGACTCGCACGAGAAAGAACGACCTGATGCCTGATAATTTTACCCCCGAGTTTTCCCGTATTGTCAAAACCGATGAAATGGTCAGTGGCAAAGAGAAACTTGTTATTGAAGCCAACGAAAAGGAACGTGCCGAACTGGCAAAACGGTTCGAGCTGGTTTCAATTGATAGCTTGCGCGCCGAGCTCGAAGTTAAAACCGCGTCAAACGGCGAAGTTACCGTGCGTGGCCCGATGAGTGCCGAAATCGTTCAGCGCTGTGTCGCAACACTCGAGCCCGTGCCGGAAACCGTTGAAGATACGGTCGAGGTTCTTTTCTCGCCGCATGTTTCCGAAGAAGACATGCCGTCAAACCCGGACGATCTTGAAAATCTGTCGGAAGCCGAATTGATGGCGCTGCTTGAACAGCCCGAGCCGCTTGTTGATGGCATGATTGATCTGGGCGAGGTTGTTGCACAGTTCCTTGCCGTTGCGATGGACCCTTATCCGCGCAAGGATGATGCAGAGCTGCCGGACTCGATCCAGACCGAAGAAGAGGCCGACGCCGACAAACCCAACCCGTTTGCGCAGCTTGCAGGCCTTAAAGAACAGCTTGAAAAGAAAAAATAGTGGTCATCCGGGCGGGAACGTCTGATGATTAGGCTTGTTGAATATGCCGGTATTTACCGGCATTTCACATTTTGACTGCACTATGATCGCGTTCACGCTGTTATGGTGTGGGCAGCCGGAATGTGCTTTACCTTGTATCTGGTCGAGAATTCCGGTAATTACGGGCGTTCCGGCCCATTGATGACAAGCTTTGCCTATTGGCTTGCCTGCCGGATATCCGGTTCAGAGATTTTAGAACAACCATAAGAGAATACGTTGCCTGAACAGGTTTGCATATCACTTGACGCGATGGGAGGAGACCACGCGCCTGAGATGGTTTTGGCTGGTGCCGAAATTGCACTCAAGCGTTTGCCCCATCTCAAGTTTCTGATGTTTGGTGATGAAGCGAAACTCAAACCGCTTTTGGCCAAATATCCAACACTGGAAGCTGTCAGCGACATCCGCCACGCTTCGCAGGAAGTCATGATGGAAGACAAACCTTCCGTCGCGCTTCGCCAGCGCCGTGATTCCAGCATGCGTCTTGCCATCAACGCCGTCAAAGAGGGCGACGCACAGGGTGTCGTGTCTGCCGGGAATACCGGTGCGCTGATGGCGATGGCCAAGTTCGTTTTGAAAACTGTGCGTGGCATCGATCGCCCGGCAATCGCCACCTATATGCCGACACAGCGCGGCGAGACGGTGATGCTTGACCTTGGCGCAAACATCGAATGTGACGAACACAATCTTGTGCAGTTTGCCCTGATGGGGGAAGTCTTCACACGGATCCTGTTTGGTCTTGAAAAACCGTCTGTCGGTTTGCTCAACGTTGGTATTGAAGAACTCAAGGGGAATGAGTCGGTCAAGAAAGCCGCGGCGATTTTGCGCGACATTGATCTGCCGATCCGTTTTGAGGGCTTTGTCGAAGGGGATGACCTGGCCAAGGGGACGGTCGATGTGATCGTGACCGACGGGTTTACCGGCAACGTTGCGCTGAAAACCGCAGAAGGTACTGCGCGTCTGCTGGTGCATTTCCTGCGCGAGACGTTCAAAAGTTCGTTCTTTGCCAAGATCGGTTATCTTCTTGCCCGTCGTTCGCTTCAGCGTTTCCGTGATCGCATGGATCCGCGCCGTTATAACGGGGCCATGTTGCTTGGCCTGAATGGCATTGCGGTCAAAAGCCATGGCGGCACTGACGCGCTTGGTTTTTCCAACGCCATCGGGGTTTGCCACGATCTGATCGTGAACAACCTCAATGACAGCATCAAGCACGAGCTTGCACTATTTGAAGAGGCCATGAGCGGCCTTGAAAATGCGGAGCAAGAAGACGTTGCCGTTCCTGTTGGTCAAGCCAACTGATTAACCCACCAGAAAAACAGAAAACCGGCGGTCCCCAAATCATGACAACTCGTTCTCGCATTATTGGTTGCGGTTCATATTTGCCTGCAAACGTTGTAACCAATGATGATCTGGCCAAGCGCGTTGACACGTCAGATGAATGGATTGTTGCCCGTACGGGCATTCGTCAGCGCCACATCGCGGCCGAAGGTGAAACCACCAGTGATCTTGCCTTTGCTGCTGCCAAAAGCGCGATGGAACATGCCGGTGTCACATCTGATGACATCGATCTGATCATTGTTGCGACTGCGACCCCGGACAACACATTCCCGGCGACAGCCACCAAGGTGCAAAATCGCCTTGGGGTCAAAGGGTTCGCCTTTGATGTTCAGGCGGTTTGTTCGGGCTTTATCTATGCGCTGACGACGGCGGATATGTATATTCGTAACGGTCAGGCCAAAACCGCGCTTGTCATCGGGGCGGAGACTTTTTCGCGTATCCTTGATTGGGAAGATCGCCGGACTTGCGTGCTGTTTGGGGATGGTGCGGGGGCTGTCGTCGTGCAGGCCGTTGAAGGCATGGGCACGATTGAAGACGTTGGTATTCTTGCCAACCGTCTGCATTCTGATGGCAGCAAGTATGAGCTTCTTTATGTCGATGGTGGGCCGTCTGCGACCCAGACCGTCGGGCATTTGCGCATGGAAGGTCAGGAAGTCTTCCGCCACGCTGTGACAAACCTTGCAAGCGTTATCCGCGAAGTTCTGGCCGATACCGGCCTTGAGCCGGGCGATATTGACTGGCTGGTACCGCATCAGGCCAACCAGCGCATTCTCGATAGTACGGCGCGCAAGTTTGGTATTTCCAAGGATAAGGTGGTTGTGACGGTTGATCGTCACGCTAACACGTCTGCGGCGTCAATCCCATTGGCATTGGCCGAGGCCGTCCATGATGGACGTGTCAAACGCGGTGATATTGTCGTGCTGGAAGCCATGGGTGGCGGATTTACCTGGGGCGCATCGTTAATGCGTTGGTAAAGCCGGACCATTTGTACGGAATGACACAAATTCACGTGAAATTCTTAATTTTCACAACATTCCGTCAAAAAGCATTGTATCCTGTTGATATTGAGTGATTTCGCTACCAGATATAGCCTTGTAAATTAAGTCCCGTAATTAGGAGGCGGCCTGTCATGTCGGAAACAACGATTACCCGTGCGGATCTCGCGGAAGCCGTTTATCAGGAAGTTGGTCTGTCGCGGAATGAATCCGCCCAACTGCTTGAAACTGTTCTCGATGAAATTTCATCGGCACTGATCAAGGACGAAGTTGTAAAAATTTCCTCTTTCGGAAGTTTCTCTGTTCGTCAAAAAGGTCAGCGTATCGGACGAAACCCGAAAACGGGTGAAGAAGTACCGATCCTTCCGCGTAAGGTGCTTGTCTTCCGGCCTTCACAGGTCCTGAAAGCCCGAATTAACGCTTAAGAAAAAGAAGTCATGAAAACGAACTTGGGGGCTGCGGCGGGAACTTCCCGCCGGACAGCAAAGTCTGACTCTGCTTTTCGTACAATTAGCGAGGCTGCAAAGGAGCTTGGTCTTCAGCAGCACGTCCTGCGGTTCTGGGAATCCAAGTTTCCCCAGATCCAGCCGATGAAACGGGCAGGGGGCAGACGTTATTATCGTCCAGAAGACATTGATTTCCTTGCCCATATTCGCACGCTGCTGCACGATCAGGGCTTTACGATCAAGGGGGTGCAAAAGCTCCTTGATCAGAACAAGGGCAAGTTGCCATCGGAAATCGCTGTAACCGGTCAGGACGCAGAGACGGGCGCATCGGATATGGCGCCGGGCGCTACTGTGTCTGGAATGACCAATGTCTCCGGTCCGGACAAAACAGCCCTGAAAGCTGTTTTGGGCGAACTCGAAGAACTTCAGGCGATCCTGCGTACAGGCCTGCAGGACGTTAAAAAAAATCCATAAAAACCATTTGCGTCTTTGGCGTGGCGCCGCTATTTATCGAGCCGCGCCAAACGGCGCAACTCTACGGTCGGAGCGTGGCGCAGCCTGGTAGCGCACCTGCATGGGGTGCAGGGGGTCGGAGGTTCGAATCCTCTCGCTCCGACCAATTATCTCCCCTTTGATATTATTGCGAAATTTCGCGTCTTGGAATGTTACGGCATCAGGCGCGCAAGCACGTCCAGTTCCTTGCCATCATCAGACATCCTGAACAGAATGATTTCACCGGACCGCGGGAAAATGTCGGTCAGGGCGGTGATGTTCACCTGATGGGTCACCAGTAACAGCTTTTCATCACCAGAAAGGCTGGCAAGCTTTGCTTTGATTTCGGCGGTCTGTGCCGCTCCTGTGCTGCGATTGCGGAAAAAGGAATTTAGTGCGGGCTCCTCGGTCACCTGGCCAAGGTCAAGCAACCGTGCGGTATCAACGCAGCGGCACCACTGGCTTGTCAGGATTGAGGTTAGTTCAATCCCCATCTCGCGGATGCGATCGCCGGTTTGACGCGCTTGTTGGCGGCCGGTGTCGTCCAGATTGCGCTGTGTCGTGCAATCGCCAAGGGTGAAGTTTGCCGGATCGCCGGTGCCCGGCGCAATGGCATGGCGCATCAAGGCATGAACACCGTCAGACTGCCAGATCTGCCACGCTTCGTCGGAGGCGGCAGCCGCCAGAGGAAGGCATAGCAATGCACCCAGAACAGTAACCACCCGGAACATATTTCGCAGCAATATCGGCATGAACCTTACCCATCAGTTGCCATCAGCAAGATGAGTCTGATACCCGCAATCATCGGGATCGGATCAGATCGGTCAGGATTTTGCGGGTTTGGCAGGCCAAGCGTAGGGGAGGGAACGTTAATTGCCTGCGCTTGCGACCCGACGCCCTTCATCTGTCAGCTTGCAGATCAGCCAATCGGGTTTGACAGGGTTGTCAAACCACGGTGCTGCCCAGCCATGATCAATACAGCTTCGAACCGTTTTTTCGCTGATCTGTTTGCCATTGCCGTCAAAAAGCGGCAATTTGCCACCGGGCTGGCTGAGACCACGGCGCAGCCATTCAAGCTGCACATCGGTCGGTTTCGAATGTTTTTTCCCCGTCATCGGTACTCCTCGCACCGTTATGATATGATTGGTGATACAAACATCGGATGTTAGGTCCTGACCCTGATCAGTGTGACGGATTATCAACCATGGAGCAATCGCAATGACGCCAGAAGAGTTCCAACCAAGTGAGATGTCATTTCTGTATGTTACGGTGCCTGACATGGATATGGCGCGTGTGATTGCGGGTGGTGCTATTCGCGAAAAACTGGCGGCCTGTGCCAATGTCTTGCCTCATATGACTGCGATCTATGAATGGGATGGCGATGTCGAGGAAGAAACCGAGGTGGTGGTTATCCTTAAAACGTCAAAAACAAAGGCGCTTGAATTGGCGCAATGGGTCGAAGATCACCACCCATATGAGGTTCCCTGTATTCTTGAGCTCCCGTTGGGGCGTGGCAATCACGACTATGTTTCATGGCTGCAAACCCAATTGGGATCCGGATCACGGCTGATGTGATTGCATCTGGTGGGCATGCCCCCTAGGATGGCGCAAATTTATTCCATGGGATGATACGAGTTAATGAACCAGCTTACCAAAATGGCCCTCGAAATGGGGCCGTTGGTCCTGTTTTTTGCGGTGAATGCAACGACCAACCTGATGACAGCAACGGCAGTGTTCGTCGCCGCCACCGTCGTAGCACTCGCGACGTCATATGCGCTGGCGCGAACCATCCCGGTGATGCCGCTGATCGGTGGGGTGTTCGTCATCGTGTTTGGTGGCCTGACGCTGTATCTCGATGATGAATTGTTCATCAAGATCAAGCCAACCATTGTGAACTTGCTGTTTGCCAGCATCCTGTTTGGCGGACTGGCAGCAAGAAAACTGTTCCTGAAGCTGGTTCTGGAAAGCGCGTTCAAGGCAACCGATGAAGGTTGGCGCATTCTGACCTGGCGTTGGGCGTTCTTCTTTGTGTTTCTTGCCGTGGTCAATGAAATCGTCTGGCGCAATTTCTCGACTGATACCTGGGTGGCCTTCAAGGTCTGGGGCATTATGCCGATCACCATGGTGTTTGGCATGGCGCAGGTGCCGGTGCTGATGAAGCATCAGTTGCCAGAAGAAGAAGGCGACAAGGCCGCGTCCTAAGTTTCTGATGCGCGCGCATATCCTTGAAATGCAAAAGGGCAGGATTTTGATCCTGCCCTTTGTTTGTTGGTCTTCGCGGTTGATCAGTTGATCGGAAGGGCAACACTGACGGCCGCCTGTGCGGCAATGCCTTCTTCGCGCCCGGTAAAGCCAAGTCGTTCGGTCGTCGTGGCCTTGACGTTGACGCGGTCCACATCAATCCCAAGAATTTCCGCGACTTTTTGACGCATTGCCGGGGTGTGTGGCCCGATTTTCGGACGTTCACAGATCAGCGTCACATCGACATTCACAATCCGCCCGCCACGCTTGCGGACAAGGTCGGCCGCGTGTCTAAGGAAGATGTCAGACGCCGCACCTTTCCATTGCATGTCGCTTGGCGGGAAGTGTTGGCCAATGTCGCCTGCGCCAATCGCGCCCAGAATCGCATCGGTCAGGGTATGCAGGCCAACATCGGCGTCGGAATGGCCTTCAAGGCGCGCGCTGTGCGGGACTTCTACCCCGCAAAGGATGCAATGATCCCCGGGCGCGAAGCGATGAACATCAAATCCGGTGCCAGCCCGATATTCTTCTTGCGACATGTGCGCTGTTTCCTTGTCTGTCGTATTTGCCCAGCTTTGTGCCCGGCCAAAATCATCCCGGTGAGTGATCTTGTCATTGTTGGTGGTGCCGGCAACACAGATTACATCAAGCCCGATGGCCTCAAGCAGGGCTGCATCGTCGGTAAATTCCTGGCCTTCGAATTTCTGATGCGCATCGAGAATCGTTTTGAAATCAAACCCCTGTGGGGTTTGCGCACGTTGCAGGGTTTCGCGTGCAATCGTTTTGGTGATGACGCCATCGCGATCTGTCTGCTTGATGGTGTCTGCAACGGGAAGGGTGGGTATCGCCCCCGGATGGATCTGAAGTGCTGTCATAACCCGATCAATCACATCATCGGATATCCCCGGGCGTGCTGCGTCATGGATCAGAACAATATCCGGTCCCTTGGCCTCAAGGGCGCGCAATCCGTTCAGAACCGATTGCTGCCGGGTGTCACCACCTGGCACTGGTGCTGGGAGTGATCCGGTTTTATCCAAGGTCGCTGTTGCGCTTTCATACCAGTCCTGATGGGCGGGATTATAGACCACCTGAATAAGGTCGGGATCGGTATGACGTGCAAAGCATTCGATGCAATGTGCAAGAATGCTTTTGCCGCCAAGCATGTGATATTGTTTTGGTATCGGGTCGCCAAATCTGCTACCGCTGCCGGCAGCGACGATGACAACGCCTGTTTTTTGGGTCATAAACATAAAGCCATGGCTTGTCGTGAGTGCGCCGCAGGCTATCTTTCTGCGGAGGTTTTGCCAAGTCGGCAAATGCAATATCGGGGTCGCGATTGATCCTGGAGACTGAAACGGGTTTCAAGATGCTTGCAGCATATATCCATATCCTTGCCCTGTTGCCCCTGACCGGACAGATCATGCGCCCTGAACCACGGCGTGATATCTGGCTTTATGCATCCATTTGTCTGGCGGCTGTCGGCACGATGGTGTTGCTGGGGGTTACCGGCGAGGAAGTTCAGTCCCGCGGCTTTGCTGCAGCCCTGCATTGGTCGGAACTAACGGTGATCCTGATTTTCGGTGGGCTGGTAATTTGCAAGGGCCCGCATCAGGTCTGGCGATTGGCTGGGTATATCGGCGGCTATCTGCTTCTTTTCGCGGTTTTGGCGGCGGTCTTCCGGGTATTTGGTAACAACGTTGCTGAAACCGTGGATGGGCCGGCACTTTATTCCGGTTGGCTTTGGGCGCATATCGGCAGTTCATTGATCACCTATGCGCTTGTGACTTTGGCAGCGATTGCGGCGATGGCTTATGTCGTTCAGGAATACGCCCTGAAAAAACGCAAGCCGACCCGTTGGAGCCGCCGTCTGCCGCCGCTGCGCGACAGTGAATACATGTTGGTCGGGTTTTTGAAATGGTCGGCCTGGATCCTGATCATCGGGATCATTTCGGGCTTTGCGCTTCGGTATGTTGAAGGTCAGAGCCTGTGGGAAATCGACCACAAGATGCTTCTGACCTTGCTGGGTTTTGCGACCATTTGTGTGCTGATCTTTATCCATGAACGCTCTACCTTGCGCGGGCGCATGGCCGTGCGCTTTGTTCTTGGCGCCTGGTTGCTTTTGACCTTGGCGTTTCCGGGCGTTCGGTTGGTAACCGGCTATATTATCGGCTAGCCCGAAAGCAGGACGACCAGATAGCCCTGCCAGATTGTGTCTTGCTCAATTTTTACGATCATCCTTTTGATGTATGCATAATTGCTAGTCATTATTCTGGCATGTACAAGCATTCCTGATCGGATGGTTAGTCCCGGCAATGTTGAACTTTCGTCGGATTTTCCTAGAATTTTCAGGTTTGAAACAACGATAATTGCATCAACAGGCTGAGAGTTGTTGCATGTCGTGGCCAGTTTTATTAATCTGCCCAAGTTTTAGGCAATTGGAATTCCTTCATGTCATTGCAGATCGGTTCTGTACATGTGCCAGAGAATGTTGTGCTGGCACCGATGTCAGGTGTGACTGACCTTCCGTTTCGACAACAGGTCCGCCAGTTTGGCGGACATCTTGTTGTGTCCGAAATGATTGCGTCGGATGCCATGACCCGCATCCAGCGGCATGAAAAAGAAGTCCGTAAAATGCATGGCGATTGTGCGGCTGAAAGCCCGCTTTCGGTTCAGCTTGCCGGCACCGAACCCGAAGAAATGGCCGAAGCAGCCAAGATGAACGAAGCCCGCGGGGCCATGATCATCGATATCAATATGGGGTGCCCGGCCAAGAAGGTGACCAAGGGCTATGCCGGTTCGGCACTGATGCGTGATGAAAAGCTGGCCGCCGATATTATCAAGGCGACGGTGGATGCAGTGTCGGTTCCGGTGACGTTGAAAATGCGTCTTGGCTGGGATGATGATAACCGTAATGCCCCGAAGCTTGCCCGCATTGCCGAGGATCTGGGGATTGCGATGCTGACCATTCATGGGCGCACGCGCTGCCAGTTCTATAAGGGTGATGCCGACTGGGATGCGATTGCACTGGTCAAGGAAGCGGTATCGATCCCGGTTCTTGGCAACGGCGATGTAAACAGCGAAGAAGACGCCAAGGAACTGCTTGAACGATCCGGTGCAGACGGGGTCATGATCGGACGTGGGGCTCAGGGGCGCCCGTGGTTCCTTGCACAGGTGTCACACTATCTTGCGACGGGGAAAAAGCTTCCGGCGCCAACACTCGAAGTTCAGCTTGAGACCATCCTGCGTCACTATGATGCGATGATTGATCATCATGGCCGTCAGGGTGTGCGCATCGCGCGCAAGCATCTTGCTTGGTATTGCAACAGCCTGCGCAATGCGACGGAATTTCGTCGCGTTGTCAATGTGTTGGATGATCCTGCCGAAGTCAAAAATCAAATCCGGTCGTTCTATGAACCGTTGATCGAAAACGAAATCAAACTGGATCAGGCAGCCGCCTGATTACCTCATAACAATAATATGGCGACGGTCAAAAACTGTTGTCGGGGAAGATATGCATGAGACTGGGATTTGGAAAAGGCAATGGGGTCGACCCGACCGGCGTTCTGAACGCGATTGCGAGTGCTGTTGTCGTGGCCAACCGGGATGGCAAAATCAAGTTCGTCAATCAGGCCACCGAGCAACTGTTTAACACAAGTGCCGCCGTGCTGTGCCGCAGTGACCTGACGGATTTCATCCCGCAGGACAGCCCTGTTTTTTCCCTGATCAGACAGGCCGTTGATGAAGCAACCTTGGTGGCCGATCATAATCTTTTGATCGAAAGCCCCAAAATCGGCAAGCACACGGTTAACCTTACCGTCGGGTCCATGCCTGATGACAGTGATTGTGCGGTTCTGACTTTTGAGCCGCGTTCGATCGCGCAAAAGATCGATAACCAGTTGCTGAGCCGAAACTCTGCACGCTCTGTCAGTGCCATGGCGGCCATTCTGGCGCATGAAATCAAAAACCCGCTTTCGGGTATTCGTGGTGCCGCGCAATTGCTTGAGCAAACCAGCAACGAAGATGATCGTGTGCTGACACGCCTGATTTGTGATGAAGCCGACCGCATTGTCGAACTCGTTGACCGGATGGAGATTTTCTCTGACAAGCCTCTGGAACGTGGCGCTGTCAACATCCATACGGTTCTTGAGCATGTGCGTCGTCTGGCCGAAAACGGCTTTGCCAAGAACCTGACATTCGAAGAAATCTACGATCCGTCGTTGCCGCCGGTATTTGGCAATCGGGATCAGCTTGTTCAGGTGTTTTTGAATCTGATCAAGAATGCCGGTGAGGCGGTCGATCCAAAGGATGGGGTTATTACCATTTCGACCCGCTATCAGCATGGTATCCGCCTTGCTGTGGCAGGCGGTGACGCACGTGTTCACCTGCCACTGGTGGTGTCGGTGCGTGATAACGGGCCGGGTATTCCGCAAGACATGCGCGAAAGCCTGTTTGACCCGTTTGTCACGACAAAGCCGACTGGATCGGGACTTGGCCTTGCGCTGGTTGCGAAAATTATCAATGACCATGGCGGTGTGATTGAAGTGAAAGATGTGCCCGGGGGAGGTGCAGAGTTTCAAATCATGCTGCCAATTTACAATCGGGCATTGGCCGAGGGGGCCGCTGATCCGATCATAATTAATAACAGGGAAGAAACCGCATGAGTACGAGCCCTGCGAGAATTCTGGTTGCCGACGATGATCGGGCCATTCGCACTGTCCTGACGCAGGCATTGTCCCGTCAGGGACACGAAGTCCGAAGCACTGGCCATGGCCGCACACTTTGGGACTGGATCGCCGATGGGGATGGCGATCTGGTGATTACCGATGTGATGATGCCTGACGAGAACGGGTTGGATATGGTGCCGCGCATTCGCAAGCTGCGCCCGGACCTTCGCGTTATTGTCATGAGTGCTCAGAATACGCTGATGACGGCGGTGAAGGCCGCGCAGCGCGGCGCATTTGAATATCTTCCAAAACCGTTTGATCTTAATGAGTTGATGGGGATTGTTGATCGCGCACTTGAGACGCCGCAGGCAAATGAAACCGGTAAGTCCGAGGATGAGGAGGGCGATGATCGCCTGCCACTGATCGGCCGTTCACCGGCGATGCAGGAAATTTATCGTGCGCTGGCGCGTTTGATGAATACCGACCTGACGGTGATGGTGACCGGGGAAAGCGGTACGGGCAAGGAACTGGTTGCGCGTGCACTGCATGAATATGGCGGACGCCGCCATGGTCCGTTTGTTGCCATCAACATGGCCGCCATCCCGCGCGAACTGATCGAAAGCGAACTGTTCGGCCACGAAAAAGGCGCCTTTACCGGTGCAAACGAACGCAAGGTCGGCCGGTTTGAACAGGCCGAGGGCGGTACGCTGTTTCTTGATGAAATCGGCGATATGCCGCTTGAAGCCCAGACCCGCTTGCTGCGCGTTTTGCAGGAAGGCGAATATACCCGCGTTGGCGGGCGTACGCCCATTCGGGTCAATGTGCGCATTGTCGCGGCCACACACCGTGATTTGCGCAAGCTGATCCGCGAAGGCACGTTCCGTGAAGATTTGTTCTATCGCCTGAATGTCGTGCCGATCCGTCTGCCGTCGCTGCGTGAACGGCTGGAAGATATTCCGGAACTGGTCAATCACTTCCTGATGCAGGCCAGTGAAGAGGGCCTTCCGCGCAAGACGCTGTCGTCCGAGGCGATGGCGCGCCTAAAAGCGCACCGCTGGCCGGGCAACATCCGAGAACTTGAAAACATGGTGCGTCGCCTGACGGCGCTTTATTCGCATGATGTCATCGGTGTCGATGTCATCGAGACCGAGTTTTCCGAGAATAATATCAGCGAAGCCACACCAACTGCAGAACCACAGTCGCTTTCAGAATCCATTGAACGCCATGTTCGCGAGTATTTTGATGCCCATGATGATGATCTGCCTGCGAACGGTCTTTATGATCGCATTTTGCGGGAAATGGAGCGTCCGCTTTTGAACGTGACGCTTGAAGCAACACGGGGCAATCAGGTCAAGGCCGCAGAGGTTCTTGGCCTTAACCGCAATACGCTGCGCAAGAAAATCCGTGATCTTGGACTGGAAGTCGTCAGGGGCACGAAATGAATAATACCGACCGTTCGATCTCCAACCGGTTCTTGCGGTCGGGCTTTGTACGGTTTCTGGGGCGGCTGGGACAGTCACGGCGTTTTGCGTTCGGATTGGTTACGGCTGCCCTTGTTTCGGTAACGGCGACCTATCTGGCGATGACGGGGACGGCGCCATTCCGGCCTGATCCGCGCCTGATTTTGTTGCTATTGAACATCGACCTCGTGTTGGTGTTGCTGTTGGCGACTCTTGTGGCGCGCAAGCTTGTCCAGATCTGGGTGGAACGGCGGCGCGGCGTTGCCGGGGCCAAGCTTCATACCCGTATGGTTTTGATGTTCTCGCTGGTGGCGGTGACACCGGCGATTGTGGTTGCAATATTCTCGGCACTTTTCCTGCATTTCGGTATTCAGGGCTGGTTTAGCGACCGCATCAGAACCGCCGTTGAAGAAAGTATGGTGATTGCCGATGCCTATTTGCGCGAACATCAGGAACTGATCCGCGCGGATGCCTTGGCAACCACCAGTGACTTGCAGCGTTTCGGCGTCAATTTCTCGACCAGTCCGGACCGCATTTCGAACTTTCTGACCGATCAGGCGCTGGCGCGCGGGTTGCCGGAAGTGATGATGGTCGACGGATCCGGTCAGATTATCGCCCAATCCGAATACAGTTTTTCCTACGATACCAATCAGGTTTCGGTGCCACCGGAAGTCTTTGATGAAGCACGGCAGAAAGACGTCGTGCTGATGATCGGATCAAGCGATAACCGCATCCGCGCAATCGCCAAAATCCCAAGCTTTATTGATGCCTTCTTGCTGGTTGGTCGTTTTGTCGACCCCAACGTTCTGGATCGCATCGACAAGGCGCGGCGTGCGGTTGACGCCTATGAGAGTCTTGAAGGTGAACGTTCGGGGATCGTGATTACCTTTGTCATGATCTTCGTTCTAATCTCTGTTGTGCTGCTTTTGGCGGCTGTGACGTTGGGTCTTATGGTGGCAACCCGTTTGGTCCAGCCTGTGTCGCAGTTGATTACCGGCGCGGAACGTGTGCGCGACGGGGATTTGTCTTTCCGTGTGCCGCTTGACGGGCAGGGCGATGAGCTTGAAGCGCTTAGTCGTGCGTTTAACCGCATGACAGCCCAGCTTGAAACCCAGCGCAATGAACTGATTGCAGCCAACCGGCTGAACGATGAACGGCGTCGCTTTACCGAGGCCATCCTTGGCGGGGTTACCGCCGGCGTGATTGGCCTTGATCCGGCACGCAAGATTGATCTTCCAAACCGCAGTGCATCGGATCTTCTTGGCGTTGATCTTGAGGATTACCTGGCACAGGAACTGACCGACGTTATTCCGGAGTTTCAGCCACTGTTTGACGATTTTGCCCGCGACGGAGATCGCAGCAAGCCACGCCAGATCGAAATTCGCCGTGATGGGGTTAACCTGACGCTGATGGCGCGTGTGACAGCGGAATGGGCCGATGATGGCACGGTGTTTGGCTATGTCGTGACCTTTGACGATGTCACGGAACTTCAGACCGCACAGCGTATGGCAGCCTGGGCTGATGTCGCGCGCCGTATCGCCCATGAAATCAAAAACCCGCTGACACCGATCCAGCTTTCAGCAGAACGTTTGAAGCGCCGGTATCTGAAGCAAATCACTGATGATCAGGAAGTCTTTACGACCTGTACCGATACGATCATCCGACAGGTTTCCGATATCGGGCGGATGGTCGACGAGTTTTCCAGCTTTGCCCGCATGCCATCACCAACCATGCGATTGGAAAACATCGGTGAGCTGGTGAAAAGTGCGGTCTTCCTGCAAAAACAGGCGCACAGCAATATCACTTATGATTTTGACCGCAGTGGCATCGAAGATCTGCAAATTTCGTGTGATGCGCATCAGGTCAATCAATGCCTGACCAATACGCTCAAGAATGCGGCAGAGGCGATTGAAGGCCGTGAAAAGCCCACAGAGGGTGAAGTGCCACCTGGCAAGATCGAGATTTCAGTCGCGGTGTCGCCCGACAATCAACGCGTTTTTGTGGCTGTGTCGGATAACGGCAAGGGCCTTCCGGCAGAACATCGCGAACGCCTGACCGAGCCCTATGTCACCACCCGATCAAAGGGAACCGGGCTTGGATTGGCGATCGTAAAGAAAATCATGGAAGACCATGGTGGAGAGCTTATACTCTCCGACGGCGTTGAAAGCGGAGCTACGATTACGCTATCTTTCCCAAAGGTTGTAGAAGCCGAAATTGATAGTATGGCTTCGGACGCACATTCCTCAGGCAATTGATTTAGTTGTCAAAATCGAAACAAGAAAAAGATTGATTTGGTCACGACATGGCGCACGACATTCTTATTGTCGACGATGAAGAAGATATCCGGGCTCTGATATCAGGCATCCTCGAGGACGAGGGTTATACAACCCGTCAGGCAGGATCAAGCCAGGGCGCGCTGTCAGAGGTTGCCGCCCGTCGGCCGAGCCTTGTGGTGCTTGATATCTGGATGGATGAAAGCGATCACGATGGCATCGAGACGCTTAAGCTGATCAAGCGC
This sequence comes from Thalassospira sp. CH_XMU1458, assembly GCF_037027205.1. Classification (NCBI taxonomy): domain Bacteria; kingdom Pseudomonadati; phylum Pseudomonadota; class Alphaproteobacteria; order Rhodospirillales; family Thalassospiraceae; genus Thalassospira; species Thalassospira sp. CH_XMU1458. The sequence continues at coordinate 784,034 of NZ_JAYMDW010000002.1, read as the reverse complement.
GAGCACAGCGAAGTCCCGGTCGTGATGATTTCCGGTCACGGTAATATTGAAACGGCACTCGAAGCGTCGCGCATCGGTGCCTATGACTTCATCGAAAAACCGTTCAATACTGACCGCCTTTTGATGGTGGTCGAACGCGCCATTGATGATGCGCGCCTGCGCCGTGAAAACCGTGAACTGACCTTGCGGGCCGGCGGCGATACCGAACTCGTTGGCAAATCATCGGTTTTGAACAACCTGCGCCAGTCGGCCGAACGGGTTGCGCGTACCGGCAGCCGCATTCTGATCCATGGGCCGGCCGGATCGGGCAAGGAAGTTGTCGCGCGCCTGATCCATCAGAAATCCGCCCGTGCCGAGGCGCCGTTTGTCGTGCTGAACTGTGCCAATATTTCGCCCGACACCATGGAAGAATCGCTGTTTGGTGCGGTTGCGACTTCGGATCGTGAGGCGCGCACAGGCGTGCTTGAATTGGCCCATGGCGGGACCTTGTTGCTTGATGAAGTGGCCGATATGCCGCTTGAAACCCAGGGCAAGATTGTCCGGGTTTTGCAGGATCAAACGTTTGAACGCGTTGGCGGATCGGTTCCGGTCAATGTTGATGTGCGCGTTATCGCAACAACTGCACGCGACCTTGAACAACGCATTGCCGAGCAGAAATTCCGCCAGGACCTTTATTACCGCCTCAATGTTGTGCCGCTTGAAGTACCATCCTTGCAGCAGCGTCGCGAAGATATTCCGATGTTGGCGGAAATGTTCCTTGATCGTTATGCCGATGCGACGGGGCTTCCCAAACGGAAACTTTCGCCCGAGGCAATGGCAACCCTGCATGCTTATGATTGGCCGGGCAATGTGCGCCAGTTGCGCAATGTCATCGAAAGATTGATGATCATGGCGCCCGATGATGACGACAAGGTGGATCTGATCAGTGGTAAAATGCTGCCATCAGAGCTGTTTTCTGACGTGCCGACGTCGCTAAGTTTTGACAAGACCAGTGAAATCATGGCATTGCCGCTCCGCGAAGCGCGGGAGATGTTTGAAAAAGAATATCTCCAGACACAGATCGACCGTTTTGGCGGGAATATCTCCAAAACGGCAAGCTTTGTCGGCATGGAACGCTCAGCCTTGCATCGCAAGCTGAAAAGCCTTGGTGTGAACGGTCAATAAGCCCAAACTCACCATGGACTGTTGTGAACGGGAGAATTCGAAATGAAGGTCATCATTTGCGGCGCCGGGCAGGTGGGGTTCCACATTGCCAAATATCTGGCTGCGGAAAACAATGATGTAACCGTGATCGACCAGTCCGAAGAACTGGTACGCAAGATTTCCGACACGCTTGAGGTCAAGGGCATCATTGGCTTTGGGTCGCACCCGGATGTGTTGCAGCAGGCCGGCGCCGAAGAGGCCGACATGCTGATCGCGGTGACCTTTGCCGATGAAGTCAATATGACAGCCTGTCAGGTGGCGCATTCGCTGTTTAACGTGCCAACCAAAATTGCCCGTATCCGCAGCCAGACTTATTTGCAGCCGGAATGGGCCAGCCTGTTTGGCCGTGAAAAGCTTCCGATTGATGTGGTGATTTCGCCCGAGATGGAAGTCGCGCGCGCGGTTGCACGCCGCCTTCAGGCACCCGGTGCGTTCGACATGATCCCGTTTGCCGATGACAAGGTCAAAATCCTTGGCATCCGGTGTAGCGATGATTGCCCGGTGATCAATACGCCGTTGCGTCAGCTTCATCAGCTTTTCCCGGATCTTAACATCTCGATCCTTGGCATGATCCGCGGTGACAAGGCCGTCTATCCCAAGGGCGATGACCAGATGCTGGCGGGTGACCTTGTGTATCTTGCCGTATCGAGCGACCAGGTGGATCGCGCAATGTCGGCCTTTGGTCATGAAGACCCCGAAGCACGCCGTATCGTGATTTTTGGCGGCGGGAACATCGCATTGTTCCTGGCCGAGGAAATCAACAAGAACTTCCCGGGGGTGACCACCCGACTGGTCGAAGCCGATCCGGAACGCGCGCGCTATGTCGCGCAGAAACTGCCAAAGAAAAGCGTTGTTCTGCGCGGGGACGTTCTTGATCCGGAACTGCTTGAAGAAGCCAATGTCGGCAATGCCGAGGCGGTTGTTGCGCTGACCAATGACGATGAAACCAACATTCTGGCATCACTTCTGGCCAAGCGGTATGGCTGCCCGCGTGCGCTGACCCTGATTAACAAAAGCACCTATAACTCGCTGGTTTCCGAACTTGGCGTGGATGTGGTGATCAGCCCGCGTATGACGACGGTGTCGACCATCCTGCATCATGTACGCCGCGGCCGTATTCGTGCCGTGCACAGCCTGTCAGAGGGCTTTGGCGAGGTTCTTGAGGCAGAGGCACTTGAAACTGCACCAATTGTTGGCAAGGCGATCAAGGATATCGCGATGCCGGCAAGCGTGGTCTTTGGGGCCATTTTGCGCGATGGCGAAGTTGTGATGCCGCGCGCCGCCACCGTGATCGAGGCCAACGACCGGATTGTCGTATTTGCCGGTTCGGAACAGATCAAGAAGGTCGAAAAGATGTTCGCTGTTCGTCTGGAATACTTCTGATAAATCAGAGCGCTGCCGTAATCCTCATACAATATATTCCCGATCCTGCCAACGGAAGTTCAAATGTCTGATCAATTGCCCCATCCGCCAAAGGCCGTCATATTTGACTGGGATAACACCCTTGTCGATAGCTGGGGAACGATCCAGGCAGCGCTTAACATGACATTTGACGACTTCGGGCTTGAGACATGGACGCTTGACCAAACCAAGCAGCGTGTCGCGCGCTCGATGCGAGACAGTTTCCCGATCTTGTTTGGTGAAGATCGCTGGGAGCAGGCCAAAGACAGCTTTTATGGTCACTTCCAGTCTATTCATCTTGAAACCCTGATGCCGTTGGCCGGGGCGCATGATCTGTTATGTGCACTGCGTGATAACGGCACTTATATCGGGGTGGTCAGTAACAAGAACGGGGATTTCTTGCGCAAGGAAGCCGATCACCTTGGGTGGACACCATTTTTTGGCAGGATTGTCGGTGCAACCGATGCCGCCAAGGACAAACCGGCACCCGATCCGGTGCATCTGGCGATGGGCGACTCTTCGGCGCCGCAATATGAGAATCTGTGGTTTGTTGGCGACAGCGTGGTCGATATTCAGTGCGCGCGCAACGTCGGGGCGACTGCAATTCTGATTGGCGATGAAATTACCGGTCACGGCGATACGCAGAATTCCGCGACTCTTAGCCCTGATTGGCATTTCGCTGATTGCGGGGCGCTTGTAGGGGTTGTAAAAGGCTTCTCGAAAGTCTTATAGTTCATAGAGGTCATTAAAAATGGGGCCGGAATCGTGACAGACCTTTAAGTCGACGGTTCCACATTTTCCTTGACCGCCCGAAACCAAAAAAACGCTCATAAAAGAAGGCTAGGTCTAACCGATGGCGGAAAAATCACAGAATGTTCAGGACGTCTTCCTGAATTATTGCCGTAAAAACAAAACGCCGGTTACCGTGTTTCTGGTCAACGGAGTCAAATTGCAGGGCATCATTACCTGGTTTGACAATTTCTCTGTTTTGCTGCGGCGCGATGCTCATACCCAGCTCGTATACAAACATGCGATTTCGACGGTAATGCCGACGACGCCGATCAAACTGTTTGATCCGAGCCAGCCTGCGACGGAAGAAGAAAATAGCTGAAGAATCTCTGACTTCGGGGGGCGGCGATACGCCAGAAGCTCCCCGGGTCCTAGTTTTCCACCCGGAACTAAAACGCGCAGACCAGACCGGTGCTTGGCGCGACGCATCGTCGCGTCTCGAAGAAGCGGTCAGTCTTACGGGTGCACTTGATTTTGAAGTGGTGGGCGCGGAAATTGTGCCCATCGCGAAATTGCGGCCTTCAACCCTGTTTGGCAAAGGCGTTACCGAACGTCTTGGTCTGCAGATCAAGGCCATTGAGGCCGACATTGTCATGATCAACGGCCAGCTTTCCCCGATCCAGCAACGTAATCTGGAACGCGAGTGGAAATGCAAGGTTATTGACCGGACCGGCCTGATTCTTGAAATCTTTGCTGATCGCGCGCGGACGCGTGAAGGCCGTTTGCAGGTTCAACTGGCACTGCTGAGCTATCAGCGGTCGCGCCTTGTCCGGACGTGGACGCACCTTGAACGTCAACGTGGTGGGCGTGGCTTCCTTGCCGGTCCTGGTGAACGTCAGATCGAGATCGACCGTCGTTTGATCGGTGACAAGCTTGCCAAGCTCCGTCGTGAGCTTGAAGAAGTCAAACGGACGCGCGAACTTCACCGTGAAGCACGCCGTCGGGTGCCGTATCCGATTGTGGCTCTTGTCGGTTACACCAACGCCGGTAAATCGACGCTGTTTAACCAGCTGACCGTGTCCGAGGTCTTTGCCGAGGACATGCTGTTTGCGACGCTTGATCCGACCATGCGTGGTTTGATCCTGCCAAGTGGTCGCAAGGTTATTCTGTCTGATACCGTGGGATTTGTGTCAGATCTTCCGCACGATCTTGTCGCGGCGTTCCGTGCAACGCTTGAAGAAGTTCTTGAAGCCGACCTGATTGTTCATGTCCGCGATGCGGCTTCGCCGGAAACCGAAGAGCAAAAGCTTGATGTGCTTGAAGTTCTTAAGGAGCTTGGGCTTAAGAAGGCGATTGACGGCGAGGAACTTGTCGAGGCGCTGAACAAGATTGATCAGCTCAAAGGCGAAGAACTGCAAGCCGTTTCGGAATATTCTGCGCGCCATGACAATACGATCGCGATTTCAGCCATCAAAGGTACCAATTGCGATGCATTGCTTGGCCTGATTGAAGACCGGCTGACCGAAGATATGCCGGTGTTTGAGCTTTGTGTGCCGTATTCGGATGGCAAATCACTGGCGCGGCTTTATGAGCAGGGCGAGGTTTTGAAACGCAACGAAGGTGCCGACGGCATTTCGGTTCAGGTGCGCGTCGATACGACCCGCGTTGGCCGTTTCGAAGACTGGTGTGCCAAGGCCGGGCTCGATGTTCATCTGGTTTGATAGGGAGAGAGCGCGTGGCGATTAAAGTCGATATGGACAAAGTGACCGAAATCATTCGGGAAGTGTCGGCTGCTGAAATTGCCCCGCGTTTTGGCCAGTTGGATGATGCAGATATCGATACCAAGACCCATGCGATGGATCTGGTGACGATTGCGGATACTGAAGCTGAGCGCGTTCTGACTCGCCGTTTGACCGATCTTTTGCCGGGCAGCCGCGCCCTTGGCGAAGAAGCCGCCCATGAAGACCCGACTTTGCAGGAGCGGATCTTTGCTGGCGATGATCCGTTCTGGATCATTGATCCGGTGGATGGCACCAAGAACTTCGCCCATCACAAACAACCGTTCCGTTGCATGGTCGGCCTTTATTCTGGTGGCGAAACCGTTGCTGCCTGGATTGTCGATCCGATTGAAGGGGCGGCAACCGTTGCAGAACTGGGGTCGGGGACGCGTTACCGGGATCAGCCGGTTTCCGTGCGTTCCAACATCACCAAGGCGTCTGATGCCAAAGGTTTTCTGATTTCCTACGCACGGGACCGCATCCGCAAGCATTACGGCCATCTCGATTTCTTTGCCGATGTTGCGCATTATTCCTGCTGTGGTGCCGAGTATGAGGAAACAGCGCGTGGGGCGTTTGATTTCTGTGCCTATCGGACACTTAAACCCTGGGATCATGCGCCGGGCACATTGCTGGTGCGTGAGGCTGGTGGCTATGCGCGCTATATCACTGCCGACAAGAACAATGAATATAACGCCAATGCCACGGCGGCCGGACTTTTGTGCGCCAGCTCCGAGGAGCTGTGGGCAGAAATCAATGAAATTCTGATACCGCTCTTTACCTGAGTTTGATCAGACCTGACCGCGTTCGGTCTTTTTCGCCACATCCCAGAGACTATCCATTTCAGCCAGATCGGAGTCCGCAGCCGTGCGGCCGTCGCGTGCCAGTTCGTCTTCGATGAAGTGGAAGCGTTTGGTGAACTTATGGTTCGCGCCGCGAAGGGCCACTTCGGGATCAACACCGATCTTGCGCGCAAGATTGGCCATCACAAACAACATATCACCAAGTTCATCCTGCAAACGGGCCGGATCCGGGTTTTCCGTCATTTCGGCTTTGAGTTCGTCGATTTCTTCGTGAAGCTTGTCAAAGACTTCATCGGTGCTGGGCCAGTCGAACCCGACACGCGCGGCGCGTTTGGTCAGTTTTTCCGCACGCATTAACGCGGGCAGGGCGCTTGCGACCCCATCAAGGGCGCTGTGGCGTTCGTGTCCTTTGTCTTCGGCCTTCCGGGCGCGTTCGGCGGCCTTGATCTTTTCCCAAGTCTGATTGACGCCATCGGTCGTCGTAGCATCCCCGTCGCCAAAAACATGCGGATGACGGCTGATCATTTTTGAAACGATGCTGTTGGCGACGTCTTCGAACTCGAAATGACCGGCTTCCTTCGCCATCTGGGCATGGAACACCACCTGCAACAGCAGATCGCCCAACTCGTTGCAAAGCTCTGGCATGTCATTGTCGGCAATCGCATCAGCCACTTCGTAGGCTTCTTCGATGGTGTAGGGGGCAATGGTGGAGAAATCCTGTTCGAGATCCCACGGGCAGCCACCATCGGGATTGCGCAGCTTTGCCATGACGTCGAGGAGTTCGTTGATGGCTTTGCTGTTATGCGTGGTCATGGTCGATGTCCCGTCTGTTTTGCTGGTGTGCCCCGATTATCCTTTAAGTCCTATCGCGCTGCATCAAAACTGACAAGCATATGATCAAGGCAAAACAAAACCCGCAAGGCCAATGCGGCACTTGCGGGTTTTGCTGTGATGTTCGGATGCCCTTTTGGCTTATGCAGCCTTGAGCTTTTCCTGTTTTTCGGTGCTGTCATCCTTGGTTTGCTTGGATGATGCTCTTTCTTCTTTTTTGCCTTCGACGAGGCCGCGATGCAGGGCGACAATTGCCTTGTTGAAGTCGCCTTCGGCAACAACAAACTGCAGATCAACGCGGCGGCTCGGATAGTGGGAGGCCACCAGTTCAACACCGGCATCATCAAGGATCGATACCGCGCGGGCGAACAGACCCGGCTGTTCGATGTTGGCACCAATCACCGAGACAATAGCGACCTTACGGGTCTGAACGGTTGCCTCTGGCTGATTTGCCTCGATCTCGTCAACGCAGCGGCGGATCTGCTTGAGCGGTGCCGACACGTAATGCGTAATCGTATTGGCGTTCAGGTTCTTGGTAACGGTCGGGACCTTGTAACGTTTCAGAACGTTCAGGATCGCTTCCTCGCCACCTGGAACACCAACCATATCCTGATTGAAGACTTCAATCTCGAACGCGGTCGGAACGCCAGTCACGATTTCAACACGGCTGTTTTCCGGCTCCCAATGATCGTCAATAACCGTGCCCGGATGTTCCGGTTCAAAGGTATTGGCAATCCTCAGCGGAATATCGTTCTGACGAAGGCCTTTGGCCGCACGCGGGTGGATGGCTTCCATGCCCATGTTCGACAACTGGTCGGCCACGTCGTAGCTGGTGCGGCCAATCGGGCGCACAGCATCTTCGCCGACGATGCGCGGATCAGCACTCGACAAGTGGAATTCCTTGTGAATGATCGCTTCGCGCGCCTGGGTCAGGCAGGCAATGCGCGAGAAGGTCACTTCACTGTAGCCACGGCCATAGATGCTCATCAGGCCTTCGCTGCACTGGGCATAGCCCGTCGCAATGGCAAGCTGCTTGGAAAGGTCGATGTCATCAAACACCTTCCCAATACGACCATCAAGGGTAGAGGCCTCTGGCTCACGCCAGCCCGAAAGATCGGCAAAGACCGCATTCACACCCTTGGCGCGCAGGAGAAGCATGGTGTTGTGCGCACTGTGCGCTTCACCAATGGCTGACAGCATTTCACGTACGGTCAGAAGATGCTTTTCAAGCTTGAAGTGACCGAAGCTGCACAGACGATGAAGATCCATCAGGCAGCTGCGCGTGCCTTCAATGCGTTCCTGTACAAAGGCATTGGCAAGTTTCAGTTCCGGCGCGTCGCCAAAAATTTCTTCGTTAATGGCGCACATCTTTTCGGAGACCTTGGTCAAGGCATCGCCCCAGGCCCAATCGGTTTCCGAGCCGGCGTAAAGCTGATAGACGCCCGGTTCACCGGTCTTTTTGTTTTCCAGCAAAAGGTCGGTAAAACCGCCATATGCCGAAACAACAAAGACACGGTTGTAAAGCTCGTCTTCCTTACGGTTGCCGACAAGAATGTTGTCCATGACCGCATCAACCTGGGTCATCGACGTACCGCCGATCTTGTGAACGCTATGCCCTGCGTCCTTGTTTTTCTGGGCTGAAAGCATGTTGCCTCCTTTAGGGGCGTTTCCTTTAAAGAATATGCTTTAAATGGTCGGGCAGTCGTTAGGTGCCGCCCGACCAGAAATTGTTAGCTTGCGAGTGCTTCGCCATCGAGCGGATAAACACCGTTCTCGTCATGCACTTCACGGCCATTCAGCGGCGGGTTGAAGGCACAGGCAACTACCATGTCCTCGGTGCCGCCACGCAGATAGTGGCGGTCATGCTTGTCAAGGATGTAAACCGTGCCCGGCTCGATCTTGTATTTCTTGCCGTCAGCAATGGTTTCGACTTCGCCGTTGCCCGAGATGCAGTAAACCGTCTCGAAATGGTTGGCGTAGCATATCTCGGTTTCGGTGCCGGCATAAATGGTGGTGATGTGGAACGAGAAACCCATGCCATCTTCGGCGAGCGACAGGCGGGTGCTTTCCCAGTTGTCCGAAACCACGCGGCGACCGGATGCTTCACATTCTTTCAGAGTACGAACAATCATTTTTAACTCTTTGATATAATTAAGTTGTGGGGCCGGGCGACGCAGTTAAGCGTCGCCCAAACTATGTTACTCAGCGGCTGCTTTGGACGGGGAAACGTCCTTGCCCATGGCTTTGGCGGTTGCCAGTTCAAGGATTTCCAGTCCATGTGCCAGATCCTGCTTGGAGATGATCAGCGGCACAAGGCATTTGACCACTTCATCTTCCGGACCACTGGTTTCGATCACAAGGTTATGCTTGAAGCATTCCTTGGTGACCTTCGATGCCAGTTCGCCACTTTCAAAGCAGATACCCTGCATCAGGCCACGGCCCTTGCGATAGAGTTTGCCATCGCCATAGCGATCAATGATTTCATCGAGGCGCGTTTCGAGGAACGCAGCCTTGTCGCGTACATCAGCAGCAAACTTGTCATCCGACCAGAAATGGTCAAGCGCAGCAGCGGCAGTCACAAACGCGTGGTTGTTACCACGGAAGGTGCCGTTATGTTCGCCCGGATGCCAGACATCGAGTTCCGGCTTCATCAGAACTACGGCAAGCGGAAGACCATACGCCGAAAGGGATTTCGACAGCGTGATAACGTCCGGCTTGATGCCAGCAGGTTCGAAGCTAAAGAACGTACCGGTACGGCCACAGCCCGCCTGAATGTCATCGACAATCAGAAGGATGTCATGCTTGCGGCAAACCTTTTCCAGGTTCTTGAGCCAGCCAAAGTCAGCGGCATTCAGGCCACCTTCACCCTGAAGGGTTTCGACGATCACGGCTGCGGGCAGGGCGATGCCGCTGGAGTTGTCCGAAAGGACACGGTCCAGATACTCGGTGGTATCAGCACCGTCACCCATGTAACCGTCAAACGGTACTGCAACAGCATTATCAAGCGAGACGCCAGCAGCACCACGATGATGTTCGTTGCCCGTGATGGCAAGCGAACCAAGCGTGCAACCATGGAAGCCGTTGGTAAACGAAATCACGGTTTCGCGGCCCTTGACGCGACGGGCCAGTTTAAGAGCAGCTTCGACGGCGTTGGTGCCGGTCGGGCCAGTAAACTGGACCTTGTATTCCATGTCGCGCGGCTTGAAGATTTTCTCTTCGAGCGCTTCAAGAAAGGCTGCCTTGGCCTTGGTGTGCATGTCCAGACCATGGGTTACGCCGTTTGATTTGATATAATCAATCAGCTTTTCCTGCAGGACAGGATGGTTATGGCCATAGTTCAGCGTGCCGGCACCGGCAAGGAAATCAAGATAGCGGTTGCCATCGACATCGGTCAGCCAAGCGCCCTCAGCACTTTCAAAGGTTACGGGGAAGGAGCGTGCATAGCTCTGAACTTCCGATTCAAGGCGATCAAATACAGTCATAGTTCCCTCTTTCAGATTGGGAAAATCAAGTCCACCTGTCATACCGAACGTTCCGGCGTGCCGGATGTTCCAGAAATGGTCGATGCCATTTCGCGTATGACAAGTGGGGAAATTAGGTCAGCCGGATTAGGCGGCGACGCGTTCGACGTCTTCGCGCTCGAACGGACCGATCTGCCAAAGAATTTCGCTGGCAGCGGCGCCTTCGAAGTGTGTTTCGCGTTCAAACTGGACCTTGCGCTTAACATCAGCACCCAGTTCGCGCGCAACGGAACGGAAGACACCCTGCGACGGTGCGTTCGTCGAGGTGATCGTTGTGTTCAGCTGCGAGACGTTGTGGCAGGACGGACGATCCAGAATGTCAAGGATCAGACGCTTCGCCAGACGCAGGCCTCGGGCCTTGGGCGAAACTGCCACCTGCCAGATGAAAAGCTGATCAGGCTGGTCGGGGACGATATAGCCCGAAACGAAACCGACGGCTTCGCCGTTCAGTTCGGCAATCGCGCACGTGCCTGAGAAGTGCGAGCACTGCAGCAGATTGCAATACATCGAGTTTTCATCCAGCGGCTTGCAGTCGGCAATGAGGTTATTCACCGCAGCGCCGTCTGTGGCCTTGGGTTTACGGATAATCAGGTTGGCTTTCTGGCCGGTATTGCCGTTTGTGTTGGCAATTTTCATCGGTCTGCCTGCTCTGTTATTTCGATACACGATCATTTATGTCGCGAGAGATGTATAGAACAACGATACAAATTGATCAACCCCTTCTCTGTGACTTTCCTGTGAAACTCTATAAGTTATTGATATTAAGCTAAACATTGATGTATCGCCCTTCGATAAGGATAATATTCTTTCGATGAAATATTGTTTCCTGAATAGAGCGATAATCGATGGAATAAATGATCGAAATTCGATATAAAAGTGTCTTAAAGCGTTGCGCAGCCGCGGGTCCGGGGCTAAAACAACGCTTGCTATAGAAACGAAAAACGTCCGGAAAATAACAATGGATAAATTGCATGAAGCGTTGATCTCCATCCGCCGCATTTTGCGGGCGAGTGATATCCACGCCAAAAAGCTTGGTAAAGTGACCGGGCTTAAAACATCCCAGCTTCTTGTTTTGCAATCGCTTGAGGAATTCGGTGAGATGACGGTTGGCCAGATCGCGGCCAAGGTTAATCTGGCCCAGGCATCGACCACGGCGCTTGTCGACAAGTTGCAGGCGATGCGGCTTGTGACACGCGAGCGCGGCGACACCGACAAGCGCAAGGTGTTCGTCAGGCTTACCGATCAAGGCAGGGCCATTCTGGATCGCGCGCCGATGGCGCTTCATGACCGTTTTTCGGACAAGTTCAACAATCTTGAAGAATGGGAACAGACGTTTCTCATCGCAGCCCTGCAACGTGTTTCAGGGATGATGGATGCCAGTGATATCGACGTCGCCCCCGTTCTGGACCACGACGAGATTGTTGAAAGGGCGGTAGATCGACACTGAATGCAGTGAGATCAATGTTTCCTTTAGTTCGTTGTAAATAAAGAAAAAAGTACACGACGCGACCTAGGTGTCGTACCTGGGCTTTGGTGTGGCATCCGGGGCTGTTGGCGTGTGGAAAGCTCCACTTGGTATGTTTTTAGGTTGACCAAATCAACCATGAGTGCATTCATTCAAAAAAACATATATGTGGAGGATGCAATGTCTGGAAGCAATTCCTGGTCTCGTCGTAATGTTCTGAAATCTTCGTTGGCACTGGCGGGTATGGGGGCAACCGGGTTGTTTCCCGGGGCTGCGTCAGCGCTTGGTTCCCTGAAACTTGGTGCGTCAGACATCACGGTCATATCGGATGGTAATCTGATGTTGCCGTTATCTTTTGCCTTTCCTGATGTGTCACAGGATGAACTGGTTGCTTTGCTTAAGGCCGAGGGGCAACCAACGGATGCGTTGCTGCCCGATTGCAACATCACCGTTTTGCGCCGTGGTGATCGGGTGGTGATGTTTGATGTTGGCGCTGGCCCGAATTTCATGCCGTCAGCCGGCAAGCTTATGGACAACATTGATGCGGCCGGTGTCAGCCCGGATGAAGTGACCGATATTGTTTTTACGCACGCGCATCCCGACCATCTGTGGGGGCTGATTGATGATTTCGACGAATTGATCTTTGCCGACGCGCGCTATCACATGAACCGGATCGAGTGGGAATACTGGCAGGCCGAGGATACGCTTGAAAAAACGCCCGACGCGCGCAAAAGCTTTGTGGTCGGGGCGCGCAACCGCATGGCCTTCCTTGAGGATCGTATCGAGTTGTTCGATTATGACGCAGAGGTGGTACCCGGTGTCGAGGCAGTCGATACTGCCGGTCACACACCCGGGCATACATCTTTCATGATCCATGACGGATCAAACAGCGCACTTGTGGTGGGCGATGCCATTACCAATGTTGCCGTCTCCTTGATCCATCCAGAATGGCCAAGCGGATCTGATCAGGATGCCGAAAAGGGCATTGCCACGCGCAAGATGCTGCTCGATCGGCTTGCCGTCGATGGATCGCGGATTATCGGCTTTCACATGCCGCATCCAGGCCTTGGCGTGATCGAGCGGGCACGTCCGGCATATCGGTTTGTTGTGGCGGGATAATTGCTGCGTGGGTTTTGGTTTAACCGTGCTTGCGCAGCGATATTGCGCGCAGGAACCCAAACGGTGATCCTTCAAGAAGGACGCCAAGGCCGACCCGCGCGCCGATGGCAATCGAGATCATTACAATCGGCGAAGAAATTGCCAGCGTGGAGAACGCGCTGACACCTTGGCCGATGGTGCAGCCAAGGGCAAAAACGCCGCCAGTTCCCATCAAAAATGCGCCAAGCAGGTGGCGACCAAGTTCGCGGGCGTCATCGCAGGCTTCCCAGCGCATGTCGTTGCTTTTCCAAGCTGCCAGTGCCGCGCCCAGAAACACCCCAATCACCAATCCAACCCCGTAATCGGGCAGGGCCCCGGTAACGGTGATGATCTGCATGATTGTATCGCCAACCGGGGTGACAAAGGAGCCTGCCTCGATCTGGGTTTCAACAAAGCGATATTTTGCAAAGCTCGTCGTCCAGATCCAACCAAGCGATATGCAGGCACCAATTGTGATGGCGCCAAGCGCCTTTGCGCGTTCGGCACGGAAATCAGAACTGCGAAAGACCCACCAAAGGCCGATGGCACTGATCAGCAGGGCAATCGGATAGTGCAGATCAAATCCGCTGGCGTTTGATGCGATCGCGCCAATCGATTGCGATCCGGCCGAGGTGAACTCAATCGACAGCGGATCAAGAAACCAGACACGAAAATGGCCCGTTACGCCGCGAAGGGCAGCAATGGCGGCTAGTCCGATACCGGTCAGGACAACCAGTGCACGCAGATTGCCACCGCCCAGACGAATGATCGCGCCAAATCCGCATGTGCCGACAAAGGCCATGCCAAAGCCAAACATCAGCCCGCCCAGAATGCTGCCTGCAATCGGCAGGGTCGGGGTAATGTAGAAACTGTTGGAAAGATCAATAACGCCAAGGGCGATAAACGTTTGGGTGCAGAACAGTGCAGTGATGGCCGCCAGCACCCAGGCGCGCAGACCGATGCTATTGGCGGCAAACCAATAGCGTTCAAGGGCTGCCATCGTGCAGAAATGTTGTCGACGTGCGACAAATCCCACCACGATGCCGGTCAAAACACCGACAAGCGGCAGGGCCCAAGGATTATCCAAACCCAGCATGACGTTTTCCTCCCGCCTTGTTGATTGTAATTTTTTGCCAAGGCGTCGGCGGAATCGTGACGTTTTTTCTGTTCTAATTCAAGGAAGCTTTTTCGATCAGCAGTTGTCGCCTATTCGGCAGCGGCCTTTTCTTCGTCGCGGACCGGGGCGCAGAACAAGTCATAAAGCGTACCAATGATGGTCGCCATTTCTGTATCGACAATGCGGTAATAGATCATGCGGCCTTCGCGGCGGGCCGAGACCAGACCATCAATGCGAAGCCGTGCCAGTTGCTGTGATACAACGGCCTGGGGCATGGACAGAATTTCTTCGAGATCGGATACCGACTTTTCGCCTTCCTGGAGGATGCAAAGGATCAGCAAGCGTGTCTCATGCGACAGCGCCTTGAGCATCTCGCTGGCCTTGCGCGCCTGCTTGAGGAGAGCTTCGGCTTCGGTCGAGTCCATGTTTTGCTTGAAACGTGGTAGGGCCATCGTTTGCTGTGCTCGTCGGTTAAAGGGCCAAAGCCGTTAGATGTCCGATTATACCAGACATCGAGGTCAATACACGATTGGATACTGTGCTTCAAACCGAATATACAGTTTTCCTAATCGTTCGGCAATTGCGAGAGCATCTCGTCAAGCATCGGCCAGAAAAAATGATCGCCGGGATAACCCCGCAGGCGGGCGACTTCCCGGTTGTTGCTGATTAACACGAATGTCGGTGTAACACGTTCACGCGCGATGTGATCAAGGTCTTCGGGCCATTCCTGAATATCAACACGGCGAAGAGGGGCCAGTTTGCCCTGATCGGTGTTGGGGTAGGCTTCGCCGATTTCCTGATGCCAGCGGACACACCATGCGCATCCCTTTTGTTCAAGCATCAGCAATTCGGTCGCCAATGCAGAGCCGATCCACATCTGTGATGCGAAAATCATGGCCAGAGTGAGCCGGAACACCCGGGAAATGTGCGGTTTTTTCATATGTCTGGATTCTACATAAAGTTATGATTGAATTATATATATGAAAAATACTATTCTTTGAATAGGCGCTGATAAACAAATTCCAAAATCAGATACCCACAGTGCCGGGAGGAACATGAATTGCTCGATATTGGTTTCGGCGCAGCCTTCCTTGCGGGGGTGTTGTCGTTCTTTACGCCATGTGTTTTGCCGATTGTGCCGCCATACCTTGCCTATCTGGCAGGGGTCAGTGTGGCGGATCTTGATGATCGCGCGGTCGCAAGTGCGAAGTCACGCCAGGTGTTCTTTACGGCATTGGCCTTTGTCGCGGGTTTCAGCACGATTTTCATCGCCCTTGGCGCGACGGCGAGCGTCATTGGTCAGTCACTGGCCAGCTATTTTGACATTTTATCGATCATTGCCGGGATCATGATTGCGGTCATGGGCCTCCATTTCATGGGGGTGTTCCGGATATCGCTTTTGTATCGCGATGCGCGGGTCAACGTTGCGAAAAAGCCGGCGGGTCTTGTCGGGGCCTATGTGATGGGGCTTGCCTTTGCCTTTGGCTGGACACCGTGTGTGGGGCCAGCATTGGCCGCAATCCTGTTTGTTGCCGGGGCGGAAAGCACGGCATTGCGCGGGGCTGGGTTGCTTGCGGTTTATTCGCTGGGAATCGGTTTGCCCTTTGCGCTGGCGGGGCTTTTCGCCGGGCAATTCGTTGGCTGGTCCCGAAAATTCAAACGACACATGCACACTGTTGAACGTGCGATGGGGATCTTGTTGGTGTTGACCGGTGTCTTGTTCATGACCGGGCAGATGTCGGCCATCGCCCAATGGTTGCTTGAAACTTTCCCTTCGCTTTCGACCCTCGGATAGGAGTTGCGTCATGAATATGCGTCATCTGCTGCGTGGAGTGCCTTTGGCGAAATATCTGCTCGCCGGTTTGCTGGTAATGAGTTGGTCACACGGATCGCACGCGGAAACCGTGGGCGAAGATGGTCTGCACAAGCAGGACTGGTTTTCGATCACATTTCGCGACATTGCCGACGATATCGCGGCCGCCCGGGATGAAAACAAGCGCCTCGTGATGATCTTTGAACAGCGTGGCTGCATCTATTGCGCCAAGATGCATACCGAACTGCTGAGCGATCCAGAGGTATCCGACTATATCAAGGAGAACTTCAAGGTCGTCCAATACAACATGTTTGGCGACGAAGAAGTGACTGATCTCGATGGCGACGTGCTGAGCGAGAAAACCGCCGCCCGCAAGTGGGGCTATGTCTTTACCCCGACCATCGTTTTTCTGCCTGAAGAAGCACCGGAAGACGGCAAAAATGCCGCCGAGGCCGCGGTTGCGACCATGCCCGGTGCGTTTGGCAAATGGACGTTCCTGAATATGTTTCGCTGGGTAAACGAGAAGGGCTACGAAACCGACGAGCACTTCCAGAAATATCATGCCCGCATCATTCAGAAGCTTCAGGAGGAGGGGCGATTAGGGCAGTAACAACCCCTTGCAATGTATGCATAATTAATAGTTCAGAACATGAAACATTAAAAATATCATATTTATGTGTTGAATTAAAAGTTGAGTTTGAATAACTTGAACTAAAGGCGCCGTCAGAGCCGCCAGATGTCAGACCGGGGATGTTCATATGCCACACAGAGGGCAGGGGCATCGTCACAGGAGGAACCACAACGCCATGTCTTGGAAACCAAGAACCTTTCTTGCGTGCCTGATCGTTGGCCTTCCGGCCCTTGCCGCAGCTGATGCACTCGCACCTGCCGATGTCAAATTCGATGACATGTCTGTATCCCAGTCATTGACCAGCCAGCCGGGAGACCCGGAAAACGGGCGTAAGGTCTTTGCCAATCGTAGCCTTGGCAACTGTCTGGCATGTCACGCTGTCAAAGATCAAAGCGACCAGCTGTTCCACGGCGAAGTCGGGCCGCCGCTTGATGGTGCTGCCGACCGCTGGAGCGAGGGCGAACTTCGCGCCATCGTGGCTGATGCCAAAGAAGTTTTCTCCGAAGAGACGGTTATGCCGGGTTTCTATTCGCTGAATGTCGGCATCAATGTCCGCGAAGATCTGGTCGGCAAAACAATCCTGACCGCGCAGGAAGTTGAAGATGTCGTGGCCTATTTGGCGACGCTCAAAGAATAACAACCACCGAGGAACCAAGATGAATCTCACACGACGCCAAATGCTTTGTGCATCGGTCGGTGCAGCTGCAGCCGGAGTGTTCGGCTTCTCGCTGTCCGCCTCTGCCACGCCGGAAGCCACAGCCGAAAGCATCAAAAACTTTGCCGGTGGTAAAGAGCCCGCGATGGGTGGTGACCTGACCCTGACGACGCCGGAAATTGCCGAAAACGGCAACACCGTGCCGATCGAGGTGTCTGTGGCAAGCCCGATGACGGATGACGATTACGTTGAGTCGGTTGTCATCTATGCCGAAGGCAACCCCAACCCGGATGTCGCTGTATTCCACTTCACGCCGATGAGCGGTGCAGCCGAGGCGAAAACCCGCATGCGTCTTGCGAAAACCCAGAATGTGGTTGCGGTCGCAAAGACCAGTAAGGGGCAGGTTTTCATGGATAAAAAAGAAGTCAAAGTGACCATCGGTGGTTGCGGCGGCTGATCGGATCGGGAGAAAGTCAAATGGAAAATATCAAGCCGCGTGTAAAGGTGCCGAAATCCGCATCGGCTGGTGAGATCATCACCATCAAGACCCTGATCAACCATCCGATGGAATCAGGTTTGCGCAAGGGCAAGGATGGCAATCTCATCCCGCGCCAAATCATCAACAAGTTCACCTGTGAATTCAACGGCAAGCCCGTGTTTTCCTGTGAACTCGAGCCGGCAATTTCCGCCAACCCCTATATCGAGTTTTCCGCCAAGGTTAACGAGGCTGGAACATTCAAGTTCAGCTGGTTGGATGATGACGGTTCTGTCTACGAGACTGAAAACAAGATCGCCATGAAATGATTCGGGACGGGTCCTTGATCCAGGTGATCACGGGCCCGCCACTGCATCGGGAGGGAATGTCTTGAGAAACCAAATCATAGCCAAAGCTGCTGCGGTTGCCATGACCGCACTTGTCCCGGGGATTGCGTTTGCCGGTGGGCCGGTTGACGATGAACTCGTCATCGACGGCGAAATCCAGATGATCACCCGTGCAGCACCGCCAGAAGGTCACCCGCTTGACGAGGTGCTGTCAGGCTGGCTGTATCGAACCGAAGAAACGCGTCTTCTGGAAACCGATACCTTTGAAAATCCCGGAATGCTTGAAGTGCAGGACGGTGCGGATCTTTGGAATACGGTTGACGGAAGTGCCGGTAAATCCTGCGCATCCTGTCACGGGGATGCCGAGGAAAGCATGGCTGGTGTCGGGGCAAGCTTCCCGAAATGGGATGAAGCATCCAACCGCCCGATCAATGTGGAACTTCAGATCAACAAGTGCCGCACCGAAGAGATGGAGGCAGAGGCCTATAAGTTTGATGCGCCTGAGCAAAAGGCGTTGACCGCCTATGTCAAACATCAGTCTTTGGGCACGCCGGTCGCCATCGATCTTGCCGAAGGGCACATGCAGAGCTGGTGGGAGAAGGGCAACGAGCTTTATTACACCCGGACCGGGCAGCTCAATCTTTCCTGTGCATCTTGTCATGAACAGAACAATGGCAACTACATTCGCGCCGACCATCTCAGTCAGGGCAATGTCAACGGGTTCCCGACCTATCGCCTGAAGCAGGCCAGTCTGGTGTCACTGCATAACCGTTTTCGCGGTTGCATCCGTGATACCCGTGCGGAATTCCCGGCTGCATTTTCTGACGAACTGATGGCGCTTGAGGTCTATGTGACCTGGCGTGGCACCGGCTTGTCCGTCGAGACACCTGCAGTTCGCCAATAAGATTCAAAAGTTACTACAGGGGTGATTGGCTTATCCTCCCGGTTGCCCCGCCTTTCTTCCTTTAAATGCCTCGGCCGCGTTGCCGAACAGGTGAATATTGCCCGGAGGCCACCAATAAATGTTTTCGCGCCGTGAATTTTTGCAATGGGCAGCTGTGACCACCGCAGCGACCGGCTATATGGGTAGTTTGACCCGTGTGGCTGCCCAACAGCGTCTGACTCAGGACGATCTTTTGAAGTTTGACAGCAAAGGCAGCATTACGCTTTTGCACTTCACCGATGTTCATGCCCAGCTAAAGCCGGTCTATTTCCGCCCGCCATCAGAAAACTACGGTGTCGGGGCGTTTGAAGGCATTCCGCCGCATCTTGTTGGCGAGGAATTCCTGTCCCACTTCGGGATAAAGCGCGGCAGTCCGCTCGCCTATGCGCACACCATGGTCGATTATGTCGATATGGCGCGGACTTACGGACGGCTTGGCGGCCTTGATCGCACCGCGACGCTGGTCAAGGCGATCCGTGCGGAACGCGGGGATAGCAACGTTCTGTTCCTTGATGGTGGTGACACCTGGCAGGGGTCTTACACGTCGCTCAAGACCAATGGGCAGGACATGGTTGATTGCATGAAGCTGCTCAAGCCGGACGCGATGGTCGGGCACTGGGAATTCACCTTTGGCGAAGATCGGGTCAAGGAGATCGTTGATGATCTTGGTTATCCGTTCCTGGCCAGCAACGTTTTTGACACGGAATGGGATGAACCGGTTTTCGAACATACCGCGTTTTATGAAACCGGCGGGCACAAGGTCGCGGTGATCGGGCAGGCCATGCCCTATACCCCGATTGCCAATCCGCGCTGGATGATCCCGAACTGGTCGTTTGGTATTCGCCCGGAAGTCATTCAGGCCAATGTCGACGCCGCGCGCGAGGCCGGGGCCGCTGTGGTCGTCCTGTTGTCGCATAACGGATTTGACGTGGACCAGAAACTGGCGACCGTTGTGAACGGCATTGATGTCATCCTGACAGGCCATACCCACGACGCGGTGCCCGAGGCGATCAAGATCGGCAATACATTGCTTTTGTCATCGGGTTCACACGGCAAATATCTGGGGCGCGTTGATCTGGAAGTTAAAGATGGGCGCGTAACCGATTATAATTCAGCACTTATTCCGGTGTTCTCGGATGTAATCGATCCGGATCCGGAAATGGCCGCCAAGATTGACGAGGTCCGCGCACCTTATGAGGCGGAGTGCAATCGCGTCATCGGCAAGACATCAGGTCTGCTGTATCGCCGCGGTAATTTCAACGGGACATGGGATGACCTGATTTGTCAGGGCATCATGGAAGAACGAGATGCGGAACTGGCATTTAGCCCGGGATTCCGTTGGGGTACGACATTGCTTCCGGGTGACGATATCACCATCGATGATCTTTATAACCAGACCAGCATGAATTACCCGTCGGTTTATCGTCTGGAATTCACTGGCACGCAGATCAAGGAAATCCTCGAGGACGTTTGTGACAACCTGTTTAACAAGGATCCGTTCTTCCAACAGGGGGGTGACATGGTTCGTGTCGGTGGCATGGCCTATAGCTGTGCACCCAAGGAAAGCATCGGCAACCGTATCTCGAACATGACAATGATCAAGACTGGCGAGCCGATTGAAGCGGATCGCAGCTATGTTGTCGCCGGTTGGGCATCCGTCAACGAAGGCGTTGAAGGACCAGCGGTCTACGATCTGATGGAAAACTACATCACCCGTCACAAGGTCATTGATATTCCACGCAATGACACCGTGAAAGTGATTGGAATGAACTAGGCGAAATCACCTGGCCGGTTCCAATCACCGGGCAGGGCATTTTTCGCCTCAATATATATAAAATATCGAATGTGTAGGGAGGGCACCAAGAGCCATGTCCAAACAACCTCAGAAAGATAAGAATTTTGTGCCAAGTCGGCGCAGCTTTCTTCAGGGTGGTCTAACAGCCGCCGGTGGGGCGGCGGTTGCCGCAATTGGTGGCGGTGCTGCGTTGGCGGCCGGAACCCCGGATCCGGCGATCACGGAACTCAAGGACTGGAACCAGTATTCCGGTCCGGGCGTGGATGCCGCACCTTATGGTGTGCCGTCACCGTTTGAAGCACATGTCGTACGTCGCGATGTGCCATGGCTGACCGCCGATCCGATATCGTCGATCAACTTCACACCGTTGCATGAACTTGACGGCATCATCACGCCCAATGGTCTTTGCTTTGAGCGTCATCACAGCGGGGTCGCCGAAGTGGACCCGGCCGAGCATCGCCTGATGATCAATGGTCTGGTCGACAAGCCGCTTGTCTTTACCATGCAGGATCTGATGCGTTTTCCGCGTGAAAACCGGGTCTACTTCCTTGAATGTGCGGCGAACTCTGGCATGGAGTGGCGTGGCGCGCAGCTTAATGGCTGCCAGTTTACCCACGGTATGCTGCATAACGTGATGTATACCGGCGTTCGCCTGCGCACACTTCTGGAAGAAGCCGGTGTTAAACCAGCCGGAAAATGGATCCTGGCCGAAGGTGCCGATGCATCAGGTATGGGGCGTTCGATCCCGATTGAAAAGGCGCTTGATGACTGCCTTGTTGCTTTCAAAATGAATGGCGAGGCCCTGCGCACCGAACAAGGATATCCGGTGCGCCTGTGCGTTCCGGGATGGGAAGGCAATATGTGGGTGAAATGGCTGCGCCGGATCGAGGTCGGCGATAAGCCATGGCAGCTCCGCGAAGAGACGTCGAAATATACCGATCTTATGCCTGATGGGCGTGCACGGCGGTTTACCTGGGCGATGGATGTCAAATCGGTTATCACCAACCCAAGCCCGCAGGCGCCGATCACCCATGGCCGCGGCCATACGATCATTACCGGCGTTGCATGGTCTGGCCATGGCAAGATCAAGCGCGTTGATGTGTCGATTGACGGTGGCCGCAACTGGCAGCATGCCCGGATTGACGGGCCGAGCCTTAGCCGGTCGCTGCATCGCTTCTACTACGAATTCAACTGGGACGGATCGCCGCTTTATCTGCAATCGCGTGCGATTGATGAGCAGGGTTACGTTCAGCCGACCAAGGACGCCCTGCGCGCGGCACGCGGCGATAACTCCATCTATCACAATAATGGCATCCAGACCTGGTATCTGAAGTCGAACGGAGAGGCGGAAAATGTCGAAGTTTCTTAAGTTTACCGCAAGCATCGTTCTGCTTGGCGCAGCATGGGCAACCAATGCCAACGCGCAAGATGCAGATGCCGGCGAAAAGGTTTTCCGCAAATGTGCCGCCTGTCACGCCGTGGGTGAAGGGGCCAAAAACAAGGTTGGACCGGAACTCAATGAAATCTTCGGGCGCGTTGCCGGGTCGCTTGAGGATTTCAAATATTCCAAGGCGATGACCAAGGCCGGTGAAGAAGGTTTGGTTTGGGTTCACGACAGTCTGACCGAATATCTGGCGAAACCGCGCGACTATGTCAAAGGTACGAAGATGGCTTTTGCCGGCCTGAAAAAGGACGACGAGATTGCCAATGTGATCGCCTATCTGGCAACCTTCTCGGAAAGTGCAGAGCAAGCCGCAGCGGAACCTGAGTCCGCACCGGCATCAGAACCTGTTGAAACCGCATCAGCAACGGAACCTTCTGTGAATGCAGCGGATGCAGTGATCCCTGAGCATGGTGTTTATCATCTTGGCCGCGAAGCACTGCCAGAAGAAATTGCAGCATGGGATATTGATGTTCGTCCGGACGGTGTCGGGTTGCCTGTCGGCAGTGGTACGGTGGCCGATGGTGGCGTGCTCTATGATGAAAACTGCGCGGTGTGTCATGGCGTGTTTGGTGAAGGCGAGGGACGCTGGCCGGTATTATCGGGTGGCTTTGATACCCTGACGGCGGACCGTCCGGTCAAGACCATCGGGTCCTATTGGCCGTTCGCCTCGACGATTTTTGACTATGTCCATCGGGCAATGCCGTTTGGTAATGCCCGGTCGCTGAGTGCGGATCAGACCTACGCAATTACAGCTTACCTGTTGTATTTGAACGACATTGTCACAGAAGAAGACTTTGAGTTATCCAATGAAACCTTTAGCGAGATTTCGTTGCCCAACGAAGAGAACTTCTATCCCGATGATCGTCTGGAAGAGCCAAATTTCGCGACCAATGTTGAACCCTGCATGGAAAACTGTGGCGATGGACCGGCCGAGATCGTGATGCGCGCGCGTATTCTTGATGTCACACCGGACGGTGATGAAGAAAACGGTGCCGAGGGGATCGATTAATGCGTGACTGTCACCGGAAACATCATGAAACGGATGGTGGCAGGGCTTTGACGGCGCGCGTGTTTCGGGTGCTGGGCATTGATAAGATTTGGCTGTGTGTTGCGTTCGGGATCTTCTTGATCCCGAACTTTTCGTTTGCGGAGTCCGGTGCGGAGAAAACGACACCGGACACGCCATTGGGTGAGGCCATCGGACAGGTGTTGGCAATGCCAGGTGATGCAGATTATGGCGCTTATCTCGCAACAGAATGTGTGACGTGTCATCAGCGACACGCTGCCAATCATGCGATCCCGGTGATCGACGGCTTGCCGCGCGAGTATTTTGTCGAGGCGATGCTGGAATACAAATACCGCCTGCGCGACAATTCAGTGATGCAGGCAATCATGGCAAGCCTTGGTATGGAAGAATTGGCAGCGCTTGCGACCTATTTTTCGACGAAGGACTAAAGGTTGGAGTTTGTGAAACGTCGTTAATCAACGGATCAGGAACAAGAAAATGAGCAATGTCACAAGGCGAACGTTCAACAAGTTTCTCGGTGCCGGTGCAGGTGTCATGGCAATGCCGGGCATTTTGCGTGCCCAAGGCCGCAAGAATGTCGTGATTGTTGGCGGCGGTGCCGGTGGGGCAACGGTGGCCCGTCATTTGGCGGAAAAGGCCGGTGAGGCAATCAACATCACCCTGATTGAGGATTCCGAGAAATACACGACCTGCTTTTTCTCCAACCTGTACCTTGGTGGCTATCGCGATTTTGCGTCGATCACGCATGGCTATGATCGACTGGTCAATGATTTCGGCATTCGCAAAGTGACAGCCCGGGCAGAAGAAATTGATCGCACGGCGCATCAGGTGCGCACATCAACCGGGGAAACCATCCCCTATGACCGGCTGGTCCTGTCACCGGGTATTGATCTGATATTTGATAGTGTTCCGGGATATTCGGCGGAGCTGGCGGAAATTGCCCCGCACGCCTGGCAGGCGGGACCACAGACACAATTACTTAAATCAAAAATCGATGGCCTTAAAAACGGTGATCAGGTGGTGATGGTAGCGCCACCCAATCCGTATCGCTGTCCGCCGGGCCCGTATGAACGTGTTTCCATGATTGCCCATACGCTTAAGGCCCGCGGGCTCACTGACTGCACGATTGTTGTTCTGGATCCGAAAGAGAAATTCTCCAAACAGGGACTGTTTGCGGAAGGGTGGGAGAAATACTATCCGGGCATGGTGGAATGGTATGGGCCCAATATCCACGGGGGTATCAAGGGTGTCGATGTCGAAGCTGGAACGGTGGAGACTGATTTTGATACCTTTGGCGGTGCGTTGCTCAATATCATTCCGGCCCAACAGGCCGGACGCATTGCCATCAGTGCGGGGCTTTCGGATGAGACTGGATTTTGCCCGGTGGATGCCGAAAGCATGCGGTCCAAACGCGATCAGAACATCTTTGTCATCGGTGATGCGTCCATCGCAGGCGCTATGCCAAAGTCAGGATCAGCGGCCAATAGTCAGGCGAAAGTGGTAGTGATGCATCTGATGGCAGATCTGATGGATACGCGGGTCTTTCCAGCGCGTTATCTCAATACGTGCTGGAGCCTTGTCGAAACCAATGACGGGATCAAGGTCGGGGCGCAATATGGCAATGTTGACGGCGCGATCGCCAGCACTTCATCCTTTATCAGCCAACCCGATGAAAGTGCCGATGTCCGCCGGCATACATTTGAGGAATCTGTTGCCTGGTATGACGGGATCACCAAGGACATGTTTGGCTAATCAAACCAGAGAAGCGTCCGAAACAGATTAATCTTGCCGTGCGGCTTTCTTTTGCATGTGGCGTTGAAACCACTTGGCAAGGAGTGGCGCCAGCAACACGATCTCGAAAATGCGCACGATATGGTGAAAGGCGACAAAACTCGGTTCGACATTGAGGGCCAGCGCAATCAATGACATTTCAGCAACGCCACCCGGCGCAAAGGCCAGCAATACGGCAATGAAATCAAGATCCAGCCATTGCGATACGAACCATGCAACCCCACCGGTAAAGGCCAGGACAACAAAGGTTGCCAGCACCGAATAGCCCGCAAGACGGACAAGGACGGCGATCTTGACGCCCGAAAACCGGCTGCCGATGGCAGAGCCGAGGATCAACAGGCTTCCAGCAAGCAACCAGTCGGGCAGGTTACCCTCTACGATGCCCGATACGTGCAACACCATGCTAGCCGCCATCGCACCGGTCATATAGGCCGCCGGGATGCGCAGCTTGCGAAAGACCAGAACTGTGATGATCGCGCAACCTGCGGTCAGAAGGCCTTCATTCAGTGTCATTTGAACCGATTGGCTATCGCCATGGCCGTTTGCCACAACGCCCGTGATCATCAAAACAATCAGCGGTGCCGACATCACCAGCAGCAAAACACGCAAACCCTGCGTCAGGGCGATTTCCTGTTCATTGCCACCAGCCGCGGCCCCAAGGACGACCATCGGTGTCAGACCACCCGGTGTTGCCGAAAACAGCGCTGTCGCCGGATCCAGGCGGGCAATGCGGGAATAGAACCATGTGATCACGAATGTGATGATCGGAACATACAGCAGAACCGCGATCATGCTGATCGGCCACTTTGCGGCCTGATCAAGCGTATCGGGGGTAAAGGATGCGCCAAGGAAAATACCGATGACGCCAAGGATGCCAGAGCGAAACTGCATCGGGACACCCATCGGTACGCGCAGTAGACTTGCGACAAACGTAGCGAGCATCGGGCCCATCATCCAGGCCAGAGGCATATTGATGAAATGGGCGATCAAGCCGCCCATAAGGCCAATCCCCAAAGCAATCGACAGTTTTTTGAAAAACTGGGGTGTCAAAACACCGGAAAGTCGGTTGATCCAATGGGCGCCTGAGCGACCATCCGGTGTTCTCGTCATTATGCTTCGGCCTTGTTCTTCTCGATTTGTTCAAGGAAGCCATCAATTGCGTTACGCAGTTTGGTCGCTTCGTCATTCAATGTGCTGGTGGCGCGCGTTACGTTTGCAGAACCGTTATGCACGCGGGCTGTTTCGTTATCTAGTGCGCCAACCGCCTCGGCCACGGTCCGCATACCGCCATTGGCATCCTGAATGCTGTCGGAAATACCGGCTGTAGAGGCCTGTTGTTCTTCAACGGCAGCAGCGATGGCAGCGGCCGACTGATCCACCTCGCCAATCACATCGGCAACACCGTGCAAGGCATTGACCACGTTGTCGGTAAGGCCACGAATTTCTTCGACCTGACTTGCGATATCTTCGGTCGCGCGTGCGGTCTGGGAGGCGAGGTTTTTAACTTCGCCCGCGACCACGGCAAAGCCCTTACCGGCGTCGCCGGCGCGTGCGGCCTCGATCGTGGCATTCAGGGCAAGCAGGTTGGTCTGGTTGGCGATGTCTTCGATCAGGCTGACGATATCACCGATCCGTTGGGTGGCGTTGGTCAGCTGTTCAAACAGGGCGCGTGACTGTTCGCTTTCGGAACGTGCACGTCCGGCAACCTCGGCCGAGTTCTGGGCCTGTTGGCCTATTTCAGCAATGGCCTCGGACAAGCTTGCGGTCGTCTGGGAAACAGCTTCGATGTGATGAAGAACCTGCTCGGAATGCTGGTTCGCGTCGGCTGACCGTGCGCTGGCAAGGGTTGCAATCTGTTCCATGTCGCTGGCAGATCCGTTGAGCGAGCTGAATTCCTGATCAAACCCGGAAAGGGCTTCCTGAACGACGCGCTGGAAATGATTGGTGGCGTCGATCAGGTTCTGCTGGCGCTGTCTTTCAAGGCCACGCACGCGTTCGCGTTCCTGACGCAGGACTTCTGCTTCCTTCGACTGATCCCGCAGCACCATGACAGAGCGCGCAACCTTGCCAATCTCATCAGCGCGTTGTCCGCCGCGAACACTCACATCAAGATCGCCATTTGAAATTTGTTCGATTAATTCGGCAAGGTCGGTCATTGGCCGTGAAATGCGCCGGGAGACAAAGACAGACACGACAACCGCAACAACCACAACAATCAGTGCAACGATGACAAAGACACGCTGCAGGGCTTCAGCCTGCGCATAGGCATCGGCAAACGAGGTGGTGGCAATTTCATGCGATTGGGCAAGGATATCGTTGAGCGGCGCCTGAAGGGCCTGGAAGGTTTCATCTGCCTGGGCAATGACTTCCAGCGCGCCATAAATGTTCATTTCACTTTCAATAAGGAACTGGTTCACCTGTTCCATGTATTTCGCATAGTTCTCGGTAAAGGCATCACCACCCACAGCGGCAAGACGCTGGGCAAGGGGGGCGAGTTCTTCTTCGAGTTTGGCGACCTGTTCGCGAAGATCGGGTACAACAGCAGCATTAATGCCGTTGGAGTCCCAGGTCAGGATACGAAACAGCGATCCGTGCGCCTCGTTCAGGGCGTTGCTGAGTGTTAGCGCATCGGATCGCCGTTCATAGGCTTCAACGCGAAGGCTGGTAAGGGTGTCTTTCTCGCTTTCAAGGGTTGCCACGGTGGCAATCCCCATCGCGACAATGACGATCATCAGGAAGACCGGAACCAAAAGGGTTTTGGGACCAATCGACAGATTATCAAGAAACCGCATTACCAATATCCTTCACGTCGCTCAGAGGCAGATCTTAGAGTTCACCATCATTGGGAAGCGCTGATTTGCGGTTTGCCAACCAGCTGCGCAGATTGCCGATCAACGGGGCTGCAAGGAACAGAATGCTGATCAACAGGATCACCAGCGTGATCGGGCGTTCCCAAAGGAACGAAATGGAACCGTCGCTAATGGCCAGTGCACGACGGAGGTTTTCTTCCATCATCTTGCCCAGAATGAAGCCAAGCAGCATCGGCGCCATCGGATAGTTCAAAAGACGCAGGCCGATCGCGATTGCAGCTGCAATCACCATCATATGGATGTCCATGGTGTTAAAGGTCACCAGATAGACACCAACCAGCGAGAAGAACAGAACGAACGGCACAAGAAGCTGCTGGGGCAGGGCCAGAAGACGCGAGATATACGGGATCAGCGGCAGGTTCAGAACCAGCAACACGATATTGCCGATATACATCGAAATGATCACCGACCAGAACACGTCAGGCTGTTCAACAAACAGACGCGGACCTGGCTGAACACCATAGGAAATCAGAGCACCCATCATCACAGCCGTGGTGCCCGAACCCGGAATACCAAGGGTCAGAAGCGGTACGAAGGAACCAGAACACGCAGCGTTGTTTGCGGTTTCAGGCGCCGCAAGACCACGGATAGAACCCTTGCCAAAGCCGAGCTTTTCCTTGGCCGAGGCAATATTGCGTTCCATGCCGTATGCAAGGAAGGATGCAATCGTTGCACCGGCACCCGGCAGAACGCCGGTAAAGAAGCCAAGAACCGACGAACGGCCGATGACCGGGATCATGATCTTGACTTCTTCCTTCGACAGCTTCATCGAGCCCAGGCTTTTAAGCGCCTTTTCTTCCTCGGAACGGGTGTCCTTGGTCGGACGCAGGATCGAGAGCAGGGCCTCGGAAAGGGCAAAGGTCGACATGGCCAGCAAAAGGAAACTGATGCCGTCCACAAGATCCATGCTGCCAAAGGTAAAGCGGGCAACGCCAGCCGCCGGATCCGTGCCGATGGTCGAAAGCATGATCCCGAACAGGGTCATGGTAATCGCCTTAAGGACCTGTCCCTTGCCGGCAAAGGCAGACACAGCCGTCAGGCCAAGCACCATCAGTGCGAAATAGTCACCCGACTGGAACGACAACGAAACTGATGCCAGTGCCGGTGCGGCAACCAGCAGGAAGATCGCAGCAATCGTACCGCCAGAGAAAGACGAGTAGGCGGCAATGGCCAGTGCCTTGCCAGCCTGGCCCTTTTGGGCCATCGGGTAACCGTCAAAGGCGGTTGCAACCGTTCCGGCAACACCCGGCGCGTTGATCAGAATAGAAGAGGTCGAGCCGCCAAAGATTGCCCCGTAATACACGCCCGCCATCAGAATAAGGCCGGTGGACGGATCAAACCCGTAGGTGATCGGGATCATCAGGGCAATGGCAGTGATTGGGCCAAGACCGGGAAGCATCCCGATAAAGGTGCCTGCGAAACAGCCGACCGCAACCATCAACAGGTTGATCGGCATGACAGCGGTCGAAAGACCGGAGAAAATTCCCTCAAGCATCGTTTGACATCCAACCGAGATAATAGAAGAAATCGCCCGGGGTCAGGTAGATGCCCATGGCATAGAGCAAGCCCCAGAAAGCAAGCGTGACACCGACAGCCGTCAGGATCAGAACCAGCGGACGGCGTTCGCCAAGCGTATAGAAACCGCCCATCAGGAAGAGCGATGTTGAAATCGGGAAGCCCAGCTGGCGGATGGTCAGGCCATAAAACACCATCAGTGCCGCCAGGATAACAACGCGTTTCCACTTAAGGCCGCGGAAAGCGTGTTCGAGGCTGCCGGCCTCTTTGTTGGTCGGCAGTATCAGTTGGATGAAGGAAACCACACCAAGCAACCATGCAAGGGCGTTAGGGAGGGTTCTGGCATTGAACGGGGCATCCTCGTCGCCAAACAGCAGCGGGATGTCATCGACATAGAAGCCATATATCAGCGCAAGGCAAAGAAATAGCAGCGCGCCGAATTTGTCGCGATTGATGGACATGGCGTGGTTTCCTTCGGAGGTCTTTTTACTTGTGTATTAACGGCTTATTTCAGGAAGCCAAGGTCGCGCATCAGGTCGCCAACGACCTTTTCCTGATTTTCCATGAAGGCAGAAAACTCAGCACGCGGCTTGTAGATTTTTTCCCAGCCATTGCGGGTACGAACGGTTTCCCATTCCGGGGTTGCCTGAACGTCCTTGAGGATCGCAGCATAGGCATCCGCTTTGTCAGCCGACAGAGACGGCGAACCGAAGTAACCGCGCCAGTTGACGAATTCAGCATCAATGCCGAGTTCACCGAGCGACGGAACGTCCGGAGCAGCTTCAACGCGTTCTTTCGAGGTTACAGCCAGAATGCGAACCTGACCTGCCTTGGCAAGTTCAAGCAGCTCACCCAGACCGGTCGACAGAACTTCGGTTTCACCCGACAGAAGGCCAGCGATTGCTTTACCGCCTGCGTCATACGGAATGTATTTTACCTGTTTGGCATCGCCGCCGCCCTGCTGAACAGCATAGGCTGCAACGATGTGGTCCATACCGCCACGGACCGAACCGCCACCGAACTTGACCGAAGACGGATCAGCTTTGACCGCGTCAACAACGTCGGTGAAGGACTGATACGGGCTGTCAGCCGGAACAGCAAATGCTGCGTATTCAGCAACAACGGCTGCGATCGGGGTCAGGTCGCGGAAAGACTGCGGGAAGACACCGGTCAGCGAACGCACGATGATCGGGGTGGAGTTGACCATCAGGGTGTTGTCAAGACGATCAGCAGCTTCGATCATGTAGGCAATCGCCTTACCGCCGCCGCCGCCCGACATGTTTTCGTAGGACGCGGTGCCAACGAGACCCGATTTGGTCAGGGCTTCACCGGTACCACGTGCCGTGCCATCCCAGCCGCCGCCTGCGCCGCCTGGAATGACGAAGTGAATTTCGTCGATTTCTGCAGCTTTGGCATCCATTGCACCAAATGCAGCAGTCGAAACAGCAACAGCCGTGGCTGCTGCGATAAATCCGCGACGCGAGAACATCGACAGTTTGTTCATCAGGGTCTCCTCCAGACACTAAAGCAATTTCCCAGCCACCCGAATAGTGGCAAGCCGATCAATGGAACAAAGCACCAGCAAGGGGAGTCCGAACACCGCTTTCAGAGGCATGAATGCCCACCTGACCCCGGAAATTGACCTGACCTCCCTTGCCGAATTTTCTTCTTGTTTGTTCCGGGGCCAATTTATGACTCACGGATCGGCAGTGGCGGGACGGTAACAGCCAAACCTGTCACCAACCTGTCATTGGCAAAAAATGGGTGAAAAAAGTTCATATGATTTATGCGTTAACGGCAAAGATGGGCGGCAGTTTGTAATCATGAAGACATGCGTTTACCGCAATCCGCTGCACGTGATTGCAGCGAAGCCAGGCATTTGAGACGCTTTTCCGGGGTGAACCGACTGATCGGACCGGAAAGGGCAAGTGCACCGAGCAGGTGGTTCTGGCGATCCAGTACCGGTACGGCAATCGCCGAAACATCCGGATCACGTTCACCTTCGCTCAGGGCAAACCTGTCTTCGAGGACCTGTAACGAACGGTCATCGACGCCATCGCCCCAGGCGCGGATGACGTGGCCAGCAGCCCCTAATTCACAAGGAAGAATAGCGCCTTCTTCAAGATGATGACGCAGGCTGCTTGGGGAGTTTTCGCGAAACAGGCACAGGCGATTGGCGCCTTCGGGCACGTAAAAGGACGCGGTTTCACCGCTTTCTGAAACAAGGATCGAAAGGTGTGGGCGGACGATATCGTCCATGCCGTATGATCGCCGGTAAATGGAGCCAAGACGCCAAAGTGCCGGGCCGAGGCGATAGCGGCCACGACCGGAAATCATCAAAAAACCACAAGACTCCAACGTTCCCGCCAGTCTCGAGATGGTGCTTTTATACATTCCGGTACGCTCGGACAGATCCTTGAGCGACAGGTCATGGTCCTGATCGGTGAAGGCATCAAGAATTCCCAAGGCGCGCTCAACCGCTGTAACGTTTTGTTCTGACATGGTTAAATCCGTCTCGTGCTCTGATTTGGCGCAGTGAGAGCGCCAAGACCATTTTGTCCAAGCTTAAAATTCTATATAATGGAACATAATTCTACCAGACAGAATTTAGGAAATAACCATGAGTGGACCAAAATCTCTTTCCGGAATAACGGTTCTTGACCTGACCAATGTGTTGGCCGGACCGTTTTGCTGTCACCAGCTGGCCCATATGGGGGCGGATGTCATCAAGGTTGAAGCGCCGGGGCGTGGCGATCTTGCCCGCCAGCTGGGTGCCGACATGGAGCTCAATGAAAAGCTGATGGGCGTTTCATTCATGGCACAAAACGCCGGTAAACGTTCGATCACGCTGAACCTTAAGGACCCGCGTGGGAAGGAAATCCTCAAAAAGCTCGTGGCCAAAGCCGATGTTCTGGTCGAGAACTTTCGTCCGGGTGTCATGGATCGCCTTGAACTTGGCTATGATGTGCTGTCAAAGGTGAATCCGGGGCTGGTTTATTGCGCGATTTCCGGCTTTGGCCAGAGTGGCCCGATGAAGAAGCTTCCTGCCTATGACCAGATTGTCCAGGGCTTGTCGGGGATTATGACGATCACTGGCGAGGAAGGCAAAGGGACCTATCGCGTCGGGTATCCGATGGCCGATACCATTGGCGGCATGACAGCGGCCTTTGCGATCAGTTCAGCGTTGGCGGGGCGGGCCATGGGAAACAAGGATGCCAAGGGCAGTTTCATTGATATTTCGATGCTGGAATCGGTGATTGCCACGATGGGTTGGGTGGTCTCGAACTATCTGATTGCCGGCAAGGAGCCGACAGCCAATGGTAATGACAACTTCACGTCTTCACCATCTGGTGCCTTTGCCACGGCAGATGGCCAGATCAACATTGCCGCAAACAAGCAGGAACAGTTCGAAGCTCTGTGTGGTGTTCTCGGTCTTGAAACGCTTATCAAGGATCCGCGGTTTGTGTCGCGCAAGGAACGGCTCGAAAACAGATCGGCTTTGACCGAACTGCTTGAAGAAGTGCTGGTTAGACAAGAAACCGATTACTGGGTTGAAAAGCTTAACGCCGTTGGTGTTCCGGCCGGTGCGGTTCTGACCGTGCCACAGGCGCTTTCGCTGCCACAGATTGCTGATCGCGGGATGCTGGCGTCGTTTGAGAATGTGCCAGGCGCTGATCGGGATATCCGCATCCTTCGAACCGGAATCAAAATGGATGGTGATGCACCGTCGGTGAGTGCACCGCCGCCGGAACTTGGACAAGACAATCAGGACATTCTGTCGTCGCTTGGCTTTTCCAATGATGAAATCGATAACTTTGCCAAGGAGGGCGTGCTGTGAGTTCGAAAACCGTTGAAGACGTTGAAAACGAAGTGCGCGACTGGTGGCAGACCGGCATCATCGATATGGAGCCAGGCAAAATCCATTATGGCGGTTACGCGATTGAGGATCTGATTGGCAATATCAGTTTTCCGACCATGATCTGGTTGATGACACGCGGCGAATTGCCATCGACCCCGCAGGCCAAGCTGCTTGAAGCAGCGCTTGTTTCGGCCGTCGATCACGGGCCGCAAGCCCCCAGCATCGCCATTGCCCGTATGGCGGCAACTTGTGGCGTTGGTCTGAACAATGCCATGGCCAGTGCGGTTAATGTGTTGGGTGATGTGCATGGCGGGGCGGGCGAGCAGGCAGTTGCCCTTTATCATGATATCGCAGCACGCATGGATGCCGGACAGGATATGGCCGCGGCGGTTTCAGACGGCCTTGATCATCAAATCGCTGAGCATGGCAAACATGTGCCGGGCTTTGGCCATCGGTTCCACCCGGTTGACCCGCGTGCACCACGGCTTTTGGCACTCGTAAGCGCTGCAGCACAGGACGGTCATGTGTCGGGGCGGTATGGCGAAATTGCCAGCGCGATCGAGGCAGAGCTTTTGGCGCGTAAAGGCAAGCGGATCCCGATGAATATCGATGGTGCAACGGCAGTTATTTATGCCGAACTTGGATTTGCGCCGGAATTGGCGCGTGGGCTGTTTTGTCTTTCGCGGTCGGTGGGCATTCTTGCCCATGCATGGGAACAAACCCAACAGGGTGGCCGCAACAAGGGACCAATCCCGCGCCGGATGATCTGGAACTATACCGGTCCTGATCGTCGTCCGGTACCCGATAGTGCGAAGTCTTAAAAGGCACTTGATCGGCAGGGTGCGCTACCGGCGGTTCAGCAGTGCATCCTGCCAGCGGCGCAGGAATCGCTGACGCTTGGCCTGATCAAGGTAAACCAGCAATCCCGGGCCGACCGGGAAGGAGCGCACGCGTTCGCCATACCGGTCAAAGATCAGCGAAGAGAATGTGCTGGGCGGAACGTCGGCGCGTACCGGGTTGAAGTTGCCTTCATTTTGCAATACGCTTTGGCCCTTGATCGACAACATGAAATCAAGGAACCGACCGCCAAGGTCGGGGTTGCGTGCGCCACGCGGGATGATGGCAATCCTTGAATAAACGACGATAAAATCGTCCGGCAGGATGACGCCAAGGTTCGGGTTTCGTTGGGTAAAGGTTTCCGCATACGATCCCAACAGGTTATAGCCAAGCACCACCTGACCGGATGCGATTTTTTCAAGCATCGGAGAGGTATTGGAATAAAGCTTTACCTTCGCCTGACCCAGAATTCGGACAAAATCCCAGATACCGGGGAAAAATCGTTCATCGCGCGCCAGAAACAGGAAGCCGACACCGCTGCGTTCAATGTCATAGGTCGTGACTTTTTCACTCAGCAACTCGTCGTGGTTGACAAGCAGCCGGATAAAGTCTTCGCGGGTTCTGGGCGGTTCAAGTTCGTTTTCGCGGAAAAACTCGCGGTTATAGGCGATGACGGCGGGTTCTTGCGTTACGGCGAAGGCTTCGTTGCGCCAGCGCGCCCAATGGGGTAAAGCGTCTGTTTCACTGCTTTGATAGGATGTGGCATATCCGTCATTGGCCAGTTTCATCTGCAGATCCATCGAGGAACTGATGATCAGGTCCGCCGTTGGTTCACCGTTGGCGCGCTGGCTTTGGGTAATGTCATACATCTCAAGCGTTTGCAGCTGATGGTATTCAACACCAATAAACGGGTTGTCTTGCTGAAAGGCTTCGATCACCGGGACAAAGGCACCGATATCGGCGGAGCCATAGATAACGGCCATCGGTTGTGTGCTGGTCAGCAGTGATTGTTCTGGATCGGATGCCTGGGACGAACGCAATGCTGGATAGGTGAAAACTTCGGCCATCGCAGAAGAAACTTGCATCGCGAGGGCGATGAAACATAAACCAATACAGATACGGCCCGAAATCATGCTGCAATACTCTGTGTCACGGATGGTCATTGGCATATGGTGCCGGGGCGAGGATATCGCTTGTTCTTGAATGCCTTTGCCGGGAAAATGGCAGAATAGAAATTACCTCTGTCGAGGTTTATCAGGGAAAAGTCGCGCAAACAATGAGAGTCCTTGTTGTCGAAGATCATGCCGCACTGGCAGATGGAATTGCAGGATCCCTGCGACAGTCTGGCTATGCGGTCGATGTGATTGCCGATGGCGAGGAAGCTGACGACGTTCTGCGCACACAGGAATATGGCCTGGTGGTACTTGATCTGAACCTGCCGAAACTTGACGGGCTCGAGATCCTCAAACGTTTGCGTCATCGCGGCGCAGAAAGTGCCGTTCTGATCCTGACCGCGCGCGGTGACATCGAAGACAGGGTCAAGGGACTTGATCTTGGTGCGGATGACTATCTGGCCAAACCGTTTGAGCTGGTAGAGCTTGAAGCAAGGGTGAGGGCGCTTATGCGGCGTAATGCCGGGACGCATAATACCCAGCTTAAATGTGGGAAGCTCAGTTTCGATACAGTGGCGCGGAGGGTAACCGTTGATGGCACGGATGTCGATATTCCAAAGCGTGAGCTTAATATCCTTGAAATCCTGTTGATGCGGGTCGGTCATGTTCTGAGCAAGGAGCAAATCGTTGATCAGCTGGCCGGGTTTGAAGACGATATCAGTGCCAATGCGGTTGAGCTTTATATCAGTCGATTGCGCAAACGGGTCGAGGCGGCCGATGTAAAAATCCAGACCGTTCGCGGTCTTGGCTATCTGTTGAAAAAAACATGAAATGGCGTAATCGATCGCTTCGGCGCAGGCTTGTCATATCGCTGCTGATCCCGCTTTTGGTGGTCAGTTCCCTGATGCTGCTTGAAGTCCGTAGTAACGCGGTTAATTCGACAAACCAAGCATTTGACCGCGCACTTTTAAGTTCTGCATTAGCCATTGCTGACCGTGTTGTTTTGATTGGTGGCAAGATCGAGGTGGACGTTCCCTATGTTGCACTTGAGATGTTGACAAGTGCGGCAGAAGACAGGGTTTTCTATCAGGTCAGTACTGCGCAGGGCGAATTCATTACAGGCTACGAAGATCTGCCGCCGGTGCCTGAGAAGTTCCTGCCTTTGCGTGAAGAACCGGTTTTCTATGATGCGGTTTATAACGGCGAGACGGTCAGGATCGGCGCGCTTTCACGCTATGTGGCGAGTGTTCGCAAAGCGACCCGTTTTCATGTGCTGGTTGCCGAAACCATGGGAACCCGCACAAGGCTTAGCGAGGATATTCTTGCCAGTGCCGCGGCGCGCCAGATCTTGCTGATTGTCATTGCCGCCATGATCGTCTGGTTCGGGATCGGTCAGGGCCTGAAGCCGCTGGCCCGCCTGGAGGAGGCGCTCAATCGCCGTTCTCCGAGTGATCTCAGACCGATTTTGCACGATGTGCCGATCGAGGTGCGCCATCTGGTGGGCGCTATCAACCAGCTTTTTGGCCGGTTGGAAAACAGCCTGAAGACCATGCAACGCTTTACTGCAGATGCAGCGCATCAGCTTAGAACGCCTTTGGCCGCACTTCGAACCCAGGCCGAACTTGGTCAGCGTGAAAAGGATCCCGAGAAAATCCACCAGATCATGGATACCATCGCGGCCTCGACCCGGCAGACATCACATCTGGCCAATCAGTTGCTGGCATCGGCACGTGCCGCACCCGAAGGCCTTGCCGGCCGACCATTTGACAAGATCGATCTGTGTGAAATTACCCGTGCGGTAACCGGATCAAAAGTTCCGGTCGCAATCGAACGTGGCATTGACCTTGGATATGAGGGGATCACCGATCCTGCGTGGATTATGGGTGATGCGACCTTGATTGAAGAGTTGCTTAAAAACCTTGTCCATAACGCACTGACTTACTGCCCAAGTGGCAGCGCTGTGACCGTTCGGCTTGAACAGAACACTGCCAAAAACAAGGTGATATTGACCGTCGAAGATAATGGACCGGGTATTCCGGTCGAACATCGCAAGGATGTCTTCAAGCGGTTCTATCGGATCAATGATGCCGGATATGACGAGGGATGTGGACTGGGACTTTCCATCGTCAAGGAAATCGCCGCCCGGCACGAGACCAAGGTAAAACTGACGCAACCCAAAGAGCATAGCGGGTGCATCTTCAGTATAGGTTTCGATATGGCACCTTTGGACGAGCGCAAAGAAAGCTGATTGGCCAGGGGTCCTGCTGACTGGTGGTGCCGAACAAGAACCTAGTCCAGTGGCACTGGTTGACCTGCAAGCCAGGCGGACAGTTCCTTGTTGGCACTTATCAACCCCTCGCGATTGATGACCTTTCGGGCAATGGCACTGGAAACGGCGCGTGTGCGTTTGTTAAGCACAATGCCCATTTCGTTCTGGTCCTGTGACTCAACTTCAAGCTTGTCATAAAGCGACAGCAATCTGTTCTGGACGGTACGGAGCGACAGTTTTCGGCGCATGGCAATTGCCTTGTCAGGAAGTCCTAACGCCAGATCAAGCAAGATCAGATATTCGAATTCTGTCAGCGCACTGCGCGAGCGCATCTGCTGTGCCTGGATCTGGTGGACTTCACGATCAACAACAATTTGTGCTTCGATAAGGACGGCACGCAACGCCAGTCGCATCTTGTCCGGTGTTGCGGTTTTAAGGACATATCCATAGGCCGCTTGATCAGGAACGATCCGGGTGATTCCCCGCAGATATGCCTCATCCGAATAGTTCGACCAGAAAAGTATCCTTGTGTGGGGGCGTTCTGCCCAGATCGTTCGCGCGGCTTCAATGCCGTTATGTTCCTTCATGCGCAGGTCCATTACGACGGCTGAAATCTGATGTAGATGGGCAAGTTTTTCGGCCTCCTTGCCGTTATGGGCAACAAGGATTTCGTCAAATTCCGGCAAAGCGTTTTCGACGATTTCCATCAGGAAATCCGCATGCATGTTGTCATCTTCAACCAGCAATATTTTCATTGATCGTTTCTCCTTGTTGTCTGGTCGCTTGATGCAACTGAATTGTTATTTGTGTGCCGTCGGACGTTGAAAGGTCATATTTTGCACCGATCAGGCGGGCGCGTGTTTTCATATGTTCCAAGCCACTGGACGGTTTTCTTGGATGTGGCTGGAAGTTTCCGTTATCCGAAACGCGGATCGTCAGACAGTCATCCGGGCTTTTGGTAATCAAGACTGAAACAAGTGACGCATTCGAATGCAGAACTGCATTGTTGATGGCTTCCTGGCAGATACGGAAGACTGCGATGCGGGTTGTTTCAGGCAATAGGTCAATCGCCCCATCTGTTTGATCATCGACCTTGAAGCGCATTATGCTGTCATAGCTTACAGCCCGTTCCAGATGCGTCTGGACAGCATGGTGGAAGCCAAACAGGTCAAGAATCGATGGGATCGAGGTATCAATGATGTCGCGCAGTCCCTGGATCATGTTTTGGACTTGCTGCTGCAGTCTTAGATACTGTGCCTCGCTCAGTCCCGGGCGAAGATCCCGTGCAATGCGTGTCAGATCAGCCAAGGTTTGATCATGCAAATCCATACCGATGCGTTGGCGTTCGGCCTCAAGCGCATCAGTAAGGCTGAGTGCGCCAAGACGCAGACCTTCTTCGCGTGCAAGGATTTCAGCGCGAATGATCGCCTCCTTGTTGGCCTTTTCGTTGGCGCGCAA
Organism: Thalassospira sp. CH_XMU1458; assembly: GCF_037027205.1. NCBI lineage: Bacteria > Pseudomonadati > Pseudomonadota > Alphaproteobacteria > Rhodospirillales > Thalassospiraceae > Thalassospira > Thalassospira sp. CH_XMU1458. The sequence goes on along the minus strand of NZ_JAYMDW010000002.1, from coordinate 745,211 downwards.
GGCATAGAAATACGGGGCCAGCATGTCGGCCAAAATACGCATCTGTTCAAGATGACTGTCGTCGTAGAAACCTTCCTTTTTCGAAGAACAATTCAACGATCCAACGACTTCCCCGAGAACCTTCATGCCGACACTGACGCGGCTGCGAAGTTCGTGGTCAATAATCGGCGCACTTACCGCGCCGGGGAAAAGGAAACGGGGATCGTCAAGGGCATTTCCCGTCATTAGATGGTCCGTTTTACCCAGCAGAATGTCGCGGATAGGCGCCTTTCGCACATGGGAGCGCATCTTGCTCCAGGCTGTTTCGACGCCAACCTCATAGGCTGTTGCCCACCTTTTGTCCGTGTCAATCAAGCACACATCAAGGTGATCAAACTCGATAATCTTCTCGATCTCGGTTTTGACCGAGCTGAGCGCCGAGTGAATATCAAGGTTCCCCGCAAGCAAGTTGGAGATGCGAAGGTAATGAGCAAGATCCGACATGAGTGGTTTCCTCCAGCTCTTCGATAATATTCACAGGCATTTCTCTTGTCTTGCGGGAACCCGCAACTTGGATGCGTAACACCGTATGCGTTCTGCGGAAACTGCTCTTTACGATTTAATCGGAACTGATGAAGATTGCGCCATGGTTTGGTGTCTGATTTTCAGGCATTGACCACTCCTTGCCGCACGACGGTAAAGAGCCAAACAAAAACAATAAGTCACATGCTGACATCAGGGGGGAAATCTCGGTTCACGCCAAACCGGCGTGAGAACGAAATTTCTCTGAAAATACCAGAAGAACCGACCCTTGTGATCTTTGATCAGAAGGCTCGTCGTCGGCATGCGACAAACGAGACGTCAAGAACTTGCACAATGCGGGCAGGGGCGCTGACCTGCTGAGGAAGCGATAAAGAACAGCGCATCCAACGGGAGGACTACCATGAAAAAATTACTGACGATGACGACAGCCACTGTCGCATTGATGATGACTGCACAAGTTGCGTTTGCCGGGCCGAACACTGTTGCTGGTCCGGGTGCTGATCCGGCGTGCTTCACACCGGTTTCCGATGATACTGCCTATTTCCAGTGGCCTGCACGCGAAGGGCCTTACAAGATTGCGCTTGTAAACGGCTTCATCGCCAATGACTGGCGCGTTCAGATGATCGCAGTCGCAAAGGCCTATGCCGCACAGCCGGAAGTCGCGGCCGAGATCGAAGAATTCAAAGTTGTGTCGGTTGGTGAGGACATCGCCGCACAGATTGCCGCGGCCAACAACTTTATCGATCAGGGCTTTGACGCCATTATCATTAACGCCAACAACACGCGCGCATTCGGATCGGTGGTGCGTAAAGCCAACGAAGCCAATGTTGTCGTTCTGTCGTTTGACAACGTGATTGATGACCCCAACCAGATCGCGATCAACGTTGATCAAAAAGGACTTGGAATGTCGGCCGGTAAGTTCCTTCTGGAGCAAAGCGGTGATGGTCCGGCCAAGTTCCTGCATGTCCGCGGTCCGGCTGGCCAACCCGTCGACATTGCACGTAATGAAGGTTTCCATGAGGTGATCAAGGAATCCGGGCGTGATATCGAAGTCGTCGATGTCGTTGGAAACTGGGCGCCAGGTGATGGACAAAAAGTGACGGCAGATGCCATTGCGGCCGGCGGTGTATTTGACGGTATTTACGTTCAGGGCGGCTCACAAGGTGTTGCCACCGCAATGCTCGATGCAGGCGTGTTCAAGGCCCCGATTTCCGGCGAAACCGAGAACGCATTTCGTCAACTTTGCAACAGCGCAGAGCTGAGCTGCCAGTCGGGTGGAACGGGACCGGCACAGTCATCTGTGACCATCAAAACCGCCATTGCGGCCTTGAAGGGTGAAGTCGTTCCGTCAGAAATCGCGCTTCCGACCTCGATTTCCTATTCCCCGTTCAAGGAAGGTGTCGAGATGTTCCCGAAACTGCCGGGCAGCTTCTTTGCGGGTAACAATTTTGAAGCCTGCAACATTGGCTTCACGGCTGAAGAAATCGCGTCTCAGACAGGCGAAAACAACTAACAACAATAAACGTTCGGATACCGTCGATGCCGCGCGTGGCGTCGACGGTATTCAATAAAGTTAGGAAAACTGCCGTGTCAGAGAGCAAATCTCCTTATCTATTGTCGATGTCGGGCATAACCAAACGTTACGGTGGTGTCCGCGCACTGGAAAATGTCAGCTTCGATATGCACCGCGGATCAATCCATGCGCTGCTTGGTGAAAACGGTGCAGGGAAGTCGACGCTGATCAAGATCCTTTCGGGCGTTGTGCAGCCCGATAGCGGAACGATCGAACTTGATGGCAACACCGTAAGCTTTGCAAATCCACAACAGGCCAATGATCTGGGCGTGTCTTGCATTTTTCAGGAATTGTCGCTGCTGCCGGACCTGACAGTAGCCGACAACATTGGCATTACTCGTCCGCCACTTAAATTCGGAATGATCGATTATCGGGCCCAGCGCCGCATCGCCGAAGAGGCCCTTGCGCGCGTAGGCGGCGAAAACATTGATCCGATGGAAACGGTCAGCAATCTTTCACTGTCGCGGCGCCAGATGGTTGAAATCGCCAAGGCACTGGCACGCAACCCAAAAATTCTGATCTTGGATGAAGCGACGTCTGCCCTGACGGCGGCCGATGTCGATAAGGTCTTTAAGATGCTTCATCGGCTTCGCGATGAAGGGATGGCGATCATCTATATTTCGCACCGCATGCCCGAAATTGCTGAACTGGCCGATACCTGTACGGTTTATCGCAATGGCACGAAAGTCGAGACATTCAAAAACGGCACAAAATCGGACAGCGCCGTTGTCGAGATGATGATCGGCCGCGAATACAGCAGTGTCTATCCGGCAAAAAGCACCCGACCCACCGCATCCAAGCCGATCCTGAAGGTCTCAGACTTTTCCTGGAACGATGAACTTAATGGCATCGATCTGGAAATGCGGCCGGGGGAAATTGTCGGGCTCGGTGGTTTGGATGGGCAGGGGCAACGACAGCTGCAGTTGGGGCTGTTTGGGACCCTGATCGGGGCGAGCGGATCGGTGGAAATCAATGGCGCGCCGGTAAAGTTGAACAGCCCGAAGATGGCGAAGTCAGATGACATCGGCATTGCTTTGGTGCCCGAAGACCGCAAATACGAAGGTCTGATGTTGTCGATGACTGTGCGTGAAAACCTGTCTTTTGCCGCGGTCGAAAAAATGAGCCGGATGGGCGTTGTTGATAAGCGCGCAGAAGAGGCCGCTATTGACGAGATGATCGCACTCCTCAAGATCAAGGCAGATGGCATTGACGGTCCTGTCGGGGCGCTATCCGGCGGTAACCAGCAGAAAGTCGTTATCGGCAAGTGGCTGATGACCAAGCCACGCATCATTCTGTTGAACGATCCGACACGTGGAATTGATGTAGGCACCAAGCAGGAAATCTATCAACTGTTGCAGAAACTGGCCTCAGAAGGATGTGCAATCCTTTTGTATTCAACCGATTACGACGAGTTGATTGGCTGCTGTGACCGTGTGCTGGTGATGTATGACGGCAGGATCGTTCGAACCCTTGCCGGGGAAGACCTTAACGAAACAAATCTGGTGTCAGCCGCGCTTAACCTGCCGGAACAGGCAGCGAAGAGACCTGAACCAAAAAAACTACAGGAAGCGTCGCTATGACTGTGAGCTCAGAACCAGCAGATCTGGTTTCTCGCCAAAAATACTTCGGCTGGGTTGGCCGCTTGTCGGCGGCACAGCGCGGTATTCTGATCGCAATGCTTATCTTTGCCGCCATGTTCATCGTCTATGGCTGGAAGCAGGCAGCGGGCCTGACGCCCAACATGATAAATACCGCGGCCAACAAGGGCGCATTGCTGGCACTTGTCGCCATGGCGCAAACCTTGCCGGTTATTACCCGCGGGCTTGACCTGTCGGTCGGGGCAACATTCGTTCTGGCGAACTGCCTTGCTTCGACGATTGTTGTTGATGGGCCGATCGCAACCACGTTCGGCATTTTTGGTGTCCTGCTGCTTGGGCTGGCTTGCGGGGCAGTAAATGGCTTGATTATCGTCTATGGACGGTTGCAGCCGCTGATCGCGACACTGGCCACCAGTGCGGTTTATTTCGGTATTGCACTTGCCGTTCGACCCCAACCGGGTGGATCGGTCAATTTTGAACTTGCCGACTTCATGACGCGATCATCTTTTGCCGTGCCGCATAGCGTTTTGCTGTTGCTGGCCGTCGTTGTGTTCATCTGGATCCCGTATCGCCGATCAGTTCTGGGAAGGGCCGCCTTTGCCATCGGTTCGTCCGAACAGGCGGCGTACATGTCCGGAATTCCGATCAATCGCGCGAAGATGCTGGCCTATACCCTAAGCGGTTTGCTGGCATCGATTGGTGGCATCCTTTTGACAGCATTGACCTATTCGGGCGCGGCAAAGATGTCTATTGCCAATGAGTACACACTCAACTCCATCGGCGCAGTTGTCATTGGTGGCACGTCTTTGTTTGGCGGTGTCGGCAGTGCAGTTGGCTCGATTTTCGGGGCCTTTGTCATGCGGACTGTTGGTGATCTGTTGATCGTGTTTGACATCAACCCAGTCTTGCAGCCGCTTTTCGTCGGCGTCGTACTGCTTGTTGCGGTCAGCCTCGGGTCGCTGCGTGTGCTCCGAATTAAGAACAGACTAGATATTTATCGGTAAGGCGGAAAAATGAGTGTTTCAGGCGTAATCGCAAGGCAATTTGATCGGGCAACCCTTATTGCATTTGCATGTGTGATTGTTCTGCTTCTGATCGGGGCAATGGTTGAACCTGCCTTTCTGTCACCGAAATATTTGATCCAGCAGCTCCATACCGCGTCCTTCCTGGGTGTGGTGGCAAGCGGGGTGATGCTGGTCATTCTGCTCGGGCATATTGATCTATCCATTCCCTGGACAATCGGCGTTGGTGGCATGATGGCAACCGGTGCCACCGGATTCCTGGGACCGGAGTGGGGCGTTACACTTGCTGTTCCATTCGGTGTTTTGTGTGGTGCATTGATCGGGACAGTAAATGGCCTGGGTGTGGCATATTTGCGTGCGCCAGCCATGATCTTCACGCTTGGTATGAATGCTGTGGCCCAAGGCCTTATGGTTTATCACACCGGCGGTTTTGCCCCGCAGGATCGGGCGACCGAATTCATGCGGGAACTGGCGGTCGGGCATTTCATTCCGGGCATTCCCAATCCGCTTCTGATCTGGATCATTCTGGGGGCAGCGATCGTCTTCATGCTGAACCGGTCCGTTCTTGGTCGACGGATCTATGCCGTCGGAAATCAGGAACGTTCAGTTTTTCTGAGTGGCGTTGATACACGCAAGGTCATTTTGGCTTGTTTTATCTTTTCCGGTGCGTCTGCAGCGTTGACGGGCGTTCTACTGGCGGGGTGGGCCAATAGGTCCTATCAGGCGATGGGCGATCCCTATCTTTTGCCGACCATTGCGGCGATTATTCTTGGCGGGACGAATGTTCTGGGTGGTCGCGGCAAGTATGTTGGGACGGTTGCCGGCGTCATTTTGATTACCATCCTGCAATCGATGCTCTCGGTCGTTCAGCCGCAGCGGTATTTTGCCCAACTCGGTGTCGATATTCCTGCCGATACCTTCCGACAGGTGGTGTTCGGAGTTGTGATCATCGGGATGTTGTTGATTTATGGGCGGCAACAGTTGGTGCGTTAAGGGCTTTGCGCTTAGGGGCGTAAACTTTCGGACATTAGATACATTTAGCAAAGGACGTTCAATTGCCTAACTGTGCCGCAGACAAGCACCAAGATGCATTCGGTATGGTGGAACCTTATCAGGTTCTCGACAGTCGGTTCCGCGACCTTGTGTTGCCAAATGTCAGGCTGAGAAAAATCTCTGGCGGGCATTTGTGGACAGAGGGACCTGTTTGGTTTCCAGCGCATCAATGCCTGTTGTTCTCTGACATTCCAAATCAGAAGATTTTCCGTTGGATGTGTGATGGTTCGGTCAACGTGTTCCGGGATAATTCAGACTTTGCCAACGGCAATACGATGGACGTGAACGGTCGTCTGATTACCTGTCAGCACGGCACAAGATCGGTTACACGAACCGAACATAACGGCGCAACCACGACACTTGCCGATGGATTTGAGGGCAGGCGGCTTAATTCGCCAAACGACGTTGTGGTCAAATCCGACGGGTCGATCTGGTTTACGGACCCGACCTACGGAATATTGTCGAACTATGAGGGCTACAAGGCCACACCGGAACAGAAATACAACAATGTATTTCGCCTTGATCCTGAAACGGGCACTTTAGCCAGCGTGACACCCGAGTTTCATAAACCAAACGGTTTGGCATTCTCAAATGATGAGACGCTGCTTTATATCGCGGAATCAGGCAGCAGCCATGACGAGGAAGTTCCCGCCGTCATTCGGGTTTACGATGTTGTTGACGGGAAAAGACTTGAGAACGGTCGTGACTTTGCCAAGATCGATCAAGGTCTGCCGGACGGGATCAGAGTTGATTGCTATGGCAATGTCTGGAGTTCTGCGGCCGACGGCGTGCATTGCTTTGATCCGACAGGTGTTCTGCTTGGCAAGATACTGGTGCCCGAAACAGTATCGAATTTAACGTTCGGCGGTGCACGGGGGAACGAGCTTTTGATTACGGCAACTACAAGCGTCTACGCCATACATGTCAACAGCGAAGCATTGGTTCGATAGACTAAGTCGTTGGCGGACTTTAGACCCGACGCAGTGGCTTAGTAGTCGTCGAACCTGAAAATAAGCGAGGTGTTGATGCCACCGAATGCAAAATTGTTGCTCATCAAATGTTCGGCTTGGATGTGTCTGGCACTGCCTGAAATATAGTCCAGCTCGGCGCAGGCGGGATCGACCTCTGACAGGTTTGCAGTCGCCACGAAATTGCTTTCACGCATCATTTCCAGCCCCAGCCAAGCTTCAATCGCACCGCACGCACCAAGGCTGTGGCCAAAGTGGCCCTTAAGGGTGTGTATCGGGACCGCACGATCGAAAACAGCACGAGTAGCTTCACTTTCTGCGATGTCTCCGTGGTCAGTTGCCGTGCCATGTCCACTGACAATGTCGATGTCGTTGCCACACAGCCCTGCATCATCAAGAGCCCCCTGAAGGGTGCGGGCCATTGTTTTGCTGGCTGGGTGCGTTATGTGTGAGCCATCCGAGTTGGTCGCAAACCCGACAATCTCGCCCAGAATTTTTGCTCCGCGTGCCTTTGCGTGCTCATATTCTTCAAGGATCAGAGTGCCCGCACCTTCGCCGATCACCAATCCATCGCGTTTGACGTCATAAGGACGGGGTGTTGCTTCTGGCGTATCATTGCTGACGCTGGTTGCAAAAAGTGTATCAAATACGGCCACCATGGTAGGGCATAGTTCTTCGGCACCACCGGCGATCATGACATCTTGCTTGCCATATTTGATTGCCTCGTACGCATATCCGATCCCCATGCTGCCAGATGTGCAGGCGGTTGATGTGGGAATGATCCGCCCGGTAATCCTGTAAAGGACACCGATATTGACCGCTGCTGTATGGCTCATCATCTGAATGTAGCTGGTGGCGGTGATGGCGTTGCTATCGCCGTGTTCCATCAGGCGGGTAAAGCCAAGGACAGGCGGGGTGCTTCCAAATGACGATCCATATGCGATGCCGAGCCGCCCGCCTTCGAACAATGCGGTATCATTCCGCAAACCCGCCATTTCAAGCGCGTCGTCGGTTGCAGCGACAGCCATCTGCGCGACGCGCCCCATGCTGCGCAACTGTTTCCGGTTAAACCGAGTTTTGAGCGAAAAGTTCGGAACAGGTGCGGCAAGACGGGTACGCAGATCGTATTTGTCATCCCACTCCGACATTCGCGCAATGCCGGTCTCGCCAGCTTGTATGCGGGCTTTGATGGTTGGCCAGTCGTTGCCAAGTGCTGTAATGCCGGACATTCCGGTGACGACAACGCGGCGGGTCATAGCATGCCCCCATTCACACTGATGACCTGACGGGTGACATATGATGCATCGTCGCTGCACAGGAATGAAATGGTCGCGGCGACTTCATCTGCTGTTCCGTAACGGCGCATCGGGATCATGGCCTTGACCTCATCTTCGGGCAGGTCTTTGGTCATCTGTGTTTCGATGATCCCGGGTGCCACAGCATTGACGGTGATTTTACGTTTCGCGAGTTCCAGGGCGAGGGACTTTACCGCCCCGATGATCCCGGCCTTTGACGCCGAATAATTCACCTGGCCGCGGTTGCCTGCAATTCCTGCAATTGATGTCAGGGCCACGATGCGCCCACCTTTACGCTTCTGAATAATTGGCATCAATAGCGGCTTGATAACGTTGTAAAATCCGTCAAGATTAGTGTGAATGACGCTGTCCCAGTCATCGTCTTCAAGGGCGGGAAATGGACCATCCCGTGTGACACCAGCATTCAGAATGATGCCATATGGTGCGCCATGTTCGGCGATATCGTTTTCCAAGGCTTCGCGTGTCGCGTCCCGATTGGAGATATCAAACTGAACCAGGCGGGCCTGAACCCCGGATGACAGAACATCTTTTGCGACAGTTTCAGCGCCATCACGATCAGAGTTATAATGAAGAACGATGTCAAAGCCATCCCGTGCAAGACGTCGTGCTGTTGCGGCACCTATGCCCTTGCTGGCGCCTGTTACCAATATGGTCCTGGTCATTGGTCTGTTGTTTCTTGGTTGTTGTCCGAAGGTGATGTCAAAGAAGTTTCATTGTCTTTGGGCTGATATACATTGATGCGTGCGGCGACAAGTATTTCCTCGCCCAAACGGATCTCCCCGTCAAACACACCCATTTCACCATCTTCAAAGATGTTGCTTATGTGAACCGACAGGGTGCGGCCAACCGGGAACCAGTTGCGTGACAGCGTGACCTTACGCGAACCCAGAAGGTATCCGATACGTGGTGTCGCGTCAGGATCATTGTTTTTTGCGCGCCAGCCGCTATAGGCGGCAACAGTCTGTGCAATATATTCAATGCCCACATAGCTCGGCACACCTTTTTGGGGAACGCAGAACATGCTGTTGGCCGTGATGTCGACTTCAGCGGTCATTGAGGTTTCGTCAGCGGACATCGCCCGATCAATCAACAGCATCGGCTTGGCATGCATGACCAGTTCACTGATCGGGGGCAGGGCATGATTAAGGCGCTGTGACATGTTGCTCATGAGGTCGTCCATCCCTTTCCAAGGATGACAGAGACATTGCTGCCTCCAAAGGCAAATGAGTTGCTCATCATTGCCAGGCGATCAGCCGGCGCCAAGGATTGCTGTGCAGAAACAAGGTTCAATTCCGGAATGTCATCATCCCTTTCGCCATCCCAGCGGTGCTGCGGGAGCGGTGCACCAGTCTTGTTTTCGCTCAGCGAAAGCCAAAGAATTGCAGCTTCGATTGCGCCAGCTGCCCCCAAGCTATGCCCGGTCAGGGGTTTGGTCGAACTGGCCGGTACGTTTGATCCGAGAACTTCTGTAACGGCCTTGGCCTCCATAACATCATTAAGTGGCGTTGCCGTGCCATGGAGATTGATATAGGCGATCTCGTCTGCTGTCAGGCCTGCATGCGCCAAGGCGGTGCGCATGGCACGTGCCGCACCAACGCCATCCGGGTGCGGGGCGTTGGGGTGATAGGCGTCCGAGCTTTCACCAACACCAAGCAATTCGATATCGCCGGCATCCTTGCGCAGAATGAAGAGGGCGGCACCTTCACCAATATTGATGCCGTCGCGATTCCGGCTCATCGGGTTGCAAATCGACGTGGACAGCGATTGCAACGTATCAAACCCGCCAACGGTCAGCCGACACAAACTGTCAACGCCCCCAACAAGAACGGCATCGCAGATATCCGCCTTTAGCAATCGCATGCCCGATGCAAAAGCCTTCGCACTCGACGAGCAGGCCGTAGAAACGGAATAGGCAGGGCCCCCAAGCTTAAAGGCATCCCTTAAAAATGCCGATGGGGATCCTATTTCCTGATGTTCATAGCGGAAGGTATCAGGAAACGCGCCGGTTTCGACGCGATGCTGATAGTAATTGGTGCCTTCTTCAATCCCGGAGGTGCTTGTTCCGATCAGAACGCCAATCCGTTGCCGGCCATAGGTGGCAATCAGCTCTTCAATCTCATCCCCGATCTGGCTTGCGGCAGCCCACAGAAGACGATTGTTGCGGGTATCATGGGCTGATAATTGCGGCGGCAGTGCAGGCAGGTCTGCCGTAACAGAGCCAAGAATGGCGTCACGGTCCGGTAAAAAACCGCTGCGTTTTATCATGTCTGCCGGTCTGCGCCCGGCAAGTGTCGCCGCGGTCTCTGCCTTGCCATTTCCCAGCGCAGAAATGATGCCGAGCGATGACAGATAAAATGCATGCCGGGCCATACTTAATTCCCGGTCCGTATTGAATTGATCTTGATGCGATAGTTGAATTGCTGGTTTTGGAGAATGGCCTGACCTTGCCAGACGTCTTTGATCGGATGTTCGATGGTGGCGTATTTGCGGCCCGTATCGTCAAGCCGAATGGTTCGTTCACCAAATCCTTCATGAACCGACATATTATCGGGCAGGGCATCTTCAACAGCATCAAGTGGCCAATAGGTCATGACAATGTCCGCAAGAAGTCTGTTGGTATCAAATTCTTGCGGCAGCCAATTCGCATTCTGGATTATGATTTGCTCAGCGGTCCAGTCGATTTCAACAGCACGACGGCCAAGATCATCAATCAGAACAATTCGCGCGCGATCGGACTGAATATTGATGCGCCCCTGAAAGGTTGCGGTCCCGGACTGGGTTTGATTGTTCCATGTTGCTTCAACCTGTTGGGCAACATCAATTGTCTCGTCTTCATCCCAAGGGGCAGCGGGCAGCGTAAACTCAAGCCCATCAGCCAAGGCAACCTTATGCCCAGCATTGCCTGAAAACACTTCCGGCAGGGTTACCTGAGGCAGGTTCATTGTCTCACACGCCGACAGGCCGATCATGCAGGCCAAGATCATTGCGGCTTTTAGGATGCGGGAGCGCATAGGTCGTGCAACATCTCAAGATAACGGTCGGTTTTGGCAACCAGCGGATTTTCCATGTTCCATGCATAACCTGCCAGGATGGAAACGACCATACGTTTCAGTTGGGAATCATCATCTGGTTGTTCAAAAATAATTTTCTGCAAGCGGCCGTCATACCATGCATCGACATAAGATCTGAAGGTTTCCACGCCTTGGATCAATGGTTTGGCAAAGCCCGTTTCCCAGTCGATGTCCGTGCGTCCCTGATGTCGCGCGATCAACATATCCGCAGCCAATTCCGCAGAATGAAGGGCAATTGTAACACCTGACGAGAATACCGGATCAAGAAAACCGGCAGCATTGCCAAGCAACACGTACCCATCGCCGCACAGCTTTTCAGATTCCGCATTGTATCCAGCGATTGATTGCAATTGTCGGGTTTGTTTCGCATTTGCCAGCAAATGACCAAGACGGGTTTCGGATATCAACCGGTCAAAGATATCCTGTTCACGCATACCGGCAAATTCAGGGTCGCCATCAGGATAAATAACCCCAACGGATGCGGTGCCATCTGAAAACGGGATCAGCCAGTACCAGATATCGTGACGATCAGGATGAACGGTGATCAGGATTTTGTCACGGTCGTAGCCAGTATCGTCAATGCGGTCCATGACATGGGTAAACAATGCTCGGCGGGAAATTGATTGCGGTGCACGGGCAAGTCCCAGAAGCTTTGGTAAAACACGGCCATAGCCGCTGGCGTCGACAATAAAACCAGCCCGCAATTCGGATGTTGCGCCAGCTTTATCCTGATAGGTGATGAGACAATCACCATCTGAGGTCTCTACCGCTGTGACCGTATGACCAAATCGAAGGTCAACACCGGCGCGTGCGGCCTCGTTGGCAAGGATATGATCAAATTCCGCACGCTTTACCTGATAGGTTGTCCCCCAACCAGTGGTCTCGAAATTCTGGCGGAAATCAATAGTGCGATGTTTTTTGCCGCACTCAAAGACAGCGCCGTTTTTGTGCTGGAAACCCGCTTTTTCAAGGGCGGGCAGAAAACCGGCACGTTCAAGCACATTCATGCAATTGGGCAGCAGACTTTCGCCGATGACGAAGCGTGGAAACTCCTGCGCCTCAAGCACTGTGACGTGAAGTCCTGCATCGTGAAGCAGTTTGGCCACTGTACTGCCAGCGGGACCGGCGCCAATGACGGCGATATCGCAATCTTGTCTCAATTTGCCTGTCCTGTTGTTGTCGTGAGCTTGTTTGGTGCTGTCATCCAGAAGGCAAGGAACCAGGCGCCAACCAATCCGATTGCTATCACAGTGCCGATATCGCTAACCAACGGGACTGAACTGGTCGCCAAAAGTCCGAATGCAAGAACGCTGCTAATCAGCGACAGAAAAACAGCAAGCTGGGTATGGGTTGCTTGTTCCCCCTCATTTCCTTCACTGAGGAAAAGGACATAATCCGCGCCAATCGCAAAGACGAGGAACATCGCCATTGTTGTAAAGAAACTGATCGAAACACCCAACACAGTCCCGCCAAGGAGCGCAAACAAGATCGCGCCGGCAGGGGCGGAAAAGATACGGATACCTTTTTGAACGCCATAGCGCAGCGAGGCAAGAAACAGCGCAATCAGCAGAACCGAGCCAAGTGCGACATAGGCCCAATAGCGGTATTCAGCGAATTGAGCGCTGATCGTTTCCGTCGGGCTGATCAGGCGGGCTTCCTCAAAAGGCTCAAGAACCTTGGCGACTGCAGCGCCATCTGAAACACCACGCAGCCGGATGATATCAGATGCACCGGTTTGAAGAGTAGTCACCTCTGGCAAGGTATTGCCTACCTTATCAGGACTAAGGTACGGCGCGTCCAAATCCGGGGTGTTGAGGGAAATTTGCAGAACTTCAGCCAATGCAGGGGCGAATGGCTGGTAAAGGTTGTTTCGAACCAGTTCTCTGTTGGCTTTCTGGCGCGCAATGGATGGGACAAAATCTGATAATGCGATAGCACCCTGAATTTTCCCATCGGCGATCAGCGGCGAGATGGCTTGGCGAACCGCCTCGGATGTCTCAAGGCGCTGCTGTGCGTTTTTGCCGTTAATCCTGATAAATGCCGGGCTTCCGCCCAAGCCAAGGGTTTCAGATATGGTCCGGGCGTCTGAAACCAGGGTCGGATTGCTTTGGCCAAGTGCGCGTATGTCATCATGGCCGGGAACAAGATAGGCAGTAACGGGAAGGGCAGCGATCAGGATGCCTGCCACAATCAATCGCAGCCGTGCTGAAACAACAACGTAGGACAAGGCGACCATAAGGTTGTTGTGTATGGCCGCGATCGGCGAGTTAGTCCGAACTTCACGGGCCGGAAAAAGCGGAAGCAGGAATTTTACTGAACAATAGGCCGAAAGCAGCCCGGCAATCGAATAGATGGCGATTTGAAGCAACAAACTGGTGGGGCTCAGTCCCAGCGCGATAAAGCCGATCACCGAGGTTAAAAGCCCCAAACCAAGACCGCTTCGGATTGCGTTAAAACGATCATCGGGCCCCGTCTTACCCGTCGGAACCACAAGACAATGCAGGGCATAGTCAATTGAGATCCCGATCATTGTTGCGCCGAACACCAAGGCAATCGCATGAATGGTGCCGAAAAAGGCCGTCAAGGCTGTGGCACCCGCAATCAGTCCACTTCCGACAACCACAATCGCGCCGATAAGTGGTAACACCGAAAAGAAGGTCAGGCCGATCATGATTGCGATCCCAAGTGTCGCAATCAAAGCAATGGTTTGAACGTCACTTTTGGCCGTGGCGGCTTCGTTCACAGCAAAGAATATCTGACCGGTTTTAATGATCGTAAGTTCGGGGGAATTTTGGTGCGCGTCTGTGATAATCCGGTTGATCTGATCAACCCAGTTTTTTGCGTGGCTGCCAGATTGGTCATTTTGTAGCGAGACAATCAACGGAAGATAAATGCGATCAATTTTGGTGACGATGTCATTCCCGGGGCCGAGTTTTGTCGCCAACCCAGTCAAAAATTCCGGCATCAGCAGGAACGGGTCCAGCTTTAGTGTCGTGCTGGTAAAGGATGATGCAGGCGAATAGAGCTGTTGAAGTGTGCGTTGATACAGCTGCTCTGCTTGTCCGTTGGCAAGTGCAGTCCTGTCACTGTCAGACAACAACCCGCTGGCATAGGGGCCATAGAGGCTGCGCACGTCTTCAAGGCGTCCGGCGTTTTGTCCTGGCAGCGTGACGCTTTCAGTGCCTGCAATCTGCGAGATTTCTGTTTTGAGCTGTTCGGCAAGGGCCTCTAGCTGATCCCGGTCAGTAGTATGCGACAGCATCAAAATCGCCTGTCGACCATTTTCCCGTAGCAGGGCGCGTACCGCATCAATATCGCTGAGGCCATCCTGATTGCGCTCCTGTTCCTGGCCAATCAATGACAGAAAGTCAGCATCCAATTGGGTCCGGTCTGTCGCAAACTGCCAAACAGAGAAGCTGGCCATCACGAGAAGACAAATGATCCAAATGAATGCGCTGCGCATTATTCGGGTATCCCGTCTGTGAAGAGTTTGGCGAATTCAGGGGGAAGAGGAAGCATTCCGATCACCTGATCATCAAACGTAATGACATCCTGATCTGACGATGGTTTTTTGATCGTCACCGTTTTCACAAAGATATCGCCAGACGCCGCGATCCGGTTCACCTGGGTCGCGACAGCACCGTTAGCTTTCGGCGTTAGGATGGCTTCCCATGTGTTTGATTTTTTGGTGTTTTCGGTAATATTAAACTGGCTTTGCAAGGTTTCCCAGTTACCTGACAAAACCGAAGAGATCATGCGGACGAACTGTCGTGTCTCTGATCCGCTTGCCATGGAATTTCGGTCACCATTTGGGGTAATCGTAAAAATTCCATCATCCTCAAGGACGGTTATTCCGGGAAACGGGAAAGTTGTTTTCCAGATCAAACCATTTTGAGGCGATATAACGAATTCACCACGCGACAGCAGCGGCTTTTCAAATCCGTCCAGATGACGGGCAAGCTCAAACCTGCCGCGAAGGTACTCGTTCTCATCAAGCGGTGCGGGTTTTGCTGTCTCTGCGTGCAATGCCCGCTGCCCTGTCGACAGACCGACAATGACGATTGCACACAGTGTGATCAGAACAAGAAAACGGTGGGTCACAGGAGAACCTCCATCTTTTCGATGAAGAAATCCGGGCTGCGATACAGCATTTCGCCGCTGTCTTTTTCAACAGCGACCTGAATGGTAAATCCCTTGGTCAGTTTCTGGCCCGTTTTCGCATCCGTAACCAGATAGTCGATCTTCAGGCGGTTTTCATATTCCCGCAGGGTTGCCGTGATCGTGATTTCCTGACCAAAGCGACACGGGGCGACATATTTGACGCGCATGTCGACGATTGGCCAGACAAAGCCGGACTCATCCATCTGCGGGTAATTGTAGTCAATCTTGTCGAGCAGGGCACACCGGGCATTCTCGAAGAACTGAACATAGTTGCCGTGCCAGACCACATTCATCGGGTCGAGATGATAAAACTGTACGATTTCAGTGACAGATGCGCTGATCATCAAACGCCCTCATTGCCACATATGGCGTGTTCCTGGTGGTTATTCATTTTTATCCTTCTTGTCTGCCCAGAAATCGTAAAAATTGAACCATTGCAGCGGTTGTTTCACAACAAGCTTTTCCAGCCAGCTTGCATATGTTTTTGCATATGTCGTGATTGTGGCTGTGCGTGTCTTGCGCGGCAAGTCTATGCGCTCAGCCAGTTTTTCCCAAGAAATGTTGAAACGTTTGCCATCTCGCCAGGCCGCGACCATGTAGACCGGGCACCGCAGAAGGTGAGCAAGGATAAATGGCCCCTGCGGGAATGGGGCATTCTGGCCGATAAAGGGCACAGAAACCGTTTTATCCCGGGCGCCGATGGCCACACGGTCAGCAGCAATCACGATCCATTCACCACGTTCCACCTTTTCACGAAGAAGCATCGCGGTATCCGGGCCGATATCGCTAACCTCGATCAAGTCGACCTGGCTTTCCGGGGCAAGCTTTTGAAGCACGCGGCCAAATCGGGCGGCGTTTTTCTGATGAAGCAGCACATTGACCCGAAAGTTACGATCACGGCTGGCGATGGCGCGAACGAGCTCGATATTGCCAAAGTGCGAGACAAAGAGGATTACCGCCTGATCCCGGGGGATGTAAGAAAAAAGACTGTCCGCATCTTCAGGCAGGTCAAGATCATCAATGTTCATTTCGCCGCACCAGGCAGCGATTTTATCAAGGGCGGATTCCCCGAACTTCATGAAATGGCCAAAGCAGTCACGCCAGGTCGGCTTGGGATCGCCATTATGCTTTGCTACGCGTTCAAGGAAGTCTCGCGATGCCGCCCGTGCTGTGCGCCCTGTCACGAAGAAATAGGCAATGATCGGCGACATCACTGCCAGACAGAGCTTTCGTCCACCAAAACGATAAACCTGTCCCAGTAAACGCATGCCCCAATAAATGCCGCGTTCATCGATTTCAGACCAATGATTTTCGGTGTTTGCGTTTGTGGGTGACTCAAACTTTCCGCCCTTGGCAATGAAGCGTGGAAGCCTTGCAAGCATGCCACACACCAGTCGGGTATGCATCCAGCTGATCAGAACGTTATCGCGCCACATGCGGAAGTTCGACGTGTTTCCAACCGGGTAGGTGACGTTGATGGGCATATGGATTACGGGCACGCCCTGCCAGAAAAGGCGAACCATGATTTCGGTGTCGAAGTCCATCCTGTGGCCGATGCCATGGCGTTTCCAGATATCAAGGCTTGGGCCAATGGGATAGATGCGAAACCCGCACATGCTGTCGCGGATATGAAGCGACAGTGTTTCAATCCACACCCAGACATGGGTCACCCAGCGGCCGATCTTGCGCCCGGTGGGGATGCTGTCATCATATATCGGAAGTCCGGTAATAAGGGCTCCGGGCGATTGTTGCGCAAGTTTGACCATGTCATCAATGCGATCAAGTTCATGCTGACCATCGGCATCAATCTGAAAGGCATGGGTGAACCCATGACGCTTGGCCGCGGCCATGCCCGTCATCACGGCCACGCCTTTGCCAGCATTTTCATCAAGCCGTTGGCAGAAAATACCGCTAACAGGTGCATGTAACCTGCTTACGGTGTTTCGGGTTTCGGTGTCCGAACCATCATCGACGATAAAAACCGGGATGTCGTGCGCACGAATGCGCGTTACGACACTTTCCAGCGCGGAACTGTGGTTATGGGTGGGGACGACGGCACAAAGCTTCATGCGGCGTCACCATCATATTTCAATATGCCCGAGCTCAGATCGCCGTCACTGTCCGAGAAGTAACGGAATTTTACTTTCTGGCGACTTGCATCAAGGCGCATTTCCAAGTTCACAACATGCCCCGGGAGGATCGGTTTTCGGAACTTAAGCTGGGAAACCTCAGAGGTCGTTTCCGGCGTTCCGAACATGGAAGACGCATAGGACGTCGCCCAATGCAGTTGGGTGACGCCTGGTAAAATCGGCATGTCCGGGAAATGACCGGCAAAGTAAATCAGGTCTTCGCGCAGCCTCAGTTTGAGCGCGACCTGATCGTCGGTTTGAAAAGTATCCAGAATATCGGGTTCTGTTGGCCTTTGTGCGAACACAGCGCGTAACAGATGAAGCGGGCGCTTGCCCTGGCTGTCTGTTGGGATCTGGTCAACAAACCGCCAGCGCTGCGGCAGAGCGGCGTCTTCTTCAAAGTCGGCGATCTCACGACGTAACAAACGGCCCATCCGAAAAGTGCCCAATTCTTTGTGCCGGGCAACCCCCGCATCGCTAAGAACAATGATCGCACCAAGTCGGCGATCCTTATCGTCGGGAAGTAAAACAACCGCCTCCGATACCAGATCAGAGACCATCAAATGTTGTTCCACCGAACTCAGTGAAACACGTTTTCCTTCAACCTTTACAATTCGGTCGGCACGCCCCAGCAAGCGAAACTTCCCGGAAGTCTGGTCAATATCGGCTTTGTCTTCGGTTTGATACCAGTCTGACTGGGCAATATGCGGTCCCTGCACCGCAAGGCATCCCTTATCATTCAGACGCGGTTTTACGCCGGGCAGGGGCGTCCAGTCTGTTTCAGTGGACGTTTGGCGCCGATAAGCAATGCCGCCGGTTTCCGTGCTGCCATATATTTCGATAGGGCAAGTCCCGAACATGTCCCGCGTCGCTTGTGCATGTTTGTAGTCAAGTGGTCCGCCGGACGAGAAAATCAGAGATGGTCGTGCTATATCGGCCAGACCCGGATGCAGGTTTTTGAGATGTGCGGGACTGGTGATCAGGACATCTCCCTGATTGAGGTCACCCTGCATCATTTCCCAGAATGGCGCAGGGTCAGCGGTGAATATCCGGCCAGACATAACCGGCCAGATCACACGAAAGATCAGGCCGTAAATATGCTGGTGCGAAACAAGCCCGACAATCCGTGCGCTTGGTGAAATCATCGGTGACCACAGCGGGTCCTGAATGGTGACTTCTTGCTCAATCTGTTCAAGTGTTTTCGTGATGGGCTTCGGAAGGCCTGTACTGCCGGATGTAAAAAACACGGCAAAACAACGTGTTGGAGTCGGTATTGTGTCTGGTTGCTGAGGACAGGTTGCTTGACCAGCTTTCATCAGATCTTCGATTGATGCGTCATCAAGGAAAAGATCAAACTGATCATCGATGGTGCCGAGATAGGCGGGTTTGTCGGTCGCAGGCAGGATTACCGTCGAGCCACGCTGCCATATTGCCATCAGGGCAATCGCGAACAGATGTGCAGATTGACAGTGAACTGCGATGCGTTTTTCACCCGGAAGGTTTGCTGCAAGTGTGATGGCATCCTTCATCAACTCCGCACGCGTAATTAGCCGTTCACCAACAATGCATTGGGGCCTATTGCGGCTTTCTGTCTGGTAAAGGGCTGTCAAAAATCCGGTCATACTCGATGATCATTGATATGATGTTGGTGGCGGGCTTTGATGATGCGGCGAACAGGCCATTCCCCGACGAACAAACTCGCAATCAAAATATATGAAATCAACCCGTTATATAGGGTCCATGTTTCAAGTGTTGCGTAAAGTGCGGTCCACAAGGCAACCAGGCCATTCGCAATAAAAAACGCGATCCATACTTTGGTCAGTCCGCGGGTGTACATCACCCCGAATGTATCTAGTTCCGGTGTTTGCAGGCGGGCGAACCGCTCAATAATCGTCATCCCAGAGAACAGCGACAGCGTAAACACCAGGGCAAGCGTCGCACTGATAATGACCGGGTAGAAACGCAAAGCCAAGATCTCGCTGGCAAAGCCTGCTGCGCCGAGGATGACAGCAACGATGCCGGCAATGAGTCCCGCACCATATTTATTGGCGATGAAGAACATAATAGCGCGTGCAATGACAAAGATGATGGCCGCGATCAGGATAATACGTGGGGAAACCGCGCCCAAACCGAAATACACGATAACCGGATAGGCGATGCCCAACAGGGCAATAACGATGGTCAAAATCCGTTTAGGAACTGACCAGGTCATGAATTTTCTCTACCACATCATCGACCGTACGCACCGACCGGAATTCCATGGCCGGGATTTTCTTGCCGGTAATTTCCTGAAACTTCACAATAAGATCAACCGCATCGATACTGTCGAGATCAAGGTCTTCCATCAGGCGGGCATCGGGCTGGATGTCCTCGGCCGGGACTTCGAACATATCGACAAGGTAATCGTGGAGCTGCTGATAAACGTCTTCACGGCTATGCATGATCACCCCTCCTTGCCGGACTGTTCGATGAAGCGCGCAAGGTTGCGGACCGAAGCGAAGTGGGTTTTGACATCTTCGTTCTTGGCATCAATACGTACGTCGTACTTCTTCTGAATGGCGACCCCGAGTTCGAGCGCATCAATGGAATCAAGTCCAAGCCCCTCGACAAAAAGCGGTTCTTCGCCGTCAATTTCTTCGACTGTGACGTCTTCAAGGTTAAGCGTCTCGATAATAAAGGCTTTAAGTTCGTTTTCCAGCGCGGTCATTCTTCAGTCTGTCCACAAAATAATCCCTGATGAACCGGGTAACATACCGGGCCTGTTTGGCACGGCTGAGCTCCGGATCATGCAAATCCCCAAATGCAAGCGGCTTATCCGCCACGATACGATAGCGTATTTTCGATGGTGCGATCCTATACCACGGTACCCCTTTTTTCAGAGTATCGTGATTACAGTGCACAACCACCGGAATCAAGTCGGCTTGTGTTTCTATCGCGATGTTGGCAACGCCACGTTGGAATTTCCCCAATGTTTGGTTGCTTGGCGTGCGGGTTCCTTCCGGAAAAATCAGGACGCACGCACCATCACTCAGATGATATTTCGCCTGTTTAATCAGGTGTTCCGGGTTGTCATCATTGCGAATAAAGCCGGCAGCCCGCACGACACCGAACAAAAACGGATTCCGAAACAGCTGGTGCTTTACGACACATTGGCACTTATCACGCTGTGCCAGGATCATCACAACATCAAGCAGAGTAGGGTGGTTCGCGATGATGATCGACCCGTTTGCTGCACGAAGCTGCGCAATATTCTTGGTTTCGACCGAGGCGACGCCAATTACATCAAGCATTCTGGCAAAAACTCGGAAACCGCGACAAATCACGAGCTGCGCATAGCGCCTTCGCTTTTCGCGGTCCTGAAGTACCAGCATCATGGCCGGAAAAATCGTAAGCGCCATAAAAAGCCCGCCGAGCCCGAAACTGGCAAAGGCAAAGCCCGTGGCTACAAGGCGCCAGTACCAGTTAAAGCCTTTTTGGGTGCCTTTGCGCTGAGGTCCTGGCCGCTGAGCTATATTGTCAGTCATTTTTGGTAACGGTCCAACAGCCGTTGGTTCCGGAAAGTGTGTGTTTTCCTAGACCGCTTTCCAAAAACTCGACAAAGCGTTCTGCCTCGAGAGGTGCCGATATCCGGGGCGTTTCCGAAGTCGTGCCGAATTCGGCCGTGTAGCTGTTGGATTGGCTGGCATGTGATAAAGGTTCGAGCCGCACGGCCAGCGCGGTTCCAGTTTGGTCACCCTGTTCAAGATGTCTGTAAACAGCAGGCAGCGGCAGGTCGATATAGCACAGTATGACGGGCAGGTTGGTGTCATTGATCTGACAAATTGCCTCTGTCATACCGGCGATAAGGCTATCCGGCCCGGCGGCAACGGCAGTATGGCTTTCAGTTATTGACCAATTAATCGATGCGATGCCCACCAGCGCATTGTGAACCGACATGCCAAAGTCGGCCGGAGACAGTGCTTCGTCCGTTATGACCTGGTGCAGAAGCTTTACAGTGCGTTCAATATTTCCGTGTCTTGATGCAAACACGATGTATGGATTGTCGTCTGTGCGCAAGGTTGTCGCCAAGACCTCTGCTGCGGCACGGCCATACAGATCCAGTCGGCGTTTCCATGCCGGTTTCAAACCGCCAGCCAAGTCAGCCTTGCCGATCCCGGTTTTGCTGGATTGAAGCAGCCCGGGCGTTCCGTATTTCAGATCAGCGTGATCGTTAGACCCGCACCAGAACGCCCAGTTTGTAAAGCTGACTTGCACTGCCATAAGTGGCGCGGTCAGTTGGCAAGTGCGGCTTTGGCCGACACTTCACGCAAGATATCCTGACGCAGGTTATTGACCCAACGATTGTAATTGTAATGGATCGAGGTGCCGTCATAGTTCAGGTTTGTACTATCGGCATAGACGATGGAGAATTCGGTTTTGTCAAAGCCGATTCTAACTTTTGCCATGTGCGAGCGTGGCGAGTAGGTGGCGAACAGTACGCCGTCCGCCTGACGGGTAATGATCCAGTCACGGTCGGACGCGGCTTTGATGATGCTTTCTTCAATTTGCGCAAGGCTGAGCTTTTCAGTGCCGGCCGGGAATGCATGGTGAGTGACATTTTCGATAGGTGCCGTACGGCAGGCCGCGACAAGAAGTGTCAACAAACCGACGACGGCAAACTTTAAACGGCGCATATCCAACCTACCAATTTTCGATATTATGTTGTGCATCCGATGCGGATGATTGTTGCATGTTACAACAATACTTAATTGTGTAATGAAACCATGATGAACCATTCAACCAAAACTTGGCCTTCAGACGAAAATTTCCCATCAGTTCCCGTTAATGTTGCGGGAAATGGAAGTGTTTTATGGTCCATTTTGCGATTGGAGCATGGGGCGAACGCAAGCCGTCGCGCACAGCGCCTGCGATCGTCAAGTGCCGCGCAATCAATGCTGCGTAACCTCGCGCTGAAGCATTTAGGACCTTCGCAGGCATTTGAGGTGTCCAAGGAGCCGTCGGGCAGGCC
Source organism: Thalassospira sp. CH_XMU1458 (assembly GCF_037027205.1). Taxonomy (NCBI): domain Bacteria; kingdom Pseudomonadati; phylum Pseudomonadota; class Alphaproteobacteria; order Rhodospirillales; family Thalassospiraceae; genus Thalassospira; species Thalassospira sp. CH_XMU1458. The sequence goes on along the minus strand of NZ_JAYMDW010000002.1, from coordinate 722,790 downwards.
GGTAGTCAGGCTTTCAGATAAAGCCCTGATGGCAAGTATCAGCCATAGCCGAGATTTGGTCTGCGTCGCACTCGGATGCGATGAACAAATCGCGGTTGGCATCGATGTTGAGTTTCACGAACCTGACAGAAATATTGAGGGTATGATCCGGTCGCTTGGCTGGGCCGATGTGGGACTGTCGGCAGGAGCATTTTATAATGAGTGGTGTCTCTATGAGGCACGGTTTAAAGCGACCGGCATTACCGCTCGAAACGAGCAGCCTGAGATGTGCGTTTGTGCCTTGGCGGTGCCGGCGCAGTATAGCGGAATGTTGGTGTGGGCGTCAGAACCCAGCGATAGTTCAAATCGATAATTTGTCATAATATATATTATAGAACTATTCGGTGCTGTGTCGCGTTAGGGCATTTCGACCTCACCTCTGAAGTCTTAGGTGCTTAGTTCACCTCAATAACCAAGCCATCATAAGCTGGTTCGACGTGATCTGGCGTGTCTGCCATCGCCTGTGCGTAGTCAAACTGGATGCTCATGTGCGTCATGTAGACTTGCTTGGGCTTGAACTCTTCGACCCAGCCCAGAAGTTTTTCGAGATGTGCGTGCGTGTTGTGCGGACGATGCCGCAAGCAATCCACGACCCAGACATCCAGATCATAGAGATGATCTTTGGATTCTTCAGGGAACTCAACCACATCCGTTGAATAGGCAAACTTCCCTATCTTGAAACCCAGGGTCTCGCCATAGCCGTGGTCTTGGCTGAACACCGTGATTGGAACCCCTGCTGGCGTGATTGGCCCCGTGATGACATGCGGGATCAATACCGGCTTGAAATAGAACTCAACGCCTTCTGGCAGTGGCGTGAAGACATAATTGAAGCGATGATCAATGTCCGAGATTGTCTGTGCATTTGCATAGATATCAATCGGACGCTCCATGGCGACATTCAACCAGCGAACATCATCAATGCCATGCACATGATCGGCATGTGAATGGGTAAACAGGATGGCATCGACGTGGTCGATCCCGTGCGTCAGCGCCTGCTGGCGAAAATCCGGTGTCACGTCGACAAGGATCTTTTTCCCGGCTTCCTCGATCAGGATCGAGCTGCGTAAACGTTGGTTTTTCGGATTGTTCGGGTCGCACTTTCCCCATCCAAGGCCAACCGATGGCACACCATTTGAGGAGCCGCAGCCAAGGATGGTTACCTTCGTCACTGTTATTCGGCTCCCAGCGCAAGCAGGTTTTTCCGATCAGCTTTTGTGAACAGTGTGAAGAAGTTATCCGTCGTTATTCGCGTGATTTCTTCGATGTCAACACCCTTGATTTCGGCTAGCTTCGCCGCCGTATGGGCAACGTAGCTCGGTTCGTTCGGTTTGCCGCGCTTGGGCACTGGTGCGAGATACGGCGCGTCGGTTTCCACCAGCAGCCGATCCAGCGGTACGTCTTCAACAGCGGCACGAATTTCCTTGGCCGAATTAAAGGTAATGATGCCTGAACAAGAAATATAAAACCCGATCTTCAGAGCGCGCTGCGCCAGAGCAGCGGAGCTCGAAAAGCAGTGAATAACGCCGGTAAACGGCCCCTTTTCATATTCTTCTTCCAGAATATCCATGGTGTCGTCATCGGCATCACGGGTATGGACGATCAAGGGCAAACCCGTTTCGCGGCAAGCCGCGATATGGGCACGAAAGCTTTGCTGCTGCGCATCGCGCGGGGCATTGTCATAGAAATAATCAAGACCGCTTTCGCCGATGCCGATGACTTTCGGGTCGGATGCCTTTTCGATCAGGGCATCCGGGCTTGAAAGCCCCTCCTCGCCCGCTTCGTGTGGATGAACTCCAATCGTGCAATAGATATGATCAGATTGTTCGGCAACCGCGCGGACCTTGTCAAAGGTCGTAAGTTTCACGCCGATGCTGACCATCATGCCAACGCCGGCATTTTTGGCCCGCGCAAGGGTTCCGCTCAGATCATCGGAAAACTGCGGGTAGTCCAGATGGCAGTGGCTGTCGACAAGGGCGACATTCATGCCTTCTCTCCTTCATCCTCGGTCTCGACATAGCGCGGGAAAACGCCAGCCGGTTTCGGAATTTCCGACCCCGGTTTCAGGGCGTTGTTCGGTCCAAGCGCATCAAACCCGCGCTGATCATCGGCCAGCACCAGCTGATCAAGGATTTTGGCCGCGGAGTCCGGCATGATTGGCTGTACAAGGATGCCGACGTGGCGAATGACCTCGGCCAGGACATACAAAACCGTCTCCATGCGCGCCGGATCGGTCTTTTTCAGGCCCCAAGGCGCCATTTCATCGACATAGCGGTTGGCATCACCCACAAGGCTCCAGATCGCTTCCAGCCCCTTGTTGAACGCCTGTTCGTCAAAGAGCGGACGCACGGTATCAAGCATGCCGTGTGCCTTGGCGAGGATTTCCTTGTCTGCGTCGGTGAACTCGCCCGGTGTCGGGATCGCAGCATTACAGTTCTTGTGGATCATCGACAGAACACGCTGGCACATATTGCCAAGATCGTTGGCCAGTTCGCTATTCATGCGGTTGACCATGGAACGATGGGAAAAGTCACCATCATTGCCAAACGGCACTTCACGCATCAGGAAATAACGCGTCTGATCCAGACCATATTTATCGGTCAGGTCATACGGGTCAATCACATTACCGATCGATTTGGAGATCTTCTGGCCTTCGTTGGTCCACCATCCGTGCGCAAAGACTCGCTTCGGCGGTGTGATACCGGCCGCCAGAAGGAAGGCAGGCCAGTAAACAGCATGGAAACGCAGGATATCCTTGCCGACCATATGCAGGTCAGCGGGCCAGTATTTTTCAAGTTTGGCCGGATCTGCATCCGGGTAACCGATCGCGGTCAGATAGTTGGTCAGGGCATCGAGCCAGACATACATGACGTGGTCTTCGTCACCTGGCACCGGAACGCCCCACTTGAAGCTGGTGCGTGATACGGAGAGATCATGCATGCCACCCTTCACAAAGCTTATCACTTCGTTGCGGCGTGATTGCGGTGCGATGAAGTCCGGGTTCTGTTCGTAGAACTCCAGCAGGCGATCACCCCAAGCAGACAGCTTGAAGAAATAACTCGGTTCAGACACCCACTCCACCGGTGCGCCGGTTGGTGCGAGTTTTTCGCCGTCTTTTTCGATCAGTTCCTTCTCGCCGTAGAACGCCTCGTCACGGACCGAATACCAGCCATCATAGGAGCCCAGATAAATCTCGCCCTTTTCAAGCAACGTATTCCAAAGCGCCTGACAGGCCTTTTTGTGACGTTCTTCCGTGGTGCGGATGAAGTCATCGTTGGAATAGTTCATGTGAACGGCAAGATCGCGGAAGTTTTGCGAAACCTGGTCTGTAAACGCCTGCGGGGCAATGCCCTTCGCTGCGGCCGATTTGTCGACCTTTTGACCGTGTTCATCGGTTCCGGTCAGGAACATCACGTCATAACCGTCCAGGCGCTTGAAGCGGGCCAGAACGTCACAGGCAAGCGTGGTATAGGCATGGCCAATATGGGGCTTGTCGTTGACGTAATAGATCGGTGTCGTGATGTAATAGGGCTGTTTGTGCCCGGTCATGGTGGCAAATCCTTCGCGCAAGTCGTGAAACAAAACGGCCCGAAATGGGCCGTGATGGTCAAAATTTCGGCATGTGGGCAGTGATGTCAGGTTCGCATGGTTTCTTCAAGCATGAAGAATGCATTCAGCAAGGCCTGCTTGCGATCAAGATGCAAACCGCGGGTCGCGCCCATCAATTCGTTGATCTTTTCCCATACCTCCAGCCATTGATCAAGCGGTTGCGCGGCTGCCATGCGCTGCATGGCGGGCAATTCACCGTCAACGACTTCGCGGGGCGCCTGCCCTGTGGCGGCAAACCGGATCATTCGCGCAAGCCACCAATGCATCAATTCGGTGATTGTTGCAAAGGCCGCGTCTTTGTCTGCAGGTGAAAATCGCTCTGCAAACTTGTGTTGGGCTGCTACATCGGCATTGGGGAGTGCGGCGATGATATCGACAAGTTCAGTATAAAGCTCAAGCCCGCCCACTTCATGGAGTTGAAGTGCACGACCGATGCTGCCTTCTGCGAGACCCGAAAGTGCGTCACGTGCGCCAAGATCCATATCCGGGCAATAGCGCCCAAGAAGATCGACAACCTGATGATCTTGCAGTGGGCCAAGATTAAGGCGCCGACAGCGCGACCGAATTGTCGGTAGCAACCGTCCCGGATGATGGGCAACAAGGATCATCATGGCGTTGGCTGGCGGTTCTTCGAGAACCTTGAGGATCGCGTTGGCAGCATTGCGGTTCAGTTCATCGGCGGCATCAACAATAACGATCCGCCATCCGCCCTCTGCCGATGTCTTCGACATGAAATTTCCAACCGTCCGCACGCTGGCTACGGTGATTTCGCCCTGCAGGCGTTTCTTCTTGTCGTCGTACTGACGCTCGATAACCTTAAGATCACCATGACCGCCACCGGCAATCCGTCGTGCTACCGGGTCTTCCGGATCGACATAAAGACCGTCATTCTGGTCGCCAAAGAGCCCGGCACCGGCATTGTTTCCGCCGCCGGATAGGATGAAACGTGCCATACGATAGGCAAGCGTTGCCTTGCCGACGCCCTTGGGGCCACAGAGCAGCCAAGCGTGATGCATGCGTTTGCTGTTCCAGGCATCAAGAATGACTTTCTCGGCCTCTTCGTGGCCAAGAAGGGCATCATTGCGTCGCGGCTCAAAGGGGTTTTCTTCTTCGGGAAGGTCGTCCTTGGCCATGATCAGGTCCCCTGCCCGGCAATGCGCCCCTGAACAGCGGCGATGACACGTTCACCTACGCTTTCGATGTCTCCACTGGCGTCAATGACGACACAACGGTCTTTTTCAGTTTCTGCAATTTCGCGGTAACCGTCACGTATGCGCTCGTGAAATGCAAGTCCCATGCGTTCATAGCGGTCCTCAGCGGCACTGACATTGGCAAAACGTGCCCCAGCTCGGTCAAGACCAACTTCAAGCGGCAGATCAAAAATTACGGTCAGATCAGGTTTGAAATCGCCGATCGCCAGTTTCCAAAGATTGCGGATATAGTCTGCACCAAGGCCATGGCCGTAGCCTTGATAGACAACTGATGAGTCTGCGAACCTGTCACAAAGAACGACTTTGCCTTCGGCAAGGGCCGGACGAATGGTGCGTTCAACATGATCGCGACGCGACGCAAACATCAGAAGCGCTTCGGTTACGGCGTCCCAGCGACCGGGATCGCCTGTCAGAATAAGGTTGCGGATTTCCTCGGCACCCGGCGAGCCACCGGGTTCGCGCGTGACGACAACATCCCGGCCCTGCTCGCGGAACCAGGTTGCCAAATGGTGGATCTGGGTGGACTTTCCGCTGCCTTCACCGCCTTCGAAACTGATGAACAAACCGGGCTTCGACTTCACCCGTTTGCCCCCCAGAGAAGATATTTGAAGGCTGCGCCAATACGGCCAACAAATCCAAGGCGTCCGACATCATGGGCGGCATAAAGCGGGAACTCGATGGTGTCCTGATCGGGGACTTCGACCTTAAGTGTTGCGATCTGATCGCCCTGACTGATCGGGGCCGGCACCGGACCATCATAGACGACGGTGACCTTCATATCGCGGCTGGCACTACGCGGCAGTGTCAAAAGGATTTCCTTGTCAGCGACAAGATCAACCTTGGTTTCCGAACCCAACCAAACATTAGCGGAACTGACGGTTTCGCCCTCTGCGAACAGATCGTAGTTGTCAAACTCGCGGAAGCCCCAATCCAGAAGCTTTTGGGACTCCGTGCGACGTTCACGTACAGAATCCAGACCGTTGACCACAAGGATCAACCGACGCCCGTCACGCTCGGCCGAGGCCGTAAGACCGTATCCGGCCGCTTCTGTGTGACCGGTTTTGAGGCCGTCAACACCGGCACTCGTGCCCAGCAGCGGGTTGCGGTTGGGCTGACGGATACCGTTATAGGTGAATTCCTTGACGGAATAGAGCTCGTAAAGGTCCGGGAAACTGCGAATGGTGTCGCGCGCAAGGATGGCAAGATCATGAACTGTCACAAGGTGGCCGTCCGCCGGCCAGCCGGTGGCGTTCTTAAAGACGGACTTGGTCATGCCGATTGCGCGAGCTTCTTCGGTCATTGCCTCGGCAAAGGCTTCTTCGGATCCACCAATTCCCTCTGCGACGACGATTGCCGCGTCATTTCCCGACTGAACGATAATACCGTGCAGTAGGTCAGAGACCGAAACGTTGGAGTTTACCTCGACAAACATTTTCGATCCGCCCTTACGCCAGGCTTTCTCGCTGACGTGGAAGGTGTCGTCCATCGAAACGCGACCGTCCTTGATATACTTGAACAGCATATGAACGGTCATCATTTTGGTCATCGAAGCCGGCTCGGTCAGGGTGTCCCCTTCTTTATCAAGCAGCACTGCGCCAGTATCGAAGTCCATAATGAAAGCTTCACGTGCGCTGGTCTCTATTGCCTGCGCGCTTGCAAAGCTCATCGACATTGCCATGACTGAGCCAAAAATTAAGGCTCCGGCCACTACCCGGTTCAGAGTGCTTTTGAACGGAACTGGCGGCATCAAAGTCATGGCATTCTAACCCTGTAAAATAATTTCTCTATGCACCGGGAAACGGTGTATCCGCTGATTTGCTTATGTCGCAAATTCGGCAGAATTGTGCAACACCAACAAGCCCGGCATTTTAAAGCGGTAGCATATCCGGCTTTTTTCAATCAACAGACCGATGTCGCCGAGCCGCCATCAGCACACTCAACGACAACTTTTGCCCCGTTTTGGCCAGTTGCAATCACCCGTTCAAGCAGAATGTCCGCTTCCGGGACAGTTTCCAACGGACCAAGCCGCACGCGGTAAAAGGTCGTACCCTTGACGTCGATTGACTCAATCTTGCTAGGCGCAAGATCATAAAGGCGATTGCGCAGGTTTAAGGCATTGTCATAAATGGAAAAGGCACCTGCCTGGACATAGATCGAAGACGATGCGACAGGTGCAACTTCAACCACGGAGGCCTCTTCGACCACGCCTTCAAGTGGTGCGGACTGAACACTTGCGCTGGAAGACGGCGGCGTCAGTTTGATACTCGAAGTGGTCGGTTCACCTGCATCGGTAATCGGTCCGTCATCAAGGCGGACTGTTTCAACAACATCGCGCGGTGCTGCCGTAACGGTGCTTTGTTCGGCTGAGGTCACTTGCGGGGCGGCTTTACCTTGCGCGATTGCTGCGATCTGACGGCTTTCGGCTTCAACCACTTCGACGAGAACCTTTGCCGTGCCTTTTCGCTCGAACCCAAGAAGCTGGGCTGCGCGGCGCGACATATCTATGATCCGCCCATGGGCGAATGGTCCTCGGTCATTGACCCGTACCTTGATCGACTTGCCGTTTTCAAGGTTTGTCACCCGAACTATGCTCGGCAGTGGCAAAGTCCGATGGGCGGCGGAAACTTCATATTGATCAAAAATCTCGCCGTTGGCGGTCTTCTTGCCGTGGAATTTGGGGCCATACCAGGATGCAATACCGGTTTCAGTGTACTCGTAATCTACGGCCGGATAATACCACTGGCCGGCAATCTCATATGGATTACCGATCTTGTAGTTGCCAATTTGGGCAGGTTGTTGTGACTGACCGCCAAGCCGCTTGACGCCATGGACGGCCAGTTGCGTTTCAGCACAGCCCGCCAGCAATACGCCAAATGCTGCAACCGCAAGGGTGATGCTGCATTTGGTTCGCAGATGTGCGAAGGCACTTTTTCGTGGTTTGGGCATCAAGGTGTCCCCGCTTGTAGATGCTCTGTCCATGCTCGTTCAGACAAGATATCCGTTTTCCGGACGTTGTTTTAACGACCGGCAATCGCATCGGCCAATGTGCCAACCGCAATCGCAAAGTAAGTCGAACGGTTCCAATGCATGATGGTATGGAAGTTGTTATAAACCATATATGCGGGACCTTCACCGTCATTTACGATGACAATTGATGCTTCCATGTCTGCCGCAGGCAAATCTGCGCCGTTTGGCATGCGAACGCCAAGCTCCTGCCACTCAGAAATTGGTTTTCGGATATCGCGACCTTCAAACTCGGTATTGAAGTTTTCCGGCAGCGAAATCTTGCGGCCCCAGCGCTCGTCTGCATGCCATCCGACCGAGGACAGATAGTTTGCCGCAGAGGCAAAGACGTCTTCCTTGGCCCCCCAAAGATCAATCTTGCCATCACCGTTGCCGTCGCGTGCGTAATTCAAGAAGGTAGATGGCATAAACTGCGCCTGCCCCATGGCCCCTGCCCAGGAGCCAGACATCTTTTCCGGCGCGATATGGCCAGCATCGATGATGGTCAGCGCGTTCATCAATTCCTTGCGGAAATACTCGGCGCGACGTCCCTCAAATGCGAGGGTGGCAAGTGAATCGACGACCGAGTATCCGCCGGTGAAACGACCAAATCCGGTTTCAATGCCCCAGAAGGCTGTCAGGTAATGACCCGGAACACCGTATTTCTTGGCCGCGGCGTCAATGATTTCACGGTTTTCGGCGTACTTCTTACGACCTTCATTTATGCGGGATTGCGGCACAACCCGATCAAGATATTGTTCAAAGGTCAGTTTGAATTCCGGCTGGCTACGATCATATTCGATCACTTTAGGGATCGGTTTGGTATTGGCAAAGGCAACGTCGAGTGTGGCATCGGAAATGCCTTTGCTTGCGGCTTCCTTTTTGAATTCAACGAGCCATTCGTCAAATCCTTCGGTGGTGAATTCTGGAAGTTTCTCATCGGTCTGTGCAAAGGCCGGTGCATTTGCCGCCATCACAGCAACGACGGAGGCGGCAGTCAGTAGTTTCCAGAATTTCATCTAAGCCTCATCCAATCATGTAATCAATTTTCCGCCCCGGGATCTTGCGGCCCAGGGAACCATGCGTCTGTGCGGCCGGTCCAGTAATAGGCGGTCAAACCAACCCATTCCCGCAAAGCACGGCCAAACGATTTGATACCGTCAGAGACGTTAAGACTTGCTAAATGGATGTCATTTGAGGTGGATCTGTCGACCGGATACGGGATCACATTCCAGCCGGCCTGACGGAATACACCTACCGCCCTCGGCATATGTTGCGCCGAAGTGATTAGTACCCAAGGCTTTTTGGCAAGTTCAGGCCACTCGCGATAAACTATCTCCAGAGATTTCGTGGCGTTCTCGTGCGTGTTCCGCGATTTTTCTTCAAAATACATATTCGACGTCTTCAGGCCCGATTCGTCCAGCCAATTTGCCAGGACAAAGGCTTCACTAAATCCACGCTCTGTCAGATTGCCATCCCCGCCGGTAAACAAGACAGGTTTATCAGGATACAAGCTGGCAACCCGCAGCATCGCGAATATCCGGTCTGCGGACTGTCCTACATTCATTTCGCCGCGCTCTAGGTAACTGTCTGGGTCAAGGCTCCCAGCCAACGTCACGGCTCCTGCAAACTCGATCTCTGGAAGTTTTGGTTTCTCGAACCGGGTTTCGAGAGGATGCGACAGCATATCTCCAACCGGGATAACCGTGATTAGCAACGAGGCTCCGCTCACAATAATCAAGCCAACTACTGCAAATTTGCGTGTTCTTTTGAGGAGCATGAACCCCAACAGAACCGTGAGGAGGAAACCGTGCATGAATACAGCATCGCTCAGGATGCTTACCGTTTTGGACAGGAAGTAGAACACGTGTGAAAATTCCAAAAAGAATTGGTTTATCGAATGTCATTACCATACTGAAATCAGGATAAATCACCAGCTTTCGCTGCAATATTGGATTGCCCTATTGACAGGTCATTCTCCCCAATTTATTGAAAGCGCCCAGAGCGAAACGCTCCAACCAGTTTTGCGGAGAGGTGGCAGAGCGGTTGAATGCAGCGGTCTTGAAAACCGCCGTGCCTTTACGGGTACCGTGGGTTCGAATCCCACCCTCTCCGCCATTTACTCCAAGACAGTGCAAACGCCAGTTCAGTAATCGCACGGTGATGTTCTCTGCGTGCTGCCAAGCCGTATCTGTCAGGACGTCATAATCGTCGAAAGGTCACTGATATGAGCGAATTGCCACCCTGCCCCAAATGTGAATCCCCTTACACCTACGAAGACGGTGACTTGTTAATCTGTCCTGAATGCGCCCATGAATGGTCGCTTGCAACTGGACAGGCGGATTCAAATGTTGTTCGCGATTCCAATGGCACGCCACTTGCCGATGGCGATACGGTTTCAGTAATCAAGGACCTCAAGGTCAAAGGATCATCAGCCGTCGTCAAAGTCGGGACCAAGGTTAAGGGCATTCGCCTTGTCGATGGTGACCATGACATCGACTGCAAGATCCCGGGCATCGGTCAGATGGGGCTGAAATCGGAGTTCGTAAAGAAGGTTGTTGACTAGGCAACTGAATAAAAGCTCGACCAGAAGCAAAAAAGCGCACCGAATGTGGTGCGCTTTTTCTTTTTATGGGTATTTGTGTCTAAGAGCTTAGTCAGCCCCGCCTGTCCGGAATGTCGTTCCTGGTTTCGGCTTCAAAATACGCTGGATGAAGAGCGTGCCGATTGCCATCCCCACCCCGATCAGATCCGTAATCAGACCGCCGGAGATCATGAACAACGCTGCGATAACAAGCAGAATGCGTAGGAACCAAACCGCCGAACGGCCAAGGAACCAGCCTTGAACGCCAGAAGACAGAAGGAATACGCCCACTACGGCTGTAATCAGCGCTTGACCTATCTGAAGATAAGTTCCGTCCATCAGGATGGCAGAGTTGTAGAAGAACATGAACGGTACGATGAAGGCGGCAATACCGATCTTGAATGACGCAACCGAGGTTTCCATCGGGTTGGCCCCGGATATCCCGGCCGCAGCATAGGATGCCAACGCCACCGGCGGTGTGATCGCCGAAACCACAGCAAAGTAGAACACGAAGAAGTGCGCCGTAAGTGGTTCAATTCCAAGCTCAATCAGGCCAGGTGCTACCACAGATGCCGCAACGGCATAGGCCGCTGTTGTTGGCATTCCCATGCCAAGCAAAATGGCAATCAGCATGGCAAAGACCAGCGCCAGAAGCTGGGAGGCTTCGGCCAAACCAAGCAGCAGGTTGGAGAAGCGTGCTCCAACCCCGGTAAGCGCAATCACACCGACAATGATACCCGCACAGGCACAAACTGCGATGATCTGGATCGACATGCCGCCTGCGAGCTCAAAGGCCTTGGCAACCGACCGTGCCCCGACGCGATTTGGCGTTAACCAACTGACAACGACAGCCGCAACAGTAGCAAGGGTCCCTGCCCTGATCACGGAATAGCCGAGGAACAGTGCGATGATCAGAATGATGATCGGAAGGAACAGGAATACCTTTTTGATCATTACATCAAAGCGCGGCAATTCATCTTCGCGCATGCCGCGCATGCCAAGTTTCGCGGCCTCAAAATCGACCATGAAATAGATCGACACGAAGTAAAGAATGGCCGGAATGACGGCTGCAATCGCGATCTCGGTATATGGAATGCCGGTGATCTCGGCCATGATGAAGGCACCGGCCCCCATAATCGGCGGCATGATCTGACCGCCGGTTGATGCCGCCGCCTCAATCGCGCCGGCGGTCTTTTTGTGATAGCCGACCTTTTTCATCAGCGGAATGGTGAGCGAGCCGGTGGCCACCACGTTCCCGGCAGACGTACCGTTAATCATACCCATCAAGCCGGACGCAAAGATCGCAACCTTTGCCGGGCCACCACGGGCACGACCAGCGACCGAGAAGGCAAAGTTCACGAAATAGTCGCCAACCTTGGACGCCTGCAGGAATGCTGCAAAAATGATGAAGAGAATGATATAGGTCGACGAAACAGCGGTCGTCGGGCCGAGGATCCCTGCATCGGTGTAAACCTGGCTAAAGAAACGCTGCCATGTAACAGACGGCGACTGCAGGAACCCTGGCAGGAATTCACCAACGAAAACGTAGATCAGGAAGATCGTTGCAATGACCACCAATGCCAGACCGGCGACCCTTCGGGTCAGCTCCATAATCAGCAATGTGCCAGCAACAGCGGCGATTGAAATTCCGATTGGCGCAAAGGGTGTGCCCGTCGAGTTGCGCATCAATGTGCCATAAATCGTGATCAGATAAACAGCGACCGCGAAGGCACAGACGCACAGCACAAAGTCGGGGGCCGAATATTTTTCACGCGATGTTTTGTGGAACCAGGACAAAACAATACCGCCGACTGTCGCCACCAGAAGCGGTGTTCCGAAAAGCCAGGTTTCATTAAACTTGATTGTCGCATCAATGCCGTTCCACATCACGCCGTTCTGGATGTCGAGCGCGAAGCTAAACGCCATACCGGTGGCCATGAATGCCGGCACGAGAAGAACATATGACAGATACCCCAAAAGCGGTGTACCTGTGCCCGGGCTGTCATTGAAACTGGTGGCCGAGTACCACAGAAAACCAAGCGCAAGTGCGCCCGCAACGTGAACGATACGGAAGTTCCATGTCTCAAGCGGAAAGTCGGGAAGAAATGGCAGATTAACAATCCCGCCCGTCATGCCCGAGAGCGAAACACCATTCAGTGCAAGCATGTGGAAGGCTGCATAGATTGCAGCGGAAATCGTGATAAAGGTCAGGCCACTGCCTTCGAAGAGGCGTCGATTATGTTCGACCGGCTCTTCGTCAACACCATCGGCGATAAGGTGTTCGTCTTCCACCTGGCTTTTGTTTGTCATCTGTTCCCCCGCTCTCACGCAAGTTTGTTTTTGGCCACAGGCAAGCTGATAATTGAAAGATGGCGGACCGTCCGCCCGGACAGTCCGCCTTCAAGATGTTTAACAGACAAAAATTAGTAGATCATGTCTGCCGGAATGGATGCGCCATTTTCGTTGAACCACTTGGCAGCACCCGGGTGCCACTTCATGACCATGTTCTTGTCCCAGTTTGCCGGAACAGTCGAACGGGCCGCACGGTGGATTGAAACCATCCGCTCGTTGTCAGACATCACAACGTCGGTGGCGGCGTAAACAAAGCTTTCCGGAAGCTCGCAGTTGGCAATGGCAAAGTTCCACATCGAAACCGAACGCGCCGGTTCGGTCAGCGTGGTGTAAGTGTCTGCGGCAATGTCAAACTCGGATACCGGGAAGGCATCCATGATCTGTTTCTGTTCGGCTTCGGTGAATTCGATGATGTTCACGTCAGTCTGGACTTCAAGCTGGCTGACAGCCGGAACCGGAACACCTGCGGCGAACGCAATAACGTCAAGCAGGCCATCCTGCAGCTGGCCACCAAGGTCGGCCCAGCCACCATTACGACGTTCGAAGTCAACACCGAGTTCTTCTAGCATACGCGGGAAATATGTATCAGAGGTTGAACCTGCCGGACCAAAGCCGATTTTGGCACCCGCCGGAATTTCCGCAACCGAGGTAATCCCCGAAGAAGAGAGAGCCGTGATCGAGAACGGTGTCTGATACATCGGGAACATTGCACAGGCGTTGGTCATCTGAAGACCCGGTGCAATCGGGTTCGTACCTGCGAGTGATTCCGCTGCCGGCCCCATCGTTGTCATACCAAAGGCGGCTTCACCGGTATGGACAAGGGCCATGTTCTGCATCGGGCCGCCTGTGACTTCACCGCCACCCGAGATGCCGAGTTCTTCTGCCACAAGGTTCGCCCAGCCAGAACCATACGCGAAATAGGTCCCGCCCTGTGAAGCTGTACCAACGGTAAAGCTCTCCGGCCAGTCAGCACGATCCTGAGCTACGGCAGCAGTGCTCCCGAACGCGAGCGCGACCGCCATCCCTGCAAATAATGCGCGTTTCATTAATTTCCTCCGTTTATCGGTATTTTGTGAGAGTTCGCTACAAGTCATTTCCTCATATGGGGAAACTCAAAGTTGATAGCAATGTGGTTCTTAATCAATACCGAAAACAAAGAGATTTCATAGTGATGTCGATCTCTTGTCGGGTGCTACTTTAGTTGCATCCCGCAATGAGAAGACATTCTCATGTATCAGTTTTTCAAAAGCCTGAATGTTCGCGGCGCCAAGTGCTTGTAATCGCGTTACGCAACCACATTTGTTAAATGTAATGTACTTCTTCCGGAGGATTGCTGCATGTCGCTCAATATTGGTAGCCGGATATTGCTTGCTGCGGCAATGATCGTTGTTGCGACGTTCACGGCATTCATCCTCTATTTCGACTATCAGCAACGAACATACATCCAGAATGCGCTTGTGGCTAAATTGACCGAGAGTGGTTCGTTGGCCACTGCCGGCATTTCAAACTGGCTTGATGGCCGGCGCCTGTTGGTTGAGAGCCTCGCCAACAATATTGCCCGTGACAGTTCTCCCACCAATGTCTCTGAAGTCGCAAGCGGTGAGGCATTTGCCGAGTCATTTATCTATTCATATTTCGGCAGTGCTGACGGTGTAATGACAATGTATCCACCCGATGATCTGCCGCCCGAATACGACCCGCGCCAACGCCCATGGTACGCAGATGCAGTTTCTGTCGGTGACAGTACCCTTACCGAACCCTACACCGATGCATCCACCGGTCAGCTCATTGTTACGGCGACCACACCTGTTTTTGATGGATCAAACCTTCTTGGGGTTGTTGGCGGTGATATCGATATTGGTATCCTCGGTGACTTGGTTCGCAGTATCGATTTGGGCGGGATCGGATATGGCTTTCTGGTTAATGATCAGGGAACGGTCCTGATCCATCCGAGTGCAGAATTCACCCTTAAACCCCTGCCGGAAGTGTTTCCTGACGACACACCAACGGTAAAGGAAGGCATGGAGAACATCATTGATGGCACAGGCGATCAGTTGTTCACCTTTTTCCGCGTCAATGGCTTGCCTTCTGTAAACTGGTATCTCGGCTTTGCACTTGATCGCGATGCCGCATATGCGTCGCTTACCGAATTTCGCTACACTGCAATTATTACCGCGATCATTGCCATTCTGGCCATAATGGGCCTGATGGGGCTGCTGGTACGTATTTGGGTTTCGCGGCCGGTTATGAGTATGACGTCGGCCATGACCCGCCTCGCCAATGGTCAGAGGGATGTCGATGTTCCGGGAACGGAACTCAAGGACGAAATTGGCGCAATGGCCGCAGCTGTTCTGGTGTTTAAAAACAACGCTGCAGAAGTGGATCGTCTGGCGAGCGAGAACGAGGCCGCAACCAGACACGCGGCTGAGGCGCGTAGGCGCGCCATGGAACAAATGGCTGACAATTTCGAGAAGAGTGTTCTTTCCATTGTGGAAACAGTGGCTGACGCAGCCGAAAAAACGCAGTTGGTCGCAACTCAGTTATCTGCCAATGCAGAGGAATC
This sequence comes from Thalassospira sp. CH_XMU1458, assembly GCF_037027205.1. Taxonomy (NCBI): domain Bacteria; kingdom Pseudomonadati; phylum Pseudomonadota; class Alphaproteobacteria; order Rhodospirillales; family Thalassospiraceae; genus Thalassospira; species Thalassospira sp. CH_XMU1458. The sequence continues at coordinate 707,432 of NZ_JAYMDW010000002.1, read as the reverse complement.
GACGGCCCGTGCCGCCGCAGTTTCGAGAGCAGCGAACATAACAACAGAAAACGTGCAGGCCGTGGCGTCCGCAACCGAGGAACTCTCTGCTGCCATTCGCGAAATTGGTGCACAGGTTACGCAATCAATCGAAGTTGCGACCGAGGCAGTTTCTGGCGTCAACAGTACCTCTGCTACGGTAACGGAGCTTGCCGAGGCCGCTGAGCGGATCGGAAAAGTCGTTGGTCTCATTCAAGATATTGCCGGGCAAACAAACCTTCTGGCGCTGAACGCTACCATCGAAGCCGCTCGTGCAGGTGATGCTGGTAAGGGCTTTGCCGTCGTTGCCGGTGAGGTGAAATCGCTTGCCAATCAAACGGACAAGGCTACTGGCGATATTCAGGTTCAGGTCGATGGTATTCAAGGATCGTCGAACCGTTCGGTGTCGGAAATCAGGTCTATTTCCGGAACCATCGAGCGGATCAACGAATTCTGTAATGCCATTGCAGCCGCGGTCGAGCAGCAAGGGGCTGCGACACAAGAGATTGCAGACAGTGTTCAACGTGCAGCATCGGGCACACAGGAAGTCTCGCAAAATGTGTCGGCCGTTTCTGATACCGCCAACATGGTAAGTGAGGAAGCCAACTCGCTCCTTTCGTCTTCCCAGGAATTGCGAAAACTTGCCCAGCGTCTCAGGGAAGAAGTTATCGGCTTCCTGAAATCTGTGCGTGACAACGACTAGGTTATAAACGGGCACTGGTTTGCGTGGTTTGAAACAGTCGTCTTTGCCAACCATCGGCCGGATTCCGTCGTGGGCGCATCTTCTCCCTAAAATCCATGTAGTTTTTTATTGCGTAAAATCCCTTACTGCTGCACGATTTGTGCAATGCGGTCGTTAATGGTGATGTGTAACCGTCTGAAACCGCAGTTTTCTTCATAAAACTGCAAAATATCAGTGGAAATGCTCTCGTTGGACAGGCAATTATTGACGGAATGAGAGGCGCTTTGGCGTGTCTTGTGGGGGAGCATCCGATTTGGGATGCTAAGACGAACGAAGAATGAAGACTCTCAACAGGGATAATTTAAACTCGTTATGAGCAAAGACATACCCGCCCTACAGGTCGAAGGGATGTTCAAAAGCTTTGGGGACCATGAAGTTCTTAAAGGAATTGATCTTACGGCCAACACCGGGGACGTGATTTCGATTATTGGCTCATCCGGTTCGGGCAAAAGTACGTTTCTGAGATGTATCAACCTGCTTGAAACGCCCAATGCTGGCGCTGTTCACGTAAAAGGTGAACTGATCCGCATGAAGAGGCTCAAAGATGGCTCACAGGAAGCCGCCGATAAGAAGCAGCTTCAGCGTATTCGCACCAAGCTTGCGATGGTGTTTCAAAGCTTCAATCTTTGGAGCCACCTGACCATTCTCGAGAATGTCATCGAAGCACCGATCCACGTGCTTGGCGTTCCGAGAAAAGAAGCAATCGAGAACGCAGACGCGTTGCTGCAAAAGGTCGGGATGTATGAACGTCGGGATTATTATCCCGGTCATGTCTCTGGCGGCCAGCAACAGCGTGCAGCCATTGCGCGCGCGCTTGCGATTTCACCTGACGTCTTGCTATTTGACGAACCGACATCGGCACTTGATCCGGAACTGGTCGGTGAAGTTCTCAGGGTTATGACCGATCTTGCGGAGGAAGGCCGCACGATGCTTGTCGTGACCCACGAGATGGGCTTTGCGCGCGGTGTATCAAGTCATGTGATGTATTTGCATCAGGGACGGGTTGAGGAATTCGGCTATCCGACCGATGTATTCGAGAATCCAAAATCGGAACGCATGAAGCAGTTTCTTCAGCGCGATTTCTGATTTGGGCAGACCAGGGCCTGGTTGGCTCTGGCCGCAAGAATGGGAGCACGTCGTTGCGCGCCATTCCAATCAACAAGGGAGACTATGAATGAAAAACTGGATCAAGGTTGCATCTGCCGCAGCAATTGGCATTGCACTGAGTGCTTCGGCAGCAAGTGCTGCCTGGGAAAAAGTCGTTATCGCGACCGAGGGTGCCTACCCTCCGTTCAACATGATGGACGACAATGGCAACCTCATCGGTTTCGACGTTGATTTCGCCAACAAGCTTTGCGAAACCGCAAAGATCGAATGCGAAATCGTTGCTCAGGACTGGGACGGCATGATCCCGGGTCTTTTGGCCAAGAAATATGACGCGATCATCGCTCAGATGTCGATCACCGAAGAGCGCAAGCGCTCCATCGATTTCTCCGACTACTACAGCAACACGCCGGCAGTGTTCGTTGGTAAGGACGGCATGAGCATCACCGCTTACAAAGACGGCGAAGTCATGGAAGACGCGCTTGATGGCATGGTGATCGGTGTTCAGCGTTCGACCACGCACGCAAACTTCCTTGAAGACAACTTCCCGGGTATCGAAATCCGCATGTACGGTACCCAGGACGAAGCCCTGCTTGACCTGACCGCTGGCCGCGTAGATGCGACCCTTGCTGACTCCGGCACCCTCGAAGCATGGGTAAACTCCGAAGAAGGCAACGGTTACGGCTTCGTTTCCAACCAGTTCGCACCGAGCGAATGGTTTGGCGAAGGTGCCGGTATCGGTATTCGCAAGGAAGACCAGGACCTGAAGGAAATCTTCAACAAAGCCCTGGCTGAAATGCTTGAAAACGGTTCTTACGAAGAACTGAACAAGAAATACTTCCCGGCGATCGATCTGCATCCGAATTGATCTGCCTAATCTATCCGGGGCGGCGAATTGTTCGCCGCCCCTCCCTTATTGTTGGGTGTTGCTTTTAATCAGGGGTGAAAAGCACGTTCGGCATCAAGGAAAGCTGGAGATACCATGCTTGATTTATACGGCCGCGGCTGGCAGATGCTTGAAGGGGGACTGGTCACAGTTCAGCTTTGCCTGACCGTTTTGCCATTCATGATTGTTATTGGTTTATTAGGTGCCTCAGCAAAGCTGTCGCGCTATCGCACGCTACGTGTGATCGGGGAAAGCTATACCGTTCTTATTCGCGGCATTCCCGAGCTGCTTGTTATTTTGTTGATTTATTTCGGCGGCACCATTGCTGTCCAAAGCCTTGCCGAAGCGATTTCCGGCGAGGAAACCCGCGTGGATATTCCCGCATTCTGGTCAGGTGTTGCTGCTTTGGCCCTGGTTCAGGGTGCGTTCGCATCCGAAGTTTTCCGTGCCGCCATGCAATCGATCCCCATTGGTCAGATCGAGGCCGCGACAGCGTGCGGCATGACACCGATGCAGATTTTCATGCGCATCAAGCTACCGCAACTTTGGCGTTTCGCCCTGCCCGGGCTTAACAACCTGTTTCAGGTTCTGATCAAGGACACCGCGCTTATTTCGGTTGTTGGTGTCGAGGAAATCATGCGAAAGGCCGCCATTGGCGCCGGAACAGAGAAGGCACCGTTTACCTTCTATCTGGTGGCGATGCTTATGTTCCTTTCATTTACAACGGTTTCGCTGCTGGTCTTCAACTATCTTGAAAAGCGGGCTGCCCGCGGTGTGGCGAGGGCGTAGCAGATGTTTGAAGATTTCATATACGTTCTTGGCAAGTACGATACCTGGCTATGGCGCGGCTTTTTGCTGACCATCGAGCTACTGGTGATTTCGGTAACTCTTGGCACGCTTTTGGCCATTCCGTTGGCTGTGGCGCGTGTTTCGAAAAAGGTATGGATACAGGCCCTGCCCTTTGCCTTCATCTATGTGTTCCGTGGAACGCCGCTGATCGGGCAGTTGTTCATGATGTATTATGGCGTCGGGCAGCTGATTGCCAACATCGACGGCATTCAGGATCACTGGACCTGGACCTATCTGCGCGACCCGTATTGGTATTGTCTGCTGACCTTCGTTCTGAACACGGCGGCCTATGTTGCCGAAATCATGCGCGGCGGCATCCAGAATGTGCCGAATGGTGAACTCGAAGCCGCCCGTGCATGCGGTATGTCGCCGTGGATTACGTATCGGCGCATTATCTTTCCCCGCATGTGGCAGATGATCTGGCCAGCCTACACCAACGATGTGATCTTTACCCTCAAGGCGACGTCGCTGGCATCGACCGTCACCATGATGGAATTGACCGGTGCTGCGCGTAAGATCGTTGCGCGTACCGCCCTTCCCTATGAGGCGTTCATATCGGCCGGTGTGATATATTTGATTATCGTTTACTCGCTGACCTTTGGTTTCAAGGGGATCGAACGCTATCTGCGTCGCAGTGAGCAGCGCAGCGAACCCAAAACAGGCAGAGCAAAAGCAGTAACCTCGGCCTAAAAAATTCCCGATCAAACCCGGTATTCGGAGACAGGTACCTGTCGGCGTGGCGTCGAAGGTGCCTTGATCCGGCCGGGTTGATTTGCCCCACGCCACCACCTTTCAGGATTTCGAAATGCAAGAAGAACGCATTGAACTCGTCCGCCCACAAATGGGCACCTCGCGCGCTTTGACCGTGCGGCGCTTTGGCAAACCGGGCCAAGGCCCAAAGGCCTATTTTCAGGCGGCCTTGCATGCCGATGAATTGCCCGGCGTCATAACGCTGCACCATCTTGAGGCACTTCTGAAGGAAGCAGACGCCAAGGGCGACATCACCGGCGAAATCGTTGTTGTTCCCTTCGCCAATCCGATCGGTTTTACCCAGTATGTCGATATGAAGCCGCTTGGCCGCTTCGAAATGCGCAGTGGTCAGAACTTTAACCGTCACTATCCGGATCTGAGTGCAGCACTTATTGATGCTGTTGACGGCAAACTGGGTCAGGATGCCGAGGCCAACGTTGCATTGATCCGGACCGAGTTGCGCCGCCTGATAAAGGAACACCGCAAGGATGTCAGCCCGCTGACAGATCTGCAGGATTTGCGTCTGACACTGGCGGAGCTTGCGATTGATGCCGATTACGTGATGGACCTGCATTGCGACTGGGAAGCACCGATGCATCTTTACATCAGCGACCATAACTGGCCGGATGCAGCAGATCTGTCGGCACAGATTGGATCGGAATGCAGCCTGATCGCAGAAATCAGTGGCGACAACCCGTTTGACGAGGCATTCAGCCGCCCCTGGGTCGAACTTCGCCGTGCCTATGGCGACAAATTCCCGATCCCGATGGCCACACTTGCAACTACGATCGAACTGCGCGGTGATCGCGATGTCTATGATGATTACGCAATCGCAGACGCCGCCAATCTGTTCAAGTTCCTGCAGCGCCGTCGACTGATTGCAGGTGATCCGGGCCCCCTGCCAGAAGCCAAATGTGATGCCACCCCGCTTGCCGGTGTGGATCGCGTGATGGCGTCACATGGTGGCATGGTTGTTTTCGCGGTTGATGCTGGCGCAAAAGTCAATGCGGGTCAGGAGCTCGGCTATGTTCTTGATTGTGAAACCGGCGAGAAAACCCCGTTCTCAAGCCGAACCGACGGGGTGCTGTATTCCCGCATCGGTATTCGGCTTGTCGTTCCGGGCGGATATCTATGCTCGGTCGCGGGTGAAAAACCGCTTGAAGGACGTGAAGGTCAGCTTCTTCTGTCGAAATAGCGCGCCTTTGACGTTTCCGCATTCTGATTGAAACTGTATTTTGAGACGGATCGATTGATTGCCGAATGAAGGTTGGATACCCTTCAGGCCGTCGTTGATCCGTCTTTCTCATTCGGGCCAGATGGTCACCGATTTTGCCGATATTGACGAACCGCGCAGTGCGCGTTGCAAGGAATGTTTGATGTTCGATCCGAAAACTGTTTCAGAAGTCATTTCAGTTGCCAAGAACAAGGCCGTGCCAGATGCCGCGACAGCACGCCGTGCGATTTCTGTTCTGGATTTGACCAGCCTGAATGATGATGACAATGAACAGGTCATCGAAGCCCTGTGCAAACGCGCGCAAACGCCTGAGGGAAACACAGCTGCTGTTTGCGTCTATGCCCCGTTTATCGAAACCTCTTGGCGGGCACTGGGCCAGTCAGGTGTGAAAACCGCAACCGTGGTGAACTTCCCCGAAGGCGGCACCAATGCCCAGCGTGTCGCCGATGAGACCGCAAATTGCGTTTCCAAGGGCGCAGACGAGATCGATCTTGTCTTCCCCTACAAGGCGTTTCTTGATGGCGATGCCGCGACTGCAACGGATGTTGTCGATGCCACGCGCACGGCCTGCGGAACGATGACCACCATGAAGGTCATCCTTGAAAGCGGCGAGTTTGAAGATCTTGGCAAACTTTACGACGCCGCCCGGCTTGCCATCAAGCATGGTGCGAATTTCGTCAAGACATCGACCGGCAAGGTATCTGTCGGCGCAACGCCCGAAGCCGCGGTTGCAATGCTGACAGCCATTCGCGATGCCCGCGACGAGGATGGTATTGATGCCGGCTTCAAGGCATCCGGCGGAGTTAAATCAACCGAGGACGCCGCCCTTTATCTTGCGATTGCCGATCACATCATGGGCGATGGCTGGGCAAAACCGGAAACCTTCCGTTTCGGGGCAAGTGGCGTTTTGACCGCGTTGCTTGAAACCTGTGGTTCCAAACCGGGTGATGCACCGGCTGCGACTGGCAACTACTAGAATTTATGACTATCTGCTGGGCATCGCATTGCCCGGATAAGGTTTGAAGGAAGACATCAATGGCACGTGCCATCATTATCGTGGCGGACAGCTTCGGGATCGGTTCGGCACCGGACGCGGCAAAATTTGGTGACCAGGGTTCTGATACCCTTGGCCACATTGCAGAACAATGTGCCAAAGGCCTTGCCGATAGCGACAAGCGCAGTGGTCCCCTGAATGTGCCGAACATGGTCGCACTTGGTCTTGGCGAGGCTGCCAAGGATGCCACAGGTCGTGTCCCGCCCGGGCTTGATCATGGCGGTGCAATGATCGGCGCATTTGGCCATGCCAAGGAACTATCGCGCGGCAAGGATACGCCAAGTGGCCATTGGGAAATTGCCGGTGTGCCGGTGGATTTCGACTGGGGTTATTTTCCCATGACCGTCCCGACCTTCCCGGCGGAGCTGACCAATGCCCTGATCGAACAGGCCAAGCTGCCAGGCATTCTTGGCAATTGCCATGCATCGGGCACGACCATCATCGCAGAGCTTGGCGAAGAGCATATCAAAACCGGCAAGCCGATTTGCTATACTTCGGCCGACAGTGTGTTTCAGATTGCCGCCCACGAGGAGCATTTTGGCCTCGATCGCCTGTATGAAGTCTGCGAAATCGCCTTCAAACTGGTTGAACCCTACAATATCGGGCGTGTAATTGCCCGCCCGTTCCTTGGTGAAACGCCTGCTGATTTCAAGCGGACCTCGAACCGTCGTGATCTTGCCGTTCCGCCCCATAAACCAACGCTGCTTGATCTGTTCAGCCAATCGGGTGGCACGGTGATTTCGGTTGGTAAAATCGCCGATATCTATGCCCATCGCGGGATCGCCAAAAAGGTCAAGGCGTCGGGGAACATGGCGCTGTTTGATGCCATGATGAAAGAAATCGACGAAGCCCCGGATAACAGCATTGTGTTCACCAACCTGGTGGACTTCGATATGGAATTCGGTCACCGTCGTGATGTCGCCGGGTATGCAAACGCGCTTGAGGAATTTGATCAACGAATTCCGGAACTGCGCGCCGCGTTAAAGCCCGGTGATCTGGTGATCATTACCGCCGATCACGGGTGTGACCCGACCTGGCGCGGCAATGACCATACACGCGAATTCGTGCCGATCCTTGCCTTCGGACCGGCGATTGCGCCAGGACCATTCGGGATGCGCGAAACCTTTGCCGATATCGGTCAAACGGTTGCCGACCATCTCGGGATTGCGCCGCTGGCGACCGGAACGTCTTTCTTGAATGGATAAAGTGGAATGAACTGGCAGTTCGGACAAAGTGAAGCATCAAATTCGCCGATCAGGATCGAGGCGATTGTAGATACGATTTGTCCGTGGTGCTATATCGGCAAGAAGCGCCTTGAAAAGGCGTTGTCACGCGAAAAGCTTGATAACCTTATCATTCATTGGCGCCCTTTCCTGCTTAACCCGGATATGCCGAGCGGCGGCATTGATCGCAAACTTTATCTATCCGCAAAGTTCGGCGGAAGCGAAAGTGCTGAGCGGGTTTACAAGGCGATCGAGGATGCCGGGGCTGCAGTCGGTATCCCGTTCAGGTTTGATCTGATCAACGTAACGCCGGATTCAACGGACTCTCATCGCCTGATCTACAAGGTGTGCGCAGAACGGCCAGCGGTTGGCAATGATTTGGTCGAAGATCTGTTCGTGGCCTATTTCCTTGAAGGTCAGGATATCGGCAATCATGAACTCCTGGCCGATATCGCAGTTCGCCATGGCGAAGACAGAAACGAAATTCTTGAATATCTTGCCGGTGATATGGACCGGGAATTTGTCAGTCAGGAAAACCGGGTCGCGCATCAGATGGGTGTAACCGGTGTACCGTGCTTCCTGTTTAACAGCCGCCATGCCCTGTCCGGCGCACAGGAACCCGATATCCTTCAACGTATGATCCGACTGGCGCGGCAGGAAGAAATTCCGGTCTAAACAAGAGCCCATTGAGAATTGAAAAAGGCGGAATAACAATTTGTTACCCGCCTTTTCTTTATGCGTTTCCTGCGATATCCGAAAGCCGTTTCATCAATCGTTTGAGGCCTTCAAGCCGGTCAGTCGGACCATCCCACCCTGCGGAATAGACGATCTTGTGGTCCGGGCGCAGGCGGGCGACACCAACCTGTTGCTGGATGAAGCCGATCAAACCGGCCGGGTTCGGGAACTCGTTATTCCGAAGCGTGATGAGTGCCCCTTTCGGGCCCGCATCAAGTTTCTCGATATTGGCAACCCGACACCATTGTTTGATGGTGACCACATCCAGAAGGTTTTCGACTTCCTTGGGCAATTTGCCAAACCGGTCAATCATTTCGGCGGCAAACTGGTCGACCTCTTCACGCGATCTCAGTTCAGAAATACGGCGATAAAGACCAAGCCGCACACCAAGGTCCGGCACGTAGCGATCCGGGATCAGAACCGGCATGCCGATATTGATCTGCGGGACGAAACTTGCTTCTTCGGATGCATCAATCTCGCCCTTGGCTTCTGCCACGGCTTCTTCGATCATCTGTTGATAAAGCTCGATCCCGACTTCCTTGATATGGCCGGATTGCTCTTCACCAAGCAGGTTCCCTGCCCCGCGAATATCAAGATCGTGGCTCGCCAGATTGAACCCGGCACCCAAACTGTCAAGGGTCTGCATGACTTCCAGTCGTTTAAGCGCGGTCGCCGTCAGTTTCTTGCCATTGGGCAAGGTCAGATAGGCATAGGCACGCTGCTTGGAACGTCCAATACGGCCACGCAACTGATAAAGCTGCGCCAAGCCGAACATGTCTGACCGGTGAATGATCATCGTGTTGGCGTTTGGAACATCAATACCTGACTCAATAATGTTGGTCGCAAGCAGCAAATCAAACTTACGGTCGGTGAAATCGGTCATGACCTGTTCAAGGTCACGCGCGCCCATCTGGCCGTGCGCCACATCAAACTTGATTTCCGGCACAAGGTTTTGAAGTTCCTTGGCAACCCGGTCAAGTTCATTGACCCGTGGGCAAACATAGAAAATCTGGCCGCCACGGTAGCGTTCGCGCAAGATGGCCTCGCGCACGACAACCGGGTCATAAGGGGTGATATAGGTGCGCACCGCCAAACGGTCTACCGGCGGTGTGGCAATGATCGAAAGTTCCTTCACCCCGGTCAGGGCCAGTTGCAAGGTCCGCGGGATTGGCGTCGCGGTCAGGGTCAGGACATGCACATCGGATTTCAGTTCCTTGAGGCGTTCCTTGTGCTTGACGCCGAAATGCTGTTCCTCGTCAACGATCAGAAGACCTAGGTCCTTGAAATGCACACCCGTACCCAAAAGCGCATGGGTGCCACAGACGATATCGACATGGCCGCTTTCGAGGTTCGCCTTGACCAGTTTGGCGTTCTTGCCAGTGACAAGGCGCGACAGCTGTTCAACCCGCACTGGCAGGCCTTCAAAGCGCTCCTTGAAATTCAGGTAATGCTGCCGGCAAAGAAGTGTCGTCGGCGCAACAACAGCTACCTGCTTGCCCGACATCACGGCGGCAAAGGCCGCACGCATTGCGACCTCTGTCTTGCCAAAGCCAACATCGCCGCAAACGAGACGATCCATTGGCTTGCCAGCCGACAGGTCATCAAGGGTATCGCGGATGGCGCGTGCCTGATCCTCGGTCTCGGCAAACGGGAAACCGGCGCAGAATTCGTCATAAGCACCCTCAGGTGCCTGAAGCATGGCGCCTTTGCGCAGATGACGTTCGGCGGCAACCTTGATCAGCTTGCCTGCCATATCGCGGATGCGTTCGCGCAGCTTGGCCTTACGGGCCTGCCAGGCAACACCGCCGAGCTTATCAAGGATCGAGATCCCCTCGTCCGATCCATAACGCGACAGGACCTCGATATTCTCGACCGGAACAAACAGTTTATCGCCGCCGTCATATTCAAGCTCGAGACAATCATGCGGTGCGCCGCCAGCTGTCACGGTTTTCAGGCCCAGATAGCGCCCGATACCGTGTTCGAGGTGGACAACAAGGTCACCTTCTGAAATCTCGGACGCCTCACGCAGGAAATTGTCGGCCTTGCGACGGCGTCCACCCGGGCGGCTCATGCGGTCGCCAAGGATATCCTGTTCGGTAACAAACCAAAGGCCCTTGCGCCGGAAACCACGTTCGATATCGAGGATGACGACGCCGACATGCTCAAAGGTGAGATCGTCGGTAACATCTTCCCAGCATTCGCAGGTAACGACTTTGCCCACGCCATGCTCGCGCAGCAATGACACGATGCGATCACGCGACCCATCCGAATAGGCTGCGATAACAACCTGATTTTCCTTGCCGCGCTGTGTGGTGATGAAATCACGGAGTTCGTCATACAGATTGACGTCCGCACGCGCACGCACATCGCCGAAATCGCGCCCTGCCCGCGCACCAAGATCGTAAATACCGCGTTCGGGGTTTTCATCATCGTAATAGGGCGAGAATTCCAGAACCGGGCGGTCTGACAACATGCGGTCAAACTCTGCCTGGTCAAGGTAAAGCCGTTCTGGCGGCACCGGTTTATAGACATTGTCGCCCGATAGCCCGCCGCCCTTGATATTGAGACGTGCCTGATAATAATCATCGATCATCTCAAGGCGGTTTTCGATGACCTCGCCATATTGATAATCAAGGCTGATGATGGTTTCGGGCACATAGGCGAATATCGTATCCAACCCGTCATGAAACAGCGGCAGCCAATGTTCCATCCCGCCATATTTCAGGCCGTTGGAAATTGATTCATAAAGTGGATCGGTCTGCGATACCGCGCCAAACAGCTCGCGATAGCTGCTTCGGAACCGCGAAATGCTATCCGGGTCTAGATAGACCTCGCCGACGGGCAACAGGGAAATTTCCTTAACCTTGCCGACGGTGCGCTGGGTTTCGACATCAAAGCGACGGATGCTTTCGATCTCGTCACCAAAGAAATCAAGCCGAACCGGTTCCTTCATGCCCGGGGCAAAGATATCAACAATATCACCACGGACGGCGTAGTCGCCGGGCTCCATCACCTGTTCTGCACGGTTGTAGCCCATGCGCTCGAAATAGGCGGTCAGCTCGGCGCGGTCATATTCGCTGCCAGCCTTGAACGCCAGCTTGCCTTTGCGCATGACCTCAACGGTCGGGACACGCTGCATTGCCGCGGCGGCGGTTGTCAGGACGATACGGCCATTGCCGGCTGCGGACTCCTTGCTGTCGGCAAGGGTTGTCAGCGTTTCGACGCGCCGTGCGGTGACTTCCGAAATCGGTGAGACACGGTCATAAGGCAGGCAATCCCACGCCGGCAGCGTCAGGACTTCGATTTCACCGGCGAAGAATTGCAATGCCTCCGCCAGTTGGGCCATGCGCTTGTCATCGCGCGCCACATGAAGAACGGTCTTGTTCTTGCCCGCACTATCAAGCAGTTCACGCAGGATCAGGGCGTCTGCGCCTTCCGGCACACCGCCTACCCGTTTGCGACCGTTGGTCGATATGATTTCTTTGAGTTTGTTCAATGTCTTGTCAGGCGTTGCTCAGGTCCCGGATCATGCGCAGGACATCCGTGTCATACTGTGCAGGTGCCGCTTCCTTGCCGGTTGCCCATTTGAAGAAATCGGCATCCGGTACTTCATTGATCAGGATTTCAAATCTATCAAGCTGTTCTGCCGTCAGGGTCGCCAGATGCTTGTCCATGAAACGCCCCATCAGGATATCGTTCTCCTTGGTGCCACGATGGCTTCCACGAAACAGCAGCTTTTTACGGCGCATTTCAAGGCCCGATACGGTGTCGGTCATTCTTCGATCTCCTGACTTCCTGTGCAGTCCCTTGGGGAAGGCCACTGCAGCCTGTTCTGTGGCATGGTTTGTACGGCAAAATCTCCTACGGGTCCATGCCGTGATCGGGTCATTTTGTATCAAATGATGACTTGATGGTTGTGGCGGGATAGTTTTGTTGTATACCCGTGCCATAAACACAATTGTTCTATTAACGTTCTCATCGAAAGTTTCAACGAAAACCGACATGCGCCCGGAAATTCTGTTCCCGCTTTTTGCTGAAATCGACACGCTGGCCGGTATCGGTCCGCGGTTAAAGCCGTTGGTAGCGCGCCTGATTGGCGGGGAACATGTCGCCGACCTGCTTTGGCACTTGCCATCGGGCATTATTGATCGCCGGTTTTCGCCCGACCTTTCGGACACCATTGACGGGTCGGTCGTCACCATGGATGTCTGGGTCGAACGCCATGAGCCCGCGCCCAATCGTCGTCGCCCCTATCGCGTGATCTGCAAAACGCAAAGCGGTACACTTGTACTGGCGTTTTTCAATGCGCGGGCCAAATACCTTAATGACGTTTTGCCGGTCGGTGAGAAGCGGATTGTTTCGGGCAAGATCGATCATTATCGCGGGGAATATCAGATCACTCATCCCGACCGGATTGGTACAGAGGCCGAGCGTGCTGAAATCCAGACGGTCGAGCCGATCTATCCGATGTCGGCCGGGGTTACGGGCAAGACGCTGACCAAGGCGGTGCGCGGTGCGCTTGAAACGCTTCCCGATTTGCCAGAATGGCATGACCCGGCACTGGTCGCGCGCCACAAATGGCCCGATTTGAAAACGGCACTCTACACCATCCACAATCCGCAAGATGAAACGGACCTGTCACCCGATCATCCTGCCCGCAAGCGACTTGCCTATGACGAGTTGTTGGCCAATCAACTGGCCCTGACATTGATCCGGGCAAAGATGCGCAAGCTTGGCGGGCGTGTAACCAAGGGGGATGGACGCCTGCGTGCAGCACTTGGTGATCACCTGCCCTTTGCCATGACCGGTGCGCAGCAACGCGCACTTGGCGATATCTATGACGATATGGCAAGCGAAGGCCGCATGCTCCGCCTGCTGCAAGGCGACGTTGGTTCGGGCAAGACCGTGGTCGCGTTGATGGCGATGTTAAATGCGGTTGAATGTGGACGTCAGGCCGCCCTCATGGCGCCGACTGAGATCCTTGCCCGCCAGCATTTTGAAACCATTTCGCCGCTTCTGGAGAAAATCGGGATCAAATGCGCCATTCTGACAGGCCGCGATAAGGGCAAGTCACGCAAGGCTGCGCTTGAAGGTTTTACCAATGGGGACGTCCAGATTGCGGTTGGAACGCACGCTCTGTTTCAGGATGACGTGATGTTCCACGATCTTGCCTTTGCGGTTGTCGATGAGCAGCATCGCTTTGGCGTGCATCAGCGCCTTATGCTGGCTGGCAAAGGTCAGGCGGTTGATGTGTTGGTCATGACCGCGACACCTATTCCACGTACGCTGACCCTGACCGCCTTTGGCGATATGGAAGTTTCCAGGCTGGATGAAAAACCACCGGGGCGTAAACCGGTTGATACCCGCGTACTGCCGATCGACAAGGTAGATGATGTCATTTCCGGCATCGGGCGTGCGATGCGCAGCGGCACCAAGATTTACTGGGTGTGTCCACTGGTCGAGGATTCCGAGGTTCTGGATCTGCAAGCCGCCGATGAACGGTACCGGGTACTGGCAGAGCTATTTGGTCAGGATCATGTTGGCCTTGTCCATGGCAAGATGAAGGGCAAGGAAAAAGACGAGGTGATGGAAAAGTTCGCCAATGGCGACACATCCATCCTTGTTGCAACCACTGTGATCGAGGTCGGTGTCAACGTGCCCGAAGCAACGATCATGGTGATTGAACATGCCGAGCGTTTTGGCCTTGCCCAGCTTCATCAGCTTCGCGGGCGGATTGGCCGTGGGGATGCGGCATCGACCTGTTTGTTGCTGTATGGCAGTCCGCTTGGACAGGTTTCCAAGGCGCGTCTCAAAATCATGCGCGAAACCGAGGACGGGTTCATCATCGCCGAAGAAGACCTGAAACTTCGCGGCGCGGGCGAGGTTCTTGGCACCCGTCAAAGCGGCCTTCAGGAATACCGGCTGGCCAATCTTGAGCTACATGGTGATTTGCTGGCGATTGCGCGCGATGATGCCCGCCTGATCGTTGATCGCGACCCCGATCTGCAGAAGGCGCGCGGCGATGCATTGCGTCTGTTGTTGTACCTGTTTGAACGCGACGAAGCGGTTCGATATTTCCGTTCCGGATAACAAAGAACAAAGGGCGCACCGGTTGGATGCGCCCTTTTCAGTATTTCATGCCATTTGATACAATGGGATCACGCGTCTTCGGGCGTTTTACCGTCTTTTGACTTCGGCTCGGACGTTTTGGATGTTTCCATCCGGGCCGGAATGTCGCGCGACACCAGAATCGGAACGTTTTCCTTTTCACGCAACGTATCGACATCCTCGTAGGTCTTGGCGGCGACCTGCGGATGATTGCGTTGTTCGGCCGGGCGACGGTCCGGCGGGGTTACGATACCGCCTGACATCACCATTTTAATGGCCTCTTCGACCGTCATATCAAGGATGACAACATCCCGGCGCGGAACGAACAGCAAAAAGCCCGATGTCGGGTTTGGCGTGGTCGGCAGGAAGATGTTGATGACCTTGTCTTCGGTCAGGTTTTGCACCTCACCTGTGGTCTCGCCGGTGATAAAGCCAATCGCCCACATCCCGCGGCGTGGGTATTCCAGAAGAACCGCCTGACGAAAAGCATTCGACTGGTTGGCGAGAACCGTTTCGAGGATCTGTTTAACGGCACCATAGATGCTGCGTACCGCCGGAATACGGCCAAGAATCCGTTCGTAAAGCTTAATTAACGCCCGACCGGCAAAGTTGGTCGTGAACCAGCCAACCACGGTGATGAAAACGATAATAACCAACAGGCCAAATCCGGGGATCCCGTATTCCTGATAACCGACAGGAAGATAGGATTCCGGATTGTAATGCGCCGGGATCAGCGGGATGACTTTGCTGTCGACGAATTCGATAAACCACCAGGCAAGCCCGAAGGTAATCGCAAGAGGCGCGCTGACCAGCACACCAGTAAGGAAATAGGCTCTTATCCGGGCAAACATACCTGGGCTTGGGAGGACGTGCTCCGAACCTTTGTTTTCCGGATCATCGTTGTCGTCGCGCTTGGCGTTCATTGAGCACCTGTGCAGAAGAGCCAAATGTCAAAAGCCGAAACTTGAGATTAGTCTTTGGCTTTTGGTCATTGTACGTGAGAATATGGCAAAGCTGGGACTTAAAGCCGGGTTATTCCCGCTTATTAAAGTGATAGCAGTATTCAAGTTTGCGGTGCAACCAACAAACCGTAATTTGCAGATCAGAATTGTTGTGGAGACGTTTTGCAGGTCTGGATTGTTGAATATATTTACGATGATGACGGTTCGGTCGGGATAAAGACGGCCAAGGTACGTGCTCCTGATTACGAAACCGCACGGCAGTTCGCCATCGGTGACGCGCCATCGAAAGATTTTGTGATGTCACTCCATCCGGAATCCGAAGAACAGTTTCTTGGCACCCCCGGTATTCGGGCCCGAGAAATGACCGGCAAGGTCGTGCATGAGGTCCCTGACCCGGACGATGATTTGGAAGAAGACGATGACGATTACTGAACTTGATCAGCGAACCTTTTTACCGCGTCCTCTCGTCGGTGTTGGTGCCGTTGTCTGGCACAAGGACCATGTTCTTTTGATCCAACGCGGCAAGGAACCGCATGCCGGCACCTGGAGCCTTCCGGGCGGTGCGCAGGAGCTGGGCGAAACGGTGCGCGATGCTGTTTGCCGCGAAGTTCTGGAAGAAACCGGGGTCAAAATCTCAAGCCCGATCCTGGTCGATGCGGTGGACATGATTTCCACCAATGATGACGACAAGGTCGAATATCACTACACGCTGATTGATTTTGTCGCGGTGGCGCTTAATCCCGATATCACGCTTGGCGGTGATGCGGCTGACGCCAAGTGGGTCAGTGTCAAGGAAGTGACCAAATACGCGCTTTGGAACAAGACCATTGAAGTTATTGCGAAATCACGTGATGTGCTCTCATCCGGGTGACCCACTGACAATCTGAGCAAGACCAACGGAATGAGAAAAAGGCGGCACCCATTAGGATGCCGCCTTTTGATTTGGTCTATTTAAGCTTTGTTACGCTGCTGAGTGCTGCGTCAGGACGCTTTCCTGAATTTTCTTGAAGGCGCGTGCTTCAAGCTGACGGACGCGTTCACGGCTGACACCGAAACGTTCACCAAGCTTTTCCAGCGTGATCGGATCATCACTGAGGAAACGGGCCTTGATGATTTCCTGTTCACGTTCAGGCAATTCGCCAAGTGCGTTTTTCAGCATGCCGTTATGAAGAACACGTTCTTCGGCATCGGCAACCAGTGCTTCTGGGCTCGGTGCGTCAGACGACAGGGTATCGAGATATTCCATCCCCTCGTCTTTCGGCATCGGAGTGTTAAGCGAGAAATCGCGCGCCGCAAGACGGCGGTTCATTTCAAGCGCTTCACGACCGGTCACACCAAGTTTTTCGGCAACCTGATCAGCTTCCTCTGGCGAAAGTTCGCCATTGTCATAAATGTTAAGCTGACGCTTGGCTTTACGCAGGCTGAAGAACAGTTTCTTCTGCGCCGCCATGGTGCCGAGTTTGACCATCGACCAGCTTTGCAGGATGTATTCAGTCACCGCAGCACGGATCCACCACATCGCATAAGTCGACAGGCGGAAACCACGTTCCGGATCGAACTTCTGCACGGCACGCATCAGGCCGGTATTGCCCTCCGCGACAAGGTCTGCCATCGGCAGGCCGTAACCGCGATAACCAAACGCGATTTTGGCAACAAGACGCAAGTGACTGGTAACAAGTTTGTGGGCAGCCTCGGTGTCATCATGGTCCTGATAACGGTGGGCCAGCATGTATTCTTCGTCCGCCGTAAGCATCGGGAATTTCCAGACTTCACGGAGATAGCCCGAGAAACCCTCTTCCTGGGAAACAGCAGGTAATTTAATGGCGCTCATTCTATGTCCTCCTGAGAGGTTTGCACGTCGGCATCTATTCTTAATACGGAGTCCGTCAGAAGCTAGATGACGTGCAAACACTATCGGTTGTGAATTAATTCACGTGGACGACCGGATTTTGTCAGAAAAGAAGCGTGGTCCGGTCGTAACTCATTCCAAGGTCACCTATGGAAGAGGACAGTAGACGCAAATAAGAAGTTCATTCATCGTGTCTCATCCTTACTCGAAGCAAATCGACAATTTACATGTCCGCCAATTGGCCGGACGTTGATCCGGCGGTGCCTATGGGCCCCCACCCGCATTTATTAATATATCTAAACCCGACCAAATTCGTCAAGAACTTCTGACCAGTGTTTCAGTTATATTAATCACTCAATATCAGCATCCTAGCAATTATAACCGACAAAAACAGTCGGGTAAGCAAAATGCCGATCCTTCACGCTAGGATCGATATACGGCGAAACAAAGGCAATTTGTGCATCTGTGAAAGTTCAAGGCGAAATTCCGGGGCTTGGCAAAGTGGCGTGCGAATGGCCCCTGCTGTATGGTGACGTCAAAATGCCATTTGACCGGAGTTCATCATGCCAACCTTGCCAGCAGACACTTTATGCCCCTGCGGCAGCCTGAAAGATTACGGCGTCTGCTGTGGGAAGTATCATTCCGGGACGGCAAGTGCCGAAACGGCCGAAAAATTGATGCGATCACGCTACTCTGCCTTCGTACTGCGCAATGGGGACTACCTATTATCAACGCTGGCAGAGGAAAATCGTTCCGGCTTTGATGCAGAAAGTATTGCGCAGCACACAACGCGCTGGACTGGCTTGGACATCATTGAATGCGTTGCTGGCGGTATTCTTGATCAAACCGGGATTGTTGAATTCGTTGCCCATTTTGATGAGAACGGCAAACAACACCAACTGCACGAGCGATCCAATTTCGAACGTCGTGATGGCAAGTGGTTCTATGTTGACGGGATATTCCCGGGCGTGAGCCAAATCAACGCGTCACCTGTCAAAGCCAAAGCCGGTCGAAATGATCCCTGCCCGTGTGGATCGGGCAAAAAATTCAAGAAGTGCTGTGGCTAGCCCACAAATTCCAGTGCCCATTGATGAAATGGCCGAAGTAAGCTTTCATGGGCTTCTTTGTATGGCATCCAGACCAGTTCGTGATCCTGATCGACCGGCGGGCCGAGCTTTTCGGTTAATTCACACAGGAAAAAGGTAGCGCGCTTAAGACGGTATCGATCCTTGGCCGGGTTATTAACATACTGTGACGCAAAACCAAGCCGCGAGATGATGCGCGCCCGATAACCCGATTCTTCATAGGCCTCACGACAAAGCGCGTCCTGTTCGCTTTCACCGTTTTCAACACCTCCGCCAAGAAGAACAATACCCTTGGGGGTGCGCGCAACGGCAACGTCGCCGTTTTCGCGTTTGATCACGGCATAGACACAGTCCTGTACGTTATAGCTTTGCCCCACACGCGGGGTTCCAAATATTGGACCGGTCAACAGGTCATCCTTGTTTCGCGATTGGCCGAGTTTTCGTTCTTAAATCAGATTTTATCGCTTGTTTATAGTCTTGTAGACCAACTTCAGGTGATTTTGTGACAGACGCTTCGGGATGGTTATGCGAACAATCTCACAAAAACAAATCCCCCCAAAACAACCAGCGTTTCGGAGGGATTTTAGATCGATATCATTAAGCGATTGCTTAGAACGGGATCTCATCATCGAGGTCCGGTGCACCCGCCGGTGCGGATCCACCACCGGAAGAACCACCATTGCCCCAACCAGCGTCAGAACCGCCGCCGTAGCCGCCACCACTATCCTGGCCGCCGCCATAGCCACCACCAGAGGATGAACCGCCACCCATGCCGCCGCCTTCGCCGCGGTTATCAAGCATGGTCAGGTTGGAGTTGAAGCCTTCAAGAACAACTTCGGTGGTGTAGTTGTCTTTGCCATCCTGCCCCTGCCATTTGCGGGTACGAAGCTGGCCTTCGATGTAAAGCTTGCTGCCTTTTTTCACAAAGCGCTCAACGACATCAGCAAGGCCTTCGTTGAAAACAACGATGCGATGCCATTCGGTGCGCTCGCGGCGCTCACCGGACTGACGGTCACGCCACTGTTCGGAGGTTGCGATGCTGAAATTGGCGATCTTTTTGCCAGCCTGGGTAAACCGGATTTCAGGATCGCGGCCAAGGTTCCCGACGAGAATGACTTTATTGACACTGCCAGCCATGGGTTATCTTCCAAAGTTTGTGTTGTCCGCTGTCCCGATTGGTCGGGACTTGTGGGTTATCATTGCGCAAAAATGCGCTGCATTAAAGTTTCAAGTGCAATGCGATCCGTTTCATCGAACGAATTGTGCTCGACACTATCGACGTCAAGCACGGCGATCAACTGTCCATCCGCATTGATCACCGGCACAACGATCTCGGAATTGGTCCGGCTATCGCATGCGATGTGACCAGGAAAAGCATGAACGTCCGCGACCACCTGCGTTTCGCGGGTTGATGCGGCTGCACCACAAACACCACGACCAAACGGAATACGAAGACAGCCAAGCGTGCCCTGATACGGCCCGACGACAAGTTCGTTTTCCTTTTCCGGATCAACATTATAGAAGCCGGTCCAGAAGTAATAGTCGAACTTTTGCGATAAGACGCATGATACGGTTGCCATCAGGGCGGGAACGTTGGTTTCGCCTTCAGTGATGCTTGTCAGCTCTTTTTGCGCTTCTTCGTAAAGCGCCTTTTTCTGGTCGGTCTGCACATCAAACTCCCTTAACTTTCGCGCATAGGAACTACCCCGTTCACCCTGTGTGAGACAAGGGTAAAGTGCCCCAATCCGAAAACAAAAACGCCTCTGACAGTCTGAATTTGTCAGAGGCGTTTGGTGTTAGCTGATCTGGTTTAATCAGATGCGCTGACCGCTTTCGATATCAAACAGATGGATTTTTGAGGCGGGAACCGAAAGGCTTAATTTCTCACCCTTTTCGAACTTGTGTGTTCCCTGCAAACGCAACGTGACATTGTCCGCATTGGCCCCGAAATCGAGATAGGCCAGCGTTTCTGCGCCAAGAGACTCCACCATGCGCACACCGGCGTTAATCCGTCCTTCCCCGTCTTTGAGAAGTTCCAGATGTTCGGGGCGAATACCGACCGTGACGTCGCGGCCAGCCTCGATGTCATGATCAAGATCAAGCATCACACCGTCGCCCACCGTGACGTGTTTCTTGTCATCAGACACTTTGCCCTTCAGGAAATTCATCGCGGGCGAGCCGATGAAACCTGCGACAAACTGGCTGGCCGGCTTTTCGTAGATATCAATCGGGGTTCCGATCTGTTCCGCAACGCCGCCATTCATCACGATCAGACGATCGGCAAGGGTCATGGCTTCGACCTGGTCGTGGGTGACATAGACCGATGTGATGCCAAGACGCTGTTGCAGGTTCTTGATTTCAAGGCGCATATCGACACGCAATTTGGCATCAAGGTTTGAAAGCGGCTCGTCAAACAGGAAGACTTTGGGTTGACGAACAATCGCGCGGCCCATGGCCACGCGCTGGCGCTGACCACCAGACAATTGGCGCGGTTTGCGCTCAAGATGATCTTCCAGCTGAAGAATGCGGGCGGCTTCGCGGACCTTTGCATCAATTTCCGCCTTGCTGTATCCACGGTTCTTCAGGCCATAGGCCATGTTGTCGTAGTTATTCATGTGCGGATAAAGCGCGTAGTTCTGGAACACCATGGCGATATCGCGATCTGCGGGTGCCACTGTGTTGACGACCTTGTCATCAATGATGATTTCGCCATCCGAAATCCCTTCCAGACCAGCGATCATGCGCAGCAGTGTCGATTTGCCACAGCCAGACGGCCCGACAAGGACGGTGAACTCGCCATGATCGATTTTAAGGTCAATGCCGTGAATGGCCTTGAAGCCGTTCGGGTAGGTTTTCTGGGCCTGATTAAGCGTAACAGTTGCCATCTTGGTTATCCTGTATTCGGATCAATTATTTTCAATTCAGAGATCAGGGAGGACCGGGTTATTTTTCCGTCTCAACCAGACCCTTGACGAACATGCGCTGGAAGATGACCACCACCAGTACGGGCGGAACCGATGCCATGATTGTCAGTGCGAATGCCTTGGGGAACTGAGGTATCTGTCCGCCCTCATAGAGCGAATTGTAGACCTGCTTGATCCCGATAACGATGGTATAGAGCTGATCATCGGTGGTCATCAGGAGCGGCCAAAGATACTGGTTCCAGCCAACCACAAACATGATGATGAAGATCGCAGCAATCATGGTCACCGACAGGGGAACCAGAATGTCGATGAAGAACCGGATCGGTCCTGCGCCGTCCAGCCTTGCTGCTTCAAGAAGTTCGTCCGGGACCGACAGATAAAACTGCCGGAAGAAAAAGGTTCCAGTGGCGGACGCAATCAGCGGCAGGATCAGACCGGTATATGTGTTGAGCAGCCCAAGGTTCGCCACGACCTCATATGACGGCACGATGCGCACTTCGAGCGGCAACAAAAGGGTCGAGAAAATGATCCAGAACAGCGGCACAGCCAGCTTGAAGCGGAAATAGACAATCGCATAGGCAGCCATCATCGAAATGATGACCTTTCCGATCGCAAAGCCAAGACCAAGCACCATGCTGTTAAACAGCATCTCAAGCGCAGTCACCCTGCCCTTTGTCGCCTCTGCATCAAACAGGATCGCGCCGTAATTGGTGAAGAACTCCCCGCCTGGCAAGAATTGCAGGCCATTCTGGAAGATATACTCGCGGGTGTGGGTTGATGACGCAAAGGCGATCCAGACCGGAAGGATCATGAAAAGTGAGCCAAGCACCAGAATGGTGTGGTTGCTAAAAATACGCCATTTGGACTGATACATGATGACGTTCCCCCTTAATAATGCACTTTGCGTTCGATAAAGCGGAACTGGAACACGGTCAGGACACTAACCATGATCATCAGCAAGACTGACTGTGCGGCACTGCCGCCCATATCCGCACCAAGGAAGCCATCGACATACACCTTGTAAACAAGGGTCGCGGTCGAACCACCCGGGGCACCTTTGGTCGAAACATCGATAATGCCAAACGTCTCGAAAAAGGCGTAAGTCAGGTTGATCACCA
This sequence comes from Thalassospira sp. CH_XMU1458, assembly GCF_037027205.1. NCBI lineage: Bacteria > Pseudomonadati > Pseudomonadota > Alphaproteobacteria > Rhodospirillales > Thalassospiraceae > Thalassospira > Thalassospira sp. CH_XMU1458. The sequence goes on along the minus strand of NZ_JAYMDW010000002.1, from coordinate 684,791 downwards.
GCAGGAAGAAGGTTGTCGGTGCCAAAAGCGGGAATGTGATGGTCCAGAAGCGACGCTCGGGACTCTTGCAGTCAAGAGTCGCTGCTTCCTGAACCGACTTCGGAATCCCCTGCAGCCCTGAGAGGAAGAAGATGAAGTTTACGCTGACCTGTTTCCAGACCGCGATCAGAATGACGATGAAGGCCGCGTCATTGGCGTTTTCGATGTGGTTGAATTCAAACCCGAAACTGTTGAAGGCCTTATAGAGGTCCCCCATGAGCGGGTTGAACATCATGATGCCAAGAAGGCCTGCCACCGGCGGCGCAATGGCATAGCCCCACATCAGAAGCGTTTTATAGGATTTTGCCCCACGGATTACTTCGTCGGCGCGTACTGCAAGAAACAGTGAAATCGCGATCGAAAGCACGGAGACAAGAACGGAAAATACGACGGTAAAGATCGCAGATCGTGTCCACGAACTGCTTGTCAGCACATCTTCAAAATTGCGGAACCAGACGAACTGCGAAGACATGCCAAAGGCGTCTTCAAGCAAAAACGACTGGTACAGCGCCTGGGCCGCAGGCCACAGGAAAAATATGGAAATAATTAGAATTTGGGGTGCGATAAACAGGTATGGCACCGCGCTGTGTTCAAACTGTACGCGCTTCATCGGGAACGCAACCTCAGAGCAAAATCAGAAAATGCAAAACAGGGCGGCCAAATCATCGGCCGCCCCGCTTTGGCGAAAAGCAGATTAGTTCGAGTAGGTATCGTTGAAGCGCTTCAGCAGACCGTTTGCTTCTTCTTCGATGGTCGCAAAGGCAGCATCTACGGTTTCTTCGCCGTTCATGATCTTGTCGACTTCACGATAAATCACTTCGCGGATCTGAACATAGAAGCCAAGACGGTAACCCTTGGTCCACTCGCCACCTTCTTCGGAAAGCTGGGTGATGCCGACTTCTGCATCCGGGCTTTCCTTGTAGTAGCCATCTTCTTTGGCCAGCTCATAAGCCGCATTGGTGATCGGGACATAACCGGTTTCTTTGTGCCAGTAGTACTGGGTTTCCGGTTTGGTCAGGAATTTGAAGAATTCGGCAACACCGGCATCCTGTGCGGCATCATGGCCGGAGAATGCGAACAGAGCAGCACCGCCGATAAAGGTTGATTTCGGTGCATCGCCGGTACCTTCCCAATACGGAAGGGTCGATGCGCCAAAGTCAAACTGTGCGGACTTGCGAAGGCCACCAAACGAACCGGAAGAACCGATCCACATTGCGACCTGCTGCTGCACGAACGCGTCCTGGTTCGCACCCCATGCACGGCCATAATAGCCGTAGTAACCGGCGTCTTTCCAATCCTTGACGTGCTGCCAGTGATCTTTCAGAGCGTCGTTGTTATAAAGGATTTCGACGTCGGTGCTGTCATAACCGTTATTGGCGGTTGCCATCTGCAGGTTGTGGCGCGACATGAAGTTTTCGAAGAAGATCCACGGGCTGTGCGACTGCGCAAGCGCGGTGTAACCAGCTTCTTTGAGCTTCGGAGCAGCAGCTTCGAATTCCTGCCAGGTTTTCGGAACGTCGACACCGGCTTTGTCCAGCGCTTCTTTGTTGTAATACAGAAGCGGGGTCGAGCTGTTGAACGGCATGCCGATCATCTTGCCGTCTGAATCGGCATAGAAGTAACGAACACCCGGGATGTAATCATTGATATCGAAATTGACGTTGTTTGCTTCAAGCAAATCCTGAACCGGCTTAACAGCGCCTTTGGCGTTGATGATGGTTGCAGCACCTGCGTCGAAGATCTGGATGATGTTCGGCTGGTTCTTCGCGCGGAACGCTGCGATGCCGGCCGTCATGGTGTCTTCGTAGCCGCCCTTGTTGATGGATACGAGTTTGTATTCATCCTGGCTTGCGTTGAAGTCTTCGGTGATCTGGTTGACAACGTCGCCAAGTGCGCCGTCCATTGCATGCCACCAGGTGATCTCGGTTGCAGCCTGTGCGGTGTTGCCGATGGCAAACACGGCAGCAGCAGCCATCAGTGTTTTGCGGAACATGGTCAAGTAACTCCCTATTGAAAACTTGGCACGGAACGCCGCCCGTAATTCGGCGACCGGCTAGGCGTTCGTTTTGTTCTTGAGGGCCGTTTTGCTCAAGTGACAGTTTTCGGAAACTTACTTTTGATGTGCGAATGGGCGGCGAAATGACACAAAACTCGCCAATAAATGATCAAGTGAACATCCAATATGTTCACTATGAAGCTAACTGGCGGCGCTGCTTTGAAAGGATCAAAGATCCAGTGTTTGCCTAGTGTTCCGTCAATCAGGCAGCGGAAGTGCCGTGAAATGCAGACACGCGGAAAGCGTCAAGTGTTGCAGGCAAGTGAAAGTTTTGCGACCAAATCATGAAGATCGCCCTGCGGCGTCCATGGTTAACCTTGTTGTATGGAATGTTCGTGTTCGAATATTTCGCCTATCCGCGAAAATGGGCGGTGCAGACGACTTCTTCACAATTGTTCGTTAAGGTCGTTGCAGCCATCAAATCATCCAATTACGATGCCCAACCGTCCACGACCGCAGGGTTGATCCTGCGACCACCGTAACTTGGATACGCAACAACCGGAGACCCAGGCGTGAGTGACTTTGCCATATCAAATGCCCGACTCTTTGACGGGACACGCTTCCTGTCGGGGCATTCTGTTCTGGTCACGGATGGCAAGATCGATGCCGTTGTTGCGGATAAGGATCTACCAGCTGGTATCAAAACAATAGACGGCAGCGGCCAAACCCTCTCCCCCGGTCTGATTGATGTGCAGGTCAATGGTGGCGGCGGTGTCTTGCTGAATGATGCGCCTGATCTTGAGACCATTAAAACCATGGTCGCTGCGCATCGCCGGTTTGGCACGACATCCATGCTGCCAACCCTGATTACCGATTCACGGGCCAAGATGGAGGCGGCGATTGCTGCCGTTCAGGACGCGCTCGATAACGGCATAGCTGGTGTCGTCGGCATTCACCTTGAAGGACCGTATCTCAATCTCAAACGCCGTGGCGTGCATTCGGCTGATCAGATCAGACCGATGGAACCTGATGCAATAGAACTCGTCTCCAAGCTTCGCAATGGATGCACTTTACTCACCCTTGCACCGGAACTGCTTGATAAAGGCGTGATTGCAAAGCTCGTTGCCCGCGATGTTCGTGTTTGCGCCGGACATACAGCGGGCACCTATGATGATATCATGTCGGCAATCGATGAAGGCATGCAGGGCTTCACGCATCTTTTCAATGCCATGAGCCCCCTGACCCATCGGGAGCCGGGCGTTGTCGGTGCAGCGCTTTCAGATGATCGCACATGGTGTGGCCTGATCGCGGACGGGTTTCACGTCCATGCTGCCGTGATCAAAACCGCCGTCCGCGCCAAGGCCGCGGGCAAGGTGATGCTGGTCACCGATGCCATGCCAACGGTTGGTGCCGCCGATAAACGGTTCAAGCTGGGCGATGAGGAAATCATTGCAGTTGCTGGGCGCTGCGCGCTCGCGGATGGGACGTTAGCGGGTTCGGACCTTGATATGATTTCAGCTGTGCGCAATTGCATGGAAATGGCCGAAATCGGGCTTGATGAAGCGCTTCGCATGGCGTCGCTTTATCCAGCGGAGTTCCTCGGGCTTGGTGATGTTCTTGGTCGCTTGGCACCGGGCTATCAGGCCGATATGATTTTGTTTGATGATCAGTTCAAAGTGACGCAAAGCTGGATCAAGGGCGTGCAAGAGAGTTACGCCTGAGCAAACGCAATATTTTCCGAAAGTCTATGACGGAAAGCCTTGACCTGAGACAGCATTTCGAAGATGCATTGGGCTCTGTAACAGTTTGTATGCAGGGTCTTCAGGTGATTTTGCTGCTGATCTGTTTTTACTCTGACCCCCAGGAGGAGTACCCACATGCCTTCCGTTAAACCCGGTGTTGTTACCGGTGCTGCCTATCGCGAACTCGTTTCTGCCTGCAAGCAGGACGGTTACGCCCTTCCCGCCGTCAATATTACGTCTTCAAGCACGATGAACGCAGCCCTTGAAGCTGCTGCAAATGCCGGATCTGACATTATCATTCAGCTTTCGAATGGTGGTGCACAGTTCTTTGCCGGCAAGGGCATCAAGGACGCTGCTGCGGCCCGTGTTCTCGGCGCCGTATCTGCTGCGCGTCATGCACAGCTTCTGGCCGAACATTATGGTGTTGCTGTTGTCATGCATACCGACCACGCAAACCGCAAGTTTGTGCCATGGGTCGATGAAATGCTGAAATGGAGCGAAAAGGCCTATGCCGAAACTGGCAAGGCGCTTTACAGCTCTCATATGCTGGATCTGTCCGAAGAATCCGTTGAAGACAACCTCGCGACCTGCGAGACCTTCCTGAAACGGATGTCAGCCATCGAGATGAGCCTTGAGATCGAACTGGGCGTCACCGGTGGTGAAGAAGACGGTATCGGTCATGAGCTTGATACCTCGGTTGAGGAAATCGATCCGCGCCTTTACACCCGCCCGGAAGAAGTCGAAGAAGCTTATCGCCGTCTCTCGCCGCTTGGTCACTTCTCGGTCGCGGCAGCGTTTGGCAACGTGCACGGCGTTTACAAGCCCGGCAACGTGAAGCTTCGCCCGGAGATCCTTCTGGAAAGCCAGAAATACGTGGCCGAAAAGCACGGTCTGGGTGATCGCCCGCTCGACTTCGTATTCCATGGCGGTTCCGGTTCGGAAAAAGAGAAAATCGAAGAAGCTGTCAGCTATGGCTGCTTCAAGATGAATATCGATACCGATACCCAGTTCGCCTATGCCCGCCCGGTTGGCGAGTATGTCGAAGCCAACGCACGTGCGTTCAAGTATCAGGTCGACCCGGAAACCGATCAGCCATACAAAAAGCAGTATGACCCGCGCGTCTGGATCCGCGAAGCTGAGCTGTCGATGGCAGCACGCCTTGAAGAAGCTTTCAAGGACCTCGGTGCAACCGGTCGTACGGTTACCAAAGGCTAAGCCAGATCAAAAACCTGACCGTTCCGGTCACAGGATTTATGAAGCCCGCCGGTCTTGTTCGGCGGGCTTTTTCGTGGCTCTGTCATGCATCGGGTTGTTAATTGCGGATCTCCTGACAAATACTGACAGGAACTGTCAGGGGTGCGCTTGCGTATAGCTTACGGCTCCTCTATACACTTTCCGAACAATTCAGGAACAAAAGGCCCGACATGCTGACGAAAATCTCGGTTCGCGGTGCGAAAGAACACAACCTTCAGAACATTGATGTTGAACTGCCGCGCGATTCCCTCGTGGTGATTACCGGTCTGTCGGGATCAGGCAAAAGTTCTCTGGCCTTTGATACCATCTATGCCGAAGGTCAGCGCCGCTATGTCGAAAGCCTGTCGGCCTATGCCCGCCAGTTCCTGGAACTGATGCAAAAGCCCGATGTCGAATATATCGACGGGCTGTCACCAGCCATCTCCATCGAACAAAAGACGACCTCGAAGAACCCGCGTTCGACCGTTGGCACCGTCACCGAAATTTATGACTATATGCGTCTGTTGTGGGCGCGTGTCGGCATCCCCTATTCGCCCGCCACAGGTCTGCCGATTGTCAGTCAGACCGTTTCGCAAATGGTCGACCGCGTCATGGAGATGGAGGAAGGTACGCGTCTTTACCTTCTGGCCCCGATCGTGCGTGGCCGTAAAGGTGAATACAAAAAAGAACTGCGTGAACTTCGCGCACGCGGCTTCCAGCGCGTCAAGATCGATGGCGAAATGTATGACATCGACGAAGCACCGGAACTGAACAAGAATCTCAAACACGATATTTCAGTCGTGGTTGATCGCCTGATCGTCAAGGATGGCATTTCAACCCGTCTGGCAGACAGCTTTGAAACCGCGCTTGAACTTACCGACGGCATCGTTTTGACCGAAGATGCCAAAACCGGCGAAACCACTGTTTTTTCAGCAAAGTTCGCCTGCCCGGTTTCCGGCTTTACCATCGAGGAAATCGAACCGCGACTGTTCTCATTCAACAACCCGTTTGGTGCCTGCCCGGCCTGTGATGGCCTTGGCACCCAGATGGAATTCGACCCGATGCTGGTCGTCCCGGATGAAAGCAAGACGCTCGAAAACGGTGCCGTCGCGCCCTGGGCCAGTACAACATCGAAATACTATCTCCAGACCCTGAAATCGGTTGCCAAGCACTTTGACTTCAAAACCAATGTCCCTTGGGAAAAACTGCCCAAGAAAGCACAGGACATCATCCTGCATGGATCGGGCGAAGAAGAAGTCACGGTGACCTATGATGACGGATCACGTAGCTATAAGGTGTCGCGTCCGTTTGAAGGTGTCATTCCCAACATGTCGCGCCGCTGGCGTGAAACCGACAGCCAGTGGGCCCGTGATGAACTGTCCAAATACCAGATGGTGTCGCACTGCCCCACCTGCACGGGCAAACGCCTGAAACCCGAAGCACTGGCAGTAAAGGTTGATGGCTGCGACATTTCGCAGGTCACCGATCTTTCGATTGCCAAGGCCGCCGACTGGTTCCTGGCACTGGAAGATAAGCTGAACGCAAAAGAAACCGAGATTGCGCGTCGCATCCTTCGCGAAATCAATGATCGGCTGCGTTTCCTGCGCGATGTCGGCCTGGATTACTTATCGATGTCCCGCACATCCGGCACGCTTTCCGGCGGCGAAAGCCAGCGTATCCGGCTGGCGTCCCAGATCGGTTCGGGCCTGACAGGTGTTTTGTATGTGCTCGATGAACCATCCATCGGCCTGCATCAGCGCGACAACGACCGCTTGCTTGAAACGCTGAAACGCTTGCGTGACCTTGGCAATACGGTCCTTGTCGTCGAACATGACGAGGACGCCATTCGGGCTGCCGACTATGTTGTGGATATGGGCCCGGGTGCCGGTATTCATGGCGGCCGTATCGTTGCCGAAGGAACCCCGGAACAGATCCAGCAAAACCCAGACAGCCTGACGGGGAAATACCTTGTCGGCGTTGAACAGATTGCAGTTCCAAAAGAACGCCGCAAGGGCAATGGCAAGGCAATTACCATCAAAGGGGCAACGGCCAACAACCTGCAGGGCATTGATGTAGATTTCCCACTCGGCAAGTTCATCTGTGTGACCGGGGTTTCGGGCGGCGGGAAATCAAGCCTTGTGATTGAGACGCTGTATAAGGCGCTGGCCAAGCGGATGCATAATGCCCGCCATCACCCCGGCGCACATGACGAGATCACGGGTGTCGAACTGATCGACAAGATCATTGATATTGACCAAAGCCCGATTGGCAGAACCCCGCGTTCCAACCCGGTGACCTATACCGGTGCGTTCACCCCCATCCGTGAATGGTTCGCCCAATTGCCAGAGGCAAAAACACGCGGCTACAAGCCCGGTCGTTTTTCCTTCAACGTCAAGGGTGGACGCTGCGAAGCATGCCAGGGCGATGGCGTCATCAAAATTGAAATGCACTTCCTGCCCGACGTTTATGTCGAATGTGACCAGTGCAAAGGCCATCGCTACAACCGCGAGACATTGGAAATATCGTTTAAAGGCAAATCGATATCCGACGTCCTTGATATGACAGTCGAAGAAGGCGCCGATTTCTTCAAGGCCGTTCCGTCTATCCGCGACAAGATGGAAACCCTGAAACAGGTCGGACTTTCCTATATCCATCTGGGGCAGCAGGCCACCACCCTGTCGGGTGGTGAAGCCCAACGTGTGAAGCTTGCCAAGGAACTGTCCAAACGCGCGACCGGCCGGACGATCTATATCCTTGATGAGCCGACAACGGGGCTTCATTTCCACGATATCCGCAAACTTCTGGAAGTGCTGCATACGCTTGTCGATCAGGGCAATACGGTTGTCGTGATCGAACACAACCTTGATGTTATCAAGACTGCGGACTGGATTATTGATATCGGGCCCGAGGGCGGTGATGGCGGCGGCCAGTTGGTCGGTGCCGGAACACCGGAAGACATCATGGGCAATGAACGCAGTTACACAGGGCGCTACCTGAAACGCCATCTCGGACTGGAATAAGACATAAGGGCAGCATGAAGCTGCCCTTTTTGTTTTGGCTTAGCCCGAATTCGTGACCCTGTCTTCAACCCGCTTGACCAGCGCAGTACTCAGCCGTTCGCTAAATCCGGACAGGAAGGCGAAGACAAGCACGATAGAAATCTGCTGACCTGCGGCGGCTGATTGGCTGATTTGGTCGAGATCATCAATCTTGTGCAGCTCATCAAGGGGGATTGGCAACATTCCGGCCCTAAGCGCTAAAAGGACAATGATCGCAAAGCAGAACCCCATGCACGGCCGGAACAAGAAATTAAAGAATACGGAGGCCGGTTCCATTTCCCCCCAAGGCACATCCTTGCCAAGGCGCATCATCATGCTGGTCAGGGCACCGATGGCACCGAAACTGCCGACCACGAACAACAGGTCGTAGCTGAAACCAAACAATTTGCCATTGCCGGTGCTGATAAGGTTGTCGACCTGCACAAAAAACAGGACCGCGAAGACAAGGACAATCGGCGAAAGTGCCAAGGCAAGGGCGGCGATACGCAGACTTTTGTTAAAGGCCACCTCAACCGGATTTGCCGGTGGCACCAACCTGGGCCGATCAAGCTGTTCGTGTTTGAGATCGTTTAGATATCCCTGCACGAAACCGTCTCGGCCCTGGTTTAATGCCAGAAGCATGATGATGGCATCTGATTGCTTTCGATCCTGAGCGGCCTTGGTACCGGCATCCTCATCTTCGCGCCACCAACGCAGGAAAGACCGGATCACCATCGAGGATCGCCATCCCTGACGGGTGGCAACCACATATTCGATCATGCCTTCGATGTCGGCGGGACCAAATACGCCCTCGCCCGCGCCGCCGAATGGAAATCCAAGACGTCTTTCCTTGTGATCGCTGTGCGTGTCACCATCGCTGCTCTCGGGCTCTTTGGTGCCTTCGACAAACTCTGCATCCATGACGTGCCGTCGACGCGGCACAAGGCCGATCACCGGACAATGGGTAGGTTCGTATCCATAGGGATGATGCGGGTAGCTCATGGAATGCCATCTTCACGTTATCGGGACAGAACGGCTCTGTCCTGTAAGACGGTTGGGATGTGGTGGTGTGAAAATTTCGGTTATGCAAGGCAATGTGAACAGGTTTGCTCTGCTTGCGGCGCAATTGACTTGAAATCTTCCCCCATGCACCGCTATGTGTGTGCCACACGATCACAATCCACTCTGGCAAGGAGTTCGCACACGTGAATACGGTCAAGCCTGTTCATATTATTGGCGCCGGTCTGGCGGGCAGCGAAGCCGCCTGGCAATTGGCAGAAGCCGGTGTGCCCGTCATCCTGCATGAAATGCGTCCGACGCGCCCGACCGATGCACACCACACCGACAAATGTGCTGAGCTGGTCTGTTCGAATTCATTCCGGTCCGATGACAAGGAATACAATGCTGTCGGCCTGATCCATGATGAAATGCGCCGTGCCGGTTCGATCATCATGCGGTGCGCTGATCAGCATAAGGTACCTGCCGGTGGCGCTTTGGCCGTTGATCGCGAAGGTTTTTCCGAGGCCGTCACAAACGCGCTTGAAAACCATCCTTTGATCACGATGGAGCGCGGCGAAATTGATGGTCTGCCACCAGAAGAATGGGAACATACCATCATTGCGACCGGACCGCTGACATCCGGTGCGCTTGCCGATGCCATTCGCAAGGCAACTGGCGAGGAAAGCCTTGCCTTCTTTGATGCCATCGCACCGATTGTCTATAAGGACAGCATTGATTTCGACAAGGCATGGTTCCAGTCGCGTTACGACAAGGGCGATGGCAAGGACTACATCAATTGCCCGATGTATGAAGATGAGTATAACCGCTTCATCGACGCCCTGATCGAAGGCGAAAAAACCGAATTCAAGGACTGGGAAAAAGACACCCCGTATTTCGACGGATGCCTTCCGATCGAAGTCATGGCCGAACGTGGGCGCGAAACGCTGCGCCATGGCCCGATGAAACCGGTTGGCCTGACCAACCCGCATAATCCGAAAGAAAAGCCACGCGCAATCGTTCAGCTGCGTCAGGACAATGCGCTTGGCACGCTTTACAATATGGTCGGTTTCCAGACCAAACTGAAATACGGCGCGCAGGTTGAAGTCTTCCGCACCATTCCGGGGCTGGAAAATGCCGAATTCGCCCGTCTTGGCGGCATTCACCGCAACACCTTCCTGAACTCGCCACGACTTTTGGATGGGAATCTGCGCCTTAAATCACGTCCTGATCTGCGCTTTGCCGGTCAGATTACAGGCTGTGAAGGATATGTAGAAAGTGCAGCCGTCGGTCTGATGGTTGGACGGTTTACAGCTGCCGAAAAAGCAGGAAAAACCATCCCGACGCCGCCGCTTGCAACCGCCATGGGCGCCCTATTGAACCATATCACCGGCGGTGCCGATGAAAGCACCTTCCAGCCGATGAATGTGAATTTCGGCCTCTTCCCGGATCTTGATCTCAAGAAACGGGTCAAGGGCCGTGATCGCAAGAAGCTTTATAGCGATCGTGCCATTCCGCTGTTTGATGAGTGGCTCAGTACCGTGAACGCAGCCTGAAAAATCAAAAGCCGCATCGAAAGTGATGCGGCTTTTTTCTTTGACCTGACAGGCGCGCGGTCAATAGCGATCAGGTTGTCGCGTCAGCTTGCCCGTAACATCGCGAATTTGTTCCCCGTCACGGAACCGGCGAAAGATCAGATCAAGATTGCCGTCGTCGTCGAGCGTGCGCTTGTAGACCTGCATTTCGTACCCGCCTTCATCATTGATATAAAGCGCGTGAATAGTCAGGGTCTTATCAACAATCCGTGCCCAGAAAAATGGTTCGCCTTTGAGCGGGTCATTGGGAATACGTTTCCCGAACAGCCCCGAACGCATGGCGCTGCCATAGATGTCAGCACGCTCGGTTGCGTAAAACTCGACATCCAGTGAGACGGTTTTTTCACGTCCGTCTGGCTTGTGTATGACCGTTGACCAATCGACGATAAAGCCGCGTTCGGTCTCCTTGATGACAACATCAAGATCACGGGCTTGAAGCTCGTTTTCGGCATGCTCGATGGTCGTGCCATGATAGGACCCCACGAACGGCTCAATGCTTGCGGCACGGGCCTGTGAAACAGTCACGACCGACAGGCACAGCAGCCCGACAAACATCAGGCCGCCAAACCACCGTTTCCGGGTCTTTTTGATCAAATGTGCCATCTTGGTCCTCATGTCGGGCATGCCCGCATCTTGCGCCAGATATCAAAGGGTTACCAACGCTACCACGTACAGTTCAGTGCTGTCCTGACCTTTATTCTCACCATAAGAGATATTTATACAATGGTCATGTGACAAGCGATATCGGATCAATATCTCTTGAGCATCCCGTTAAGGGTCAACCGCAGACTGGCCGGTCGTGCCAAACCGAATTCGGCCGAAAACGGATCATACCCGGACTTGGCAAGCTTGCGCAGATACCCGTCGGCTAGAACCACCGGCAATGCGGCGGCGTGGGCCTGTTTTGGCAACGCTCGGCGATGTTTGCGGGCTTCGGCAATGCGGGCACGCGCCAATTCGGCCAGTTCGCGAATGAACTCACGAATTTCCTGTTTTTTACGGAACTCGAAGACGTCGCCTTGCGCGACCTCGTGATGTTCCATCCTGTCCTTGGGGAGATAAAGGCGTTTTGATCGGCCATGGAACACGATGGCCCGCATAATGCCGACCAAGCCATACGCATTGCCTGCAAGCCGTGCCGCATGGTCTGCATCGTCGCCACCTGCCCCAAGCAGCCTTGACGCCAGAACACTGATCTGCCCGGACGTTTGATCAATATAGCGATCAAGTTCCTGCTGGGTGGCAGGTTGGCGGTCTTCAAGATCAAACTCGCGCGCGGCAACAATCGCCTCAAGGTCGGCGATATCGAGGTGCCCGTCCTTCACCAAATCAGCCAGTGGCTCAACAACTTCGTGCTTGCGCACCTGCCCCGCGCCCAGTTCGGTCAGGGTGTCACGCCACCATTGCAAGCGGATATGGCCCAGCATGACTTCACTGACCATCTCGCGCGTTTTGGAGACTTCCTGATTAAAAGCGTACAGGGTGAACAGAGATTCACGCTTTTCCGGTGCCGCAAACAGCGCGCACAGGAAACGGTCCCGGTCATGGCGCCTGACATAGTCGGCACAGTGGGAAAGCTTTGGCGTATCGGGCATTTATCCTATCCGATCTTACGTTCTGAACGTTGATCGTCTTTTTGGCTGTTGATGATTTCCGGCATGCTTTCGACATATAGCGATTGCGACGGGAATGCGAAAGCAGCGTCCTCTTCCTCGACAATACGTTTGAAAGCGATGATGTGACGGTTGCGGATATCTCGCCACGTCACCCAGTCAGTGGTTTTGGTGAAGTAATAAAGATCAATATTGATCGAACTGGCACCAAAATCTGACAAATGTACCATTTGGGCGACATCGGTCTGGGCGACATCGTCATCGTTCTTCAAAAAATCGCGCAGCTTGTCGACGATCGCTTCCATTTGTTTGGCGGTCGTTCGGTATTCCAGACCAATCACCATCTTGATCCGACGATGTGTCATGCGCGACCAGTTGATCACAGGCGAATCAACGATCTGGGCATTTGGCATCGTAACCAGCGCCTTGGCAAAGGTACGTACCTTGGTCGCCCGCAGGCCCACAACCTCGACCGTTCCTTCGAAGTGCGGTGTTTCGATCCAGTCGCCGCGCTTATACAGGTTGTCGGCGAAAATGGTCAGGCCACCAAAGATATTGGCAACAGAATCCTTTGCCGCCAACGCAACTGCCATCCCGGCAAGACCAAGACCACCCAGGAACGCTGAAACATCAATGCCCCAGTTTTCCAGAATGATAACGCCGCCAATAACGACGATCAGGGTCTTTACCCCACGGATGAAGAATTGCCTGAGATCATCGCCAAGCCCGGCACCAAATCGGCCGACCAGCCGATTTAACGATACCCCCAACGGCTCCACAGCGCGAAACAGCGCCCAGAAGACACAGAAACCAGCCGCGATTGAAATAGCCTCAACAGCAAAGGCATCAATTTCTTCGGGGAGTGTCAGGACCTCGGTTGCGAAATAAACCCCAAGCAGCATGAACAAAGCCTGCAAAGGCAGTGCAAAGGCATCAAGCACATTGCCCATCATGCTTTCTGAACGCTGCTGTGCAATCCGACGCAAGATAGCAAGTGCACCACGCACCAGAACCCGCTTGAAGATAAAGAAAACAAGCAGCACCAAGGCAGCACCGACAAGCCTTCCGATCTCCCCTCCACCAAGCATATCGACCCACGAATTCATGTGGCCGATCACCTCTTCGTTCAGGTTGTCCAGTTCGGTTGTGATTTCATCCATGGCTTGTAAGCTGTTCTGATGTTAAGGTTATTAGGACTTCTGACTTGGTACGACTATGTAGCACATCGTTCTCTGGCCTCTGTATAACAACTAAATTGGCTCAGGCATATGGCATCATTTGCGTCCGGAAGCTTACACATTATCGGCGGCGGTCTGGCCGGTTCGGCACTTGCCACCTGCATGGCCGAGGACGGCTTTGACGTAACGCTATATGACGAAGCCGAGCCATTTGAAAGCCGCTGGACGCGCGGCATGCACACTGCACCTGAAAGCCACAAAACAGCAGAGCCAGAGATATTTTATGATCCGTCGGGGCTGGTCGCCGATTTCTTTGCTGGCTACTCGGAAATTCCCACGAAACTGATCAGACCGGCCCATTGTGTGATGGGATTGAAACGCGGGCGTCGCAAACCCGCCATTGTATCGCTTGATCAGGGTATATCGCGGGCACTGATTTCTAGACGGATAAGCATTGCGGCGCGTGCCTATACCGCACTGACACTTTGGCAACAACGATCTACCAGTGAAGAAAACCGGCTCGACAGCACGTTCTCATCGGGTGCATTTGACTCTGACGACAAAGCCCATCAGCCCGGCACCTATCATCGTGATGCGCTTACTGTTCTGGCCGAAGTTCTGTTTTCCATGCCTGCCCATCGATGTTCAAAGTCCCTGTTGGCACGGGTTCTGGTGCCAAGGTTACGCGGGATGCTGGCGCGCCATCATGAACCGGTGTTTGCGGCGATTGATCCGATTATCCTCAACGATATTGCCCTGCCTGCCCTGCGTGAACGGTTCCTGGCTGCTGGCGGGACCATCAAAAGTCGAACAAAACTTGGCGATATTGACAGTACATCCGACTACGCGACCGATTTGCTGTTCGAAGATGACAGTCAGATTGTTCTGAACCCTGATGATGCCGTTGTTCTGGCCCTGCACCCCAAACCATTATGCGATGCGGTGCCCGATATCGGGATATCACCCGCACCTGCACATCGGCGCTGCATGACGTTTGAAATGCGCAAACCATTTGCGGAGCCACAAGCCCTGCTGGTCAGTGATGATATCGTGCGTGCGATCTACTGCAATCGTCGTCATCTTCAGGTAAGCCTGAACAGCAGCTTGCAGCTGCAAGATACCCAGAACGCCGATCAATTTGCACAGCTTGTCTGGCAACGTTGTGTTTGGCTCTGCGACCAGTACCTTAATCTTGATTTGCAAACGCGATCGGATAATGCGGACAATGCACTGTATCCCAACCACTTGTTCATCAACGCCGAAGCTCCGTTTCCTGAAATGACGCCGGGAATGGCTGCCAGCCGACAGCAACTGCGAGCACCATGGAAAAACGTATTTCTGTGTGGGGATGTCTTCCCGATTGATCAGGCCCCAGGACCGGCGGCACTTTTTTCAAGCGTGCTTGATATCCGCCATGAACTGCAGAAGTTCTTTGCGTAAGCGTCAGACAGCAATCATCGCCGCTGCAACGCGGCGTGCTTCAGACACCAGAACATTGTAGGTCCGGCAAGCAGCACCGGTATCCATTGGCTCGATGACAATACCGTGCGGCTTGAGCGCCTGGCGCCACTCAAGCGGGACAGGTGTTAGACGTGTCCCCATGCCAAGCAACAGGATCTCAATTTCATCGGCCTTTTCGATCACCCGGGAAAAAGATTCCGGCGTGATGTCGTCTTTTGTCGTGACGTTCCATGAATAGACGGCTTCAGGAAACAGCAGGATCGATCCCGTAACCGTTTCTTCGCCAAATCGAAAAATGCCGTCGCCATAGCTGGTGACCATTTTACTGCCTTCGGCGACCAAGGTACTTACTTCAAGAGACATGTTCGCCCCATTTGCGGTTGCTCGATTAATTTGAATTGGACTTAGTCTGGATTTCACGGAGTGTCGAGGTGCTCTTCGGTAATTTTTCTGCGCCAAAGAATGAACAACCCGGATAAAACGACGACACCGCAACCGATCATCATCAGCATGTCCGGTTCCTCGCCAAACAGGATCATGCCCAATGCAATACCAAACAACAAGCGGGTGTACCTAAATGGCGTAACTGCGGAAACATCGCCACTGCGCATCGCTTTCATTAAGGCGGCGTAGGCAAACGCCCCCATCAGGATTGCGCCAACGAAATACAAAAAGCTTTGCGTATTCATCCACGTAAAAGCTTTTCCATCCCACAATGAAAACACGATGCCAGCCAGGATAATGGCCACAAAGCCATAGAAACCCAGGATGGAGGTGCTTAGTGATACCGGCGCGGCGCGGCTGGCAAGATCACGCCCGGCAAAGCCAATCGTACCGATGACGGCAAGCAGGGATAACGCAGAAAAGCTGTCAGCTGTCGGACGCAAAATAATCAAAACGCCAATCAATCCGACGATGATTGCCGTCCATCTTCTCCAACCCACCTTTTCGCCAAACAGGACGGCGGCTCCAAGAACGACAATAATTGGCGTTGCCTGAAGAATTGCAGTCGTCGATGAAAGCGGCGTTAAAGCCAGTGCGAGGACATAAAACAACCGGCCAATAACTTCAAAAATGATCCGTATGCCCATCGCACGCGACAGTACATCAGGATTAAGCAAGCGCTGTTTGTTGATCCGCGCGACAACTGCAAACAGGATCGCCCCACCGACCCCAAATACAATCAGGACCTGACCAACGGCATGGGCTTCTGAGACAGCCTTAACAAACGCATCTTCAAAGGAAAACGCCACCATCGCAGCCATCATCCAGATGCTGCCGATCAGATTTGCGCGATGTTCGGGGTTAGACGCGATATGGGGTTTCATCGGTTGCAGCCAGTTTTTAATGGACTTTTTATCGGCTATCTACGGACGGAAACCAAAGACCGCAAACGATCAAATCCCGCAAAGAAATGGCCGGGTCTGTTTTCTCACAAACCCGGCCATAGTGTAAATGTCTATAAATCCAACCCGGCTGATCAGGCGCCAGCTTCCTGACCTTCTTCCGCCTCGGGAATTTTACGTTTGAGGCGAAGGACGATCAGCAAAGGTGACGCGACACAGATCGAGGAATAGGTCCCGATCACGATGCCAAAGATCAACGCCATGGTGAAACCGCGGATCGCTTCGCCACCGAACACGAACAAGGCAATGAGTGCCAGCAACGTCGTAAACGACGTCATGGTCGTGCGCGAAAGCGTCGAGTTGATCGACAGGTCCAGCAAATCCGGGATTTCCATCTTGCGGAACTTGCGCAGATATTCGCGGATACGGTCAAACACAACAACCGTATCGTTGATCGAATAACCGGCCACCGTCAGAACCGCTGCCAAGGTCGCCAGATCGAACTGAACTCCGGTAATCACAAAGAAACCGATAGTGATCAGGACGTCGTGCAGCAAGGCTACAACCGACGCGACAGCGAACTG
The DNA here is from genome assembly GCF_037027205.1 of Thalassospira sp. CH_XMU1458. Taxonomy (NCBI): domain Bacteria; kingdom Pseudomonadati; phylum Pseudomonadota; class Alphaproteobacteria; order Rhodospirillales; family Thalassospiraceae; genus Thalassospira; species Thalassospira sp. CH_XMU1458. The sequence goes on along the minus strand of NZ_JAYMDW010000002.1, from coordinate 667,970 downwards.
CCATTCGAACCGAACCCAGATATAGACCATGATCAGGAACAACGAGATCACGACCGAATAGAATCCGGCTTCCTTAAGCTCGCCACCGACCTTCGGACCGACAAGTTCGCTTCGGCGAATGGTGACGTCATCGCCAAGTGCGTTGGTGACAGCCGCAAGGGCCGCCATCTGGGCTTCTTCATCCCCATCCTGGCGCTGCAACTGGATCAGGACATCATCCGGCTCGCCGAATTCCTGAATCGAAACATCGCCAAGGCCGAGGCTGCCAAGATTGTCACGCAGTGCATTGATATCGGCCGGGCCATTGGTCTTGATTTCGACCAGAATGCCGCCCCGGAAATCGATCCCGAAGTTAAGGCCCTTGGTGAAGAACATACCGACCGAGGCCAGCACCATCAGCAAAGACGCGATATAGAATATCTTCCGGAATTTAAGGAACGGGATATTCACGTCATCCGGGATAAGATGTAAAGGTTTCATATCTTCCCTGTTCCCTTCCTTAAATGACCAACTCGGTCGGACGGCTGCGTTTTACCCATGCTGCAATCAGCAGTCGGGTCAGCCAGATCGCCGAGAACATTGAGGTGATAATGCCGATGGCCAGTGTCACGGCAAAGCCTTTGATCGGACCAGATCCGAAGCTAAACAGCACAAGGGCTGCTATCAGCGTCGTGATGTTGGCATCAAGAATGGTCGACATGGCGCTGCGATAACCGGCATCAATCGCATTGATGATTGTACGGCCGTTGCGGCGTTCCTCGCGGATACGTTCAAAAATCAGCACGTTGGCATCAACCGCCATACCGACGGTCAGAACGATACCCGCAATCCCCGGCAGGGTCAGGGTCGCCTGAAGAACAGACATCACCGCCAGAACAAGGATCAGGTTCATCATTAGCGCGATGTCGGCATAGACACCAAACCGGCCATAACTGATCACCATGAAGGCAATCACAAAGACCAGACCAAGCACGGCAGCAAATTCGCCAGCCTCGACCGAATCCTGACCAAGGCCCGGACCAACCGAGCGTTCTTCAAGGATCTGCATCGGTGCAGGCAACGCACCGGCACGCAGAAGCAGGGAAAGGTCGTTGGCTTCCTGAACGCTGAACTGGCCGGTAATGATACCATTACCGCCAAGGATCGGTTCGTTAATGCGCGGTGCGGAAATCACTTCACCATCAAGAACGATGGCAAGACCGCGACCGGCATTTTTGCTGGTGATATCGCCAAATCGCGCGCCGCCTGCCGCGTCAAAGCGGAAGGAAACAACCGGACGACCGTCACTGAAGGTCGGCTGAGAGTCGACAAGGTTGTCACCTGAGACAACGATACGACGATCAATCAGATATTCGCGGATACCATCGCCTTCATCTGCCGACGGCAGAATCATGGTTCCCGGCGGAAGGCCGGTCGCACGCGCATCGGCGGCCGTTTTTTCGTTATTCACAAGATGGAAGTTCATCTTTGCCGTACGGCCCAGGATATCACGCAGGCGCGACGGATCATCAAGACCCGGAACCTGAACAACGATGCGGTTTTCGCCCTGGCGCTGGATGGATGGTTCGGTGGTGCCCAGTTCGTCAACACGACGACGGACAACTTCCAGCGACTGTGCAATCGCACGGTCAATCAGTTCGCGATAAGCGACTTCGTTATAGGTCACAACGATGTTGTTCCCCTCGCCGCTCAGCTCGGTATTGGGTTCCGCGGTGCGCGCGATTTCACGCGCCTTTTCAACGTCATCGGCCCGCAGAATAGTAATCTCGGCACCGTTGGCCGTGGCTTCACGCGGACGGTTACGGATTTGTTCCTGACGCAGTTCAGTGCGGATCGCATCGGCAAGCGCGTCATAACGTTCGCGCAGGACACTGTCGGTGTCGACTTCAAGCAGCATGTGCGAGCCGCCACGAAGATCGAGGCCGAGATTGATCTGCTTGCCCGGCAGGTAACTGGATTCTGTCGCCAGAGTACCCGACGGCAGGAAGTTTGGCGCAGCGTAGATTACGCCCAAAGCACACACCAGAAGGACCAGTGCTGCTTTCCATTTGGTAAAATAAAGCATGTGTTTGTGACCGGATCTGTCAGGGTCAACCTTGGTCTGGTTCCATGGTTCTTGGAACAACGGGTATTTGGTACCGCTTCAGGCCACCGGCAAAATGCAAGAAGGCGGAGCCAACTGCCCCGCCTCACTTGATACGAAGAGATTAGTCTTTCTTGGTCTCTTCTGCTTTTTCTTCTTTTTCGTCTTTGGCATCGCCTTTGGCCGGTTCGGTTTTTGAAAGAACCGTTGAAACCATGCCACGTGCGACTTTAACTTTCACACCTTCGGCGATCTCGACCGACAGTTCATCGTCGCCAACAACCTTGGCAACGGTACCAATCAGGCCACCGGCGGTGACGATCTTGTCGCCACGACGGATCGCCTCAAGCATTGCCTTATGTTCTTTCTGCTTTTTCTGCTGAGGACGAATAAGCAGGAAATAGAAAACAACAAAAATCAGGATCAGCGGCGCAAACTGCATCAGTGCACCAGCACCGTCTGCACCACCAGCGGCCTGAGCGTAAGCCGTCGAAATAAACATTAGGAACTCCTAATTCCTCAGAACAAAAAATATCAACTGCCGGAATATAACGGGGTGTTACGCCAAAGCAAGGGAGAACCGGTTTCAAAGCGGTAAAATCGGCACTTGTGTGCTTTTGTTCACCTTGTGTTGCACGAAGGCCCTTAGAACAAACACTTCCATTGGCATCCTAATGTGCTAGCTTTCCGGCCAACAAAAAACGTCACCGGAAAAAAGAAACACCCAAGAGGCCCCGATGAGTAGCGATTTCGATAAACTTTTGCCCACACTCGAACGAATTGCCACAGCGCTCGAACGCATGGCACCGCCTGCGCGCGCCAAAAATGATCTGAGCGCTGCCGATGCCTTTGTCTGGCAGGCACGAACAAGCTACTTGCAACCGGTTCGGAACGTGAACCGGGTCGATATCGGGCTTCTTCAGGGTATCGGGCAGCAAAAGGAAATCCTGTATAACAACACCAAGCGCTTTGCTGATGGCCTGCCGGCTAACAACGCATTGCTTTGGGGCGCGCGTGGTACCGGTAAAAGCTCCATCGTCAAGGCGATGCATGCCAAGATCAATGCTGAAAGCCCGTCATCACTGGCACTGGTCGAAATTCATCGTGAAGATATTCCGACCCTGCCCGATCTTTTGCACATCCTGCAAGAAGGCGGTCGCCGCACGATTTTGTTCTGCGATGATTTGTCTTTTGACATGCATGATGAAAGCTACAAGTCGCTGAAGGCGGTTCTTGACGGCGGCATTGAAGGCCGTCCAAAGAATGTGATTTTCTATGCGACGTCTAATCGCCGCCACCTGATGGCGCGTGACATGATTGAAAATGAACGCTCCACAGCGATCAACCCGTCCGAGGCGGTTGAGGAAAAAGTCTCCCTATCGGACAGGTTCGGTCTTTGGCTTGGCTTCCACAATATCTCGCAAGACGTCTATTTCGAGATCATCGAAGGCTATGCCAAGGAATTCGGGATCGATATCCCGACCGAAGAGCTGCATGCACGTGCCAAGGAATGGACCGTTACACGCGGCAGCCGTTCGGGCCGTGTTGCCTGGCAGTTTATTCAGGAAGTCGCTGGCGAACTTGGCAAATCGATCGATTAGCCAACACTGAGACAGCGGAAAAACGGAAAATACCCGGGCCGATTGTCCGGGTGTTTTTTGTTAGCGCGACACCATAACGCTTGGCAGGAACTTGATCGGGTCGGACGACTTGCGACCCTGGCGGACTTCGAAGTGAAGCTGCGGGAAGGTCACGGCCCCGGTTGTGCCGACCGTCGAGATTTTCTGGCCGCGCGTCACAACATCACCACGGGCGACCAGCGGGCTTTCAGTGTGTGCATAGGCGGTCACAAAGTTATCTGCATGCTTGATCAGGATCAGGTTGCCAAAACCGCGTAACTCGTTGCCGACATAGGTCACAACACCGTTGTCGGCGGCAAGTATGGGCATACCGCGATTGGCCTGAATATTGATACCGTCATTAAACAACCCACCCGTACCAGCACCGTATTTCAGAACAACCTTGCCCTGAACCGGCCAGATGAACCCTTTACGTGCAGATGGATCGGCCAAGGTGACATTCTGACGCACAGAGCTGCCCTGCCCGGCAATCGGTGTCGATTTGCTGTCCGTCTGCCAGCTGCGGGCGGAGGCCATCTGACGTTCGGCAGCGGCGGCATAGTCCTGTGGTTTCAGTCCTGGCGTCGGAATGCTTCCGCCGTTGCGTGGTGATACGCGTGCGACGGTCGTCGTCGGCCGCGCGGTCTGTGCTGGCGCTCTGGTTGCTTTCGCCGGAACGCTTACGACCTGACGCTTGCCGCCAATCGTGACAGTCTTGGTCGGTGTGCCCGATCTGGACGCAACCGCTGTATCTGGTGGCAGGCTGTCGTAATTGGGTGTCCACGGTGGCAGGACAAGGCGCTGCCCCGGATAGATCACATACGGTTCGCGAAGGTCATTGCGGCGGGTGAACTGCATAAAGTCCATGTGATAGCGCACGGCAAGCTGCGAAACTGTGTCGCCCGGCTCGACCGTGATGACCCGTTCCCCGTTCTTGAGCTTTGGCATGCTATAGGGGCTGTAGCTCGCCCCATCGCCATAAACCACCGGCACCGGCACGGAATTGAGCAAACAGCCACCAAGCGCCGCACTTGCTGCACAGACAAGCAACAGGCGTTTTCCGAGATAAACAGCGCTTTTGACACAATTTTCCATCATGTTTCTGATTGTCTCCGATCAGCGGTTAACAATCAGTAAGCATCAGACTGCTCAGGATGGATTTAAATGGCCTGACAGGTGTCAGAATTCCTCGGTGCCCGGAAGCATGGGAACGAACCGGACAGGCATCAGTTCGGTAACATCGACACCACTGGGCGTACGCAAGACACGCAGCAAAAGCTGTGTGTGGGATACTTCCCCCACAGGCACGACCATGATGCCACCAACTGCAAGCTGATCGACAAGCACCGGCGGAACGTCCTGTGCCGCAGCCGTGACAATAATGCGATCAAACGGTGCCTGTGCTTTCCACCCAAGTCCACCATCGGCATGCAATGTCGAAATGGTGTGCAGGCCCAACTCGCGAAACTTGTCCTCAGCCTCGCGCAGGAGCGGTTTGTGACGTTCCAAGGTATAAACACGCCGGGCGAGCTTGGCCAGGATCGCTGCCTGATAACCAGAACCGGTGCCGACTTCCAGCACCTTCATGCGATCATTAAGCTCAAGCGCCTGTGTCATCAGGGCCACGATATAGGGCTGTGAAATCGTTTGGCCCTTGCTGATCGGCAACGCGACGTTTTCCCAGGCCCGACTGACGAACGGATCGGCGACAAAAATCTCGCGCGGGATGTCAGCCAGTGCAGACAGCACGGCTTCATCGTGAATGCCATCATCACGAAGGATCTGCAACAGGTTGGCTATGGCGGTTTCGCGCGTAATCACCGGCTCGTTCACGGAAAGGCCTTCGTCAGTTTTTCAAACGTATCGTAATGGGTGAAATCAAGGCTGATCGGGGTGACAGAAATATTGCCCTGCTCGATCACGCGCAAATCAGACTTTTTGTCTTCTGGCAGTTCAGACTGAATAGCCCCGATCCAGTAATATGGCTCGCCGCGCGGATCAAGGCGTTCGGCGATGTGATCACCGATCTTGCGCTGCCCTTGCCTTGATATCTTTATCTCTGCGCCGCCATTGGCTTCGTGATCCGGGAAATTGACATTGATCAGAACGCCTTTGGGCCAAGTTGTCGTGACCAATGTTGCCAGAACATCCTTGAGGTATTTCTCGGCAATCGTCCAGTCGATCATGTCGCCAGAGAAATACTGTGAAAACGCGACCGCAGGCACATTAAGCAATGTTGCCTCCATGGCGGCGGCAACCGTCCCGGAATAGGTCACGTCTTCGCCAAGGTTTCCACCCCGGTTGATCCCCGAAAGCACGATATCTGGCGGGGTGTCGCGCATGACTTGCTGCAAGCCAAGCAGAATGCAATCGGTTGGCGTACCATCCACAGCAAAGTGCCGTTCATCACGTTTATGAATACGCAATGGACGGCGCAGGGTCAGGGAATGCCCTGCCCCGCTTTGTTCCATCGACGGTGCAATCACCCACACATCATCGGAAAACTCGCGTGCGAGCTGTTCCAATATCTTGATCCCGGGCGCGTCAATGCCATCATCATTACTGATCAGGATGCGTGCTTTGGTGAGATCCATCATGTCGGTATCGTCCTAGCCCGCCGAGATCACCTCTAACCCGCCCATATAGGGTTTGAGCGCATCAGGAACACGGATCGAGCCATCCGCCTGCTGATAGTTTTCCATCACGGCAATCAGGCAACGACCAACGGCAAGGCCAGACCCGTTCAGGGTATGAACAAACTGAGTCTTTTTGTCACCGGCAGCACGGTAACGTGCGTTCATGCGACGCGCCTGGAAATCACGCGTGTTCGAGCATGACGAGATTTCGCGGTACTTGCCCTGCCCCGGCAACCAGACTTCGATGTCATAGGTTTTTGCCGCCGAGAACCCGATATCGCCGGTGCACAGAATAACCGTGCGATACGGCAGGCCAAGACGTTCAAGGACTGTTTCGGCACAGCGCGTCTTGCGGGTCAGTTCCTCGTCAGATTTCTCTGCTTCGACCACCGAAACCATTTCCACCTTGGAAAACTGGTGCTGGCGGATCATGCCGCGTGTATCACGCCCTGCCGAACCCGCTTCGGAGCGGAAACACTGGGTAAGTGCCGTATAGCGCAGCGGCAGTTTTGCCTGATCAATGATATCACCGGCAACCTGGTTGGTCAGGGTTACTTCTGACGTCGGGATCAGCCAGTAGTCATTGGTGGTTTTAAACGAATCCTCGGCGAATTTCGGCAACTGGCCGGTACCAAACATGGCGTCATCTCGGACCAGCATCGGCGTGATGGTTTCCTGGTAACCATGTTCGCCTGTGTGCAAATCTAACATGAACTGTGCAAGCGCACGTTCGAGCTTGGCCAGACCGCCACGCAGAATGACGAACCGCGAACCAGACAGTTTGGCTGCGGTTTCGAAATCCATCATGCCAAGTTTCTCACCGATCTCGAAATGTTCGAGCGGCTGAAAATCAAACTCACCCGGGGTCCCCCAACGATTGACTTCGACATTGTCGTTTTCGTCTTCGCCAACCGGGACTTCGGGATCAAGAATATTCGGGAAAGACGACAGCAAAAGATCAAGCTGGTCGTTCAGGGATGCCTGACCGTCTTCGGCTTCCTTGATCTTGTCCTTGAGCGTGCCCATTTCGGCCATCAGGTCGTCGGCATTCTCGCCATTCTTGCGCAATTTGCCGATTTCACCTGAGATCGTCTTGCGGCGGGCCAGCATTTCCTGATGTTCAGTCATCAGTTTGCGGCGTTCAACGTCGATATCGATCAGACGCTGTGCGGTAACGTCCTGTTTGCGCGCAGTCATTGCTGCGTCAAAAGCCTCGGGATTGTCCCGAATCCATTTAATGTCGTGCATCGAAGAGCACCCTGTCAGTCTATCTGTTTGTGGCTTTATACGATGGGGTGGACACAAGGTCCACCCCGTCAAATCGGACGTTTCAGGCGGGGGATTTCAATCAACGGGCGTTGTTGAAATCATCCTCGCCGTCATCATTGTTCGACGGTCCGGACAGCTTGGGCGCATCCCCGTCATCGTCAGAGGAGCGGGTCAAGGAAGTCTGACCGTCATCATAGGATGCAGCCGCCTCACCTTGTGCGTCGACACCGTCTTGCGCCGTTGCGACCGCGGTTCCGGTTGCGGCCTCTGCCTCGCCGTCGTCATCATCTGAGTCCGCCTCATCATCCTCATCCGCGTCATCGTCCGCTGCGGCTTTCGCACGCTTGCGCTCGGAAATGCGCGCCATGATGATCGAGATTTCATAAAGAATGATAATCGGAATGCCCAACCCGATCTGAGAAATCAGATCCGGCGGGGTCAGAACGGCGGCAAACCCAAATGCAATGACGATTGCGTATTTCCGGCGACGTGCAAGGCCATCCGCGGTGACGATGCCAGCACGCGCCATCAACGTCAGCAGCACCGGCAGCTGGAAGCAAAGCCCGAACGCAAAGATCAGCTTCATCACCAATGACAGGTATTCGCCCACCTTGGCTTCAAGCTGGATCGCAAGGTTTGACGCGCCCCCCGCCTGTTCGAAACTGAGGAAGAACTTCCAGGCCAGCGGCATGATCAGGTAATAGACCAGCGCACCGCCCATCAGGAACAGGATCGGGGTCGCAAAGATGAACGGCATGAATGCCGAACGTTCGTTCTTATAAAGACCAGGCGCGACAAACGCCCAAAACTGTCCGAGGAATACTGGTGCAGAGACAAAACAGGCCGCGAAGAACGAAACCTTTACGTAAGTGAAGAACACTTCGGTCAGGGCGGTATAAATCATGCGCCTGTCGGGCCCCATGATTTCTGCAAGCGGCTGGACGAGGAACCCGTAGATATCCTCGACAAAGTAGTAGCAGACACCAAAGGTAATAAACAAAGCAAGAACCGCCCAAGTCAGGCGGTTTCTCAGCTCGATCAGATGCTCCATGATCGGCATCTGTTTGTCATGCGATTGCATGTTCACGCCTGGCTCTCCGGCTGATCTTTTTTCTTGCTGTCATCTGCGGGCGTACCCGTTGTCGTTGCCGGTTTTGCAGCAGGAGTATCCGCCTTTTCGGCCGGTTTCTCTGCTTTCGGCTTGGACTCGGTCTTTTTGCCGTCGCTTTTTGGGCTTGAGATTTTGTTTTCCAGAAAATCGGTCGGATTGCTATGCGAACTGTTGACCTGCTTGCGCAGATCATCAAGTTCCGCTTCACGGATGATGTCATCAATTCCGCTCTGGAATTCACGCGCCATACCGCGCACTTTTTTCCAGTAGCCCGCCAATTTGTACAGCAGATGCGGTAACTCTTTGGGGCCGACGACAAACAGTGCGACGACGGCCACAAGAGCCATTTCGGTCCAGCCGATATCAAACATATGACACGCCTATCTGAAGGAAATCCGACAGACGATCAGGATTTCACAGAATCCTTTTCATTGTCCTTGCTCTCGGATGAAACCGAAGCAGAGGTCGTGTTTTCGATGGTCTTGGCCGAAGCGCCTGCATCTTCTTCTTTTTCGTTGATGCCCGCTTTGAAGCTCTTGATACCTTTGCCCATGTCACCCATCACTTTCGGAAGCTTGCCTGCGCCGAAGATGATCAGGACAATCGCAAGAATCAGAACGATTTGCCAAACGCCAATACCCATAACTTAAATCTCCAAAGATCCATTCTGCCTGCCGGCGACTTGCCCGGATAATGGCAGAAAGCCCCCCACTGTGCAATGCGACGGTTGGTTAATAACCATGCAGTGCAAAATACCTGTTTAGTGTGCGTCTTTCCGTCTGTCGAAACAGGCCAAAACCCGGTCCGCGACGACGCATCAGGTCATAGGAAACACGAAGGCCATGTCGGGATCAAGCGTAATAGCGACAGATGGCTGATTAATCGGTGAAAAGCGTCGTGGGACACGCGCGTGAATGTGGGCACCGGCCTCAAGTGTCAGGTGAACCAGATTGACTTCACCAAGGACACGCACCGCATCGACATGTGCCAGAACGTCATGCCCGTTCAGCGCTTCGCCGATATGCAGGCCTTCAGGCCTGATCAGGACTTCTACTTCAGTGCCGTTTTCGATGCTTTGGCTATCGACATCACCAAACGGTGTTGCAACCTTGCCATCCACAACTGTCCCCGGGAAACGGTTAACCTCGCCAAAGAATGAGGCCACAAAACGGTTTTCCGGCCGGAAATACAGTGTTTCCGGCGATCCGTCCTGCATGATCTGCCCTTCATTCATGATGATGATCCGGTCGGCCATATACATGGCTTCCTGAGGATCGTGGGTGACCATCACAGTGGCGATCCCGGCATCCTTAAGAACATGCAAGGTGGTATCGCGCAAATCCGCACGCCGAGCGACATCAAGACCGGAAAACGGTTCATCAAGCAGCATGATCCGCGGCTTCGGCGCAAGCGCGCGCGCCAAGGCAATACGCTGCTGCTGACCGCCAGAAAGCTCGTGCGGATAGGCGTTGAGATATTCGGACATGCCGACCTGTTCGAGTGCAGCCTTGATTGCACTCATGCGATCCGCTTCGCTGAAATGACGCAGGCCAAAGCCGATATTCTTCGCCACATTCAAATGCGGGAACAGCGCATAGTCCTGAAAGACCATGCCAACACCGCGCTTCTCGGGCTCTACATAGCCACCCGGCTGGGCAACGATCTGATCATCGACCGAAATCGCACCAACCTGAAGCTTTTCAAGGCCTGCCGCCAAGCGAAGTGCTGTGGTCTTGCCACACCCCGACGGGCCGAGCAGACACACCAACTCGCCGGGGGCGACATCAAAGCTGATATCGCGCAAAACGCGGTTCTCGCCGAAAAGGTGAGAAACATGCGACATCTTCAGGCCGTCGGTCATCGAAAACTCTTCTTACAACAGGGATCGGGCACCCGCAGGTGCAAATGATTTGCGAAATCTTTCGTGGAACTTAAGGTCAGCGCCCGTGTGATGCAAGAAGATGGATCAATTGGTTTCGTGATCGTGATCGCTCTTTGGGGCGTCTTCATCGTCCGCATGGTCCTCAAGGTCGCTTTCGCCTGCCGTGCCCGGTACCTGTTCATCATCGTCATACAGGTTCGGATTGTCGGAATAGATGGTTTCATCCAGATCGTCGAGATTGCGGGTCGTCAGGGCCTCTTCGACGACAGAATCGGTGACCTCACCATCGTCGATCAGATCCGGCAAGGCTTCATCATCCGAACTTGCACCATAACGGCCCATACCCGGTCGACTATCAAGCAGCCCTGCAGCTTTCAGATCCGCCAACCCCGGCAGATCATCACGGCTTTCAAGACCAAAGTGTTCAAGGAAGTTATCTGTTGTCGCCCAAAGAACCGGGCGACCCGGCACCCGTTTGCGCCCACGCGGACGGATCCATTTGGATTCAAGCAGGATATCAAGTGTGCCCTTTGATAGTGCAACACCGCGGATTTCCTCGATCTCGGATCTTGTGACCGGCTCGTGATAGGCAATGATCGCAAGGGTTTCCAATGTCGCACGCGTCAGTTTCTTGGCCTTTTCGACCTCGATATGAAGGTCCCCGGCCAAGTCCATCGCGGTGCGAAATGCCCACTTGTCGCCAATCTGTTTAAGGTTCACGCCACGCGGCTCATAAGTCTCGGCAAGCGCGTGCATGATGGCGCTGACATCAGTGCCCTCGGGCAAGCGTGCAGCGATCACCCGCTCACTGACCGGTTCGGCAGAAGCGAACAAAACGGCCTCAACAATACGAATATGTTGAAAGTCAATCTCCGGACCGGATTCGACGCCTTCGATTTCAAGCTGCGTTTCTTCGCTCATTGCGTGCCCCTGCCCAACTTATTTCTTAAACGTGTCTGCGTCGTAGTCATAATTGCGCGGTAGATCCCCTTCCCGCACAGTCTGTGGTGATCGCAGCAGAATCGGCCCAAAGGTCTCTTCTTGTGAGATTTCCAGTTCGCCATCGCGGCACATTTCAAGGCTGGCAACAAAATGCGCCGCCAATGCAGAGCGCGCCTTAAGCGGTGTCCCAAGTCCGCGCGGCATGAATTCAAGCAGCCTTGTCCATGTCGGCACCACGCGGCGGCCAAACAAATCGCGCAATCGTTGGATGGCATCATCCATCGCGTAAAGATCAAATGCCTCGATCTCAAGCGTTTTGCTTTCCGATGTCAGCATGATCCGCGCATAAGCCTTCAGCAGGTCATAAAGCGATGCGTCATAGACAGACGCCGTTGTAACGCGCACTTCCTCAGGATCGCCGCGACTAAAGAAATCACGTCCCAAATTTGGTCGTTCCAGAAGTTTCTCACCAGCCGCTTTCATTGCCTCAAGCCGCTTAAGCTGGAAGGCAAGAAGCTCTGCCATTTCCTCGGCGCTGAGTTCTTCCTCGTCATTTTCCTGTTTTGGAAGCAACAGGCGCGATTTAAGGTAGGCGAGCCAGGCTGCCATCACCAGGTAATCAGCCGCCAGTTCAAGGCGCAGACCTTGTGCGGTATTGATGAATTCAAGGTATTGTTCGGCAAGATCGAGAATGGAAATCTTGATGATATCGACCTTTTGGTCGCGTGCCAGTTCAAGCAACACATCAAGCGGCCCCTCGAACCCGTCCAGATCAAGAATCAGGCGTTCGGCAAGGCTCGGTTCTTCATCGACCGGTTTCTTGTCAAACACATCATCTGGAATTTCGAATTCGAACTGGTCTGCCATATATCCCCGACTATCCCCCGCGTCTGTCGGCGTTCAGGCAAAGATATCTGCCAGAAGCCTGACCAGTGCATTGGCCGGTTCAAGCACCAACCACTGGAACACCGGCAGGTCTATACCAAGTTGCGTCGTGACATAAGGCAACAGAAAGACCAATCCGATCAATATGATCATGCCGGTTTTTTCCATACGCGCCAAGACCCGTGCAATCGGCATCGGTGAAATTGCGGTCAGAACCCGCCCACCGTCAAGTGGCGGGATCGGCAACATGTTAAACACCGCCAGAATGCAATTCAGCCAAAGCGACTGATTGAGCATGGTCGCAAGCCAGTCATTTACCGCTGGCGAGAAGCTTGGCAGCCACACCAGAAGCAGGATTGATACGATGGCGAGTGCCACGTTGGTCGCCGGACCTGCAATCGCAACACCAATCACGCCCAAACGCTGTGGATGCAGTCGATGAAACGCCACGGGCACCGGCTTGGCATAGCCAAACAGGAACGGTGCAGCCGTTATCAAAAGCAAACCCGGGATCAGGATTGTGCCGACCGGATCAATATGGCGGATCGGGTTAAGGCTCAGACGCCCCATGCGTTGGGCCGTATCATCACCAAACAGCTTGGCGGCGAAACCATGGGCTGCTTCGTGCAACGTCACAGCAAGCAAAACCGGAATGATCCAGGTTGTCGCCGAAACGATCAGGTCAATGGTGTCATTCACTTCTGATCATCTCCTGCTGACCAAACCGGCGCCAGAAGATCGGCAAGCCGGGCCTGCCAATCGGTAATCTGGGTGCTGCTTGGCGCGTCGTGTTTGAAGGTGGCAATTTGATTGGTAAAGGTCTGCGCACGCTGCAAGGACGTACCGGTCAAAAGCGGTGCCATCGATACCACCTCCTCCATCTCGGTGCGTTTGCCATTGCAATGAAGCGCAATATCACACCCGGCACGCAGACATTCATGCGTCCGACTGGCGATGGAGCCACCGAGCGCCTCCATGGACAGATCATCACTGATCAGCAGGTTATCAAAGCCGATTTCACCGCGAATGATGTCCTGAATGACAGTTGCGGAAACTGTGCCGGGGCGTTGATCATCAATGGCGGTAAACAGCAGGTGGGCCGACATTGCCGCCAGCACGTCCTTCATCTGCGCAAAGGGCGCAAAATCAAACTCGGACAGCGTCTCGTGCGATACGGTGACAATCGGCAGGTCCTTGTGACTGTCTACCGTCGCGCGGCCATGTCCCGGGATATGCTTGATGATCGGTGCAATGCCACCATCCAGAAGACCTGCGGCCACGGCACTGACCAGCATCACGACCTTGCCAACCTCTGCCCCGTATGACCGGTCACCGATCACGTCACTCATACCGGGTAGACGAAGATCAAGAACAGGGGCGCAGGTTGTGTTAAACCCGGCTTCACGCAGGTCCATCGCCATCAGCCGCGCACTGGTATAGGCCGCCTCGCGTGCATCATCCGGGTTTCGATCAAAGAGATCACCAAACACACCGGCCGGCGCAATCTTGCGCCAATGTGGCGGTTTTAACCGCATCACGCGGCCGCCTTCCTGATCGACAAGAATCGGCACGTTGGTATTGCCAACGGTTTCGCGCAGTGCGTTGGTCAGGGCACGGACCTGATTACGGTTTTCGATGTTGCGGGCAAACAGGATAAACCCGAACGGATCGGCTTCACGCAAGAAGCCCTTTTCCCAATTGCTGAGTTCCGTTCCCGAAACACCAAGAATGCAGGCACGTGGCTTTTTGACTTCAAGGCCGGACAATGAGGCACCCCACATTGCGTTCTTTCAAATCCGCACAAAGCTTTTCGGCAGCGCCGGCATCGCCAAGGGGACCAGCTTGCAACCGATAGAAGACACCTTTGCCTTCGATCTCAATACGTTGCACAAACATCTCAAGATTGCCAAGCAAGTCTTTGTTTTTCGAAGACAACCGTTTCCATTCAGCAGTTGCCCCGCTTTCTTCGCGGACCGAGGCCAGTTGCACACGGAACGCGCCCGACGCAGGAGCCGCGGCCGTTGTCTGCGGTGCTGGCACCGGTTCGGTTGCTGCTTGCTCCTTGGCCGGGGATTCGACCGTGCGGTTTTCAGCAGCGGCAACCGCTTTCTCGGCGTCCGTCAATTCAGGAGCTGCAATTTCCGGTGCTTTAACAGCAGGCTCTGCATTGCTTTCAGCTTCGGTCGCTTGCGGTGCATCCACTGTTTCGGTTGCGCCCGCATCTGCCGGTGCCTCGGCCGTTGGATTTGGCTGGGCTGCCTTGGGCGTTGCCGAGACTTCCGGTGCACGAGGCATATCGGGAAGTTCCTGCAACACGACATTTGCATCCGGATCAACGTCGCTTAGCTGGTCGTAGACTGTCGTTTCACGGTGGGGAACTTCCATTCCCCCCGGATCTTCCGGGCGAATTTTGATCGGTGATGGATCAGGAAGCAGGATCGGCAAATTGCCATCGTCCTGAATGGGGTGGCCCTGATTATAAAACCAGTAACCTGCCCCGCCCAGCGCGCCACCAACCACGACAACGCCAAGAAACACGGTAACCAGCCCTTTGATCATGCTCTTGCTGGCGGGCTTTTCTGATCCGTAATGATCTGCGCGCTCTGCATGAAGGTCGGCACCGTGTTCTTCGCTCATCTCTTACATCTCCTCGACAGGCTTAACGCCCACAACCTCAAGACCGGACGCAATGACCGTGGCAACGGCACGGATCATCGCAAGACGTGCCAGAGTCGCAGGCAAATCATCGGCAATGATGAAGCGCAGCGCGGTGTTGTCACGTCCCTTGTTCCACAATGCATGGAATTCTGCGGCAATTTCTGTCAGGAAAAAGGCAATGCGATGCGGCTCATGCGCAACGGCCGCCTGTTCGATAATCCGCGGCCATTCAGCCATGCGGCGCACCAGAAGCTTCTCATCTTCCGAACTCAGCAATGACAGGTCCGCGGTCGCCAGCGTCTTCTCCGACAGATCCTGTCCCGGGAAGGCTTCAGCCGCCTGACGGAAGACCGAATTCACACGTGCATGCGCATACTGAACATAGAAAACCGGGTTGTCCTTGGACTGTTCGGTCACCTTGGCGAAATCGAATTCAAGTGCGGCATCATTTTTGCGGGTCAGCATGATGAAGCGCACGACATCCTTGCCAACGCGCTCAACCACATCACGCAGGGTGACGAAGGTCCCGGCACGTTTCGACATTTTGACCGGCTCGCCATTGTCAAACAGGCTGACCAGCTGGCAAAGCTTGACATCAAGGTCGCCCTCGCCGTGCGTAATCGCCTTGGTGGCGGCCTTCATGCGCTTGACATAGCCGCCATGGTCGGCGCCAAAGATGTCGATCATCAGGTTAAAGCCGCGTTCGTACTTATCAAAGTGATAGGCAATGTCGGACGCAAAATAGGTCCAGCTGCCATCGGACTTCTTCAAAGGCCGATCGACATCGTCGCCAAATTCTGTTGCACGGAACAGGGTTTGCGGGCGCGGTTCCCAGTCGTCAGGCTTCTTGCCTTTTGGCGGCTCCAGAACGCCGACATAGATGTCGCCTTTTTTCTCAAGATGTTCAAAGGCCGACTGGACCTTGCCCGCCTTTACCAAGCCGTCTTCGGATGTGAAGACATCATGGGAAACACCAAGAAGACGAAGGTCTTCCTTGATCAGGGCCATCATCTCGACGATGGCGAAAGCACGAAACTCTTCAAGCCATTCATCTTCCGGGGCATTCTGCCACTTGTCACCATCGCGTTCCGCAAGCTTTTTGCCCGGCGCGACAAGATAATCCCCCGGATACAGGCCTTGCGGAATTTCACTGATCTCTTCGCCTAGGGCTTCGCGATAGCGCAAATGAAGCGACCGTGCGAGAACATCCACCTGCGCACCGGCATCATTGGTGTAATATTCCTTGGTGACGGCGTAGCCCGCCTTTGAAAGCAAGTTGGCAAGCACGTCACCAACAACCGCACCACGGCAATGGCCGACATGCATCGGGCCGGTCGGGTTTGCCGAAACATATTCGACGTTGATCTTTTCGCCTTTGCCAAGGTCGCTATTGCCATAGGCAGTGCCGACTTCAAGGATTTGGCTGATCTGTGAAAGCCAGAACCGCTCGGCCATCCGCAGATTGATGAAACCCGGGCCTGCAATTTCGACTTCTTCGATGTGATCAAGACCACGCAGTTTTTCGGCCAGCTTTTCCGCCAGATCACGCGGCTTCATGGCAGCAGCCTTTGAAAGCAACATCGCCGCATTTGTTGCGGCATCCCCATGAGACGCATCGCGCGGCGGCTCCACCGTGACACGTGAAGTGTCGGTTCCCACAGGGAGAACACCGTCTTTTTCAAGGGCGAGAATCTGGTTCTCGATGTCGCTTTTCAACAGGCTGAAAACATTCATGACTTGGAACTTTGTAATTTCTGGTTCTGACCGGACCGGCCAATTGACTGGCGCCTGTTTTGAGCCATTTCACCTCAAAACGCAAGTCACCCGTATTTAGAGACATTACAGGTTTTGACATTTCAGCCATGCGCGCTAAATACTGACTCAAATACTGCGTTCGGATCATGCTATGATGTGACCAAGGATCGCAAACACACCTGCCCCGGCAGGACAAGACCAAGGAGTGTTGAATGACCGATTCTTCTCGGCAAGTTCAAATGACTGAAAGTGCTGCAAAACGCATTCAGGAACTGATTGCCAGCGAAGGTGCTGCGAACACCATGCTGCGTTTGCAGGTGTCTGGCGGCGGTTGCAGTGGGTTCCAGTATGAGTTCTCGCTCGATTCAGACACCACTGACGAAGATCGTATCTTTGAAAACCACGGTGCGAAAATGGTGATCGACGAAGTATCGCTGGATCTTCTCGGCGGTGCAGAGATTGATTTCGTGCGTGAGCTGGTTGGCTCAGCTTTTCGTGTAAACAATCCGAATGCCACCTCTTCATGCGGCTGCGGATCAAGTTTCTCGATTTGATCCGGATCGACAAACCGATTTATAAAGCGGGGTTCGTTATTGGCGAACCCCGTTTTGTTTGACCAAACACCTAAAAACCGAGGCCCGAATGAAAATCGCCACCTGGAATGTCAACTCGATCAAGGCACGCCTGCCAAACATTCTTGACTGGCTGCAGGACGGGAAACCCGATGTGGTCCTGTTACAGGAAACCAAGACGGTTGATGACGCTTTTCCGGCGATGGAGATCGAGGACCTTGGCTACAACATCGCCATTCACGGTCAGAAGACCTACAACGGCGTTGCGATCCTTTCCAAATTCCCGATCGAAGATGTCGAACGTGGCCTGCCCGGCAATGATGATGACGAACAAGCCCGCTATATCGAGGCAACCATCGGATCCAATCGTCCGATCCGGGTTGCCTCGATCTATGTTCCAATGGGAACAGCTGTTGGCGATGAAAAGTTTGATTACAAACTGAACTTCCTGGATCGCCTGATCACCCGGTTTGAGAAAATTCGTGCCAGTGGTGACGCCGCTGTCATGGGCGGGGATTACAACATCGCGCCCGACGACATGGACGTCTATGACCCGGTGAAACTGCGTGAAACGGTGCTGTGCACAACGGTTGAACGCAAACGTCTGCGCACCATGATGAATATGGGCTTTACCGACGCATTCCGGACCTTCAACCCGAAAGGTCACCAATATAGCTGGTGGGACTATCGCGCCGGTGCATGGAACAAGGATAACGGTCTTCGTATTGACCACCTCCTTCTGACCCCGGCGGCGGCAGACCGTCTGAGCGCATCGGACATCGACCGGGAGCCACGCGGCAAGGAAAAGGCATCTGATCACACACCGGTCTGGTGCATGATTGACGACTGATCACGTTCGATCACCAAAACAGCAAAAGGGCCGCACCTATCAGGACGCGGCCCTCTTCTTTTATCAATGGCAACAGATTGGCTTTATTCAGCCGCCTGCTTCATCGCCATGCGATACGCGACGATATCCTCGATGCTGATCACGACCATATCGCTGGTCTTGGCATATTCGATCAGTTCCGGCAGCCGCGCCATTGTGCCATCCGGATTGGTGACTTCACACAGCACACCAGCGGGCTTGAACCCTGCCAGACGCATCAGATCAACCGTGCCTTCGGTATGGCCGCGACGTTCCAGAACACCGCCCGGGCGGGCGCGCAGCGGGAAGACATGGCCCGGACGCGCCAGATCACTCGGTTTGGCGTCATCGGCGATGGCCGTTTTTACCGTGGTGACACGATCAGCGGCCGATACACCGGTTGTGACGCCGACTTTGGCTTCGATGGTGACGGTGAAGCCGGTCCCCATGCTGGATGTGTTGTCTGCGACCATGGGCGGCAGTTCAAGTTCAGTTGCCTTCTCGTCGGTCAGGCACAGGCAGACGATACCGCTACAATCGCGGATGAGCATCGCCATTTGTTCATTGGTCAGATTTTCTGCTGAAAAGATCAGATCGCCTTCATTTTCGCGATCTTCATCGTCAACAACCAGAACGCCTTTTCCCTGGCGCAGATCATCAAGCGCACGTTCCATACGCGCATGCGGATCGCCAAAGATCGACAGATCGGATTGTTTTTCAATACTCTGATTCATAACCGTCCTCTACGGATAGGGCTTACGAACCAGGGCAATAAAGAAAGGCCCGCTTTGCGACAAATGTCACAATGCGGTCGCAGGCAGACGGCAGATCAGTCACGCCAAAGCGTTCCTGTCACGACCGTCACGCTTTATCCTCTCCCATCCGGACTGTTACCGTCGGCTCCGGAATCTCACCGGATCTGCTGACCCCAAAAGTCTTGCGACCTATGGGCGCTCGCGGGCTTACCAAAACTGGTTTACCGCCGGTCGGGATTTTCACCCTGCCCTGAGAATAAGCGCCGTGTTTCAACGACAAACGTTGACCATAATTGATCAACACGCGCACTTTATGAAAGCGCGCCAGTGTTGTCAAACGCCATAAAACCCTTAAAACCTTGTGGTTTAAATGTCTGAAAGGATTTTGCCTGCACGGAAATGGAAGTCACATCCATTATTGCGGGCTTCGCGCGGCGCCCATTGGCAAACGGCACATTTTTTGTCCGATGATCTGCTTTTGGATTTACATTCCCGATGAAGATAGCCGCCAAGCATCGCGTCGATATAGCTGCCCTCAAAGACATCCACCCCCAGACTGCGGCCCATGCGAAGCGCCGTTCGGCTGTCGCAACGCGTCAGGATCAGGCTGCGGTCGGCAAACAAAACAGCAAACTCCCGCAGTCTTTCGGCGACTTCCGCGCGCCGCGATCCAACGATATTCTGATCCCATATGACCTTGATGAAATCGACATTCATCTTGCGCGGCGACAGAAATTCGAGTGCTGGCAACGTGATGCGATCAAGACCAACCTGTATCCCCAAGGAATGCAGGAATTCGCACGCATCTTCAAATTCCCACCAGTTTGCGATCGCGTTCTCCATGGAAAACTCGATGGCCATGTTTTCGATCAGTTTACCGTCATGTTCGGCGATGAAATCGGTAAACTTGTCGCTGTGAACCGTCTGGATTTGCATGTTCAAATGCAGTCGGTCTGGCAAAATGGACGGTGCCAGTGCTGCCGTAACATCCATGACTTTTTCATCCAAAACACGCGACAGGATCTCGATCTCGCCCGGCCCTTCCAACAGGAAACTGGCAAGATGGTTTTGGCGCAGGTAATCAAGCGAACAATAGATCTCGTGGCCTAACACCTCGCGTCGGGTGTCATCAAAACAGACGATGGCCTGGCGCCGGCACGAGTCAAATACAGCCTCTGTCGTGATCGCGCCACGCAGCATATCAGCCATATCAAAGCGTACGGAAACGTCACTACTTGGTCTTTCTGCAAGTGTGATGCCGAGTAAATCTGCCAACTTCTCCTGATCTTTTGGCCATTCAAAGCGGTTCCAGAGATTGGTTGGAATATGGCCAAGGCCCTGACGGTTCAGGACATCGGTCAGAATTTCCCGGATATGCTCGACAAAGGTGTTGTCGTCGTTTGTCCACGATCCTGCATGCACAAAAGCCACCATGCCGTTTTCCAGGCGATGGACCTTAGTGTTCTCGGGGAGATTGTGGAAAGCATCCCGGGTAATGGCCTGATAGTCATCGGTGCCAAGACGCAAGTCAGCCGGAATATTCAGGATCCCAAACGAAATCGCTTTGCCTTTGGCCGCGTTTTTACGCAGGCTTTCGACAAAGCGATTGATCGTGACAGGTGGTTTGGTGGTGTGCGCGTTCATATGCATTCCAGTTTGAATTGCAGCTGAACATACGTCACTAAAGTGGTGAATTCAACCTAAATTACTATACCATCGCATAGTTCCGCCTCCACCCTTAGGGCAAGGTCGGTAAAGAAGGTTTTTGCCGGCACACCGACAACATAGCCATCAACACGGTCAACAACACGCAATCCCTGCAGCGCATTGGCGGTAAACACGGCATCGAACTCTTTGAGCTCTTCTGGTGCCTTCGGCTCGAAAGTCACTTCAATCTCAGATTCTTCGGCAACTTGCAGCACGTAATCGCGGGCAAGCCCACAAAGGATCCCGGTATCCTCATCCGGCGTCCACAGGGTTTCCCCGGTGATACCAAACAGATTGGCAACCGTCGTTTCCGCCACATGGCCATCAGCCGACAGAATAAGCGCGTCTTGAGCACCGTATTTCTGTACTTCCTGTTTAGCCGCGATGTTGTCCATATAATTAGTACTTTTGATGCTGCCCGCGACCGAATGCGGGTTTCGGCGCACTTTCTGTGACGTCGCCAGGGTCAGACCGATATTCGGGTCCAGCGGATCAAAGGGTTCTGCGGTAATCAGGATGGTCGGATCCGGCGACCCCGGTGGCAGCAACCCACGTTCGCCCGGGCCGCGTGAGACGGTCATGCGAACAACTGCATCCTTGCGGTGAACTTGCTCAAACAGCTTGGCAACGATTTCTGCGACTTCTTCTGTCTCGGGCAACAGGTCAAGCGGGAACTCAATCAACTCGGCATGATGGTCAAGCCGCCCCATATGGGCTTCCAGCCAGGCAATTTTCCCTTCGTGCGCACGCATGGTTTCAAAGAAACCATCGCCCAGCAGGAAGCCACGATCCGTTACCGGAATGGACGCTTCATCAAGATCACGAAAACTGCCATTCATCCAAACCTGCATAGCCTGGTCCCTTTTAATCGTTATCGGCTCCCTGCCGGGAAGCACGTTTCAGAAAATTCGCCAACAGCGCGTGGCCCTGTTCCGTCAGCACGGCCTCGGGATGGAACTGAACACCGTAAATCGGCAAGGTCGCATGAGCAAATGCCATGACTTCTCCGTCCGGGCCTGTTGCTGTCTCGATCAAAGTGCCATCATTTGGCAAATCAACGATTAACGAGTGATATCGCGTGACTTGCAAAGGATTGTTTAATCCAGCAAACAAATCGTCCCCGCTATGCCGGATCGATGATGTCATCCCGTGAACCGGCCGTTTTGCGCGCTTGACCGTACCACCGAATGCCTGGGCGATAGACTGATGCCCAAGGCAGACGCCAAGCATCGAAAACTCGGTTTTTAGCGCGTTGATCAATTCCAGACTGTTTCCCGCCTCATCCGGTCCACAGGGGCCCGGCGAAAATACAATCGCCAACGGATTAAGGGCACGAACGTCTGCCACCGTTATCTCATCGTTTCGCACAACCTTGACCGCATGTCCGAGTTCCTCAAGATAGCGGGCAAGATTGAAAACGAACGAATCATAATTATCGATCAGCAGGATCATAGCAGATCCCCGGCACTTATTCCGAACAACTCAAACATCTTGGCGGCTTTGACCAGCGTTTCCTCGTATTCCGCTGCCGGGTCGCTGTCAGCAACGATCCCGCCGCCAACATTGAAGGCCATCTTGCCGCCATTTACGCTAAGCGTTCTGATGGCAATGTTTGTGTCCATCGCCCCATCAAATCCGATATAGCCAATGGCACCACAATAGGCACCGCGCGTTGTTTTTTCGAGCTCGGTAATAATCTCCATTGCGCGAATTTTGGGCGCGCCAGTGATCGACCCACCGGGGAAGCATGCGCGCAATGCATCAACAGCCGTTTTGCCTTCTCGCAGTTCGCCTGTCACGGTGGACACCAGATGATGCACATTGGCATAGCTTTCCAACGCGCAGATCACCGGTGTTTTTACAGTGTGAGGATTACTCACCTTTGACAGGTCGTTGCGCAAAAGATCAACGATCATAACGTTTTCCGCGCGATCCTTTGGTGACAACATTAATTCTTGTGCCAGTTCGGCATCGCTTAACGGTGTCTCGCCGCGCGGTCGGGTACCCTTGATCGGCTTGGTTTCGATCTGCCGGTTTCTGACCCTGAGGAACCGTTCCGGCGAATTTGATAGCACCGCCACATCCCCGAAATTCAGGAATGCGCCGAAGGGCGCGGAACTGATGTCACGCAAACGCCGATAAAGGTCGAACCGCTTTGGGATGGCATCACTTGCGTATTCTGCGCGGAAGCTTTGTGACAGGTTGGCCTGAAAGATGTCACCGGCAAAAATGTAGTCAATCACGCGCTGAACGGCGGCCTCGTAGCTGCCGCGATCAAAGTTTGACTGCCAGTTCGAAACGTTTGGCACATGCGGAACAGCGGGCGTATCAATCAGCGGGCGTGCAAGTCTTAAATACTTGCGGATCAAAGCCATACGGTCGTTTGCGCGCTGATCGCGCTTTGGACCTTCGGTCTCTGGAATTCCGGTGGAAATAAGCCACATCCGCCGTTCAATCTGATCAAATGCGATCACCAGATCATAAATCCCGACGGCCATGTCTGGCATTGAAAGCCAGTCGTCCGGTGCTGTGGGCAACAATTCTGTCTGATGCGCCAACTCATAGCCAAAATAACCAACCACACCGCCTTGAAACGGCGGCAGGTCCGGCTTCGCTTCGATCTGATAGCGCGCCAACAGATCGCCAAGGACGTCAAACGGGTTTCCCGGCACTTCAAAGCCATCCAGCACCGCCTGCCCGTTCTTCGCCGTCAATTTATGCAGGGGCGACACGACAATGTAGGAGAACCGGTCACGGTCACCTGAATCCAAAAAATGGCTATCGGCAAATGGCGCAAACGCGCCATAGGCATCAACGGGCTCGATATAGGGGCATTCTTCAATCAGCATTGGGCCGGGGCATTCTTATCGACTGGACGCGACGAAAATCGTCATTCCATGGGGGTTCTTGTCGCTCACAGGAACGGGCGACGCCAATCTAAGCGATTCTGCATGATCGGGTGAAGATTTTTGCGACATTACGACAGTTCAATTGAACCCAGAACAAAAAAGGCCAACCAAAGATGGCTGGCCTTTCTCGCAGATTGGTCCGAACCCCTACATCGCTACAATACGCGCCAAAGCTTCGTTGAGCTTGGCAAGGGTATCACGTGCTTCTTCAAGCTTGGCTTTTTCGGCCGTGACGATGTGCTCAGGTGCGCGGCTGACGAACTTCTCGTTGGAAAGCTTGCCTTCCTGGGCCTTGATGTATTTCGTCTTGTCCTGAATTTCCTTTTCAAGACGTGCCTTTTCAGCAGCAACATCAATGAAATCGGCAACCGAAACGAAGACCGTCACACCATCAACCACAGTCTGGATCGCACCTTTGGCAATCGCCTCGACGTCGCCCTGCCCCTTAAAGGAAACATCTGCAACGCGCGCCAGACGCTTCACTTGTGCTTCCTGTGCCGTGACAGCTGCTTTCATCGCGTCGGTGGCATCAACCAGATAGATCGGCACTTCGGCCGCCGGCGGCACATTCATTTCAGAACGGACACCACGGATATCCCCAATCAGGCGGATGGCCAGATCGACCTCGGCTTCTGCTTCACGATCAATCAACGCGTCGTCAAACTGCGGATACCCTTCGGCGATCAGCATTTTGGCACGACTATCGGCGGTCTTTTCCCAAAGTTCTTCGGTGATGAACGGGATGACCGGATGCAAGATCAAAAGTATCTGATCAAGGACCCACGCGGTAACTGCGCGAATTTCCGCCTTGGCTTCTTCGTCACTGCCCATCAGAACCGGTTTCGCCAGTTCAAGATACCAGTCACAGAACGAACCCCAAACAAACTGATAGGCACTGCTTGCGGCATCGTTGAACCGATAGGTCTCAATACCAGTGCCAACGGCCTTGGCCGCTTCAACCGTTTTACCAACGATCCAGCGACCAAGGGTCGATTTCACGTTCGCCGGATCAAAGCCATCAACCGGTTTGCATTCATTCATTTCCGCAAAGCGTGCCGCATTCCAAAGCTTGGTCGCGAAGTTGCGATAGCCTTCCACACGGGATGCGGCAAGCTTGATGTCGCGACCCTGGGCTGCCAATGCCGTCAGGGTAAAGCGCAGCGCATCACAACCGTATTCGTCAATGATCTCAAGCGGATCGATGACGTTGCCCTTGGATTTAGACATCTTCTGGCCGTGCTCATCACGCACCAGAGCATGAATATACACGTCACGGAACGGAACTTTGCCATCCATGAAATACATGCTCATCATGATCATCCGGGCAACCCAGAAGAAGATGATGTCAAACCCGGTGACCAGAACATCGCCCGGATAATATTTGGCAAGTTCCGGGGTCTTTTCCGGCCAACCCAGCGTCGAATACGGCCACAGACCAGATGAAAACCAGGTATCCAGAACGTCGGTTTCCTGGGTGAGTTGGACATCCTTGCCATAATGCGCCTTGGCGGCGGCCATGGCTTCTTCTTCGGTTTCTTCAACGAAGAATTCCCCATCGGGGCCAAACCATGCCGGAATACGATGTCCCCACCAAAGTTGACGGGAGATACACCATGGCTGGATGTTGCGCATCCATTCGAAATAGGTGTTTTCCCAGTTCTTTGGCACAAAGCGAATGCGGCCGTCTTCAACCGCTTCGGTCGCTGGCTTCGCAAGAACCTCGGCATTTACAAACCACTGATCGGTCAGATAAGGCTCGATCACGACGTTCGAACGGTCGCCGTATGGAACCATGTGAACGGTATCCTCGATCTTCTCAAGCAGACCAAGCTCGTCCATCTTCGCAACGATCAATTTGCGGGCTTCAAAACGATCAAGGCCACGGTATTCCTCGGGCGCTTCATCATTGATGCGCGCATAATCATCAAGGATGTTAATCTTTTCCAGACCAGCACGTTTGCCGACTTCAAAGTCATTGAAGTCATGCGCCGGTGTGATCTTAACAGCACCCGAGCCTTTTTCCGGATCGGCATATTCGTCCGCGACAATCTTGATGCGGCGCCCAACAATCGGAAGAATGCAGTATTTTCCGATCAGGTCCTGATAGCGTTCATCA
Source organism: Thalassospira sp. CH_XMU1458 (assembly GCF_037027205.1). Lineage (NCBI taxonomy): Bacteria > Pseudomonadati > Pseudomonadota > Alphaproteobacteria > Rhodospirillales > Thalassospiraceae > Thalassospira > Thalassospira sp. CH_XMU1458. Next base: position 642,203 of record NZ_JAYMDW010000002.1, on the reverse strand, counting down.
TCCGGATGGACGGCAACACCGGTATCGCCCAGCATCGTCTCGGGACGGGTGGTTGCAACGGTGATGAACTCGCCGTCGCGGCCCTCGATCGGATATTTGAAGTGCCAGTAATGGCCTTTGACTTCTTTCTGAACGACTTCAAGGTCGGAAATAGCGGTCAGAAGTTTCGGATCCCAGTTCACCAGACGCTTGTCACGGTAAATCAGGCCATCCTTGTGCAGTTTAACGAACACCTTGCGGACCGCAGCCGACAGGCCATCATCCATGGTGAAGCGTTCACGCGGCCAGTCGGGCGACGCGCCCAGACGGCGCAGCTGATTGGTGATGGTACCGCCGGACTTTTCTTTCCACTCCCAGACCTTCTCGACGAACTTTTCACGGCCAAGGTCATGGCGCGTGACGTTCTGCTCGCCAAGCTGGCGTTCAACAACCATCTGGGTCGCGATGCCTGCATGGTCGGTACCGGGCTGCCAAAGGGTATCCTTGCCCTTCATCCGGTTATAGCGGACCAGGATGTCCTGAAGCGTGAAGGTCAGTGCATGCCCCATGTGGAGGCTACCGGTCACGTTGGGCGGCGGCATCATGATGACATAGGGATCGGCACTGGATGCCGGATCAGCGGCAAATGCCCCTGCTTTTTCCCATTTATCGTAAAGTCTGCCTTCAACATCGGCCGGGTTGTAGGTCTTCTCCAACATGGTCTTTTGATCCGCTGCGGGTTTAATTGTTTATCCAAAGAAAAAGCGGCGCACCGTTGGCGCGCCGCTCGAATGTCAAAATCGGCTCGCCTACAGGTCTTCGGCGCGGTTCACAATCCGCTCGATTTCCTTTTTCACAAGGCGTTCGATCATATAGGGAAGGTTTTCGTCAAGCCATTCCTTAAGCAACGGACGCAACATATCGCGCACCAGATCCTCAAGGGTTGCGTGACCTGCATTAATGCCAAGGGCAACTGCGCGTTTCTTTGCAACAGCTTGCGCCAGTTCCGAGATGGTTCCGGTGGCCGTCGATTCCGTCAAATTCGAAATCAGCGGTTCGTCATCTTCATCATCGTAAAGTGCTGGCATTGCCGGTTCGGGCTCTGGTTCCGGTTCCGGCTCGTCGAATTCTTCTTCCAGAGGTGTTTCATCGAAATCGAGCATATCGTCGAGTTCGAGTTCTTCCTCTTCTTCCGGCTCGTCGAGCTCCAGTTCCTCGGGTTCTTCCTCGAACTCAAGTTCCTCAGGCTCTTCGTCAAGCACAAGTTCGTCTATTTCTTCTTCGGGCTCGGGTTCTGGTTCCGGCTCGGGCTCAGGTTCTGGTTCTGGCTCCGGTTCCGGCGTCGGTTCGGGTTCAGGAGCAGCTTCCTGTTTTTCTTCATCCCCCTCATCGGCAAGAATCTTGCGGATGGACTGGAGGATATCCTCCATGGAAGGTTCTTGTTGCCCGTCACTCATAATTAAACTTCCGCACTAGTGTCATTTAACCAGACCGATCCGACCCAAGTTCGAAGGCAGGATGTCGCCACCCTGCCCCGACCATCAACCAATCAATCCGTTCCCCACCACTGGTCCTTGACCTTGTTATAGTTGGACTCAGTGTCATAAATTTCGACCGGCAGACCAAGGACCTGCGCGTTAAGCGCCCCCATGGCAGCCTTAACCTGAAACTCGGCAACCGCAGCGTCACGGCGCGATCCCACAAGATCCACGCGTGCCTGCAACAGTTCCTGTTCCTGATCAAGAACATCAAGAACGGTACGCGAACCAACCGATGCTTCACGCTGAACGCCATCAAGGGCGACTTCAGCTGATGATACCTGTGCCTGCTGCGATTCGATGCTTGCACGTGCAGTGACAAGCGTCTCCCAGGCACTGGTTGCGTTTTCGATTACGGAACGGCGCGCTTCATCAATCTGGATCCGGGCCTGACCGGCGGTCTGCTTTGCCGAACGCACGTTCGAGAAAACAGCACCCTGCTGGTACAGCGGTATCGAGACTGACGCGATAATGTCCGCCGTATCAGACGTGAAATCATCGTTTGACGCTTCATGCTGGCGCTCAACACCGGCAGCAAGGCTTACTTCCGGATAAAGCGAACCTTCGCTCAGACGGATGTCGGACTGAGCAGCTTCTTCGCTGTAAATTGCCTGCAAGACATCAGGGTGCTGACCCTGTGCAATTGTCAGAACATCAGAAATGCTTGTCGGAAGTCCCGACAGCGCATTGGGAATTTCAAGATCGCTTGGCGGATTCCCGACAAGCCGCTCGTATTGCGCCCGGGTATTGGCCAAGGCACCCTGGGCCGAGATCAAATTGGCCTTTGCACCTGCAAGGCGCGCTTCGGCTTGTGACACGTCCGTACGGGTCACCTCGCCAACATCAAAACGATCACGGGTCGCTTCAAGCTGACGCTCCAGAACACGAACGTTGTTCTGATTAAGCTCAACAACCGCAGTATCACGCAGAACGTTGAAATACGCCGTCGCCACCTGAAGCATGACATCCTGCTCGGTCGAGCGCAGCGACGCGCGGGCAGCCTTGATGCGGGCCTCTGCACGTTCAGTTTCTGCCGTGGTACGGCCGCCACGATAAAGCGGCTGCGTAACGTTCAGCCCAACCGTATAGGGCGTCAGATTGTTATCTGTTTTCGTACCGTTGGTTTCTGTTTCGGTATCACGAACGCCTGCGCTACCAGAAAGGCTTACACTCGGCCGCCAGTTTGACAATGCCGAGGAAATTTCTTCATCGGTCGAACGAAGTGCCGCACGACCGGCTTCGAGTGTCGGGTTGCTCTGGTACGCCTTGATAAGTGCGTCTTCCAGGCTTTCTGCAGAAGCGCCGCTGGCAACAATGCCGCCGGTCGCCAGAATACTGCAGGTCAGCAAGAACCGTTTGATCATTTATCTACCCTTGTAAAATCCTACACCAAGTCCCGACCCCGGCGCAGTTTCACGTATGGTAACGACGGAAGGAAAATTTTCCAAGAAAAGAGGCATTTGCATCAAAAAAAAGTAATTTGCCCCGTTTCTCCGTCATTGCCGTTTTCAATCGTAGCGGCTCATATCGCGCTCAACTTCAAGCGCCCATGCATCTATACCGCCGCGAACATTAAAAAGCTCTTTAAATCCATGATCCTCAAGCAACAGGCCCGCATGGCGACTGCGAACGCCATGATGACAAATGATCGCCAAAGGCATATCAGGCGCCAGTTCATCCAACCTTCCCGATAGTTGGGAAAGAGGAATATGGAGCGCCTGATCTATCGCGCAGATTTCAAGTTCCCAATCTTCGCGGACATCAAGCAAGGCAATCGGTGCATTCGCATCAAGCCGTGACGCAAGTTCAGCACAACTGATGTCGAGCACCGTCAAACCTCAATCAGAATACAAAGCTTTCTGCCGGCTCAAACCCCGGAAGATACGGAATGTTGGCATCAAACAGATCGCGATGCCCGATGACACCGTTTTCGCGCTCGTAAAGGCGTGCAACGCCTACCTTGCCCGGTTCACGCACCACGGCGAGCAAGCGACCACCTTCGGAAACCTGTTCAAGGATACCCGCCGGAACTTCTGCAACAGCACCATCGAAGACGATGACGTTGTAGGGAGCCTGTTTGGCATACCCTGATGCCAGATCACCTTCGACAACAATGACATTGTCGTAGTTGAGCTTCTGGAAGGTCGCCTCGGCTGCGGCAGCCATATCCTTGTCGCTTTCGACAGATACCACGGTTTCTGCCACGCGCGAGATCAGCGCGCTGGAATAGCCGTACCCGGCACCAATCACCAGGGCAACATCCGTTTCAGCAATCTCGGCATTTTGCATCAGGCGCGCAATCACCATCGGCTCCATGGCAAAACGCCCGGCGCCCACGGCGATATCCTCATCGATATAGGCAACGCCGCGCTTGCCTTCTGGCAGGAACAGTTCGCGCGGAACCCCTTCCATCGCTGCAATGACCAGCGGATCGGTAACCTTGTTGGTCCGAACCTGATTTTCCACCATGTTATGGCGCGCGATTTGGTAATCCATGATTATCTGACCTGAAAATTCTCGCGAGAAACAGACCACAGTCCTCTTGTTGTCCCCAAAGACGGCTGCGGCAATTGCCCTGTTTATAGTCAGCACATAAGCAACTGACAACATCGGATCAATGTGTGGCTTCGATTTTAACACATTGAGGGCACTAAAAGATTGACCGAACGACGCGGCATCTACCACGCAGATGTTACGATTTGGAAGTCAAATGATCATGTAAAATTGATGCTACGATCAAGAAAACGAACTGAACCCGCCTCCGTTTTCAGTCTGATTGCGCCGGACATCCTTGATTATTTGAAGGACTGAAACATTCAACCAAAATTATTTGCAGCCCTATCTCTTGAAATGCTGATCGGCCGTCGAAACATAGTTCAAAGAACGTTTTATGTGTCTGCGATGCAAGCATAATCCAGGCACAAAACAGCCAAACCGAGAAAGACGGCCAATGCAATTCTCAATTGTGCTGCACCACGTCATAAGCCGGAATTTGGTATTGTAGGGGAATAACATGCGTGACAATGGGCCGGTAACAAATCGCGAAGTGCTGATGGGGGATGGTGACATTCTCGTATCTGGAACCGATACAGGCGGGAAGCTCAAGTTTGCCAATCAGTCCTTTATCGATATCAGCGGATTTACAGAAGAACAGCTGATTGGTTCACCTCATAACGTTGTACGTCATCCCGATATGCCCAAAGATGCCTTTGCTAATCTTTGGGAAACGATCAAGGCCGGCCTGCCCTGGCAAGGTCTTGTGAAAAACCGGGCGAAGAATGGTGATCATTACTGGGTTCGCGCCAATGTTACACCAACGATCGAAGACGGAAACATCACCGGTTACATCTCAATTCGCACAAAGCCGAGTGAACAGGAAAAAAAGAACGCGGAAAGCATCTATGCCGATTTACGGACGGGCCAAGCCAAAAATGTCAGTCTCGAATACGGTGAAATCGTCGATACCAGCACAAAGTCCAAATTAAAGAACTTCTTTGCAAGTATTAGAGGCAGCCTAAGCCTTGCCTTCGGTGCGTTGCTTGCAATTGTTCTGATTTTGGTTGGTGACGCAATTTATACAGAATATCAGACCGAAAAACGACTTGAGGATATTTACAACAACCGTGTGCAATCGTTGAATTTAATCAAACAGATCTCCGACGATTATGCGGTCTTCGTTGTTGATGCCTCACACAAAGTACGCAACGGCAACTTCAGTTGGCAAGAAGGTATCGACAGCATTGACGTGGCGGAAAATCGGATCAAAGAAAACCTGGATAGCTATCTGAGCCGCAAGATTGATCCGGCCGAAGCCCAGATCGTTGATACGATTAGAAGTATGATCCCAGCCGCTGATGAGGTGATCAAGCGATTACGTCAGGCTTTTCAAAACGAGGACACTGCCGCGCTTGATAAAATTGTCAAAGACGAGCTCTATCAAACCATTGACCCGTTGACTGAACAAATCGGAAATCTGTCTGTTTCGCAGAACGATATTGTGCGCAAAACGGTCGAAGAAGCACAGAGCAGCTTCTACACAGCCATTATCATCCAAGCTGCGCTAGTTATAATGGCATTGCTTCTGATTGTTTTCTTTAATTTCTGGCTGCTTAGAAAATTCCAACGCCCGCTCAGGGAGATGGAAGACCATTTCGATGCCATCGCACGAAATGACTCCGGTTATCTTATTCCGATGCCATCTGTTCCCGACTTCAATGGGTTGATACGGCAGTTGCGCGCTTTGCACGCGAAGCTGGCCTATGCAAAGCTTGAACGTGAAGAAAATGAAGCGAAAGCCAATTCACAGCGTGTCGGCGCCTTGCGCGGCCTGGCCGAGACCGTTGAAAAAGAACTTCAAAATATCGTAGAGGCCATCATTGACCAGACAAAGCGATTGAGTTCGTCTGCTGGTGATATGGCTGGGTCTTCGGAACGCGTCTCAGAAAACTCTGAAAGCGTCGCAGCCGCCGCACATGAGGCATTGGCAAACGCAGAGACAGTGTCAGGTGCATCCGAAGAGCTGGCAGCATCCATCCGCGAAATCACCCGCCAGATTGAAGAAGCCACAACCCTTACCGCAGAGGCCAATACGGCCGGGGAAAGTGCGGAAAAGACTGTCACCTCACTTAAAGACAGCGTTGATCGTATTGGCGAGGTTGCCGAACTGATTGGTGATATCGCTGCTCAGACTAACCTCCTCGCGCTTAATGCCACTATCGAGGCTGCGCGCGCTGGTGATGCAGGCAAAGGTTTTGCTGTGGTTGCGCAGGAAGTCAAAAACCTTGCCAATCAGACCGCCAAGTCGACCGAGGAAATCACCCGGCAGCTTGGTGAAATTCAAAATGTGACAGGATCTGTGGTTTCCACCGTTCAGCAGATGACATCAAGCATCCGTCGCGTCGACGAGGTTGCCTCCAATGTCGCCGTGAGTGTTCGACAGCAGGATGAAGCAACACAAGAAATCGCAAGAAACGTCGTTCAGACAGCAGAGGCATCAAATGAGGTGACCGAAAAAATCGGCCATGTCGCGTCAGAGGCGCAAGACAATCTCAACCGAGCCGCCGCCATGAACAAAATTGCCGACGAAGTCGATATAAGTATTGCTGAACTCCGCAACAGCTTGGTTCGAATCGTTCGAACAGCAACCCCGGAAGTAAACCGTCGTAAGGATCCCCGGTACGAAGCTCAACTCGCCGTCACAGTGAAGATTAACGGGAAATCGATCCGCGGCCAGACCATCGACATTTCGGCAGGTGGCGTGAGGGTATCCCTTGCTGAGCCTGTGAAGAAAGGTGAGAAAGGCGAGATCACCATCGAGGGTCCGAACACCACTATTCCGTTTGAGGTTGAAAACAGTCTCGATACCATTGCAAACCTCGATTTCGCACCGAGTAAGATCCGCGAGGAACGATTGAAACCGTGGCTTGAAAACCGTTTTGGCAAAGCCAAAGGTTAGCCCTGAGACCAACTGTGGGATGACATTCCCATAAGCTTTTACGACCACCCGGGACGTTTTCCCGGGTGGTTTGTTCTTTTTCGTAGCACTAATCCCCGAGCCTTCGGAAAAATGTAAAATTGGGTGCTTGACGGGGTGCGTTTGTTGAGGCTATACACCGCTCCAGCCAACGCGAAGGCGCGATGGCGGAGTGGTTACGCAGAGGACTGCAAATCCTTGCACGCCGGTTCGATTCCGGCTCGCGCCTCCACTGATCCGGCATAGCTCAGTTGGTAGAGCAAATGACTGTTAATCATTGGGTCGCAGGTTCGAGTCCTGCTGCCGGAGCCATAAACCCCTGGAACTCTGTTCCGGGGGTTTTTGCTTTTCGGACCAATATCATTCCGCAGTTATTCCAAATGTGATTTGCTCCTTCCCGACCACAGAACACGATGCGCTTTACGTGATCCAATTCAACCAGTTGGGAAATGGTTTCCATCATTATCGCGCCTGCCGATAACCTGTCGCAGCAATGTTGGAAAAAGACGCGATTTTGGCCGGATTTTCTCAAAAAAGGTCTTGCGGGCCTCGGGCTGTTTGATTATACACCTGCCACGCGCATCGAAAGACGCGTGACACCTGATCCGGCATAGCTCAGTTGGTAGAGCAAATGACTGTTAATCATTGGGTCGCAGGTTCGAGTCCTGCTGCCGGAGCCAATTAAAAAGGGACCGAACGTAATGTTCGGTCCCTTTTGCTTTTGAACGTCAAAACACGGATGTTTACCCCATGAAAACAATCAAAATCGGCCTTCGCGAAGTTGAACTCGCCACCCTCTCCGGACCGACCCGCGGATGGTTGATCACGGGCGAAGGCGGGGTAATTCATGGCTTGGTACACCCGATTGACGGCGATCTGTTCACGATCTCGTCGACAACCGATGCCAGGATACAGGCGTTTGGCTGGTGCCCGATGTTCGACAGTCTGGCCCATGTCCAAGCCGACCTTGAAATCGCGCTCGCCATGAGGTCGCAGGATGAAGTTGAAGCCTGGCTTGAAGAGTCCGAGCGATTTGACGACGGGCATCACGGTCACGTGCATTAATAATGACGCCAGATCTCCGCACTTCACGCTTCCCATAGCCTGCTGCACCGCACTGCCACAAAAACTTCGTGTTGGCAGCGCTTTATTGATGCACAGCAAATCAATATAATTGGCATCGCTCTAAAATATCGCACTGCATCATGATGGTGTGCTGAAAAAACAGCGCATGCATCACCATATAGGGCGAGTTGGCCGAAATCTGGCCGGCCCACACAGGACAAGGCGCAAACTGGCGATGAGTACAATCAACCTCGATCATCTGTTTAAACCGAATTCGGTCGCCGTGATTGGCGCTTCCAATCGGCCGCACTCCGTCGGCAGCGTGATAATGAAGAACCTGCTTGCCGGTGGATTTGACGGGCCGATCATGCCGGTTAACCCACGCAGTCAGTCAATCGGTGGTGTTCTGGCCTACCCCGACGTCAATAGCCTGCCCGTGGTACCAGAGCTTGCCGTGATCTGTGTTCCGCCCAAAGGTGTCGTTCCTGTTATGGAATGCCTGGCCGAAAAAGGCTGCCTTGCGGCGATTGTCCTGACCGCGGGCCTGAGTGCGGAACAGTATGATGACAACCGCACGGTCAAACAGGCGATGCTTGATATCGCGGCCTCCAAGAAGATGCGCCTGCTTGGTCCGAATTGCCTTGGCCTGATGGTGCCGGGCATTGGCCTGAATGCCAGCTTCAGCCATCAAAGCATTGGCAATGGCAAGATTGCCTTTGTTTCGCAATCAGGTGCGCTGTGTACTGCCGTTCTCGACTGGGCTGCTGCACGCGGAATTGGGTTCTCCCACTTTATTTCGCTGGGTGAATGCGATGACGTCGATTTTGGTGACGTCATCGACTATCTGGGCTCGGATCCCGATACCCGCGCGATCATGCTTTATATTGAGTCCATTCACGAACGCCGAAGCTTTATCTCTGCCGCCCGTGCCGCATCGCGTAACAAACCGATCCTGTGCATCAAATCCGGTCGCTTTGCCGAGGGTGCAGCTGCGGCCGCGTCCCACACCGGGGCGCTTGCCGGTGCCGATGACGTCTTTGACGCCGCCATCAAACGTGCCGGTGTTTTGCGCGTGTACACCGTCAGTGAGATGTTCTCGGCGGCTGAAACGCTGTCGCGGATGCGCCCGTTCCGTGGTGACAAGCTTGGTATCGTGACAAACGGTGGCGGGATCGGGGTGCTTGCGGTTGACGCCCTGATCGAAAGACATGGCCAGTTGGCCCATCTTGACGACGAAACCATTGCAGCCCTTGATGAAGTCCTCCCGCCGACCTGGTCGCACGCAAACCCGGTTGACATCATCGGCGATGCACCGGGTGAACGTTATGCCAAGACCATTGACGTTGTCCTGAAAGACAAGAATATCGACAGCTTGCTGGTGATGCATGCACCGACAGCCATCACGGATCCGGTCGAAGTCGCACAGGGCGTGATTGACACCATCAAGAACAGCAAGAAAAACATCCTGACCAACTGGGTTGGCGAGGCCACGGTGGCCGAAGCCCGCAATATGTTCTATGCGGCTGGTATTCCGACGTATCGCACGCCGGAAAATGCTGTTGCAGCCTTCCAGCACATGGTCAATTTCCGCAAGCTGCAAGAACTCTTGATGGAAACGCCGCCTTCGGTACCGCACGATTACACACCCGATGTCGACAAGGCACGCAGCATCATTCACGCCGCAATTCATGCCGGACGTCACATGCTGACCGAACCGGAAGCGAAATCGGTTCTGGAATGCTTTGGCATCAATACCGTCAAAACCTATGCCGCCCTTGATGTTGACGACGCGGTTAGTAAAGCAGAGAAGATCGGTCGCCCGGTCGCACTCAAGATCCTGTCGGACGACATCAGCCACAAGTCCGATGTTGGTGGCGTGATCCTGAACCTTGAGAACGGCGAGGAAGTTCGTGCCGCAGCCGAAAAAATGCAGCGCGTTATTGGCAAGAAATTCCCCGAAGCCCGCCTGCGCGGTTTCACCGTTCAGGAAATGGTCAAACGTGACGGCGCACGTGAATTGATTGTCGGCATGACCACCGACCCGATCTTTGGCCCGGTGATCCTGTTCGGGCATGGCGGTGTCGAAGTCGAAGTCGTCCGGGACCGTGCGATGGCCTTGCCGCCGCTCAACATGAAACTTGCCCGTGAACTGGTTGAAGGCACACGCATTCATAAACTTCTGCAGGGTTACCGTGATGTCCCGGCGGTCAATCTCGAAGAACTTTACATGACCTTAGTGCGGCTTTCGCAGCTGGTTGTGCAGTTGGGCGAAGTTGTCGAACTTGACATGAACCCGCTTCTGGCTGACCGTGAAGGTGTGATTGCGCTCGATGCCCGTATCAAGGTAACGCCAAAGGTTGTAAGCGATGAACAGCGCCTGGCCATTCATCCCTACCCGCGCCACTTGAAGGAAAAGGTGGTGATGGATGATGGGACGACCTATTTGCTGCGTCCGATCAAGCCCGAAGATGAACCGGCCCACTACGAATTCATGTCGCGGCTAACCCCGGAAGATATTCACTTCCGGTTCTTCGGATCGGTTCGTGAATTGCCGCATTCGGAAATGGCCCGTCAGACGCAGCTTGATTACGATCGCGACATGGCTTTCCTTGCCATCCTGCCAAACGGTGACCAGGAAGGCGAAATTCACGGTATCGTTCAGGTCGTCATTGATCCGAACAACGAGAAAGCCGAATACGCCATTATGGTGCGTTCCGATATCAAGGGCCGCGGCCTTGGCCGCATTCTGATGGAAAAGATGATCGAATTCTGCCGTCGCAAGGGCACAGAAACCTTCATCGGCCAGGTTCTGCCGAATAACCGTCGGATGCTGACCCTTTGCGAAAGCCTCGGCTTCAGCCGCAAGTTCATCCCGGATGAAGAGGTGTTTGAAGTCACCCTGCCCTTGCAGCGTGACCCGGAATAAGCCGCATCTTCATGACCAAGCAACAAAAGCCCGGTGTTTCACCGGGCTTTTTCGTTTCAGGCAGAAGCGTCGATAATTTCAGGCGGTTTCTGCGACAAGCTTGGCCTTGATATCGGCAACGGCCTTTTCCGGGTCGATGCCCTTTTCACGAAGCGAATCAATTGCTTCATTCTCAATCGTGCGCAGTTCCTGCAAGGTCGTCTGCACGTCTTCAAGCTGCTGTTCAAGCTCTTCGATCCGGCGACGTCCGACCAGCATCAGATGCGCAAGCTGTTCCGTCCGACTGCGGTCTGCGTCATAGAGATCGATATATTCCTTGATATCCTCAAGCGAGAAACCAAGACGCTTGCCACGCAGCACCAGCATCAGCCGCGCCCGGTCACGGTAATTATATACGCGCGTCGCACCGGCTCGCTGTGGTGCAAGCAGGTTCTTGGTTTCGTAAAACCGGATCGCACGCGGCGTAATGTCAAATTCTTCGGCCAGCTCGGTAATGCTATAAAGCTTTTCGTTCATATTTTTTCTTGTTTGTTGAATGCGGTGCGTCAACATCGCAACATTCCGACAGCCCAGTCAACTGATTTACGCATACGTCAGGCAATAACATCGGGTGTCGTGCATTACGAAGACGTCCTTTCACTCGCCGCGAACAGGCAAACTTCGAACGTAATCCAGATCGACGGGAACATAGTCCGGCCCCTCGAAGATTTCCCCATCTGTCGAAGCACCGGGCCAGCAAGCAGGGTGAGAAAACCATGTGCCACCATCGGGCATCGGGATGCTGAGTGTGTCGCAATACCCTTCCCGATGTTGCGCGCGAAGATCAAAACGCCCGGACAAGCCATCTTCGAACAACGGGCCATCGGAAACACGCGGATTACGCAAAACGCCATCATAGAGATCAAACACCGCCGGATACGTCGGATGGTTGGCAAGATCGCCCTCAAACGAAACAGGCAATGGACCATCCGCCGACAGCGAAAGTTTGTCGGCCGGACCAAAGAATGTCTGATCAAATGGCATAAGGTCTTCGGGGAGTTTTGCCGGATCGGCATGTTCAATCGCATTGCGGGCATTGATCAGGCCACGCGTCGTGCCCTTCTTGATGTATTTCTGGCGCAGGAAAAAGCTGTTGTGCAGGCAGGCGGAAATATAATCCGGCTGGGCTACTGATCCGCCCTTGCCCAGTTTGAAAACAGCACCGCCGTTATTCTCGTCCCCTTCCGGGCCCGGGCGGCTGTCAAACCAGCAGATATTGCCGAAATAATACCAGAACCCGCCACGCACACCGTCCTGCGAAAACAGCTTATGGCAGTTATAAAACCGGTTGCGGCCGATCCACCAGCCCAGGGCGGTTGCTTCGGGCTCTATCGGGTTGTCGCGGATATATCTGAACCGGTTGTCAAAGATCCTGACGTCGCGGTTAAAGCTGCCGACCGGTGCATCCAGATTATGCTGGGATACATCCATCCGAACGCCGTTATAGCAATCACAGATATCGTTTCGGATGATTTCGACATCCCCGATAATATCATCAGATCCAAAGAATGCCCCGTTCAGGTAGCGATATTCAACCTCGATAACATTGCCGTCTTCGTCCTTGCCGTCATGAATTTCATCCCAGCGAATCTGACGCCAGATATCGGGGTTTTGGACCCAATGGCAACCCGTGATCGAGATGCCGCGGGTTTGTTCGCCGTTGGCATAAAACGCATAGGTGCCCTCGGTGATATCAAGGTCGCGAAACGCCAGATGCTGACTGTTTTCGATATAGACAGCACTTGGCCAAGCTCGCTTGATGGTAAAAAGCTCAAGCCGGATATGGGCGACATCAATCAATTGGAAAACGGCATACCCATCGCGTCCCGGATTACTTGCCGAAACGGAAGAATCAGGAAGCTTTGCAGCGTCGATTATCGCATCGGGTTCGCCGCGCACAATGATCGGTTGATCAGCCGTCCCACTGCACGGGAAACGCAAGGGTTCATCAAAGCAATAATCCCCCGCAATCATCCGGATCATTTGCCCGGGTCGGCTTTGCGCAATCGCCTGATCAAGGGTTAATGTCGGGCGGATTTTGGCATCAATCCAGTGTTCTTGCCCGTCTGCTGATACATACACAACTTCCATAACTCGCCCTCCCTGTTTGAATTGCAAAACCATAACGCAAAACAACCACAGGCCAAGTCTGTTGTTTCAGGCGCGCTGTGAGGGCACCTGAATTCATATCCTCATACTTTTTGAAATGTCACAACGCACCCCACAGAACTCAAAAGTGAGCTTTCCTCACATTCGTTGTTTTTGCCCCCACTCCCTAGACCCGATCACCACTTTCCATCGGCCATTTTGTATGGTGGCTGTCGATCACAAAGCGATGTTTATGGGTTACAGGCGGGTGGAAGTGCCGATGGCGATGCTTGTCTGTTTCGGCCGCATGCTCGTGAACATGGACGTGATGCGGGTCATTATGGTCGTGCGGATGTTCGTGCCAGAACCCCGGATGACTGTGTTTGATTTCAAGTCTGTCTTCTTTCGGCCAGAGCATGACAGCAACAATCACAGAACCGATTGCCATGCCGCCTGATGCCAGAAAAGCAGCCGACAGATCCGCCAAACTTCCAAGCCAGCCAACGATGCCATAAGCAAACAGCCACCCGCCATGCGATAACGCGAAGTTGGCAGCAAAGAACGCAGAACGATCCCCGTCCCCAGCGGAACGTTGCACAAGCCGTCCACCGGGGGTCTGGGCAAATGTTGTACCTGCCCCGGCAATCAGCCACAGAACTGCAAACGCGAAGACTGACGCCAAATCTGAAATCATCAAAGCACCGCCAAGCAACATCGCGACCGCGGCAGCGACAATACCCGCCAACATCAGATGGCGTTCACCGACGCGTTCGATCAGCCGCGGAATCAGGAACGCCGCACACATCGATCCGGTGCCGGCACAGGCCAGAAAACTTGTCGTCAGCAACTCTGTCCCGCCAAGAATGCCGCGGGTCAGAACGACGGTATTGACGATGATCATTGCCCCAACCGATGAGACGGCAAAGTAAACAGCCAGAAGCCCGCGTAAACGCGGCGTCTTGAGATAAGCCACAATGCCAAACACCGTATTGGCATAAATGCCGCCAGTCCGATCCGTTGGTGCGGCCTGCGGGATCTGAGCTGTCATGATCAGCAAAGCCGAGATCGCAAAGGTCAGGCTATTGGCCAAAAACAGACTGTCAAACGACCACACAACCAAAAGGGCCGCGGCCAAGGCCGGGCTGGCCAGATTTTCAAGGTCATAGGCCAGCCGCGCGTAAGAAAGCCCCTTGGTATATGCCTTTTCATCCGGGAGGATTTCCGGGATGATCGCCTGAAACACAGGGGTAAAGGCGGCTGAGGCCGCGTTTACAACAAACACCAGAACGAAAATCTGCCAGACCTGATCAACAAAGGGCAGACAAAGCACGATCGCCGCACGCAAAACATCCAAGCCGACCAGCCACATTCGGCGCGGCAACAGATGGGCCATGCCGCCAGCCACCGGCGCGATCACGAGATAGGCCACCATTTTCAAAACGAGGATGGAACCGAGCACCCGACCAGCGTCATCCTCGGCAAGATCATAAGCCAACAGCGATAGCGCCACCGTCGTCAGCCCGGTCCCGATCAGGGACGTAATCTGGGCGGAAAACAGATGGCGAAAGGCCGGTTTGGAAAACGGGGATAGGTTTGATGTCATCACCGCCCTTTCATGATCGTCCGAGGCACAGGGTCCTCAGGATGTGGCCTCGGCCTGGTTCGCGCGTTCGCTGGCCGTGCATTTCTTGTCTGGCAATTGAAGCACTTTTCCGGTGCGCAATTCAATAATCCGCGTTGCAAGTTTCCGTCTGAAATGCGGATCGTGCGAGACAAGGATCATGGCTTGTGGCAGCCCCAGCAGGATTTCTTCAAGCCGGCGCAGGTTTTCTTCATCAAGCGCGTTTGTAGGCTCATCAAGCAGCAAAACATCGGGCTTCATGGCAAGGACTGCGGCAACCGAAACCAGCCGTTTCTCACCACCAGAAAGCTCATGGGTAATACGTTCACGCAGGTGTTTGAGATGCAGTTGATCCAGGACCTCATCCACAATCGCAAGGGCTTCCTCGCGACTGGCACCCAAGTTTAGCGGACCAAAGGCGATGTCCTCAATCACGGTCGGGCAAAACAGCTGGTCATCGGGATCCTGCACGATAAAACCAACCCGGCAGCGCAAATCGTGAAATTCTGCATCGGTCACACGCGGGGTACCAAAGGCACGGATTTCGCCCGCATGCGGCTTAATCAGGCCGACAAGAATACGCAAAAGCGTGCTTTTACCAGCCCCATTCGGCCCTGCAAGGAACAGTCGTTCACCCGGATCAAGCGTTAGACTGACACGATCAAGCACATTCTGCCCTGCCCGATAACCATAGGAAATATCATTCAATTCAATAAGCGACGACATACATTCTATCCATCAGGACAAGGGCAATAATCAGGGCAAGAAAGAAAACGGCAAATGCACCGTCCCGACGCTTGAATTCCAGATCATCAATCATCGGGAAATGACCACTAAATCCGCGGCATTTCATGGCTTCAAGCACACGTTCGGCCCGTTCAAGCGACCGCACCACCAACATGCCAAACAAATAGCCAAAAGACCGGTAGGTATGGGCATTGTTGCGTGCCTTAAACCCGCGAAGTTTCATCGCCATGCGAAGACGATGATATTCGTCATGAAGCACCGAAATATAGCGCACCGTGAACATCATCAGATGCACCAGAACCGGCGGACATTTCAAACGATACAGTGTGTGGCCAAGTGTCACCGGCGTCATACCCGACAAAAGGCTCAGCATCATCAGGACAACCGCATTGGCCCGTATGCCGACAAGGATGGCATGCATCAGGCCTTCCTTGCTGGCCTCTGCCCCAAGGACCGAAAACATCGGTGTTCCGGGGGTCGTAAACGGCAACATTACCAGCATCACGATAATGAAGCCGTCCATCGCCGCCATGCGTTTCAGAGTTGCACGCAGCGGCAAGTCCGTCAGGCTCATGGTAATGGCGGCAAATATCAGGGCACCCAGTGCGAATTCGATCTGATGCAGGGCCACCACGACGATTGCAAAAACACAGGCCGCGACCCCCCTTACCCTGGGATCGAACGTCCCGACGAATGACGGTGAATGCCCGCCACGCGCCTGAACGCTCAGGGGTTGGTCATGTCCGAAAAGGTGGCTCATGCGTTGGGTGCTTTTGCTCTTAGCCGTCGCGCAGCGATGTAATAAATGATCCCGAAGGCACCGAATATATAGCCAATGCCGCCCAGAATCGATTGAAGATCATTCTTTTCCTTATAGGCGGTAAGTTCGCGTCTGAGCGGACGCAATTCATCACGCACGATGGTCGCGATGATTTCTTCCTGTTCGCGGGTAATTGCAGGCCCAGCGTTCGATCCTACGCCTGATGCAACCGGTGTCTTTGACGTTTCCGATTGCAAAGCCCCATCAACACCCGCCAGGTCCGCTATGGAAAAGGTTGCTTCGGCAACGTGGCCTGCCCCGAGATCGGCACGAAAACGCAGATCAACCTGCTGGCTTGGTGTGTAGATAAAGAAACCGTCACCATCGGTGGTAACTTCATCAATCTTGTTGCCATCAAGGTCAAAGATCTCAACAGGCGTGTTTTCAGCCATGACACCGTTGGAGAAACCGATTTCACCTTCGATGTTCGAACCACTTGGAAACAGGGATGCGATAACCTTGTGCGCCTGTGCAGGTGCTGCGCCGAACACAAGCATACCAAGCGCAAAGACCAGCATGAGTGATCTAGCCATTTGATGCCTCGCCCGCCTGCTTTGCACGCAAAGTTGCTGCCGGCTGCATCTCAAAGCCCGACGTCTGATCGGCGGCCTGCAGTAAGGCCGGTTTGACCTTGGCGATCAGATACACCGATGCCGCTGATACCAGTCCTTCGACCACCATGATCGGAATGTGGGCAAAGAAGACCAGCTTGGCCGCCGGAACAAATGCATCACCACTGAGTGCAAGCGAAATCGCGACAAACACCGTTGTCAGCGCGATGGAAAACGCACCGGCACATCCACCAAGCACGGCCGCCGTGACCGGGCTGCTGCGCGACACCATTCCCCGGAACAAAAGGCCCGCCAGCACAGCCGGAAAGGCGATATTGACCGTATTGACGCCAAGAACCGTCAAACCGCCAAAGCCAAAGAAAACGGCCTGAAGCAAGAGACCGACAAAAAGTGCCGGAAACGCGGTCCAGCCAAGCACCAGCCCGGCAAGACCGCTCATGATCAGATGCACACTGGATGGTCCCACCGGCACATGAATAAGCGAGGCAACAAAGAATGTTGCCGACAAAACCCCGGTTGCGGGAATTTTATCGATTGGCAGTTTCCGCAGTCCAAGGCTAAGCCCGGCAACTGCAAGAACACCCCCGCCAATCAAGACTTCCGGTGCCAGCGCACCATCAACAATATGCATCTGTTTTGTCCCTCGCCTATTTCACATCATAGGCGCGAACCCACAGGACTGCATCCTGTGAAAGTTCCTTGCCCTGAAATTCTTTGTCAGGGCCGCTGCCAAGTGCTGCAAATCCCCAAAAACCTGCTTTGGGGACACCAAAAGTGAAATACCCGTTTTGATCGGAAATGGCCACAACCGCACCACCGGGCATTGGCGATGCCGTTGGCCCTTTGGGTGTGTTGCTGGCCATATCAGGTTCTGCGGCCATGTATTCGATTTCGACTTCAACACCGGCCACAGGTTGGCCTTCGCTTAAGACACGGCCGGTAAAGGTCGAACCGGCAATGATGTTGGTTGGTCGATTAAGCGGCAGGATTTCGGTTTTAAGACCTTGCGGTTCCATCCAGTCGGTCGGAATTTCATTGCGGTTCACATAGGACTTCGTGATCTGCTGGATGAAGATATCTTCGCTTTCTTCGTAATACGGCGTCGGCACCACCACCATGACGTAATCACCGCTGCGGCGCAGAGTCAAAGTTGCGTCAAAGGCAGCTGCCGAGTTGGCAATTCCGGTGAAAGTAATCGGCGAAATCGTTGATTTCAGATCAATTTTCTCGCCGCGGTTAACCGCATAAAATTCAAGCGGCTCGGCCATATCCATGACATGGCCGTTTTCAAACGGGTGCCAGAAAATCAGCTTCACCGGCTGATCCCCGGCCTTGGTCACGTTCACGTCCGGCGTATAGGCCAATTGAAAATGCGCATGCGTCGGCATGGTCGCCGACAGCACACAGGCGCTTGCAATTGCAAGCCTGCCAAGGGTCTTCAACATATAATCGTCTCTTTCTCAAACGATGCACGCAGGCCAACGGCCCAACGCACAGGGTCAGGACAAAGAACGATAGGATGGCTGGAAGCAAGATTGCGGATCTTCAAAAGACCGTTTGTACCCCTGCAACCTGACGCTCACCCCGGCGTCCAACAGTTTCATACCGGGCAATCGGCACCCGGCAGTCAAAGGCAGGTCTCCTGGCTCACGGTTTGAAAAGCAATGCGCCTTCCCGGTTTGCACCAGTGGCATATGCAATGCTCTGACCGCTTACAGTTGCGGGGGCAGCCGTGGCTTTGTCATGCATGACGCACCACGTTCCCTTTTAAGTTGGTCCAATCGGATCAACACCAAAGACAATGTCATAATCCACGTCGGACGGATTGCTGTCAACTCCTTGCCCCAAGGTCCGTGACAATCTTTTTGCGGATGGCTTGACGCGCCTTAAACCGGGCGCGAAGATCACCCGCAACTTTGCCGACGGGCCGCAAAAGCCTGCAATGAGATGGGTGGAAACATTATGAAACCTGAAACGGTTCTTGTTTTCTGGTTCAAGGAACTCGAAGAAAAACAGTGGTTTATCAAGGATAAAGCCCTCGATCGCCATATCGCGGAACGCTTTGCCGATTTTCATGCCGCCGCCACGGCCGGAGAGCTTTTTAACTGGCGCAAAACCGCCCATGGACGACTTGCAGAAATCATCGTTCTTGATCAGTTTTCACGCAATATGTACCGCGATCAGCCACAGTCCTTTGCATCAGATCCAATGGCATTGGTGCTGGCACAGGAAGCTGTTTCCTTGAGGCTGGATCGCAAACTGGTCACACCGCAGGAACAGGCATTTCTGTATATGCCCTACATGCACTCGGAATCAGAAATCATTCATGAAGTGGCGGTTGACCTGTTTTCACAGCCCGGCCTTGAGCACAATTACGAGTTCGAGCTGAAACACAAGAAGATCATTGACCGGTTTGGCCGCTATCCACACCGCAATGAAATACTGGGTCGTCCATCGACGCCAGAGGAAGTGGCGTTTCTCAAAGAACCCGGATCATCGTTCTGAGCATTAAAAAAGGGACGGTTTCCCGTCCCTTTTATTCGATCTCACTTGATCACGGAACATCAGCCAACATCACGGTCGCGATTATCCCACCAGCCCTGCACAAGGCTTTCTGCCTCATCCATGTAATCCGCCTTGCCGGCAAGGAAGGCTGCCATGGCAGCACTGCCCTTGATCTTGGCTTCGGCAGGAATATCTTCTACCTCGCCACGCCAGACAGCCAGGAAGTGCTTTAGCGACACAGGGCTTTGGTCTTCGCCATCCTTTTCGGTTTTTGATAGCAATGCGGGCCAGCGAACATCATTCAGCTCACCATTATCAAGCATGCGCAGATCGACATGCTTATAGGGTGTTCTTTCGGCTTCGCCGCCACCGCCCTTGATCACACCGATGCGTGGAAGCTCCAAAAGCTTGCCGGTTTCACGATGGACATCAAGAAACGCCGGATGAAACACACCAAGGAAGGCTGCACGCGCATGCAACGGATTAAGCAAACGCAGTAACGTATTGACCGGACTACGCAATCCAAGAAGCGGACGCAATCCGATCAGCTCCTGCAGTTTGGGATGCATGTGACGCAGCGGCAGATATGCAAAGCCCTTCGATGCGATATCAGAACGCGCTTCTTCTGCAGACATGGCAATCGGAAGCTTAAGCGCCTTGATGGCAACTTCTGTGCTGATCCCGTTGACCAGATGCGAGTTATAGCCATGCATCAGCACCGGAACATTATTCTGTGACAGCAAAAGCGCCGACAGCACGAACCAAGGCAGACCACGGGTCCGACCGGCCGCATAGGATGGCCAATCCAGCGCAGGACGCATAAGCGCGTCATCTTTGCTGTCTTCATCCGGTTCAAGGCGCGCGGCCTTGCGCACAGCTTCGATCATGCCAGCCAGTTCTTCGGGCGTTTCAGCACGGTAGCGCAGCATCAAAAGGAATGCGCCAAGCTGGATCGGTTCGACCTCGTCGCGCAGGATCATCGAGAACGCATCAAATGCCTCCTCGCGGGTCAGACTGCGCGAACGGCCCGGCCCACGGAAAAACGTGCGCAGATAGCCAGAAAACGGATGCGCCTCTGGTAAGACATTCTCATCCTCGAGCTGTTCAAGATGCTCGTCGGTCATATGGTTTCACCGGAATAGTTGGTGTTACTGATCGTGAATACGCGTGAAGACCCACTCTGTCTCGGTCGAGAGGTCATCCTGATAGCGATAGCCATCAACATTAAACTTCTTGAGCTCTTGCGGGTCTTCGAGCCGATTGTCAATCATATAGCGTGCCATCATGCCACGCGCACGCTTTGCCGAGAAGCCGACAACCTTGGCCGTACCGCCCTTCACTTCCTTGAACACAGGCGTAATTACCGGGCCATCAAGGACCTTGGTCTTGATCGATTTGAAATACTCGTTCGAGGCGAGATTGATCAGGCTACGGTCCTTGTGACCTTTGGTAATCTCGTTGATTTCTTTTGAAAGCTTATCATCCCAGAACGCGTAAAGGTCCTTGCCCCGCGGGTTCGAAAGGCGCGTTCCCATTTCAAGACGGTATGGCTGCATCAAATCACGCGGCTTCAGAAGGCCATAAAGGCCCGAAAGCATCCGAAAATGGTCCTCTGCCCAGTCGATGTCTTCGGCCTTCATGGTATCGGCATCAAGGCCGACATAGGTATCACCGCGGAATGCAAAGATCGCCGGTTTGGCGTTGGTGCTATTAAACGGACGCGAAAAATGCTGAAAACGCTGATAGTTCAGATCGGCAAGGTTTTCGCTGATGCCCATGAGCTTCATCAAATCGCTGCGGCTTTTTTTGCGCGCGACATCAACAAGTTGTTCGGTGTCGTCCAAAAATGCGGGTTGAGAAACAGACATTTCCGGGACGTCTGTTTCGAAATCCAGCTTCTTGGCCGGGGACACAACAGCAAGCATCAATCTGCCTCTTCTCTTTCATCTCGGTTCGATTTGTCGTAACAAGCCACAAGGCATGGGCAATGTCTAGGGTCCAACCCTATGTACAGGAGCATACGGCTGTACATGGATTTGGACCCTTAGCGTTATCCATAAACTTCTAATCTTGCAGAAAATCCGTCGGTTGCAAGTTTTGACGGATGAAAGGACCCATTATGAGTGAACAAGTTCGCGCGTCGCACATTCTTCTGATGTATGCCGGTTCGGCACGTTCGACCGCCACCCGCACCAAAGACGAAGCCCTGACCGAAATCAACGCGCTGAAAGATCAGATCGCAAACGGTTCTGATTTCGCGGAACTGGCAAAAGCCAATTCCGATTGCCCGTCCGGCCAGCAGGGCGGCGACCTTGGCTTCTTTGGCCGTGGCATGATGGTTCCGGAATTCGATGCTGCTGCGTTCAGCATGGAAGTTGGTTCGACGTCTGACGTGGTTGAGACCGATTTCGGTTACCACCTGCTGCAGCGCACCGCATAAGCAATCGCTTCCGCGTGATGCAAAACGTAAAGGCTGGCATTTGATTGCCAGCCTTTTTCTTTTTCAGACGCGCCTGTCAGAAATCGACAACCGGGGCATCAAGTTCGTATTGCCCCTTGTGATCTTCGATTTCCAGCACCCAGACATCCGGATCATAGCCAATTTGTTTGCGCCAATATTCATCGCAGGCAAACTCGGTTTCGCGGTCCCCATCCGGGCCACCGGCCACCAGCATCCAGCCCAGCTCCCCATCAAGTGTCGTCACACG
The DNA here is from genome assembly GCF_037027205.1 of Thalassospira sp. CH_XMU1458. Taxonomy (NCBI): domain Bacteria; kingdom Pseudomonadati; phylum Pseudomonadota; class Alphaproteobacteria; order Rhodospirillales; family Thalassospiraceae; genus Thalassospira; species Thalassospira sp. CH_XMU1458. Next base: position 620,122 of record NZ_JAYMDW010000002.1, on the reverse strand, counting down.
TGAATAGACAAAGCACCCTGCATCAAACCGGTTGAGCTTCACAAGCACGGCGCCTGCATCTTCGTTGCCCTTATGGACAACCATCGCCGTAATCAGGTTCGACTGGCAAATCGCGATCTGCGCGCGCATCCACAACCCGGCTTTCAGACGCGGTTGCATCTATACCCCTTCCCGTGACGCGGTCACGTTTTCGGGCATTTGCAGGATCAGGTTCGGGTTGGGGCAGATACTTTCCCAGATATCCCATTCAGACGGTTTGGCAGCGCCAAAGAAGTCCCCTTCGCGCCCCAGCATGTCAAAGATGATCTGGAAATGCAGATGCGGGATCCAGTCGCCATTGATCGGGAAATCGCCAAACCGACACAGAATGTCACCGGCGTTGATTTCCTTGCCCTTGTAAAGCCCTTCCAGGGATTCGCGGCTGAGATGACCATAGAGCGTATAGAACCTGATACCCTCGGACGGTTCATGCTGCAAGATAATGGTCGGCCCATAATCCAGATGCAGGTTGTTATCGGCAAAGCTATGCACAACACCGTCCAATGGCGCAAATACCGGGGTATATGCCGGTGCGAACAGATCAATACCAAGGTGCTGACTGCGGGCCTCGCCATCGTTTTTGAACTGTTCGGACTGATAACAGATGCGGTCTTCGCGATAACGCCCAATGCCAACCGGGGCATTGGCATCGGCCAGTTGCTGCCACATGATTTCGGTCTGGCGCGCCGGATCGCTCTCGCCACCAATCACCACATCGCCGTTTGAAGAAAAGTCGTAAACGATCTTCGCGCATGTTTTGAGGTCGCATTCCATGACCGAGTGAAAAACATCTCGGTTCTCATCGATCCACGCACGCAGGTTTGCGGCTTCTGGCATCGGCTCCTCGCCATTTGCAAAGCGGTCCTGATAGGATTGAAGACGTTGGGCAGCAGCAGTCGATCGCAAGGCGGTCACGGTGGTGGCTCCGAAACAGAAAAAGGCAGGGAACGATGCCCTGCCTTTAGCTACATTAATTTTTGCCCGAACGGCAAGCCTTGGCTTACCAGTTGGTCACTTCATATTCGCAGGACACATCATCATCATCGGTGTCGGTCAGTGCAACCGTCAGGCGGCGCATCTGCGGATTGAAGCGTTTGATGAAGTTCAACAGCAGCAGGGCTTCTTCGGAAAGCTCGCCGGCGTCTTCGTCATCTTCATCAATTTCGCAAAGCTCGACCAGTTCCAGGAACAGGGCACCAAGGGCGCGTTTGACGTCTTCGCCACCCTTAAGGCCGCCGGTAAGCTCACCAAGGGGTGAAAGATCGATTTCGAGTTTGCGCAGGTTTTTGCTCATCTGGTCGATGGCATCTTCATCAAGCACCATTTCGGCCGCGATCATGTGCGTGCCGACTTCGTTGATGTTCATGAAACCAATGAACTCGAACAGGTCGTCCTTGGTGCGACCGTCTTCCAGCAGCTTTTCGGTATGGGCTTCGAATTCTTCGAAGTCGATGTCGTCGCCGAGATCGTTTTCAAGATCGCTCATGTCGCTCTCCAATCAAAATTTGCGCTGCTGATACTCTGGATTGCGGGAAAACTCAACCCGGACTGGTGACATGACCATCTGCTATGCATCCATCACATTGCGTGGCAAACAATATTGCGAACGATAGCGCATTATCACTAGGATTAGAATAAATCTGATGGAACGGCTTTGAATGGAACCCGTTATGCCCACCTTCACGCTTCTTGATGTTGTCGCAATTTGTTGGGCGTTTGCCTGGTGGGTTGGTTATACGATTTTTGCCGATGCCAGTTCGCGACGCCGCAACTCCATCTCCGCCCATATGGCACGCAATCGCCATCGCTGGATGGAACAGATGCTCAAACGCGACATCCGGATGGTTGATACATCAATCGCCAGCAACCTGATTACCGGCATCAGTTTCTTTTCCTCGACGACCATTCTGGTCCTGATCGGTCTGATGGCGCTCCTTGGTTATACCGACAAGGCGATTGAAACTGTTTCTGCCCTGCCCTTTGCCGCTGTCACCACGCCAGCTGTGTGGGAGTGCAAGGTGGTGTTGCTGATCGTGATCTTTATTTATGCCTTCTTCAAATTCACGTGGGCGTTTCGGTTATCCAACTATTGCTCCATCCTGATCGGTGCCGCCCCGGAAGCCGACGCGCCAGATGCGGCCCGCGCGGCTGCACGTGCATCACGCATGAGCATGATGTCGGCCCACAACTTCAACCGCGGAATTCGCGCCTATTTCTTTGCGCTGTCGGCATTGGGGTGGTTCTATCATCCGCTTGCCTTCATTGTTTGTGCGACCTGGGTGACGCTGGTTCTCTATAATCGGGAATTCCGATCGCACGCGCTCGATATCCTGAGCGGTCATCACTGATCGTCACCGCAACGAAAAAGGGCCGCACATGCGGCCCTTTTTTATCTATCACAGTCCTGTCTTCAGGCTGCTTGTGCCTTACGTCGGATCGCGAAGGTCGCAACGATCAGCAACACCAGACCAACCGGCAAAGCGGCACTGTAAAGCAGCGTGCCCCATCCGGACCCGGCATAGATCGTGCCTGCCGACAGTGATGCAATCGCAACGGTGCCGAACACGCAAAATTCGTTGATCGCCTGTACCCGTGCCTGTTCGGACGGACGGTAGTTTTCGGTCAGGAACGTCGTCGCACCGACAAACATGAAGTTCCAGCCAACGCCGAGAAGTACCAACGACACCCAGAAATTGCCGATCAAGTCCTGTCCGGCAAGACCAACCGCAAGACAGGCAAAGTTCAGGATTGCACCGGCCTGAATGACCTTGAGCGCACCAAATCGCTTAATCAGGTTACCGGTAAAGAAACCGGGCGCATACATGCCGACCACATGCCACTGAATGATAAAGGCGGCATCACCGAACGCGTAATCGCAATCAAGGATCGCAAGCGGTGTCGCCGTCATCACAAAGCTCATGACCGCATAGCCAAGCGCGCCTGCAATGATCGCAACAATAACGGCGGGTTGACCCATCACGGTCGATAGCGGGCGTGCCGGTTCAGCATGCTTGTGCCCGCGCATATCGGGCAAGCGCAGCTGACCAATGGCAATCACCAACAGGAACTGCAAGCCGATCAGGGCAACGAAGGTGCCAAGAAACGGGATCGTCTCAAACCAGTCCCGCGCAAAGCTTGCCAGGTTCGGCCCGATAAAGGCCGAGGCAAGCCCGCCCAGCATGGTGTAGGAAATCGCACGTGCACGAAATTCCACCGGCGCGGCTTCTGCGGCGGCGAAACGGTATTGCATGGCGATGGCATTGCCAGCACCAATGCAGGCACATGCCACACAAAGCAGCCAGAAATTGGCGTAGTAGACAGCGCCCATACCCGACACTGCCCCCATCATGGCAATGGTCGCCCCCATCCAGAACCCGAATTTTCGGCCCATCTTGGCCATGACAACCGCCGACGGGGCCGTCATCGCCATCATGGCAATCATCATGAAGGCAACTGGCAGGGTTGAAAGGGATTTGTCACTGGCCAGCGAAAAGCCGATCACAGCGGCGACCGTGAAAATCAACGACATCGCGCTGGCAGACAACGCGACGCACAGACTCAAAATCATGATGTTCCGGCGAACTTCCGGGCTCGACATTTGGGGCTCCCTTCGATGGCGTTGGTGGCGCCGTAATAATGTGTTGAACAAAACCTGCCTTTGGCAAAGGCTTGCGTCTTGCTCTACAAGTTTGTCCTGTTATATTAAGTCTTCACCTTACGGGATAGTATCAATGCACGGCTTTGCCGACAAAAAGTTGAATACCGCCAAAAACACTGCACGCCTGATTGGCGTTGCGGCGGTTCGTGCTGTCCCGAAAGTCGCTTTTTTCAAAGAGCGAACTTGACCTCATCCTGAAATTCCTTTTCTTGTGCATTTACCCCGCGTAAACATGCGGGTCCTATATGTGCATTCCTGAATTATGCCCGCAGATAAAGCAGAGTTGAGCCAACCATGATTGCCCTGACCCTTCCCGATGGTGCCGTGCGCGAATTTGACGGCCCGGTATCGGGTTTCGATGTCGCCAAAAGCATCAGTTCTTCGCTGGCAAAGAAGTCCTTTGCCATCATCGTCAACGGTGAAGTGCGCGACCTCGCGCGCGAGATTGACACTGACGCGACTATCGAAATCGTGACCAAGGGCCATGCGGAAGTTCTGCCGCTGATCCGTCACGATTGTGCGCATGTCATGGCCGAAGCCGTCCAGGAACTTTATCCCGATACGCAGGTCACGATTGGCCCGTCGATCGAGAACGGTTTCTATTACGATTTCGCCCGCGAAACGCCGTTTACGCCCGACGATCTTGTGAAGATCGAAAAACAGATGCACAAGATCATCGAACGCAACGAACAGATCGTGCGCGAGGTCTGGGACCGTGATGAGGCGATCAAGTTCTTCCTTGATAAGGGTGAGAAATACAAAGCCGAGATCATCCGTGATCTTCCGGAAACCGAGACCATTACCTGCTATCGCCAGGGCGATTTCATCGACCTGTGCCGTGGCCCGCATGCACCGTCGACCGGCAAGATTGGCAAGGCCTTCAAGCTGATGAAGGTTGCCGGCGCCTATTGGCGTGGCAATTCGGATAACGAAATGCTGCAGCGTATCTATGGCACTTGCTGGGAAAGCAAGGAAGACCTGGATGCGTATCTGCACATGCTCGAAGAAGCCGAAAAGCGCGATCACCGTCGCCTTGGCCGTGAAATGGACCTGTTCCACATGCAGGAAGAGGCCCAGGGCTCTGTGTTCTGGCATGACAAGGGTCTGAAGCTTTATCGCAAGGTTGAAACCTATATCCGTGATCGCCTTGATGCGGCCGGGTATCAGGAAGTGCGTACGCCGCAGTTGGTTGATCGCGTGCTTTGGGAAAAATCCGGTCACTGGGAAAAGTTCCGCGAGAACATGTTCACCACGACCCCGGATGAAGACGATCCCGAGAAGGTTCTGGCGCTTAAGCCGATGAACTGTCCGTGTCACGTGCAGATCTTCCGTCTTGGCAGCAAGTCCTATCGTGACCTGCCACTGCGTATGGCGGAATTTGGCTGCTGTCACCGCAATGAGCCGTCTGGCGGTCTGCATGGCATCATGCGTGTCCGTCAGTTCATTCAGGATGACGCCCATATCTTCTGCACTGAAGACCAGATTGTCTCTGAAACCAAGATTTTCTGTGACCTTCTGAAATCGGTCTACAAGGATTTCGGCTTTACCGACATTCTTGTGAAATTCTCCGACCGTCCGGAAGTGCGTGCGGGTTCTGACGAGATTTGGGACAAAGCCGAAGCGGCGCTCCGCGAAGCGGCTGAAGAAGCGGGTCTGGCACTTGAAGTCAATCCGGGTGAAGGCGCGTTCTATGGGCCGAAGCTTGAGTTCGTGCTTCGTGATGCCATCGGTCGTGACTGGCAGTGCGGCACGCTTCAGGCTGACTTCGTTCTGCCGGAACGTCTTGATGCATCCTATATGGGTGAAGACGGTGAAAAACACCGCCCGGTCATGCTGCACCGCGCGATCCTTGGCTCGCTTGAACGCTTCATCGGTATTCTGATCGAAAACTATGCCGGTCGTTTGCCGCTGTGGCTGTCCCCGGTTCATGCGGTTGTCTGCACCATTACCAATGATGCCGACGACTATGCCCATGAAGTTAAGGCAGCACTTGAAGCCAAGGGCCTGAATGTTGAGCTCGATACCCGTAACGAGAAGATCAACTACAAGGTCCGCGAACACAGCCATGCAAAGGTTCCGATGATCCTTGCGCTTGGCAAACGCGAAGCCGAAGAAAAAACCGCTTCGGTCCGTCGCATTGGGTTCAAGCACCAGAAGACGTTTGGCATTGAAGAGCTTGGTGATGCGATGGCGGCCGAAATCCGCGATCGCGTGATCGAAGCCGACTTCTGATCGACGTTAGAAACACAACCAATAAAGCCCGCAAGTTAAATACTTGCGGGCTTTTCTTTTGGCTCAAGGTGACCTTATTCAGGCGGAAGTTTGGGTTTGTCCGATGGTGGCAAAGCTGATCCGCCTGCCCCGGACAGATTGAGTTTTGGCAGCCCCGTACCAGTGCTTGCTTGTTGCGCACGCGTTTGGGCGTAGGCCACGGACGGATGGCGCGCATTGCCAAACACCTGTCCAATGAACCGCCAGATCTTTGGCACCAGCCAGACCAGAAGCAGAACGAACAGGGCAAACAACACAAAGAAAACCACCGGATGGAAAGCGACCGTGTACAGCGCGCCAAATACGGCGACATCCTCGGCGACTGAGGCGATGCTGTTGCTAAACGGTTCAGGCGATGTATTGATTGCCGCGCGGCTGCCAGCCTTTGTAAAGTGGCTCCCGGCCGCGACCGTCCCGCCAACCAGCAATGCAATCGCAGTTTGAAGGCCATCGCCCATGCCGGTATCAAGGCCGCTCATGGCGCCTGCGGCAAGAAGTGCGCCGGCGGGAATCCTGATGAAGGTATGAATGGCATCCCAGACACTATCAACGATCGGAATTTTGTCGGCCACAAATTCGATCAGATAAAGGAATATCGCAAGAGCCAGCACCCACCAACTTCCCAGAATCTGAAGCTCCGGCGGCAAATCAAGCAGCCCGAAATTGTTCATAAGACCAAGAATAACCACTGTGCCATAGAGGTTTACACCACTGGCCCAGGCCCCGCCCATTCCCAACGCAAGAGTTTCAATTACCCCCACAGATTAGGCCCTTTCAAAGCCATAATTCTCACCAACAAGTGAACAGGAAAAACGTTCAGTTGTGATAAATCACACTTTCAGCGCGTCCCGACACACGTATTAATGCCAAACCAGATCACAGAAAGGTACGACGATGGACCGTAACGGTGAAACCCCAAAAATGATCAAGGCATGTGCTGTTATGATGATGCTTGCCGCCCCGCTTCTGGCAGGCAACGCTTTTGCAATGGGCAGTTCGGATAGCTGGAGTTCGGAAGGTACCGACCTTTCCGCTGTTACGGAGCTTGTTGATACCGGCATGTACGACATGGCGATCGACAAGATTGAAACCATGCTCGAAGAAGATCCGGAAAATGCAGATCTTTACAATTACCTTGCCTACAGCCAGCGCAAGATGGGTGACTTTGACAGTGCGGCGCAAAACTATGAACGCGCCCTGATGATTGACCCTGAACATGTCGGTGCTCTTGAGTATCAGGGCGAACTTTTCCTTCAGACCGGGAAACCTGAAATGGCTCAGGAAAACCTTGCGCGATTGGAACAGCTTTGTGGCATGGACTGCGAAGAGTACAAAACGCTGGCCAGCAGCATTACGAACTGATCTCTCCCGTTTGACCGTCAAGAGAACCTATTCTTTAGAATAGGTTCTTATTTTTGCACTAACACGCCATATGTCTGTCAAAGTTGTACACAAAAAACAGGAATAAAGATGGCCGACGCGGCACTTAGCAAAAGTTATACTGTGGTTTGCCTGCGCAAGACCGGGAACCTGATGGAGCTCGAACCGGTATCGGACTACAGTTCGGCCCTGAAGACTGCCAAGGATGCGATCAGCAGCAAAGGCAATTCTGAAGTACGGATCGTTGAAAACAAGTATGACCAAGATACCCGCAAGGAAAAGAAGCAGGTCATCAAGATTTTGACATCCGAGAACGCGGGCGGTGCGTTGGGTGCCTCCGGCCGATCTTCTCAAAGCCGTGGCATGACGCGTGAAACGGCAAACAAGGCAACAAAAGGCATCATAAATATCGTCATCGCCGTAACCGTGCTGATTCTGCTTATCGGGATCATGGTTCCATTGGCCATGCGGTGATTATATCTGCCTGCGGTTCCGCCCTTCCGAAGGCTATACCGCTTGCCGTCGAATTTGCTATCTCCCTGATTTCCAAAGACAGCTGATCATCATCGTTGCATTAGCAGGAGTTGTTTTTGCTGGCGATGAAAGATATAACTTTCTGCAATACAGCGATGATCAGGTGAAGCGTGAAAATCAGGTTTGCGACAACAAACACTCCCCTTCGACGCAACTGGGGAAGAATAACTGCCGCAGCTCTCTTGCCGCTCCTGACTGCTTGCAGCACTTCTGATTTTTCGGGCCTTTGGTTCGGTTCATCCACTGCCTCGCAAGAACTAAGTTCTCCATCGAACGAACAATTGCCTGCGGCGGAAAAAACAAGCTTTAACCGGGCCGCCTGTGGTTTGTTTTTCGGCCACACGGCTTCCACCGGCACCGGAATGGCGAAGGATGGCTCCACCCCATCCGAACCGATTTCACTTGATCGAAGCCCCGAGGATAACTTCCTGCAGGCAATTTCTTATGACATGGACGGCAACTATGAAAGTGCGCGCAAACTTTATGTTTGGCTGACCGCGACGCCGCCCGACGCCAAGATCGATCTTGATTGCGGCCAAGATGTGCGGCTTTCAGGCAGCATCAACAGCCTCGCCCAACGACGCCTTGTCACGCTTGATGCGTCTTCTCCGAAATATGCGCGATCCAAAGAAATAGATGCAGTTGTCGCATCCGCCACTGTTGCACCAGGTCCAGAATTACCAAACCCGCCAAAGGTCGAACGTGACCGCCGGTTTTATGAAACCGGTGGCGTGGTAGAGGCAGAACCCGAAGCGCCTACCAGTCCCGTGGTTCGGATGGAGATGGAAGTCAGCGAAAACACGGCGCGACTGACGCGTATTGACCGACAGGCCGCTGCACCCAATGCGACGCCAGAAGCGACGCCCGTCCCCGCAGCTGAGCTAACCGATGGGCCGGCGAGCAGTGGAACGGAAACGGCAGTGTCGAAACTTGCCCCGGTTGCAGCCCCTGCGCCGGTGCCCAGTCAGTCAGTGCAATCCGCGGCACCGGTACCCGTCATTGCTGCGCCGACGATTGCCGGCGACGCAGCATCAACAGAACATAAGGGTGCAATGGTCACCTCAAACGCGCGCCCGACCGAACAGGGTGAACTTGATATTGTTGATCCTAAACCCGATGCACCCATGATCGAACTTCCGATCACCTCGACAGAGCCGGTAGCAACACAAAACGCGATGGCGCCATCAACCGAAAACTCGGCGCCAGCGCAAACTGCCGGTAGCCAAACCGCACAAAGTGATAGCCCCTACTACGCTGTTCAGCTTGCAGCGTATCGTTCGCGCGGACGTGCGGAAGATGCATGGACGAAGTTCCAAAGCGCATCGCATGGCATGCTGGCGGCCGCAGACCATGAAGTCGTCAGCATCGCGATTGAAGGCAAAGGTTTGTTCTTCCGCCTGCTGACCGGAATGTATGCTTCCTCTGGCGAGGCAACGCAGGCTTGCAACAGCTTGAAATCTGCCGGGACGGATTGCCTGGTTCGACGCGTTAGTCCTTAGACCGTTGTCTGGCGGATGCCGCCATCTTTTCAGACCGCATCAAGCCATCCGGGCGGGTTTTCCGACCGTGTCTTCGAACGAAACCGGGCATCTTTGCCAAAAAAAATTCGATCTTAGTGTTGTGCCGGTAATACCGCCAACGCAGATGCTGGATAAATCGCCGCGTTCGTTTTGATCCGGCTGCCAACAATGGAATACCAAGCGCAATAAACACCATGCCAAAAAATGGTGGTGGCAATGGCAGGAACAAAAGCCCGACCAGCAAACTGAACGCCCCCAACAGCATCAAAGCTGTCGATTTCAAATGCTTGAACCTGTGCAAAGCCATTCCATCATGCAGTTCCATGAACTTTGGGTGCGGATTATCCGCGTGATCGCGGGTGCCGCCAAAAGAATGTTCAAAGACATTTGATCAAGACGGGAATTGCTATTGTGCGCTTCTGGAGTACATTGCAGGCATGAACGCAAATTCTTCTTCGGGAAATCAAGACATGTTCTCCGTGCTGAAATCAGACAAACCCAAAATGCCAACCGCTGACACCGCGCTTCCGGGACGCGAAGAAGCACTGCCGGTTGCCGATGCCAATATCGTCACAGGCAATCCGATGAAGGGCCCCTTCCCGGGTCATCTGGAAATTGCCGTCTTTGGCATGGGATGCTTCTGGGGGGCGGAACGCCTGTTCTGGAAAGCTGAAGGCGTTTACAGCACTGCTGTTGGCTATGCTGGTGGCTTCACCAAGAACCCGACCTATCGCGAAGTTTGCAGCGGTATGACAGGTCATGCCGAAGTGGTGTTGGTCGTCTTTGATCCTGCTATGACGTCCTATTCAGCGCTTTTGAAGCTGTTTTGGGAAAACCACGACCCGACTCAGGGGATGCGTCAGGGCAATGACATCGGCACCCAGTACAGGTCCGTCATCTACACCTTTACGCCTGAACAACAGCAAGCGGCCGTTCAGTCACGTCAGGACTACAACGCTGCACTGAAAGAAGCAGGTCAAGCCGACGTGACAACCGAAGTCACCGGGGCACCGGAATTCTTTTATGCCGAGGACTTCCATCAGCAATACCTTCACAAGAATCCTGATGGCTATTGCGGGCTCGGCGGCACTGGCGTTTCCTGCCCGGGTATGTAAACAGCAATCCGACTGAGCAGGATCGCTTTGGTCCGTGGAAGAACGCCGGTCTTTAGACCGGCTTTCCTCCATATTCACGGCTCAGGTCGGCGCAGACACGGCGTATTTTAAGCCCCAATTGCTCGATATGGTCGTTTGGAATACGGGCCGCGGGCCCCGAAAGTGATAATGCCGCGATTGGCAAACCCGTTTCATCACGGACAACGCCCGCAACACAACGCAGACCAACCGCGTGCTCTTCATCATCAAGGGCATAGCCACGCTGACGGCAACGCTCCAGATCCTTTTCAAGAGCTTCCTGGGTTATCAGGGTTCGTTCGGTAATTTTTGGCAACCCGTGCTTTGCGACGACCGAATGCAGTTCTTCTTCAGGCAAAAAGGCAAGCAAGGCCTTGCCAACGCCCGAGCAGTGCATCAACGCCCGGCGACCGGGTGTGACGAGTGCGCGCATCATTTTGCGGCATTCCACCTGCGACAGGAAGATGACCTCCCCACCGTCTGCGACAGCAAGATTGACCGTTTCACCGCTGTCTTCCATGAGTGCGCGCATATAGGGGCGCGCGATCTGGCTGAGATTGCGATTTTTGGTAAACGAATTGCCGACGCTGAAAGCCTGAACCCCTACGAACCAAAGGGTGCGCTCCCCCTCGAACGATACATAGCGTTCGTGCTGCATGGTGGTCAGCAACCGGTGTGCTGTCGAGGGCGGCAATTTCACCTGATGGGAAATTTCGGTCAGGGTCATCCCGTCTTCGCTTTCGGCAAGCGCGTTGAGGATACTTAACGCCCGTACCAGTGACTGGACTTGCTGCATTCAGCGACTACTCCCTGTGTGCGGTCGATTTGACCGACCATCATTGTCGTGTTCTCTGAATGTTAGGAGATCATTGCACTGCTTGCACGGACTTTTGGCGGACCCAGACGAAAGTGGTGTACCCGACCAGATAGACCGTAGCAGCACCAAAGGCGCAAAGCGTGCCCAAGCCAAGCCCAAGAACAGGGTAACCAAGGGTCACGGCAAGGATATAAACCCAGAGCGCCCCCATTCCCCTTGGAAAGTTTCGAATAACCGTATGCACCGGTTCGGCCCCATAGGTGAAATGAAGGATCAACATCATGGGATAGAGTGTGACGGGGAAACCTGACAATAACCCTGCCCAGCGCGGACCAATCCACGCCGCCATGCCACTGATGACCAGAACGATGATGGCCGCCAGTGAAGCACGAAGCAAAACAACCCGCTTGGTCAGGCGAACCCGATTGAGAATGCGCACATTCTCGATCTTGCGGAAAAGGATGAGTGCCACAACGATCGCAACCAGCAAAATCACCGCCGCCTGCGTCAAGCTCATCGGTGCGAGCTGAAACAACCAGGAGACCGACAGATAAGTGACAAACGCCCCGAGCGAACTGAGAAGAATCTGTGGAAAGACAGGCAGGCGGACGCATTGGCGCGACACAATGAAATAGGCATACAGAAAGGTTAAGGTCGCAATCAGGCCGGGCAAGGCGTACACCGCGCTTTCACTTGCGAAGGCAACACCCTGCTCGATTGCGATGAAATACAAAAGGATGGCTGTTCCCAACGGGTAACCTGACAACACACCGGCCACACGTGGTCCTGCCCGTTCTGCAAGCATCGAAAGCCCCAGCACCGTTCCAATTGACACGGCAATTTTGGCAAGGATCAGTTCCAACAGCTTTCATCCTTTAAGGCAGATACGATGACATTTTATCAATAAAGTGACAGCATCGTTATCTCTTTTCATGCCAAGGGGCAAGCGCAAACACCTGAGCACAAAACAAAAGAAGACGGGCACTAACACAAGGTACCCGTCTTCGTTTAGCAGATCGATATCGCCGTTTTCCTGGACGTCGACGTTTAGGCGGCGGCATTTTCCGCTCTTGGTGTTTGAACGATAACCCCACGCCAGCCGAGCCCTTGATAGGTCTCGTAACCTGGTGTCAAGGCGTAGGCCACAAGGGATCCGTCTTCAAGCAGATAGGCCCCGCGAGCAGGATCATCGACCCGCAGATTAAATGTTTCGCTGAGCACGCCGCGGTCATCGGAAGCAGCAAGGACCCGATTTTTTGCGTCGATCAACATCACCCGGGTACGTTCACGTTCTTCCGCGTTGAAGTTCAGCGATTTGACGATCATCGGCGCCTGGCTTTCCCAGTCAAAGAAGACCCCCAAAACACCAATAACATCGCCATCAACAGAACCGCCCCTGCGCACGGCGGTCGCATAAGTCGGGGTTGCGGCATTGTTTAATAGCGAATTGGCTGCCACATCCGCGACGGCATAATGTCCGCCATCGCGACAGCGCAACGCTTCCTGAAACCAGCCCTGACCAGAAACATTTTGCCCCATCACGCGATAGGAGTCCGGGCGTCCGTTGGCAATAACGTTCCCGTTCCTGTCAGCCACCCAAAGATCAAGATACACAGTATAGGAATCAAGGATCACACCGAGCCGTTCCGATGCACGCAACGCAAACGCAGGGTCTTGCAGATTTTCACAAACATCGACCACGGCTGCGTCAGTTGCCCACCAGCGCACATCGCAAGATCGTTCGTACAGGTTGCGGTCCATCAATTCGACAGAATAGCGGGCAAGGTCGGCAAAACGATCACCGCGAACCGTCTGCGCTGTTTTCTCCAGATCGGAGGCAAGCGTCAGAAACATGTCTTCAAGTTCTTCGGTAATCACGTTCACACGCTGCGAGATTTCCTTGACCTCGTTGGCAACAACGCCAAAACCCCGGCCCACTTCGCCTGCGCGCGCAGCCTCGATCAACGCATTCAGTGCAAGGGTTCGTGTTGCCCGTGTAACGGCCTTGATTTCGGTAATTTTATCATTGGCTTGCCCGGAAATTGCTGTCGCAACCTGCAGAATTCTTTCTGGCATTTAAATAAAGCTCCCATATGCGCATCAGGTTTCCTCCTGGCTGCTGATCGCGTGCTTTTATTCGCCATCCATTCTGCTTGTCTTTGCAGCACTGATATCTAATAAGCCACTTATACCATTACGTAAATACAGGATTATACCCGGACCACACGGCTATCTAATGGGCATATGCCATGTCCACCCTAAAGCGAGTGGACATATAGCATCAAAACCACTGATCGATACGCCGATAGTTAGTGTGGTGCTGTAAAGTACCGCGCAAACCGATGCGATGTTCAGGCTGTAAATTCGAGGATCGAATCCGCAAGCAGCTTAATCCCGGTCAGGAACAACAGGCTGTAGCAAACCCGGTAGAACAATTTGACACTGACTTTGTCATGCGCCCACAAGCCAAGCCATGTCCCGAACAGCGCGATCGGCACGAACAAAAGTGATGTTCCGAGGTTGGATGCATCGAATTGCCCAAGCAGCGCATAAGGGATCAGTTTGACGTAATTGACGACAATGAAGAACATGACTGTCGTGCCGACAAAGATCGATTTGTCCATTCGCTGCGGCAGCAGATAAACCGATACCGGTGGCCCGCCCGCGTGGGCGACGAAACTGGTAAAACCTGCGAGTGCACCAAGAACTGTACCCTTGCCGATCGTTGCCCTGCCCGGTGCACCGGTTTCCTTCCGGCCACGAAGCCAGTGATCAAGGGTAAAGATGATCGCGATCATTGCGATGATCAATTTGACGGCTGCCTCGTTCAAGTAGCTGAAAGACAATGTCCCGACAAGAATGCCCAACAATGCAGCCGGCACCAGGATCTTCATGTTCCGGCGATCCCAGCGATTGCGATATGCCCAGACATTTGCAAGGTCCATTAGGCACAGAATGGGAAGCATGATCGCCGCGGCTCCCTGTGGTGATACCGCCAAGGCCATCAAAGGCACAGCCACAACACCGAGCCCGCCGCCAAAGCCGCTTTTTGAAACACCGGCAATCAAGACGGCGGGAATGCCGACAACATAGAAAAACGGATCCGAGATAAATTCCATCGGAAGTCCTTGTTAATTGGGGAATTCAGGGATCGCGGGCAATGGATATGGACGGCGTGCGCCTTTATTCTTCAAGAAGACGCGGCATGAGCTCGACGAAGTTGCACGGCCGATGGCGGATATCAAGCTGATAGGTCAGAATTTCGTCCCAGGCATCTTTGCATGCCCCGGTCGATCCGGGTAACGCAAACATATAGGTTCCCATACACACCCCTGCAGTCGCCCGTGATTGCACCGTGGATGTGCCAATTTTCTGATATGATATCCAGCGGAACAGTTCGCCGAAGCCCGGTATTTCCTTTTCGTAGATTGCCCGGTGGGCCTCTACCGTCACGTCGCGCCCGGTAACACCTGTGCCGCCGGTGGTAATGATCACATCGACATCCGGGTTTGAGCACCAAGCACCGAGCTGCTTGCGCAAGGCCAATTGATCGTCTTTCAGGATTTTGCGTTCATAAACGTGATGGCCCTTGGCGATGATGCGTTCACAAAGAACCTCGCCCGAGGTGTCGTTATGGAGATCGCGCGTATCGCTGACAGTCAATACGGCAATATTGATCGATACAAAGGGTTGGCTTTCGTCAATACCTGCCACGGTTATCTCCATGTCTCGTAAAATGCTGTGTCAACCTAATATGCCCAGACAGGCGTGCAAGCGTTTTCACGTGCAAGACACGCCAGCATCGCAACCCAACGAATCACGATAGAACAAAAACTGGCCGCCATTTGATATTTTATTAGTCTTGCGGGCTATTTTTATGCTCCAACCCGCAATATTTTTGAGCATCACAATTTCGTATATTTATAACTTTTAGACAGGTACTTATGAAAATAATCTCACCTTATATATGATGAAAAACAAGACAATTGGTATTACCAGTTAAGGACATCTGTGTTACTTCACTTGCTGGTCCGCATTTTTACGCCTAGAAAAGCGGTAAAGGACTACCAATTTGGCGCCCTCAAAGGATGCGCCGACGAGATCGAAACGTTCGGCAGGAAACAGAGGACTCATGATGAGCGACTTTCTTTGGCAACCGACGAAAGAACGCGTTGAAAATGCAAACGTCACCCGCTTTCGCGACTGGGTGAATGAAAAGCATGCGCTTAACCTTCAGAGTTTCACCGAACTCTATGACTGGTCCGTTGCAGAGATTGAGCGTTTCTGGCCTGCTCTTATCGAATATGCCGATTTGAAAGCGGAAACATGGGGCGACCGTGTCCTGATCGACGGCAACAAAATGCCGGGCGCCCAGTTCTTCCCGGATGCGCGCCTGAACTTTGCCGAGAACCTTCTGGTCCGTGATGACAACATCGACGCCCTGATCTTCTGGGGTGAAGACAAGGTCAAAAGCCGCCTATCCTGGGCGGAACTTAATATTGCGGTATCAAAATTCTCACAGGCTCTTCGCGTAGAGGGCGTTGGCAAGGGTGATCGCGTATGCGGCTATATGCCAAACATGTCTGAAACCGTGATTGCGATGCTGGCAACGGCAGCCATCGGGGCAACCTGGTCTTCCGCCTCACCTGATTTCGGCGTTCAGGGTGTTGTAGACCGCTTTGGCCAGATCGAACCAACCGTGATGATCACCGTTGACGGTTATCACTATAACGGCAAGCAACACGACATCCGCGAAAAGGTTCACGATGTTGTCGAGCGGATCGACAGCCTTAAAAAGGTCGTCATCGTGCCCTATGCCTTTGACGGCGCCAACACGACGGATATCCGCAGCGCCGTCACCTATGACGACTTCATTGCCCCCTTCCGGACCGAGAAAATCGTCTTTGAGCAAGTCGAGTTCAATCACCCGCTTTATGTAATGTTCTCGTCTGGGACGACGGGCAAGCCGAAATGCATTGTTCACGGCACGGGCGGAACGCTGCTGAAACAGGTTTCGGAACATATCCTGCATTGTGATGTCGCGCCCGGTGATCGCGTTTTCTATTTCACCACTTGTGGCTGGATGATGTGGAACTGGTTGATGGCGGGCCTTGCGGCCGGTGCAACCCTTCTGCTTTATGATGGCTCGCCCTTCTATCCGAGTGGCAATATCCTGTTTGATTATGCCGATGCAGAAGGCATGACGCTGTTTGGCACATCTGCCAAATATATTGATGCGTTGGCCAAGGCCGAACTCAAACCGCGAGAAACACACGATCTGTCCACTGTGCGTGCGATGACGTCAACCGGCTCGCCGCTTGCACCGGAAAGCTTCGATTACGTTTATCGCGACATCAAAGAATACATCCATCTGGCGTCCATTTCGGGCGGCACAGATATCCTTGGCTGCTTTGTGCTGGCTTGCCCCGTCCTGCCAGTCAAACGTGGCGTCATCCAGACCCGTGCCCTTGGTGTTGCTGTCGATGTGTTTGACGACGATGGCAACTCCGTGCGGAACGAAAAAGGTGAACTGGTTTGCACCAAACCATTCCCATCGATGCCGGTCGGCTTCTGGAACGACCCGGATGGTTCGCGGTATCACAGCGCCTATTTTGACCGGTTTGATAACATCTGGTGCCATGGTGACTATGTCGAGCTTGATGATGATGGCGGCATGGTCATTTATGGGCGCTCGGATGCGACCCTTAACCCCGGCGGCGTTCGCATCGGCACGGCAGAGATTTATCGCCAGGTAGAAAAACTACCTGAAATTCAGGAATCGATTGTGATCGGCCAGGACTGGGATAACGACGTTCGGGTGATCCTGTTTGTTGTGCTCCGCGACAATTACGAATTGGATACCGCACTTATCGACAAGATCAAGAAGCAGATCCGCAACAACTGCACCCCACGCCACGTCCCCGCCAAGGTGCTTGCGGTTGCCGATATCCCGCGGACAAAATCGGGGAAAATTACCGAACTCGCTGTTCGTGATGTTGTCCACGGACGGCCGGTAAAAAATCAGGAAGCCTTGGCCAACCCGACGGCACTGGAACTGTTTTCCAACCTGTCGGAACTGAAAACCTGATCAAGACAAGCCCCGCATCTCAAAGCGGGGCTTTTTCGTGCCGATCCTGTTTTGCAAGATGCTCGACCGCGCTGCTTAACGAATGCCGCTCCCGATTCCGCACTGCACCCATGCGTATTTTTTAAACAGCGTGAACTGATGCACTTTTTTTGATCATGACCGATTTTTTGGTGAAAAAAAGTTCGTGCAATTCTCGGTCTTGCCGGTGATCAGAACGAAACTACTACTAGGTTATTGAATATATGAGACAAACAAAGTTTTGTATATTTTATGTGATCGTATGTCCGCGCGATATAACCGCAGAAAAAGCCTCAATTTTTAGCCAGCACCGTAGGTTCTAATGTTGCCAAAATTTTTTCACACTTGACACAAGGCGGCCTAAAATTTCTTAATTTGGCGGTCCGATGTTCTTCGGACGAATGGATATGCGGCTGTGCATATCCAGGGTGGCACAAAAGCTAAAAACAATGCTTTGCTAATAAGGGAGCTATCTTATGAAAATCCAGACGATCCTTGCCGCTGGCGCAATGACCGTTGCAGCCGTTGCCGCGCAGAACGCACAGGCAGGTGCCGTTCTTGACGGCATCAAGGCCAAAGGTTTCGTTCAGTGCGGCGTGAACACCGGTCTTCCGGGTTTCTCCGCTGCCAATGCCGAAGGTAAATGGGAAGGTATTGACGTTGACGTCTGCCGTGCAGCAGCTGCTGCAGTTTTTGGTGACGCAAACGCCGTTCAGTACACCCCGCTGACCGCAGCACAGCGCTTCACGGCTCTGCAGTCCGGTGAAATCGACATCCTGTCGCGTAACACCACTGCAACCACCACCCGTGATGCGAAACTGGGTCTGACCTTTGTCGGCATCAACTACTATGACGGTCAGGGCTTCCTGATCCCGAAAGCTCTCGGCGTTTCCAGCGCAACCGAGCTTGACGGTGCGACCGTCTGCGTTGAGCCGGGCACCACGACCGAGCTGAACCTCGCTGACTACTTCCGCGCCAAAGGCATGTCCTTCGAGCCGGTCGTTATCGAGAACATCAACGAAGCAACCGCAGCCTTCTTCTCTGGTCGTTGCGACGTTTACACCACCGATGCTTCGGGTCTTGCTTCCATCCGTACCCAGATGGCTGAAAATCCGGCTGACTATGTGATCCTTCCGGAAATCATCTCCAAAGAGCCGCTCGGCCCGGTTGTCGCCCAGGGCGACGAACAGTGGTCGGACGTTGTTCGCTGGGCTTTTGCTGCGATGGTTGAAGCAGAAGAGTATGGCGTCACCATGGAAAATGTTGACGACATGAAAGCAAACAGCACCAACCCGGGCATTCAGCGTCTGCTGGGCGTTTCGCCGGGCATGGGTGAAGCTCTTGGTCTTGACGAAGCTTGGGCATACAACATCGTCAAGCAGGTCGGTAACTATGGCGAAAGCTATGAGAAAAACGTTACCGCCAAGCTCGGTCTTGAGCGTGGTCTGAACGCTCTGTGGACCGATGGTGGCCTGCAGTATGCATGGCCGGTTCGCTAATCGCTAGCAAACCGACTGCCTAAACCTACGAAGCTCCGCCCCACTGCCTGAACGCATGGGCGGAGCTTTTCGTTAGGTGCTTGCTGATTTTGGATACAATCTACACCTGAGGGTCATATGAGTAAGCCTCAAAATGCCCCGGGGGATGTTCGTTCCAAGGGCCTCGTTGATTATCTCAATGACGAAAACGTCCGTGCGGTGCTTTATCAAGTCGTCGCAATTGGACTGATCGTTCTTGCGGGCTGGTACCTGGTGTCCAACACCTTGTACAACCTTGAACAACAGAACATCTCAACCGGTTACGGGTTCCTTGATCTTGAAGCTTCCTTCGAGATCAGCGAAACCATGATCGACTACAGCGCCCAAAGCGACTATGCGACGGCGTTGATGGTCGGTCTTCTGAACACTGTGAAGGTGTCACTGCTTGGGATCATTTTGTGTACGATTATCGGGACAATCTTTGGCGTTGCGCGCCTGTCCTCGAACTGGATCGTTCGCAAACTTGCGACTGTGTATGTTGAAACGTTCCGGAACATTCCGGTCCTGTTGCAACTCTTCTTCTGGTACGCACTTATTCCAAGCGCTTTCCCGCATCCACGCGACGCGCTGGAGCCTCTGCCCGGTGTTTTGCTGACGTCGCGCGGTATGTATTTACCGGTGCCGGAACCTGATAACGCCTACACCCTTATGACCATTGCGGCCGTGATTGCCTGCGTTGTGATCTATTTCGTCAGGAAATGGGCCAAGAAACGCCAGGACGCCACAGGTCAGCCCTTCCCGATGCTTCTTGCCGGGATCGGTATTTTTGTCGGTCTCGTCCTTGCTGCCTATCTGGCAGGTGGCGCACCGACCGACATGAGCATGCCGGCCCTCAAAGGCTTTAACATTCAGGGTGGCTACAACATTTCGCCTGAATTCATGGCAGTTCTGATCGGTCTTACGGTTTACACCTCGACCTATGTTGCCGAGGTTGTTCGTTCCGGTATTCAGGCTGTTCCGAATGGCCAGTGGGAAGCTGCCGACAGTTTGGGCATTCGCCGTTCTATTGCGCTTCGCAAGGTGATCCTGCCGCAATCGATGCGTGTCGCGATCCCGCCACTGACCAACCAGTATCTTAACCTGACCAAGAACAGCTCTTTGGCTGTTGCCGTCGGTTATCCGGATCTGGTTTCTGTTTCCAACACGACCATGAACCAGACAGGTCAGGCGATCGAGGCCATCTCGATCTTCATGTCGATCTATCTTGGTTTGTCCTTGTTGACCTCGCTCTTTATGAACTGGTTCAACAAGAAAATGGCACTGGTGGAGAGGTAACATGTCAGAAAACGCAAAATTACCTCCTCTTCCGACCGGCACCTTTTCCGAGCGTGCCGTGGCATGGTCGAAAAAGAACCTGTTTGATGGATGGTTCAACACCCTCCTGACCCTTGGTTCGATTGCATTCCTCGTTTGGCTGATCCCGCCAATCGTCGAGTGGGCCATCATCAATGCGACGTTGGCGCCATCAATTGAGGCCTGCGCGGAAGCGACAGGTGCCTGCTGGGGGTTCGTTAATGCCAATTTACGACTGATCCTGTTTGGCACCTACCCGTTTGAAGAACAGTGGCGGCCGCTTCTTGCCATGATCCTTCTGATGGGAATCATTTGCGGCAGTCTGGGTGCGGTTAAGTATCCGAGCCTGCGCAAGGCAATCATTCCGATGTGGGTCATTGGTGTGCCGATTATTGCCATCCTCATGTGGGGTGGTGTGTTTGGCCTTACCTATGTCCAGAACAGCTATTGGGGTGGCTTGCCGCTGACCCTGATCCTGTCCTCGATCGGTGTGATCTTTGCTTTCCCGTTCGGGCTGCTGCTGGCACTTGGTCGTCAGTCGCACATGCCGGCCATCAAAACCGTTTCCGTGGTGTATATCGAAGTCATTCGTGGTGTGCCGCTGATTACGGTTCTGTTCATGGCATCGGTCATGTTCCCGCTGTTCCTGCCAGATGGGGTTACCATCGACAAGCTGCTGCGTGCGCAGATCGGTATCATCCTGTTTACCGCCGCCTACCTCGCCGAGGTATTCCGTGGTGGTCTACAGGCCGTTCCGCGTGGTCAGTTTGAGGCTGGTGACAGTCTTGCGCTGTCTTATTGGCAATCGATGCGTCTGATCATTTTGCCGCAGGCACTGCGTCTGGTGATCCCGCCGACCGTTAACAGCTTTATTTCCATGTTCAAGGACACCACACTGGTCGTGATTATCGGCCTGTTTGACTTCCTTGGCACGGTGAAGCTGGCACTGCGCAGTGACCCGGCCTGGACCAAATATTACGTCGAAGGTTATGCCTTCGCCGCGGCAATATTCTTCCTGATCTGTTTCTCGATGGCGAAATATTCCGCCTATCTTGAAAAAGAGCTTCGCAAAGGCGAACAAAGGTAAGGAGTGAGGAAAAAACAATGACTGTAGCAACTGAACCCACTACCGGCGCTGTGCCTCCTCCGTCCAAAGAGGATGTCATCACCGTCAACAAGATGAACAAATGGTATGGCAATTTCCATGTTCTTCAGGATATTGACCTGTCTGTTCGCAAAGGTGAGCGTATCGTTATCTGCGGCCCGTCCGGCTCAGGTAAATCGACGCTGATCCGCACCCTGAACCGCCTTGAAACCTATCAAAGCGGTGAAGTCTACGTCGATGGCATTTTGCTTGGCGACGATGTCAAAAACATCGAAGCCGTGCGCCGCGAGGTCTGCATGGTGTTCCAGCACTTCAACCTTTTCCCGCACATGACCGTGCTGGAAAACCTGACGCTGGCCCCGATCTGGGTTCGCAAGATGCCCAAGAAGCAAGCCAACGAACTGGCCATGCATTACCTTGAGCGTGTGCGAATTGCCGAGCAGGCCCACAAATTCCCGGGTCAGCTTTCCGGCGGTCAGCAGCAGCGTGTGGCGATTGCCCGTTCGCTCTGCATGCAGCCGAAAATCATGCTGTTTGATGAACCGACCTCGGCGCTTGACCCGGAAATGGTCAAGGAAGTTCTCGACGTGATGGTCGAGCTCGCCAAGGAAGGTATGACCATGCTTTGCGTAACCCACGAGATGGGCTTCGCCAAAGAGGTCGCTGACCGTGTGATCTTTATGGATGCTGGCCAGATCGTCGAAATGGCTGGTCCGAAGGAGTTCTTTGATAACCCGAAAAGCGATCGTACAAAGCTGTTCCTCAGCCAGATCCTGTCGCATTAATCGGCTATCAAACACCCGATCTTTGCAAAACGGCCCCCATTTGCGGGGCCGTTTTCATTTTTGTAAAAATGATCCTTGCCCAGACCGGCGCAATTGCCGAAACTCGGCCCAACACGTTCATCATCCGGATTGCCAATGACCACGCCTGAAACCAGCTCCGCGACCCATCCGGCCTTTATCTCGGTTGAAAATCTCAGCAAACGGTTTGGCGACAAGCTTGCCCTTGATGATGTCAGATTGCATCTTCCCAAGGGCGAAACCATGGCCATTATTGGTCCGTCTGCCGCAGGCAAAAGTGTCCTGATGAAATGTCTGGTTGGGATTTACGGGGCCGATGCTGGCAAGATCCTGTTGGATGGCGATGATGTCAGTCAAACCAATGCACCCAAACGCGCCGCATGGGCCGAACGCATTGGCATGCTGTTTCAGCAAAATGCCCTGTTTGACAGCCTGAAGGTTTGGGAAAACATCTGCTTTCGTCAGATTGAAACCGGTACTCTTAGCCGCAAGGAGGCCCGGGAACGTGCCCTTGATCTGTTGGGTCTTGTCGGTCTGGCATCCGAAAGTGCGGATCTAACGCCAAGTGATCTGTCTGGCGGCATGCAAAAACGCGTTGGTGTCGCAAGGGCGATTTCCACCGATCCGGCGATCCTGTTGCTGGACAATCCGACCGCCGGACTTGATCCGGTTCTGTCGAACCATATCGAACGCA
Source organism: Thalassospira sp. CH_XMU1458 (assembly GCF_037027205.1). NCBI lineage: Bacteria > Pseudomonadati > Pseudomonadota > Alphaproteobacteria > Rhodospirillales > Thalassospiraceae > Thalassospira > Thalassospira sp. CH_XMU1458. The sequence goes on along the minus strand of NZ_JAYMDW010000002.1, from coordinate 597,231 downwards.
TGATTGGCAAGATTGCAGAACAACGCGGGACCACGGTGATATCAATCACCAACGATATGCACATTGCCCGCACCCGCTATCAGAACCTGATGATGATGCATGACGGCAAAGTCTATTGGGCAGGTAAAACCAAAGATATCGATGACGCACACAATGCGCATCTGACCCAGATGCTGAACGGATCGTCACAGGGCCCGATCACCATGCGAACTGGCAAACGCGAAGACCACGTCTATAGCTAACGGCGCAAACAACACCCTGCCCCGTGCTGGAACTAGTTGGCTGTATAGACCGAAACGTCGGCTTCGCGGATCACATCGGCCCAAACCGGCCCAGGATGACGATCGGTAAACAGAGCGTCGATTTCGGAAAGATGTCCCAGACGGACCATCGCACGACGACCGAATTTTGATGCATCTGTGCACAGGAATGTTTGGCGTGCGTTGGAAATAATCGCCCGCGCGACGCGCACTTCACGATAATCGAAATCCATCAGGCTGCCATCCTCATCGACGCCGGATATCCCGACAATCGCGTAATCGACCTTGAACTGGTTGATGAAATCAATGGTGGCCTCGCCGATGACACCGAAATCGCGCTGTCGCACAACGCCGCCAGCAATGATCACTTCAAATCCCTGATTGGCAGCACAGATTTCTGCAACATGCAGGTTATTGGTAATGATCTTAAGGCTTTTATGGCCGAGAAGCGCATGTGCGACTTCTTCGTTGGTCGTTCCAATATTGATAAAAAGAGACGCGCCTTCGGGGATATGTTGCGCCACCAGCTTTGCGATCTCGCGCTTGCTGCCAAGGTTTAGAACCTGACGGTCGGTATAGGCGGTATTTTCGGTGGTCGAGACACTGGCAGCCCCGCCGTGATAGCGGGCAATCAGGCCTTCTTCGGCCATTTCATTGATGTCGCGTCGGATGGTTTGTGGCGTGACAGAAAAATGTTCGGCAAGGGTATCAATGGTCATAAAGCTGTTGGAGGCGACAAGCTCCAAAATCTCTCTACGACGCCGATCCAGTTTCCCCATGCCTCTCTCCTTCTGTTTTCAATTTTCATCTTTATTGGAAAATTTTCATTCCTGATCAAAATGCTTTCTCTTGAGCCATTTGGCAAGCCTTGTCCGCCGAAAGCGAAATGCTCGCAGAACGCCGGCGGCGAACTTCGTTAAGAGCAGAAAACAAAAAAGCCGGGTTTCATTCCCGGCTTTTTGCTTTTGACTTGGTGACAATCACGCCTTTTTGCGTGCCACGATCCGCTCACGAACTGCTGGCTCGGTACCTGTCGGATCGACATCCCCCTCGCCGATCACAATCGCTTCACGCAGCAAGGCGGTTGCTTCTTCAAGCTGTGCCTCGTCTCGGGTATGGGCCAGGCAAATTGGTGTCTCGGCCGATACCGGCTGCCCAACCTTGATGAAATCGGTAAAACCTACCGCAAAATCGATCTTCTGGTCTGCCCGCGTGCGCCCGCCTTTAAGCGACACCAGCGCAAGACCAACCTTTCTGGCATCCATCGAAAGAACACGTCCGGTCTTGGCGGCTGTTACCGTGTTTATCATCGGGGCGGCTTCAAGATACTTGTTGGTGTTTTCGACAAAGTCCGCAGGACCACCAAGACTTGATACCATCTTGCCAAAGGTGTCGGCTGCCTTGCCGCTTTCAAGTGCCTCTGTTGCCATACGCAGACCATCGGAAACGTCGGCCGCCACACTACTAACGGTCAGCATTTCTGCCGCCAGCGCCATGGTGACGTCATAGACACGCTGTTCCTGGTGCTTTCCGGTCAGGAAGTCGATCGCTTCCTGCATTTCAAGTGCATTGCCAACTGTGTCACCCAGCACCTGTTCCATATCGGTCAGAAGTGCGACCGTGGGAACGCCATTGCGGGTGGCAACTTCGGTGATGCTTTCGGCCAGTTCGCGGGCGCGCTCATACTCGTTCATAAAGGCGCCGGAGCCGAATTTCACATCCATGACAAGGCTATCAAGCCCGGCTGCCAGTTTCTTTGACAGGATGGACGCCGTGATCAACGGGATGCTCTCGACCGTCGCAGTCACGTCGCGAATGCCATAGAACCGTTTGTCCGCCGGTGCCAGATCGGCTGTCTGCCCGATAATGGCACAGCCGACTTCACGGGTGACCTTGGCGAATTCGTCAAGACTTGGTGTGGTGCGATAGCCCGGAATGGAGTCAAACTTGTCCAGCGTCCCACCAGTATGGCCAAGGCCACGGCCGGAAATCATCGGCACGAACGCCCCGCAGGCACCAACAATCGGGCCCAGCATCAGGCTTACCTTATCGCCAACGCCGCCGGTCGAATGCTTGTCCACCACCGGTCCTTCAAGGCCAAGCGCCTTCCAGTCCAGAACCGTACCGCTATCGCGCATATTGCGCGTGAGCGCCGCGCGTTCGTCCATGGTCATGCCATTAAAGAACACTGCCATGGCAAGGGCGGCAACCTGCCCTTCGCTGATGCTGTTATCTGTGATGCCCTTGACGAAAAAGGCGATCTCAGCGTCTGTCAGAACTTCGCCTTCACGTTTCCGGCGAATGATTTCTTGGGGCAGCATGTGCTGTCTCCTGCGCACGTGTCGTTAAATCAAATCAGACGCTTTGAAGTCACACGACTTCAGGAAGCGCTTGAAAAATATTGCAGTAATATCTTGATAAGATTGGCCGAACCGACTTTCGACATTTCCAATGTCTGCTCGTGACTAAGCGGTGTCGCACTCATGCCAGCGGCCAGATTGGTGATGTTTGAAACCGCGGCCACCTTGAATCCAAGACGGCGGGCCAGAATGTTTTCCGGGACGGTCGACATACCCACCGCATCCGCGCCAAGAATCTTGAGCGCACGAATTTCAGCTGGTGTTTCAAAGCTTGGTCCGGTGCACCAGCAATAGGTTCCCTCAAACAGTTTGATGCCAAGCTTGGCCGCCGCACCATGCAGGCCAGACCCGATTTCAGGATCATAAGGCACATCCATGCCGACAAAACGGTCGTTTCCGTAATAACCGATCAATGGATTGGGACCAAACAGGCTGATATGATCGGTGATCAGCATCAGACTGCCCGGTACGGCCTCAGGGATCAGTGAACCGGCAGCATTGGTCAAAAGCAGACGTTCCGCGCCAAGTTCGCGCAGAATTTCAAGCGGTTCGGCCATCAGATCCGATCGGCCATGCTCGTAATAATGCGCCCGCCCCTGCATTACAGCGACCGACACACCGCCAATACGGCCAAGAACAAGTGTCCCGCCATGTCCGACCACGGTCGGGCGCGGGAACCCGGGGAGTTCTTCATAGGCAATGCTGATCGCATCACTTACGGCGTCAACCACACCACCAAGGCCGCTACCAAGAACCAATGCAACTTCTGCCTTGAAACCCGGCGCCTTGGCGGCAATGACATCAAGCGCTGCTTTTACGTTGCTCATTTTAGGTTCTCCGGCCCGAAGGAATGCGGAATAAGTTCTTCACGGCTGAGCGTCAGAAGTGTTTCACCGGCATCATTGATGATAAAGATGGTCGCATCCGGACCGGTAAATTCGCGGATCTTCTGGCGGCACCCACCACACGGGGTACAGGCGATATCGCCCAGCCCGACAACGACGATCTCGTCAAAACGGGTTTCCCCTGACAGTACCATTGCCGAAATCGCGCCGGCCTCGGCACAGACGCCTTCGGGATATGCCGCATTTTCAACATTGCAGCCTGAAATGACCTTGCCCTCAGTCGTGCGCAACGCAGCACCGACAAAGAAGTTCGAATAAGGCGCATATGCCTTGTCACGAGCCGCAAGAGCCGCGTCAATCAGATCGCGCGGAGCCTGTTTATGAGCAACCATTTGTTTGATCCTGTTTTGATTACCTATCGCGCCTGACCAAAGCGCACATTTTTGGAAAAGTGGTTCGGGACTGCCTGTATGATAGGCCGAGACCCGAACCACGAAAAGCTTAGCGTTCCTTGACGTATGCCCGCCCAAGCGCCTTTGGCGGAATGGCGCGGCCAATGAAGCCGGCCAGAAGAATGACCGTCAGGATATAGGGCAATGCCTGCACCAATTGGACCGGAACTTCGCCGATACCGGGCAGAACGACACCCTGCAAACGTGTGGCCGCCGCATCCAGGAAGCCAAACAGCAGACAGGCTGCCAATGCCGGGAACGGACGCCACTTGCCAAACACCATCGCGGCCAGCGCGATATAGCCTTTGCCTGCGGTCATGTCTTGGAGGAAGGATGCGCCCTGTGCAGTTGAAAGATAGGCGCCTGACATGCCAACAAGCACGCCGCTGCAAATCACGGCGCGATAGCGCATCGCGACAACGCCAATGCCGGCCGTATCAACAGCCCCCGGGTTTTCACCAACCGCGCGCAGACGCAAGCCAAACCGGGTGCGATACATCACCCACCAGGCTGCCGGAACGGCAAGGAAGGCGACATAAACCAGTATATTATGACCGCTTAGCAGTTCCGAATAGATCAGGCCCAGAACCGGAACGTCCTGAACGGCGTCGGCACCCGGGAACGTGATCGGCTGGAAACGCGATCCTTTATCAAGCGCTGGCGTTTTGCCGCCCTGTGCAAAAAGTGCAATCCCGACAAGGGCGGTCAGACCCGACATCAGGATATTGATCGCCATCCCCGAAACCACCTGGTTGCCCTTGTGCGTGATGCATGCAAAACCATGCAGAAGCGAAAGCGCAATCGTGGTTGCAATCGCGGCCAGTAGCCCGACCCACGGGCTTCCGACATAAAATGCAACCGCAGCAGCCGAAAACGCACCGCCCAGCATCATGCCTTCAAGGGCAAGGTTAATTGTCCCGGACCGTTCGGAAAACATCCCGGCCAAGGCCGCAAGAATAAGCGGTGTCGAGGTCCGCAGCGTCGCATCAAACAACAGGATAATTAGCTGAAATGTATCCATTACGCGGCCTCCCCGGCATCCTGGCGCAGACGCCAGGCTGTATAGATCTTTGTCACACGCGGACGGAACATGTGTTCCATCGCACCGGTAAACAGGATGACAAGCCCCTGAATAACCACAACCATGTCATTCGAGATGGTCGGAATTTCAAATGAAAGCTCCGCCCCGCCCTGATAGAGCATCCCAAACAACAATGCTGCCAAGAAGATGCCAAATGGATGGTTGCGCCCCATCAGCGCCACAGCGATGCCGACAAAGCCATACCCGGCGGTAAAATCAATCAGCAGGCGGTGCTGAACACCCATGACTTCGTTTAGCGCCACGAAGGATGACAGCGCACCTGAGATCATCATCGCAATGATAATAAAACGCCCGGGTTCAAGCCCGGCATAGGTTGCCGCCACCGCATTGGCACCGACTGTCCGGATGGCATAGCCCCAACGGGTATGCCAGATAAACAGCCAGACCATGACGCTGATGACGATGGCATAGACAAATGACAGGTTCAGCGGGCTTGACGCCATATCAATGCCCAGCGCGCCTGCAATGTCATGAATGAATGGCAATCGCAAATGTTCGGCGATCTGTTCGCTTTCGGGCGTCATCGAGCCTTCCGGACGAAGCACATTGACCAGCAGATACACCATCAGCGATGAGGCGATGAAGTTGAACATGATCGTCGTAATAACGACGTGCGATCCGCGACGCGCCTGCAAGTAGGCCGGGATATAAGCCCACGCCGCGCCAAAAATCATCGCCGCCAACATCGCCACAACCAGCATGATCGGGAATGGCAGGAAGTCGAGATAAAGGGCTGCCAAAGTTACACCAAGGCCACCGATATAGGCCTGCCCTTCGGCACCGATGTTAAACAGCCCGCAATGGAACGCGACGGCAAAGGCAAGGCCGGTAAAGATGAAGTTGGTGGTGTAATAAAGCGTATAACCCCACGCCTCTTCATAGCCAAACGCGCCATAAAGCAGGATTTCAACCACCTGAACCGGGTTTTCACCAATCGCCAGAACCACAAGCCCGGACACAACAAGAGCAAGCAGCAGGTTCAGTAAAGGTAATGCGCCAACATCAATCCAGCGCGGCAGTTCGACAGTCTTGCTCATGCCTGCCCCTCCGCTGCCTTGGCTTCATTTGGGTCAACGCCCGCCATCATCAAACCAAGCACGCGTTCGTTGGCCTCGGACGCAGCGACTTCACCAATGATGGCACCATCGCACATCACCAGAATGCGGTCGGCAAGCGACATAATCTCGTCAAGCTCCACTGACACCAGAAGGACGGCTTTGCCAGCATCCCGCATGGCGACAATACGTTTGTGAATGAATTCAATGGCACCGATATCGACACCACGGGTCGGCTGGCCCACCAGAAGCAATTCCGGATCACGCATGATTTCACGCGCCAGAACAAGCTTTTGCTGATTGCCGCCCGAGAAATTGGCAGCTTTCAAATCCGGATTGTCCGGACGAACGTCAAATTCCGACATCATATTGGCTGTGGCAGCTGAAATAGCATCCCAATCCAGAAGCCCGCCCTTTTGATAGGCAGGATCATCTTCATAGCCAAGAATGGCTGCCTCTTTGGCTGAAAAGGCCGTGACCATTGCCATGCGATGGCGATCCTCGGGCACATGCGCGACACCGCGACGACGGAGCTCTGCGGCATCTACCCCTTTACCGGGCGTTACATCTTGCCCGTTCAGTTCCACGGTCCCTTCGCTGGCAGATCTGATTCCACCAAGCGCTTCAAGCAGTTCGCTTTGCCCGTTACCGGATACCCCGGCAATGCCGACGATTTCGCCTGCGCGCACCGTAAAGGTCGCATTTTTGACCTTGCGAACGCCCTGCGCATTATCAACGCAAAGATTATCGACTTTCAGCACCGTTGCCGCCGGATTGGCTTCACCTTTTTCCAAGCGCAACAATACCTTACGGCCGACCATTAATTCCGATAGTTCTTCCGGGCTGGTTTCGGCTGTCTTGCGATGTGCCACCATTGCGCCTTGGCGCATGACGGAAACATTGTCCGTTGCGGCCATGATTTCGCGCAGTTTGTGGGTAATCAGAACAACCGTCTTGCCCTGTTCTTTCAGGGTATCAAGAATTCTGAAAAGATGATCTGCTTCTTGGGGTGTCAGAACACCGGTCGGCTCATCCAGAATAAGAATTTCCGCCCCGCGATAGAGCGCTTTTAGGATTTCCACACGTTGCTGGAGCCCGACCGAAAGATCACCCACCGTGGCATCGGGATCGATGTTGAGCGAATATTCGCGTTCAAGACGTTTGAGTTCTTCGCGTGCCTTTTGCACACCATCGCGCAGAACAGCACCGCCTTCGACGCCAAGAATAACGTTCTCAAGCACCGAGAACGTCTCAACCAACATGAAATGCTGGTGAACCATCCCGATCCCGACCGCAATCGCGTCTTCTGATCCGTTGATTTCACAGAGCTTGCCATCGACGTGAATGGTTCCTGCATCGGCCTGATAAAAGCCATACAGAATACTCATCAGGGTCGATTTACCAGCCCCATTTTCGCCCACGATTCCGTGGATAGTTCCTTTGTCGACCTTAAGGTCGATTTCTTTATTGGCATGTACCGCACCGAACCGCTTGTCTATACCGCGCAGTTCAATAGCGGGTTGCACGGCACCGGTTTCCCCGGCGCCGTGCATTTGATGCATCGTATCCGACACGACAAATCCCCGATTTGCTTTGACGTCTGCCTTACATTGGGCAGGCGCTATCGCTCATGTAATCGTGTACTTCAAGGTTACCGGAAATGATTGCTTCCTTGGCCTCGGCAACGGCTGCTTTCATTTCGTCGGTGATCAGGCTTTCGTTGTTTTCATCAAGTGCCCAATCAACGCCGCCCTCTGCAAGACCCAGAATGGTCAGGCCCTGCTCCCAGGTATCGTTGGCAGCAGCCTCGAAAGCTTCGTAAACAGCAACGTCAACGCGTTTCAGCATAGACGTCAGAACCGAACCCGGATGCAGGCCGTTCTGGTTGGAGTCCACACCAATACCGAGTTTACCGGCATCTGCAGCAGCCTGAAGCACACCAACGCCAGTACCACCTGCAGCATGGTAAACAACATCTGCACCACGGTCGAACTGCGATTTCGCAAGTTCACCACCCTTTACCGGATCGTTCCAGGCCGCACCGGTGGTACCGGTCATGTTCTGGAAGACTTCCGCATCACCGTTCGAATACTTCACGCCCTGTGCGTAGCCGCAGGCGAATTTGCGGATCAGCGGGATGTCCATACCACCAACGAAACCGACTTTGCCGGTTTCAGATGCCATAGCCGCCAGAACACCGACAAGGAACGAACCTTCATGTTCCTTGAAAACCACCGACTGAACGTTCGGCAGGTCTACAACCATGTCAACAATGGTAAATTTGGTTTCAGGGAATTCTTTAGCAACTTTTTCAAGTGCAGAAGCCTGGGAAAAACCAATCGCAACAATCGGATTCATGCCGCGGCGCGCAAAGTTGCGCATTGCCTGCTCGCGCTGTGAATCGTTCTGGATTTCGAAGTCACGATACTCAGTACCGGTATCTTCCTTGTACTTCTCGGCACCCGTGTATGCCGCCTGGTTGAATGAGCGGTCAAAACGACCACCAAGATCGTAAACCACAGCCGGATTGATTTCTGCAGCCGAAGCAACGCCTGCATAGCAAGCAACAGCCGCGACCACCGAGGTCAGAAGCTTTTTCATTCCGATGCCCTTCTTTGTTTGAATTCTGATTATCTTTCCGCCAATGCCCATCTTGTTTGGCGGAACTCCCTCATCGAAAACACATGTCTCGCAACATAAGCAAAGCGGCGTTGGTCAAGGACCAATGCAGCGCAGTTTGGCATGCTGCGAATGCTCATGGTAACTACAAAATATAGTGCCCTGTAAATAGCTGAGCACGCAACACGTTGCACAGACCTGTCCACTTGGTCAGCACCAATGCACTACAACCGGAACTTCAAATCGCATATCTGCGGGGTTTCCCTTAGTTTCGGACCAATCAGGCTCAAACCTGAACCAACCTTTTCTGCACGTTAATTTATCTTTGTCGATACGCGTAAATGGCATCAAATCGGGACCATTGAACCTCGAATGACTGAAATTGGTGCGTTTCCGATTCTTCCCGACATAAATGAACCGGTGCGGACCTAAGACCACAACCGATGTGTAATTTTAACCACACCGTCAACAACCGGACATACCGTTCGCGAAAGTTTGGTGCTAGCATTCCGCGGGGCAAAGATTTTCCGACCCACAGATTTGCGTTTTCATACTTTCCCTCCCGATCGGGACAGGAAGAGTGGATTATTGTTGGAGAACAGGAATGAAAAGAACAATTGCAGGGCTGCTGTCGGCCTGCACCATGCTGAGCCTTGGTGCCGGAAGCGCGTTGGCCGATTATGATTTGCGTCTGATCCATACCAATGACGTTCATGACCGCGTTGAATCGGTCACAAAATACAATAACACCTGCAGTGCCGAGGATGATGCAGAAGGCAAGTGCTTTGGCGGCTACGGCCGTCTTGCCACAGCCATTCGTCACGCCCGTGCCGAAGGCGGCAATGTTCTGGTTGTCGATGCAGGTGATCAGTTCCAAGGGTCCCTTTACTATTCGACCTACAAGGGTTCGCTGACGGCGGAGCTGATGAACCTTGTTGATTATGATGCAATGGCGGTTGGCAACCATGAGTTTGATGATGGCCCGGACGTTCTGGCAAGCTTCATCAAAAAAAGCCTTACCCCCATTTTGTCGGCCAATATCGAAGCGACCACGGATGGGCTGAACGAACTGATCAAACCTGAAACCATCATCACGGTTGGCGGTGAACGCATTGGTATCGTCGGGCTGACAACGCCGGAAACCGCCGATATTTCAAGTGCGGGTCCGAACATCAAGTTCAATGACCTTGCGCAATCACTGCAAAGCTCGGTCGATCGCTTGACCGCCCAGGGCATCAACAAAATCGTCGCACTCAGCCATTCGGGCTCATACGCCGATTTTGAGTATGTCAGCGATGTTACTGGTGTTGACGTGATTGTCGGCGGTCATGATCATCTTCTGTTTTCCAACAGTGATGACAAGGCATCCCATCCCTACCCGGTCGTCAAAAATGGTGCCGATGGCAAACCTGTTCTGATCGTCCAGGCGTATGCCTACAGCCGTTATCTTGGCGATCTGAATGTCACATTTGATGATGCCGGTGTGGCAACCGCATGGTCGGGTGATCCGATTGCCCTTGATGCCAGCATCAAACCGGCCGAGGATGTTCTTGCCGTTATCTCTGAAGCCAGCGGTCAGGTTGATGCCGTTCGCACCCTTGAAGTTGGCAGCTTCACGGCACCTGCAGATGGATCGCGCGAAATCTGCCGCAAGATGGAATGTTCCATGGGTTCGTTGGTTGCCGATGCCATGCTCTGGAAAGCTGGCGATGACTATCAGATCGCCATTCAGAACGGCGGCGGTGTGCGTGCAAGCATCGATGAAGGCACGGTTACCATGGGTGAAGTCCTGACGGTTCTGCCGTTCCAGAATGCGCTGGCAACCTTCAAGCTTTCCGGCGCTGATATCGTTGCATCGCTTGAACATGGTGTATCGCTTGTCGAGGAAGGCAAAGGCCAGTTTCCGCAGGTTGCGGGCCTGAAATTTGACCTTGATCTGTCGCAACCTGCCGGATCGCGTGTTTCAAACGTCATGGTTGCCGATGGCAACGGCTTCGTACCGATCGAGGCTGGCAAAATGTATGGCGTCGTTTCCAACGACTTCATGCGCAATGGCGGTGATGGCTACGCCCTGTTCCGGGATAATGCCGAAGATGTCTATGACTTCGGACCGAACCTTGAGCAGGCTGTTGCCGACTATATCGGGCTTAACTCGCCACTGACCCCAACGACCAAGGGCCGCATCAATCTGAAATAAAAAGGTTTTCTGAGTGATCAAGCGAACGAAAGGCAGTCCGTTACGGACTGCCTTTTTTGTTTTCCTTGCCTTCATGCGCGCTTGAGGCTTATCAACATCGCTTACAGCACATGTCCGTCACTTGCGTGACGTGCCACGACAAAGAGCACCCGTTCTCTATGACGACTAATGCCAACATTCTTTGCTTTGGTGCCGCCCATTTCGACCGCACCCTGCAATGTACCGAGACTTTTGTCCCTGCTGCCTCGAACCCGGTTCGGACATTGCATCGCAAACCTGGCGGTGTCAGCCGCAACATTGCGGTGCATCTTCGGCTTCTGGGCAATAATGTCGCGATGCTTGGTGCTGTCGGGGATGACGGGGATGGCGATCAGGTGATCGAGGCGCTGTCCGAACTTGGGATCGATACCCGCCATCTGATGAAGATCAGTGGCATGGCAACGGCCGGTTACACGGCCCTTCTTGATGAAACCGGCGAACTCGCGCTCGGCATGATGAATGCCGAGGTCTATGACCTGCTGACCATTGATCGCCTTGAACCGCATCTGGCAAACCTTCAGGCACGGCCCTGGTGGTTGGTTGATGCGAACCTGCCAACCGAAAGCATCATGTGGCTTGCCGAAAACAAACAGACGACAAAATTGTGCGCAGCTACCGTTTCGCCCAGCAAGGCAGTACGGTTCAAGCCGGTGCTTGATAAACTGGACCTGCTGATTGCCAACCGTGCAGAAACACGCATCCTGACCGGTATCGAGATCAACGATCTTGTGCAGGCGAAAGTCGCGGTCGAGCTTTTGCGCGGCAAGGGTATCCCAGATGTCGTGATCACGCTTGGTGCCCAAGGGGTTGTCTCCTCGTCGGCATCGGGGACGGCGTTCTGGCATCCGTTGCCCACCAAGGTCAAGGACGTCAATGGTGCGGGTGATGCCTTCTATTCCGGTTTTCTGTCGGCTTACTCGAAACCGCATACAAGCTTTGACGATGCAATGGCATCGGGCCTCGCGATGGCCAGCCTGACGGCAGAAACCGAGGGCACCACTGTTTGGGATCTGACGCTGGACGCGGTCACGGAACGCGCGGCAAAGGCCGAAAGCAAAGTCCTTTGACCCAAAGGGGCCAAACCAAGATCCTGCTTGATGATTGCATGGATCATGCAACGCAGGTAGCTTGTCCTGAATTCAACATCAAACCGGAGCCGATCCGATGCATCCATTTTTCATCTTTGTGAAATGTGAACTTGGCAAAGCCTATGACGTCGCAGCAGCGCTTGTTGAAGAAGTCGAAGGCGTTTCCGAAGTCTATTCCATCTCCGGCCCGTTTGAATTGTTGGTCAAGGTATATATTGATGATGGACAGGATATTGGGCGCTATGTGAACGAAAGTATCCACAAGCTGCCTCATATCAAGGATACGCAGACCATCATTACCTTTAACGCCTTCACCTGATGGCCAAACGGCAAACAAACCAAGCTTGCAGAACCAAAAGCGGCGCCAATCGGGCGCCGCTTTCTTTCTGTCGGATGCAGGCAACGCAACTTAGTTCCTGGCAACATCCCGGATCACATCAAGAATGATCTCGGTCCCCTTTTCGATCAGCACAACATCGTCGCCAACGATCTGACGCAGCGCGCCGTCCGTGCGCGCAGGAAGTCGTGAAATCAGGTTATCGGGTAAATCGCGTTTGGCGATGCCGGGCGGCAAGGTACCACCGCGCTCAAGCTTCATGGCAATACCGGGCGGCAAGCCTTTGTTGCCTTTGCCCTTGTTACCCTTGTTCTTTTTGTCGCTATCTTGGTCAGTCTGCCCGGTCGCAACATCAAGCACATCGCGAATAATGCGCCGTTCCTCATCACTAAAAATGCCACCACCTTGGGCAAGTTCGACGACAGTGTGATGATGTTCCTGATTAGCCGCATGTGACTGTACAGGTGCTGTCAGAGCAAGACTGGCTCCGACAAGAACAAAACCGGTCGTAATTTCTTTGACCCAGCTGGTTGTGAACGGCATGGCGACCTCTGTCATCGTGAAAAACATCCAAACTCATGTGGGGACTTTGCCCAAAATTGCGACAAGCCCAATAAGGATAACGTTTCACCGGCCACCTTTATGCCACACAGCAGAGAATATTTTTCTGGATTGGTCACAGTGCAAATCACGGCAATACCAGATGACGCATTTGACCTTGTCATCAATACGCCTTGGGCTTTTCAATCCGCGACGGTGTTCACCCGAAAACACTGGTCAATTTAACGCTATCATATTGTTTTCATAGACAGTTCATTATGTGATACAAATCACTCTGTCATCGCGAAAAGCGACGGCAACCAAGTTTCATTAGAACAACAGAATTAATTTCCAATATGGCATCCGGTAGATTTTCTGTTCATCTTGCCAAGACCAAACAAGACCTGAAAGCGGCGCAAAAACTTCGCTTTGAGGTCTTCTTTGGCGAATTTCACGCCAAAGCCATGACCGAGCAACACTCGGCCGGCCTTGATAGCGATAAATTCGACGCGTTCTGCGAACACCTGCTGGTCGTGGATAATGAAAATGACAAGAAAGTCATCGCCACCACCAGATTGCTGCTTTCGCAACAGAAACCCGCAGATCTGTCATACATCGCGCAGGAAGAGTTCTCTATTCCCCTGCTTGACGCCGTGAAAGACAACTGCATGGAAGTCGGCCGGTCCTGTGTTCACAAGGACTATCGCGATGGCAAGGCCATTCAGCTTCTGTGGCGCGGTATCACCAAGCTGATTTTCAATCATGACATTCGCTATTTGTTCGGCTGTGCAAGCTTCCATGCGACCGATATCGACAAGATCGCCTACGAACTGTCATACCTGCATCACTACCGATTGGATGATGAACCTCATATTGCGCGCGCACTCGATTATCAGTCGATGGAACGCATCGCAAAAGACGACATTGATCCGGACGAGGCACTTGCGAAATTGCCACCCTTGATCAAAGCCTACTTGTCACTGGGAGGCGTTGTTGGCGATGGCGTCGCACTTGATCCCGATTTCAAGACGCTTGATGTATTGATTACAGTCGATGTCGCCAAGGTTCCCGACCAATACTACAGATTCTACAAAAAGCAGGCTGATCGCCTTGATCTCACACCTCTAAACACGTGAGTGCGATTACTGTTAAAAGAAACATCCGTGACGTCAAACAAGGGTTTTCAAGCGCTTTGGACCAGATGGCAACACCCCACATCACTGCACCGATCACACCAGCACAGCACGTGAAGGCAGGGCTAAAATTCACGACGCTGATGGTCTGGCTGTTTGCGATGCTGATCCCTTTCTTGATCCTTGAAGGTCTCAAGCTCCGGGCCAGTTCCCAGATTGTCCGCATCTGGCATCTTGGTGCCCGCAAGATCACCGGCATTAAGGTCGAAGTCACCGGATCGCCAAGCGAAACACTTCCTTTGCTGCTGTTGGGGAACCATACGTCTTACCTCGACATTCCGGTGATCAACGCGCTGTTCACCGTTAATTTCATCGCCAAGTCCGAAGTTCGCAGTTGGCCGGGGATCGGGTTCCTTGCGCGTTGTTGCCAAACCATTTTTGTTGAACGTCGGGCCATCAAATCCCACGAACAGATCAAGATCCTGCGCGACAAGATCCTGCCCGACCGCAGGCTGGTTCTGTTTGCCGAAGGGACAAGTACGGATGGAAGTGTCGTCCTGCCGTTCAAATCGTCGCTGATGGAATTTGTGTTTGATGAAAAGATTGCTGAAGTTTGCCACGTTCAGCCGATAACCGTTTTATGCCTGAAAGACAGCGCGAGTGGATCTTCGCCAGAACCGGAAACGGTTCTTTACCCGTGGTTTGACGACACCACCCTTGCCTTCCATTTCTGGCGGTTCATGGCAACGTCGGGCTGTACCGTCAAAGTCCATTTCAGTCCAAGCCGTCCGGTATCCGAATTTGACAACCGCAAGGAACTGACGCGATGGGCCCATGCTGGGGTTCAAAACGGCTATGACATCATCCTGAAAAAGGCATAATCAGCTTACGCCTTGCGCGCCCGGGCGTGTGCCCAGTCTTCCTTCATCTGATACCACTTCTTCTCGCCAATCATCTTGCCGAGATACTGGTCAATGACCTTGAGCTTGAAGATGCTGGCAAGACCCGCCGCACGCGCAGGCCAGGTTTCCGGCAAGGCGCGCAATGTCAGGCTGATGCCAGCCGTGCTGTATTCGATGAAATGCCACCAGCGGCTGGGGATAAAGATGGTATCGCCGGGCTCCAGAATGCATTCATAGCCGTGAATATCCTTAAGCTTGGGATAGCGTTCCAGATCCGGGTTTCGAAAATCAATATTGCACGAAACAGTCAGCGGATGCTGATACAGGTGCCGTCCGTTCTCGCTTCCATACAGGATCACACGTTTGGTGCCGGTCATCTGCGTCAGAAAAACATGGCTGTGATCCAGATCGTAATGAATATCGACATACGCGTCCTGACCACCAACAAACAGGAATGGATGATTTTTCAGGAACGTGACGCCCAGGTCAGGATATGAAAAATCCTCGCGCAGTTGTGGCATATGCTTGAACACATTGAACAAAAACATGCGAAGAGGTGTCGGCCCCGCCTGAATAAGATCAAGATATTCGCCAAAGGGCATGCTTTGGGTTGAATCGAGATAGTCGTTGTCCGAGTTCGCAAATGCCTCGCTGTAAAGCGGCACCTCGACATCGCCACAGCCCTGCTTCAGGTAGTCATAAGACCACTTTTCCAATGCAGGCCAGTTTGCGGCGAAACTGCGCATGATGACGGGACGTTTGGGCTTAAGATACTGGACAATAAACTCTTCTCGGCTCAGATCATCTCGTCGATCAATGCTCAGATAGCTTAACTGGCTCGTCATTCCGGCCCCGTCTGTTTTCTTGTTTTGCTGCACACCAGAACGCTCAAGCCCTTTTTCTGTTCCACCTTCGGCTTGGAGCTTTTCAGATAGATCATAGGAAACAGCCGAAATCAAGCTGGCTGCGCCGATGGCGATATGTACTAAACAGTTGTAATTTTTGATCTCTTGCGATGAGCCAACGTGATTTGGGAACGGATCTGGCCTCACCATGATCAATCGCGTCGGCCGCGGCCCAAATGCGCGGGCTCGAAACGAAAAAAGCACCCTTTTGGGGTGCTTTAATCAATGGCGGGCAAGGAGGGATTCGAACCCTCGATAGGGCTTTTGACCCTATACTCCCTTAGCAGGGGAGCGCCTTCAGCCACTCGGCCACTTGCCCTTTATGTCCTTGGTGTTCCCTGCGGAACGACGCCTTTCTTAAACATCGCCATGGCGCATGTCAATGCCCGAAACCGGCGTTAAGGTCGTTTTCTTTTTAACAGTCCTGCCAAATAAAACCAGCAGCTTTTTGACTGCATTGCTCACTGCATTTCACGGTTGATTGGGAAAAGAGTCTTCAAACCATCACATGGCTGTCATCGGATAGAAAAAAACAGCTGTCATAACGGTGTGGTCGATTGGTTTTTCACCGTCTTTTGACGTAAATGCTGGTTGGAGAAAAATGCGTACGATCTATCAAAGCACGGATGATCTCGGTCATACCCTTCGCGCCCTCAAGATGACCAAGGAAGGTCATAACGACCCTGTTTACATGGGGCTGGTCATTCAGGACCGCGAAGTCCTGTTCCGCACCCGCGAAAACAGTTCACGCGATTTCGTTTTGCAGAAGATCAAGGAATTCGTCGCAGGCAACGCGACAAGTTTGGTATCCCAACCGGCCTGATGGCCGGTTTTTTATTGCCTGTACACATGAACCCGACCCGTTCGCGTCCATCCCGAACGGCTTGGGGTGCAAGCGACTTCAGTCGCGCCGGGGCGGCGATCCCCGTTCGCCCTGCAACTTCACCGCCGGTCGTCTTGACCGGCGGTTTCTTTTGATTTCATACGCCTGCGGTTGCTTGCTTTGCGGCATATCCCCGCCACATCAAAATCAGTGCAACACCCAAAACGGGCAGCACACCAAAGTTGATCAGGCTCCAACCGGCACCCGCGATCAATGCCCCGCTGGCAATTGTGGCGACTGTCGCCGTCCCACTGTTGCCAAGCTCCATCAGGCTTTGAGCATGCCCGCGTTCCGCCGCATCATGCCCCTCGCCCAGCATCGTCGTCGCTGCCAACAGCATCATGTTCCAGCCAATCCCCAGAAGGAACGAACTGATCAGAAAAGCGGCAATCGAAATGCCCGAGACGGCAACGCCAACACTTATTACCAGCGCAAACGCCCCGAATGATGCGACCCGGCGTGGCCCAAACCGGTCGATCATTGGCCCGGCAACGAAGGCCGGCAAGAACATCCCGATCAAATGCCAGCGGATCACGTTGGCCGAAACATCCACATCAAATCCACAATATTTCATCGCAAGCGGTGTCGCTGTCATGACCAGGACCATAATACCCTGCCCGGCGGCACTGATGGCGATTGCCCCGCGAATGACTGGGCGACGCAACAGACTGGACATGACTGCCCTGCTCGACCCGGCACGTTGCGGAATGCCACCATCTGGCAACATGATCATCAAGGATGCACCCAAGGCCGCCAGACCTGCCAGTGCCACGTAGGCCCCGGCAAACGGAACCGGGAACATGCCTTGGCTGGCAACAGCAATCTCCGGGGCAATTAGCGCGGCAAGAACACCCCCGCCCAGAACAAGGGCGGCAGCACGCCCCTTTTCGGATGGCGCGACAGTTTCCAGCGCCGCGTAACGATAATACATAGCCGACGCCTGATAGGTGCCAATCAGTGCGGCGGCAAGCGTCACCAGCCAGAACGAACCGATATAAATGCCGTAAGCCACCATCAAGCCACCCAAAACCCCAAAGAGTGCCCCGACAAACAACCCAACGCGTCGTCCACGACGCTGCATCAACATGGCAAGCGGATGAACAGATACGAGATTGCCGACCATAAGCAATCCAAGTGGCAAAGTTGCCATTGATGGCGCGGCGGCAAGCGACACACCGACAAGCGATGTCAGCGTAATGCCGATCAGTGAACAGGACCAATACAGCGCCTGTGCTAAGAAAAGCAGACGCAATGATCCATTGGTCAGCAACAACATGTTCCCAACTCCTGAAATTCAGACTGTGATGAAAGCCGTCAAACCGTCGCTAGTTTGCGGTGACTAATGATTTGCGGGCAAAGCGCTCCGCATATTCCTGGGGACTGACAGAAAGATGGCGCTGAAACGCCCGGCGCAGCGTTTCCGGATGACGGAAGCCACACAACTCGGCAACTTGCCCAATGGCAAGGGCTTCGTCCTGCAACAGCGCACGGGCGGCTTCTACCCGGACGCGTTCGACGTAACGCGCCGGGCTCATCCCCAGATCGCGCGCAAACACCCGTGAAAAAGTGCGCGGTGTCATCCCGGCACGTTCGGCCAGTGTTTCAAGTGACAAATCCTTGGCGATATTGCCGGGCAACCATTCAAGCAGATTTGCAAGCCGTGCTGTGGCACCTGTTTCAGGGATCAGGTAGGCACTGAACTGAGCCTGCCCGCCGGGCCGTTTGAGGAACATCACAAGCCTGCGTGCAACGGACAAGGCCAGGGCACGACCGAAATCCGCTTCGACGATTGCCAGCGCCAGATCAATCCCGGCGGTGACGCCAGCTGATGTAAAAACGTGCGGATCGCCATCCAAGCCCGCGGGATCATAGCTATGCAGCCGATCCCCCATCATTTGGATTGCCGGGTAATCCCGTGCCATTTGCTCACAACGCGACCAGTGGGTTGTGGCCATTTTGCCATCAAGCACCCCGGCCTCGGCCAGAATAAGTGCACCTGAACAGATCGACCCTAGCCGTGGCACGATGCCTTCGGCCTTTCTGACCCAATCAAGGATTTGCGGTTCTTTACATTCTGTCAGAACACCGACACCACCTGGCACCAGCAAGGTATCGACCGTTTCCAGATCAAGGTCGCGCCACGCCATATCGGCATATATTCGCACGCCACAGGATGTCCGTACCGGCCCACTCGCCCCGGCCACAACGATCCCTTCGTATCCTTGTGGCCGACCCAGCGCGGAAAGCTCGTCATTTGCCGAGCCAAACACCTGAAGCGGTCCGATGACATCGAGGCTCATGACACCATCAAAGGCATGGCAGGCGACTAATTTTGGGGTGTGGGGCGAGTTGGACATCATCGTAGCTCCTTGTCAGAGATACATGATGCCGAATTGCGGATGTGGCAACAATGACAAACACCCCACGAATCTTGCCAATCGGCTTTCGTGGGGTGTTTTGATCATTCAACGCCCAAAAAGGATGTATTCGGGTCAGAACCCGCTTCGTTGCAACAATGCATAGAAATCGCGGATCGTGCCTTCCTTGGTCGTCATGTCCTTGATGTCATCGACCAACTTGTCGGTAAAGTTGGGCTGTTTCAGATACCCGACGACCCTTTTACGTGCCATGGCAGCCGACTTGCCCTCAATCAGAACACCGCTTGAACAGAATTGAACCAGCATATAGGCGCGTTTGCGCAGGTGCAGGCTCGGATTATCGATGCGTTCAATCACCTTCTCGCGGACAAGATACTCTGCCAGTCCGTCATCAAGCTTGGCGCCGATTTCGGCCTTCTGCTCATCAGGAACGTTTGATGCCGCAAGCACGTCGTTCATATGTTTGACAGTCGCCATTTTGTCGCGTGGCTTGGCGTCCGGCTCACAGAACGCGCGCAAAGCACGCATATCACCAACAGCGTCGCGCATCATCTCATAGAGTTCGTCGGCAAAGTCTTCGACGATCCCGCTATTGGCGACCGCAATAAGCCAGGTCAGCTTCCGGAAGTTCGGGATCAGGCGACTATTGATTTCTGCAACACCTTCGATCAGCGCCCTTGGGCCGCCAACATTGCGCAGGCGGGCGCCGCGTTCGGCAATCGCGCTGACCATCGGCGTGCCATAAATCACGCCCTGCTCTGTGATCAGGCGTTCAAGGATACCGTCAAGCGGATCCGGATCGCTTTCGTGGCGTTGCAGGCTATTGGCACTGCGCAGTTCACGAACGATGTAATCAAACATCGCTTCCTGACTGTTGGCCAAAAGGCCGGACCCAAACAGCGGGTTCAGAAGTTCAAGAATGTCATCAGCAGCACCGCGATTTCCCTTTGCACGGCCAAGTGCGAGGTCAATGTGCAGGGTCACGGCTTCGCCAAAGCTGCGGGAACCGCCAAGCAGTTCCTTGAGTGCGACGGGAGAGCCGAGAATATCGGCAATCACGTCATCAATCATCTTACGGGCGGCTTCGTCCTTTTCATCGCCCTTAACCTTAAGCGCGAGGTCAAGTTTGCCAACCCAGTTACGGGTCGAGGACAGCACGCGCGTCAACGCAACCATGGTCAGGAAGTCGGTATCTTCCGCAAGGTTGAGGCGTCGGATTTCGTCACGCACTTCCGAAATGGTGGCGTCTTCGAATGCCGGAAGATCGACTTTTTCAACTTCTCGGGCGCGCGCAGAAAGCTGCTCAATCGCGCCATGAAGGTTGTTCATCGCCTCAATGTGATCGCCATCAGTCGCCTTGGCATGAAGCCCGGCAACCTTGTCAACCGCGGTCGGCATCAAAGTGTCATGGAACATCAACTTGCGAAGGTTCTGGTAATTGTACATTACCTCGCAAGGCGTCAGAATTTCCTGCTCGAAATATTTGCGCAGCAACCGGTTGATGGTCGCGCGGCTTTCTTTCTGCAAAAGGTCGTTATCCGTCTCGCACAACGGCGCTTCGTCGATCGAAGTTACCCGAACGTCATCGTCCTGGTCCTCGCCCGCGCCTTGTTTTTCGAGAAGTACTTTTTCAATATGACGACCGTCGCCGCGTTCCCAGTTACGAATAACGCGCACGGCAGAGATCTTGGTTTTCACAAGCTTTTCAGCTTCTGTAACCGCCTCCTGTTCGACATCAAATGTCGAATGGATTATCCAGCGATCCCCACGCTGGACCATAACTTCAAATGTCGTATCCGACATGACGCGCTCTGGCTCCCTAACTTCCTGTTTGGGCGGCATAAGTCTGCCGTTTAACTAGTCAGGCGCGTGTCCCAATTTTTATATTTATTCTTACTTATACTGCTATTCGGGTTCCTAAAACAATAGTTCGATGCAGATGTTTTATATACTTTCGGGTATTTCTTTAGAATTTCCTGAATTCCCCTGCCCTTCGAGCGGGAAATTCTGAAAATCAAACTGCGTATTTGCCCTTGAACCGTCATTTCGCGACGAATCACGGTATCCGCGCCGCAATTTCGGCCGTCAAATCGGCAAGCAGACTGCTCATGGCGATAACAGTGTTATCGAGTGTTTGATCGACTGGTGTGCTGACCTTGTCATACTTGGCCGCTGTGACGATTTCCCCACTTTGGAAATGCACAAGCTTCCAGCGCGCTGTCAGGTTAACATTGCCATCGGCCTGCCGTTCAAAACGGTCAATATCAACAACCACCTGCCATTCCACCATATCCCGTGAGTTCCAGGGAAAGACTTCCAACCGTGCTGCAACCCCGGTCCTGTCGAGGTTATCCATAAGAACACGATTGATGTTCTCGCCCAGTGGTTCGGCCCAGCGGTATCCGGAATTGACCTCCGGTCGATTGGCGGCACTGCGCGTGACGATCGTCGATCGGTCGAGATAGCTTGGAATTGTCACCGGCCCGACACCAATGACCGTCGTTTCACCGGGTGCCGGCGACACCGGCTGCACCATTGGTGACAGCAAATAATATTGGTCAGGAACCGAGGGTGACGCACAAGCGGCCAAAAGCGGTGCAACCAGCAGCACCCCCCATCTGGAGATCATTTTTCGGACTGTCTGTCGCATCATTTATTCTCCTCCGGGCCGCTCTTGCCAAGGATAAGGGCACTCGGGTTCTGTTCGAGGAAATCGGTCAGTTCACGCAGGGAACGCGCCGTCGCACCGAGTTCTTTCAGGGCCTGTTCAAGGTTGTAACGCACAGGTGACGTTGGCGCCGTGACATCGCGAACACCGCCAAGTGCCTCACGTGCTGCATCCAGTGCGGTCTGGGTTGCGGGTAACACACTCGCATCCAGATTGGTAACAAGCGTATTTATGCCCGCTGCGGCCTGTTGCAGGCTGATCATCCCGTTATTCAGGGCCGGCGACGTTACGATATTCTCCATGCCCTCCACGGTCCCAAGCAGGCGAATTCCGATTTCTTCAATCGGGAAGGTTTCGACCTTTTCAAGAAGACTGGTTAGCGAATTTGCAATTTCGTCCAGCTTTTGCGGCAATGTCGGAAGTTCCGGCAAATTGCCCTCTTGATTGCCAAGATAGCGCGCCGGGGAAACCGGATGCATGGACAGATCGACAAACAACTGACCCGTAATGAAACTTCCTGTCTTGAGGCGGGCACGCAGGCCATTATCAATCAGGGTTTCAATGGTTTCCTGCGGGTCAACATCCCCCAAGCGTCCACCGACGATGCTTACCCGTTCGGGTTCAAGTGTGACTTCAACCGGCACACGGAAGGCGTGCTGTGTGACGACATATTCAAGGTCGACACTTTCGACTGTCCCGACACGGATACCGTTAAATTCCACAGGTGCACCGCGCGAAAGCCCGCGAACCGAGGAATCGAAATAAAGCATGTAGCGCTGGCTGTATCCCTCGGCAAGCAGTTCGGCTTTCTCAAGGCTTTCATGCAGGCGGAATACCGTATCTGCGGTTGCCATTTCGTCGTTTTCATTTGCGGGCGGCGTATAAAAGTTGATCCCGCCCGCCAAAACAGAGCGAACAGACTGCGCGCGCACAGAAAAGCCTTCGGCATTCAGATCAAGGGCAATCCCGCTTGAATCCCAAAATCTGGTTTGGCGTTTAACAAGCGCATCGAAAGGTTTGCGGATAAATACGGGGATTGAAACACCATCCGCATTGGCATCCAGTTCGGTATCAAGCACCTCTCCGACCTCGATCCCGCGCAGAAGGACCGGTGTCCCCTCACCCAGGGAACCAAGTTCTTCTGCGGTCAGGACAAAACGCGTGCCGTTTTCTTCATCAGGGATAAATTGCGGCTCTTCCTCGCCAATAAATTGGCGTGCCTTTTCCCCCGACTTGTCCGGTATCACTTCAATGTAGGCCCCGGAAACAATGGTTTCCAAGCCGGTAATACCCCGCGCACTCACACGTGGACGCACAACCCAGAACCGCGTTTTATCTGTCAGGTAATCGCTGAAATCTGCGTTCATCCGGATCGTCAGAACAACATGTTCCATATCGTCGGCAAGATTGATGGCTGTTACCTGACCGACATCGACATCGCGATAACGCACGGCTGTCTTACCGGCAGATAGACCTTCTGCCGCTTCAAACGTCACGGTGATTTCAGGACCCTTTGAGACGATATCACGCCACAACAGCCAACCACCGACGATCAAGGCCACCAGCGGCACCAGCCAGATAATTGAAAAACGGCCCCAGCCTGTTCGGATGTCGGGCTTTTCCGGCTGTTGATCCGGTTCTGAACTTTTCGCGTCACTCATGACGGAATCCCCTGATTTTGAACGCGGTCATGATCTGTCTTCACTCTTGCCAATCTTGGTCGCTTGACCGTTTGCATACCGGCGCGATCCCAAATCAAACGCGGATCAAAGGCCATGGCCGACAGCATTGTCAAAATAACCACCCCACAGAATGCCACAGCCCCGAAACCGGGTTGAACTGTTGCGATATTTCCAAGTTTCACCAGTGCAGCAAGGATCGATACCATAAACACATCAACCATCGACCATCGCCCGATCAGCTCCGTGATACGATAAATCAATGTGCGCTCCTTGAGTGGACCAGACAACCCCAAGGCGGTCGCAATATAAACCCACCCCAACAGCAGGATTTTGATGATTGGCACCAGAATGCTTGCAGTAAAGACAACGATGGCAATTGGCCACTCTCCGGCCCGGACCAGCGCGCTGACGCCGGAAAGTATTGTGTCTGCCTCTGCCCGGCCAAGATACGTCACGGTCATGATCGGAAAGACATTTGCCGGCACATACAAAATGACAGCAGCCAGCAATAACGCCCATGAACGCGACAGGCTGCGTGGTTTTCGGTGATGCACCATCGCACCACAGCGCGGACAATGCACATTTTCATGCCCGCCGCCCAGAACAACCATGGAGCATGTGTGACAGGTCAGAAGTGCTCTGTCTTGCTGATCTGAACCTTGTTGGTTGCCAATATCTTCAGATGTCGAATAACGCAGGTTTGCCGGTGCCAACCGCCGCCAAACGTAGCGCGGATCAAGCGTGATATTCATCAGAAGAACCGTCGGGATCAGACAGCAAATCGCAAAAAACGCAGGACCGGCAATGACGTCAGCAAAATCCGTCAGCTTGGTCAAAGCCACCAGCAACCCGATCAGGAAGACATCCAGCATCGACCAGGGCCGGATGATCGCCAGAATGCGCCAGACCTGCTGCATGCCGGGCACTTGCCGGTTCAAGCTGATCGGCAGCAATACATAGATGTGCGCCGTAATCAGGACCAGCGGTGCCAGTACAGATGTGACGGCGACCATAATGGCCAAAAACGGAAACCCTTCACGCCAGAACGTCAGCACGCCACTGCTCAGTGTGTTGGTCTCAACCCGGCCTTCCATGGCAAAGGTCAATACCGGATAGCTGTTGGCAATCAAGAACAACAGAAAGGCCGTAACAGCCAGTGCCAACGGTTTGTCAAAGCGCACCTGTGCCGCGCGGTACAACGGCGATCCACATCGAACGCAATATGCGACACTGCCCGTCGGGATTTCTTCCTCGACATGGAGATAGTCGCAATTTTCACAGGCGATCAGTCGATGAGACATTGTTTTCCTGTCTTTACAATCCGTTATACGGACTGGTTCGCACATCAAAGTAAGCGACACTTTTGCATGCAAGTCAAATCGGGTCACTTGGCAGCGGTGAATGTCCTTGGCAAATAAGACAAAACAATGTTCAGAGAGACATGATTTTACTGCGAAATTTCCGGCAGATGACGGCGCGCCTCAGACAGGACGATATCGTTGACCTGATCAAGAAGCCGACTGTTGATGGTTTTGTGATGCCAATATAATGGACGATCAATTTCAAACGGACACGGCCGAACCAGCTTTCCGGTGAGAAGCCCCTCTTCCGCCTGATGCTGTTCAACGACGGCGTAGGCGACACCCTGTTCGGCAAGGGTCACGAACCCCTGTGAACTTGGGACCGTGTGGGCGGGGAATTCCCCGGGGTTTAGTCCGAAATATTGATGAAGGAACTGGTTTTGCAGTTCATCATGTTCGGAAAAATTCACCGCTGGACAGGCGCGCAAGGCATCCGAGGTTACGCCATCCTTGAAATAGCGTTCCTGAAATTCTGGTGAAACCACCATAAAGTAACGCATGGAGCCCAGGGGCCGCACCCGACATCCCTGAATGGGTGTATTGCGCAAACTGACCGCACCGAGCACGTTTCCTTCCTGCAAGGATTGATGATTAAGCGATTCATCATCGACGACCAAATGCACCAGAACCCCAAGTTTCTCGAACAGAAGCTTGGGCACATCAACAAACCAGGTCGCCAGACTGTCGGCATTAACCGCAAGCGTTACCTGACCAAATTCGCCTTCGGCGCGCAGCTCTGGCAGTTCTGAACCCAGATCCTGTTCAAGCAGTCGCACACTTTGATAATGCGCAAGCAACCTTTGGCCTGCAACGGTTGGGACAACCGGCTTGGCGCGCACCAACACTGGCTGACCAAGTCGCTCCTCCATCAGCTTGACCCGCTGGGATATTGCAGACTGAGTTAGTCCAAGCGCCCGCGCCGCCTTCTCAAAGCTTCCGAAACGGATAACCTCCGCGCAGGCCTCAACCAATTTGTAATCGAGCATGACTAACCATAAATTTTTCTAATCCATGTTTAGTATAATTCGATTTTCTTAAAGGACAAAGATGCTATCAACGGCGGACCACAGCACAAGGAATGCCAGAGAATGCTTTTAACCTATGCCACCGGATTTGGCCTTGGCGGCGGGCTGATCATTGCGATTGGCGCGCAGAATGCCTTTGTTCTCGGTCAGGGATTGCGGCGCAATCATCCGGTGATGGTGGCCTTCGTCTGCGCCTTGTGTGATGCGGTTTTGATTGCAGCGGGCGTCGCAGGGCTTGGAACGCTGATTGCTGCCTACCCGCTCCTCACAAAGGTTGCGGCTTGGGGCGGCGGTTTATTCCTGATCTGGTATGGATTTGGTGCTCTGCGGCGGTTGTTTGAAACCGAAACATTGTCGGAAAAGGCGATCTCGAAAACCGGCTGGAAGGCGGTTCTTGGGACCACCCTCGCGGTCACGCTTTTGAACCCGCATGTCTATCTTGATACGGTCGTCATGCTTGGTGGTATTGGCGGCCAATATCCAGCGGACGAAAGACTTGGCTTTGCCTTGGGCGCCATGAGTGCCAGTTTTGTCTGGTTCTTTGCCATTGCACTGGGGGCTGCATGGCTTGCCCCCTATGTCGCACGCCCAATCACCTGGAAGATCATTGATGGCGTAACCTGTGGCGTTATGTGGCTGGTGGCCTATAGCCTGCTGGCACCGGAAATACGGGCGCTCATCGGGAACTAGAACGCCATATCGAGTGCGCCTTACTCGTCCATCGCTTCCTTGAAATGGCGACGACAGACCGGGACATAACGGTCATTCCCGCCGATTTCGACCTGTGCCCCTTCGCGGACAGGTTTGCCATCTTGATCAACCCGCAAAACCATGCCGGCCTTGCGACCGCAGTGGCAGATGGTTTTAAGCTCATTAAGCTTGTCCGCCCACGCCAGCAGCCATTTGGAACCTTCAAACAATTGCCCCTGGAAATCGGTGCGGATGCCATAGCACAACACAGGGATGCCATGGATGTCGGCGATATCCGAAAGTTGCCAGACCTGTTCTTTAGACAGGAACTGTGCCTCGTCAATCAGGACACAATCGACTTTTCCCTTTTCGACCTGCTCGAGGATAAGGGCCGTCATATCTGTATTGGCATCAAACAGCAGTGCCGGTGCTTCAAGACCAATGCGCGACGCAATCTTGCCTTCGCCAAAGCGGTTATCAAACGCCACTGTCATCAGTAACGTTTCCATGCCGCGTTCACGGTAATTGAAACTCGCCTGAAGCAAGGTGGTCGATTTCCCCGCATTCATGGACGAGTAATAGAAAAACAGGTTGGCCATGCGTCTCCCCCCGAAAGTCGTCACAGGGGAATAGCCCAACAATCACGAATGATCAATATGGCTGTCGCCTTGAACTTGCCCATTGCGCGAAATATCGATTTCACGCATTTCACGCCGCATATAATCCAGAAGAGACTGAACCTTTGCACTGCGGGTCACACCGCCCGGATAAACGGCATAGATCTCAAGATCCGGCAGCTTGCAATCAGGCAAAACCCGGATCAACTCGCCGTTATCAATTTCCTGCTGAACATCACATAGCGGAACAACCGCCAATCCGTGACCGCCCCGCAGGAACTGCAATCTGGCTGTCGCGTTATCCACCCGAACACTGCCCGACACGCGGATATTTCGGGTGCCGTCGGCGCATTGAAGCGTCAGCGTTTCAGGAACACGGCTATACATTACCCATTCATGTTCGGATAAATCATCCGGGCTTTCGGGCAATCCGAACTTGCTGACGTAGGACTTGCTGGCTGCGATGATCCTGTGGGTCTGATAAAGTTTGAAATTCTTGAGTTCCGAATTTTTCAATGGCCCGGAACGCACGGCAATATCAATGCCGCGACCAATCAGATCGACAACTTCGTCGCTGAGATGCACATCAATCGAGACACCCGGATATGTTTGCCGGAACCGGTCAAGGATCGGCACAATTCGAAGTGTGCCGAGATGAACCGAACAGGTCAGCGATATTTTGCCCACCGGATCGTCACGCAGTTCTTCGACGCGTTTTCGCGCTGCTTCGGCTTCGAGGGAAATGGTGCGGCAACTGTCGTAATAGCGTGCACCTGCATCGGTCAGGCTGAAACTGCGTGTGCTTCTGCGCAACAAAGGCACGCCAAGGCGTGTCTCAAGCTGGCGAATTTGATGGGAAATGGCCGCACGGCTGAGCCCCATTTTCCGCGCGGCCGCTGAAAACCCGCCTTCGTCAACAACGCGGGCAAAAATCATCATCGCCCGAACTTCATCAAGTGCCGACATTCAATATGCTCATTAAATTTGACAATGTGTTCACTTCATCAATCTTTCGCAAATTCTGTCAGCCAGTTAAGATGAGTGCAAATGAATTCCACGCATGGAGGAACTGATGCGTATTTTGATGATTGTTACGTCACATGATCAGATGGGTGACACCGGACACAAGACCGGTATCTGGCTCGAAGAGTTTGCAGCCCCTTACTATCGCTTCAAGGACGTCGAGGCAGAGATCACGCTGGCATCCCCCAAAGGCGGCAAGCCGCCCCTTGATCCCAACAGCCAAGTGCCCGACGCCCTGACCGATGCGACCGAGCGGTTTGAAAAGGACGAAGCGGCAAACGCTGTTTTCGCCAACACCGTCACCCTTGAGGGTTTGAAAGCCGATGATTTTGACGCCCTGTTCTATCCGGGTGGGCACGGTCCGCTCTGGGATCTGGCAACTGATCAGAAATCCATTGCCCTGATCGAGGCGTTCGTTGCCCAGAACAAACCGGTTGCTGCCGTCTGCCACGGTCCGGCCGCCTTGGTGAACGCCAAGACGCCAGATGGCAAACCGCTTGTTTCGGGCAAACGTGTTACCAGCTTCACCAATGATGAAGAAAAGGCCGTCGGCCTTGAAAACGTTGTACCGCTGTCGATTGAGGACGAATTCAAGAAGCATGGCGCAACGTTTGAGCGCGGCGACAACTGGGCGTCCTATGCGGTTGTTGATGGCAAACTTGTCACCGGTCAGAACCCGGCATCAAGCGATGCAACGGCCGATGAAGTCATCAAACTTTTGTCTGCATAAAACTGCTTGACCTTCCATCTACTGGAACCTCCATACTGCGTTCATAGACACTGATCATATGGAGAAATCTGATGGTGAAACTGAAGGTCGAAAAAATGAGCTGCGGTCATTGCGCAAGTGCCGTGACCAAAGCAGCAACCAAGGTCAGCGGCGTTGAAGGTGCCGAGGTTGATCTGGCAAATGGCGAAGTCGCTGTTTCCGGAAACCCCGACGTCAATGCCCTGATCGCGGCGATCACCGATGCCGGTTATCCGGCATCCGAGGCCCGCTAGACTAGACACCCACGTTCTCGTCCCCCACCCGAACGTCAGAGCCGCCAGTATTGAAAATATGCTGGCGGCTTTTCTTTACGCTGCGTGCTCGTTTGTGCAAACATCGCCACAAACAGATAGCGGCACAAAATGACTTTTCATATCACAGCCCTGTGCGGAAGCCTTCGCCAAGCATCGATCAACAAAACGCTCCTTCAAGCGGCACAAAAGGTTGCAGGCCCCCATGGTGCAACCATTCATCTGTTTGATGGCTTGGGCCACCTTCCGATCTTTAATCCGGACAATGAAGATACCGATGATCGCAATGTCGCGGCGCTTCGAGATGCACTTCGTCGCGCGGATGCAGTCCTGATCGCCAGTCCCGAATATGCCCATGGTGTCACTGGCGCGATCAAGAATGCCCTTGATTGGGTGGTGGCCAGTGGCGAATTCATGCAAAAACCGGTCGCCTGCCTGAATGCTTCTGGCCGGGCAACAATCGCACAGGCGGCATTGATTGAAACCATTCGCACCATGGATGCACGCATCGTCACAGACGCCTGCATAACGATCCCGATGAACGGCAAGAACTTTGACGTTGATGATATCGTGCGCGATTCGCCCAGCCGGTCCTTACTTGAAACCGCGCTTCGACACTTAACGGCTGATATTCCACGCGAAATTCAAAACCAGGCCAATTAGTCATACAAAAAAAAGCCGCCCAAACGGGCGGCTTTTTCTTTGGTCTTATGATTACAATCAGCCGAGGATTTTATCGCGTAGCAGCTTGTTGACCATGCCCGGGTTGGCCTTGCCACCCGTGGATTTCATGACCTGACCAACAAACCAGCCAAGCATTTTGTCTTTACCAGCGCGGATCTCTTCGACCTTGTCCGGGTTCGCGGCAATGACTTCGTCAATCGCCGTCTCAATCGCGCCGGTATCGGTGATCTGCTTAAGACCTTTTTCCTCGACGATCTTTTCCGGA
The DNA here is from genome assembly GCF_037027205.1 of Thalassospira sp. CH_XMU1458. Lineage (NCBI taxonomy): Bacteria > Pseudomonadati > Pseudomonadota > Alphaproteobacteria > Rhodospirillales > Thalassospiraceae > Thalassospira > Thalassospira sp. CH_XMU1458. The sequence goes on along the minus strand of NZ_JAYMDW010000002.1, from coordinate 567,101 downwards.
TCGCCGCCGGTTTCGATCATGATTTCAAAGACATCCTTGGCGATACGGCCAGAAATGGTGTCGTCAGAGATCAGATCGATCAGCTTGCCAAGGTTTTCGGCCGTTACCGGGCTATCAGCAATCCCGACTTCTGCCTTGTTCAGCGCACCGTACAGGTTGGTGATCACCCAGTTCGCCGCCAGTTTGCCATCACGGCCCTTGGCAACAACTTCGTAGTAATCAGCCTTTTCCTTTTCGGCAACAAGAACACCGGCATCATATGCCGACAGACCGTTTTCACGCATGAAGCGGGCCTTTTTCTCGTCTGGCAGTTCGGGCAGTTCTTTTTCGATTTCCGAAATGAACGCGTCATCAAATACCAGCGGAAGCAGATCCGGATCCGGGAAATAGCGATAATCATGTGCCATTTCCTTGGAACGCATCGAGCGGGTTTCCCCCAGACGCTGATCATAGAGACGGGTTTCCTGCTGGATTTCCCCGCCGCCTTCGATGACTTCGATCTGGCGTTTTGCTTCGATCTCGATCGCCTGCATCACGAAACGGATGGAGTTGACGTTCTTGATCTCGCAACGCGTACCAAAACCTTCGCCCGGACGACGCACTGAAACGTTGGCATCACAACGCATGGAGCCTTCGTTCATGTTGCCATCACAGGTGCCAAGATAACGCACAATCGCACGCAGCTTGGTAAGGTATGCACCCGCTTCTTCCGGCGAACGAATGTCTGGCATGGAAACGATTTCCATCAGCGCCACACCCGAACGGTTCAGGTCGATATGCGAATATTTCGGGTCCTGATCGTGCATCGATTTACCGGCATCCTGTTCAAGATGCAGGCGTTCAATGCCAACCGACTTGGTCGAACCATCAGGCATATCCAGAATGATCGTGCCTTCACCGACAATCGGTTTGTCGAACTGCGAAATCTGATAGCCCTGCGGCAGATCGGCATAGAAATAGTTTTTGCGGGCAAAAACGCTTTCCTTGTTGATCTTGGCTTTAAGGCCCAGACCGGTTTTAACCGCCTGACGCACACATTCTGCGTTCACGACCGGAAGCATGCCCGGCATGGCCGCATCAACGAGGCTGACATTGCTGTTGGGCTCGTTACCGAACTTGGTCGAAGCACCTGAAAACAGCTTGGACTTGGAAATCACCTGGCAGTGGACTTCAAGACCGACAACGATTTCCCACGGGCCGGTAGAACCTTCAAGAATATAGCTCATGGATCAGCCCTCCTGCCCGGCAGGTTTTGCGGTAAAGTTGGCAGCACTTTCGAGCACGCCACCGACACGCAAAACGGTTTCTTCATCAAACGGCTTGCCAATCAGCTGAAGACCCAGCGGCAATCCTTCGGCCGAAAGACCGGTCGGCACCGAAATGCCCGGAAGACCCGCAAGGCTTGCAGGAACGGTGAAGACGTCATTGAGATACATCTTGACCGGATCGCCTTCGTTTTCACCGATGGCAAAGGCCGCAGACGGTGCGGTCGGGGTCAGGATCGCATCGACCTGACCAAACGCACCTTCGAAGTCCTGATAAATGCGACGACGGACTTTAAGCGCCTTGTTGTAATAGGCGTCATAATAACCAGCCGACAGCACATAGGTACCGATCATGATACGGCGCTGGACTTCCTTGCCGAAACCGGCAGCACGGGATTTCATGTACATGTCATCAAGGCTGTCGCCGTCATCCATGACACGCTGGCCATAACGAAGGCCGTCATACCGTGCAAGGTTCGACGATGCCTCTGCCGGGGCGACGATGTAATAGGTGCCCAGCGCATATTTGGTGTGCGGCAGGGTCACATCGACAACTTCGGCACCGGCATCGCGCAACATGGCAACGCCGTCATCCCAAAGCTTGCTGATTTCTTCGGGCATGCCATCAACACGATATTCCTTCGGAATACCGATTTTCATGCCACGGATGTCACCGGTCAGGGCCGCTTCGAAATCCGGAACCGCAATCGGTGCAGACGTGCTGTCCTTGGCATCGTGACCCGCCATCGAACCCAGCATGATCGCCGCGTCGCGAACGGTTTTGGTCATCGGGCCGGCCTGATCAAGCGAGCTTGCAAAGGCAACAATGCCCCAGCGTGAGCAACGACCATAGGTCGGCTTCAGACCAACAATACCGCAATAAGATGCCGGCTGACGGATCGAACCACCGGTATCGGTACCGGTCGCGGCCAGCGCCATGTTGGCAGCAACAGCAGCCGCCGAACCACCGGAAGATCCACCCGGAACCAGATCCTTGCCGGATTTGTCTTTCCACGGGTTGATCACATTGCCGTAATAGGACGAGGTATTCGACGACCCCATGGCGAACTCGTCAAGGTTCGCCTTGCCCAGCATCACCGCACCATTGCCAAACAGGTTGCTGGTAACAGTGGATTCATATTCCGGTTTGAAACCTTCAAGGATGTGCGATGCCGCCGTGGTCTGGACACCTTCGGTGCAGAACAGGTCTTTGACCGCAATCGGCAGGCCTTCCATTTTGCCGGCACTGCCCTTGGCGCGCTTGGCATCGGATGCCTTGGCCATTTCCATGGCCTTTTCCGGGGTTTCGGTGATGTACGCATTCAGATTGCGATGTGCGTCCATCGATTTCAGGTGTGCTTCGGTCAGTTCGACCGAGGTATAATCACCCTTTGCAAGCCCGTCGCGGGCTTCTGCAAGTGTCAGCTTTGTCAGATCAGTCATTATTCAACCACCTTGGGCACAACAAAACAGCCAGCATCGGTCATCGGTGCGTTTGACAGCACTTTATGCTGGATATTGCCATCGGTGACTTCGTCCTTGCGCAGCGGCAGGGTCAGATCGGCAACAGATGTCAGCGGCTCGCAGCCTTCAACATCAACTTCTTGCAGTTCCTCGACAAAATCGAGGATACGGGTCAAATCTCCCGCCAGTTCGGAAAGGCCTTCTTCGGACACGTTGATACGCGAAAGATAGGCAATACGGCGAACTGTTTCCTTATCCAAAGACGACATGGATGAAAGTCTCTCTTAAGGAATGACAAAAAACCCGGCAGATAGATATCTGCCAGAACGTGAATTACAGCGCGGAAACTAGCACCCCGCCGCCCCTGCCGCAAGGGTTCGAAGCAATGAAGAACGCCTGTTTCGTGGCTGGTTTGCAGATAACCGTCCGCAGCTTGTAAAAACAAACAGGCCGACAACATCAATGCTGTCGGCCTGTTTGGTGTTTTAGGGCTCGTCGACGACTTAGCCTGGGCTCATCCCACGCAGACGTTCGGAACGACGACGCAGCAGTTCCACCGTCAGCAGCAGCAAGATCGAGACAGATACGAGGATCGTCGCAGCTGCCAGAATGGTCGGCGAAATCTGTTCGCGCAGGCCGGTATACATCTGCCATGGCAGGGTTTGCTGACGGGCAGAACCGACAAACAGGACCACAACCACTTCATCAAACGAGGTGATAAAGGCAAACAGGCCGCCCGAAATCACACCTGGCAGGATCAGAGGCATCTGAACCTTGAAGAAGGTGGTTACCGGGTTTGCCCCCATGTTTGCCGCCGCACGGGTCAGCGACTTGTCAAAGCCAACCAACGTCGCGGTGACCGTGATGATGACAAACGGTATGCCCAGCACAGCGTGGGCCAAAATCACCTTTACATAGCCGACAAATGCCTGATTGAGCCCAAGATTAAGCTCAAGCCAGTTGCCCAGAGGCGCATAGAAGAAGAACATGCCGGTGGCTGATATGATCAGCGGCACGATCATCGGTGAGATAAGCACGGCCATCATTGCCTGACGGCCGGGCACGTGCGACTGACTGAGGCCAATCGCGGCAAGGGTCCCGAGCGATACCGAAATCAGCGTCGCAATCGGCGCGATGATCAACGAGTTCTTAAGCGGTACCATCCATTCGTCGGTACCAAGGAAATCGCGATAATGCTTGAGGCTATAGCCCTCTGCCTTGAAGCTCAGCATTTCAGGCGTAAAGGTAAAGAAGTTCTCGGCATTGAAGCTGAGCCAGATCACCGGCAGAAGCGGCGCGATCAGGAAGAAGAACACAAACGCACAGATAAACAGGAATGCGTTGTGCCAAAGAACCTGACCCGGTGTGTAATAGATCGGAACACCGGCGCGATACCGACCGCTCCCGACCCAGTTGGCAAACCAGCCCATCGAAATACCGACAAGGAAGCCACCAAACAAGCCGCCAAGCCCACCGAAAATCATGCCTACACCGCCGAAAAGCACGCCAGTTGCCAGCGTTTTCTGTTTGCTTTTCACCTTGATGATTTTCGAGAACACAAAGGCCAGCGCCGCACCGACCAAAGCACCGATGACGAACCCGACCCACGGGCTGCCAAAGATGTTGCCGGTAACGAAGCCAAACATCGCGCCTAACAAGGCCACCAGTGGCATTGTGAAGGTCATCAATTCGGGCCGTCTTACGTATGAGATTACTTCATTCATGTTCTTAGCCCCCCAACTTCACGTTATCGATGCCCACAATCTTGTCGTAGCACCAGTACAGGCCAAGAACGACGACGAGAAGGATGGACCCGAGTGCGGCCGCAAGGCCCCAGTTGAGTGAACTTGAAATATGATAGGCAATTCGGTTGGAGATGAAGACGCCATCCGTACCACCAACGATTTCCGGCGTGATGTAGTAACCGATCGCAAGAATGAACACGAGGATCGAACCAGCACCAATACCCGGAACCGATTGCGGGAAATAGACACGCCAGAAGGCCGTCCAGTTCGTCGCACCAAGTGACTTGGCGGCCCGCTGATAGCTGGGCGGAATGGTTTTCATCACCGAATACAGTGGCAGGATCATGAATGGCAGCAGGATGTGGGTCATCGCAATGACCGTACCTGTTGCGTTATTCATCAGAACAAGGCGATCCGCATCATTAACAAAGCCAAGCCAGACAAGGATTTCATTGATCACCCCTTGCTGCTGTAACAAAACCTTCCAGGCCGACGTTCGCACCAAAAGCGACGTCCAGAACGGTAGCAGAACCAAAATCATCAGGATACTTGCCGTCCGCATTGGCAGATTGGCAAGCAACCATGCCACGGGATAGCCAAGAACAATGCAGCTTGCAGTAATGATCAGCGCCATGATCAGGGTGCGCATGAACAGCGTCGTATAAATCTGCTGATTTTCGGGCTTCATCACGATCCCGTCGGGCGTCAGCGTCATATCGACGGAATTCAGGAAGTAGCCCGGGGTCATGCTTGGCGAATAGAGCTTGATGGTTGCCCAGATATCAGCTGAGCCCCAATCTTTGTCTTCTTCGGTGAAAGCTTCGCGGAAACCGAATTGTGGCAGCTGATCAATATTGGCGGCAGCGGCTTGCAAGGTGCTTGCGCCCGCACCGTTATAGCTGTTGATCGCCGAAACCGTATCCGGATTGGTCAGGTCCATACCAAGGGCGCCATAAACGGACTCCCACGGATCTTCCTCGGCAACGGTGTCGCCATCGCGGATCGCAGCCCACAACGCAAAGTCGGTATAGGCACGCGCGGTCCAGGGCAGCAGCTGAATGATTTCTTCTGACGGCACAAAGCCGACATCACCACTCATGTCTTCATCAGACATCAGCGCCATCAGTTCCCGGCGTGTTTCAAGGAAATCTTCGCCGCCTGTGCCCGACATCATTTCGAACCAGAAAGAACCTTCTTCGAAGTTCGGATCGATGTCTTCAAGCGGATCCTGCCAAAGCTCACCGATATCATCAAGCGACCGCCCCGTGGTCCGGAACAAGGATGACAATCCGGATTGCTCGTAGTTCAGGCGAGAACCAAGGCGGGTGTGCTGTTTAGCTTCCTCTGCCTTGAATAAATCAATGTAAAGATTGCGGTAAACGTTTTCGTGCGGCGGTTCCCCGCTTGATCCATCCCACTGGGAAAGCGCAATCACGGTTCCCGGGATCGTATTCGGCACAATGTCGTTTTCAACCGACCGGAAAAGCATCGAGAGAATCGGTACGATAAAAGTCACGACCACAAAGATCAAAAGTGGCGCAACCAGCATGAGCGCGCGCATCTTCTGGCGCATCAATGCCCTTCGTAGACTTTGTTTTAGCGGTCTGCCATCAGCAGCTAACACTACTTCTTGAGATGTATCACCCATTACGCCCCCGTAAGCCTGCCCCGGTGTTTTCGGTCTATTGTTTCGACCGGCAATTTATTGTTTAGCGAATTGGTCGGTAAAGGGGGCCGCGAACGGCCCCCTACCCTTAGCTCTTATTGAGCAAGCCAAGCCTGGAATTTGGCATCGATGTCGTCACGGTAGTCAGCCCAGAACTCGTAGTTATAGAGGAACGTGTTCTTGGCGTTTGCCGGATCGGTCGGCATGTGCGGAGCCATGTCGATACCGAGTTCAGCATGCTTACCAACGAGCGGTGCTGAGGAGAAACGAGCCGGACCATACGAGATGTAAGCAGCCTGGTCAGCAAGACGCTGGGTGTCGGTTGCGAACTTCACGAAGTCCAGAACGCGGTTCAGACGCTCTTCCGGAAGACCGGACGGAATGATCCAACCGTCAAGGTCAAAGACCTGCGCGTCCCAAAGCATGGCGATCGGCTGATCCTGCTCTTCGATTGCGGAGAACAGACGACCGTTGTAGGTCGAGCCCATGAAGACTTCGCCGTCAGCCAGAAGCTGCGGGGTGTCTGCACCAGCACTCCACCAGATAACGCTGTCTTTGATGGTTGCCAGCTTATCAAGAGCGCGCTGCTGACCTTCCGGAGTTTCAAGAACGCTGTAAACTTCGTCCTTGGCAACACCATCGCAGAGCAGAGCCCATTCCATGTTGTTGATCGGGCGTTTTTCAAGCGAACGCATGCCCGGATAGGTTTCGGTGTCGAACAGTGCACAGATATCGGTCGGTGCCGGAGTTCCAGCCGGAACCATGTCTTCGCGGTAACCAAACGTGGTCGAATAAACGATCTGCGGGATGAAGCAGTCACTTACGAGGAGATCACCGAAGTCATCTTCTGCCGAGGTGCCATCCGGCGCTTCTGCAAGAACTTCGTTCGGGTCGATTTCCATAGCGAGGCCTTCGTCGCAAAGGCGCATTGCATCGGAAGCAACAACGTCAACCAGATCCCAGGTCACGTTGTTGGCTTCGTTCATTGCACGCAGTTTTGCAACGGCTTCGTTCGAGCTTTCATCCCAGGTGATCGAAACACCCGGGTTCATTTCCATATAAGGCTCAGCATAAGCCTTGATCTGGCTGTTCTGATAGGCACCGCCCCAGCTGACCAGCGTCATGTCAGACGCCATGTGGTCGTCGGCATAGGCTGAGCCTGCCGCCACAACAAGCAAAGCTGTTGATGCTGTAAGGGTTTTAATAAGCTGCATTAATAGACTCCCTGATTGTTTCCCGGACTATTCGTTGAGGACCAGCACCCGGGCGTACCGGTCCTGTATCTGCCTGACTAAAAGTTACGACGCGTCAAGCGCGCGGCAATCTTCTGCAAGCCAGCCAATCTCGATTTCCTGACCCGGCTTCAGACGCACCTGGTCCGGTGCGTTCCTGGTCTTGATGATGAACTCGTCATTGCCGGCCACACGCAGGCGTGTACGGAAGATGTCACCCATATAGATGAATTCCAGTACCTCGGCCTTGAGCGTATGCGCATCTGCATGCAGGCGATCACGGTTATATTCAACACGTTCAGGACGGATCGAAACGCGTGTACGTTCACCCACCTGGCTGACATTGACCGGAACGGCATCGATGATTTCGCCGCCATCAAGCTGGACAACACAGGTGTTACCCTTGATTTCCTTGATGACGCCTTCGAGCGTGTTGTTTTCGCCAATGAACTGCGCGACAAAGCTGTTTTCGGGCTGTTCGTACAGTTTATCTGGCGGTGCAAGCTGCTGAATACGGCCGTCGTCAAACACGGCGACGCGGTCGGACATGGTCAATGCCTCGGTCTGGTCGTGGGTGACGTAAACCGTGGTAATGCCGAGTTGATGGGCCAGATGCGTGATTTCAAACTGCATCTTTTCACGAAGCTGTTTATCAAGCGCACCGAGCGGCTCATCCATCAGAACCAGTTCAGGTTCAAACACAAGCGCACGGGCCAACGCGACACGCTGTTGCTGGCCGCCGGAAAGCTGTGCCGGACGACGGCCACCGAAGCTTCCCATTTCAACCATGTCGAGTGCGCGTTTGACCTTCTCTTCCTGTTCCGCTTTGCCCAGTTTGCGGACCTCAAGCGGGAAAGCCAGATTTTCGGCAATGGTCATATGCGGAAAGAGCGCGTAGTTCTGGAAGACCATGCCGATACCACGCTTGTGCGGCGGGATATCGTTGATCGAAACGCCACCAAGGCGGATATCGCCATGGGTCGCGGTTTCGAAGCCGGCAAGCATCATAAGACAAGTCGTCTTGCCAGACCCTGACGGACCAAGCATCGTCAGGAACTCGCCTTTAGGCATTGTTAGGTTGAGATCTTTAACGACGAGTGTCTCGCCGTCATAACTTTTCTGTACACGTTCAAACTCAACGAACGCTTCATTTGATGCACCGTCGGCCAAACCCTATACCCCCTGATTTGTCATTGTTTGTTCAGCGTTTTCGCTTTTGGTGATTTTTGTATGCGGAAATCAACTGGAACCTGTCGAGCATGACGGTTCCCGAACCCCGTGGATAGAAGCATTGCGACACTCACGTGTAATAGGTGCGCTGCCTCTTTCTGTTTTCTTTCTCTCAAGATGATCTGCGCATTCGGTCTGCCTGTTTCGCCCTGCATATTTCGATTTCGATCAATTTCGGCAGTGCGATATTAAAACAAACCTGCTGAGGCACTTCAACCCCTCATCATTCAGAAAGATTTTTACGCTAGGAAGTCCGCCATTCTTGGCTGCATTTAGAATAAAATGCGCTCACACACTCAACTCGGCGTCGTTTCTTCCATAAATCGGAAAACGATACATTTGCTTTGCGCTGGCATTTTCGCAAAAAGACTCCTATAAGGTCGCCATGATTTGCAATGACACTCAGGAATTGCTGCGGTTCTTGCCACCGGCAGCACGTGTATTGGGCCTTGATTTGGGCACCAAGACAATTGGCGTAGCCCTATCAGATGTAGGGCTGCAGATTGCCTCACCGTATGAGCTGATTTCACGAAAGAAGTTCACACGCGATATTGCCCAGCTTTCGTCGATTATCGACAAACAGAATGTCGGCGGCATTATCATCGGCTTCCCGCGCGAACTTGATGGGTCGATCGGCAAGGCGTGCCATCGCGTCTATGCCTTTATCGACGAAATGGAAAAGTATATCGACCTGCCGGTTTTGATGTGGGACGAGCGCCTGTCAACAAACGCGGTCGAGCGTATTCTGATTGAAGAAGTCGATATGACCCGCAAACGCCGTGCTGAAGTCGTCGACAAGACAGCTGCTGCTTATATCTTGCAAGGCGCGCTGGACCATTTGAACCGCCATACCGATCCCGGCGAAAACGCCGAAGCCGACGATGACGATATCGAGGCTGAAGAAGACTGATAACCAACAGTCTGCCATGACCAAAAAGATCAAAGCTGCCTGTTCATTCAGGCAGCTTTTTATTTGGCTTTGATCACCATCAACACCCCGAAGAACCTTGAAGGCGGAATGATAAGCATGCCGTCTTTTTCAACGGCCCCCATTGCGACAGCTGCATCAGCGATTTTCGCGATGTCATCGACAATTAATTCAAAGCCGGCAAATCCGTCTGTCGGGAATGCTGAATCCTCAACGCCATAGCGCGAAATCAGTTCGTCGCCATGCAAGGCATCAACAATCGCGTCGACTCCGATTTCCTCATAAAAGTCGCGTACCGCCTCGGCCGCCCAATGATCAACAAGAACCTTGCCAATCGCAACAGCGCCATTCTGATGGCTTTGATAGTCAGGAAAATAGAAATTCTGCACCGGATGACGATGTTGACACACAAACGTCACTGCATGTCGTAACAGTGGATGGTTGGCATAGGCCAACGAAAAGGCAACGCCGACGGTTTCACCATCAGGCGTCTTGGCATCGCGTTCAAAGTGAAATACCGGCGGCACTGCGGCACCGGCTGCGATAAATTTTTGTCTGTCCTGCTCGGCGTCGCGTGATTGCAGCGCCAGCATCGACATGCCTTCACGATGTCGCAGATAGTCGCGATTGTAGATCGGAAACGAAAATGGCTGGGCAAGGTCCGTTTCGGCAATCTTGTCCGGATCAATCACGGCAAGAAGTTCGATATACATGCCGTCAAGCTGGATCAGGGCATTACCGGTACCAAAGGGATGAACTGCACGCGGGGTCACTGTGAATCCGAGCTGCGTATAGACAGCTATCGCGGCATCAAGATCATTCACACATAATACAATGTGATCAATCGCGCGTGACATGGCGTCCCTTTCCTTGAACATTCAGCGAGCTGGACGACTTTGCAGAACAAACAGTCTATCGACGCCAAAACCTGTTGGATGTGCTGACTATCACATCGGAAAACACCGGCAAAGAACAACTCGCCACCAACTGAATTTTAGTCATCTATGCCAATTACATATTGCGAGCGTATTTCACCGTGCTCAGATCGGTGATAACAGTATGGTGACGTTGAAAGTTCTTCTTCATTACGTGATGAAAGCCACCTGATGCTTGCCATTCTCTCAGCACTTCTGCCGACCTTTGCCCTGATCGTTGTCGGGTATGTGCTGCGCGAACGGCGTTTCTTGCCCGACAGTTTTTGGCCGGGTGCCGAGAAACTGACTTATTTTATCACCTTCCCGGCCCTTCTTTTTTCCAACACCGCCAAAGCAGACCTTGGCAGCCTGCCACTGTTGGGGATTGCGACGGCAATGCTGGGCACGATTGCGATCTGCACCGCACTGATCCTTGTGGTGCGCCCCGTTTTGAAGGTTTCCGCACCGACATTTTCATCGCTGGTGCAAGGCGCCATCCGGCCAAACACCTATATCGGGCTTGCCGTTGCCGCGGCCTTGCTTGGCACACACGGACTAACCGTTACTGCCCTTTGCGTCGCGTTGGTCGTACCCACAGTTAACGTTATTTCCGTTTTGGCATGTGCCCATCTGGGTGAAAATGATCGCAAGCCCGGCGTTTTGTCATTGCTGCGTGATGTGGCAAAAAATCCGCTTCTGATGGCATGCGTGCTGGGTAGCCTGTTTAACGTTCTGGGAATTGGCTTGCCGCCAATCATTGGCCCCTTTCTTGAGGTGCTTGGACGCGCGGCCCTACCCATCGGCCTGCTTGCCGTTGGTGCCGGGCTTGATCTTTCGGCTGCACGGCGCGCAGGTTTTCCGGTCGGGGTTTCAAGTGTTGGAAAACTGGTGTTGAGCCCAGCGATTGCAGCCGGTCTGTGCCTGATGCTGGGACTGCCCGATATCGAACTTGCTGCGGTGGTGCTTTATGCGGCACTGCCCTGCTCTGCCAGTGCCTATGTTCTTGCGCGCCTCATGGGGGGCGATGCGCAGATGATGGCCAGCATCATCACCGTTCATACCCTGCTTGCGATTATCACCATGCCGGTGATCGCCATTTTGACCCAGGCCGTCTGATCGCCGATCGTCTGGCCTTCGCCGCCTGAAACCTGACCGATCAGTCAGGAAATTTGAAGCGATTGGATCGGCATTACCGGCAATATTTAACTTTTCGTGACAGGGGCAATTCGTTATGCTCCGCCCGAAATTTTTCAAAGATCATCCAAGGGAAATGTGCAACGCCATGAGCGTCATGGGACCAGCGGCGGATCATTATCCGCACCCACACCTCCTCGGGATCGAGGGTCTTACCCCCGGGGAAATCACCCTTATTCTGGATCGCGCCCAGCACTATGCGGAAAAAAACCGCTCCGCAGACAAGACCAGCAATATTCTGGCCGGCGCGACAGTTGTTAATCTGTTTTACGAAAACTCCACCCGGACGCTGACATCGTTTGAACTGGCTGCCAAACGTCTGGGGGCTGATGTCATCAACATGACGGTCGGCACCAGTTCGGTCAAAAAGGGCGAAACCCTGATTGATACGGCGATGACCCTGAATGCCATGAACCCGGATGCACTGGTTGTCCGCCATGGCGATAGTGGCGCGGTCAAGCTTCTGAGCGAAAAGGTCAATTGTGCGGTTTTGAATGCGGGCGACGGTCGCCACGAACACCCAACCCAGGCACTTCTTGATGCCCTGACCATCCGCCGCCACAAGGGACGCCTGCATCGCCTGAATGTTGCGATCTGTGGCGATATTGCCCATTCGCGTGTTGCACGTTCCAATATCCTGCTTTTGAACACCATGGGATCGCGCGTGCGCCTTGTCGCCCCGCCAACCCTGATCCCGTCCAAGATCGACCGGATGGGTGTCGAGATTTTCCATAACATGGAAGAAGGCCTGAAGGATTGCGACATCGTCATGATGCTGCGTCTGCAGCTGGAACGCATGGAAGGCAGCTTCATCCCGTCGGTGCGCGAGTACTTCCATTTCCACGGGCTTGACCGTGCGAAGCTTGCCAACGCCAAACCCGATGCCCTGATAATGCATCCCGGTCCGATGAACCGCGGTGTCGAGATCGACAGTGAAGTGGCTGACGACGTTGAACGTTCCGTCATCCGCGAACAGGTCGAAATGGGCGTCGCGGTGCGCATGGCAGCGCTTGAGTTGCTTGTGCAGAACCACAGAAAGATCGGAGGTCAGGCATGAGCCCCGCCATTCGCGCCAAAGGAGCCGGCAAAAAAGCCTTCATCAATGCCAGGCTGCTTGATCCGGTCAAACAAACCGATGAAACCGGTGGCCTTCTGATTGAAGATGACACCATTGCCAAAAGTGGCGCGGACATCACCGAAGGTACTGTTCCAGATGGTTTTGAGGTCATTGACCTTGGCGGTGCATGTTTGGCACCGGGTCTGGTTGATATGCGCGCCCAATTGCGTGAACCGGGATTTGAACATCAGGAAACCATCGAAACCGCTGGCAAATCGGCGGCAATCGGTGGCGTCACCACCATTATTGCCCTGCCCAACACCGATCCGGTGATTGATGACGTGGCCGGTGTCGAATTCATTGCCCGTCGCGCCCGCAAGGTTGGCTTGGCCAAGGTATTTGTCTATGGCGCCGTCTCCAAGGGCATCGAGGGGCAGGAAATCACCGAAATGGGTCTGCTTCATCAGGCCGGTGCGGTTGCCTTCTGCGACGGGATCAAGACCATCGCCAGTGCACGTCTGCTCCGCCAGGCCTTGTCCTATTCCACGTTCTTTGATGGCATGATCGTCCAACACCCGGAAGAGCCCGAGCTTTCCAAGGGTGCGTCGATGAATAGCGGCGAACTGGCAACCCGCCTTGGCCTTTCCGGGGTCTCGCCACTGGCCGAAGTCATTCAGATCGAACGCGACTTGCGACTGGTTGAAATGACGGGCGGGCGTCTGCATTTCGCCCATATTTCGACCGGTGAATCGGTGGAAGTGATCCGCAAGGCGAAGAAACGCGGGCTTAAAGTCACCTGCGATACCGCACCGCCCTATTTCGCACTGAACGAGAATGCGGTTTCGGATTACCGCACCTTTGCCAAGCTGTCACCGCCGCTTCGCTCCGAAGATGACCGACAGGCGATTGTTACTGGCCTTGCCGATGGCACGATTGATGCCATTGCATCGGACCACAACCCGCAAGATGCCGATTCCAAACGCCTTCCCTTTGCGCAGGCCGCTGCCGGTGCAGTCGGGTTTGAAACCTTGCTTCCGATGGCGTTGGAACTTTATCACAACGGGCATATGTCGCTGCTCGATGTGATTACCAAACTGACCCGCACACCAGCCGAACTGGTGCGCATCAAAGGGGCTGGAACACTGGCAGAAGGAACCGCAGCCGATCTGGTGATCTTTGATCCGGATCGCCCGTGGAAAATTGATCCGTACCAGTTCCATTCGAAATCGAAAAATTCACCGTTTGACGGCCGTCTGACACAGGGGCGCGTCCTGCGCACCCTGATCGATGGCCGCGAAGTCTTCTCGGAAGGTGCCTGAAATGGAACTTGATGCCACCTATAAGGCAATGTTGATGTCGCTCCAGGTTGCGACGGTCTGTGGGTACCTGTTGGGCTCTATCCCGTTTGGTCTGGTTCTGACCCGCATGGCTGGCCTTGGCGACATCCGCCAGATTGGTTCCGGCAATATCGGTGCAACGAACGTTCTGCGTACAGGTCGCAAGGGATTGGCCTTCCTGACCCTGATCGGCGATGCGGGCAAAGGCGCCTTTGCAGCACTGCTGTTCACCCACCTTTACGGTGCAGAGCAAGGAATCTTTGCCGGCGGCGCCGCGGTTATTGGCCACATGTTCCCGATTTGGCTGCGGTTCAAGGGCGGCAAAGGGGTTGCGACAACCCTTGGCACGCTTGCCGCCGTCAACTGGATTATGGGCCTGTGCGCTGCGCTGACGTGGTTAGTGATGGCGCTGATCTTCCGGATTTCTTCGCTTTCGGCACTTATCGCCATGATCGCGGCACCGTTGGCGGCGTTCTTCATCGCCAACGATCCTGGTGCCGGGTGGCTTGGCGTATTCTTGGCTGTGATTGTCTGGCTTGCCCATCACGCCAATATCAAACGCCTGATCCGCGGTGAGGAACCCAAGATCGGCCAGAAGAAAAAGCAGGCTGACGAAGAAACCCCTGCTTCATAGGCGCAAGATGCCCCTTCGAATAGCTTGACGAAATAACGCCCGGATGACCACAATCCGGGCGTTATGCATTTACCCAACCAACAACCATCGCGATTATCGCAATCGGAACGTCTGGCACGCATGCGACTGGCGCGCAGCACCAATGTCGGACCGGTCACCTTTCGCAAATTGCTGGAACGGTTTGGTTCAGGCCGAAATGCCATTGATGCCCTGCCCGATGTCATTGCCCAAGCAAAGACCACGCGAAAGATCAAGATTGCCAGTCGCGACGAAACGGTTGCGGAAATTGAAGCCGCGAAGGCATCGCGCGCCCGACCGATCATTTTCGGCGACCCGGAATATCCGGCACTTCTGGCGCGGATTGATGATGCCCCGCCCTATTTTTATGCCATCGGACGGATTGAGCTTCTTGGCAAAGCCGCCATCGGGATCGTTGGTGCGCGCAATGCTTCGGCAACGGGATGCGGATTTGCCCGTAAAATCAGTCATGAGCTCGTAAACGCGGGCTATGTTGTTGTGTCAGGTATGGCACGCGGCATTGATGGCGCAGCCCATGCGGCGGCCTTGCAAAGCAAACATGATGCAGGCGGTGGTACGATTGCTGTTCTGGGTGGCGGCGTGGATGTCGTTTATCCCCGCGAACATCAGGACCTTTATGCGCAACTCTGCGAACAGGGGTGTGTGGTGTCAGAAATGCCCCCCAGCCTCCAACCACAGGCAAGGCACTTTCCCCGTCGCAACCGCATCATTTCTGGATTGTCATTAGGAACGGTTGTCATCGAGGCCGGGCGGAATTCCGGATCGCTTATCACCGCCCGCTTTGCCGCCGAACAAGGGCGCGATGTGTTTGCCGTTCCGGGCTCCCCGACCGATCCGCGCGCAGCTGGTCCGAACAGTTTGATCCGTGACGGTGCAATCTTGTGCGACTCTGCCGACGTAATTCTGGATGCCCTTCGAATTGCCGAGCAAAACAGTCATCTGTTTGAACAAAATCACACCTTCAACACAGATGCGCGCGACGCAATCCCTGACGCCTCAGCCGAATCATATCACGAGATAACGGCATCACTGGAACAAGACGCGGTCATTCTGGGTGAAAATAAAACCCGGCAATCAATTGAATTAGAAGAATTTTCTGACGAACCCGACACCAACGAAGACTCCGTCAAAGAGATAGAAGAAATCTTTGATTTGCTGTCTGCTAGCCCCCTTCTGATTGATGAGCTCATTCGTACGTCTGACTTGCCCGCCGAGCAGGTTTCGACAATTTTGATTGAGCTCGAACTTGCAGGAAGGGTTGAACGTCACCCCGGAAATAGGGTATCGCGTATCGCCAAATGAGAGTCGCGTCGGATATGGATGTGACAAATATTGTTGTGATTTGCCGCAATTTGCGCAATTTGATCTGAAAAACAGCGACACACTATAATATATGTGTGCAGACTTTCAGGTTACGGACCACACAGCATAATGACCGCCTTCGGGCGCAAGAACCGGACACGAAAAACGTAATGAATCTTGTCATCGTCGAATCCCCGGCCAAAGCCAAGACGATCAATAAATATCTCGGCGACGATTATAAGGTGCTGGCCTCGTTTGGTCATATCCGCGATCTGCCGTCCAAGGATGGTTCGGTCGATACCGACAATGATTTTGCAATGGTCTGGGAAACCGATGGCCGTTCCGAAAAGCAGATCAAGGAAATTGCTTCGGCGGCACGTGACTCTGACACCATCTATCTCGCGACTGACCCGGATCGCGAAGGTGAAGCCATTTCCTGGCACATTCTTGAAGTTCTCGAGCAGAAAAAATTGCTCCGCGGTCGCGATGTCCATCGCGTCGTGTTCCACGAGATCACCAAGAAAGCCGTCACCGAAGCCATCGCCAATCCGCGCGAGCTTAATCAGGAACTGGTGGATGCCTATCTGGCGCGCCGTGCGCTTGATTATCTCGTCGGCTTTAACCTGTCGCCGGTTCTGTGGCGCAAGCTGCCCGGTTCGCGTTCGGCTGGCCGCGTGCAATCGGTTGCGCTCCGTTTGATTTGCGAACGCGAGATCGAAATCGAAGCTTTCAAACCCGATGAATACTGGTCGCTTGAAGCTGGCTTTGCCGTTCCCGAGGGCAAGTTTTCCGCACGTCTGACCCATCTGAACGGCGAAAAGCTTGATAAGCTGGCACTTGGTGATGAAAGTGCCGCCAAGATCGCCAAGGAAAAGGTCGAAAGCCGCAGCTACACCGTTTCAAAGGTCGAGCGCAAAGACGTCAAACGGCGTCCGCAGCCACCCTTCACCACATCGACCCTGCAGCAGGAAGCATCGCGAAAGCTTGGCTTTGGCGCAAAGCGCACCATGCAGCTTGCCCAGCGCCTTTATGAAGGTGTCGATATCGGTGGCGAAACGGTTGGTCTGATCACCTATATGCGTACCGATGCCGTAGTGCTTTCACAGGAAGCCCTCGCCGCTGCACGCCGCCTGATTGGCAAGGATTACGGTGATCAATACCTTCCGGCCAATGCGCGCAGCTTTGCCAACAAGGCAAAGAATGCGCAGGAAGCCCACGAAGCTGTCCGCCCGACCGATCTGTTCCGTCGTCCGGAACAGGTTTCGCGTCACCTTGATAAAGACCAGTTGGCGCTTTACACCCTGATTTGGAAACGGACCGTGGCGTGTCAGATGGAAGACGCCCGTTTCGATCAGGTCGCAGTTGATCTGTCATCGAATGACAATCACGTGGTTCTGCGTGCAAATGGTTCTGTTGTGAAGTTTGACGGCTTCCTGAAGCTTTATCAGGAAGGCAAGGATGACGAGGCTGAAGACGAAAATGATCGTCGCCTGCCGCCGCTAAAAGAAGGCCAAAAGCCTGACCTTGGCAAAGTCAGCATTGATCAGCACTTCACCCAGCCCCCGCCCCGCTATACCGAGGCGAGCCTGGTCAAGAAGATGGAAGAACTCGGCATTGGCCGTCCGTCGACCTATGCGTCGATCATTTCGGTTCTGCAGGACCGGAACTATGTGTTGCTGGAACGTCGCCGTTTCGTCGCACAGGACCGTGGCCGTCTGGTAACAGCCTTCCTGTCGAAATTCTTTGAACGCTATGTGCAGTACAACTTCACCGCCGATCTGGAAAACCAGCTTGATGAAGTTTCCATGGGCAAGCTGGAATGGAAAGACGTTCTCAAGGATTTCTGGAAGTCGTTCAAAGGCAATGTCGACGAGGCCAAGGAACTCAAAATCACCGACGTCCTTGATGCCCTTCAGGTGATGCTGGAAAACTATCTGTTCCCGCCGCGCGAAGACGGAACAGACCCGCATAAATGCCCGAAATGCACGGATGGAACACTGAGCCTCAAGCTCGGCAAGTTTGGCGCCTTTCTTGGCTGCTCGAACTATCCGGAATGCAATTATACCCGGCCGCTCGTTGCCAATGAAAACGGCTCCGAGTCCGAACTTGACTCCGGCCCCAAAGTCCTTGGCATTGATAAGGAAACCGGCAAGGAAATCACCCTTCGAAAAGGCCCGTATGGCGTTTACGTCCAGCTTGGCGAGGAAGAGGAAGTCGAAGGCAAGAACGGCAAGCCGAAAAAGGTCAAACCGAAACGCACATCCCTGCCCAAGGGATTGGAGCCGTCTGTTGTTGACCTGACCAAGGCCGAAGAACTTCTGACCCTACCGCGTGTTGTCGGGATTTATCCCGATACTGGCGAGGAAATGAAGGCCAATATCGGCCGTTTCGGCCCATACGTTCAGGCAGGCAGCATTTTTGCCTCTCTCAAGGCCGACGATGATGTTTTGACGATCGGTGAAAACCGGGCGATCACCTTGATCGCGGATAAGCGTGAAAAGTCCGGCACGGAAATCGGCAAGCATCCCGATGATGGTGAACCGATCTTTGTCGCCGTTGGCCGCTGGGGACCGTTTGTTAAGCACAAGAAAACCATCGCCAATATCCGCGATGTAGAACGTGATGACATCACCCTTGAAATGGCCATCAAGGCCATCAAGGAAAAGGAAGCCAAGTCGGGCAAAACGACCAAGGCCACGACCAAGAAAACGGCAACCAAAACCGCAACGGCGAAGAAAAAAGCCCCTGCGAAAAAGAAAGCGGCTGCAAAGAAACCCGCAGCAAAGAAGACAACCACGAAAAAGGCGGCGGCGAATTAATCGCCGCCTTCCTTTTCTCTGGAATACCTATGAAAGGACGCCGCAACGTTGGCGAACGATACAGAAGACAAAAAACACTTCCCCACCAAGGAAGAGATTATCGAATTCATCGATATGAGCCCGACACCGGTTGGGAAGCGCGAAATTGCGCGCGCCTTCAACATTAAGGGCGCAGCCAAGATCGAACTCAAAAAAATCCTGAAAGACCTGAAAATTGGCGGCGATGTCGTCAAGGGCCGCCGACGTTTTGACAAACCCGACCGCCTACCCCCGGTTGAAGTTCTGGAAATCACCGGCGTTGATGACGACGGCGAAGTTCTGGCCAAACCGAATGTCTGGAAACATGAATACGAACCGCCGCTGATTGTTGTGAAATCAATTCGTCGCGGCGGCCCAAGCGCGCCAGGTATTGGTGACAAGATTCTCGCCAAGCTGCGCTATACAGGCAAGCACACCTACGAAGCCAGCATCATGCGGGTCCTTGGAAGCGGGCCACAGCGCGTCTTGGGACTCTATCGGCCCAATGAACGCGAAGGCCGCGTTGTGCCCACAGACCGCAAGGATAGCGGCGAGATCGCGGTCCCTCTTGACGACCATCCTGATCTTGAAAGCGGCGCACTGGTTCTGACCGAAATTTTGCCGGGCAAACATTTTGGACTGCGCAAAGGCCGGATTACCGAGGTTCTTGGCAATATAAATGAACCCAAATCCATCAGCCTTGTATCGATCCATGCACGCGGCATTCCGTTTGAATTCCCGCCGGAAGTCGAACTTCAGGCACGTGAGTCCAAGGCCACACCACTGGGTAAACGCACTGATCTGCGCGACATCCCGCTGGTCACCATTGATGGCGCCGATGCGCGTGACTTTGACGATGCTGTCTGGGCCGAAGCCGACCCCGATCCCGCCAATGAAGGTGGCTGGCACATCATGGTCGCGATTGCTGATGTGTCCTGGTATGTGCGTCCGGGCGATGCACTTGATCGCGAAGCGGTCAAACGCGGCAATAGCTGCTATTTCCCGGATCGTGTGGTGCCGATGTTGCCGTTTGAGCTTTCGAACGGCTGGTGTTCGCTTGTCCCGCATGAAGATCGCGGCTGCATGGCGGTTGAAATGTGGCTGGATAAACACGGCCATAAACTGCGTCACAAGTTCTGCCGCGGGATGATGAAATCGGCCGCCCGCCTGACCTATGATCAGGTTCAGCGCGCCATGGACGGACAGCCAGACGACACCACCGGTCCGCTGGTTGATACCATCATCAAGCCGCTGTATGGCGCGTTTAATGCGTTTTTGGAAGCACGCAAGAAACGTGGCGTACTTGAACTTGATGTGCCCGAACGCAAGATCGAGCTCAATGACAGCGGGCAGATCGTTGCCATTGCGCCGCGTGCACGGTTTGACAGTCACAAGCTGATCGAAGAATTCATGATCGCAGCCAATGTCTGCGCTGCTGAGGAACTTGAACGTATCAAGCAACCCTGCATGTATCGTATCCACGATGCACCGAGCGAGGAAAAGCTTGAAGCGTTGCACGAATTCCTTGAAGGCGCTGGCTATAAGCTGAACAAGGCATCGGTCTTGAAACCGCGTGATTTCAACCGCATTCTTGAACTGGCCAAGGACACCCCAGAGTCTGAGCTGATCAACACGGTCGTGCTGCGCAGCCAGTCACAGGCAATGTACAGCCCCGACAATATCGGGCACTTCGGCCTTGCACTGAAACGGTATGCGCACTTTACCTCCCCGATCCGGCGCTATGCCGACCTTCTGGTCCATCGTGCTTTGATCGCGGGCCTTAAACTTGGTGAAGGCGGTTTGACGCCCGAAGAAGGCGAACGGTTCGAACAGATTGGCGAGGACATCTCGGGCACCGAACGACGGGCGGCCATGGCCGAACGTGATGCGGTTGACCGTTATGTCGCAGCCTATATGTCCGACAAGGTTGGGGCAGAGTTCCCCGGTAAGATTTCTGGCGTCACCCACTTTGGTCTGTTTGTTTCATTGAACGAAACAGGGGCAGACGGGTTGGTTCCGATTTCCACCCTGCCCGATGACTATTACGTCCATGACGCAGCAAGCCACGCACTTGTCGGGCAAAATCGCGGCAAGAAGTTCCAGCTGGGTGATACGGTTGTCGTCAGGATCGCCGATGCCGATGCGGCCACCGGATCTTTGGCTCTGCGACTGGCAGAACACGCAGACATTACCGCCCGCGACTTGGTTGAACGGCCACGCGGACGGCGTGGTGCTGGTAAACGGCGCGGCAGCCCGGGCGATCGCAGCCATCGTCATGGCAGCAAGCCGGGTTTCCGATCCGGCCCACGGGACGCAAATGGCCCGGCTGGGTCGTCTGCGACCAAGTCCAAAGGCAAGAAAGCAGCGGCAAAGAAAAAGACCACACCGAAAAAGCAGCGCAAGCTGGTGGCATCAAACCGGGCGGCGCGCAACGCCCCCAAGCAGGGTCCGAAGTCGGATTAGCCCCGATCTGCCAACACAAACAATAAAAGGCGGCCGATATGGCCGCCTTTTTCTTTTCGAAGCTAACGATCCGACAAAAGCTCAGAGCATCGTTTCGATGAATTTCGCCAGGTGCTCTGCGGTTTGTTTACCCTTGTTGCTGATGATCGCAACGTTTTCAGGCAGGCCTTCAAGATCGGGATGCGACGCATCGAAACTCGTCAACAGACCAAGCTTTTTGTCTGACAGGGTTTTCATCGCAGCCAAGGCACGGATCAGTTCGATCCCGCTGAGCCCATCAAGCACAGCAGCTGTAATGACGGCATCCGGGCGCGATTGAACCACCGTTTCGAACGCCTCGACGGCCGAACGGGCCGTAATGGTGCGAAAACCCTTTTCACGCAGTGCACGTTGCAAAAAATGCCCCTGAACAGCGGTCGCGGTGACAATAAGGACTTCCTTATCCTGCGCTACTGCAACTTCGGATGCATCATCCTGCTCATCGGCCTTGGCGCTGCGGGTCGGCAGGGAACGCAGAATACGGGTTTCTTCTTCGGCCTGGGGGTTGGTGCCACTTTCGATGATCTCGCGGATCCAGCTGGTGAAATCCACCAGCGATGCCGCTTCGAGATCATCAATTTCGCTTAGTTCGGCAATATAATCTTCAAGCCGATGCGCAATCGCGCCCACCAGCGGGAAGCCGAATGATCCGGCAAGTCCTTTGACGGTGTGTGCCTCGCGCCGCAGTTCGGCAATTCCCGGTCCGGCTTCGTCCATTCCGCCAGCAACGCGATCAATCGTGGTTTCAATACGATCAATGCGTTCGATGGTGTCCTCGATGAAGTCCTGTTTCAGACCGGCAATGACTGCGTCTGCACTTCCCACTGGGCACTCCCTTGGCAACTGTTCGATCAAGCAAATGTGACCATGTATACGCCCCTGAGGTGAATAGGCAGGGCCGATTTTACTTGCTTGCGCAACCGAACATCATGATGATGGCGTACAGTCTCAATGCCTGTTTTCGCCACACGGATCAAGAGGGCGCTGAGATATGACAGGAGTTAATTTTATATATGAATGCCCCACACGATATTTCTCCCGACACAAATGCCACCAACAGCAACCAAAGCAGCGGTCGACTGATGACCGGTTTGCGTCGCGGATTTCGCCGCAAATGCCCGAATTGTGGCCACGGTTTTGCTTTTGGCGGCTATTTGAAGCTTCGTTCCGAGTGTGATGTTTGCAATCACCCAATCGGGGAATATCGTTGTGATGATGCCCCGCCCTACTTCACGATCTTTCTAGTCGGACACATCGTGGTTCCGGGTGCCTTGGCGATGGAACAGAATTTCAGCCCGTCCATGGCACTGCAACTTTCGATCTGGCTTCCGGCCACCGTCGCATTATGCCTTGGCTTTCTGCCCTTTATCAAAGGGGCTGTTCTTGGCACTCAATGGGCCATGCGCATCAAAGGATAGTCGTTGGCAGAATGCCAATTTTTCCAGTAGAATGCGTAGGTTATCTCGCCTGAATTAACCGGATTGTTTAATTGGTCGCACTTCGCGTAGCACAGAATGCATATTACAATCCCGACGCAGGAGTGCGACGTTTGCGGCGCACCTGTGTTGCCGTCGGGTTATGTGTATTGCAGGCTGCCTGCGCCACTTCAGACCGGATGGCAGTAACCTCGCCTGATGATCCGCAGACGCGCGAGCTGATTTCTCAAACAATCGAACTTGTCGCAACACGCTATATCGATCCGATCAGCCGTGAACAGATCCTGGTGAGCACCCTTGATGGACTCTCATCGATTGACGAAAACATTCGCGTCGACATCACCCCGAGTGATTTGGTCTTGCAATATGATGACCGAACAGTCGGCAAGATTGCCCTTCCGGCGTCATCCGATGGTATGGTGGATCACGAAAACCTTCAGATCTGGTCCGAAATCACGCTAACCGGATTGGCAAGATACCGGGCGCACTCAGCCAAACTGCGCAGCACGGACACCAAAGACATCGAGTCTGCCCTGATCAGTGGTGCGATCCGCAATCTGGACCGTTACAGCCGCTATGAGGGGCCGGTACGTGCAGAAAATGCGCGCAACCGTCGTGACGGCTATATTGGCATCGGCGTTCGTGTGGTTGGCGGAAGTGGCTACCCTGTTGTCAAACTTGTTCATGCGGAAAGCCCGGCTGCGCGTGCCGGACTGCATCCCGGCGATCAGATCCTGACGGTCAATGGCGAGGACATGTATGGCAAAGCCAGTCGCTATGCTGCCGACTTGCTGCATGGCGAAGAAGGAACATCTGTCCTGCTTGAGGTGAATGCAGCCAAAAGCAATGCCATCACCCCCATGGAGATACTGCGTGAACGGGTGATTGACCGGACAGTGTTCGATGATGTCCGTGACAATATCCTGGTTGCGCGTGTCAGCAGCTTCAACTCAGCAACCGCGTCAACGCTTGCAGACAGCATCATGAAGGCGAAACTTTATGATGGTGGCCTTCAAGGTGTTATTCTCGACCTTCGTGGAAACCGTGGCGGACTTCTGCAACAGGGCGTTGCGGTGGCTGACCTGTTTCTGGCCGATGGTCCGATCGGCAAGACATTTTCGCGTGTCACAGCCGCACGTCACATATTCAAGGCAGAAACCGGCGATTTGACCAATGGCGCGCCGCTGGTTGTCCTGATTGACGGACGCACAGCGTCGTCAGCGGAACTGGTTGCAGCAGCCCTTCAGGATCGCCATCGTGCTGTGCTGATCGGGTCCACAAGCTTTGGCAAGGGGTCCGTTCAGGCAATCAATGATCTGCCCAACCATGGGACATTGACCTTTACCTGGTCGCGCATGACAGCCCCTTCTGGATACACCTTTGATAGAATCGGTCTTTTCCCGGCTATCTGCACGAAATCAGGCACAGGTAGCACCGCTATTCACAAGGTGGCGAACGCCCTGTCACAGCGTGATGAGACCGCCTCGGTGATGATGAAATGGCGCAAGCTGGACTATCAGGACGAAAAGAGCCGCCGTGAACTGCGCAGCGTTTGTCCGGCCAGCACAAATGGTGAAACATTTGATGTCGAAGTTGCACTTGAGCTGCTGAAAAATAACCGTGAATACAAGAATCTGGCCTATGTCGGACAACAGGAAATCGCCGATACTTTTGCCAGCCAATAAAATTACATTCTTTTTTCCAAAATGGCTTGACACTCTGCCGATAACCTTTATGTTCCGCCGCCTGAGATACACCTGAACACAGGATGCAGAGACATGGCGAAGCCCGCTTCGATCCTCGTAAAGTTGGTAAGCACCGCAGACACCGGTTACTTCTATGTTGTTAAGAAGAACCCGCGGAATACCACCGAGAAATTCCAGTTTCGCAAGTACGACCCGGTCGTGCGTAAGCACGTCGTGTTCAAAGAAGCGAAAATGAAGTAATCTGGTTCTTCGGAACTCGATTGCAAAGATTTAAAAAAGACGTGTCCTTCGGGACACGTCTTTTTTGTTTGTACTTGCCTGCTTCAGGTTAAATGCCACGTGCTGCGATATCAGCCAAAGCGTCTGTATCCCGCCGCAGCAAGCAACAACCAGCCCCCAATAAAGGCAAAACCGCCAATCGGCGCCACGGCACCAAACGCAGAAACACCGCCAAAGGCAATGGCGTACAAAGACCCGCAGAAGAAAACGATCCCGACAAGCATTGCATAGGCGGCAATGCGCAGGAACTTCTCATCGGGCACATGATGAACCAGACCAGCAATCGCGGCCAGGGCAACAGCATGTACGAGCTGATAATGCGCGCCCTTCTCGACCAGGCCACGTGCATAATCCATTTCGCTTCCAGCCATGCCATGGGCGGCAAACGCCCCCAACGCAACCGCCATCGCACCATTCAGTCCGGCCATAACCACAGAAATACGCATCAGAGGTTCCCTTAAAAAGAAGTGCTGTTGTTTCGTACAGATTAGACATCAACAAATCTGTCCGCCATGCGAAAACGCAAAAAAATGGCCGTACAACAAGTGTACGGCCAGTAACTCTCTTGGGGGAGATGTGCCGGAACATTTAAATGTCCGCCACACCAATACCTTTACCTGTCGATCACCCTCTTCTCTGTGACAGTCATCACATGAAGACAAAAAAAAATCATACAAATACGACCTAATGAATTGACTCACTTAGGAATTCTTCAAGTCGGCGCACATCCGGGACGAAAAGACCGGTCTCAACCTTTGTCACCAGTTGGCGACGCCCAAGCGTGCTCATGACGCGTGCAACGGTTTCACGCGATGTGCTGACACGCCCGGCGACCTCGGAATGAACCGGAACGGGTGACAAAAGTGCCGAGCCGTTATCGTCACAAACATTGTTGGCACGGCGCAAAATTTCCGCCACGACCCGTTCGTTGGCGCCAAGTGTGCTAACATCAACAATTCTTCGGGTCGAGTTCCGCACAATTCTGGCCAGTTCGCTAATCACGTTCCAGGCAACTGACGGGTGATTTTTGACGACCTTTTCAAAGTTGGCCGGGCTCAAAATACCGACACTGGTATCGTCAACCGCAATCACACAGGCCGAACGCGGTTGCCCGTCAATGGCAGAAAGTTGGCCGACACAGCCACCTGCCCCGATTTCCTCAAGGGTGATTTCGCGCCCCGAAAGCGAGTAATTAACGATCCGTACCCGCCCGGACAAAATCAGGTAAACGTCCGAACTATCTGATTCCGGTTCGATAATTTGCGTCCCGGCCGCAAACGTCTTTCGGTTGACGTGGCGTTCGACGTCTGCAATCGCGCTCTCATCGAGATCCGCGAAAATGCCGACCACTGATAATTTAACCATATCCCCCAAGCTTCTCACTACGGTGTTGTTAGTGTCCGGAGCACAGACCCCCTGCGTTCCCTCACATCTTTTACTGTCCCGGACGCAATCATAAGCAAACAACTTCAGACTGACAATCATTGCCAAACCAAAGTCGGACTCCCACATGTGATTGGACAAGATTATGCTGCATGCGCGAACATAATCGAGTTCTTTTTAATCAAGGCATATATTTGCATCGATCCCGCATCGCGAGGAGGCAGGCCATGAGTCCCGAATTGGAGATTTTCCGTCGCAGCCCGACCGGCAAACCCAAAAGTAAACATCCATTGGTGTTTGTACATGGCGCCTATACCGGGGCGTGGTGCTGGAACGAACATTTCCTGACCTGGTTTGCAGATCGCGGCTTTGAGACCGTGGCGTTTTCCTTGCGCGGCCATGGCGGAAGTGGCGGCCGCGAACTGCGCAGCCTCGCATCCATTGACGATTACGTCGAAGACCTTGAAGAGGTTGTCGAGACCCTTGGCAAGAAGCCGGTGCTGATTGGTCATTCGATGGGCGGCTATGTCATTCAGAAATATCTCGAACGCCACAGTGCCGAGGCCGCCGTCCTGATGGCCTCAGTTCCGCCGGAAGGCCTGATTGCCAGCAATGCGATGATGGCAATGGCCCAGCCCGATCTGTTTTTCCATATGTTCTGGCTTCAGGCCATTGGCCCCCATACCCTGCTTCGTGAACGTCTGGGGCGGGCGATGCTGTCGCCTGATATCGCCGAAGATGAAGGCATGATCTATTTCGGTCGGCTCGAAACGGAAAGCCAGCGGGCGATTACGGACATGATGGGCGCAAACCCGATCTTCCTGACAAAGGATGAAGCGCCAGCCATGCTGGTCATGGGCGCACGCGACGATGAAATCATCCAGAGCGAGCTGATCCACCACACAGCCAAGCGCTATGGCGCGGATTATGCTCTGATTGACGATATTCACCACGCGATGATGCTCGATCAAAACTGGGAAAAGGTCGCCGAAACCATACTGGAATGGCTGCAGGTCAAGCTCGTCAGCCAACAGCGCAGCAAAGGCAACAAGACAGCAGCCTAGGCAACCTACACTGGATTTTTACTGCACATTTGCACCCGCATCTGCCACGATGCGGGTGTTTTCTTTTGAGCGCCCCGACAAACAAAATACCCCGCCAAACAAAACAAAGGTCTGGAACATGCCCCTTAACGCTCCTGTATCTTTCGAAACAGTCAAACTTCGCCCACAACTTCTGGCAGCCCTTATCGCTGCGGGCTTATGCGCATGCCTTGGCCAAGGTGCTGTTGCCCAACAAACAACAGACGCCGTTGCGCCTGAGGCAAGCACGGCCGGTTCCTCGTCCGAAATGCGCAAGGCCGCCACTGCCAGCAACTGGATGATCAGTGCTGCAAACACGCTGGCAGTTCAGGCAGGTGCTAATATCTTGCGGTCTGGTGGCAACGCCATTGATGCGATGGTCACCATTCAGACCATGCTTGGCCTTGTCGAACCGCAATCGTCCGGGCTTGGGGGCGGCGCATTTTTGGTTTATTTCGATGCAGCGACTGGAAAGCTGACCACGCTTGATGGCCGCGAAACCGCGCCTCTGAACGCAACGCCGACGCTATTCCAGGATGAAAACGGCGAACCGCTTAATTTTTATGATGCGGTTGTTGGCGGCAGGTCGGTTGGTACGCCCGGAACCCCTGCCCTGATGAAAGCTGCACACGAAAAGTGGGGGCAGCTTCCTTGGAAGAGCCTGTTCGATCCGGCAATTGGTATCGCCACAACGGGCTTTGAAGTTTCTCCACGTCTTGCTGCCTTGATCGCTGATGATCAGGAAAAACTTTCACGCGATCCCGAAGCAAAGGGCTATTTCTTTGACAAGGATGGCGAGCCACTTGCGGCCGGTACGGTTCTTCAAAATCCGAAATATGCCAAGACCCTTCAAGATCTGGCAGCCAACGGGACCGTGAATTTCTATCAGGGTCAGATCGCCCAGGACATTGTCGACAAGGTTAAGGGTGCCAGTTGGAACCCCGGCGTCCTGTCACTTGCGGATTTTGCCAACTATCAGGTCAAGGAACGCCCACCCGTCTGTATCGAGTATCGCGATCATGATGTGTGCGGCATGGGACCACCTTCTTCGGGGGCGCTAACGGTCGGACAGATCCTTGGACTGGTTGAACCCTATGATATCGCCGCGATGGGCCCTGAGTCTGCGCAAAGTTGGCGTTTGATCGGTGATGCATCGCGTTTGGCATTTGCAGATCGCGGACGTTACATGGCAGATATTGATTTTGTCCCGATGCCATTGACGGGCTTGCTCGATAAAACCTATCTGGCGGAACGATCCAAACTGCTTGATCGGGATACCGCACTTGAATCCGTCGAACCCGGCATGCCAAGCTTTAGCCACGCCATGAAATTGGCCGACGACGAAGCGATTGAACTGCCAAGCACCAGCCATTTCTCGATCGTCGATATCTATGGCAATGCGGTTTCGATGACGACCACGATTGAAAACGGCTTTGGTTCACGCCTGATGGTGAACGGCTTTATGCTCAATAACGAGCTGACCGATTTCTCGTTCAAGACCCATTCCGATGGCGTCCCTATTGCCAACGCCTTGGCACCGGGCAAACGCCCGCGTTCATCGATGGCGCCCACCATCGTGATGAAAGACGACAAACCGGTAATTGTCACGGGTTCACCGGGTGGATCGCGTATCATTGGGTATGTGGCCCAATCGCTTATCGGGATGATTGATTGGAACATGTCGCCCAAGGACGCCATCGACATGCCCCACCTGGTCAACCGGTTCGGCACCTTTGACCTTGAAGCAGGATCCGATGCCGAAAACTTGGCCCCGGCACTGGAAGGCATGGGCTTTAAGACCGATATCCGCGATCTTAATTCCGGCATTCACGCCATTATGATCACCGAAGACGGCCTGATTGGCGGGGCTGATTCCCGCCGCGAAGGCATTGTGGTTGGTGAATAAAGACATCCTGCGAAAACAAAAGAACGGGCAGCCCCAACACGGCGCTGCCCGTTCTTTTTTGATGGACACTATGAACGCCAGCTAGGCTGCAGACATCCAATCGGCCAACAGCCGATAAAGGTCGCGATGGTCGGTCGCAATATGATGCGCACCGGCATCAAGAAGGTAGTTGGCCGGCGTAATATCGACAAGACCGATGGTCGTCGCACCGGATGCAACACCTGCGCGCACGCCATTCTGGCTGTCATCGACAACAATGCAGTCCTTGATATCGACACCGATTTTCTGTGCGGCCAGCAAAAAGACATCCGGATGCGGCTTAGGGTTTTCGACATCATGTGCCGAGCAAACCCGCCCTTCAAAACGTTCCTTCAAGCCAACCTTGGCCAGCGACACATCCATCTTGGCATGTGGACCGTTGCTGCCAATCGCAATGGGAATGTTGTTTTCTTCCAGCAGATCAAGCACCGGATCAAGATGTGCGAACGGTGTCAGATCGTTGCGAAAGGCCGTAAACGTACGTTCGTAGCATTCAGACAGCCAGTCTTCTGGCAGCGTAATGCCAAACATCTGTTCCATTTTTGGCGGCACCATCGCCAATGTGCCACCAATGAAAAGATCATGGGTCTTCGCCATATCCATGTCGCAGCCATAATCACAAAGCTGCTCTGTCAACACGCGACAGGCAAGTGTTTCAGTATCGACCAAAACACCATCACAATCAAAGATCACACCCCGAACGACCGGCTTTGCCATTTCCGCCCCCTTACAATCCGGCCAGATCAGACCAGCGTTCCTCATCATAGGCGACCGTCCGGGTCGAACCGAAATCAACAACCGGACGTTTGATCACGGTCGGATTGGCGGCAAGCACCGCGGCCGCAGCGGCACCGCCCTGCTCCAATGTTGCCTTGTCGTCGTTACTCAGGTTGCGATAACTCGGCCCACGCTTGTTGATCAAAACCTTACCCCCGACTTCATCAAGCCAGGCTTCAATGGTCTTGGCGTCAATACCGTCAGCACGGAAATCATGGAGCTTGTTTTCAATACCCTTGGCCTCAAACCATTTAAGGGTTTTGCGGACAGTGTCGCAGTTCTTGATGCCGTAAATCGTAACCATATCAAATCCTGTACTTTAATATCTTCGGGATGCTGCCATGCATCGCGCAATCGGTTTTGACCCTAAATCCCGGAACCTATATAAAGACCGCGCTTGGAATACAGCAACCCTCTTCACCCGGCTTTGACAAAAACGGTAGGCAAATGACTGTTAATCGGCGTATTTCCGTCGCCCCGATGATGGATTGGACGGATCGGCATGATCGCTATTTTCTGCGGCAGATCAGTCGTCATACGTTGCTTTATACCGAAATGGTCACCACGGGCGCCATTCTTCACGGCGGCGTAGACCGTCATTTGCGCTATAACGATGCCGAGCACCCTGTTGCGCTTCAGCTTGGTGGCAGCGACCCGGATGATCTGGCGCGCGCCTGCGAAATCGCCAATGACTATGCCTATGATGAAATCAATCTGAATTGCGGTTGCCCGTCTGATCGTGTGCAGAACGGCGCCTTTGGTGCCTGCCTGATGGCAACGCCCGATGTCGTTGCGAAGTGCGTGAAATCGATGATTTCGGCCAGCAACGCCCCGGTGACAGTCAAAAACCGCATCGGCATTGACGATCAGGAAGACTACCCGTCGCTTAAACGCTTTACCGAAACGGTTGCCGAGGCTGGCTGCAAGACTTTCATCGTTCACGCGCGCAAGGCGTGGCTCAAAGGTCTTTCGCCCAAGGAAAACCGAGAAGTTCCGCCGTTAAAGTACGAATTGGTCTATCAGCTTAAACAGGAATTCCCGGAGCTTGAAATCCTGATCAACGGTGGCATCAAGACGCTTGATGAAACCGCCGAGCATCTGAAACATGTCGATGGTGTCATGATCGGGCGTGAAGCCTATCAGAACCCTTATGTTCTGGCCGATGTCGACCGGCGTTTTTATGGCGATGATGCCAAGCCCCTGACCCGCCATCAGGTGGTTGAGGCAATGCTGCCCTATATCGAAGAACACCTGAAAGAAGCAAACGGCACCATTGGCCATGTCACCCGCCATATGCTGGGCCTGTTCCAGCAAATGCGCGGTGCAAAACAATGGCGCCGTTATCTGAGCGAAAATGCCCATCGCAAAGGGGCTGGTACGGAAGTCGTACGCGAAGCCCTGGCCCTTGTCCCCGAAAAGGATGACGAGGTCCTGTCTGCATGACGGCAAACGATGTCACCATGCCAGCGGAGGGTGATGAACCAAGACCTGCTGGCGAAATAACCTGGCAGGATGGCAATGTGCCGTTCTCTCCGCATTTTGGTGATATCTATTTCAATCCCAAGGATGGGCTTGCTGAAACGCGCTATGTGTTTCTTGAGGGTAACAACCTTCCATCTGCCTGGCAGAACCGCGAAAGCTTTGCTATTGGCGAAACCGGCTTTGGCACCGGACTGAACTTTCTGGCCGCGTGGCAAAGCTGGAACAGTGATCTCAAACGATCCAGACGCCTGCATTTCGTTTCCGTTGAAAAATACCCGCTGTCGCGCGATGACATGATCCGCGCACACCAGAGCTGGCCAGAATTATCGCAATATTCCAAACAGCTTGCCGAAATCTGGCCGCATGAAACCATGTTGCCCGGTGTACACCGCTTTTCCCTTGCCCATGGCAATGTCAGTCTGACGCTTTTGATCGGCGATGCGATTGAATGCTGGTCTGACTATGACGGGAATATTGATTGCTGGTTTCTTGATGGCTTTGCCCCGTCGCGCAATCCCGATATGTGGCATCCTCACTTGTTTGCTGCCCTTGCCGGCGCGTCCAACCCGCGTGGTGCAAGCCTTGCGACTTTTACTGCCGCACGCATTGCACGTGACGGGCTGGAAAGTGCGGGATTTGAAATCAGCAAGCGCAAAGGGTTTGGCTATAAACGCGACATGATCACGGCAACGCTTCCGGCACCGAACGTTGACAACGACAATACGCTGGGCCTTTTCGAAATCGCCGATGATCCTTGGTTTAACCTTCCCCGTCCCAAGAAAACCAAATCTGTCGCCGTCATCGGTGGGGGTCTTGCCGGTGCGGCCTGCGCGGATGCCTTAAACGCACGTGGCCTTGCCGTAACCCTTTTTGAAAAGGCCGATCAACTGGCCAGCGCGGCATCAGGCAACCCGATTGGCATGTTGGAGCCCTATCTGACCGTTGATGATGCCATCATGGGCCGGTTTTATGAGGCTGGTTATCGTTTCAGCCATCGCAAGATCAAAAAACTTTCCAATCAGGGGTTGGTCGAGGCCGATTTCTGCGGTGTGATTGATCTTGCCACCAGTGCACGCAAACGTGAAAGGCTTGATGGCCTGATCGCGCGCCTTGGCGACAAACCCGACCTTGTCGAGGCGCTTGACGGTGATCAGGCCTCAGAACGATTTGGCCTGCCCTTGCCCTATGGCGGTGTTTTTTATCCATCCGCCGGCTGGGTTAATCCGCCGTCGGTGGTACGGGCTTTTTCTGATGGTATAGATATTCGGCTTTCAACAACCATCACGGCCATTAGCGATGCTGAACAAGGCAAAGTCCTGACCGATGAAAACGGGGCTTCCTATGGGCCGTTTGATGCCGTTATCATCGCTGGCGCGCTTGAAATGCAGATGATGGGTCAGACAAGCTGGCTTAGAGATCACCTGAACCCTGTTCGTGGTCAGATCAGCTTTTTGCCAGAAGAAATCTTGGCAAACCTTGGGAATGGTTCCGTCATTAAGTGCGTTCTGAGCCACAAGGGCTACATCACACCAGCGCGCGATGGCCTGCATGTATTTGGGGCCACTTTTGGACGCGACGATGCGCAGACGGACCTACGCGAAGATGACCACGCATTTAACATTTCCCAGCTTGGCAAAGTCCTGCCCGATGTTGCGGAAAAGCTCTCGCCTGACATGCTTCAAGGCCGGGCATCCTTGCGCACGACAACCGCGGATCACCTGCCCCTGATCGGTCCTGCGCCGGATTTTGACGCCTATCTTGCGTCATATGGCGACATCGACAAGGGCAAAAAAGGCGCGCGATATATCGATGCGCCCTACCACAAAGACGTGTATATCTGTACCGGTTTCGGGGCCCGCGGACTGATCGGCGCCCCGCTTGCCGCCGAGATTCTTGCCAGTGAGATTTGCGATATGCCCCTGCCTCTGGAAAAAGTGCTGATGCATGCCATTCATCCGGCGCGTTTCATCATTCGCGGCCTCAAGCGTCGGCAACTCACCGCATGAACACGCCAAACGCCACACCATCATCGAAACCATCACCAGCCACCGACCCGGACCGGATGAAAACGGCGGCAACGCTGGCGTTGTTCTTTTCCGGACTGTTTCTGATTCAGGGTGTTTTTCTGCCTTATTGGCCGGTCTGGCTAAAATCCCAGGGATTATCGGCAGCCGAAATCGGGATCTTGTTATCACTGCCGAACTGGGTGCGTGTCTTTGCCGATCCGTTGATTGCCCAACGCGCTGATCGCACCGGCAATCGCAAGACCCCGATGATGTGGCTTGCCGGGATCTATGTTTTATCCATTCTGGCCTTCCCCATCTCGAGCGATTTCTGGTGGCTTGCCGCCCTTTCCGTCGTGATCGGCTTTACCTTCTCGCCGCTGCTGCCGCTTGGCACGACCATTACGGTGCATGAATGTAAGGCGCGTGAACTTGATTATGGTCGGGTGCGGCTGTGGGGATCGCTTGCCTTCATTCTGGCATCCTATGGGGCGGGCTGGGTTCTGGATGGAACATCAACAGAATGGATCGTCTGGATGCTGTTCGTTGCGGGGATCGTGAATTTTGCGATTACCACCCGCATGCCTGACCCGCAGACAGATCGTCCGCTCAGATCCGGTTCTTCGCTGATGTATCTGCTGCGCAAACCGGTTTTCCTGATTTATCTTGCCTGCATCGGATTTGCCCAGGGTGCTCATGGCACCTATTACGCCTTTGCCTCTGTCCATTGGGAATCAGCCGGTTACTCGCATGAAATGATTGGCGTTTTCTGGTCAATTGGTGTGATTGCCGAGATCGTTCTGTTTGCTGTCGCCGGGCGGTTTGTCCGTGGTCGCCATCCCGGTATCTTGTTTGCGATTGGTGCGGGATCAGGAATTTTACGCTGGATTGTACTGGGCACAACCGACAATCTATGGTTGATTATCTTGGTTCAACCCCTTCATGCTATGACATTCGGGATCACGCATTTGGCCGCTGTCAGTTTTATCGCCCGCGCCATACCCCAACAACTTGCCACCTCGGCACAAAGCCTGATGGCAACACTGTCCATGGGCGTTTTCCTTGGTAGCAGCATCTGGATTTCCGGCCCGCTGTATGAACAGTTCGGATCGCAGGTCTATTACCTGATGGCGGTATTTTCGGCGATTTCGATGGGATTTGCGATTGTGCTGACACGAGCCTGGCGCGGAGAGGATCAGACTTTTTGCAACTGATTAACCTTACCGGCACCGATAGAAACACAATAATTTTGAACTCAAAGGGGCCTTTGATATGACCTCGATGCCGTTCTCTCTCAGAATGCGCCGCTTGAAACTTGGTTTGAAAACACTGATTGGCGCTGAGCCCGCAGGCTATTTCATCCCTTACCGCTATGCCAGCGAGACGGCAAAGGCCGTCGGTCGCCCCAGCTACCCGGCAATCGAAACCATGATGGATACGGCAGCCCCCACCATGAAGGCTTGGCTGACCAAGGCCGCCAATTATCACGAAGCTTTTGCCAGCTTCGGCAATGCCACCCCGCCGGAGCCACGCTGGCAACAAAGCTGGTTTCCGCGCCTTGATGGGATGATGGCCTATGTCTTCACCCGCGAATTTCGCCCGGACCGGATCATTGAAATCGGATCGGGCCATTCGACACGGTTTTATTACCGGGCGATCAAGGACGGCGAACTCGATACGGCATTTCACGCGATTGATCCGGCGCCACGCGCTGATATCGCGAAGCTTCCGATCACAGTCGAACGCACCATCGTGCAAAAGGCCGACCCATCGGTTTTCAAAACCCTGACCGGTGCGGATTTCCTGTCGATCGACTCAAGCCACATCCTGATGCCCGGTACCGATGTTGATCTGCTGTTTTCATCGGTCATTCCGACCCTGCCAAGTGGGGCGATCATTCATATCCACGACATCACCCTGCCCGATGACTATCCGGAAATCTGGCAATGGCGCGGATATAACGAGCAACAAGGGGTCGCAGCGCTTCTGGCTGGCGGCGGGTTTGAAATCATGTGGTCAAGCGCATATGCGAAGACCCGCATGCGCGATGAGGTCGACCAATCCATAGCCAACGGCATTCACCTTCCCGAAGGCGCGCATGAGACCAGTCTGTGGCTGCGCAAAAAGTAATCCTTACTTTGGGTGTGCATGCCTGAAAACAAGGTCATTCGGATCAGGCCGCTGCGCGGTCTGGTCCAAAACGGCACCAATGCGTTCCGCCAGAGTAATAGAACGATCATTTTCCGGTGCGATGTAACTGACAAGCGTTGGCAAGCCGCGCGCGTTAAACGCCCAATCACGCAAGGCCGTTGCTGCCTCAAACGCATATCCCTTGCCTTCTGCATCCGGATACACAAGCCAACCTAATTCATATTCAGGGAACGGCGGCCCAAAATTGATGC
This sequence comes from Thalassospira sp. CH_XMU1458, assembly GCF_037027205.1. Classification (NCBI taxonomy): domain Bacteria; kingdom Pseudomonadati; phylum Pseudomonadota; class Alphaproteobacteria; order Rhodospirillales; family Thalassospiraceae; genus Thalassospira; species Thalassospira sp. CH_XMU1458. The sequence continues at coordinate 531,260 of NZ_JAYMDW010000002.1, read as the reverse complement.
CCACTTGACCAACGCAATGACCGGTCGATTTCTCATCCATCATCAGCGCACCAACGCCGAACAAATCCCATTGAGCAGCATCGCGACAAAACATAGCCCATGCAGCCTCAGTGTCATATGGGCCGCCCATGTGTGCTGAGCGCTTTGACGCAAGCATGGACGCGTAATCCGGCCAGTCGCCAAACGACATCCTGCGCAGTATCAGGCGTTCGGTCTCAATCCTAGGGGCCTTAGACGACATAATCCGCTCAGTTCTTGTAGGGGTCGGCTGCATCCCGCAGCCCGTCGCCAAGGAAATTGAACGCAAGAACCACAATCACCACCGGCACCACCGGCAACATCAGCCAAGGATAAACCGCGACCGCATTGATGTTTTGCGCTTCATTGAGCAACACCCCCCAACTGGTCACCGGCGCGCGCAGGCCAAGCCCAAGGAAGCTCAGCGCGGTTTCACCAAGGATCATGTTGGGGATCGATAGCGTCACCGATGCGATCAGGTGGCTGGCAAAGTTCGGCAGCAAGTGACGCGCAATAATCCGCTTTGGCTTCGCCCCCATCAGGCGTGCCGCCAGTGCATAGTCCTCTTCACGAAGCGCCAGAAGTTTCGATCTCACTGCGCGGGCAAGCCCCGTCCAGTCGATCAGACCAAGGATAATCGTGATCCCGAAATAGATTAAAATCGGGCTCCAGGTCACGGGCAATGCGGCTGAAAGCGCCATCCAAAGCGGAATTTCCGGCAACGAACGGATGACTTCAATCGCACGCTGGGCTGTTGAATCCACCCAGCCACCGTAATACCCGGCCGCCCCACCGATCAGGATACCGAGAAGGAAACTGACGGAAATGCCCACCAGACCAATGGTCAGCGAAACCCGCGCGCCATAGATCATCCGTGACAACATGTCCCGACCAAGTCTGTCGGTGCCGAACATGAACAGCGTACCGTCTTCAGACGGGCAGACGAAATGGAAGTCCATATCGATCATGCCCCAGAATTCATACTCATCCCCCGAACAGAAAAAGCGCAATGGCTCTATCCGATCCGTATTGACCGTGTAAGTCGGTTTGAGTGTTTCCATATTGACCGAGAAATCGGTGCCATATGTAAAAGGCCCGACAAATTCGCCCTCATGGAACAGATGAATACCCTGTGGCGGGTGATGGATATATTCCGAATTGCGGGTTTCCTGCGCATAGGGTGCAATGAACTCGACGATAAAGACCGACGCGTACATGATCGCCAGAACAATCAGTGAAAAATACGCCAGCCTGTGCCGTTTCAAACGCCACCACATCAATTGCCACTGGGAGGCCAGGAAATACTTTTCCTGCTCGGGCGTCAGTTCCTCGCGATCCCAGGGATCAAACGGTGCTGAATCAACAAAATGTTCGTTACGCTTTTCGGTTTCCTTGCTCAATTGCCGACCCCTCCCTGCAGACGAATGCGCGGGTCAAGCCAGGCAAGCAACACATCGGAAACAAACATGCCGACAACCGTCAAAAGGGCCAAAAACATCAGGAATGAACCAGCCAGATACATATCCTGACTTTGCAATGCCGTAAGCAACATCGGCCCCGTGGTCGGCAATGACATCACCACCGACACCAGAACCGAGCCCGACACCACTTGCGGCAGGATATTACCGATATCGGCGATAAACGGGTTAAGCGCCATGCGCAAAGGATACTTGAACAGTACCTTGGTCGGTGACAGACCCTTGGCATGGGCTGTAACCACATATTGCTTGCCCAGTTCATCAAGCAGGTTGGCGCGAAGACGGCGGATCATGGCGGCTGTCCCGGACGTCCCGATCACCACGACCGGTGCCCAAAGATGTTCAACGACCGACATCATCTTGGCCAAGGACCAGCCTTGATTGATGTATTCCGGGTCCATCAGACCACCGATTGATGTTCCGAAAACGACATTTGCGTAATAAAGCAGGATCAGGGCAAACAGGAAGTTCGGCATGGCAAGCCCAAGGAAGCCCAGCAACGTGAACCCATAGTCGCCCCAGCTATATTGACGGGTTGCCGAATAGATCCCGATGGGGAAGCTGACGATGTAGATGAAGATGATCGTGCTGAAATTCAGTACCAGCGACAGCCAAAGCCGATCACCGACCACATCGGACACCGGCAGGTTATATTCAAATGAAAAACCGAGATCGCCTTGCAAAAGCCCCCAGGCCCATTCGGCATACTGAATATAGATCGGCTGATCCAGCCCATATTGCCGTTTGAGAAACTCGATCTTGGCCGGGTCAACCGCCTCGCCCTGGGCTTGAAGCTCGTTGAGATACGTGGTCAGAAAGTCGCCGGGCGGCAGCTGAATGATGACAAACACCAGCACGCTGATCATAAACAGAGTGGGTATCATCACGAAAAGCCGTCTTGCCAGATAAGTCAGCATCGGCGCTGTTGCTCCCCCGAGGTTGTTTCACGCCATTCCCTCAACGACGTAAAACAACACGTTTTTAGTTAAAAGATTACCGATCCCACCAGAAGGTATCAGGCCGATAAATCCCAAAGAACGCACCCGGCTCCCAGCTATGGATGCCTTTTTCGGGTACGTTGCGCATGTCCTTGTCGATGACGACCGGTTGCGGCACGTTGCCGATCAAACCGATTGAGAACATGTTTTCCGAATTGATATCGAGAATGGCTTGCCATGCTTGTTTCTGGCCCGCTTCATTGCTGGTTTGCCACTTGCGATACTGTTCCATCAGTTCCCTGGCGGCTGGCATATCGGGTGCTTCACCCGCCTCGCCGTCCGTTTGATAATACTGCCCCCATTTCGGCCATTGCAGGCTGTCTTGCAGGACAGGAACAAATTCGTCAGGGGCAGTGTTGGGCGTCGCCAAGCCGTTATCAATACCGTTGAAAATCGACATGATCGTCTCGCCGGTATAGGCACGGTTGCGCATCACTTCGCGCTGCAACCCCTTGACGAACAGCTTGATGCCAACCTGACGCCAACTGTCGCCAACCAGTTCAAGCATGTCGTCATGTTCGGGGTTTTCCCCAGACGTCTCGACAATGATTTCCATCGGACGTCCATCTGGCAAAAGACGGATACCTTCGCCATTGCGTTCATCCAGCCCCATTGCATCAAGCAGTTGGTTTGCGGCCTTGACGTCGAAATCGGTATAACTTTCGCGATATTCCGGTTTGAACAACGGGCTTTTTGGCAAGATGGTATTGTTGGTTGGTTGCGCCAGACCAAAGAACATGACCCGGTTAATTTCGGTGCGGTTGATCGCCAATGACAGCGCACGACGGAAACGGACATCGCGCAGAACTTCGCGCCAGACCGGATCGCTGCAGGTCAGGTTGGGATACAATGCCGCGTAAGCCCCGGCCCCGACATCCCAAAGACGCACATCATAGTTCTGGTTGGCTTCGGATTGCTTCAGGAACGTGTAGTCCTTAAGCGACAGAATTCTGCTTTGCAGATCGACCTCGCCCGCGCCCACTTTGGCCGGAACCAGCTTTGCGTTCGAGATATTGAAGATCATCCGGTCGATGTAAGGAAGCTGGTTACCTTCCGGATCGACGCGGTGATAATACGGGTTGCGCACGAAGACGAAGCGATCAGACGGCTCCTCTGTCGTGATCAGCCATGGCTCCAGCGATGGGCGATGAATGTTGGAAAGCTTGTAGGGACGATCAATGTCCGTATGCAACACAGCCCAGCTACGCAGACCGCGTTCTTCAACCATCGCTTGAAGTTCGTCCGCATCACGATAATTCTCGTGGAACTGTTTCAGGTAGTGCGCCGGACGATAAATAAATGGCGGGCGGGTTGCTGCCAGTTCGGTCAGGAAAAACGGGTTTGGCTGTGACCAGCTGTAGCGAACGGTATATTCGTCAAGAATTTCAAAGGTTGCCGGTTCATTCCCGACAAACAGGAAACGCGGCGGTCCGACCGGAAACAGTTCATCATTATTGACGATATCTTCCCAGTAATAGCGAAAATCCTCGGCCGTGAACGGCTCGCCATCCGACCATTTGTGACCTTTGCGGATATGCAACGTGAAGACATTGCCTTCTTCGTTCACATCAAGCGCTTCAAGGATGTCTGGACGCAGGTTCAGATCCTGATCATAGCCGATCAAGCGGGCATAGCCATAGACAACCGCCATACGGATATCTTTGGACCGCCCCATGATGGTGACAAACTCCCCACCATACTTACCGATTTCCTTACCCTCACCCGCAAACTCAATCACATGCGGATGTTCTGGCAGGCGGTCGTTCATCGCAGGCAAAGACCCGCTTGCGACCGCATCCTCGAAATAAGGGACTTCTGCATGCGCCGGTGCGACCAAGACACTTGCCGCCAGAAAACCTGTCGTCATCACAAGGCCGGAAAAGGCACGATGAATTCTAGACATCGACGGGTTTAAAACACTGATCATATAGCGATCTCCGTAAAATCGGCACGTTCGGCACGAACAAAGTGATCTTCTGCGACCTGCATCATCTTGGGCTCGCTGGTCTGGTTGATCGTGAACGGGGCTGGCCACCGGGATGGATCAGATGCCTTGCCATCCATTATCTTGTCGAAATCAAGCAGGTGATCCAGATCGGCAAACGGCACGGCATGCAGCAAAGCCTGCGTGTAGGGATGCATCGGGTTTTTAAACAACACTTCACGTGGTGCGGATTCAACAATCCGCCCTGCACACATCACGGCAATCCTGTCTGCAACGTAATCCACGACCGCAAGATTGTGCGAAATGAACAGATAGGTCAAATTAAGATCGCGCTGCAAATCTTTTAAAAGATTAAGTATTTGCGCCTGAACCGACACATCAAGTGCCGATGTCGGCTCATCGAAAATCAACAAATCCGGCTTTAGGCTAAGCGCACGTGCAATCCCGATACGCTGGCGCTGCCCGCCCGAAAAACTATGCGGATAACGGTTCAGAAAGCGCGGATCAAGACCAACCAGGTCCATCAGTTCCAGCACCATTTTCTGTCGATAGTTACTATCCCCGACACCGTGAATAAGCATAGGCTCGGTAATGATATCCTGAACCGTCATTCGCGGATTAAGCGATCCGAACGGGTCCTGAAAAACAAATTGTATCCGCTTTCGGTAGGGATTGAGCTGATCTTCATCAAGCCCTGTCAATTCAGTCATCTGTCCGCTTTCACCGCGAAACAGAATGGAACCTTCATCCGGGCTCATCGCGCGCATGATCAGTTTGGAAAGCGTTGTTTTACCACAACCACTTTCACCCACAAGACCAACGCATTCGCCGCGATTAACCGTCAGCGAGACGTCGGACACTGCGGGTATAAGGCGCTCTTCGGATTTGATCCAGTTACCCTTGCGCGTGGTAAAACTTTTGCTGAGATGGCGAACTGCCAGAACCGGCTCGCTGGCCATGGTCGGGTGCAGGGCCAAAGTTGCCGGAACATCCGATGTATTTTGTTGTGTATCGCCATCACCTGCACTGGCAAGTAGACTGCCGGTTTTCGGCTTGATCTCGCGCAGCGGGCGCAATCTTTCGTCAGGTCCCATATCAAAGTGCGGAACCGCCGCCAGCAATGATCGTGTATAGGTATGGCCGGGATTGATGAACACATCGTCGGTTTTGCCAGCCTCGACCACCCGCCCGTCATAAATCACCACCATCCGGTCTGCCATGTTGGCAACCACACCAAGATCATGGGTGATCAACAGAACCGACATCTGCAGTTCCGCCTGCACTTCCTTGATCAGACGCAGAATTTGCGCCTGAATGGTTACATCAAGCGCGGTTGTCGGTTCATCCGCAATCAGCAAGGCCGGACGACAAACCAGTGCCATCGCAATCATCGCGCGCTGGCGCAGGCCACCGGAAAGTTCGAATGGATAAGTTTTCAGTGAACGCTTGGGCTGCGGAAAGCCGACCAGTGTCAGCATTTCAACGGCAAGCTCACGCGCCTCGGCCGATCCGACCTTGCGATGAAGTTTCACGGCTTCACATATCTGATCGCCGATTGTGTGGAGCGGCGACAGGGAACTCATCGGTTCCTGAAAAATCATCGAAATCCGGCCACCGCGAATGGCGCGCATGTCAGAGCCAGACCGATCCAGCATGGCGATATCCACCCGGGTTCCGGGCTTTTTCGGATCGGCAAAGATGATAGACCCTTTGGTGACTTGGGCCACCTTTGGTAACAAGCCCATGATCGCCTGCGAAATGGTGCTTTTGCCCGATCCGGACTCACCAACCAGTGCCACGGTTTCCTGCGCACCGATGCGAAAGCTTACATTTTCGACAGCCTTGACACGCATGTGCGGCAGTACGAATTCAACTTTCAGATCCTTGATGCGCAGAATATCGGTCATTCTAGTTGGTACCACCGTGTTTGCGTTCGGATGCCGCGGCCTTAACCAGTGTTTCGGCCTCATCCATGCGCATCAAGTTTGTTCTTGTGACGTCATCGACAAGCAGCTGGTTATCTTTCGCCCAATCACGAGAAATTTCAAGGAGATCGTCAAAACCATCCAGTGTTGATTCTGCGACAATTTTCGCATCCCCTGCCTGCAGGGTCAGCTCGAACCATCCCTTGTTGCCATCGCGCTTGGTACTAAAGTAACGCAAACGGAACTTTGAAAGTTCCGGCCAGGCAAAAGCCGTTCCACCGCGCAGACTTGAAAGCCGAATGCCGTATTCCGATACATAAATCTTTGACTGGAAGCGGATAACCGTGCGGGCAAAATAGAAAACGAACAGCAAAGCAAGCCCGGCCGACGTCCATTGAATGATTGCGAGCATCTCGGGAATCAGCGCGATAACCCCGCAAATCAGCAGCCCGACAATTGATTTCGCCAGATCAGGGGCCATCAATTTGGATGGATAGCCCATCGTCTGGACTTCGCTGTCACCAACACCTGCCGGCTTTACCGGGTCCACAGTGCTTGGCACGGTGCTTGGCACACTGGGGGCCTCGGGGGCCGGTGCCTGTTCAGGTTCCACGTGTTGTTTTGGCCTTATTGCCATGGAAATACTCCAGGTATTCTCAACCAGCGCAAGGCTGAATGGTCCATAGAAAACAGATTATCAAGGAACTTCGTGGTGGCCTCGTCATGGACAAGATGATGGGTCAGAATGCCCGTCGGCTCATCCGCGTCGACCTGCCCTGTTCGCCGCGCCGCCAGATGTTCAATCATCGCGCCAAGTGCCGCGTCTTCGCCAACAAAACCGCGTATTCCACGCCAATCAATGACGTCAACATGCGTGTTGACCTGCATGATGCCTTTGTACGGCTCTGCCGCCTTGCGGGCATTGAATGTGCTGATCCCGCAAAAGCCAAGGGAATGCAAAGCCGCCACGACATCTTCGGCCACCCGGTTCCATGGCGGCACCAGGACCGGCAAGAAACGATTGCCAAAACGCGATTGCAGAACCGAAAACCCATGGCGCAGATCGGCAACGACATCGCCAATATCGCGCACGTCATCGAGTTCCTGTTTCTTGCGTCCCTCTGGCATGTGGTTCTGGTGGGACCAGCCATGCTGCAACACACGTGTATCAAGCGTCTCGACAAGACGTTCGACAAGGTCATCCTGCAAAGCCGCCGGAATAACCGCAAGGGCGAGTGGCACTTTATAGTCTTGTTCGAAACGCAGAAGCGTCTCAAGCGCCGGGGTAACAGAAACAGCATCGTCGTCACGCCACCACGCGGTGGCAATCCGGTCTTCCGACTGCCACAGATCAAGCTCTGCGCGTAATTGGTCCCAGCTGCTCATGCCTGCCCTTTGATCTTTTCTGCGATGATTGACGCAGTTCTTTTTGCGCCATCCAGCGCGATTTTAATCCCGCTTGGCTGTCTGGCGTTATCTATTTGTTTTGCTAATGATTGCGCAGACAGGCCATCAAGATCAAGCAGGGAAATAACCCCTTCATTGGCAAGGACTTCTGCACGTTCGGTTTGCTCGCTTTCGCCGCCTTCCGCAAAAGGCACCATGACCGCTGGCGTTCGTGTCGCCAACACATCCATCAGCGTGTTGTATCCGGCCTGTGAAACGGAAACGGCGGCACGCGCCATCCGTTCACGGAAATCGGGCAAGAACCGATGCAGGATCACACCGTCGGGCAACTGGCCGCGCAAAATATCGAACTGATCTGAGGGAAAATGCGGCCCAGAGACAATATCCCAAATAGCGTCGCTATATTTTTGCGAATGCGCGCGGGCAGAAATTGCAAGCCTGATCAGTTCAGCCCCGACGGCACCACCGCCAGCAGAAACGAGAACACCGCTACGATCTGCCTCAACACCATCCGAGACGTCATTGGCAACCTTTGGTGCGACATATCCCGTGTAGGCGATCAGGTCCGATATATCGTCGGCGAACTCAAAGCTGCGATCAAAACCAAACAGTTGCGGATCACCATGCACCAGAACCGCATCAAGATATTTACGCGCGGTATCACGCATCCATCGCGTTTTGCCGATGTCTTTTTTACGCACCAAAAGGTCTCTGACAGAACAAATGATCGGAATGCCTGCCTCAACCGCCGCGTCAAATAGCGGGATCAACTCGAAGCGAAATGCGCGGCGCCCGAATGGGAACATTTCGACCAGAAGCAGTTTCGGCGCGGTTTCCTTTAACGCGGTCAGGAGTTGTCTTTTACGTTCTTCCTGCCAATCGTCCCCCAAGGCGTTCCCTTCCGGATCGACAAGCCCAGAGAAACCAGTATCGGATGTTTTGCACGGGGAAAGCTGAACAACTTCATTGGCCGCGAAATCAAGGCTGTCATCGGGCACACCGCCGCTTACGACCGTGACGCCAAGCCCTTTATCGCGAAGCGCCTGATTGATCAACGCCATACGGCGGACGTGACCAATGCCAAGCAAGTGCTGAACATAAACCATGACGTCACTCATCACGCAGACTCCTGCGCAGGCGCAAGCGGCACATTGAGTGCTTCAACAGAGAGCCCGGCCTCATCAGTATACTGAAACACCTGCAAACAGTGCCAATCGAGTTTGTCTGGAATTTTGCCCATCATGTCCCATCCACGTGCTGCAGCATAGACAGCACGTATCACGCCCTTATGGGTGACCGCACCAAATTCCGGCAGGTCGCAATCCTTTAGAAATGTCGCAACCCGGTTCAAGACATCACGCGGGCTTTCGCCATCATCTGGGAGAAAATCCCATCCACGGTCTTCATTGGCGCGAAGGTCTTCCCCCATCCTTGCACGAAGATCCGACAGTTTTTGGCCCTCCCACGTACCCCAGTCCATTTCAATGAACGCGGGCTCAGTGGCAACGGTTCTGATCCCAAGCGCATCTGCAGTTTCACGTGTCCGGGACAAGGGCGAAGAAAACCACGGGACATTGGCCCACATGGCGGGCAAGCGGTGCTGGCGATACCAAGCAGCTGTCTCGGGCCTGATTGAGATATCTGTCCGTCCCTGAATGCGCTTTTCGGTATTCCAGGCCGTGACACCGTGGCGAAGCAATGCAAAACGGATCTGTTTCATACCAAACCCTGCCCGTTTTGTGACGAAACGTGACCCGGGATGATTTTCTTGAATGTGGTGGATAAAAGATCAGCTGCGGCTTCAAGCGTGTGATGCTGCGCTGCTTTCGATGCGCCAGCGGCACCTATATCGCGCAGTACGGCAATATCCGCCCCAAGGCATTCCGCTAAACGGTCTGAAAAAGCATCGACATCACCAACAGGCACAAGCCACCCGGTCACACCGGATGAAACAATACCCGACACACCGCCAGTATCCCCCGCCAGAACCGGAAGCCCCGCAGACTGGGCCTCAAGCAATGCCATTCCGAAGGCTTCATTGATCGCGGGCCATACGAACAAATCTGACTGCGCGAGAATATCTTTGGTTTGTTCCGGTGTTTTCAGGCCCACTAGTGAAACCTTGTCTTCACCAAGTCCATGTTCTTCAAAAAGGTCCTCGACCTCCTGACGCGCTGGGCCATCACCAATCACTGTCAGGTGCCAGTTATCAACACCATTGCGCCTGAGGCGACCCAGTGCGTCTGCCAAAAGCGCATAGGATTTCAGTTTGTCACCATCGCGCATCATTGCGGTTGTCACCAACCGCACCCATTCTGGATTGATTGCTACCCGCTGTCCGACATGCCATGACGCGACACGTGTAAAGGGCGGCAGGAAGTGCAGACGATCCGGTTGGCAGACCTGTGCAAGGCATTCCATATCGACCCGATTGAGTGAGAAAACTGCATCCGCCTGCCTAATTGCTGTCTCGACTGCCAGATGGCTTTGTCCCCATGGCCCGTTTGCACGCTTTGGGGCAAAGGATGCTTCGGCCACCACATACGGGATACCCAGCGCATCGGCGACAATCGGCCCGATCCAGTCCGGTGCCTTGTAATAAATATGATAGGTAAACCAGATATCCGGTTTGGGACGGAACCCCGATTGGTACTGGCGCACTAAACGGGCAGCAAGTTTGGTACCCAGTTCGGCAAGCCGCGCCTGCTTAAGGACATTGCCATCAGCAACGCGGCTACGAAGGCGGGCAGCAATATCGACCTTCATACCTGCTGACTGAAGGGCTTCACACAGCATGCGGGCAATCAGGCGGTCACCCGACGGAACAGGATGGTCAGTCGGCTTTAGCGGGGCGTAAAAGGCAACCTGCAAGTGCGTGCCTCCTACTCTGCGGCGGGTTGTTCGGCGGGGATTGCAGCCTGTTCGTCGGACTGGGAGTTAACACCGAAACGTTCCGCCAGTTCCTTCATGCCGCGATAGAACGAGAAATCACGACGCACAATCTCATTGCCCTTACGACCCATGGTTTCTCGAAGACGGGGATCAGTGATCAAGGCTTTCAGCGCACTCGCAAGTGCATCCGGATCACGTTCGGGCACAAGTTTGCCGTTTACGCCGTCTTTAATCAGTTCAGGAATGGCCGAAATTGCAGTCGAAACCGCAGCAAGTCCGCAAAGCTGCGCTTCCATCAGAACGTTTGGCAGCCCGTCGCGATCACCATCCTTCTCAATCCGGCTGGCCAGTACGAACAAATCGGACGACTGACATGCCGCGATAACTTCTTTCTGATCACGCGCCCCTTGCCAGTCACAGCGGTCCGCTATGCCGAGCTCCGTTGCAAGTTTTTGATATTTTTCACCATCGCCGCCACCAATATGAACGAACCGCCAATGAAGGTCGGCTGGCAACTTGGCCAAGGCGCGCAGAAGGTCGTCATAGCCCTTCTTGCCCACCAGTCGCCCGACCGACAGGATCCTTACCGGGTTATCGGCATCCGTCCCATCGCGCAGAGGTCTTTCTGGAAGGTCTTCGGGGAAACGCGAAAAATCCAGTCCGTGATAGAGCAGATTAACTTTATCCGGATCCTCAGCAAGTTTACGAAGGTAATCGACATTGGCGCTTGTACAGGTCACCAGCCAATCCATATCGCGCAGCTTTTCGCGCATGTCCCAGTCCTGACTTGTATAGATATCCTTGGCATGCGCCGAACAGGACCACGGCAAACCGCGCATGATCGCGCAATAGCGCGCCACAGATGCCGGGGTATGCAGGAAGTGGGCATAGATGCGGGTCACATCATCGGGCAGCTCGGCGGCCATCACCATGGCCTGGGCAAGTCGTCGCGCGCGATTGGCAGTGCGGTCCCGGCGGTAATCCTGCCACCAGATATTCAGGGCACGACGATATCCCGGAATCTTGCGGGCCTTAAGCCAGCCACGCAAAACCCGCATCGGTTCCTGATAGACATATTCCGGGAGATAATCGACCGCACCTGTAATGCGATCATTGATCGGATGGCGTTTTTTGTCGGTTGGATGGCGCAGCGACACAATCCGATAGGGAATGCCTGCCTGCTGAATACCCAAAATTTCCTGGGCGATAAAGGTCTCCGACAATCGCGGATAACCCTTCACCACGATTGCCAGATTGTCGCGTTCCATCAAATCTATTCCCGATGAATTATTCTGCGGCCATTTGTGGCGGAAGCCAGCGATCAACCAATTCGCCAACGCGATCCAGTCCGCCCATAAGGTTTGGAACAGTCACATGTGACGGTTTTGGCTGATGTATCAGACCACGCAGTGCGTCGGCCATTTCGCGCGGATCGCGACCACCGTCTTCGGTCAGCATTCTGACCAGACCAAGCTTTTCTGCCGCCGCAGCGCGAACATACTGTTCAAGACGCGGCACAGTACGCGGCACGATAACGGCCGGTTTATCAAAGGACAGGATCTCGCAGAAGGTGTTGTAACCGCCCATGCCGATCACGCCGGCCGACTTGTGCATCAACACTTCGACATTGGCATCAAAGGTAATGACCGACAGTTTGTCGATCTTTTCCGCACGCTTCATGAATTCGTTTTGCTGTGTCGGCCCCATAAAGGGTCCGAGAACAACCAGCGACGGCACCGGAATGTCCGGATCGGTTTCATAGGCGCTAATCACCCAATCGACCAGATTGACGCCGTCCCCGCCACCGCCTGTCGTTACCAGATAATACGGTTCTTCAAGACCAAGCGCCCCGTGCTCGGGTGCGGGTCTGCGAGTGGCAGTACGTGGCAGATAGCCGGTATAGGACATCTTTTCTTCAACGCCCGGGGGCAAGTCGATCCCTTCGAGCGGATTACAGATTTCCTTGAGGCCATAGACCCAGATTTCGTCATAGAGATTTGCCAAGGCCGGAACGCATTGCTTGCGGTCCCATTCTTCGCGCAGGTTCACGGGATCATCCATCACATCGCGCAAGCCCATCACCAAACGGGTGCGACGATGGCGCAACATCTGCAAGGTAGACTCGACCTCGCCGCGCAAGCCAAGCGGTTCTTTATCAACGATAAAGATATCCGGGTTAAACACATCGGCTGTATGCTGGATAATCGATTCTCGCATCGCCAGAATCTGGTCGACATCGATATTAAGGTTAAGCGAAGTATATTCGCCATTCGACAGCTTGATCACGCCCGGAATGCGGACAAAGTCCACGCGCGAGCGGAATTCAAAGCTGCCGATAATCGGCGAGCCTGACAAAATCAGTACAGATACATCATCGCGATGCGATACCAGGGCATGCGCAATCGTACGGCAACGGCGCAAATGCCCAAGCCCAAAGGTATCATGGCTGTATATCAGAACCCGATATCCGGAATTCCCTACGATTGACATATCCCCGCCCGTATGCGTAGTGATCTCAGTTCCCCGCACAACCCATAAACAGGGTGACAGGTTCTTTGTTTATGGCAAGTAAATCCGTGAAGTCGGGGTTTGCGCCCTTCTTTCAGCTCCTGGACAATTGCTCTCATACTGAACCGATATCGCGCAAGACTTTTTCGAGCATCTCTTTTCTTTCTTCCGCGGTTTCAAGCGAACGAAGTTTTTCCGAAAGCGCAGTTACTGTACCTGCATAAAGATTATGCCAGTCATCGCGCGAGAGTTCTTCACCCGAAAGACGTGCCTGCGGAATAGCCGGTTGGCCTTTGCCCTTCTTGAGGGTGACCGTATCATCAAGCATCGGCATGGAAATCTGCTTTTCCTCGATGCCGTGCGCCATCAGAACTTCGCGGAATGCCGCACGTGCGCCTTCTTCACCGTGGGTGAGGAAAATCTGACGCGCGACTGGCAAGCGGTTCTTGGTCCATTGCAAAAGCATGTCCTGATCGGCGTGGCCGGAATAAACGTCCAACGTCCGAATACGGGCACGCACTTCGATTTCATCGCCGTGGATCCGCACATGTTTTGCCCCGCCCTGCAAAACACGCCCGAAAGAGCCCGCCGCCTGAAAACCGACCAGAAGCACAGTGCAATTAGGCCGCCACAGGTTGTTCTTCAGATGATAGCGAATGCGACCGGCATCGCACATGCCACTTGCGGAAATAATGATCGCACCGCTGGTGACCTGTGCGAGCTGCTTACTGGCCTGAACATCCGGCACCATATGGAACTTCGGATGCGACAGCGCCTGTGCGTCGCCGCGCTTCAGGTGTTTGGCAAATACATCGGTCGCACGTTGCGCCAAGGGGCTATCGACAAAGACATTTGCCGGTGGCAACTGGCCGCGGTTGAAAAGATGCGCAAGATCAACAAGCAACTCTTGCGTTCTGGCAACGGCAAAACTCGGAATAACCAGATTGCCGCCATTGCCCAGCGCATCCTGAACTTCCTTGCGCAGCATCTCGCGGCGTTCTTCGTCGGTCATCACCGGACGGTTACGATCGCCATAGGTGGTTTCGACAAACAGATAGTCGACCCCCGTCGGGGCCTCGGGCGCTTCGTTGAATACGGCCTCACCGGTTCCAACATCACCCGAGAACAGCAATCTTGTCGGTTTACCGTCTTTGTCGCCGTTCTCAATCTCCACCTCGATCGACGCGGAACCAAGAAGATGCCCCGCATCCCAGAATCGCGCCCGCACGCCGTCGATCACCGGCAACCATTCGTGATAGTCGACAGTCTTGAGCTGCGAAAGCGTATTTTCCGCGTCTTCACGGGTGTAGATCGGGGTGACTTCCGGACGACCGCGCCGCGCATTGCGACGGTTCAGACGTTCGACTTCGCTTTCCTGAATGTATCCCGAGTCCGGCAACATATAGGTCAGAAGATCACAGGTCGGCTCCGTCGCATAAATCGGCCCGCCAAACCCGGCCTTGACCAGCTTGGGCACCAGGCCGGTATGGTCAATATGCGCATGCGTCAGCAACACAGCCGAAATCCGGTCCGCCTCAAACGGGAACTTGCCATAGTTCAATTCACGGACGGTTTTGCTGCCCTGGAACATACCGCAATCGACAAGAAAATTGCCCTGATCGGTCTGCAAAAAATAGCAAGACCCGGTCACCCCACCAGCAGCACCACAAAACGTCACCGATATCGTCATTCTATTCACTTTCGCGGATTGGAAACGATCCAACAGTCCGGCAAACCATGTTCGTTTGCAATGATGTGGATCATTTTTGATGAAGTCACTGCAGGCCTTGCAGCGGCAAATAAAGAACCTGATCTCCCTTGGAGACCTGTCCGCAATTTTCCGGCAGTTCAATCAGACCTTCGGCCCAGACCATTGATGACAGCATCCCTGAACTGGTCGAAGAAAAAGCAATCGTTTCGAATTCGCCGTCATCATTCTGCACCAGACGCGCACGCAACCATTCCCTGCGTCCGGTGCCACGCCTGAAATCAAACCCGGCACGGACCGGGATACGTGTTGGCGCCAATTTGGAATGATCCGCGCCCATCGCATGGCGCAGCAATGGCAAAACATAGAGCAACCCTGAGACCAGGACTGATACCGGGTTCCCCGGAAGCCCGATCACCAGACAATCACCGATCTTGCCGCGCATCAAAGGCTTGCCGGGCTTGATCGCAAGCTTCCAGGCGGTGATTTCACCAAGGCTGTCGACCACCGGTTTCAGAAGATCGGCCTTGCCGACCGAAACACCGCCAGATGTCATGATCACGTCATGCGACTTTGCCGCGCTCGACAACGCGTTTTGCAACACATCAAAATTATCAGTCAGCAATCCAAGGTCTGTGACCTCGCAACCTATGGACCGCAACATCCCGATCATTGCAAACCGGTTGGAATCATAAATGCCCCCCGGCGGCAACGGATCACCGGGCTTGGCCAGTTCATCTCCGGTGGAGAAGACAGCAACTTTAAGGGGCCGCGCAACCGACAAGCTGCCAAATCCCTGCCCGGCCGCAATCGCAATATCCTGTGGGCGCAGGATTGTGCCTGCCTTCAAAACTGTATCACCGGTTTTGATGTCTTCACCCAGCCAGCGGATATTTTGATGCAAACTTGTGCGTGCGATCACGTCGGCATCAATTTCAATGATGGTTTCATCGGCATTGGCTTTGACATTTTCCTGAATGATCACGCAATCCGCGCCATCGGGGATCGCTGCCCCCGTCGCAATACGGATCGCGCATCCCATTGGCAGGGTTCCGTCATAAGGGTGGCCAGCCAACGATGCACCAACGACCGAAACCGGGCCGTCTATTGCGGCCAGATCGGCATGACGCAGGGCGTAGCCATCCATTGCCGAGTTATCTACCGACGGCACAGAAATCCGCGCAATGACGTCCTTGCGCAAAATCGCACCGTAGCAATCACTGATCGGGCGTTCTTCGGATGGCGTCATCACCGGCACTTCGGCAAAGGCAATGTCGAGCGCATTGGAAAGTGTTGTCAGTCCCGGTTTGATTGTTTGCATTCCGAAAGTTTCCTGCCGCCCTTGATCTTGTTTTGTATTCCCATCCGCAATCAGGATAGCCCGATCATCGGCGGGACGCATCAGGATTGTCCGCTATGCCCCGGACGGGATTTTGAAATTGCACGGCTCAGCATAATCACCGGCACCACACCGACAAGCACAATGGTTAGCGCCCCAAGGGCAGCATGTTCAATCATTTCATCCTTGGCGAACTGATAGACATGGGTGGCCAGTGTATCAAAATTGAACGGACGCAAAATAAGCGTTGCTGGCAGTTCCTTCATGCCATCGACAAAGACCAGCACCGATGCCGCCAAAATGCCACCACGCACCATCGGGAAGTGAATGCGTTTTAGCGTTCCCCAAGGGCTTTCGCCCAAGGTGCGCGCCGCATCATCCATGCTTGGCCGAACCTTGCCAAGGGCAGCTTCGATCGAGCCATAGGATACCGCCATGAACCGCACTGCATAGGCAAAGACCAACGCGAATACCGTCCCGCTTAGCAGCAACCCGGTCGATATGCCGAAGGTATCGCGCATCACCGCGTCCAACGCGTTGTCAAACCGTGCAAACGGGATCAAAACACCGATGGCCAGAACCGCGCCCGGCACGGCATAGCCGACCGATGAAAGACGGACACAGAATTTCAAAAGCGGTTGCGGGAACAGGCGCAGCGCATAGGCCATGAATATCGCGCAGCCAACGGCAACAAGTGTCGCAAGCCCGGATACCAAAAGGCTGTTACCGGCAATTTCAAAGAAATCCGCCGTCCAGCTTTGATCAAAATAGCCAATGGAATAATAAATCAGCACCAGCGACGGCACGACAAAGCCCAGCACAATCGGCAGGATACAAACCGCCAACGCCCCGGCCTTGGCAAGCGGGCTCAGTTCATAGCCCGGGAGTTCCTGAAAACGGCTGGTGGTGTCATGGAAACGCTGGCGGCGACGTGAATAGCGCTCAATCACCATCAATGCGATCACAACAGCCAGCATGGTCAGGGCAATCTGGGCAGCACCACCGGCATTTCCCATACCAAGCCAGACATTAAAAATACCGGCCGTCAGGGTATGCACGGCAAAGAAATCAATCGTGCCAAAGTCATTGAGCGTTTCCATCAACGCAATCACAACGCCAACAACAATTGCCGGTCGCGCCAACGGCAACGCGACCGTAAGAAACGAACTCCAGGCACTCCGTCCCAGAATACGGGCGGCTTCAATCGCGCAGATCGATTGCGACAGGAAGGCTGCACGTGCGAGCATGTAAACATAAGGATACAGCGTCAGGCTAAGCACAATGATCGCACCGCCCTTGGTGCGAATATCGGGGAACCAGTAATCAGCCGCCGATTGCCAGCCAAACATATCGCGCAGCATCCCCTGCACCGGCCCGGCATATTCCAGAAGATCGGTATAGACATAGGCCACGATATAAGCCGGGACCGCCATGGGCAGCAGCATCGCCCATTCAAAGAAACGCTTGCCCGGAAGTCGGCACATGGTCACAACCCACGCCGAGGCAACCCCGATCAAGGTCACCCCGATGCCAACGCCCAGCATCAGAATGCCGGTGTTTTTAAGGTACCTTGGCAACATGGTTGAAGCCAGATGCGGCCAGATATTCTCGGTCGGGAACAACGCAATCCACGCCACGGCTACAATCGGTGCTGCCACCATCGCCGCAACGATAAACGCCCCGATCAACCAGACAGCCGACTGACCACGCGGCAACCAACGCATTGCCGTGCGCCCGGATGGTGCACGCATCGGGTCAAAGGTCTCCGTCACGGCGGCGGGCCGGATATCCTCTTCCTCTGGCGTCTGGCAAGCGTTGTTCAAGGCTGTTTCCGTTTCCTGCGTCGCGGATCATGCCACCCTGTGCGGGTTGGCCGGTCTTGATACCTTGGGATGGGCGTGCGGTCTACTCGTTAAAGCCGACTTCATCAATCAGACGGATCGCCGCCCCACGATTGGCCGCAACCGTATTGAGCGGCAAATCATCATGAACGAACGTGCCCCAGGCCCGAACCCTTTCGGACCAGGCGACCCCCGGTTTGACCGGATATTCGAAATTGATATCGGCATACATGTGCTGGGCTTCGGCACTTGAAAGGAATTCCACCAGCTTGATGGCGTTTTCCTTGTTCGGCGCATATTTCATCAGCGCCACACCGGAAATATTCACATGCGTGCCGCGATCCCCCTGATTGGGGAAGACGATGCGCACCTGCTTGGCGGCATCGGCCTTGTTCGGATCATCCAGCATCTTGCCGTAATAGTATGAATTGCCGATCGCCACATCACAGACGCCCTGTGACACCGCCTCGATCTGGTCGGTATCCCCGCCTTGCGGCTTGCGCGCCAGATTGTCCTTAACCGCACTCAGCCAGGTTTTGGTCTCTTCTTCGCCATGGTGGGCAATCATCGAGGCGATCAGGGCAATGTTATAAACATGCATGGCCGAACGCACACAAATGCGCCCCTTCCATTTCGGATCAGCAAGCTCTTCATAGGTGGTGATGGCGTCCGGCTCCACCCGATCAAGCGAGGTATAAAGCACGCGTGCACGCGTGGTCATCCCGACCCAAAGCTTTTCTTCATCGCGGAACTGATCGGGGATATTGGCGTCCAGAACGGCACTTTCGATCGGCTGGGCGATGTCGGCATCGACTGCATCCTGAATGCGGCCGACATCAACGGTCAACAGCAGATCGGCCGGGGTATTGCGCCCTTCGTGCTTGATGCGCTCCACCAGTCCACTTTGCGAGAAAAGCGTATTGACGCGAATTCCTGTTTCCTCGGTGAAGCGTTTGAACATCGGTTCGATCAGAAAGGGCTGTCGAAGCGAATAGACATTAACTTCCTCTGCGGCATGGGCGGTGGGGAACATGGACAACCCCATCGCGGAAACAACAAGACCAAGAACGGTTTTGCGCAGAGAAATCATAAATGCCTCGTTTGGATCAGCTGCAGGTCGCACAGCAATTAGGAATGATTTGTATTTGCTGTGGCCGAAATTAAAGGGCCCGCCCCGCCTTTTGCAAGCAAGAAAACCACATAAGAGCCATACCCGAAGTCACGAATGCGCGACCGCATCCGGCCGGCGATGGCGTACCCAAACTGAAAAAAGGGGTGGCATTACACCACCCCTTTCAAAAAGCTCATCAAACTCAGTCGGTTTGACTATTCGTTATAACCGATCTCATCGACCATCTTGATCGCATCCGGGCTCAGGCGGGCAATCTCGGCCAGCGATACTTCATCGGCCTTGAAAGTGCCCCAGGACTTCACATTTTCGGCCCACTCGACGCCCGGTTTGACCGGATATTCGTAATTGACCTCAGCATAGATGCCCTGCGCAACATCACCGGCCAGGAATTCCATCAGCTTGATGGCGTTTTCGCGGTTCGGCGCATCGGCAATCAGGCTCATGCCCGAAATGTTCATCGACATGCCACGACCATCCTGATTCGGGAAGACAAGGTTCACGGCCTCGGCCCAAGGACGCTGTTCTTCATTGTCGAGCATCTTGCCGTAGTAATAGGTGTTGCCGATCGAAAGATCGCAAACGCCTTCCTTGATCGCCTTGACCTGTGCGCGGTCATTGCCCTGCGGCTTGCGCGCCAGATTATTCTTAAGACCCTGCAACCATTCCTTGGCTTTTTCCTCGCCATGAACGGCGATCATCGAGGCAAACAGCGCAACGTTATAAACATGCGTGCCGGAACGGGTGCAGATGCGCCCTTCCCATTTCGGGTCGGCAAGGTCTTCGTAAGACGTGATCTCGCCTTCTGCCACGCGCTCCTTGGAGGCATAGATCGCGCGACCACGCTGGGTCAGGGCAAACCAATGGCCTTCCGGATCGCGCAGATGGGCCGGGATATTGGAGGCCAAGGTATCGTTTGAAACCGCTTCGGTCACACCGGCGTCAACGGCCTGCTGGATACGACTGATATCGACGGTCATCAGGATATCGGCCGGGCTGTTCGCGCCTTCCTGCTTGATACGTTCAACCAAACCTTTTTCAGCAAAGATCACATTGACGTCGATGCCGGTTTCAGCGGTGAACTTTTCAAAAAGCGGTTCGACCAGAAATTCCTGACGCAGGGAATAGACATTAACTTCCTGTGCCATCGCGGTTGTCGCAGCCATCGCTGTTGCGCCGAATACCGCACCACCGACGAGTTTCTTGATATCCATTTGAACGATCCCTGTTGAATTTGACCCTGTTGGATTTGGGTACACGTTGAAACGTACTGACGTTGCAACTCACTTGCATATTCAATGCAATTAAGATCAACTCGCATTTAATTCAACACAAATTTGCTAGACAGGGTGTCAAAATGTGACGGACTTCACTTCTGATGTCATGCTTGGGCTCAACGTTGGGCCATATCAAAGCACATTAAACGACCCGCCACTCGATTGCTTCCAGGCATCGAGGAATTCCTGATAGGCGGGAATGTCGCCTGCCCGTTCTTCAAGCCAGCCCACGGTCAGATTGATCGCATGGTTATAGCCATCATGATCGGTCATCCCGGTATGAAGCGCATGGCGCAGATACAGCAAATAGGTATTCAGAACATCCGTCTCGCAATAGCGGCGAATGCCATCAATCTCGCCATTGTCAAACATGTCTGAAACCTTGCTGCCATCCACCCCGGTCTTGCCCGGCAGATCAAGGGCGGCACAGACCTCGTTCATCTTGGTGCGGGCCGAAGCCCCATAATCCGAAAGAACTTCGGCCAGATCACAATGCCAATGCGGCGCATAGCGTGCCGTATAGTTTTCCCACTTGTTTGACGCCTGATGCAGCCAGCGGGCCGACACCCCGTGCTTCATCGCGCGGTATTTCAAAACCGGCAGATCAAACCCGCGCCCATTGAAACTGACCAAGCGCGGATACAGCTTGCCGCAATAGGCAAAGAAGCCATTCACAAGGTCTTTTTCCTCGGATGCGAGCTCCCCGCCCGATCGCAGTTCTTCGATCTCATACATTTCAAGATCGCCGTCGCGCTGAATGGTCGCGCGCAGAAAACTGATCGCCACCACCTTGTGAAACGGCTGACGCGGGAAGCCATTACGCCCATTGGTGATTTCAAGATGATAGTCTTCCAGCATCTTGCGCCCGGTTTCCGGATCGGGTGCGGTTTCACCGGTCAATTGCGGCAAAACATCAATATCGGGCACGGTTTCGATATCAAAGACGAACAGGCTGGAATGCATCATGGCGGCCCTCAATTCAAAATGCCCGGTAATGTGTTTTGCCCAACATAACGACAAAGCCAGACAAATTAAACCAATCCCCGCGACAACCGTAAATCACACCACCTGACATCTCCTGCCATCTCTGTCAGGAGCATTGTGCAATGATTTCAACATCACGTCGACGTGACATCTCATACCGGGGGTTGCGCGCATTTGACAGCCAAGTCTAGAATTGCAGCACCTGTATCAGGGGCACGGTCATATTCAAGTCGGGACCAGAGGGATTCCCGACGATTGCGGACATCCCGCACCGACCATGCATTTGATGCGATTCCGGACCGCAACCACGAAGGGACAGAAGGATGAAAACCCTGCCTACCGGAGCCGCAATGCTTTTGGCCGCTGGCCTTGCATTTACTTCTCATTCAAGCGCAAACGCGCAAGATGCCACATGCGAGATTGATCGACCGGTGATGTTTGCCGGTCTCAATTACGACAGTGCGCTTTTCCATAACGCTGTTGCCCGCTTCATCATTGAAAAGGGCTATGGCTGTCAGACTGATGCCCTGCCCGGCGATGTCATCCCGCTTTTGACAGGCGCCGGCAAAGGGGACGTTGATATCGTCATGGAAATCTGGCGCGACAACGTTGCCGAAGCCTGGACCAAGGCCGAAGAAGCCGGCAATGTCAGCCAGATCGGGGTGAACTTCGATGACGCCGTCGAAGGCTGGTTCGTACCAAGCTATGTCATCGAAGGCGATGCCGAACGCGGCATTGAACCGATGGCGCCGGACCTGAAATCAGTCGATGATCTGGCGAAATACACCGAACTGTTCGAAGACCCGGAAGAACCCGGCAAGGGGCGTTTTTATAACTGCCCGTCGGGCTGGGTCTGTGAAAAGGTCAATTCGGCCAAGCTTGGTGCCTATGACCTTGATGACAGCTTCACCAACTTCCGCCCGGGCACCGGTGCGGCCCTTTCGGCTGCCATCGCATCGGCGCATAAACGCGGTAAACCGGCCCTTTATTACTATTGGGGTCCAACCTGGGTGATGGGTCTTTATGACAGCACGCGTCTTGAAGAACCGGCTTATGACAAGTCGATCTTTGATGCGCTGAAAACAGAAGAAAACCCGACCAAGGCAACCGCCTACCCGCAAAGCACAATCACGATTGGTGTGAACAACGACTTCAAAGCCGCTGCACCAACCCTGATCACCTTCCTGACCAACTACGAAACCAGCAACGCGCTGGTCTCGGAAATGCTGGCCTACATGCAGGAAAATGACGAAAAGCCCGATGGGGCAGCGATGCATTTCCTGAAATCCAAGCCGGACGTCTGGAAAGCTTGGGTGCCAGCGGATGTTGCAGCACGTGTTGAAAGCGCGATGTAAGTAACACCACCAATAAATCACTCGAATACCCCACAGGAGAAATCCTGTGGGGTGTTTTGTTTAGCAAGAAAAATACGACGATAATTGAATAAACTAGGTCGGCCGGGATCCATCCTCAAAAGCCGCCAACTGGCAGTGTGTAAGGCGCTTGAAGCGCCATGCGGCCCATAGGCGATAAACAAGATTTGCGATCTGCCGAATAACAGGCAGAGCAATAACCGCTGCCAAAACACGCCATCTGTCTAGCTGACGCCAGATCAAAATGAACGCATCAGCACCTGCATGCCATCGCCCATCTGAATCTAGGGCACGCATTTGCTTTAGCCCTTCGACAAGTGAGATGCCGTGCTTTTCAAGATCGCCTGCGTGTTCCGTGACGTCGCGCCATTCGAAAACGCCTTTTGGTGCGATATTGCGGTAGTAATTGATTTCGCGCGAACACAAACCGCATTTTCCATCAAAGAACACAGTGATCATCGCAACCTCTCAGGAAAACAATATTGTCTATGATTTACGGCTTTGGCTGGCCTCTGGATTATCAATCACATTAACAGGCTACCAAAAGAAGTCAGGAGATGTCAGTCATAGTTCGATTTACTGTCGCGCGGTCCACGTGATCTTGTTAGGCTCTTACGCTCATTGATTTTTTGAGCAGATCGGGCCAATTGCGCCATGTTTCCAGAACAGTTGAATGTGCCTTTGGGCAAGTGGGTCAATCAGTTTGTTGATTGGCTGGTGGTCAATTACGGCGCGGCGTTTGAGGCCTTTGCCGACAGTTTGCTGACCGTTCTGGTGGCACTCGAGCAGGTCTTGCGTGGTGCACCCTGGTGGGTGGTCTTGATCGCCATTGCCGCGATCACCTGGCATGCCAGCAAGAACTGGAAGCTGGTTGTCGGGCTGGTCATCGCCATGTTTGCCATTGGCATGCTGGGTCTTTGGGACAAGGCAATGCAAACCCTTGCCCTGATGATTGTCGCGACATCGCTATCGGTTCTGATTGGCATTCCGGTCGGCATTGCCATGGCAATGTCCAATCGTTTGCGGGCCGTCATGTTGCCGATCCTTGATACCATGCAGACCATGCCGAGTTTCGTCTATCTGATCCCTGCCCTGATGTTGTTTGGATTGGGCAAGGTTCCGGCCATTCTGGCGACGGTGATCTATGCCGCCCCGCCCGTCATGCGCCTGACCGATCTTGGTATCCGGCTTGTTGATCAGGAAGTGCTTGAAGCGTCGCGATCCTTTGGCGCCAGCCGCAAGCAGATCCTGTTTGGTGTGCAGTTGCCGCTCGCACTTCCCAACATCATGGCCGGGATCAACCAGACGACGATGATGTCAATTTCGATGGTCGTCATTGCCTCGATGATTGGCGCACGCGGATTGGGGGAACAGGTCCTGATGGGTATTCAGCGTCTGGACGTTGGTGCGGGGATGGAAGCCGGGGTTGCGATTGTGCTTCTGGCCGTGGTGTTTGACCGGATCGGTCAGGCCTATGGCAAGCGATCACAACGATCGCACGATGCGGAGGACGCGTGATGAGTTACATCGAGATCCGCAATATTTTCAAAATCTTCGGGCCTGATCCGCAATCCGCACTTGAACTGGTAAAGGGCGGTGCAGACAAGGATGAAATCCTTGCCAAAACCGGTCATACGGTTGGTCTTCACGATGTCTCCCTGTCGATTGAACAAGGGGAAACCTTCGTCGTCATGGGCTTGTCTGGATCGGGGAAATCAACGCTTATTCGCCATCTTAATCGCCTGATTGATCCGACAGCGGGCGAAGTATCATTTGGTGGCGAAGATATCCTTGCGATGGATATTCCGACCCTGAATGCCTTTCGCCGCAAGCGGCTTGGCATGGTGTTTCAGCGCTTTGGCCTGCTTCCCCATCGCAACGTGATGGATAACGTTGCCTATGGGCTCGAAATCCAGGGTACTGCGCGCAAGGAACGCGAAGCCGCCGCATCTAAATGGATCGAACGTGTGGGTCTGGCGGGGTATGAGGCCAAATATCCTGATCAACTATCGGGCGGCATGCAGCAACGTGTCGGCCTTGCCCGGGCACTTGCCACCGATCCGGAAGTCTTGCTGATGGATGAGGCTTTCTCCGCCCTTGATCCATTGATACGGTCTGACATGCAGGATGAGCTGATGAAGCTTCAGGCGGAGCTTCACAAGACCATCGTGTTCATTACCCATGATCTGGACGAGGCGCTTAAGATCGGCGACCGGATCGCGATCCTGAAAGACGGCAAGCTTGTGCAGGCCGGACGGCCGGAAGAGATCGTGCTTAAGCCCGCAGATGACTATGTCCAGGCCTTTACGCGCGATGTGAACAGATCACGCGTCTTGCGCGCAAAGTCGATTATGGAGCCGATCACGTCTGGAGAAAGCCAAGCGGTAAATGAAGACTGGCCGAGCATTGCGGCAAATGCACGTCTTGCCGATATCCTGCCTGTTGCGCTTGCCAATGGCACGTCAATGACGGTGCGTGATGCCAAAGACACTGCGATTGGGACACTGTCGCCAAAGCAGATTGTCGAAGCACTGGAAGGGTAAACCAAGGCGCATTACCAAACCTTAGCCACCAATAATCTGGCAGCGCCGGAAATAGCGCAGTTCAGATTGCTCTGCCGCGTCGGCGGTTGATTGGTGAATGATGCGATAAAGGCCGCTGTCGCCTGCACGATTATGTTCGGTGGCAATGATCAGCCACAAAAAACCATTTTCATCAGCGCGTGCGCGATCTGTCGGCGATGGCAGGGCCTTGCCATTGGGATGGGAATGAAAACATCCCACAACGCGCTCCCGCTTTTGCCGCGCAGTACGATGCGCATCAATCAGGGTTTGCGGATCAATTTCAAACGTGGTTAGCGGATCTTCCGCGACGTTGCGCGCAAACACAACACGATCGATCCGGTTCGGGGTATCGATGGCCGCAATCAGAAGTCCACAGGCTTCCTCCGGCCATCTAACAGCGGCAAAATCGCGTATTTCTTCATGCAGGGCTTTGCCAAGCGCGATGTGGGTCTGATCATCGCCACCTGACGAGTTGTTGTTTGCGATCCCCTGCCCGTTTGCCATCGCTGCACACGCCCTTGTGGTTTCAGACTACTGCGCGTCCTGTTGTAAAAGGATACGGCCAAGGACCTTCTTTTCGCTTAAGGAAACGATAACAAGACGTGCTCTATCCCCGTTCCGACCTTCGATATGGAGCGTTGCCTGCGCACCATCGACAGAATAGCCAACAAGACGTTCACCTTCTTCAAGGTCGATAACGACATCACCGAACGTGCCAAGAGCACCTTGCGCGGCCGCATTATCGCCACCTGCAAATGGCACGGACGGCGTCACCGTTGGTGCATTTTGCTCGACACTTGTGTCTGGGGCGTTCTTTTCAAGCGACAGGCCATAGACGACAAGTCCGATACCCACCACGATCAGAATGCCCATGAACGCGACCAGAGCCTTAACTACACGCATCGTATTTCCAACTGACAAAGTTTGATGAAACCTGCATGCTCGCCACAAGCGCGATCATACGTACCCTGTTTCAAGGCCATAGCGACAAGCACGATCAATTGCAAGGCAACAACGCCAAATGAAGCAAGTTGTCGCAATTCGTTGCAATCGCCGGACAAAGCGCTAAAAGCGGCGAACACATGCATCATTACAGTCACCAAATCAAACCATGCCAATAGCAAACGATGTCTGAAAACCTGACCTATACCGCGACAGACCAGGACGAAGGTGCCCGCCTTGATAAGGTGTTGGCGACCGCCTGGCCCAATCAGTCACGTTCGCGGATCAAGGCCTTGATCGAAGACGGTCAGCTTTGCGTCAATGGCACGCCTGCAGCCAAGATGTCTGCCAAGGTCAAGGCTGGTGATGTTTTTGATCTGAGTGTTCCCGAACCGGAAATGGCCGAACCCACACCCGAAGACATCAAACTTGATGTGCTTTTTGAAGATGAAGACCTGCTCGTGATCAACAAGCCCGCCGGCATGGTTGTTCATCCTGCGGCCGGCAATGAAAGTGGAACGCTTGTGAATGCGCTTCTGGCCCACTGCGGGGACAGTCTTTCGGGTATTGGCGGGGTTAAACGCCCGGGGATCGTGCACAGGCTGGACAAGGACACAAGCGGTGCAATGGTGGTCGCCAAGAACGATGCCGCCCATCGCGCCCTTTCAAACCTGTTTGCCGAGGACAAGGAAAACATTGAGCGTGCCTACCTTGCGGTCGTGTGGGGTGTTCCCCGCCCCCGTTCAGGTGATATCGAAGGCAATATTGGCCGCAGCCCGCGCAATCGGAAAAAGATGGCAGTGGTCAAAAAAGGGGGAAAATATGCCCTCACACACTACAAGACTCTGCAAACTCGCGACGACTCGTTGGCGTCCCTTGTTGAATGCCGCCTTGCAACCGGACGGACGCATCAAATTCGTGTTCATATGAACCATATTGGGCACGCACTTGTATGTGATCCGGTTTACAGCCGAAACAGACCAGCTGGTAAACTCAACCTAGAAGCGCAACAGATTTTGAACGCATTCAACAAACAGGCGCTGCATGCCCGAACGTTAGGATTTCTGCACCCTCGCACCGGTGCCTATATATCCACAGAGGCACCTATACCTAGTGACCTTTTGGCACTGATGAAGGCCCTAGAACTATACCTTTGAATAGTTGATACTAGCCTTACTGTCTAATTTTCCATTGACGGTTTCTAATACTCCCGTATAAGCTCCTAAAAAGTGCAAGGGGTAAAATGCACTTTTCGAAAGCAATACGGGAGGCTTTGATGAAGCAAGGAAACGCTCTTCCAACTATCTCTCAAGATGGTCTCACGGCATACCTTCAACGTATACGCCGCTACCCGATGCTTACCCCGGAACAGGAGACGACCTATGCCTGTAATTTCCGGGACAAGGATTGCGATAAATCTGCTGAAAAACTGATTACCAGCCACTTGCGCCTGGTCGCCAAGATCGCGATGAGTTACCGCGGTTATGGCCTTCCGATCAATGAACTCATTTCCGAGGGCAATGTCGGCCTGCTGCAGTCGGTAAAACGCTTCGACCCGGACAAGGGCTTCCGCCTTGCGACATATGCAATGTGGTGGATCCGTGCCGCCATCCAGGAATACATCCTGCATTCATGGTCGCTTGTAAAAATGGGTACGACTGCGGCACAGAAAAAGCTGTTCTTCAACCTGCGCAAACTCAAAAGCCAGATGCAGGCAATTGATGAAGGCGACCTTCAACCTGAACAGGTCGAACTGATCGCAACCAAACTCAATGTGTCCGAAGATGACGTTGTGATGATGAACCGCCGCCTGGCCGGACCGGATCACTCACTGAATGCGCCGGTCCGTATTGAGGGTGACGGTGAATGGGTCGACTGGATCGAAAGCGATGACGAAGATCAGGAAACCCTTTATGGCAAACGCGAAGAATTCCTGCAGCGCATGAGCATGCTCAAAAACGCGATGTCGCATCTCAATGATCGTGAACGCGATATTCTGACGCAGCGCCGCCTGCTTGAAAGCCCGGTTACACTTGAAAACCTGAGCCTTGCCTATGGCATCTCACGCGAGCGCATCCGCCAAATCGAAGTACGCGCCTTTGAAAAGGTCCGCAAATCGATCCATACGGACCTGCCCCACTAATACTGCCTGCTTTGCGTCCCTTCTGAAACAACTTGCGGCGGACAATGTCCGCCGCTTTCTTTTTTGAATGGGCTTTTTCCATCAGGTCACGCAGAGATCAGTTCCCGGACCGATCCACTTCCTTGATCAGACTATCGCCCCAGGTTTTGATAAGTCCGCGCTGCTTCTTGCGCAATTCACTGACACGACGCTGGGCTGCTAGGTTCAGAACATTGGCAACAATTGGCGGCATGGCGAGGTATAGAAGCCAACCAAGGCCTGCTGCCCCATACATGATCGACAGCGCCAGCGGCTGGAAAACGGCCTGCGTTGCGCCGCCAACCGTTTGCGATGGCTGCATCCAGACTTCCAGAATGTAGGGCGCAACCCCTGAAAAGTTCAGACCGAAGACACACCGCGCCATTGTCCTGCCCGCGCTGCGATCAAAGATAAAGGCCACAAGTGACGGTAAAAGCCCGACCGTCAACGTGATAAATGTGGGAAGTGCGACCATGAACAGCAGCACGGCGGATGCAATAACCGACAAGCCGGAAAATGCGCTGCGACCGCCTTTTTTTGTGCCTGCTCGTTTACCCTTTGCCATGGCGATCCCTTAAAAGATATGCATCAAGAACAGCGCGGACACTGTCAGTAGTGCGATCATGGTAGACGCGAAAGCAGCCGCCTGTTGCCCGACCTTTTCGGCCAGCTCCATACGGGCCGGCCCCGACGATTCAAGATCAAACACTTCGCTTTCCGCTTCGGAATATTCCGCGACGGCTTCGACAAACTCTGACTGATCCTTGCGACGTTCTTGTTCGTCATTGATCAGGTTATACAGTTCGACAAGATTGCCGCGTTTGGCCAGTTTGGGAA
This sequence comes from Thalassospira sp. CH_XMU1458, assembly GCF_037027205.1. Classification (NCBI taxonomy): domain Bacteria; kingdom Pseudomonadati; phylum Pseudomonadota; class Alphaproteobacteria; order Rhodospirillales; family Thalassospiraceae; genus Thalassospira; species Thalassospira sp. CH_XMU1458. The sequence continues at coordinate 501,934 of NZ_JAYMDW010000002.1, read as the reverse complement.
TCTCGGTCTCGACCCGTTCACGACGTGCCTTGCTATGGAACACCTTGATCGCCGGTTCCATCAAACGCGCAACCCAATGCGACAGGTTCTGCAAATTGTCCGGTCCATGACGCCATTGTACAATCGCCAGCATGCTGATGATTGCGCGGCTATATTCGACCTCGTCAGATGGGTTTTGCATCGCCAACAACTGCCCCTCAACATCGTCCTCCAGTCGGGCGGCAATGAAGGCGGCGATATGACGATCCACCGGCCAGCTTTCTTCGGATGCGGTTTCGGCTGCCTTTTCAAGGGCTGGCAGCAGATCTGCGATCTCGACGACATATTCCTCTTCGACCAGCGGGCTCAGGCAATGCTGGTTGCGCACGGTCGCATAGAGGCAGCGCTCATACCCGTAACCGGCACTTTGCTGCTGAATGTAATAGCGCAGGTTCTTGTAGAGCTGCTGTTGCCTCTGGACTTCGGGGCTGTATCCCATCTGACGGCCAAACCAGAAAGATGGAATATCGCGCACGATCACGTCTGCAAAACGTTGTGGCCCCTTTCCATGTTGGACATCATAGGACAGCATGAAACCAAGCCCATCGACCATCGACGAAAAACCCTTGAACCGGATCGGGCCAGCCGGATCCAGAATCAGGATGGACCGCGCAACCAACACGTCCTCTGCCGACCGTTTATCCGTCCCGGCCCACTGCAGTTGTCGCATGGCATCCGATAACGCCTTGGCGCGATCATTATCGCCAAGGCCACGCCGCAACCAGACTTCGACAGTGCTGTCGCGCAACGGGCCAAGCGCGGTTACCCAATTCTTGGCGATCCCCTGCGCCAATGAGCGCACGGTATAATAATCTCGACCAGCCAGGTTTTGAGACCGTGCTGCCCGCTTTTCCGTATTGGCCTGAACCGGCTTGGTCCGTCTTCCGTCCAGCCAGGCGTTCAATTCGGCCAAGCCCCAGCGTTCTTCGGGGTCATCACACAACAGGCCACGAACAGGTTCAATCAGAACAAGCGGCAGCTTTTCGTGTGATGCGATCGCCTGAAACGACCCTTTGGCCAGTTTAAGTTCGATAATTTCCTGGTCATTCAGCTTTTTGAGTGGCTGGCGACCGATGCCAAGCTCGGCCAAAGTCATGCCAAGCGCATAGAAATCGTCGGTCGCATTGCCTGAACCACGACCGGCAGGATCAGCGCTCATACGTGCTGTGGTCTCATAAACCGCTGGCTGATCATAACCGGGCGGGCCACTGGCACAATCGCCAAGCACGACCTTTTCACGCATGGGATCGGCAAAGAACAGGTTATCGGCGCGAATATTGCGGTGTGCCAGCCCCTTCTCGCTGAATGCCTGCATGGCATTCATCAGCGGCTCGACCACAACCGTGGCAATATCATGCTCATCGATGGCGAGTTTCTTGTGTTCGCGCGCAACGACCTTTCCGCCTGCCGGCTTTTCATAGAAAAGCACCATCGTCTTGCGACCAATTGGCGGCCAGTAGGCGGTTTCATAATCGATAAGGTCAATCTGACCGGCCATATGCATACCGGCCAGGAAGGTCAGATGGTCATGGCGGGTCGGAAGAACCGGATCGGTTACCAGCGCAAAGGCGCTGCCCTCTTCGCGGCGGAGATTGTCAGCCGAATAGGCCTTGCAATGGCCCATATCGAATTCGGGCATCCGCAAATCCAGAAAGACGCGAAAATTGCCGATCTCGACACTTTTGCCGCCTGCATTGATTGCGACACCATCAAGTTCTGGGGATTCTTCGGGTTCCTCAGGCGCAGGTGCACCGCCGCCCGGTGCATCCATCACCGGCCCTGTCGCAGCACCATTCGAAACGTCCTGTTCCTGATCTTCTGCTTGCTCTGCCATGGTCCCGATATTTCTTTACAGGTTATCATTCCCTGAGTGACGCACTTACTTGGGCCAAAAGTCTTCCTGACCTAACCCTCAGAACGCTATCCTCAAAAGGTTGATAAAACGATACTTGTGATCCCCCCTGTCGGCAAGCTGTTATCCCGCGGCCGCAGTCACGGATGAACAGTAAGACCCGCAACTGCAAACAAAAAAGCCACCAGTCATAAACTGGTGGCTTTTGGAGTTCGTAAATTCAGGCAATCAGGCGCTGAACGGGTCGTGCACCAGAATGGTGTCATCGCGCTCCGGGCTGGTTGACAGAAGCGCAACCGGTGCTTCAATCAGCTCTTCGATGCGACGAACATATTTGATCGCTGTTGCCGGAAGGTCGGCCCAGCTACGCGCGCCCATGGTCGTTTCCGACCAGCCGTCAATGGTTTCGTAAACCGGCTTGGCTTTTGCCTGCAGACGCTGGTTGGCCGGCAGATGATCATAGATTTTGCCATCAATATCGTAACCGGTGCAGATCTTGATTTCATCAAAGCCATCAAGAACATCCAGCTTGGTAAGCGCAATACCGGTGATGCCGTTGACCTTGACCGACTGACGGACAAGGGCCGCATCAAACCAGCCACAACGACGCTTACGACCGGTGACAACACCGAACTCGTGACCGCGCTGACCAAGACGTTCGCCGTCTTCATCAAACAGTTCGGACGGGAACGGACCTTCACCAACACGGGTGGTGTATGCCTTGGTGATACCCAGAACATAACCAACACCCGACGGCCCCATACCGGAACCGGCAGCAGCCTGACCGGAAACAGTGTTCGACGACGTCACAAACGGATACGTGCCGTGATCAACGTCAAGCATCGTGCCCTGTGCGCCTTCGAACAGGATGCGTTTGCCCGCTTCCTTGAACTGATTAAGCGACTTCCAGACAGTGTCGGAGAACGGCAGGATTTTCGGCGCGATTTCCTTAAGCTGCGCAAGCAGTTCCGCACCATCAACTTCCGGCTGGCCCAGGCCACGCAGAAGCGCGTTATGGTGCGTCAGAAGGTTTTCGACCTTGGCTTCAAGCAGATCAGTGTCTGCAAGATCACCTACGCGGATCGCACGGCGGCCAACGCGGTCTTCATATGCCGGGCCAATGCCACGACCGGTGGTGCCGATCTTGTTGTCGCCCGAAGCAGCAGCTTCGCGTGCACGATCAAGATTGCCATGCAGCGGCAGGATCAGGCAGGCATTTTCCGCCAGACGCAGGTTTTCCGGGGTGATATCCACGCCCTGCTCTTTCAGGCGGCCGATTTCAGCAAGCAACGCCCACGGATCAACAACAACGCCGTTGCCGATCACCGAAAGTTTGTTTTCACGGACGATACCTGACGGCAGCAGGCTCAGCTTATAGGTGGTTCCGTCGATCACCAAAGTATGACCGGCGTTGTGACCACCCTGGAAACGCACAACAACGTCTGCCCGTTCGGACAGCCAGTCGACGATCTTGCCTTTACCTTCGTCCCCCCACTGGGAACCGATCACGGCAACATTGGTCATCGCAAAACTCCTTGCGCGATAAAAAGTTCGTTCGATTAGGCGTTCAGCGGCACAACCTGGCCACCGATATAAATATGATTGCAGCCCATGCCTTGCGCTTCAATGCGTGCGGCGGCTTCGGTTTTGGCCTCGGCCGCACCTTCAAGGGCGGCAACGGTGTAATGGCCTTCTGCACGCAATTTGCGCGCTTCACGCTGTGGCGTACCAAGCGGCAGATAGACACGATCAATCGGCTCTGCATCTGGAAGACCGCGCAGAATGCTGTCCATATAAAGCGACATACCCGTTGCAGCTTCGCCCGAGGCCCCCCCGGCACGATAACGGCCACCGCGCCCGATTTCACCGCGGACGTTACGCGCAAACAGTGTGAAGCTGACGCCGGTCTGATAGCGGAAACCAGCCATCTCGACCGGATCAATGGTAAGGGCAGCATCAAGCCCGGACGCCAGAACGCGTTCTGCGACATCGATCAGACGATAAAGTTCCTCAGACGCACCAAGCGGCAGTTCTAGTTTTTTGAGTTTCGGCAAAGCTGACTGTGCCGGGCCAGCGGCCTCAAGCAAGGCAACCAGTACGCCTGTAACTTTGCCATCAGCAGCACGAAGGGCTGCGACATCACGACGTTCAAGCGCCTCGGTCAATACTTCACGGTCATCGCGCGACACACCAAATGCATCAAAAAGACGCACCGGCAGTGTTGGCAAATTAAGGTCAACCGAGACATCCGCCAAACCGATGCTTTCCAAAGCTTCGAGTGCAAGCAGAACAATCTCGGTATCAGCAGCAGCACTCGACACACCGATCAACTCGGCACCGACCTGTGCAAACTGGCGTTCCGGGCGCAGATGCGATCCCTTGATCCGCAAGACATCGCCGGAATAGGAAAGACGCAGAGGACGCGGCGCATCGACCAGACGGGTTGCTGCAATGCGTCCGACCTGGGGTGTCATATCGGAACGAACGCCCATCATGCGGCGGGACTCAGGGTCCATCAAACGGAACGTCTGGGTCGACAATTCCGGTGCAGCACCTTCAAGCAGGCTTTCTTCGAACTCGACCAGTGGCGTTTTCACGCGGTCATAGCCTGCATGCGCCAGACTGGCCATCAGCTTTTCACGGATTTCAGCTTCTCGTGCAGCGGTTCCTGGCAGGACATCCTGCAGGCCGGCGGGCAAAAGAGCTTTCCTGGCAAGTTCGGTCATTTTGTGTGCTTTCCCGGACGAGGCGCGCAGATTTAAATTGATAACATCCCGAGCAACGCTCAGGGCTCACTATCCGGTAGCGGTTACTACCGCGTTGTGCCGGACAGAGCAACGGGGAAAAACCCTTTAACGCAAATAATACGTACGAATTATTTCCTAGCTGGCCGCAAATTCGGCTTTTACCACCGCATATGCCCAATCCAGCCAAGGCAGCAAAGCCTTGATATCGCTGGGCTCAACGGTTGCACCACCCCAAATACGCAGTCCCGGAGGTGCATCACGATACCCGTTGATATCAAGTGCGACATTTTCCGCTTCAAGAAGCTGCGAAATCTTTTTCGGCAGCAAAGCCTGCTGATCGGCAGAAAGACCAAGCGCCCATGGATCGACAATCTTGATACACATCGAGGTGTTTGAGCCGGTTGCCGGATCCTCGGCAAGGTCGGCCGCCCAGTCGCTGCTGGCAAGCCACGCATCAAGATGCGCCCGGCTTGCGCGGGTACGTTTCAAAAGCCCTTCAAGGCCACCAATCTCTTCGGCCCATTTCAAGGCATCAATGGCATCTTCGACAACCAACATCGATGGCGTGTTGATGGTTTCGCCGCGGAAAATGCCGTCAATCAGTTTGCCACCCTTGGTCATGCGGAAGATTTTCGGCATTGGCCATGATGGCGTATAGCTTTCAAGGCGTTCAACGGCACGCGGGCTCAGGATAATGATCCCGTGACCACCCTCGCCGCCCAGAACCTTCTGCCAGCTATAGGTCACGACATCGAGCTTGTCCCAAGGCAGTTCCATGGCAAAGATGGCCGAGGTCGCATCGCAAATGGTCAACCCCTTGCGGTCATCAGCAATCCAGTCGCCATTGGGCACGCGAACACCGGCCGTCGTGCCGTTCCAGGTAAAGACAACATCGCGAGCAAAATCAACCGATGCCAGATCCGGCAGTTTGCCATAATCGGCTTCAAGGGTGCGTACATCATCAAGCTTGAGCTGCTTGATCACATCGGTGACCCAGGTCGCCCCGAAGCTCTCCCACGCCAGCATATCAACACCACGTGCGCCCAGCATCGACCACAGCGCCATCTCAACGGCACCGGTATCGGATGCCGGAACCACACCCAACAGATAATCTTCTGGCAGGTTCAAAATTTCCCGCGAACGGTCAATCACCTCTTCAAGGCGCTGCTTGCCCAGCTTGGATCGATGTGAACGGCCAAGGATCTCCGTCTGCAATGCGTCTGCGGACCAACCCGGGCGTTTTTTGCACGGACCCGAAGAAAAATTCGGGCTGGTCGGACGAGTGATCGGCTTTGCAAGTACGGCAGTCTGGGCCATCTGTAAGTTCCTGAGAAAGAAGGATAACCAATGCAGGTTGGTCTAGAATATTCAAGCGACCCGATCCTATTGCCCCAAAGGCAAAAGTCAAACGCCTTCCACACAGACATGACAGCCATTTTTGCATGGCTGAAACGAACCGCCGCAAACATTCATTCTTTAGTTTATGCCCCTTAGAACGGGATGTCGTAATACCAAGGCGCAAACAGGCTGAACGCAATCCAAAGAATGATGATCAGCGGCGTCCCTGCCTTCAGGAAGTCGATAAACCGATAGTGGCCCGGCCCCATGACAAGAAGGTTGGTTTGATACCCCACCGGCGATGCAAACGAACAGTTGGCCGCCATCACCACCGCAATCGCGAACACATGTGGCTCCACGCCCAGTTGCTGGGCCATGCCAATTCCGATGGGCGTAAACAGAACCGCACAGGCATTGTTGGACAGAACGTTGGTAAAGCCCGCCACAATCAGGAAGAACAGTGACAGAATAACCGGTGCGGGTGCGCCGCGGGTTGCCGCCAGCAACTGATCAGCAACGAATTCCGCGCCGCCGGTCAACTGCAACGCATTGCCAAGCGCTAGTGCAGCGGCAACGAGCAAAACAATCTTGCGATCAATTGCACGCGATGCCTGACGCAAATTAAGCGCGCCGGATGCGATCATCAAACCGGCACCAATAAAGCTTGAAACCATGATCGGCACGACACCGGTCGCAGCAAGCGCAATCACGCCAAGGAAAATGGCTGCAGCCCGACGGGCGTGGAATGGACGGGGCAAGGTTCTGGTCGACCATTCCAGCAACACAACGTCGCGGATGGTACGAAGGGCCTCGACATCCTCTGATCGTCCCTGCACCAGCAAAACGTCCCCGGCCTCAAGCCGGATCTCGGTCATCTGGCTTCTGATCATGCGCGAACGACGCTGGATCCCAAGTACAAGGCACTTGTACTGATAGCGGAAACCGATCTGCTCAAGGTTAAAGCCAATCAGGCGCGAACCCGGCGGCAACATGACTTCGGCCAACAGCTGCGTGGATTTCTGCGGGGTTTCGTCACCGTCTGCACCAACGGCGGCGGCATCTGAATGCAACAATCCCGGGTCCTTTTGCAGGGCCTCGGTCAATGCCTTGCGGGTGGCGGCAACCACTAGAACGTCGCCCGCCTGAATTTCCATATCATCTTCAAACGGCGGCAGTTCAGCATGTTCGCGCCGCACGATCATCTGAACGGTGATATTGGGCAGGTTCTTGAAGAACCCGGCAACCGGCTTGGTGCCAATCATGTTGGCCGCTGGTCCAACGGTGATCTGGGCGATGAATTGCTTGCCGCTGCTATCGGGATTGGCAAGTTTGCTGCGCATGGATGCCAGCGCCGGAAGCAGGCGCGGCGCGATCAACAGGACATAGACAAAGCCGGTCAGTGCAAGCACGCTGCCAATCGTTGTGAATTCAAAGAATTCAAGACCCGGCATACCGAGTTCGATCAGGGAACTGGATACCAGAAGGTTGGTCGATGAACCGATAAGGGTCGTCATGCCACCGAGGATCGCGGCATAGGAAAGCGGGATCATCAATGCCGACGGGGAACGTTCAATACGCTCGGCGAGTGCCTGAATAATCGGGATAAAGATAACAACAACCGGCGTATTGTTCAGGAAGGCCGACAATACCATCACCACGAACAACCCGACGAAAATCGCGATCGAGGCATTCTTGCCGCCATGTTCGGTAATCAGACCAGCGATGTAACTGACACCCCCGGTCAGAACCATTCCCTGCCCGACAACCAGCAAGGACAACACCGTCAGCAAGGCCGGGTTGGCAAAGCCCGACATGACCGTGGCAGGCCCCATCAGGTTTTCACCATCCGCATCAAGCAGCGGGAAAAAATCGAAGAAAAGCAAAAGCGTTGCGATAAGGGCAATACTGGTCAGTTCGAGCGAGATGCGCTCCAACCCATACAGAACAAGCGATCCGGCAACGAGTGCAAGGACCACCCACATCTGCATCGGCGTTGCAGAACTGGCAACAACACTTTCGAGCACGATAAACTTTCCCCTGTAAAGCCTGCATTCTTGCGGTTATCGCGCACCTTTGCACCGGCGAGATATGTCCACAATCGTTTCATTTCGCCTTTTACTTAGACGAAAGCCCTATAGCGCGGTCAATAAAAAAACAAAGCAAATCAGTTCGAATGCGGATTAGTCGGTAGAATACCTCTGACAGAATGCGGGCCCCTTGAACAAGGAAAGGCGGGCAAATACCAGATTGCCCGCCCTTTTGAATTCATTGCCCGACACCGCCAGGCCAATCACGCCGGAACCGTGATTTCCCCTTTGAGGTACTGAACGGCTTCTCCCTTGAGATGCACACGGTCACCGTCGATTTTGCAGGCAACCACACCACCACGCGCGGACGCCTGATATCCGACAACATCGACCTGCCCCAGTTTTTCTGCCCAATAAGGCCCAACCACGCAGTGCATATAACCGGTGACCGGATCTTCATTGATGCCAAGTGCTGGCAGGAAGTAACGTGAAATCATATCAAGTCCGGTTTTATCGCCGGGTGCCGTAACAATCACACCGCGCCCCGCCAATTTGCCCAACGCCGACATATCCGGGCGCATATTTCGAACAATGGCAGCGTCATCATAGACAATCACAATATCCGTATCGCGGCTTACCACGCCGAATGTCTCGGCGGGCTTAACTCCGCCAAGGGCGACAAGCACCTCCTCGGAAACAGTTTCACGCTTGATCGGCTGTTTCGGGAAGTTCAGGACAATCGCACCACCTTCGCGTCGGGCGGTCAAAACGCCGCTTTGGCTTTGCAACTTGATCAGATCGCCCTCAAAACCAAACCGATTGAAAATCACAAATGCACTTGCAAGCGTCGCGTGGCCACACAGCGGCACCTCGACGGTCGGCGTAAACCAACGAATATGAAAATCGGCCTCATCACCGGCATTTGGTACGAAAAAGGCCGTTTCCGAGAGATTGTTTTCCATCGCGATTTTTTGCAGCACGTCATCAGGCAACCAGTCCGATAACGGCACAACCGCCGCCGGGTTGCCGGCAAACAAAACATCGGTGAAGGCGTCGATCTGATAGATCGGCAGGGTTTGGGTCGTCATCGTCTTATCCTGAACTCGGCATATGTATGATGTACAAGTCGATACATCGTGTGGGTTATTGATGATTTGGGTTCGCCTTTACAAGGCCGTTTGAATAGCTTGCTTGACGACCACAAGATCTTCATCGCGGGTCCTCCAGTTGCTGAATGCCGCGCGGAACCCGAAACGACCGCCATAAACCGTCGGTGTCAGGAAAACCTTGCCGGTCCCATTGATACGCTGGAGCAATGCCCGATTCTCTTCATCAGTTCCACGCGATGCGAACATTGTCACATTGAGTTTGGGCTCACACAGTAGTTCGAGCTTCTCATGGGTTCGAATCCACGCAGCCAGGTTTGCCGCCTGATCACAGTTTGCCCGGATGATGGATGCAATTCCGTCGCGACCATAGGCCGTCATCGCCACCCAAAGCGGCAACGCGCGGAAGCGTCTGGAGTTTTCGACGCCGCGATTGATATAGCTATTCCCGTCCGCCTTGGTATCGAGATACGGCGCGAAAGCCCGACAGCATGTCTCCAGCACCGAAATATGACGGGTCAGGAAAATCCCGCAATCATACGGGACATTGAGCCACTTATGCCCGTCTGATGTGATGGAGTCCGCGCGCGCTATTCCCCTAGTAAGGTGGGCACGACGATCATCCAGGGCAGCGAAAAAGCCAAACGCGGCATCGATATGAAGCCATGCGCCGAATTCACGACACAAATCGGCAATCGCATCAAGGTTATCGAAATCGGTCGCGTTCACCGTCCCGGCCGACGCAATAACGATCTTGGCGCGCGCGTCACTGGCCACAAGCTTGGCCTTGAGGTCGGCAATATCGGTTTCTTCCGATCCCGGCGTGGTTGCGACCTTGGTAAAGCTGTTACGACCAATGCCGGCAATCGACAAATCCTTGATCATGCTGGCGTGCGGACTCGCGGCAAAAATCTCAAGATCTGGCAGAACGCTTGCACCATCGGCATCGACATTCACACCAATCTGTTCACCACACCACTGGCGGGCCGCAACCAGGCCCAAAAGGTTTGATACCGTTGCACCGGTCGTCAAAACACCATCAAACGTATCTGACGGCACACCACCCAGTTCACACAACCAGTTGATGACCTGTTCTTCAACCGCGGCATTGACCGATCCTTCCGGTCCGGTGGCATTCTGATCAATTGCACTGACAAGCCAATCGCCGACAAGGGCGGCTGGCGTCGTGCCGCCGGTAACAAATCCAAGATAACGAGGACCAATTGATGCGGCGAGCAGCGGCAGAATTTCTTCCTTCGCTGCCCGCAACGCATCAAGCGCACCGCGTCCCTGCCCCGGCATGGGGCGCGAGGGGTCAAAGGCAGAGAAATCGCGGCAGGTTACATCCATGTTATCCGCACCCTGAATAAAGCTGTGCGCGACATCACCTGTTTCCACAAGAATGCGGCCAAGTTTTTCAAGGTCATCAAACATGAGATGACGTTCATCAACAGTGGGGCTGTCATCTGAACGATTTGAAATGCTGTTCATTTGTTTTCTCCTGAAAGGATGCGCGCAAAGTCGGCGCGATCAATGTTCGCCCCGGTCAACACAACGGCGACCTTCTTGCCGATATTGCTTTCGCGCTGTGCAATTGCAGCCGCCAGCGGCACGGCACCTGCCCCCTCGGCAATGGTGTGGCACGAACTGAAATAAAGGCGCATGGCATCCGCGATCTGTTCATCATCGACAGCAACAATGTCCGCAGCACCGCTTTTAATGATCTCAAACGCGCTGGGGTCCGGGCTACGACAGGCAACCCCGTCGGCGAATGTATTGGCCGTTGGTGTCTGGATGATTTCACCGGCCATGAATGACTGACGTATGGCATCCGCACCCGTTGCAACCACACCAATAATTTCGGTCTTAAGGCCCAGCGCATCACGCACCGTGATCATCGAACAAATCCCGGATCCCATGCCAACCGGCACATAGATACGATCCAGACCGGAAATAGCGTCAAAAAGCTCCAACCCATAGGACGCGACACCACGCACAAGTTCCCGATGGAACGGCGGGACCATTACAAGGTCTTCCTTGGTGGCAAGTGCCTTGGCGTATTCCGCTGCCTCCTGGAAGTCATGACCATGTTCAATCACCTCTGCCCCCCAGGCCCGCATGGCGGCGTTCTTTTCAACGGAATTGCCATGCGGGACAATAATGGTCGCAGGCATACCAAAACGGCTGGCCGCATGGGCAAGGCTTTGACCATGGTTGCCCCGTGTCGCCGAGATAATCCCGCGGTTCACATCAACCGACTTTCCGAGATAACGACAAAAGGTCAGTCCACCCCGGATTTTGAACGCACCAAGTCGGGTATGATTTTCGTGTTTCACATACAGGGACAATCCGGTCGCGCGATCAAGCAGCGGCCACTGAATTGTCGGCGTCGGCGCAACATATTGATGCACAAAATCCGCGGCCTCGCGCAACTCACCTGTATTAAACATTGTATTGTATCCCTGATAGATCAAAATCGTGACAATTTGCGTTTACAGCCGCTTCCCGCCGAACGGAGGCACAATGGGAGCAAAGTGCCTCCGTCAAACGCGGCGGTGGCGAGCCGCGCCGGGGGAAACCTTACAGGAACGGCTTTGACAGTTCCTGTTCGATATCTGATCGGGTCAGCCCGACATCCTTAAGCATATGATCATCAAGCCTTTGCAAAGCGTGACGATCGCGCGAATGCGCCTGCAGACGGGCAAGATATTCAGCCGCAGAGATCATCACACCAATGATCGCGGCACGCCAGGTCACAGGCTGCTTGGCCTGTTTAGAGGTGCTTACTGTGCGCTCAGTGACATTGATGCCAGGAATCTGGATTGTATCGTTACAATTTACCATTTCCATCTCCTTTCGGTGAATTGTCTCGATATTGTTTTGTCATTGACATTATTATTGTGTCAATTTAAACATTGTCACCATGACAATATGGTTCCCGAAACTTGATGAGGCTGGCGGTCCTGTTTATCGACAGATCGCGCAAGCCATCCGCAAAGCAGTCAAAGACGGCTCTCTGAAACCCGGAGACCGACTGCCCACCCACCGCGACCTCGCCTATCAACTTGGCGTCACGGTTGGCACAATTACCCGCTCCTACCGCGAGGCGGAAAGATTGGGGCTGGTGGCCGGTGAAGTTGGCCGTGGAACCTATGTGCTCGACAATATCCAGTCGGAACTTGATATGGCGGCCACCGCCCCGATTCCGATGGCATTTACCAACAACCTCACCCAGCTCGCACGATCTACCGGTACTGCGCCATCGACGAATTCCCAGTCAAACGAGACCGAAGATACCGGACCGATCAATTTCAGGATGAACTGCCCTCTCCCGCCAAGGGAAGGGCGCATTCGCGAGACCCTGATTGAGGTTGCGACCACCATGTCGACGGACGATATGGTGTCGTACAAATCGGAATATGGCGTTGCCCATCAGCGTGAAGCATTGGCTTTTTCCGCCGGAAGACTGGGGCTGGATGACAATCCGGAACGCGTTTTACCAACGGCTGGTGTTCAACATGGCATGACAGTCTCGCTGCTGGCGACAGTGCGCCCCGGCGATCTTGTCCTGTGCGAGGAACTCACCTATCCCAACCTGCGCAGCCTTGCCAATTTGTTGCAGTTCCGTCTGCGCGGTGTGGCCATGGACGACGACGGCATCATGCCTGACGCACTGGAAAACATGTGCCGCACACAAAGCCCGCGTGCGATTTATCTGATGCCGACGCTGCACAACCCGCTATGCAGCACCATGAGCCAGAAACGCCGCATCGAAATTGCGGAAATCCTGCGTAAATATGATCTGACATTGATCGAAGACGGCATTTACCACTTCCTTGATCCGGATGCCCCACCCCCGCTGTCTTGCTTTGCACCGGAACGCAGCATTTATCTTGATGGCGTATCAAAAAGCATCGGTGGTGGTTTGCGTGTCGGTTATATCCATGCACCGGGCGAAATGATCGGAAAACTTGCCAGTGCAATCCGGTCCACCTGCTGGATGGTTTCAACCATCAACCTTGAACTTGTCACACGCATGATCATGGATGGCAGCCTTGCCCAGTTCGAGACATGGCATCGTGAAGAAGCCGCCAAGCGCCTCGCGATCGTGCTTGGCACGCTCAAGGGTTATGATATCCGTTTCCACCCGACCAACTATCACATCTGGTTGGAAGTTCCCGAACATATCGACACCAGTGAACTGGTGATGGATGCGGCCAACAATGGTGTTCTTTTGACCGCGGCACAGCAATTCGCCGTTGGTCACGTGCCAAGGGGTATGCGGCTATGCTTCGGCGCAGAACGATCCCCCGAAAGATTGCGCCGCGGCGTGCAAATCGTCGACCGCCTGCTTCAGAGCAGTGATTTTGGCAATTCCGTCGTCATGTAACGCAAGGTTTTTCTTGTACATGATGACCGTGGAATTTTGAGGCGAAGTCACGGTTCTTACTGGCATTTCAATTATTTCCGCACGCAACGCTTGACCGCGTGATTGCGTTGCTTCCAAGATATGCTGCGGGGGCAAGAAGCCCCTGCTTGATACCTTGATCTTGGGCAGCAGAAAGTCAGCAGATGCCAGTTTCCCGCCTTGACGCAGATGATTGCGGTTTCCCGCATTTCCGTATTCGCAGCCCACACAAAGACCAACAGCCGAAAATATTTGATTTTTCATCGCATTACCGCGCGGCAGAGGCTCTTAAATTCGGACTTTCGATGTCCGAACCCGGTTTCAACATTTTTGTTCTTGGTCTCGATCGCGCTGGCCGCATGACGGCGACCCTTGATTACCTCAACAAAGCCATGGAAGAACGCGAAGCCCCCGATGACTGGGTCTATCTGAACAATTTTTCGCGCACCAATCGCCCGCGCCCCTATGCCCTTCCGGCTGGTCAGGGCCAAAAACTTTTGGCGGCGATGGAAACGCTGATCACGCATCTGCGCGAAGCTTTTGCCTCAGCCTTCAACGCCCCGGCCCACCTGACCGAAACCCAGACACAGACCGAAGAAGCGCGCGCACAACTTCGCGAAAAGTTTGATGCGTTGCGTGAATATGCCCGTGAACGCGGTCTGGATGTTCAGGAAAACGAAAAAGGCGTGATGATTGTCGCGCTGAACGAGGAAGGCGAACCGGTTTCACTCGACGAGATCCCAAAGGATCGCCGTAACGAGGCCGAAGACGCGTTTGAGGAAGTCGCCGAAGAAGCCCGCAAAACGCTGCTTTCCACCCGCGACCTCGAAGAACAGATCGCCGATACGCTTGATAGTTTGCGACGCGGAGCAGCAAAGGTTGTTCTGAAACCGCGCATCAAGAAACTGCGCGACAAATTCACAAGCCCCGGCCTCAAGGCATGGTTCGACGCGCTTGAAAAAGACATTCTCGACAATATCGACGCGTTCGAGGAAGCCAGCGACCAACCCGCCATCGAAAGCGGGGATGGCAAGATCCCGGAAACCGTCGATGATCGCTATGCCGTCAACCTGCTGATCGATCATTCGCGCGATAACCACCCCGATGTCGTGCTTGAACCGAGTCCAAGCTACGACAACCTGTTTGGGCAAATTCAGTACCGCCCGATGGGGGGCGGCATGCATCCGCATTTCAGCCTGATCAAGCCAGGCGCCCTTCATCGCGCCAATGGCGGCGTTCTTGTTTTGCGTGCGGAAAGCATTCTGGAACACGAAGAATGCTGGGGCTTTTTGAAGGCAGCCCTTCGTGACCGTGAAATCCGTATCGAGGAAACCCATAAGGGCGGCCCGCCGACCGCAGGCGCACCGGAACCGCGCCCGATCCCGCTTGATCTCAAGGTCGTTATCGTCGGCGCGCCGAAGTTTTATTACACCTTCTTCTCGCTGGATGTGGATTTCCGAAATCACTTCCGGGTCAAGGCCGATATTGATGCCGACATGCCAGCGGCTGGTCGCAACATTTCGATCTATACCGGGCTTCTGCGGGCATCCGCCCTGTCACGCTCCGGCATCCCGGTTGATAATGGTGCAATCCGCCAATTGCTTGGTCAAGCGGCGCGTTGGGCGGGTGAACGCGACAAGCTGACAGCCCAGATTGAACGGGTCGAAGATGTTGCGATCGAGGCCGGCGCACTTAGCAAGGCCGAAGGTCGCGAAACCATCCGTGCGGCGGATGTCCGGCGTGCGATCGAGGAGCGGCGCCATCGCAATTCACGCCTTGAAGACCGATCCCACGAACGGGTTCAAAGGCGCGAAATCCTGATCGACAGCTTTGGCAGCGTGGTTGGTCAGGTCAACGCACTGACGGTTCTCGATTACGGCGATCACGCCTTTGGCCTGCCAGCACGCGTGTCAGCCCGGTCCTATGTCGGTAGCCTCGGCGTTTTAAACATCGAACGTATGGTCGATATGTCCGGCCCATTGCAGCAAAAGTCTGTGATGATCATTGAAGGCTTCCTGAAATCACGCTTTGCGCAGGATTTTCCGCTTTCTTTTGCGTGTAACGTGACGTTTGAGCAGAACTATGGCGGGATCGAAGGGGATTCGGCGTCGATGGCGGAACTTTGCGCTATCATTTCCGCTGTCTCAAACATCCCGATGCGCCAGAATGTCGGCATTACGGGGTCGATGAACCAGTTTGGTCAGGCACAGCCGGTTGGCGGTATTTCGCACAAGATCGAAGGGTTCTATCGCATTTGCGCTGATCAGGGTTTTACCGGTGATCAGGGCGTGATTATTCCTTCGGCCAATGCGGAAAACGTTGTCCTGCGCGAAGAAGTCGTTCAGGCCATTCGCCAGGGCAAGTTCAACATCTGGACGGTGGAACACATCAATGATGCGATTGAGCTTCTGACCGGAATGGCAACAGGTGACCGGACAGATGGTCAATATGCGCCAGACACCGTCTATGGCAAAGCCATGGAACGCCTGCGCAACAATGATCTGATTTTGCGCGAACGCCATGCATATGGCCCGCGCACGGAGATGTAGGAATGGCGAAACCACCCCACGCATATCCAAACCCTGCGATACAGTTGTCGCAGGCGATTGGCTTTGCCGGAATGTGGGGTGGTTTTTCTTTATCGGGCACCTTTGCTGCGGCACTGATGGTCGCCATGATCTTTAATATCAGTGCAGTGGCACAATCGCTTGCCCCCGAAACAGGACCAACCGGGATCGATATCATCCCGACGGATTTGCCTGCCCGCGCATCAAGTTTGCGATCAGGCAATCAGCCTCTCAGCCTCCTCCCCGGAACAATTCCAACTGAAACCCGGCTTGAGGAAGAAATAGAAATTCCCTCTTTGGTAGATCAGTATCAACGGACGATCAATGGAAAGCCATTAGTCCGTTCGGTCCAACCCGTTCGTCAAGGGACATCACCCCCCACGGAAACTCGGATTACCCCGGCGGCTTCGCCAACTTCGCCTGCGAACCAGACCACACAGCCCGCTGTGACCGTGCAACGCACGACGACGACGGCATCTGATCTTGTTGAAACAGCAACGCCTGTTCCGGCAGTCAGCGGTGGTGGTTTCCGGATCCAGCTTGGCGCCTTTCGCGATACATTTACCGCTGAAACATATTGGGCGAGCTTTAGCATCCGCTATCCGGAACTGGCTAAATCGCACGACAAGAAAATCGTATCCGCCGATCTTGGCAGTCAGGGCATATACCATCGCCTGCAGCTTGCAGGATTTGAAGACTCGGAGTCTGCGCAAAAACAATGCCGCCAGCTCAAAGCTGACGGCACGGATTGTTTTGCAACTGCGCGCTAGACAAGGGCTCAGTCAGCGGGCGCAAGCAGGACAATCTTGTCAACGATCAGGGTTGTTGCCTCGGTACAGGTTGTCATCAGTGCCAGATGGCCGGTGATGCGCACCTTGTCGCCCGGGCGCAGCCTGCTTGCCTTGTTGGCGAGTGCATATAGCGTCCCGTCTTCGGCACGGAACGTAACGCATTCCTGCCCCTGATCGGTGATTTCACCACCAACCGTAAAGTTTTCTTTTTGCAGGAACGAACACCCTGCCAACGCCAGAGCCACACCCGCAACAGCGATTTTTCGCGCCAATCCGGCCCCAAAAAGGTACTTCATCCGTCGTGCTCCTTTGCGTGATCGACAGTGCTTCGTCACAAATACGCTTCATGTGCGTTAATGTTCTTGTAACGCCATGAAAGATAGAATGGTTCCACCCCTTTTAAGGGTTTCGGTATCCAATGTCATTGAGAACAAGACGCCCAATGGAAAAGTCGCAGATAGATTTGTTGATAGAGCTTGCTGCTGATTTTCAGCATCAGACGGCAATCAACAATCGCGCGACCGAAGAAACAGACGAAAGCGAACAACGTAGTGCGCTTTCGACATTGGTTGATCTTGCCCGTGACATGCAAACCCGCCTTGATCAGCAGCAAAACCGGATCAGACAGCTCGAACTCATGGTCGAAACCGATGAGTTGACCGGGCTTTATAACCGTCGCGGCTTTATGAAGCGCACCCGGGAGGCAATCTCGCGCGCGTCACGAACCGACGAACGCGGCATTCTGGTCATTGCGGATCTTGATGGTTTCAAACAAATCAATGACATGCACGGGCATGCTGCGGGGGACGCCGTCCTTCGACACTTTGGCCAGAACCTGCGCACGCACACCCGGTCTGATGATTTTGTTGCCCGCTTTGGCGGCGACGAATTTGCCATCCTGATGACCGGCAGTGATCCTGCCGCAGCGGCAAAACGGATTGTGCAGCTTCAGAACGCAACCGAGCGATTCCCGCTGATATGGCAGGGTAAGGCACTGTCGATCAGGGCAAGCTTCGGTCACGCATCCTTTGGCGCAAAATGCGATATCGCCGATTTGATCCGCGAAGCAGATGAAGCCATGTATGATCAGAAGCACAGCCGCCGCGAGGCAACCGAGCCCCGCAAAGCCGATCATAACGCAGCCTGATATCCGATGAGACAGGATAGGCTGTCGACTTTCCCCTAACCTTCCTCGTCGATTATATACTCTGCTGCGCGCAGACCGGTCATGAACGCGCCATGGGTTGTACCGGCATAGTCAAAGATCGTGTGTTCACCAGCCAAGATCAGTCGATCTGAAATCGGCTCTCCGAGACCGTCGAAATCAGATTTTCGGTTACCTGGACGCGGAAAAGCATATGCGCCAAGTGTGAATGGATCGGTGGCCCAGTGGGTTGCCAGAACGTCAATCGGTTCTGTCACGTCATCTTCCCAGACAGTGCGCAGCACATCGAGTGCATCTTCAGCCATCTCCGCATCGGTCATACGATCAGCGGTCAGCGCATAATCCCCGACACTTAGCCCCAGCAAGATGTTCTCATCTGAAAACGTTCGGTAACTCAGCCAATAGTTCCACCGCCCTTTCGGCTCGGTTGTGATGCCGAAATACTGGGTTTCGATATCCCAGAACGGTTCCTCGAACTTCAGTGCGAGTTTGGTCACACTGCCAAAGCCGAGATTTGCAATGGAATCGCGATAGCTGCCGGGAAGTTCGGGCGTAAACTGGATATTGTTGGCTTTCAGAACACCTAATGGAACCGAACAAATGCAATAGTCGGCATCGAAAGTTCCCTGATCGGTGGTGATCACCAGTCCCTCATCGGCACTGTAATCAATTGCCGAAACCACATGAGAAAGCTTGATATCAAGCCCCTCTTTCAGAGGTTTTAAAATCTCGTCATAGCCGGATGTGACGACGACATCCGCACCGTCGAATGCCTCATCCCAGTTAAATAGGGGCGCTGACAATTTTTCGATCGCCCCACCCTTCGAAAATTCGGTAAAGGCAGAAAACGCCCACATGATCCCCGGATCATCAAGATACGCCGGACGATAGTCCTTGATCGCTTGCAAAAGACTGCGCGGGTCATTCACCTCATAGGTGCCGTCGATGTGTTCAAGAACCCCTTCCCAGGCATCGACAATTCTCTCGACCTCATCCTCATCATATTCATAGCCGTTGATGTCAAAGAACACTGCGTTCTCATCGTCGGTGACGGCATATTGGGCATTAACCGCATCAGCAAGTTGCTTGGTCGGGTTGTCCGATGACGGACCGTGGATCCATCCGGCACCGACTTCAAACGGTGCGCCCATAGACCAGTCTGTCAAAAGGCGACCACCGGTATGGTCCTTTGCCTCAAGCACGGTCACTGTGGCCCCGTGTTTACGCAACAAATTCGCCGCACCGAGCCCGGCAATACCTGCACCGACTACAACCACAGAAACATTTTCCAGCGCATGGGCACTTTTGACGGCAAATTTTGATGCAAAAGCGACAGCCCCGCTTGCCATCAGGACAGACTTCATAAATCGGCGGCGGTTGATGTTTCGGCTTAACACAGCGACCTCACTAAGCTGATGATGCAGTTTCCCGGACAGAAGGTGGAAGGCGCAGATAACTGCCCAATTCAGAGTTGATAGAACAATCAAAAAAACATCAAGTCTCAATGTCTGCGATGTCATTGAGGTGAAAGTCAGCGTCCCTAAACTTTCGCTTAGAATTGATCGACACTCAGCCCCTTGCGACGTGTCAGAAATCGATCTTTTGAAGCCGGAATGTTTTTTTTGCCATATCAAGTGCAAATCCTTCATATCCTTTGTAAGATCGCTATTTATGAGAGACAGGCAAAGCTGCGGCTTAGAAAAACAAACAGGCGGCTTACGATGACGGGTCGAAAATGACAGACAGCACCGGCCACTCGGCGGAAACGAATGACCAAGACCTTCTGGCAGCCATGGCATTCTGCTGGGCTGACATGCTTCTTGAAGTCGATGAGAACGGCTATATTCTGTTTGTCGCAGGCGCGACCGAGAGTCTTCTGGGATGCACGCCAGACCGTCTGATCGGCGAAGCCTTCGAGAAAATTGTTGTTAAGTCCGAACGTCCTTTGCTGCGTGCCTATCTTCACGGCGGCACGGGACTGAAGCGCCTTGAAGAGCTTGATCTTGATTTCCAGCTTTGCGAGTCTGATGGCAAACCGGTTCAGGAAGCTGTGCCGCTGTCACTCAGCGGCTATATGATCGCCGATCCTTCAAGCCGCTATTACATCGCAGCGCGCCATCGCGCCATTCGTCCTCGCGCCAGATCGGGCATTGATCGCATCATTTTGCAAAATGCCGTCATTCGCCAGAACATGAACGCCGAAACCAGCCAGACCGGTTCGGTTGGTGACCTTTCAAGCATGAACTACCACAACGAAGCCTTGGTGGTGCTCGAAAACCTGGCGGCTTCGCGCTCCCAGGCGGAAACGGCCGCAACCAATGAATTAGCCCGTCTGATCGGAATTGGCGCAAAGCAATTCAATGCTAGTGTGGTTAAGGATCAGGAACAGTCACGGCGACCACAAAAAATTCATCCGGTTGACGAACCGATGATCGAACTCGAACGCCGTATCGTGGCCTATGCCAGTGCGCTCCGCGCTGATCTTGAGGAAATCGATAAAACAACCTCGGCCGAGAGTATCAGAGGATTGATGTCGTTGACCAACACCTCGGGCGTTAACGGCAAAAATACCAAAAAATCCAAAACAGCAGACCTGTTTGGCAATGACTATGAAAGTGCTCGGAACATTCATCATTTCGATACCGAGAATGCCGAAAGTGACCGGGATACCAACCTGACACGGGCGGTTGCCTATGCACTCAACCGGATGCAACGCAAGGCACAGAATGACGTCACCGCCGCCCGCCTTTCGGCAAGCCTGCCGCACCTGATCAACGAAACACTGAAGTCCGTACGTGCCTTCCGCGAGATCGTGGAAAATGGGTCATTTGCTGTTGCATTGCAGCCGATTGTCCATCTTGGCAATCGGGAAATGCATCATTTCGAAGCGTTGGCGCGCTTTAACATCGGCGACAGCACGTTGGCCGTTGACCAGATCATTCATTTCGCCGAAGGAACCGGACTGATTACCGAGTTTGATCTGGCAATGTGCAGCAAGGTTCTTGATCACCTGCGCGACAATCCTGACAGCATCCCCTATCCGGTTGCCGTCAATCTTTCTGGCCACTCGCTAGAACAGGCCGGTTTCATGCCAGCCCTTATCGAATTGCTTGGCGACTATGACATCCCCTCGGAACAAGTCCTTTTCGAAGTGACCGAAACGTCGCGTATTCGTGGATTGACCGATGTGAATAACGGGTTGCAGATGCTGCGCGCCCGTGGCCATGCCATCTGTCTTGATGACTTTGGTGCCGGGGCCGCCAACTTCGAATATCTGAGCGCGCTTGATGTCGACATTATCAAGTTTGATGGCGGAGCAATGAGAACTGCGCTTGCCAATCCCAAAGGGCGGGCATTTCTTAAGGCAACCGCCCTGCTCTGTCGCGATCTTGGTATTCATACGATCGCCGAAATGATCCATGATCAGGCCAGTTACGAACTGGTATGTGATCTGGGTATCGACTATGGTCAAGGCTATCATCTGGGGCCGCCAATCACGATTGGCAGCGAAGACGATTATCACAAGACCAATCTCGCCAGTTCAAATAGCAGTGCCGACACCGACGATCAGAACGCGTCGACCACAACAGGAGGACGCGCATGACTTCCCGTCATCCGGTGGATCCGCAAAACCAGAACACAAATTTTGCAGACGATCTGACAAACTACGATGCCGACGTGTTTACCCTTGACCCCAAAGTCATGGCCGAGGCCGAGGCCCCCGTCATCGTGATGGACGCAAAGGGTGTGCCGCTATTTGCCAACAAAAATGCTGTCGGTTTTGCCAATGGCATTCGTGACGGCCTGTTCCCTGAAATCTATCAACTGATCCGACGCGCCCTGACCACACCGGGCGGTGTGGTTGAACTGATGACCTTTGAAGTCCAGCGCGGTACCGCAACACTTGAGCTGACCGCCCTTCCGACCACAAAGAACGAGGTCATGATCCTGCCGCGGGATGTCAGCATGGACCGGAACTTGCGTGAAGCCCTGATCGACTCACGCCAGCGCTATCGCGATATTGTCGAAGTTTCCTCCGCCTTTGCCTGGGAAACGGATGAAACAGGCAAGTTTATCTTTGTCTCTCCGCGCGGGGCACTTGGATACCGTGCCGATGACATCGTCGGACGTTTCCCGGGGAAATTCCTGCTTGATACTGCTGATCAGGACAGCGAACACGTATTTCGCAGCCAGAAGGCCGTGCGTGATGTCCCGGTTTGGTTCCGGCGTTCGAACGGACGCGATGCATGTCTTTCGGTTTCATCGACGCCCGTCTATTCGCGCGAAGGGGTCTGGATCGGCACACGTGGTCTTGCCCACGACATTACCGAACAACGCCGCCGCGAAAGCGAAGTCGCAACCGCCCGAAATCGTGATCGTCTGATGACCTATATCGTGCGCACCATGCGTGATGAAATTGACCCGCTTATGGTCCTTAAGGGCGCATCCGAAGCCAGCACGCGTGCATTGGCCTGTTCCCATTGCGTTATCTTCAAACGCAACGATGAAACCGGCGACCTTGAACTGGCGGCCGGCGATGCAGACAAGACGGCCAACGAGATCGCCCATCAGGCGCTTCATCAGATGCAAAAAACGAATGAAACGTTTGATGCCCATGTCGGTAACTACCGGCTCATTGGCCTTAGTTGCCATTATCATCAGCGCAACAATGGCGCTGTGATCTTTATGTTTGATGCGGATCACCCGGAACCAACCGACGGCGAACGGGCCATCATGACCGAGGTAGCCGATCAGGTCGGTATCGCGATTGAACAGGCCATCCAGCATGAACGCATTCTGACGCTTTCGCGTACCGATGGCATGACCGGGCTTCTGAACCGTCGCGCGTTCTTTGAGGAACTCAAACGTCGCCATAGTCGCCTACGCCGTGAAAATGCGCCTGCGGCATTGATGTATGTCGATATGGACAACTTCAAACTGGTCAATGATATCCATGGCCATCAGGCTGGCGACGACGCCATTCTTACGTTAACGCAAGTGTTACTTGATAATGTGCGCCCATCTGATCTTGTAGCCCGCCTTGGCGGCGATGAATTTGTTCTGTGGTTGGAAGGAGCCGATATTCCAGCCGCGTCGGCACGCGCCAAGACCTTGATGAAGGAAAGTGCCGTTCTTGGAAAATATTCCGGGGATGCCGAACATCCGCTGGGCATTTCCGTAGGTATTGCGGTTCATGAACCTGATTCAAAAGAAACGCTTGAACAACTTGTGCAACGCGCAGATCAGACCATGTATCAGGTCAAGAAACTTGGCAAAGGCCGTTTTGGTATCGCTGCCGCGCCGGGGTCAAAAGACCCGGCAAAAATCGAAGTTTAGGAGGAATGCCCGATGAAGGGATTTTTGCAGCGGGTATTTACCAAGCGAAGCGAAACGCCAATCACCTATGACGAAGCCAAGGAAATGGCGGCAAGCCCGGATGCAGATGTTCGCGGCAAACTGGCACAACGCCATGATACACGGCCCGAAATCCTGTATTTCCTCGCCACTGACCACGATTCTTCCGTACGTCGTCACATTGCAGCCAACCAGGCAACGCCGGTTCAGGCCGATGTCCTTCTGACCGATGACAGCGATGACAGTGTCCGTGGCAGTCTTGCCGAGAAGATCGCGCATCTCTCTGCCGGCCTGACCGCCCATGAAACTGATAAACTGCGCCGCATGACCTACGAGGCGCTCGACAAGCTTGTACGTGACCAGGCTGTTCACGTCCGCCAAGTGATCTCTGAAACCCTCAAAGACATTGCCGACGCCCCACAGCCAATCATTCAGCAGCTTGCACGCGACGCCGAAAGCGTCGTTTCTGGCCCGGTCTTGCAATATTCGCCGGTCCTGACCGAAGAAGATCTGCTTGAAATCATTGAAGGCAGCTCTGGTCGTGGTGCGCTCAGCTTTGTGTCACGTCGTAGAAACGTTGGTGAAAAGCTTGCCGATGCCATTGCTGCAAGCAGCGACAAGGATGCGATTTCCCATCTGCTTGGCAACAAGTCTGCACAGATCCGCGAAGAGACGCTTGATCAACTGATTGATCGCGCGCCGGACTACCCAGAATGGCACGAACCCCTTGTCAAACGCCCAACCCTGACACCGACTGCGGCTGGAAAACTGGCGCGCTTTGTCGCCGAAAACCTGATCAGTGTTCTGGAACGCCGCAAAGACCTGAAAAAGGACCAGCTTGATGCGGTCCGCGAAGTCGTTCAGCGCCGTATCGCATCTGGCGAATTCGAAAAGCGCGACGACGTTGCGACCGATGCGAAAAAGATCAAGGCTGACAAGGAAAAAGCCAAACCGTCAGACAAGGCAGAACCAAAGTCTGACAAAAAAGGCGTGGTCGCAGAAGACGGTGACGAAGAAGAAGGCGAACCTGCCTTTGAAAAGGCACTGGCCATGCATGCCAAGAAAAAGCTGACCGATCAGGAAGTAGCAAAGGCATTGGCAGCAAACGATGTCAAATTCGCCCGCGCATCGCTGGCAGTTCTGGCCGGAATTTCGCCCGACGCCGTATCAAAGGTGCTGAACACCCATTCGGCAAAGGGTGTTGTGTCGCTTGCATGGAAGGCCGGTCTTCCGGCCGATCTTGCTGTGAAAATTCAGGTCAAGCTTGGTCACGTCCCGCCGAGCCAGACACTTAATCCCCGCAGCGGAAATCAATATCCGCTGAGCGAGGATGACATGAATTGGCAGCTTGAATTCTTTACCGGCATGGCGACCAGCGGCGCACGCTAGGGTCCGCCGCTATCGGTCATTCCTCCTGCTTGACCTATTTCAGGTTCGCCGCGCGTTCCATGCTGATATGGGCGATACCATCTTCGTCATATTCGTCGCCAAATTGCACGAAGCCGAGGCTTTCGTAGAAACCTCGAAGATATAGCTGCCCGTTAAGGTAGATCGGTTTGCCTGCAAACTTCTTTTCACAAACCTCAATTGCACGGCGCATCACTTCGCGGCCGATGCCCTGCCCGCGCAAACGATCGCTGGTAACAACGCGGCCAATTGCGGGACGTTCACCTTGTTCTGCATGGTCGGGATCAATACCCGGTGCCACAATCCGTGCCGCAGCCAGAACATCGTCCCCCTCATAGGCAACGATGTGCCTGCATCGCGGGTCAAGCCCGTCTATGTCGGGAAATATGCAGGTCTGCTCGATAATAAAAATCTGCTGGCGAAGCTTTAAAAGACTGTGCACGTGGCGCGCGGACAGATCATCAAAATCACAATCCAGCCAAGTCAGATTAGGTGGGGTTGGCGACATTCAGGGAACTTTCATCGTGTGGGGCGCTTTAAAACCCGGTCTCAGGTACCGGATTTTTCAATGTGATAGATAAAAACATCTTCGTCCTGTTCAGACGATATCAGTCGATTACCGGTCATCTCGCAAAAGGCTTTCATATCGGCGACAGAACCGGGATCGGTCGCAAGGACTTGCAGAATTCCGCCATCCTTGACGTCACGCAGTGCTTTTTTTGCCTTCAGAACGGGCATCGGGCACATCAGCCCGCGCGCGTCGAGAATTGCATCATGGGGACCACTTGAAGATGTCGACATAAGAAACCTTATAAAAAATACGAAACCGGTCCGATATAGCGGCAATTGGCGATTGTTGCATTTGCACAATATGTTAGACTGAACCACAACAATCAATCAAACGCTGTTAGCCCGCCCGCGATGCAAATCTATCTCCCGATTGCCGAGATATCGGTAAATATATTTCTGATCTTGGGACTGGGCGGCGGGGTCGGCTTCTTGTCGGGTCTTTTTGGCGTTGGCGGCGGCTTCCTTATTACGCCGCTTTTGATTTTCTATGGTATTCCCCCGGCCGTATCCGTGGCAACTGCTGCAAACCAAATCGTCGCATCTTCTGTATCGGGTGTGTTCGCCCACTGGAAGCGCGGCAATGTCGACCTTAAAATGGGTCTGGTTCTTCTGGCAGGCGGTATTGTCGGGTCGACCGTCGGTGTCTGGGTGTTTGCCTGGTTGCGGTCACTTGGTCAGATCGATCTGGTCATTTCGCTCTGTTACGTGATCTTCCTTGGTATCATTGGCGGCATGATGCTGTTTGAAGCCACGCGCGCCATTTTCCGTACCCGGCGTCGCGGCGGCCAAATCCGCCGATCCAAAAAACATCAACACAGCTTTATCCACGGCCTGCCCTTGAAGATGCGGTTTTATCGCTCCGGGCTTTATATCAGCGCCCTGTTGCCGCTTGCCGTTGGTTTCTTTGTCGGCATGCTGACCGCATTGATGGGTGTTGGTGGTGGCTTTGTGATGGTGCCGGCCATGATCTATCTGTTGGGCATGCCGACCGGCGTTGTCATTGGCACATCGCTGTTTCAGATCATCTTTGTCACGGCCAACGTCACCTTCCTGCAATCAGTGCAAACCCAGACGGTTGATGTCGCCCTTGCCATCCTGTTGCTGATTGGCGGCGTAATCGGCGCACAGTTTGGTGCGCAGTTTGGCTCCCGCCTCAAGGCCGAGCATCTTCGTGCCCTGCTGGGCCTTTTGGTTTTGTCGGTCTGCCTAAAGCTTCTGTTTGATCTGGTGATTACGCCAAGCGACCTTTATTCCGTCATGCCGGGGGATCTGTGATGCCAGTACCCTTAGCCATTCGGGTCGCATTTATGATTACCTTGGCGCTGCCGCTTTTGACCATCGGGGCTGGCCCCAAAAAGGCATCGGCTGATCCGCTGGTTGTCGATTTATCCAACCATCTTGTCGCCATCACCACCGGCTTTACCGGCACCAATGTACTGTTGTTTGGCGCGGTCGAGGAAGAAGGTGACGTCGTTGTTACCGTTCGCGGCCCGGACCAAGACATGGTGGTCCGAAAAAAAGAGCGTAAAGTCGGCATTTGGGTCAACAGCGAAAGCGCGCGCTATAAGAACGTGCCAGCCTATTATGCCAGCGCATCAAACCGCCCGATGGACATCATCGCATCCCCGGAAGTCTTGCTCGATTACCGCATTGGACTTCAAAATCAGCGCTTTATAGGCGAAAGCAAGCTGAGCGATGATGATCAGAAAGTCTATCGCGAGGCGCTGGTGCGCAATATGCAAGGTGCGGGTCTGTTTGGGGAACGTCCGGCCAAAATCAGTTTTCTGTCCAATCAGCTGTTTCGAACTGATATCCATTTTCCGGCCAATACCCCGACGGGAACCTATACCATCAACGTGTATCTGATCCGGGATGGCCGTGTTGCCAGCGTCAAAACCACACCACTGGTTGTTTCAAAAACCGGCATCAGTGCCGAGGTTTATGAGTTCGCCCATCGTTACTCGGCACTTTATGGCATTATTGCCGTGATCATCGCCGTGGTTGCGGGCTGGATTGCCAGTGTCGTATTCCGCAAACGCTAACAGCGTGCGGGCCTGCTCACCATCAAAACGCGCATTAGCAGTCCTTGCGACTTCGCAGTCGCAGCATTACCTCAATCAATAACGCAACGCATAAATCTTTGTCGCTATTACCAAAAATCACTTGGAAACCGGCATTGAGTTGCGGCACAATTTGACTGTCCGCTCGTAACAACAGTCCCACATCTGTTCAGTGCCGCAGCGGTTGAGTGCAACTGTTCAGAGAACCCATATGCCTTCTTTTGATGCCGATCAGGAACTTCGTGCGACTTCGAACAGGACATTTCTTGTTGTCGTTGATGACAGCGATGAAATGACCAAGGCATTGCGTTATGCCTGCCGTCGCGCACAACATACCGGCGGTCGTGTCGCCCTTCTGAGCGTCATTGAACCGGCCGAGTTCCAGCACTGGATGGCGGTTGGCGATCTGATGAAGGAAGAAGCCCGTGACGAGGCAGAATCGCGTGTGAACGAGCTTGCGGCCTATGTGCATGAACAAACCGGCAGCATGCCGCTTTTGTTCATCCGCGAAGGACGTCTCAAGGACGAATTGCTGAACCTTCTTGACGAAGAGGAACAGATTTCCATTCTGGTCCTTGCCGCAGGCACAACAAGTGAAGGCCCCGGCCCGCTGATCACGGCATTGACCAAAAGCGATACCGTCGGTCAGTTGCGCCTGCCATTGACCATTGTGCCAGCGGCCCTTTCCGAAGCCGACATTGACGCGTTGAGCTAACCTCACCCCGTCGTCGACGTCCTAGCTTTTGACAGGACCACGTCCGAAAATCCGGCGCAACAACGCGCCCCAAAGCGCAAAACTGCCTGCCGGTTTTGATGCGTTATCGATCCCGGTTGTGTAAAGCACACGGATCAGCGCATCGCGTACTTCACCGGCGGGTTCCGGCGTGAAGTCGAGTGTCAGAACAAGCTGTTTCTGATCATTCACAAAGACGCGCGCCAGTTTGGCGTCCAGCGGCGGTAGTTCTTCGACATCGAGCTTGATCAATGCCCCCTTCTGGAACCTGTCGCGATCAATGCCCGTTGCGGGGCACATCGCACGCGCGCCGCCCAATGACATATCGGTGATCGTCATATCAAGCGGGTCATCGTCACTGTTGGCCGTAATCTTTGCCCGCAAGCTGGTCGGGAACCGTTCCTGTTGGCGCTGCACCGGACTTTCAAAGCAAATCAGTATCGCAACAAGCAATGTCAGCGAATTGATCGCAGCCCATAATCCCCCAACAAGCAGAAAGTCGGCGTTATCGATGATCCTGATGTCTGTGTTGATGTTGTAAAAGAACCCGCCAATCGTCAAAACGAACAGCACGCCCAGAATGATTGCCTCGGTCCTGGAGTTCCCCGCCCCGGACTGGGATCCCTTGGGTGTCACCTTGAACGGGCGCCCGAATGGCCGGATCAAAGATGACACAACAATTGGAAACAGCCTGAGGGATACCAGCACCGCCGGCCCTTCATTGACGATGGGATAGGCTTGCCTGCCATTGTGCCACATCGCCGTTGCCCAGCCGCCGATCAAAACCGGCAATTGCCAATAGAAAATTTCCCAACTTCGCGCATTTTCAAGCGGTTGCAGGCCAAACCAGAAATAAAAAATCGGGATCATGATCACCAGCAAGCGCGCCGGGATATGAAACACCCAATAGATCGGAAACAGCAAAATCCGCTGCCAAAGCGAAAGCCCCGGCCCCAACGGCCCCGCCTTTAAAAACAATGTCTGGATACCGCCTTGACACCAGCGTTCGCGCTGGGTGTGAAACGCAAGAAGGCTTTCAGCCGCAAGACCGATGGACAGTTTTTCATTGAGGTAACGGGTGCGATAGCCTTCGCGCAGCATCTCAAGCGAGGTCAGAATATCTTCAGTAATGGACGCGGTTGGCACACCGCCGATGGCATCCAGCGCCTTGCGCCGCATGACCATGCAGGATCCGCAACAAAACATTGAGTCCCATGCATCGACGGATGGCGCAATATGATCAAAGAACAGCCGTTGCTCATCCGGCCACCGATCGGCAATCCAAAGATTGCGCTGCATCGGGTCCTTGTTGAAGAAGTGCTGTGGCGTCTGGACGATACCAATTGTCGGGTCTTCGAAAAATCCGACCACGCGTTTCAGGAAGTGGCGATAGGCCACGAAATCTGCATCAAAAATACAAACCAGGTCACCACTGGAATGTGCCAGCCCGTTATTAACATTACCGGCCTTGGCATGGGTTCCGTCCTTCCGCGTAAGGTACTTGGCCCCCTTTTCCTCACAGAATTCACGCAACCAGTCCCGCTTACCATCATCAAGCACCCAGACAGTCTTGTTCGGGTAATCAATCGCCAACGCGCCGACAATGCTGCGTTCAAGCACATCAAGCGGTTCGTTGTAACTCGGAATGAAGACATCGACACTTGGCCAACTTTCGACCGGTCGGGCGGACAATCTGGCATAGGCCTGATCGGCTTCGGCACTGCGATTGACAATTTTGCAGTGAATAAGCGACTGACGCAGCATGTCACACAGAAACACGATTTCGATCGCGAACAGGAAAACAATCCACCAGCCCTGAAACGTGGTGAGGTCGGCTGGCAAAACTGTTTCGGTGATCCGCCACGGCAAATACCGCGCAATCAGCGCGCTCAGGAAAAACACAACCAGCCAACGCGCCCATAACCGGTCACGACGCAGAAACGGTGACGCCAGCATCATGATACCGACAACAAGTGCCAGCGGTGCGAATTGCGCCATCGCGTTCATTATGACGGGTCGCTCTCGCCAAACCAGCTATGAAGTCGGCTTGGAATGCTGACTTCGGCGCGACGACCGACATTACAGAAGGTCTCCGGGCGATCTTCAAAGCCGGAATCGGGAATATTGACGACCAGAAGAACTTCATCCTTCTTAAGCAACGGCGGTAAGGCTGCATATTCAAGTTCCGGCGATACCGCACGGGTCCCGATCACGCCGCTGATGACCCCTTCAAACGTTTCGGGTGATCCTTGCAGGCGAACCGAAACAACCGCCCCAATTTCCATCCGATCAGACAAGCTTTCATCGACCGGCACCTCGATGCGAATGTCTGAACAATCCAGAATTTTTGCCAAGTCATTGTTTTTGGTAACCGTCGCAAGTTCGGTTGCCATGCGCCGCCATATCAACCCGTCAATCGGGCTGCGCACCAGCATGGATTCGCGACGCCCCGCGCGCGCGCTTTCATCACGCAACTGCTTTTCAAGTGATGCCATGCGCCCGTTGGTTTCGGTCAGTTGCACATTCAAATCGGCAATCGCAAGAACGACTTCGTCCAGGCGCTGCTGGGAATATGGCACATCATTTTGCCCGTCCCCGACAAAGACACCTTTTTCAAGTGCCCCGGATTCCTTGCGATAACGTTCTTCATCGGCGCGTGCGCGCTCTACCTCTTGCTGAGCCTGTTCAAGCAGGCTTTCGGCTTCTTCCACGCGCGCCTTGGCGACATGGCCATCAGCAAACAGGGTTTTCTGCCGTGCAAGGCTCAGATCACGCTCCTTGACGACCGACATCCAGCCTTTCTGGCGGGCCGCTGCCTCAAGCATTTTGTAATGCAGGCTTTCCATTGAGCCGGTCACCATTTCACGGACGCGCTCGCCCAGTTCGCGGCGCAGGCCATTCAGGGTCGACAGCTTTTCGACCAACGCCGTTTTTCGCGACCGCAGCAGTTGATATTCACCATCAAGCTGGGCAAGCAGCGCCTGGGGTTCGGTGTCATCGGTTATTCTTGTCACAACCGACCCGGCAGAAACGGGCTCTCCGACATCGGGGATTGCGCGAACAAGCTGACCACTGATCGGGGCCTGAATGGTCACCAATTTGGCATTCACAACGCCGTTCGGGCGAATATCAGAAACGGTAAGTGGTGCGAGTTGCCAGATCGCAATAACGACAATAGCCAAGGCGACAGTCAGACGGACAATCTGCCCCTTGGAAAAACGCAAGGCCATAGAACTACCTCAACCGGGTCTGGCATCACTGCCATATACAAACATCACCTTAGAATTTGTGAGTCGATTGGGTAGTTTCAAGGTTATCTATCGGAAATTAAATCACTTTATCGGCTGGCAGTGCGATTGATCGGTCAAGAAACTGCATATAGGCATCAAAGGATGATTTCTGGCCAAACAGAATGTGTGACCGGCTCTTGATGGCGTGCGAAACGACTGAACGACGGCGTTTATCGGTCGCGAGCGTCAGGGCCGTATCAACGAAATCGGCCGAATGATAGGCAACGCAATCAAAGACCGATATCTGACGATAACAGGTATGGCTGCGACGGGATCGCGCCGCATTCCCCGGCAAGGTAACAAGCGGCACACCAAGCCCAAGACAATCAAAGGCCAGCATCGCATCATTCCACGCCGGACTTTCAAGCACGACATCTACAGCACACAGAAGCGACAACAAATCGGACCGGTTGCGCACATTCACAAACCGCATCCGCCCCGCAACATCCGCGTGATTAATGGCAAACCGTCGTCCCCATGCTGCATCCCAGCTATCGCGTTCTGGCGCAATCAACAGAAGTTCTGCGGTTTCATCCAGCCTCAAGATTTCGGCAATCAACGGATCAAACTCGGCCGTCAGAACATCAAGCGGCTGCGGGCACAAATAGGTGTTGCGGTCCTGCGCCAAGCGCCAGCGCCGCTGCAACTCCGTTGTCGACATCTCGACAGGTTCTGGCGGGGTCGCATTCACAAACAAGCCCGGAAGGCGCACCAGCTTCTCGCTGAACCGCTTTTCACCGCCGGCTGTTTCCCAATCCTCGGCGATCAGATGGTAATCAATGTTGGAAAGACCACTGGTCGCGGCAATCCCGCCACCTGAAATCTGAAGCGGTGCCAAGCGCCAGCTTGCCAGCAACATCGTATAGGCATCGGCCTGCGGGTCGACATAATGCAGAACATCAAGACCAAGCCCTGCAATCACCCGTGCCGAATGCAACGGATCAAGCGGCAATGGCACGACAAGATCGGCATGTTCGTCAATACGGGCGGTAATGTCGTCCTCTCCCGTCGGCGGACGGATGATTGTCACATCAAACCGGTCGCGATCAATCGCCTCGGCAAGGCCTTCGATCCAACGTCCGACGCCATTATCACACATATTGGCCGAAACGATGCCGATCCGGATTTTCCCACCGAGCCGTGTGGCAGACGCACTGACCTCCGGCACGTCATAACCTGACACCAGACGTTCCCAGTAATGGCCAACCGCGCGTAACTGTTTGTCACCTTCCGGGCGCAATGCGGCGCGCCAGACCGGTGGAAAGCGGGTCAGAACAATGGGGTCGATCCGGTCAGAACCAACAAATTCAAGATCCGGCTCAAGTGCGTCTTCATCAAGCGTATCATCAAGAAGATCACGCACAACTTCATCATTCTGGGCGGCAAGATCGGTCGGCACAGGGGCAAACAACAAACGGCGTGCTGTGCGGAACAGCGCGGTATTCTCGCCCGCGGCAATTTTGCGATCTATCCCGCTTTGCAGGACCGATTGCGCAGAGCCTGTGTCGCCTTCTTCGGCCAGTTCGACGGCAAGACGGAAAACCGCGTCATCACCGCCACCGGCCCCGATGGCCGCGCCAAACTGTTCAACGGCCTCGCCATGACGGCCAACAAGGCTAAGCGCCTCGCCCATCATCAACAGTAATTGAGGATCTTCCGGACTGTGGGCCAATAGCGGCTCAAGCGCACCAATCGCCTCAAGCCCCTGCCCGACACGCAAATTAAGCAAAGCAAGCGTCCTGCGCGCCTTGGCGTCATCCGGATCAAGAGCCAGAACCTGCCGAAGGCAATGTTGCGCACCAGCAAACTGACCCAGTTGGAAAAGCGCATCGCCATAGGCGGTCAATGCGCGCGGGTGTCCGGGTTCAAGCGATAGAGCACGGCGCAACGGTTCGCTTGCAGAAACTGTGCGGCCCTGATCCAATCGGATTTGGCCGATCAGAACCAATGCATTGACGATGTCGTCGCGCATCTTAAGCGCGGTCAAACAGGACTTTTCAGCGCCTTCGATATCGCCCATTGCATATTGGCAGGCGGCATAATTGGCATGAATTTCGGCGACATCCGGGGCCAGTTCCAGCGCACGTTCATAATTTTCCCGCGCATCTTCAAGTTCATCAAGCTGGCGATAGGTATTGGCGATATTGCAATAAAGTGCCGGAGCATCCGGGCACAAACGAATGGCCCGCTTGAACGCGCCAACGGCGTCACGCAATTTGCCGATGGCCTTAAGGGCCTGCGCATGGTCATGCTGAATTTCTGCACTATTGGCATCGGCAATGGCGGCACGGCCCATACGCTCTGCGGCCAGTGATTGATTACCATGGCGCATTGCAACGAGACCGGCCAGATGCATTGCCTCTGCGGCCTGTGGGAATGATCGGATCATTCGCTGACAGGATTCTTCTGCCTCTGCGTATCGGCCTGCCTCATACAGGTTCAATGCAGAACGGTAGATGTCGGCAAAATCAGACAAGGAATACCTATTACCCAAGAGAAAGCAGATTTCGTCCCACCATAAGGTCCAACCGTTAACAAACCACGTCCTTGATGGAATTTTTCAAAACAATTCATGACGGCGAAGTCATCGCTGCTCTAACTGATTGTAAGAACAGATTTTTCTGAGAAATCAGGAAAACTTCCCCAGATACGGCATTGAAAAACAAAGAAACCCTCCGGAATTAACTCCGGAGGGCTTCGGTACAAAATATCGAATGCAGGTCGTTGGGCGTACTCAACCAGCGTGGCTGTAGTATCGACCAAACCGGTTTGCCAGAAAATCTTCCAGCCTGACTTCTTCTTGTCGCACATAACCGGTTGTCGGCAATTTACCGGTCAGAACCATATCCATCACGGCACACAATCCGGCCGATGTCGTAATCTGGATCGCAGACCAGTCCATATCGCCAACGCGCGTGCCATGGACCTTGCGAATAAAGCTCTCTTCACAAAGCTCTCCGCGCCGCGTGCCGACGGCATCGGCAAAGATCACGATCACGTCCTGCTTGGTGACTGGCAGGGCATTTTCGAAGATTTCCTTCATCATCCCGGGACGTTCGCCAAGTCTGAGGTCCTCGATCAGGATTTTAAGAATTTCCTGATGCCCCGGATATCGCACCGTCTTGTAGTCAAGGTTATCAACCTTGCCTTCAAGCATGTCACACAGCGCGCCCACGCCACCCGATGTATTGAAGGCCTCATACTCCGTACCGTCAATAGTAAAGCGCTCATAACCTTCGAGGGGCAGCACTTCGACCCGCTTGCCATTCAGGATCGCTTCACACGGGTTCAGATACTCGTTGATCAGCCCGTCGGTCGACCAGGTCAGGTTATATTTCAAACGGTTGGTCGGGTTTTGCGGCAAAGCCCCGACGCGCAAACGAAGCTTGTTTACGTGATCGAACCGCTTGAACAAGTCATGAGCCGCGATGGAAATAAATCCGGGCGCCAGACCACATTGCGGGACAAAGGCGCATTGCGCACCCTTGGAAATTTCGCGAATGGCGCGGGTGGTTTCGACATCTTCGGTAACGTCAAAATAAGATGCCCCAACCGCGCGTGCGACACGGGCAATCGCCACATTCAAGAAGAACGGGCATGTCGACAGGATCGCATCATGCCCTTTGGCAACATCGGTGAGTGCAGCCTCATCTGTGACATCTACTTTTACCAACGTCGCTGCGTTGTCTTCGGCACAAATTTCCAGCATTTCGCCACTGGCATCGGCCAGCGTCACCGCATAATCGCCACTTTCATTGAGCATCACCGCAGCAATTCGACCAATTTTCCCGGCGCCGAGGATCAAAATCTTTTTCATTTTCTCTAACTCCCGAACAAGCAGACACCTTCACCGTCGATGTCGCACCTGCCCTGATCATGTTTTTGTTTTTACCGTCATAATGTTCCGCCGCTGGACGAACGCTTTCAACCCGGCAATACTGTTAAAACACAATAAAACCCCGTCATTTTAATGGGTAAAACCGATGAAACGTCAGATTGATGAAGTTGACCGCCAACTGATCGCACGCCTGCAGGAAAATGCCCGCATTCCCACCGCTGCCTTGGCGCGTGAAGTCGGCCTGTCACGCAGTGCCGTTCAAGAAAGGTTGGAGCGCCTTGAAAAGGCTGAAGTTATCAAAGGTTACACCGTTCAGCTTGGTGATGTGGCAAAGCCCGTCTTGCTGGCAGAAGTCATGATACAGCTTGAACAAAAACAGTCGGCAGGCGTCGTTGGCGCGCTTCAGAAAGTCCCGCACTGCATTCGGTGCCTTGCGGTTTCCGGCGAATATGACCTGATTGCCGAGGTTGCCGCAAACACGCCCGAGGAACTTGACGGCGTGCTTGACCGGATCGGGGAAATGTCAGGGATAAAACGCACATCAAGCTCAATCATCCTTTCAACAAAGTTCGATCGCCGCTAAGATCGGCGCGGGGTTGGGGAAAACCTCTTTTCTGGAAGAAAACCGATTGAAATCAAAACGCAGATATTCAGTCCTTTCTGTACTACTTGCCGGTTTTATCGCCACCAGTGTCTTTGGCGTCGGACTATCCCTTTATGTCGGTCTTGGAACGGCCTATGAAAACACCCGCAATCTGTGGGTGATGCTGGCTGATATTGACCTGACATCGGTGCAGCGCACCATGCATGAACGCATGGAGGAGGTCGAACAACGTTCTGACTGGGTCGCAGAACAGGTTGCCAGTGGCGCACTTGATCCAAGTTTTCAGTATGGCTGGACCAGCACGATGCGCGCCCTTGCAGCCGCAGACATGGGTGTTATGGCCTATGGGCTTGTGACCGGCGAACGTGAATTTATCGGCTTTAATCCCGAAGACATGAGCGACATCCGAAGAACCCTGCCCGAAGACGACATGCTGTTTTCCGAGCTTGCGCATATCCGCGGTCCTATCAGCAACCGCACGGGCTATCCCCGTTGGGATCCCTATTTTGACCGCACTGTTCTGACAAGCTGGGTACCGCTGTTTTATGACGGGCAGTATCAGGGAACGTTTATTCAGTATCTTTCGCTGTCCAATCTGTCTGAAAGCCTCATCCGCGGGCGCGAAGATTTGCCCGGTACGCCCTTTGTCCTGATTGGCGGCAATCGGGTCATGGCCCATCCGGGATTGCGCAACTGGGGGGAAAAAACAACAACCGAGCTGGTTAATGGCGACAACATCGCGCGCAGCCCGATTCCCCTGCCCACCATTCATGACATTGGCGACCCTGTTCTTGCCAATATCGGAAAATCCGAAAGCATCCGGCTTGATCCCGATGACGAACGCCACAACAGCGGTATTCGCCTTTCGGGGCTTGAGTACAATGACCGCTATCACCTAATCGTCACGCGCCAGGTTCAAACCGCGCCAATTTCACCGGTCGTAATCGGCATGTATTTTGACCAGGAATTGTTTGACGATGAGTGGGATCGACTGGTTCTGGCCTCTGTTCTTGGCGGTGCCGTCTTTATCCTGTCTGTGATCGTTGCCATTGTCCTGTCGCGACACTTCACCAAGCCGATCCGCCGGTTTGCCAGTGCTGCGCGCGCCTTTGAAGACGAAGACATCGCATCCATCGATGTTCCGCAACTCAAGGGCAGCCGCATTCGTGAATATGACGATGCCGCGCGATCATTCAATCATATGATGATGGCGGTACATGATCGTGAACGCATTACAAGCCTGTTTGGTAAGTTCGTGCCGCAATCGATTGCCAAAAAGCTGTTGGCATCGGGCAATGATTCCGGCGTTCTGCCGCCGCAAACCTCCGAAGCCACCGTGCTCTTTGTCGATATCGTCGGCTTTACATCGATGTGCGAAAGCCTTGATCCGAAACAGATCATTGCGATGCTTAATGACTATTTCGACTGTGCGACGCAGATCATCGAACGCCATGGCGGCATAATCACCCAGTTTCAGGGCGATGCGATCCTTGCGGTCTATAACGTGTTTGATGACTTAAAGAACCACGCAGATGCCGCTGTCGATAGCGCGATTGCGCTGCAAAGCGAAGTTGAAAAGCGCAAGTTCGAGGGCCTTGAGTTAAAGGTTCGCTGTGGTGTGAATACCGGCCCGATGGTTGCCGGGAATGTCGGTGCCAAAGCCCGTCTGTCATTCACCGTCCACGGGGATGCCGTCAATACGGCGTCTCGCCTTGAACAGGAAAACAAGGTTCTGGGAACACAAATCCTGATCTCGGAGACAACCCGTAACCTGCTGGCCGATCCTGATCGCGTCGCCAAGGCAGGTGACGTGCTTTTGCGCGGACGTCATACCACAACAGAGCTGTTTACAACCCGGCCCGACAAATAAAGAAAGGGGGCATTTGCTGCCCCCTTCATCATTCCAGGAATACAAACAACAAAACGCCGCATTGGATAAACCGATGCGGCGTTTTGTAAAACCTTAGAACAAGGTACCGGGAATTAACCCTGGCGCGCCTTGAAACGCGGGTTCTTTTTATTGATCACGTATACGCGGCCACGGCGGCGCACGATACGGCAGCCTTTTTCCCGCAGCTTCGCGGATTTCAATGAGTTCCGGATCTTCATAATCTTAAACCTTAGAAACTTGGCCCCTTCGAGGAAGCCGGAAAATAGAAGTACGACATGCCCCTGTCAACACCTAAAACAGGTTGCGGCGACAGAAAGTGGAACAAATCCCCTCTGCGTCGCCAGCAGCAGTCTCGGCTCAGGATCTTAAACCTGAGCACTCAGTTGATCGTTGCGTAGAACCGATAAAAGGCCAGGCTGCCATTTTCAAGCATTTTTACGCGATTCATCCACATTTCCATCTCTGGCTCCAGATAATCCATGATATCGGGGTCCAGACCGGCTTTCTGGATGTCTGAAAGCATCGTCATCCACGCCAGTTTGATATGCTTCAGATGCGTTTCCGACTCATCCTTGGCAATACGGATATCGAATTTCAGCTGACCAAGACGGGATTTGTACTCCTGTGCTGTCCACGGAAACAGCTCTTCGCCTTCAAGCTTGGCCCAGTTTGCCAACTCATTTTCATCAAGATCACGCGTCAAAACATAATCCGTAACCAAAAGCTGCCCGTGATC
This sequence comes from Thalassospira sp. CH_XMU1458, assembly GCF_037027205.1. Lineage (NCBI taxonomy): Bacteria > Pseudomonadati > Pseudomonadota > Alphaproteobacteria > Rhodospirillales > Thalassospiraceae > Thalassospira > Thalassospira sp. CH_XMU1458. The sequence goes on along the minus strand of NZ_JAYMDW010000002.1, from coordinate 463,410 downwards.
GCGCAGCGTTTCGGCCAAAGCTTTGAGAAAGGTTTCCTTTTCCGGGATCTTATAAAGCTCGCCATAGGAATAAACGACGTTGAAATAGCCCTTGCGAAGCTCTGGCTGAAGCGGGTCAAGCGTTTGAACCGGGACTCTCTTTTGAACACCGGCCTGAACAGATCGTTCCATGCCCAGAAGTGCAAGCTCGCCGTCCGGCTCAAGTGCCGTCACCCAAACGCCAAGACGGTCTGCCAGCAAGCGGGCCACACCACCAAGCTTTGCTCCGATCTCAAGACAACTGAGTGTTTCATCAAGTGCCAGCGGCTTGGCGAGCTCAAGGGCGTATTCATGACCGCCCGGCATCATGATCCCATGATCAAACAGTTTGTCATAAAGCCGGATACGATCTGGCGGCCAGCGACCGATTTCGTCATCAAGGGCAAGTTCACTCAGCTCCGGCTCGACCGGACGGGCAAGCCAGACACGCATCTTGCGCAACCAGTCGGTATAGGCATCGATTTCAAGCTGCAGAAGGTAGTATTCAACAGGATCGTCGTACCCTTCCCACTTCGCGCGCATTCGCGTCCCGAAATCAAGGTGATGTCCCGGCGGCATTTCGAATTCGGGTGCCTCGCCTTGGGCGACGCCAACGGAACCTCCGCCCTTTTCGGGCGCATCACCATCCGCATCAGACTTGCGTTGCCAAAATTTCAGTTTCAAGGCGTTTACCTGTTTGTTCGCATCGCGTGCACTTGCGATTCCTGAAAATATGGCAATTAGCCAAAAGTGACAACGTGTTAAGATTTCCAGCATATGATTGCACCGCGAAATACAATCGATAAAATTGTCGTTTGCTGGATTACTGCGCTGACAAGCATGCCTGACAGGAATTTTCATTCATCATGAACACCGATAACCTCGGCATTTATTATCGCATGCTGAACATTGCGCCGGGAGCGAGCGCAAAGGAAATCAAACTGGCCTATCGTAAGCTGGCCTTTGAATTTCATCCGGACCGCAACACAGACCCGGACTCCGAGGACAGGTTCAAGGACATTACCGAAGCCTATGAAATCCTGATAGGCGAACGTAAACCGCCCAAGCAATCTGGCAATGCGCCCTCGGGAGCCCAAAAGTCCGGTACCGCCAGCAACGCGACATCGACCGCTTATGGCCCGAACGCAGCGGGTCCGCAAAATGCGAACCGCCAGAAACAGGGCTTTGCCGGCGCAGGGCGCAAACAGGAAAAAGCCAAGGAAACTGCCGAGGAAAAGTTTGCCCGCGCCAATCAGGCCTACCGCGAACAGCAGGCCAAGGCCAATGCGCGCAAAAGCAACATTCATCCCGGTGCGCGCCGCCACAAAGGTAAAAAGACCGAACCCAACGCACAAGGCTTCATCCAGTGCGCGGTCACCGGCGTGGTATCGGCCCAACCGCGTCAGGTTGAATTCAAGGTCGTGCGCGGTTTTCTGAATTCCTGCAATATTGAAACCATCACCGCCAACCTTGCCCCCAAGGGCGCAAAGCGCATGGCGCTTAAGGCAAGTTTCAAGACGTGGCTGCGCGGGTTTTGGGGCTGGAAGAGCTTTTTACCGGCCTGGAAGGCGATTGTTGGCAATATGCGCGGCGGCACTTTCCCGCCGGAAGGCAACGCCAAAATGCTGTTTAGCCAGGCCAATGCCTTTGAACGGTCTGGCAACAAGCCGCTTGCGCGCGCTGTTCTGATGCAGGCACTTGATTTCATCGGTTCAAACCGCTCTGCCCTTGCCGAACAGGTGCGCGCAACCCAGCGCCGTCTTGATGACGGACAACCGGCACGGCGCGTTCGTGACGAGTGGAAGCGTGCGGGCATGTTCGATGCCCTGCTCCATCTTAGTCCGCTATTTTTGCTAATCTTTGCCGCCCTGATTGCCTTTGGCCCCGGCCAGGGCTTTGTCACCCGTGACATCCCTGAGCTGGTCGCCCGCCAAGGCACGGAAATCACCCGTCAGGTCAAGGACCTGATTGGCGAAGAACGCGAACCCTATTATGTCGACCGCGAACTTCTGAACCTTCGCGATGGCCCAAGTGTCAATGACACCATCATTCGCCGCCTGACGCGCTTTGAAACCGTCTATGTCGCAGGCGACAGTCAGGGATTCTGGATCGAAATCGAAACCAGCATCGGTGAAAACGGCTTTGTGAACCTTGACGCACTGGTCCCGGGAAATGGTTCTGATGCCCGTGATGCATGGTGTGCTGAAAACAAATGCGACTGACCGGTTTCCCGATCAGTCGCATCAACTTCATCAAATCCGATAAAGGCCTTATCCCTTGGCCGGGATCGCCTTTAGCGCAGCCAGAAGATAATCCCAGAAGCGCGCAACGCTTGGCACATGGACGCATTCATCCGGGCTGTGCGCGCGTTTGATGGTCGGACCGAACGATACCATGTCCCAGTGCGGGTATTTCGATCCCAGTACGCCGCATTCAAGACCGGCGTGAATGACGCGAATTTCCGGTTCCTTGCCAAACATGTCCTTATGAACCGCCTTCATCAGGCTGACCACTTCGCTGTTAGCATCGGGCTTCCAGCCCGGATAGGCATCGCCCCAGGCAACAGATGCGCCGATATTCTCAAATACCGCTGTTGCGACCTCACGCATGGCATCGCGCGCAGAATTGATCGAGCTACGTGCTGACAGCGTCACATTGGCTTTGCCTTCGCCAAGCTTGACGATGGCAAGATTGATCGAGGTTTCGACAACGCCTTCAACCGAGGTGCTCATGGCCTGAACACCGTTCGGCGCACCGACACAGGCATTGTTAAACGCCTTGGAGTCTTTTGCGCTCATTGCCTTTGCCGGGACATCTGCATTGGTTGCGGCAATGGCAAATTTCGGTTCAATCGCGCCGATTTCATCTTTGATGTCGCTGGCAAAAGCATTCAATGCCGCATCGAAATCAGAAACCTTGCCTTCCGGCAGAACGATGGTCGCAAACGACTCACGCGGGATGGCGTTGCGGGCGGTCCCGGCATTGATTTTAACAATGCGCGCATCAAAATCACGGATCGCGGTGCGCAGGAAACGCGCCATCAGCTTGTTGGCATTGCCAAGACCAAGAATGATGTCGATGCCGGAATGGCCACCTTTCAAACCGGTCAGCGCGATATCACGGGCCACCTGACCTGCGCCAACGGCTTCTTCGGTGTAGTCATAGCTTGCGACCAGATCACCGCCGCCAGCACAGCCAACACAAAGCTCATACTCGTCTTCGGTATCAAGGTTGAGAAGGATCTCACCCTTAAGGCGGCCGGGCTCCAGGTTCATCGCACCGGTCAGGCCGCGTTCTTCGTCAACGGTGAACAGAAGTTCAAGCGGACCGTGTTCAAGACCGTCTTCGGTCATGAAGCCCATCATTGCCGCCGCACCGATGCCGTTATCGGCACCAAGTGTGGTGTTATCGGCAGTAATCCATTCCCCATCCATGACCATGCGGATCGGGTCGGTGTCAAAATTGTGGGTCGATCCGGAATTGGCCTGGGTCACCATGTCGACATGGGACTGCAAGATCACCATTTTGCGGTCTTCAAAGCCGGCAGTCGCCGGAACGGACACAACAAGGTTGCCACCGCTGTCGCGGAAATGCGCAAGCCCCTTGTCATCGGCCATCTTTTCCAGAAGCTTTAAAACAGCTTCTTCTTTATTGGACGGACGCGGTGTATCGCAAAGTTTCTGGAAATTGTCCCAGATTGCGACAGGCGCAATTTTACGGATCTCGTTCACGGTGGCGCTCCTGGCAAATTTTCGTCTACGGGTTCTCACTTACCCAGACCTGTTGATTACCTTATTGCCGCGCGAATTTAAAGCGTGCCAAGGACGTTTTCGACCAAGCCACATACAAATTCGAAAAAACCGCATTCCACGCGCAATTTACGCACGCAAAGCGGAAAAATGCGCAATATGATTTTAAGTTAGTCGACACCAACGACCTGACTGCGGCGCTGCAACAGCATGACATCGCGCCATTGTCCGGCCAACGGCCCATAGCCCATGCGCCCCAGCCCACGCTTGCGGCCGACGATCTCGAAGCCCAATGCCTTATGCAGGACGAGGCTTACTTCATTTTCCGGAAAAATACCGGCTTCAAGCGACCAGATACCATTTTCCTCGCTGGCAGCAATCAAGGCTGAAAGCAGCGCTTTGCCAATACCCTTCCCATGGTGATCGGGGTCAACATAGACCGATATCTCGGCAATCCCGCGATAGACACAGCGATTTGAAACGCCAGATAACCCGGCCCAGCCAATGACGATGTCATTGTCGTCGCAGGCAACCAGCCGGCATTCCGGCAAATGTCCCTGATCCCAGTCTTCCCAGGTTCCCGGATTTTCCTGAAACGTGGCATGGCCCGATTTGATGGCCTGCCCATAGATTTCAACAACACGATCAGCATCAGAAACGGTCATGGAACGAACACGCATTACGGCCTCGCACAGAAACTGCCACGGAACTACCAAATAGCTGCGGCATCGAATGTCAGGAAAACATTATGGAAGGCGATGATAATCGATGATCTGGTAATCAGCTATCTTGTTCTTGCCCGGCGAAGCGAAAGACAAGTTGATCACGTCCGGCATCCTTTGCGGCGTACATTGCTTCGTCTGCGACCTTCATCGCTTCTGATAGTTCGATGAATTTTTGCCGGCCCTCGCCGCCGACGGTTGCGCCGAAGCTGGCCGTGACGTTGACATATTCCGTACCGGACTTGTCGATTGGCACCCTGATTTCGCGGATCATATTCGACAAACGCTCGCCAATGCGCTTGGTGACCGCAGCCGTCGCAGATGGCAGCAATACCGCAAATTCCTCCCCCCCCAGACGAACGACAAGATCGTCGTCACGCAACGCCTGACGCAAGGTATCGGCAACCCTTTCAAGAACCCGGTCGCCCACCGCATGCCCGTGGGTGTCATTCACATCCTTGAAGTAATCAAGATCTAGAACGATCAACCCGAACAGCCAGCTTTTATCCTTGAGATGGCGAATTTCGCGCAATCTGCTGACCGCGCTTTCAAAACCGCGACGGTTAAGCGCACGGGTCAACGCATCGGTTGATGCCAAGGTGTCTAGCATCTGCTCCTTGCGTTTGTGATCGGTAATGTCAGTCGCCGACACCATGACGCCGCCATCATCCATCATGTTCATGCGGATGTCAGCCAGACGGCCCGATGGTGTTTGCATTTCGTCGATATTGGCATGGCCATGCCCGTTTCGCATCATCTCGGCACAACATTCATGCAGTGCCGAAATATCAAATACCGGTTCGGCTCCATCCGTTGTTTCTCCGCCGAAAAGACGGGAAAACTCGTGATTGAAATGAATAACCTCAAGCTTGTCATCAAGCATCGCGACAGCCGACGGCACCATCCGGATGACTTCGGTTACCGCCTGTTCAAGGCTTGCTTTGGCCCGGACAAGTTGCTGATGCATTTCGACTTCATCGCGGACATCATGGGCAGTCGTCAGGATCGCCGGCTTGCCGTCATACCAAAGAATGCGTTCATCGGTCAGGTCACGCCAGACCGAGCTGCCATCATCGAGAATATCGCGCACACGGTGCCGGTCGCCGCGTCTTTCGCCGCTCAGAATTGCCGCGACATGGCGAATTGCGCGCGGACGATTTTCGTCGGGGATAAAGCGGAGGATATTCGGGTTTTCCATAAAGGCGCTGACGTCCTTTGCCCCCATCAGGCGGGCAAAGCTTTCATTAACGTACAATGCAGTCATGTTGCGATGGACCATGACACCAATAAAAGACCGACCCAGCATATGGTCGACCTGCATCGCAGTCGTACCATTATCAATCATCTGTGCCGTGGTCAGGACCGCATTACCGCCTTCCCATTCGACGGTCTCGTCACTGATTTCCATCCAGACCGGCGTTCCATCCGTCCGGATGTTGTAGACTTTCTTCCAGCCGTGGAAACCGCTGCTTTTCTGGAAACTGTTGGAAAGCTTGTCCGCCTCGTGATGGAAACTTGGCGGAATATACTGGCGCATGTCCGGGTCGCTCATAAAGTCCGAGACATCGCGACGGCCCAGCATTTTCGCATAGGCATCGTTGACATACACAGCTTCGAGATCCTTGTGTACAACAACGCCTACGCGTGACCGCCCATACAGACGTGCGATTTCTGTTGGTTCGAACCGCATCAACGTCCTGTATCCCCCGACACATCTAACCCCTGAATGAAAGCACAGTTATCTAAGACTTGTTTCTCTGCGCACCATATTCAAAAGATTACATCAGTTTTGATGCAATTGAAACCGACGGATGCCACCCTCGCACCAGCAAATATGGTCACGATGAGAAACATCATGGTATCAAATAACAGTAGATCAGCCCGAATATATAAGAACTACAAAATATTAAGAGCAACGATAAATCAACTGAATAGATCGACAATGTCACATTTTCCGGGAGAAACGCCGTGACAGAAATGAAATTTAAAATAATTGCCAAAAATCGAAGCTGGGACGGTTACTGCAAGATTGATGTCTATCAGCTGCAACATGACCGATTTGATGGTTGTCAAAGCCCCGTCCTGCAACGCGAAGTCCTGGAACGTGGCCACGCTGTTGCCGTCCTGCCCTATGATCCGGTCCGCGATGAAGTTGTGCTGATTGAACAATTCCGCCCCGGCGCGATTTCTGTCAACGACAGCGACCCAACAATGCCGGTCTGGCTGACCGAAATCGTTGCAGGCATCATAGAAGACGGCGAAACGGCCGAAGATGTTGCACGCCGTGAAACGTTCGAAGAAGCTGGATGCGAACTTATCGGATCGCCCGAACTGATTTCGCATTATTACGTCACACCGGGCTGTTCGACTGAAACGGTCCACCTGTTTTACGGTCAGGTCGATACCACCAATGTTGGCGGGCTGCATGGTGTCGCCGAGGAAGGTGAAGATATCCGGGTCTTCACAGTATCGGCCGAAGAATGCTTTGCCATGTTGCAGAATGGACAACTCTGCAATGCAATGACGACCATCGCCGTTCAGTGGCTGATGCTAAACCGCGACCGACTTCGGCAGAATTCAGAGGCTTGAGGATGCCGAAGTGATTAATCAGAAAAACAGTAATCACACAAACTTTACGTTATATTTTTTAATCTGCCTTGACTTTTGTGTGCAAAAAGACCAATCAACTATCAAACACATTTGAAATCACCATGTTTGGAGTCTGTCATGGACATTCGCAATGGCACCATCGAAGCCATTGGCCGCACCCCGCTTGTGAAGCTTAAAAAGGTTTCCGAGCTGACGGGCTGCACCATTCTTGGCAAGGCGGAATACGCAAACCCGGGCGGGTCGGTCAAGGACCGCGCAGCCCTTGCCATTATTCGCGACGCTGAGGCGCGCGGTCTTCTGAAACCGGGCGGCGTCATCGTCGAAGGTACGGCTGGCAACACCGGCATCGGTCTTGCTGTTGTCGGCAATGCGCTGGGCTATCGCACCGTGATCGTTATCCCGGAAACCCAAAGCCAGGAAAAGAAAGACCTGCTGCGGCTTCTCGGTGCGGATCTGCGCGAAGTTCCGGCTGTCCCCTATCGCGATCAGAACAACTATGTGCATGTGTCGCGCCGTCTGGCCGAGGAGCTTGCAAAGTCCGAACCGAATGGCGCCATCTGGGCCAACCAGTTTGACAACGTTGCCAACCGTCGGGGTCACATCGACACCACCGCACCCGAAATTTGGGAACAGACCGATGGCAAGGTGGATGGCTTTATCTGTGCGGTTGGTACCGGCGGGACACTTGCCGGTGTTTCGATGGCGCTTAAGGATCGTAACAAAAACATCCAGATTGGCCTCGCCGATCCGATGGGTGCCGCCCTTTACAGCCACTACAAGTTCGGTGAACTGAAATCCGAAGGCAGCTCGATCTCAGAGGGTATCGGTCAGGGTCGTATCACCGCCAACCTTGAAGGCGTTGAGATCGATCACCCGTTCCAGATCTCGGACGAGGAAATGTTGCCGATCGTGTTTGACCTGCTCAAGGAAGAAGGTCTGTGCATGGGGGGCTCTACGGGGATCAACATTGCCGGTGCTGTCCGTCTTGCGCGTGAACTAGGCCCGGGCAAAACCATCGTCACCATCCTGTGTGACCTTGGTACACGCTATCAGAGCAAGCTTTGGAACCCGGCGTTCCTTAAGGAAAAAGGCCTGCCGAGCCCTGATTGGCTCTAGGCAGAATCCACCCTGAAAGATAAAACCCCCGTCCGGTTTCCGGCGGGGGTTTTATTTTGGTCAGGTCGCGCGGGCAACCTCGTTTCGGGATTGGCGGAGATCCTGCGCCGCACGCACCCAAAGATAAAGCCCGCAGAGCAGCGCGCAGAGCAACAACGATCCAGCAAAGCCCGCCACCGCGTTCCATCCGCCCTGATCCCAGAACCAGCCACCAACCGATCCCATGATGCTGGAGCCCAAATAATAGGCCAGAAGATACAGCGATGATGCATGTCCCTTGGCCGTTTCGGCAAGTCGCCCGACCCAGCCACTGGCAATCGAATGGGCAACGAAAAAACCACTGGTCAGGATGATAATCCCGCCAATGATCACCGACAGGCTGTCAGATACGGTCAGTCCGACACCAAGGGCCGCCAACAACAGCCCCACCACCAGCACCGAGCCACGCCCGATCTTGTCAGATAGCGCACCGGCAATCGATGAGGTCACCGACCCGCACAGATAGACCACAAAGATCAACCCGATCTGACTTTGCGACAGGCCATAGGGCGCATCCAAAAGACGGAAACCAACATAGTTAAACACGGTGACAAAGCAGCCCATGGCAAAGGCCCCGATCAGAAACACGAACGGCAAGCCCGCATGTTTCAGATGCCCGCCCCAGGCCCGCAGGTGATACCCCACCTGAAAACCGGGACGCCGGACAAAGTTGCGCGATGCCGGCAACAGAACGGCAAACCCAAGGGCCGCGACAAGGCCCAATGTCCCCATCGCGCCAAGGGCAATGTGCCAGCCGAACAGATCGGTCAGAAAACCGATCACGACACGGCCGCTCAGGCCGCCGATCGCCGTCCCGCTGATATAGATGCCCATCGCCATGCCAAGGCCCTTGGGATCTATTTCCTCGCCCAAATAAGCCATGGCAACGGCCGGAACCCCGCCCAGCATCAGGCCTTCCAGTGCACGCACAACAAGAAAGGCGTGCCAGTCGGACAGAAATGGCGCGATCAGGTTCAAAACAGATGCCACGCAGATAGAAATCAGCATCAGCTGCTTGCGCCCGACGGCCTCGGACACCGCACCGGCCAACAAAATGGCAAAGGCCAGAAACCCGGTGGTCAACGAGAGTGCAAGCGAGCTTTCAGCTGGCCCAACCACAAAGTGGCTTGCAAGTTCCGGCAACAGTGGCTGCACACAGTAAATCAGCGAAAAGGTCGCGTATCCGGCCAAAAACAGTGCAATGCTGATACGGCGAAATGCGGCCGATCCCGGCTTTATCCAAACCGGATCGCCAGACGCATTTGCGTTGGTGGACGCGAGCGGGCTTTGCGAACGTATGGGGGGCGTTGCATCAGATGACGCCGTATCAGCAGCACTATCAGAATGTTGTTCTGGGTCAGTGTCCCGGGAAACAGACATTTGCGACCTCTTTTGGAATGGTTCGTGGGGTGACGCTTATGATTGCACTATCGCGTCTATCCGTCCAATATATGGAACTGTCTTCTTTGATATCTTTTGGATATATCATCAATGGAACTGCGCCATATCCGCTACTTCCTTGCCGTCGCCCGCGAGGGGAATTTTACCCGTGCTGCGGCCCGCATCGGCATCGGGCAGCCACCGCTTAGTCAGCAAATCCGCGATCTGGAAAATGAAATCGGCACCGCCCTTTTTCATCGTGTTCCGCATGGTGCCGAACTGACCGAGGCCGGAACGGCGTTTCTTGAGGTCGTCGCCCAATTTCCCGATCTGGCAGAGCGCGCCATTCGTGCTGCCCAACGCGCCGGACGCGGCGAAGTCGGATCGATCCGGGTGGGATTCACGGCGTCCGCCGCATTCAGCCCGTCTGTCCCACGCGTCTTCCGTGACTTCCGGCGCAGTTACCCCGGCGTTGAGATGACACTCGAAGAAGCCAACTCCGCCCAACTTGTCGCCGGCCTGCGCGATGAACGTCTTGATGCGGTGTTCCTGCGACAAGATACGATTGCGGGCGATGGCATTCGCCTGCATGTGATTTCAAGCGAACCGATGGTGCTTGTCCTACCCTCCGGCCACCCGGCCGCCCAACGTGAAAAAGTCGCCCTGTCAGAACTCCGTGACGAGGCCCTGATCCTGACCCCGCGTGCGGTTGGGCCAACCCATTACGACAAGGTTGTCACCGCCTGCCGTGACGCCGGGTTTGAGCCGCAAATGGGCCAGATCGCGCCACAGCTCGGATCCGTAATCAATTTCGTTGCGGCCGAGCTTGGCTTTTCACTGGTCCCCAAACCAATGACGCAGCTTCAGGCAAAGGGTGTCGCCTATCGCGAAATTGAAGGCGAAGTGCCCATTGCGCAGTTGTCGCTGGCCTATCGCAGCAATGATATCTCGATTGCTCTTCGCAATTTCGTCAGCCGTGCGCTCGCCGCCCATCGGCAACCAAGAATTGATGAATAGACGAATAGCTATGTTTTAATTCAGATACTGGCGATCTTCTTCCGAACAAAACTGACAAGTATGTCAGAAGAAGCACAAAGGGATTGGGCCGCGGTGTCAATCACCAGATCCACATCCGGCCAGGGGTGATATTCACGATCACATACCTTTTGCCAGTCGGGCAGTTTCAGGTTTTCTATGTCACCCTTTCGGGTTTCAACCCGGTAACGATGCTCATCAACATCAGAACAAATCAGTTCAATCTGCACAAAAGGCTTGTCTGCGATTATCGCGGCTTCTCGCCACGCGGCGCGGGATAATTCGATCGGATTTACCGCATCGCCGATCACAAGGTGGCCAAGGCGCAAATTATCTGTCGCGATCCGGTTTGCAGCGACATACCCAACCGGGCCCATTTCATCGGATGGTACGACACCGCAATCAATAACTGCCTGCTCGATTGTATCAATTCGCAGATGGATCGCGCCAAGTTCCTGAGCCACCAATCTGGCAATTGACGTTTTGCCGACACCGGGCAATCCACCAAGAATAATCAACATTTTCAACGTCCCTTGATTGTGCCTGTATATGAACATTCCAGTTAGGGACTGGCAAGATGGTTCATTCACGCTAGATTAATGCCAACTGTGAAATCAGGCGCGCCGCTGAAGTCTATTTCTGTGATGCCCGCGCCAAACCGAAAGTCTGGCTATGCTAAGATATTCCCTTCTTGATCTTTGCCCGGTAAATGCGGGTGAACATCCCTCCGATGCGTTGCGAAATACGCTGGCACTCGCCCAACATGCCGAAAAGCTTGGCTATCATCGTTATTGGCTGGCCGAACATCACAATATGCCCGGCATCGCCAGTGCCGCGACGTCTGTTGTCATGGCCCATGTCGCGGCGGGTACCAAAACCATCCGCGTTGGGTCAGGTGGCGTCATGCTACCCAACCATGCGCCGCTGGTAATTGCCGAACAGTTCGGCACCCTTGATGCACTTCATCCGGGCCGTATTGATCTGGGCATTGGCCGTGCGCCGGGCACGGATCAACGCACCGCAGCCGCCCTTCGCCGTGACATGCATGGGTCCGAGGAACGCTTCATTCAGGATGTCCTGCAGGTACAGGCATTCCTTGCCCCGCTTGAAGGCAATCCACCAATCCGGGCCGTGCCGGGCTATGGCTCGCAGGTCCCGATGTGGCTTTTGGGCAGCAGCCTGTTTTCAGCTGACCTCGCCGCCCGTCTTGGCCTGCCCTTTGCCTTTGCATCGCACTTTGCGCCCGACATGCTGATGGATGCGCTGACCCTTTATCGCAACCGGTTTGAGCCAAGCGAAGCACTTGATAAGCCCTATGCGGTTGCCGCGATGGGCTTCTTTGCCGCCGATACCGACGAGGAAGGCGAATATCTGGCCACCTCGATGCAGCAGCAGTTCCTGAACCTGCGCCGCGGGACGCCAGGCCAATTGCCAAAACCTGTCAAGGATATGAGCGAAATCTGGAACCGCGTCGAAAAGGCTGGCGTTGATCACGCCATGCGCTATGCCGCGATTGGCGGGCGCGATACGGTGCGCAAGAAACTGCGCGAATTTGCCTATATAACCAAGGCAGACGAAATCATGGTCACCGCCAACATCTATGATCAGACGGCACGCCTGAAATCCTTTGAAATCGCTGCCGAGCTGTTTGGCGAAATGAATGCAAAGTCCGAGAACAAAGACTGCGCCTAAGACCAAGCGACACCTTGTTTTTGCAAATGCCGGGTTCCCGAGTGAATCCGGCATTTTGCTTTCATCATACGAAATACCAGAACACACCACTTGCGCTTGCATCATTGGTCGGACAATATGCGCGTCCCGTTGAAGACTTCAACGATAGCCCCTTGTTTCAAAAGGTTATGGTGCGCCCTTCATGACCAACTTCCTGCTGGCAGCCCTGCCAATTGCGACCATTCTGTTTCTGATGATCAAGGTCAACTGGGGCGCTGCGCGTGCTGGTGCGGCTGCCTGGTTTGTTACCGTCATCCTAGCAGTGTTCTTCTTTGGCGCGCCGACCGACATGCTGATCATTGCCCAGGCCAAGGGCGTGATGCTGGCCCTTTACATCCTTTATATCGTCTGGGCCGCACTGATCCTGTATTTCGCGGCCGAAGAAGCCGGCGCGATCAAAACCATCGGGCGTGCCATTCGATCACTCACGGATGATCGGCCACTACAGCTTTTGATCTTGGGCTACGTGTTCGCAAGCTTCCTTCAGGGCGTTGCGGGCTTCGGCGTTCCGATTGCCGTTGTAGCACCGCTTTTGCTTGGCATGGGTTTCTCACCGGTTTTGGCGGTTGCTGCCCCGATGATCGGTCATAGCTGGTCAGTGCTGTTTGGCAATATGGCGACTTCGTTCGAGGCACTGATTGGTGTTACCGGCATTCCGGGTACCGAACTAACCCATTATTCGGCAATCCTTCTTGGCCTGTCGGGCTTTATGTGTGGGGCGGCTGTTTTGTGGCTTGATGGCGGGTTCAGCACCATTCGCCGTCGCATTGTGCCGCTGGTCCTGATTTCCGGCGTCATGGGCGTTGTGCAGTATTTCATGGCCAATTACGGCGTCTGGACATTGGGTGGCTTGACCGCCGGGATCTCCGGGCTTGTCGCCTCCATCATTGTGACCCGGTTCTGGAAACCGCATCCCGATGATGTCGCTGAGCAGGTTGCCGATGATCATCAGCACATGCCCTTGATCGAGGCACTGACCCCCTATCTGGTGTTTATCGTGCTGGTCACCATGGCGACCTTTGTTCCTGCAGTCGAGATGCTGCTTGGCAAGATCCGCTTCACGCTTGAGTTCCCGGAAACGGCCACTGCAACCGGTTGGGTGATCGAAGCCGAAAGTGCCAAGGCCATCGCGATCTTTGGCCATCCGGGCGCGCTTTTGCTTTATACCGCCGCCATCAGCTTCACGTTCTTTAAGCTGCGCGGTCATTACGATGACCGCATTGGTAAACGTATCTGGCAACGCACGCTGAAAAGCGGCCTTCCGACCAGCATCGGCATGGTGCCGGTGATCGGTCTTGCCATCATCATGGACCATGCCGGCATGACCTATGCCCTGGCCGAAGGCGGGGCTGCGGTCTTTTCCGGGGCGTTTGCCATTGCCTATCCGGTGATTGCACCGGCAATTGGCGCGCTGGGTGCCTTCATGACCGGCAGCACGAATAATTCCAACGTTGTCTTTGGCATGTTCCAGCGCCACACTGCCGAACTTTCCGGCCTTTCAACCGCCCTTGTTCTGGCCGCCCAGGCAACGGGCGCATCACTTGGCAGCATGCTGGCGCCGTCAAAAATTCTGGTTGGCTGTTCAACAGTGGGCCTGTCAGGAAAGGAAGGACCAGTGCTTTCGGTCGTTCTTAAAACCGGTGTCATCCTGACCGCACTTTGCGGTTTCATGGCGCTGGGCATACTTTTGATCACGACGATGAACGGGGGCGCGTAACATGAAAAACAAACTGTTTAATCCGGTCTTTCTGGTCCTGACCTCGATCATTCTACCAATCGCGGCGTTTGAGGCACTGGTGACAGACAACATCGCTGCAAGCGACATTCTGTTTGCCCTGTTTTGTGCTGTCATGGCGCTGATTGTCGTGCGCAAATAAAAAGCCCGCCGATCAATCTGACCGACGGGCTTTCAAAAATATCTTGGACGAACCTTAGGGGCGAAGGGCTGCCAGCTTGACGCCAAAGGCAATAAACACGGCCCCGGTGGTTGCCTTAAGCGCGCGCTGGAAACGACCATTGCCAGCAAAACGCGTGAGACGCGCCAGCAACATGATCATGGCTATAAACCAGATGGCGTTGATCGCCGCATGCAGGCAGACCAGCATGAAGGCCGATGTCACCGCCCCCTCTCCCACCGGGATGAATTGCGGAAACGCTGCCAGATAAAAGATCGAGACTTTCGGATTCAGCGCATTGGTCAGAAATCCCTCGCCATAGGCCTTGATCAGGGTGCGTTTGCGCTTTGCCGGTGACACATCAGCAACCGTTTTCACCCCGCGCCACGCATCGCGCAATGCCTTGAAGCCGACCCAGCACAGATAAGCTGCCCCCAAAAACTTCACGATCATGAAGGCCTGTGCCGATTGCACAAGGATGACCGAAATACCAAGGATCGACAAAGTCCCGTGCAGGTAGAAGGCCGTCACAAATCCGGCCACATTGGCCATCCCGGCCGCGCGCCCGGATGTCGGGACGGTCTTGGCGACCAGCACGCCATTGGGCCCCGGCGACATAACAAGCAGTGACGCAACCAGCGCAAAACTCAAAACCTGTGACCAATCCATGGCGCGATCCTTTGCAAATGATCAAACGGTGCGCATTGACTGATGACGTTTCGCACCTTGCCTTGACTATATCCCGCCTTGATCAACCAACAAGAAAATCATTGTGACCATACATTTTCCTTGCCCGGTCCGGTCAGCCTGCCGGGATCAGGAAAATGATAACTTCTGCCAAAATGATAAAGAATAGAAGTGGCCGTCAGGATCAGGCGGCACTACGGTCGTTACGACAAAATCAATATGGCAAAAGCCATGCGACGGCGGGGCACGAAACTCCCCACGAGCAAAATCTTCTGATGTCTTGGCAATGTGCCTGCCCCCGCAGGCGCAATGTGAGCCCTGCTGACTAGGTTAAACATGCACGTTACCCGATCCATCCTTTCTATCTTTCTTAGCGCCCCCTTGCTGCTAGCTGCACCCGTTGCCCATGCCGCCGCAGAACCACCCGGCCCAAAATGGGGACCGCATGTTGACCTCGAAGGCAAAGGCGGAACGGATCGTAACCTTGGCGAGACGGACCTGTTCATTCCTCTTTGGCAGGATGAGGACACATTGACCTTCACCAGCCTGCGCGCCCGGATGGATGACAATAACAGCCACGAAGGGAACTTCGGTCTTGGCATCCGTCAGATGCTTGATTCGGGATGGAACATTGGCGGCTATGGTTATTTTGACCGCCGTCACAGCCCCTATGGCAACAAATTCAACCAATTGACCTTCGGCGCAGAGGCCCTGTCGCTTGATTGGGATTTTCGCGCCAATGCCTATGTCCCGATCGGCACCACACAATACATGGAAGACAGTCTGAGTACTGTTGATGTAAGCGGCACCACCTTGATGTACAATCAGGGTGAAGAACGCGCATTACGTGGCTTTGACGGGGAAATTGGCTGGCGCATTCCGTTATTTGCGGCTGATGCCGGACAGCAACTCCGTGCCTATGCTGGTGGCTATCGCTTTACGGAAGACGGTGTTGATACGGTACAGGGTCCGCGTGGGCGACTGGACCTGACCTTTGAAGAAGTCCCCTTTTTGTGGGAAGGGTCGCGCTTTTCGCTCGGGGCGGAAATTCAGCATGACAGCCCACGGGGCACGCAGGGCTTTGCCAGCTTCCGCCTTCGTATCCCGTTGCAAGGCTTCGGCGATACGCCGAAACCCCGCCTGAACGCGATGGAACGGCGCATGACCGATCCCATCATTCGCGACATTGATGTGGTCAGTCAGGCCGGACAGTTTTCAGAAGCAAGTGAAATCACCCAGACTGCGGACGGGGAAACGATCACAGTTCTGAACAGCAACTCGACATCGGCGGCGAACTTTGCCACTGACATTGCCAATGCAGGTGCCAATTCCACCGTAATCCTGAGCGGCAATTACACCGCAATCAATTCCGTCACAACGGTTCAAAGTGGACAAACAATTGTCGGGGGTGGCGCACTCGACATCAAAACCCCGACAGGACGGTCGGTTACGGTCACCATTCCGGATGCATCAATCTCGGGCACCGGCAGCAATGGCGGCACCGGTGGTGGTGCACGTCTCTTTAACATGGCCGATAACAGCAGCCTGGTTGGTGTGACCGCGAACGTTAACACAACAACCGGGTCAGCATACATCGTCCACATCGAAGGAAAGCAGAATGTTACCATTCGGGACAACAAACTGACAACGCAGAACGACACCTCAACAGCAGGGGCTATCATAATCAGAGACAGCCAGGATGTTACGATCAAGAATAATGTTTCATCCATTACCTCCAATGCAAATGGTGCCCGATTCCTGGCGATTATCGGCAACAATTCCAACATCAGCATCGATGACAACAAGCTTTCCGTGAGCGGAGCAGGCTTCGACAAGCGATTTGTATTCTTCGCCAATTCATCAACCATAAACAACCTGTCAGGGACAGGTAACACCACCAATAACCTCAACCCATGTGGTGACGGCGGCGGAACCCTTCCCACCGTTACTGGCTCAGTCACGGTAGACGGCACCGCGGTAGACGGCAGCGCCTGTCCATAACGCGATACCGTAGAAACATGGACATATCGGCTTTGGCTTGAATGTTCTTCTTTTGTTCTTTATTGTGAGCGTATGAAGAACAATATCAGCCAACCCCACGCCCACACTCGCGCTGTCACTTTTGATGATGGATGGTCAAACGCGAAATGTGATCTGAACATCTTGCCCGCCCGCGGACAAAAGGGACGCGGCGCGATGTCCAATATTGACGGGCGATTTGAACGTCATATCCATCAGGCGGTTGATGACGGATGGCTGGGCACATTGATGGAAGATCAGGACGCCCCACGCACCAAAACCACCCTTGGCATAGATGGTGCGCGTTCTGTGATCACCCGCAATCAAAGCCCGGATGTCCCGTTTGATCGCTCGATCAACCCCTATCGTGGCTGTGAGCATGGCTGTGTGTATTGCTTTGCGCGCCCGACCCATGCCTATCTGGGTCTGTCGCCCGGTCTTGATTTTGAAACCAGACTTTTCTGGAAACCGGAAGCCGCCGAGCTTTTGCGCAAGCAGCTGTCGTCAAAAGCCTATCAACCCGCCCCGATCGTGATTGGCACAAGTACCGATCCCTATCAGCCAGTTGACCGCGACAAGCGACTGACGCGGTCGATCATCGAAGTTCTGGCCGATTGCCAACATCCCTTTTCGCTGATCACCAAAAGCGCACTGGTCACCCGTGACATTGATCTGATTGCCCCGATGGCCGCCCGAAACCGGGCATCGGTGGCAGTATCCGTCACAAGCCTTGATCACCGGCTGTCAAACCTTCTGGAACCCCGTGCCTCTGCCCCACACCGCAGGCTTGAGGCCATCCGAAAACTGTCAGATGCCGGCATTCCCGTCACCGTCCTTTGTGCGCCGGTTATTCCGGGCCTGAATGATACGGAGATCGAAAAGATCGTTGCAGCCTGCAAGGACGCCGGTGCGCAATCGATTGGTCACATCGTCTTGCGCCTGCCGCTTGAAATCGCCGATCTGTTCGAAGAATGGCTAGAGGCCCATTACCCTGATCGCAAGGCAAAGGTGATGTCGCTGATCCGTCAGATGCGCGATGGCCAAACCTATCAGTCGGAATTTGGCACCCGCATGCGCGGCACCGGCCCGATTGCCGATCTGATCACCAAACGTTTTGAGGCTGCCCGCAAAAAGCATGGCCTGACCAACCGGTCTCTCAACCTTGATTGCGGCGGTTTCAAACGTCCCAGCGCGAACGGGCAAATGTCGCTGTTCTGACATCACCAGCAACATCGCCCATATCCCGCAACAGATACCCCATCCGGTTCAGTCCGCGCGCCGGATCAGCATCGTGCTGTTGCCCCCAACCGTAAGGCGCAGCACTTCGCCATCATCAAAGGCGTAGCTCAGGATATGATGGTCGGGATCAATGATCTGTTTGCCTTCGATGGTGACAGCACCACGTGCAACCAGTTCACTTGCCGCCGTGCTGGTCTCGGCAAAACCGGCCATCAGAATAAGCGGCACCACCCCGATCCCGTCTTTCAGGGCATTGGGCGTGAAATCAAGTGTCGGCATGCGATCAGCAAGAGAGATATGGGTCATTTTCCGGTTTCCTTGTTGGTGAAGCCACCTCGGGCAAACCGGTTTATGGAAAAAACAAAGGCCGCCCTGGGGCAGCCGGTCTTGGTTTAATTTACAAACACATCAACAGGCGCCGCGCTATGTGCACGACGTAAAATAGGCGTTCTGATGTGTAATAATGTTTTCCATGCTTTTATGCATATGGCGCTTTTTTCGTTTGGTCAAGCCGCTTGTTGCCCCCCCCACGCCAAAGAAAACACCCGCCAGCAAAACCGGCGGGTGCAACGAAACATTGATGCCTGACCTAAAAGCGAAGATCCTAGCTGACAACCCGATAGCGGGCATGCACTGCCGGTTCGCTGATGATGGCGGGATCGATCATGGCATTCACCGCGTCCTGTGCTTCGCTGGCGGCAACACCTTCGCGGTCCTTGGCGTTTACATTTCCGTCTTCGCAAAGCGCCCTGGCACGTGCACTTTCAAAGAAGCGCAAACCACGTTTTTCCATGACATACAGGGTTTCACCACCCCACTGTCCGGTCCAGACAAGACCAGAAAGACCTTCCATTTCCCGTTCAATCCGGGTCGGCGAAATCGGCATTCCGAGGCAAGTGGTCAAAAGGAAGGAAAGTTCGGCCGCGGTCACCCCGTCTTCACAGCATTCCTCGGCCAGAACCGACATCACCGCCATGGTCACAACCCGAAGCGAAACCTTTTCCGCATCAAGCCCCGGGAACCGGTTTTGCTGAAGTTCGACAATGTCGTTGGCAATACGATCAACATCGCCACGAATGACATAACGGCCCCGCCATACCCGGCAGCTGCTTCTGACTTCCCACGCGCTCATGATTTGGTCCCACCCGTTTTTGTTTGTCCCTGCTAAAAAAGATACAACAAACATACATAACGTCAATATCTTTTTCGACTTTTTGTATTATTTTATACACTCGTCACGAAACCAGCGGAAGCCATCAGCAGCAACGGTGTAACCGTCCTCGCCCTCGACCTCTTCAAGGTAGCCTCTTGCCACGGCCACATGGAAATCCCGGCTAAAATTGCGCGGCATCCGCAGGTGATCCTGGCGGCGCAAAAGCCGGCGGACATCACCGCGCGTTACAAAACTCCTGCTGTCGCGATATTGCAGCCAGATTGCCGCCAGCAAGATTATCTCGGCAAAGCCACGCGGTTGCAGGCGTCCGACCAGATCGGCAAAACTGCCAACAAATCCCGTAATGAACATGCCGGGATCTATTGCGCCGGAAAATGCCGCATCGCCTGTATATCCAATGGCACCATATGTCTCGCCCGCCCCCGGCACGCTACTGGCTGCGGTCACGGCGCGATCATCCACCTTGCCCCCCGCACCTTCCTTGGCGAAGCCATCAACCGCGCCGTTATCGCGCGGGTGACCGCCACCCGAAACACCAGGTACAGAACCACGCACCGCGCCAACAGCCATACCCGGCACTGACGGCGCCTGCCCGAACAAAGCAGCCATAACCACCGGCAAACGCGCAGGCGGGATCGCACATTCGAGATCGACTGGCCCGAAGTCCCCTTCACCGGAAAGCTTGACATGGATAATGGCTGGCACGGCTATATCACTCCTGAAACACAACGCAGCGATACCATACATTACGTATAATTTTCAACATCAATATTACATTTATGTATACTAACTTACATACCAGCCGACGGATTGCCGTAACTTTGGCCTCGACAATTGCCGGTCCGCCACCGCACCATAATCCCGGCAATCAATCCTTTCGCACCAATCCTGTGCGACGAACGGACGCCCCGGCACCAAACGCCGGGCGGTAAAATCAAGAACGCCATCAACCGCCACCAACGGGAGACCAGAAAACATGACACGCCTGATGTTTCGCGAAGACGCCTATGCACAGAATTGCAATGCCACCGTCACCAGCATTTCAGATCGCGGCATTGAACTTGATCAAACGGTGTTTTACGCGACCGCTGGCGGCCAATCGGGTGATATCGGTACACTAACCCTTAGCGATGGCACGACCCTTCCCGTCGTTACCACGGTCAAGGATCGCGAAACCGGGCGTATCTTGCACATCATTGCTGATGATCATCCCCTGCCCGCGGTTGGCGATACGATCACAGCCGAACTTGATTGGGACAACCGCCACAAGCTGATGCGCTTTCACACCTGCCTGCATCTTCTGTGTGCTGTGATCGAAGGCGATGTCACGGGCGGCAATATCGCTGCCCACAAGGCGCGGCTGGACTTCAACCTGCCAGAGCTCACGCTCGATAAGGATGAAATCAGTGAGAAGCTTAACGAACTGATCGCACGCGATGCCGATGTCTATGACGGGGAAATCTCCGTGGCCGAGCTTAAAGCCAACCCGGAACTGGTGCGCACCATGTCGGTACAGCCGCCAATGGACGGACATTCCATCCGGACCGTCACCATCGAAGGGATCGATTTCCAACCCTGTGGCGGTACCCATGTGCGCAAAACCGGCGAGATCGGCAAGGTCATGGTTTCCAAGATCGAAAAGAAAGGCCGCCAGAACCGACGGATCAATATCGTATTTGACGACTGATGCCATTTGCAATTGGCAACCAGCAAACATACGGATCACCACCATCCGGTTTGACTGCCAGTTGCCAGCAAGCGGCAGGACCGTTACAAATTTAAATAGATTCAGGACCAAATTTAAAACAATCCCGGAACCAACCGGAAATCCACCACCGTCAATCGGAGCTTGTCCATGACCAACCCACTTTCCGACGCCCTTGTGTCCACCCAATGGCTTGCGGATCACCTTGATGCACCGGATGTGCGCGTCGTCGATGCCAGCTGGTACATGCCAGCCGAAAACAAGAATGCCCGCGACTTCTATGATGCCGAACACATTCCGGGCGCAGTTTTCTTTGATATCGATGATATTGCCGCCGATGACAGCGCCCCGCTGCCACACATGATGCCCGATGCAATCAAGTTTTCCGCCAAGGTTCGCAAACTTGGCCTCGGCGATGGTGTCCGTGTGGTTGTCTATAGCCAAAAGGGTTCCGCCCTTGCCGCCTGCCGTGCATGGTGGATGCTGCGTCATTTTGGCCACCACGATGTCGTCGTGCTCGATGGCGGCCTGCCAAAATGGATCGCCGAGGGACGCCCGGTCACTGATGCACCGACCCCGCCGCGCGAACGCCACTTTACCGCACGCGCCAACAGCTTTTTGCTGCGTGAATATGATCAGGTTCTATCGAACGTCAAAACCAAACGCGAACAGCTGGTGGATGCGCGCGCAGGCGAGCGGTTCCGTGGTGAAGTTGACGACCCGTGGGGCAAATCTGGCCACGTTCCCGGCTCCTACAACCTGCCCTTTACCGAACTTCTGAATGCTGATGGCACGTTCAAGTCGGCGGATGAAATCAAGGCCGCGTTCGACGCAGCAGGTGTCGATCTCAACAAACCGATTGTTGCAAGCTGTGGTTCGGGCGTTACCGCCTGTGTCCTTGCCATGGGGGCCTATATTTCCGGCCACAAACAGGTCGCGGTCTATGACGGATCCTGGGCGGAATGGGCCACCACGGAAGACAGCCCGGTTGATACCGGCCCGGCCTGACCATCCGGCCCCGTCCGTATCACACATTTAAAAAGAGAAACCCGATGCCCGCCCCATCCCCGTTCGGTCCGGATATGACCAACCATACCGCCGATGGCGCGGGCATCAGACTTGAACAGCTTAAAGCCCCTACTAACGACGATATTGCCGCCATCACCCGCCTTTGGATTGCGACCGGCCTGATCCCGGCGATTCGCGATGCACGGCAGGATATTGAAAACTGTATTGCGGCCGATAACGGCAGCCTGATTGTCGCGCGCATGCCAGATGATCAGCAAATCTTTGCCACCATGATGACCGGCCATGACACTGTCTTTGGCTGGATTCATTATCTGGCAATTGCTGAACACGCCCAAGGAGGCGGCATTGGCCGCGAACTGGTAACTTTGGCCGAGGATATCCTGCGTCTTTCGGGCTTAAGTGAAATCCGGATCACGATTGAAAATGCCGCAGCGGGTGATTTTTACGCCAAACTCGGCTATGACTTTATAGCAAGCGTCACCGATCAGGCTGATCCTGATCCGCACCAAAACAAAATAATGCGCAAGAGTTTAGCCCAATGACCCCATCCAATCCGCGCAAGCTGGAAGTTGTGATCAGCTTCCTTGAAATGCAAAGCCCGCCAGAACGCGCGCCAGCCATCGTCCCGCCCGGCAAGGTCGCGATCATCCGGGCCGAAAACCCGACCCTGTCATTTTATCGCTACCTATATAATACGGTCGGCGAACCATGGCTGTGGTGGTTACGCCGCCTGATGAGCGACGAAGAACTCTCCGCGATCCTCGCCAAGCAGGAAACGCATGTTTATGTGCTTTATGTTGCCGGTGTGCCCGCGGGCTTTGCCGAGCTTGATCTGACGGACTTTGAATCGGATAACGTCATTGATCTGCACTATATGGGCCTGATGCCGGAATTCATCGGCAAGGGCTTTGGCAAATACCTGCTGGATTGGGCGATTGATACCGCCTGGAGCTTCAAGCCCACCCGCATTACGGTCAATACCTGCACACTTGATCATCCAAGTGCACTTGGGGCTTACCAAAAGGCAGGATTTGCTATATATGATCGCCGAACCGATATTGTTGATGATCCGCGCGATACAGGACTGATCCCGCATATCGACCACCATGTCGATCATGATGGTCATCCAGCGAGCGATACACCTGATCGCGAAAGTGATCCGGAAAATGCAAATAATGCAGATTCCGACACTTTGATCGTTGACTTTCCCGACCGCGCACGGTAACAAGCGCGCCTGAGTTTACCCAAGCCAGAGGATGATGACCCATGGCAGTGCCAAAGAAAAAAGTGACCAAGTCCCGTCAGGGCATGCGTCGCTCGCATGACAAGCTCGCCAAGGGCTCGTACCGCGAAGACAAAGAGACCGGCGAACTGCATCGCCCGCACCACATTGACCCGAACACCGGTATGTACCGTGGTCGTCAGGTGGTCGAGCCGAAGATGTAATTCCGCACCGGAGAGCTTTTTGCTCTTTGGCGGTTTGCGACGCTATATATTTCCGCGCCAGTCCTATCGGACTGGCGTCTGGTTTAAAAAGGGATGAAACCGTTTGGTTTCATCCCTTTTTATTTATCCCTACTCAAAACCATCCACACCGGTTCCGCACACGATCACCCCGACCCGCCCCGGATTGGGATCACCCAGGCGATCATTCATGACGGCGGCAATACCGGCGGCGGCGGAAAGCTCGACCGAAATGCCAAACTCTTTCCAAAGCCACTTGGCAGATTTTTGCATTTCCTCGTCACTGACCAACGCGATGCGATCCACATTCCTGCCAATCAGATCGACATTAAGTGCGGATGACTGACGCGGCGCCAGACTGGTGGCGGCGGTGTTCACGCTGGGCAAAGTCACGACCTCGTTGGCCTTAAGGCTTTCGAACAGGGTTGCCGCCCCGGTCGGCTCCACACCGATCACCCGGATCGATGGGCGCAACAAGCGTGCGGCTGTCGCCACACCGGCAATCAGTCCACCACCACCAATTGCCACGACCAGTGTATCAAGGTCGGGTTGCTGTTCTAAAAGCTCAAGCGCGATGGTTCCCTGCCCGGCAATCACCTTGGGATCGGCGAATGGATGGATATAGGCCATACCGCTTTCATGTGCGTGTTCCATCGCGGCACGGTTGGCGTCGTCCCAAACCGCCCCGATCAAAGCCACATCAACCCCCTGCGCGCGCAGTTTTTTGACTTTGGGCTGTGGTGTATTGGTCGGCAGGAAGATTTTCACCGGTACACCCAGTGTGCGGGCCGCATTGATCACACCCATGCCATGGTTGCCACCCGATGCGGTGCACAGCCCGGCTGATCTTTGTTCGGGTTCAAGGGCCAGTGCAGCATTCATGGCCCCGCGTGCCTTGAAGGATCCGCTGACCTGCATGTTTTCAAGTTTCAGGAACATCTCGGGGATGCGATCACGTGCGACAAAGCCCGATATATCGCCAAAATTACTGGCCGCAAACACCGGGGTCAGGCGCATATGGTCTGATATCGCCTTGCGCGCAGTGCGAAAATCCTGAAGTTCAATCACGGGGCCCCCTTGCTGTATTCTGTGTCATTCGCTGCTGTTATTGCCTGTAAAAAATAGCCTGATATCAGGCATTAACAATGGCTTTGACACAAAAAGCCTTGAATGGCCGCCGCCAAGGTGGTTTGTCTTTGAAGCATAAGACGTCGCGCCCAAGGAGAACCGCCTGTTATGTCATCGCAAAGCCCCAAACATACCGCAACCAAACTGGTCCATGCCGGTCGCCGTTCCAGCCAGTATCACGGCGTGGTCAACCCGCCGGTTCTGCATGCCTCGACCATCCTGTTTGACAGCCTGGCAGAACTTGAAAAGGCTGGTGCCTCCGTCCCCGGAAAAACGACCTATGGCCGCCACGGCACCCCGACGCGCTTTCTGCTCGAAGAAGCCGTTGCCGAACTTGAAGGTGGCTATGGCACGCTGTGCGTTTCATCGGGCGTTTCGGCGATTACCAATGCCATCCTCGCCTTTGTAAAGCCCGGCGATCATATCCTGATCACCGACAGCGCTTATTTCCCGACTCGCAACCTGTGCAATACCTTTCTTAAGAAGTTCGGGGTCGAGACGGAATATTATGATCCGGCGATTGGCGGCGACATTGCGGGCCTTATTCGCGATAACACTGCCCTTGTCTGGTGCGAAAGCCCGGGGTCGCTGACCTTTGAAATGCAGGATATTCCAGCCATCGCCAAGGCCGCGCATGCGCGCAATGTAAAGGTAATGCTTGATAACACCTGGGCTTCCCCGATCCTGTGCCGCCCGTTTGAACTGGGTGTTGATGTGTCTGTTCAGGCCGGTACCAAATACATTGTCGGTCACTCGGATGTCATGCTGGGCACCATCACGACCGCGACCGAGGAAGACCTTCTGACCATCAAGAAGCAGGTCCTGATTTCCGGTGACGCGGTTGGTCCGGATGATTGTTACCTCGCCCAGCGTGGCCTTCGCACCCTTGCCGTGCGCCTGAAACAGCACCACGAAAGCGGCCTTAAGGTCGCGAACTGGTTGCAGACCCGCCCGGAAGTCAAACGCGTCCTCCACCCGGGTCTGCCCGATGATCCGGGCCATGCCATCTGGAAGCGCGATTTCTCGGGCGCGTGTGGCCTGTTTTCCTTTGTCATGCAGCCGGTTGAAAAGGCCCAGCTTGCCAATATGGTCGATAACATGGAGCTGTTTGGCATGGGCTTTAGCTGGGGCGGTTTTGAAAGCCTGATCCTGCCCTCAGACCCGGCCAAAATCCGCACCGCCACCAAATGGGACGACGATGGTCAGCTGGTCCGGCTCCATATCGGCCTTGAAGACCCCGATGATCTGATCGCCGATCTTGAAGCCGGGTTCGCGCGGCTCAAAACGGCCTGAACCCGAAAATGACAAAGGGCGCTGAACTTTCAGCGCCCTTTTCTGTTCAAGCCTGTAAACCTTCGTGGTCTTAGAGCCACGCAAACAAAAGCGACGCAATCACAATCACCGACAGGATGACGCGCAAGTTGCCATACCACGTCGGAAACTGACCGCCTTTCACTGTCTGCAAGTCAATCAACAGCATGGCCGCAAAGCTCGCCGCCAAAACGGGCAACCCAATCGCCAGCGGCACAAGCAGTGTCAACCATCCGATAAGCGACGGCACCACACTGATGCCAAGCGAAACCCACAGGAACTTGTCGGCACCACTGCCCTTATCAAAGGCATTTATTGCCCTTCCCCAATGCACGCCGCCCAGAAATGACAAAATCACCGCGCCATAGGCGACAAGGGTGAAATAGGCCAATGACTGATGTGCACCCGACAAGAATGCCCCGCCAATTGACAAGACAACAAACGGGATCGCGCCACTTAGCCCGAACCAACGCGCGGGGACCGGGATGGACGCAAAGAAAGCCGAAGCGGATACTGGATTACGATCTGTTGATGATTGCTGCGGCACGCCGATATCCTTTCACGCGGTTCTATCTGCGCTTTACGGAATCGGGTGCCGGGCTGATCACCGCGTTTGCAGTGATAACGCTTTAGCCACCTGCAAAGTGGCGCTTGGCACTCATCACAATGCCGCTGGCAACAAAGATCGCCGCGGCCGAAATCACGATGCTTGGCCCGGCAGGCGTATCGACATGCCAGGACAGGGAAATCCCCGCCAGAACCGATGCCGCACCAAACAGACCGGCCCCAACCGCCATCTGTTCAGGTGTGCGGGCAAAGAAACGCGCACTGGCGGCCGGGACGATCAGAAGGGCTGTAATCAGCAAGACCCCGACAATCTTGATCGCCATGCCAATCACAAGTGCCATCAGAAGCATGAAGATCAAACGCAGCCGTTCGACCGGAATGCTTTCGGCCGCGGCAATCTCAGGGCTGACTGTCAGCGCAAGCAAAGGCCGCCACATCCATGCAAGGATGCCAAGAACAAAGGCCCCGCCAACCGCCAAAAGCAAGATATCCCCGGTATTGACCGCCAGAATATCTCCAAACAGATAAGCCATCAGATCAACAGCAACCCCTTGCACAAAGGCAAGCGCGACCATACCCAGTGCCAGCGTGGAATGGGCCAGCATGCCCAGCACCGTATCACTGCCAATCCGCGATTGCCGCTGGCCATAGGCCAGAATAAGCGCGGCCGCAAGACAGGTCGCGATCATGCCGATCCGCACATCGACCCCGATCAGAAGACCAAGCGCCACCCCCAGCAATGCCGTATGCGCCAGCATGTCGCCAAAGAATGCCATGCGTCGCCAGACGATAAAGGCGCCGAACGGGCCACAAACGACGGCCAGCAAAACACCGCCCAAAACGGCACGAAACAGGAAATCATCCATCATTGGTTTGTTCCCGCCCCTTCTTTGACGGCTTTATTGTGATCATGCGCGTGATCATCTGCATGATGGTGATGCCCATGGTCATGCGAATGATCGTGACCACATCCGCCAACAACATGGCCCGAAAGATCATGTTCGTGATCATGTTCGTGGTGATAGATACCAATCGCATCGGCCTCGCGCACGCCAAACAAAGACCGGTATTCCGGATGCTGACGCACGGTTTCGGGAATGCCCGAACAACAGACATGGCGATTGAAGCACACCACCTGATCGGTTTTGGCCATCACCAGATGCAGATCATGCGAAATCATCAGAACGGCGCAATCAAGTTCACGGCGGATCTCGTCAATCAGGCGATAAAGCTCCGCCTGCCCGGAAACATCCACGCCCTGAGTCGGCTCATCGAGCACCAGCAAATGCGGACGCAGCAAAAGGGTGCGGGCCAGCATCACACGCTGCGTCTCGCCACCTGAAAGCTGGCTCATCTGCGCGTCAATCACATGCCCTGCCCCGACCTGCGCCAGAACGACTTCGCAATCCGCCCGGCTCACGGACCGGGTCAGGCTCAGAAACCGCTTCACCGTCATCGGCAAAACCTGATCAATGGCAAGCTTTTGCGGCACATAGCCAATCGTAAGCCCGCGTTTACGCACGACTTCACCGCTATCGGCTTTCTGCAAGCCCAGAAGCGTCTTGACCAGTGTTGATTTCCCGGCACCATTCGGCCCGATCAGGGTAATGATCTCGCCCGGATGGATGGCAAGCGATACCTGATCAAGGACGCGCTCGTTACCAAAGGACAGAACAAGGTCACGGCCTTCAATGAGTGGCGCAGTCATGGCACAGCCCCTTGATCTCGACCGTGGTCGCCTGAATGGTAAAGCCGACACTGCGCGCCGCCTTGCGCACCGCGTTGCTCATATCCTCATTAACCGCCTCGGCCACGCGCCCGCAATCGGTACAGATGAAATACTGCCCCAGATGTTCGCAATCAGGTCTATCACAGCCGAAATAGGCATTAAGCGACTCAATTCTGTGCACCAGACCAAGCTCGGTCAGGAATTCCAGCGCGCGATAAACCGTTGGCGGCTGAACCCGTTGCCCTTCGGCGGTCAGCGCATCGAGCAACTCATAGGCCGTCACCGCCTTGTGCGATTGCCAGATCAGGGTAAAGACCTTGCGGCGCATGTCGGTAAAGCGCGCATTTTCGCTGTCACAGACTTTCTCTGCCTGCGCAAGTGCGCTATGCACACATCTGTCGTGATCATGGCCCTTTTTGGGGAAAAGATCGCTCATAGCTGAATATCTCGTATCGACGGCCATCTGGTTTCGGCGGTTTCGGCCCAACCGATTTCAAAAAGCCGTGGCATCTGATGAAATGTTATAATATATCATTTTCTGACGCGCCGAACGTCAAAAGTCAACCACCATCGACCGGAGCTTCCCCATGACGGGCTCAAATGCACAGATTGCCGACAAACTGAAATTCAACGAAAACGGCCTGATCCCGGCAATCGCCCAGCAACATGACAGCGGCGAAGTCCTGATGATGGCGTGGATGAACCGTGATGCGGTGCTTGAAACGCTTGAAACCGGCCGGGTGTGCTATTTCTCACGCTCCCGCGGGAAACTGTGGCGCAAGGGTGAAAGCTCCGGCCAGGTGCAGAAACTGGTCGATTTCCGTTATGACTGCGACATGGACACCATTCTGGTCGAGGTCGATCAGATTGGCGTTGCCTGCCACACCGGACGGCGCAACTGTTTCTATTTCGCCGCACGTGACGGCAAGGAAGTCGTGATTTCCGAACCGGAAATATCGGCCGAAGAACTTTACGGCAAGAAATAAGCCCCCAAATCCCACGCCCAGCTCAAAAGACCTGATTGATCATGGCCCTTTCCAACGAACAGTTTGACCGCATCGCCACCACCGTCATCACCGGCTTTCTGGGCAGTGGCAAGACCACGCTGCTTAACGCCCTGCTGACACAGGATGGCATGGATAAAACCGCGGTTCTGATCAACGAGTTCGGGGAAATCGGGCTGGATCATCTGCTGGTCCGCGAAGTATCCGAGGATGTGGTGTTGCTGAACTCGGGCTGCATTTGCTGCTCGGTGCGCGGTGATCTGATTTCGGGTCTGCGTGATTTGTTTGTCAAACGCACACGCGGTGAAATCCCGGAATTCGATCGGGTGATCATTGAAACCACCGGCCTTGCCGACCCGGCCCCGATCCTGCACACCCTGATGACCGACCCACTTCTGACCACCAAGTTCCGCCTTGATAGCGTGGTGACCACCGTCGATGCCATCCATGGCGCAGGCCAGCTTGATAACCATCCCGAAAGTGTCAAGCAGGCGGCTGTTGCCGACCGCATCCTGATGACCAAGGCCGATCTGGCTGATGAGGCAACGCGCACAGCCCTTGAAGCCCGCCTGCGCGCGCTTAACCCGGCCGCCCCGATTTATCCGGTGGTCAATGGCGACATTGCGGTTTCAAAGCTGTTCAATGCCGGGCTGTATGACCCGACAACCAAAAGCATGGATGTGCAGAAGTGGCTGCGTGATGAAGCCTATGAGCAGCACGGCGATGATCATGCACATCATCACGACGATCACGGGGATCATGCTCACGACCACGGCCACCATGATCACAGCCACGACGTCAACCGTCATGATGACCACATCCGATCCTTCTGCATCACCTTTGACGAACCGATTCACTGGGATGCCTTTGTTACCTGGGCCGAAATCTTTACCCAGATGCGCGGCGAAAGCCTTTTGCGCGTAAAGGGCATCCTTAATCTGGTCGGCGAAGATGCGCCTGTCGCCATTCACGCCGTGCAGCATGTCTTCCACCCGCCGGCATCCCTGCCCGCCTGGCCAAGCGACGACCACAGATCCAAGATTGTCTTCATCACCAAGGATCTCGGGCCCCAGGTAATCCGTGAATCGCTTTATCACCTGAATGCCGCGGTCAGTGAAACCAATGATCGCAATACGGTCGAAGAATAATCGACTGCGTTTGAGCCACATCAAGGATCATCACCGGTGATTGCGGCAATCTCGTTCTTGGCTTGATACAGCCTCACTCTAAGTCCTGAACTTCGGGCGACCCATTAATTTGGTCGCCCTTTTTCTTTGCCTGAAAATCCCCACCCGCACACGTGGCAGTCCCGACACTCTCGCCAATTGCACAGCCTGTACCATCCTGATGTACAGGTTGCGATCGGCGACATGCGCACTAAATCTGGCGCAAATCGGGCAAACTGACACCGGATCGTCATTTGCACATGACACCGCGAAGACCCAAAATCACAACAATCAAACGAAACAAGGGGGTACACCAGTATGATTTACCGGAACTGGCAGGACACTAAAATCCCGGCCCTTGGCTTTGGGACGTACGAGCTCAACAACGACGAAGCAGCGAAAATGATCGCCGAAGCCGCCAAGATCGGCTATCGCCATTTCGATACCGCCCAGATGTATCACAACGAACAGGGCGTTGGTCAGGGCCTGAAAAACTCCGGCCTTGCACGCGATGACTACTTCCTGACCACCAAGGTTTGGTACGACAAATTCCAAAGCGGTGATTTGCAGACTTCCGTGGTTGAAAGCCTGCGCAAGCTTGATCTGGACCATGTTGATTTGTTGCTTCTGCACTGGCCCAATGATGACGTGCCGCTTGAAGAAACCATGGCTGCCTTGAACGAGGTCAAAAACCTCGGCATGACGCGCCTGATCGGGATTTCAAACTTCCCGACCGCCCTGATTGATCAGGCCGTGTCACTGACCGATGCGCCGCTGACGGTTAATCAGGTCGAATATCACCCCTATCTTGACCAATCCAAGGTGCTCGAAAGCGTCCGCGCACATAACATGCTGCTGACGGCCTATTGCCCGATTGCGCGTGGCAATGTCATGAAGGATGCAACGCTTAAGGCCATCGGTGAAAAATACGGCAAGTCCCCCGTGCAGGTGACGCTTCGCTGGTTGCTGCAACAAGACGGCGTCATGGCAATCCCGAAATCGGGCTCACCGAAAAATGCCGCGGCCAATTTCGATATCTTTGATTTCGAACTATCGGAAAACGACATGGAAGCAATCCATGAACTTGCCAATCCAAATGGCCGTCTGATTGATCCGTCCTTCGCCCCGGAATGGGACAAGGCCGCCTGATCACCATCCGGCCTAACCGCGAACAAACATAAAAATTTACCAAGACCGGCTTGCTTTAAGCCGGTCTTTTGCGTTTGGCGATCCCGTTACATCAAAAACACGCGATTTACGCCGCGATCTTGCGCACAGCTTGTTTCGCACCTGCGAAAAGCGTATTTTATCAAGGTCCTGACCCTAATCTAATCAACCAACTGGCAGCACACCGCTTATGAGCACCGCAAACACCACCGATAAAACCGACCCGGCCGCAACCAGCGAAACACCCAAAAAGGACGATATCGCCCATCGCCCGTATGAGGATGTGCTGGCCCTTTTGCTGGGCACCATGGTGGTGTCGCTTGGTGTCACGCTTTATAGCGAAAGCATCCTTGTTACCGGCAGTACCGCCGGCGCTGCCCTTCTGATTGAACATGCCACCGGGCTGTCGTTTGGCGTGATCTTCTTTGTGATCAACCTGCCCTTTTACTGGCTGGCTTTCAAACGCATGGGCAAGGCGTTTACCATCAAGACCTTCATCGCCGTAGGTCTGGTCTCGGCCTTCTCGAAGCTGACCCCGATGCTGGTGGAATTCAACACGCTCAACCCGATCTATGCCGCGGTTGCCGGGGGTGCGTTGATGGGGATTGGCCTGCTCATGCTGTTTCGCCATCGCGCCGGCCTTGGCGGGGTCAATATCCTGGCGCTCTATTTGCAGGAAAACTTCAACATCCGCGCCGGCTATTTCCAGCTTGCCGTTGATATGGTCATCCTCGTCTGCGCCTTCCTGACCCTGCCCTTTGACAAGGTCCTGCTCTCGATCCTCGGTGCCGTCATCCTGAACCTGATCATCGCGCTTAATCACCGTCCGGGGCGGTATTTCTCAGCTCGATAGATTGTTGAACAACAAAAATCTATCAGCTTGCCTATCGAATGAGTTGATAAGCGCGGTCACCTGTCATCCAAGCTAACGCTGACTTTCGGATAAGTCGAAGCTGCGCTATGGTTTTGCAAAACACGGGAGATCGAATGAGAGACAGCGGGATACTGCTTTTGACCAGCTTTGTAGCACTGGTAGCAGGATGCATAGGATACGGACTCGGCGATGGTTTGGCGCGATACGAAAACGTCACCAGTGCTTTGGTCGGCCCAGATCGGTTGCAATGGGAAGTTATGCTGACTGGGTTAGCCGCAATAATTGCAGGTTACATGGCGATATACGCAGCCTCGACATCCCAACGCCGGAAAGAAACCAAGGAAGCCATTAGATTTTCCGGCAAAGTTCGAAGAACAATTCGTGGGTCTATACGAGGAATTGAGAATTCAATTGGACGTATTAATGAATCACGATTTGCGCCGGAGAACCTTCGAGAGATAGCAGACCTCACGAGGGAAATAGCACCCGAACCAAATGAGTTCACCCCGTTAGAACTGCAACTCTCGTACGATCAGCTTGATGTTATGCTTAATCAGACAAACGGATACTCAAGACATCAGTTTGAGACCGAAGCTGAAGCAATCAATGAAGCAAGGCAACTACTCACTCATTTAACCGGCTGCTTGAAGGATTTGGATTACAGAGCCAGCAAATGGTACGACAAAGCATTCGAAGAAATGCACCAAAAACACGGAAAATGAAAAATGGCGATCCCTGCAGGACTCGAACCTGCAACCTACAGATTAGAAGTCTGTTGCTCTATCCAGTTGAGCTAAGGGACCGCTGGGTGGGGTGGTTACGAACCCCGGGGCATGGCATTGGACGCCTGCCCGACTGTCTTCACAGGCTTTAACGTCCCCTGTCAGACGAAACGGGGCGGAAATCCGCCCCGAGAATTGGTCAAATACGCTGGCGATTGCCAGATCAGACGACGCGTTTGAACGCGAAGTTATCGGCATAGGCCTTGAGCTGCAGTTTGCGCGGTTTCGGCATTTCGATGTCCGCGATCAGCTTGTGCTTGGCGGCAAAGGCCTGCGCTTCTTCGAGGGTTTCGAAATACATGCGGACCTGACCACGGGTGTCGGTCGATCCGATCCAGCCCATCAGCTGATCCGCAACCTTTTTCGCACCCGGTTCAAATTCCATGACCCAGTGCTTGGTCGCAGCCTGACCGGACTGCATGGCGTTCTTGGCAGGTTTGTAAACACGGACCTTCATCGGGACCCTCGTCTTGACCTTCGGGATAAGATGATGATGGCAGTTAAGCGGGTCTCTCTAACCCCTGCTATCAGTTCATCTTTTACACCTTTTATCGTGACTTGGAAATCCCGTTGGGCATCCGAAAAACGATAAAAGGGGAAATGGTCGGGAAGGCGAGATTCGAACTCGCGACCCCCTGCTCCCAAAGCAGGTACGCTACCAGACTGCGCTACTCCCCGACGCGGATGTGGATTTAGCACCATCTTGCTGGGTGGGCAAGACCGCATTGCGTGTTTTTATCGAAAATATGACACAAAAACCGACGCAAAAACCAAAGGCCGCAGATATCACCTGCGGCCTTGCTATTGCTGATTGATTGCGTGGCGTATCGAAGGTGCTACCTAGCGCGGCAGTCCTTCGACCTTTTCACCAACTTCAAACCCCATCCGGTCAGATGAACCACCATTGAGTTCAAGCACAAAGCGCACAGGCCTTGGCGATGGAATTATGGTTTCTGATTGCGGCACGGTGCGCTTTTCAATGCCGACAATCGTGCCATCGGCCGCGATGAACAACATATCAAGCGAGATAAAGGTGTTTTTCATCCACATCGAAATGTCGCGTGGTCCGCCGAAATCAAACAGCATTCCGGCGTCTTCAGCCATTTCGGTACGGAACATCAGGCCGCGTGACCTTTCTTCGGGTGTGATGGCCAGTTCAACATTGAACACTTCGCCATCAACAAGAAGACGCGACCGTTCATAACCGGTTGCCTTTGCATTCAGCCCGGCAACAACCGCCGCGCTAACAAAGCACACAACCAAAGCCATCTGAAAGAACGACTTCATACCCCATAACCTCTTAGTCTTTTGACGCGATCCCGGACCTCGTCCCGGATGGCGCCACCCCGCCATGGATCCGCAAGCGTTGTGAACAACTCACTTGCCGGCTGTCTTCCACGACTATGCGCCCATTTTATGACACGCAGGATATTTTCCGCTGTGATGGGTAACACATCAGGTATTTCGATCCCGTTAATGGTTGCCCACACCCCTGACCAACAGCGTGCAACGCCATATGGACTATATCCTCCGCCGCCAAGAACAAGACTTCGGGGCGCCAATCGGGTCATCGCCCCCACGACTTCCCAGATCGACTGATTGCCCAAAAGCTGTCTGGACAGTGGATCTTCTGCGAGAGTATCACATCCACATTGTAAAACAATAGCTTGGGGCGCAACACTTAATCCAAGCGGAATCAAATATTCAAAAAGGATGAAACGCATCTCGTCATCATGCATGCCGCCCGGCATCGGAAGGTTGCGCGCCATACCGCCTGCAATGTCATCAATTGCGCCGGTCTTGGGCCAGAGGTCTTCCTGATGGATGGAAACAGTCAGTACGCGTTCATCCTCGGCAAAGGCGATCTGCACGCCATCGCCGTGATGGGCATCGATATCAACATAAAGCACACGGTCCAACCCGCTATCAAGCAAGGCATAAATGCCCAGAACCGGATCGTTGAAGTAACAGAACCCCGATGCCCGATCGCGCAAACCGTGATGGGTGCCCCCTGCCGGATGATGAATGATCCCGCCATCCTTGATCAGGTTGGCCGCCATCACCGATGATCCGGCGGCAGTCGCCGGACGCCGGAAAATTTCCGGATAGATCGGATTGCCATTCTTGCCCAGACCAAACCGCTCCATCAGCTCGACGGGCAGCGATTGATCGCGCTCGGCCTGCATGACGGCGGCGATATAGTCCGGGTCATGGAACCGTGCGAGCTGATCGGGTGTTGCCACCGGCCCGGTCAGATAGGTGGTCTCATCAACCCACCCCAGCGCATGCACCATATCAACCACCAGCGACACACGCGGTATCGCCAGCGGATGTTTGGGACCATAGCTTGATCCACGATAAATCTCGGCCGCAATCATGCGCGGGGCAGGATCGGCAATACGGTGGTCAGGTATCTCGTCAGAAAGGATCACAATTGCACGCAGGGCAGATTTGGTTGCAGTGCCGAAAGCATTGACCGTTTCATGATGCTCTTTCAAGTTCTGTTTTGTGCAATTCCAGGCTCAGGACCTAGCGCCTTGCACTTATGATCCGGATGCTTTTGGGCTAAACACCTGATTTCATCGACATAACCGGTTGCAAGGCGATTGACGGGCCCCCTGACTTCTCGCAATCTGCGAATAGTGCCAAATCGTCCTTGCTGCCACCAACCTGAAAGGCTGTGCCGTGCCATCGCCTCGCCGCATTCGTTACCGCCGCCTTGTCAGGGTGGCGATTGTTCTGTTTGTGCTGCTTGTTGCTGTTCCCGGAAGTCTTGCGCTTGTCGGATTGTCTGACTTTGATATCAGCAACCGCCCGACCAAACAGATCAGCTTTGCACACGAAGATGCTGTTCTGTCTGGCAGCCTGATCTTGCCAGATGCGCAGCATACAGGCCCGATTGCCCTTCTGGTTCACGGCGATGGTCCGCAGGACCGCTTTGCGGGCGATGGCTATTTGCCCCTGATCAATGCCCTGCTCGATCGCGGGATCGGTATTTACAGCTGGGACAAGGCCGGCGTCGGCGAAAGCACGGGAAACTGGCTTTCGCAATCCATGAATGACCGCGCAAACGAGGCCGTTGCAGCATATGAGGCCATCAAAACCGCCCATCCCGACAGCGGACAACAAATCGGCTTTGTCGGTTTTTCCCAGGCGGGCTGGGTGATCCCCAAGGCATCGCGGACGATCCCGGACAATGCCTTTAATGTCATCATTGGCGGGGCGGTGAACTGGCAAGACCAGGGTGCTTATTACACGCGTCAACGCCTGCTGGCTGGTGGCGCAACAAAAGCCGATATCACCCGTCAGCTCGAACGCAATCAGGTTCGCGACAGCGTGATCTTTGCGCCCGATGCAAGTTACGAAACCTACCTCGCAAACAGCAATGATCCATCACCGATGGCATCGGACCGGTACGAATTCGTAAAACGCAACATCACATCTGACGCAAAAGCAGACCTGGCAAAACTTGAAACACCGACACTTGCCATGTGGGGGCATGATGATCTGAATGTGGATGCAAAATCCGATGCGAATATCTATCGCGATATCCTGATCGGGCGACATCCTGAAAATGAGGTGGCTGTTATCCCCGATGCCACGCACGGGCTGCTAAGAAGCAATCTGTTCAACTACCAGCTCAGTCGCGAGATGCCGACATCCCGCCAGATGCTTTATGTTGCCCTTGGCCGGTATGCCTATGCGCCCGGCACGTTTGACAAGATCGCGGGCTGGATCAAGCAGGTGGTTGAGGCTTCGACCCCGTACAGATGACGCAAGGGTCAGATGTAACTTATGCTGCACAATCTGGATCGCATCAGGACACGCTGGCGCGTGGCCGAATGATCTTGCCACTTTTGCGCTGTTCAAAAAGATGCGCGATCCAGCCTGCCATGCGCCCAACGGCAAAAATACCAAGTCCTGCCCCCTTCGGCAGACAAAGTTCGCGTTCAATCAAGGCCAATCCGAAATCAAGGCTGGGATGCTGCCCGGTATTTTGCACGACCTCATTTGCAATGCGCGCCCAGAAGGCATCGCCAGTCTGACCACTGGCCTGCATGAGTGCACGGGTGCGCGGATCGCCATCGGGGTAAAGCGGATGACCAAACCCCGGCGGCACATGATCGGGATCAATCTTGCCGCCAGCTTTTTCGACCTGATCCATCCACGCCCGACATCTCGGTGTCAGGCCGCCATGGCGCGTACCCGACAGGGTCGACAACCCCGCCATCAGGGATGCCGGTATGGTCGCCCCGGCCGATGCAGCAACACGCACCGCATAGGCCGATGCATTAAGCTCGTGATCGGCACAAAGTACCAGGGCCCGACGCAACAAGTCCGGTGCATTTTCATGATCTGACCATGCGTTTGCCAGGACCAAATGGATCGGGCTTTTCCCGTCGCCTGAGACCCCGGCAGCGGCCAGGGCGCCCAGCCGAACGATCCGTGCGGCGGTCGGGCGACCATCACCACGGGGCGATCCGGTCATCAGCTCTGCCAGCATCGCCACCATGCGCTGAAGCGCCAGGTCACGTTTGGCCGGAACAAAATCCGGTGTGGCATTCAACACAGGATCGCATCGAAGCCCTGCCAAAAGACCGGCCGCGTCCTCAAGCGTCATGGTGCGGGACAGTTCGACGGCGTTTTGACCACGATAGTAAAACTGCCCATCGGCAATGCGGGTGATGCCCGACACCAGGATCGGCTCCCCCCAATCAATGGTCGAGGCCGCAACAGATTGCCGTGACCGTCCACGTCGTTTCCGATCATGCAGTTTGGCGACATCGCGCCGGTCATACAGGCTTTTGCGTGCATCACCCGGATGGGCAACAGCGCGCACAATACCCCGACTGACATAGGCGTAAAGCGTGTCGCGCGATATGCCGACCTGCGCGCACACATCTGCTGCCGACAATGTGCAGAATGATCCGTCATCGATTTTTTTCATATTGATTATCTTGATCAAGATTGACGATTTGTCCAGTCCGGCATGATGCTTTGATCACTACTGGTTCCGCCCCTTGAGAAAGGAAACGCCATCATGCCCAACCGGTTCACACCCCAGATCGCCAATGCCCTTGGTCTATCTGACCAACCTGTAATCACGACCATCGGCACAGATGTCTTGCCGTCCTATTTCGCAGTCACCGAACTCGCCTGCGCGAGTATCGGGATGGCCGCCGCGATGATTTCAAACTGGCGCGCCCTTGAAACCGGATCAGACGCACCGGTAACGGTTGATCAGCGGCTGGCGTCGAAAGGGTTCAGTATGACAATCCGCCCACAAGGCTGGACATTGCCAAACGTCTGGGACCAGCTGGCGGGCGACTATCAAACGCGTGACGGGTGGATCCGGCTACATACCAACGCGCCACATCACCGCGCGGCGGCACTTTCTGTTCTGGGCGATTACGAAACCCGCGATGATCTGGCGATGGCTGTGCTGGATTGGCAAAGTGACATGCTTGAAAACGAAATTGTCGCGGCCAGTGGATGTGCCGCAACCATGCACAGCCTTGAGGAATGGCAGGCACATCCGCAAGGAATATCCATCGCTACCGATCCACTGATCTGCTGGGACCAGCACGCAAACACCAATGTCGCCCCCGCGTCAATTGACCCGGCCCGCCCGCTTCGTGGTATCCGCGTTCTTGATCTGACACGTATCCTGGCCGGCCCCGTCGCCGGTCGTTTTCTGGCGGCTTATGGTGCCGATGTGTTGCGCATCGATCCGAGGGGCTGGGACGAAGGTGCGGCCATTCCCGAAGTCACACTTGGCAAACGCTGTGCGGGACTTGATCTACGGGACCGGGAAGACCGAAAACTGTTTGAAGACCTGATTAGCGGTGCTGACATCTTGCTGCATGGCTATCGTCCTGACGCCCTGTCCGAATTGGGGTATGACGCCAAAACGCTGCGCGCGATTAACCCGGCGCTGATTGATGTGACGTTGTCTGCCTATGGCTGGACCGGGCCGTGGGCCAAACGACGCGGGTTTGACAGCCTCGTGCAAATGAGCTGCGGCATTGCCGATTGGGGGATGGAACAATCAGGGTCGAAAAAGCCCCTACCGCTTCCGGTTCAGGCCCTTGATCACGCGACGGGATATTTGATGGCGGCCAGCGCAGTTCACGCCCTGATCCGCCGCGCCGCCCATGGCGAGGTCACAACCGCCCGCCACTCATTGGCCCGAACGGCACATATGTTAAGCAAGACAGCGACACCTGACTGCCTTGGCATGATCGCCGCGGAAACAGATGCCGATATTGCCCCGCATTTTGAAAACACAGACTGGGGCCCAGCCCGGCGCATCGCCTTTCCGGTCAGTATCGCAGGAACACCGCATCACTGGGATCATCCGGCGGGAAAGCTGCATCGTCATGGCGCGCACTGGTAAGCTGTGATCAGGATCAAGTCCAAGAACTGTTACAAAACTTGACGGCAGCGATTTGTCTGCGCATAGTCCCCTGATCTCCGGGGGGGCCGATCGTAAATCGGCTGAGAGGTTCGGTGTTGCCGAACGACCCTTTGAACCTGAACCGGTTAAGACCGGCGTAGGAAGGATCGAATGCGCAGCACAGAACACGCGCCCCAGATGGCGCAAGACAATCCAACCAGATTTGATATTGCGCTCCGTGCGGCCCGCGTGGCTTTCAACGGCGTCGATATTTTCCATGATCTCGACCTGACCTTACAGGCGGGCAGTTTTACCTGTCTACTCGGCCCAAGTGGTGTCGGCAAAAGCACGCTTTTGCGCTATTTCGCAGGCCTCGTCGAAGGCGATGTTAGCGGTACCATCACCTGTTCGGACAACATCGCGCTTACCGGTCGGGTCGCCTATATGGCGCAACAGGACCTGCTCTTGCCATGGCGCAGTGTTCTCGAGAATGTGGTGCTGGGTGCTGTCCTACGCCACGAAAAACCCGATTATGAGAAAGCCTCACATTTACTGACCGAAGTCGGATTGCATGACGCGGCAAACCTCCGCCCGGCTGAACTGTCCGGTGGCATGAAACAGCGTGCGGCCCTTGCCCGCACATTGATGGAAGATCGCCCGGTCGTTTTGATGGACGAACCGTTTTCGGCCCTTGATCCGCTCAACCGCCTGCGCTTGCAGGAGCTGGCCGCACGGGTGCTGCGGGGCAAAACGGTGTTGCTTGTGACCCACGACCCGCTTGAGGCATTGCGCCTTGGCGATCGCGTGCATGTCCTGACCGGCAGCCCGGCACGCTTGCAAGACGCCATCACGCCCAAGGGCCAAAGCCCGCGCAACATTGCCGATCCCGAAATCCTGGCACAGCAGGCCGAACTACTCGGCCAACTTGGTGCCGAGCGGTCGGAGGGCGCAGCATGAGCACGCAAAACAATCCTCATACCAATAAAAAAGCACTGTCGGAGCAACGCTGGCTGATCCTTGCGCGGCCGCTGATTATTATCATTGCGCTGATTGCCACTTGGCAAATGTTGGTGATTGTTACCGGTGCGCCGAAATACATGCTGCCACCGCCTGCAGATGTCTGGCATACCCTAATCGCGCGTCATGCAGTCCTGTTCGATCATGCGAAATATACCATCGCTGAAACCGTGATCGGCCTGTTTGCCGGTGCTGCCCTTGGCACGCTGGCCGCGATCCCTATGGCGCTGTTTTCGCCGGTGCGTTTCTGGCTGATGCCGATCCTTTTGGTTTCGCAGGCGATCCCGTTCTTTGCCCTGGCGCCGCTTCTGGTTCTCTGGCTCGGCTTTGGGCTGGCGTCCAAAATCGCCATGGCGGCCCTGATCATTTTCTTCCCGGTCACGGTTGCGTTCTTTGACGGCCTGTCACGGACCGAGACCGGCTGGCTCGATCTGGCGCGCACCATGGGGGCCAGTCGTTGGCGACTTTTGACCCATATTCGACTGCCCGCCGCCCTGCCCGCCTTTGCATCTGGTTTTCGCGTTGCCACCGCCGTTGCCCCGATCGGGGCGGTGATTGGCGAATGGGTCGGGTCCAGTCACGGCCTGGGTTATCTTATGCTGCATGCCAATGCGCGGGTTCAGATCGATATGGTCTTTGCCTGTCTTCTGATCCTGTGCGCGTTTTCTATCACGCAATATTTCATTGTCGATCGCGTGCTGCGCGCGGCCTTGCCATGGCAACCCGACAGCCTGAAACCGGTTCGGTAAGACACCACACGCCGGCCTGTTTGGCAGCGTTTTAAATCCTCATACTATTTATTTGGCGCATCTTACGGAGGTTCATCCATGTCACGCCTTAAATCCATGATCACCGCGACCGCACTGGGCGCACTTGTTCTTGGAACGTCTTCAACCGCCTTTGCCGCGGACAAGCTGGTCATTCTTCTGGACTGGTTTGTGAACCCCGATCACGCACCGCTGATTGTTGCCAAGGAAAAGGGCTTCTTTGCCAATCATGATCTGGATGTCGAACTGATCGAACCATCCGATCCGTCCGCCCCGCCACGCCTTGTTGCCGCCGGTCAGGGCGATGTCGCGGTGAACTATCAGCCGCAGCTTCATGTCCAGGCGGCCGAAGGCCTGCCGCTGACGCGTATCGGCACACTGGTTGCCACCCCGCTTAACAGCCTGATTGTCCTTGAAGACGGCCCGATAAAGGAAATCGCCGATCTGAAAGGCAAGAAGATCGGTTATTCCCTGGCCGGATTTGAGGATGCGCTTCTGGGCACCATGCTCGGCAATCATGGGGTTTCGATTGACGATGTCGAGCTTATCAATGTGAACTTCTCGCTTTCGCCGTCGCTGTATTCCGGCCAGGTCGATGCGATCATTGGCGGCTATCGCAATTTCGAGCTCAATCAGATGGAAATCGAAGGCAAACCGGGCAAGGCATTTTATGTCGAGGAAGAGGGCGTTCCGCCCTATGACGAACTGATCCTGACCGTCCGCAACGACAAGGTCGATGACCCGCGTTATGCCCGCATGCTGGCCGCCCTTGAAGAAGGCGTGCAGTACCTGATCAACCATCCTGATGACAGTTGGCAGGCCTTTATTGCCGCCTATCCGAACCTTGATGATGAACTCAATATCAAGGCATGGGCCGATACCCTGCCGCGCTTTGCGCTGCGTCCGGCAGCCCTTGATAAGGCGCGCTATGCCCGCTTTGCCGATTACATGGTCAAACAGGGTCTGATCACCGAAAGCCCGGCGCTTGAGAGCTATGCGACCGTGATCGAATAAAATTCAGTCCCCCCTGCTTTCGCAAGGCTCGCCCCAGCAACTGCGAAAGCATTGGTCTGCACCCCGCATGGGCAGACCACCAAGAAAGGCCGGAATGTGTGTCCCGCGTTCCGGCCTTTCGCTTGCGCAGGTCAAACTCCCAGTTACCTTATGGTCACCCGCGTAAAATGCAGAATGGCGACCACATTCAAACCGGATCAGGACCCAAAAGTGCAGCAGCAAACAAAACCAGCCCATCACACCGATAACGGCTTTGAAAACCGTCACCCCCTGCCCGATCCGGTCAAACGGTCGTTCTGGCATTTCCTGAAACGGCGCTATTTCGGTGATGATAACTGGCCGAAGGCCAAACATCAGGTCGGTAAAATCCCCACCGAAACACCTGATCATGACGCCATCCACAACCCGGATCCCAAACGCATGCAAGTCACATGGGTCGGCCATGCCACGGTTCTGGTGCAATATGGCGGGCTCAATATCCTGACCGATCCGGTGTTTTCTGACCGCGCATCACCGTTCAAACGCGTTGGACCGAAACGCTATACCCGACCGGGCCTTGCCATCGATCAGTTGCCCAAGCTTGATCTGGTGTTGCTGTCACATAATCACTATGACCATTTTGACCTGGCCAGCCTGACGCAGCTTGGCAATGCGCCGCGCTATGTCCTGCCACTGAAAAATGGTCCACTTCTGGAAAAGGCGGGCATTCGTGCTGATCGCTATGTCGAATTGGATTGGGATGAAAGCCATCATCACGATGACCTGAAGATCACCCACGTGCCATCAAATCACTGGTCAAGCCGCACTACCAAGGATCGCAAGGAAATGCTGTGGGGTGGCTATATCCTTGAATTCGGCGATGGCTACCGGTTCTATTTTGTTGGCGATACCGGCTGGAACGAAACCCTGTTTAACGAGATGGGCGAAACCCATGGCGGGATTGATTTCGGCCTGATCCCCATCGGGGCCTATGACCCGCGCGACTTCATGCGCAATGCACATTGCAACCCCGAAGAAGCCATTCAGATCATGCAGAAAATGGGCGTCAAACAGGCGCTTGCCATTCATTGGGGCACGTTTGTCCTGACAGCTGAGCCGGTAGATGAGCCGCCGGTCCGGTTAGCGGCAGCCCGTAAGGATAGCGGAATTGCAGATGGCGATTTCGTTGCCCCACCAATCGGGGCGACCCGGTTCTTTGATGGCAAAGCCGCACCCGCATCGACAACCACGCAAAAGGTCGAGCATACGGCGTCTGGCTCATAGCTGCCCTTTCAAGTTCGGTTTGGTGGTTTTTCAAACTGCATGCTAAGCATCAATGATTGCGTCACAAAACCGTAACATTGGTCGCCCCGCCATGAGTTTGACTGTCTTTCTTGCTGTAATGGGCGCTGCCCTGATGCATGCCGTGTGGAATGCACTGGTCAAGGGTGGCTCGGACAAATTGATGAACATGACGGCGATCGTGCTGGGTCATACGCCGATTGTTCTGATCCTGTTGCCGTTTGTTGACCTTCCTGCCCCCGAAAGCTGGCCTTATCTGCTGACGTCCCTTGGGCTTCATATCGGCTATCAGTTGTTTCTGATCCTGGCTTATCGTTTGGGCGATCTCAGCCAAGTTTATCCGATTGCACGCGGGTCTTCGCCGCTGATTGTTGCGGCGGTGTCCGTGTTGATCATGGGGGTTACCCTGCATGTCAGCGAGTGGCTGGCGATTGTTATCATCGGGGTTGGTATTATCAGCATGTGCATAACGCGACAAGCCGATGGCATGCGTAACCGCAATGCTGCCCTTGCCGCGATCATTACCGGTTGTTTCATCAGCAGCTATTCACTGGTGGATGGCACCGGTGCACGACTGGCTGGCACGGCACTCGGGTATTACAG
Source organism: Thalassospira sp. CH_XMU1458 (assembly GCF_037027205.1). Lineage (NCBI taxonomy): Bacteria > Pseudomonadati > Pseudomonadota > Alphaproteobacteria > Rhodospirillales > Thalassospiraceae > Thalassospira > Thalassospira sp. CH_XMU1458. The sequence continues at coordinate 418,991 of NZ_JAYMDW010000002.1, read as the reverse complement.
CTATCAGACGATTGGCAACGTTGTGATCTTTGCCGTGATCGTGACCTTCATGCGCCCGCGTATCCTTGCCGATATCGCGCGATCTGGCAAAAGGGTCTTTGCGATTGGCGGCACCGCGTCCTTTGCGGCCTATGCCACTGTGATGTGGGCCTTTACACAGGCACCGATCCCGCTTGTCGTCGCCCTGCGGGAAACCGGCATTGTCTTTGCCCTTTTGATCGGGGTGTTCTTCATGGGCGAGAAGCTTAACCTTGTGAAGCTGTCCTCGACCATGATGACGCTGGGCGGGGCGATTATCTTGCGACTGGCACGTAGCCTGTAACCGCCCTTGCCCACTATCAGTTTCAGAACACGCGATCAGACCCGTGTACGCGGCGTGCGGCGAGTACCGTCTTCGAACCGGGAAAGCTCCATCCCCTTTAGCGTGATGGATGGCTGCCCGGTGGTGATCCAGTCTGCCAGCACCTTGCCAACCACCGGCCCCATGGCAAAGCCATGGCCCGAGAAGCCCGATGCGACAAAGAAGTGTTTGGGATTGTCGAACTGATCGATCACCGGCACGGCATCCGGGGTGACATCAATGTCGCCCGCCCAGGTATCGACGATGCCGACTTTCTTGATCTGTGGCAGGACCTTTTGCAGGTTGCGCATCGCGTTTTTAATCCGCACCTCATACGGCTCAGCCTGGTTGGTGCGTCGCCCGATCATGGGTTGCCGTGATGCATCTGATCCCGGCATACGATCGACCAGATCATCAAAGAACCGCTTGTTAAAGTGGAACTTGAAGGTCGCCCAGTTATCAAACAGCCCCGGCATGAAATCACGGGCGTATTTAAACCGGCCCAGGGTCAAATCAATGTCGGTCATGAATTCATCGGCGATGTTCATTGATCCATCTGCGCGTTGACGAAACGCCAGCCCAGCCGCCAGCGTGCCCGCAGCCGAAATATCGGGCACGGGTGTGGTACGGATCACCGTCCCGCGCGTAGTTTGTTGCGGCAAACGCCGCCCGAACTTGGCGACGAATTTATGCGTCGCAGCCCCGGCCGCACAGATGACGTATTTGCATTTGATTTCGCCCTGTTCGGACACCACCGAACTGATCGCCCCGGCCTCTGTTTCAATCGAAAGCGCGCCGCAGCCCTCGGCAATCACAGCACCCAATTCACTGGCGCGTTTGGCGATTGCCGGTGCGGCCTTTTTCGGTTCGGCCTGCCCGTCTGATGGCGTGTAGATCCCGCCAACACCAGGTGTTGTGATCCCCGGTGTCAGTTTTTCGACCCCTTTGGGGTCAAGGACCTGGGTTTCGATGCCAAAGTGCTTGGTGTCGTTAATCCAGCCTTCGAATTCCGACATTTCCTTGTCATCGCGGGCGACGAACAGCACTCCGCCCTGGCGCCATTCCAGATCGGCATTCAGTTCTTTTTCAAGACCTTGCCAGATCTTGTTGCATTCAATCATCAATGGCAACTCTACCGGATCGCGGCCCTGTTGGCGGACAAAGCCCCAGGCACGACCGGACTGGTGTGACGCGATGGTATCCTTTTCCAGAAGCACGACTTTCATGCCGGCCTTGGTCAGGTAATAGGCGCTGGAGGATCCGTGAATGCCGCCGCCGATGACAACGACGTCGCATTCCTTGGGCAGGGTGATTTTGGGATAATTCGTCATGTGGGGACCTAAAGATCAATATTGGTGGCAAATCAATTTGGTGTGTGGCGGGAACCACGTTATGTTGCGCGCCAACAAATCTCAACCAAATCAGGTGCCACCATGTCTGATCATGCAAAAAAACAGTCCCCCGCCACCGTAAGTGCACAGGCGCTTGGCTGGGTCGATGAAGCCACCAAGTCCGTCACGCCGCCGCTTTATCCGTCAACCACGTTCGAACGCAACACGGATCTGAGTTACCATGACGGGCGCTGCTATACGCGCGCAGACAACCCGACCTATGATCAGGCCTGTGCAGTCCTGAATGAACTTGAAGGCGGTTCTGAAACCCGCCTGTTTGCATCGGGCATGGCGGCTGCCGTCGCGGTTTTGCATGCATTGAACCCGAGTGATCATGTTGTCGCCCCGAAGGTAATGTATTGGGCCCTGCGCAGCTTCATGCTGGATAGTGGTGTGCGTGCCGGGCTGACATTTGATTTTGTTGATAACGCCGATATTGCCGATTGGGACAAGTACATTGTTGCTGGCAAGACCAAGCTGGTCTGGCTTGAAACCCCGGCCAACCCGGATTGGCAAATCACCGATATCGCCGCTGTTACCAAACTGGCCAAGGCCGCTGGTGCTATTGTTGCGGTTGACAACACTGTTGCCACGCCGCTTCTGACCCGTCCGATTGATTTTGGTGCCGATATCGTCATGCATTCGGCGACCAAATATCTGAACGGCCACAGCGACGTTTTGGCGGGGTCCCTGACCACTGCCAAGGATAGCGAGTTCTGGCAGCGTGTTTGCAAACAGCACGCATCTGGCGGTGCCGTTCTTGGCGTGTTTGAAACCTGGCTTTTGCTGCGCGGGATGCGCACCCTTTCGATCCGTGTGGAGCGTGCCAGTGCCAATGCCATGGCGATTGCCAAGCATTTCGAAAACCATCCGGAAATCGAGCAGGTTCAGTATCCTGGCCTTGAAAGCCATGTTGGTCATGACATTGCCAAAAAGCAGATGCCAGGTGGTTTTGGCGGGATGTTGTCGCTGCGCGTCAAGGGCGGTGAAAAGCGTGCGGTTGATTTCCACAACCAGTGCAAACTGTTTAAACGCGCGACATCGCTTGGCGGGGTTGAGAGCCTGATCGAACATCGATCCTCGGTCGAAGGGCCGACCAGCCCGGTACCGGCAGACCTTCTGCGTCTTTCGGTCGGGATCGAAGATTGTGGTGATCTTGTTAACGACCTTGAAACGGCCTTGCGCTTAAGCAAATAAGACACATCCGTTTTCAATCAGGAATCAACTGATCGATGCCCAAGTCGATGCCGATCCAAATCGCAGTCAGATCATGGACACGTGCCGTCAAACGCACTGTCGGTATCTCTGTGGTTGCGCTGGCATCGACTATCCTTCCCATCGCCCCGACGGTTGCGCATGATAGCAATACCCCCCAGGGCAGTCTGACCGACGTCAATGCCCTGCCCCCGGCGCCGGGTTTGATTTTTGACGTGGTGGCAGGCGAATACATCATGTTTGATACGCTGGTCGAACGGCTGTCAGGTCGCAAATACATCCTGATCGGTGAAAAGCACGACAATCCCATTCATCACCATCATCAGGCACAGTTGGTCAATGCACTCAGCAAGTCGGATGAACGTGAACGTGCGATTGTCTGGGAAATGTTTACCCGTGATCAACAGGCATCGCTTGAAGACAGCTGGCAGATGCTTCCGGTTTCGGAACTCGGACCGGCGATGGCGTGGGAAGATCGCGGTTGGCCGTCATGGCATGACTACGCGCCGATTGCGCAGGCTGCACGCGACAACGGTTTGATGATGGTGGCGGGTAATCTGCCGGATGACCTGCTTAAACCCATGATCAGCAATGGCAACGATGCCCTGCCCGATGATCTGGCGGCCAAGCTTGATTTGCCAGATATGCCGACAGAAATACTTGATCGCTTCAATGTCGAAATCGCTGAGGGGCATTGCAATATGTTGCCCGAAAGCATGCTGGGTGGTTTTTCCGCCGTTCAGTTTGCCCGCGATGCGTCTCTTGCCCGTGCAATGAGCGATGCGGCAAATATTGACGGCATTGATGGTGCCTTCCTGATTGCAGGCGCCATGCATGTCCGCCACAGTATTGCCACCCCCTGGCATTTGCAGCGCTATGAACCGGATCTTGAGGCACGCGATATCGCAGTCGTCAGCCTGATCGAGGCAGATGATCCCGGCCCGGACGCGTCAAGCGTCGAAGATTACGCCATGCGGTTTGGCGCACCCGACGATATCGATTTCATGTGGTTTACCAATGACATCGCGCGTGGCGATCCGTGCGAGAACCTGGGGATGGGGCAATAACCCCAAAACCCGTTCAGCCAAGCTTTTCGGACTACTTGATCTTGCGCGGCAACCAGTCGGTGGTCGCAACCGGTTTGCCTTTGTGAGAGCGCATGACACGCGGGCGCACGACTTCCTTGGCCTCGGGCGTGGTCGCGGTTTTCCGGACCGAGGCATAAAATTCAACCAGTTCGTCGAACGGGATGATCGTTCCGATCCCTTCCTTGTAGGCCTTGGTAAAGGGTGGATGATTGCGCACGGTCACACTGAGATGTTCGACCGTGTGATGACCAAACTGCGCCCAGATGCTTTCAAGAAAATGGATGGTTTTCGGATCAACCGATTTTAGCCGCACATCAGGCCGGGTTTCTTCCATCACGGCATAAAGGTTCGGTTCGACCGGGCCGAATTCCTCGGCGACAAAAATGGCGGGCATCAACATGTTGCCGTGATAGTTCGCGCCGTAATAGGCCTGCGCCAGATACAACAAACGATGCAGTTTTTGCGGCTGCAGATATTCGTTGTCATTGAGTGCGAGGTCAATGAACCTGAATGCGGCATCAAATACCGTATTAAGAACCGGCTTGTTCTTCATGCTGTGCCCGATGGTCATGGGATACGATCACGTGTTGCCAAGGATCATAAAACCTATGGCAGATACCAACAAGCATCACCGATCAGGTTTTTAAATTTTCGGGGAAAGTAGCGGTTTGAAGTGCCTATGGGCAGGCATCCCTAAACGGTCGCATCCAGATGCTTGCCGCGCACGCCCACACCGTGGGCCACCGCATTGACCACAGCATAAAACGATGTACCGCTATTGGCCGACAGATCAAACGAGATCGACGGATCAAGCAGGCTGGCAAAATCGATCTCGCTGGGCAAATCAACAGCCCCCTCGCGATCACTTGCGCGACGGGCAGCCGACAGGTTGCGCTGTTCGGTGCGCTGGTCTTTCTGTTCGCCGGGATTGCCCTGCCCCGATTGACGTTTGTTTTTGCCATCGACATAGGCATTAAACAGAATACCGTCATCATCCGGGTCATAGGTGTAGTTCTGAGACGATGCCTCAACCTGATTGTCCCGGTCAGCCGTCGCCACACCGCGCGCACCGGCAGGCGCAAGTCGGCCATACTGGCCAACCTGTGAAACTGTCTGTGCGTTTTGGACCGGTGCGATCATGTTCCTCTGCCTTGGCGAAAGACCGATATGGGCTAAGACCTAATTCAACCCATGCATTATACATGAATATATAGTGATACGGCAGGAAATTCGCAATTCCTGCCACTCACCCTAGTTTCGCGGCGTCTTAATCGCCTTCGAATTCGACCAAATGGAATTCTTCGATACCGCGATCGCGGATTTTCTGCGCCCCGCCAAGATCGGGCAGATCAATGATAAAGGCGCACCCTGCGACCTCTGCCCCGATCTTTTCGACCAGATCAATCGCGGCAAGAGCGGTACCACCTGTTGCAATCAGATCATCCATGATCAGAACGCGACTGCCCGGTTTGACGGCATCCTTGTGAATTTCGATGACGTCGGTGCCATATTCGAGCTCATACTCGACACCGACCGTTTCAGCCGGAAGCTTGCCCTGCTTGCGGATGGTGACGAAACCGACACCAAGGGCCACGGCAACCGCCGGACCGATGACAAAGCCACGCGCTTCGATCCCGGCGATCATGTCGATCTTCTTATCCTGGAATTCGGCGGCGAAACTGTCGATCACTTCGCTAAGACCATACGGATCCTCGAACAGCGTCGTGATATCCCGAAACATGATGCCCTTTTTCGGGTAATCGGGAATGGTACGAATCAACGACTTGATCGACATGGGATACTCCGGCCAGATATCAGGAAAAACGACGTCGCAGATCAAAAGCCATGACTGTCACGGCCAGATCACATACGGCGTCACTTGATGCCTGAAACAGAGTGAATTGGCAAGGTACATCCCATCATCCGTACCTTGCCAGAGCCGAGTTTTTAACCGCGTCAAGCCGCGTGCGGTGTGGACAGGCGCGGGTTGATATGTGCGACAGACGGTACCGCCGCAACAAAGTCATTGGCGAGCTTCTTGCTGATTTCTGCGCGTGTTCCACGCGGCAAGCCGGTTTGCGCCGCCTGACGATTGCCCCAAACGGCCCGGTAAAGGCGATAATCATGGTCGTTGATCTGACCGAATACTTTTTCGACTTCCATCAGAGTCTGGACGTAACTCTTTTTCATGTCAGTCATCCTGTTGCTCGTTGGTTTTCGACGGTTTTGCCCATCGAATTTTGTCGCATCCATTTATGTGATGCGGCGTTTACAGAAGCCATATAGTCCTAACTTCATGGCCGCTCAACTGCAGCACGGTGACAAGATCAGGAAGAATTTGTGACAGTTTGCCCAATTCTTCCGATGTCCCAAAATAAGCCTTTCCTGAGGTTAGAAGATTTGTGCCAGTTTGCGGCTTACCAGCCATATAAAAACGGCCCGTCTTCAAAACAGAAGACAGGCCGAAAATAATTCAGATCTATACGCAAACGACGCGCCCAGAACGCTAGGCTCAGGACCTAGTTCAGTTTTTTGGCGGCTTCGGCCTGTTTGGCTTCTTCGTCGATCTGCTTTTGCAGGGCATCGCCATATTCACCGTAAATCCGCCCCTCAAGCGACAGCTCCAGAAAACGGATGTAGTCGTTTTGGTCAGTGATCTTTGCACGCGCGACTTCGATCACGTCAAACGGGCTTGCCGCATCCAGACCGTATTTGCGGATCAGTCCCAGCATTTCTGCGGTGATCTGATCAAGCTTCTTGCGGGTGTCGCTATAGGAAAGCGTCATCAGATTGTCCTGTGTATCGAATGTGTTTATTGGGCTGCTTATGCCTGTTTGTCGATGGGCTTGCAAGCCCCGCAACGTTGAAAACAGCGCGTTTGGCGATACGAACTATACCAATTCAATTCGCCCCGCTTGAGGCATATCAAAGCACTTTTCCCGCGATCATGCATGGTTCACAAGCCCGCGAAACAGAACAAAAAACATCCTGTTCCGTCGGGTTTATTGAAGCCTATGCCATCGGGGAGTTACCATGCGCATCCTGTCTGCCTTCAACGCCATGAGCATTCGCAAACGATTTATGTGGGCGTCCGCATTTGGCGTCTCTACCACCGTGATTATTGCGCTTTTGATGATGACTGTGGTCGAGGAAAAAGCCATGGATGAAAAGCTTCATCAGCTAAGTGAAAACGAGCTGACGTCGCTGCATGCGCTGATTGTCAATGTGATGGCTGCCCGCCCCGATGATGTCGACGATATCGGCATTCAGGTTTTCAACAACTGGTTTGACAGCCGCAATGGCGACTATCCGGGCGAACTCTGGTCCGCATGGGGACCGACCACCATGGCCTATATGGAAGAATTCGGCGAGAAGCCGCTTAAAACCCCGCGCGACGAGATTGATATCGAGGCCATCGAAACCGGCAAGATGATTGGCCGCTATACCGACAATGGCACCTATCGCCTGTCGATGCCGATTGTGCTGGGTGAAACCAAGGGTGCGGATCGCGAAGTCTGCTTTAGCTGCCATGGCGCAATGGAGGCCGACACCGGTGACGTCATCGCCGTTCTATCCTCAAGTCTTTCCGTCGCACCCGAACAGGAAAAAACCAACCGTATCCTGATCGGTATTGTTCTGGGTGGTCTGGCGATTGCGATTGCCACCATCATTGGTATGCGGGTACTGCTGTCGCGTATTGTCACCGGCCCGCTTTCTGATCTGGGCAATGACATGAATGCGCTGGCTGATGGCAATACCAACTTTGAAATCAACGCCTTGTCGCGCCGCGATGAAATCGGCGAAATGGCGAAATCGGTTGATGTCTTCCGCACCAATGCGATTGCCAAAAAACAGATGGAAGCCGAACAAAAAGAAGAATCCCGCCGCCGTGAAGAACGCATGCAAAGCCTTGAACGCCATATCGGCAGTTTCGAAGGCGTGATTGCGCAAATCGTCGGTGCGGTTTCGGCCTCGGCCGAACGCATGCAGACCACGGCACGCGGTCTTGTCGACTCAGCCGACCGGGCCAGCAAGAGTGCAACCACAGTTGCTGCGGCATCCGAACAAGCAACGGTCAATGTCCGTACTGTGGCAGATGCCGCCGACCATCTGTCTGAATCAATTTCCCAGATCGGGGAACAGGCACAGCAATCAACACAGATTGCCGCCGAGGCATCGCGCGAAGCCGCCCAGTCGTCCGAAACCGTTCAGGGTCTATCGGAAGTTGCCAACCGCATTGGTGAAATTGTTGAGCTGATCAGTGACATTGCGGGCCAGACCAACCTTCTGGCGCTCAATGCCACCATTGAGGCCGCCCGTGCGGGCGAAGCAGGCAAAGGTTTTGCCGTGGTCGCAGCAGAGGTCAAAAACCTTGCCAACCAGACGGCCCGCGCAACCAACGAAATTGCCGAACAGATCACGGCCATTCAGGAAGAAACCGGCAAAACGGTAAGCTCGATCGGGGATATTTCGGATGTGATCAGCCGCATCACCGAAATGGTCAACACCATCTCGGCCGCGGTTGGCGAACAATCCGATGCCACCGACGAGATCGCACAAAATGTCGAACAGGCTGCCATCGGCACCCAGGAAGTCAGCAGCAACATCGAACGGGTCAGCAACACCGTCGCCGATACCGATCAGGCTGCCCATCTGGTTCTTGATGTTGCCGAAGAACTTGGGACGCTGTCCAACGATCTGCGCGCGCAGGTCGATCAGTTCCTTGCCGACATCCGCAGCAGCTAGGCACAAACCTGCGCTGAAATCGCGCACCATTGACCGGCGGCAAGACAGTTGTTTTGCCGCCGGTTTTGGTTTTGGCAACCATCGGATGAACCGAACTTATGCCAGAAGTTGTACTGATCACGCCCCCTGCATCTGCCCCCGGCCAACATTATCGACTTTGAATTGAATAAAATTAACTTCAAAACAACGAAATGCGGGCCTATTCTTACGTAAAATTATAATATTCTTTTTTCTAATGTCTGGTGTCTTTGACACACAAAAGCGCCATGTCGACGACCCGGGGGATTGTGGGGACAATGTCGTTTACGACGATTTTAGGCATTATGGTCGGCCTTGGCCTGTTTATCGGGTCGATCTTTATTTCGACCGATAACTATCTGGTATTCTTAAGCCTTTCGAGCGCACTGATGGTGGTTGGCGGGACGCTGGCCGCGACATTTATTGCCTATGAGGCGCGCTATGTGTTGCTGGCACTCAGACTGATTTTCAAGATTTTCCGCGCCCCGCAAATGGGCCGCGGCCAACTGACCGGCGAAGTCGGCCGTGTGGTAAAATGGGGCTATCTGTTGCAGAAAAAGGGTATCAACGCCCTTGAACAGGAAGCCGAACGGGTCGGCAAGGACGAACCGTTTCTGGGCTGGGCGATGGAGGTCGTCATTACCGGCTATGATGGCGAGGAAACAGCCGAGATGCTTCACAATGCCATCGACAACGCCTTTAGCCGCAACCTGGTACCGGTTGCTATCCTTAAGAGCATGGCCGCCGCCGCCCCGGCCTTTGGCATGATCGGGACACTGGTCGGCCTTGTCATCATGCTTGATAAAATGGCCGATGATCCGACCTCGTTGGGGGCCGGTCTCGCGATTGCGCTGATTACGACATTGTATGGCATTGTTGCCGCCCGGTTCTTTTTCCTGCCAGCGGCCAGCAAAATCCAACAGCGCGAGGAAATCATGCGGTTTCGCAATTACCTGATCGCTGAAGGCCTGATCATGCTGGCCGATCGCAAAGGCCCGCGCGCCATTCAGGACAGGATGAATTCCTTCCTTGATCCGGCCATTCATTTCAACATCGACAAGTCGTCGAAGTAAGGGGATCGATCATGGCCCGCGGCAAGAGACGCCTGCAATTCAAGGAAGAAGAACCGGTCAACGAGGATTGGCTTGCGACCTATGCCGATGCCATCACCCTTTTGATGGCTTTTTTCGTCATGCTGGTCAGCTTCTCCAAGGTCGAAATACCGATGTTTGAAAAGGTCCAGGCTGGCATTGCCGAACAGATTGGCAAACGCGAAGTTGTACGCCCGACACAGGTGCTTGAAACAGATCTGCGCGATGTCGTTTTCAACATGGCGCTGGACAGTGCGGTCAATGTGTCAACCGATGACGAAGGCATTCTGATGGAAATGGGCAGCGCGTCATTCTTCCAACCGGGATCCGCCAACCTGACCAATGATGCTGTCCTGTTTCTCAAGGATGTCGGGGATCTTCTGAAAGAACCGCGCTATCTCGGTTTTCAGGTCGAAGTTTCCGGTCACACCGACGATAGCCCGATCAATTCACCGCGGTTCCCGACAAACTGGGATCTGGCGGCGGGTCGTGCCATCGCTGTTGTACGCTTCTTTGCCGCCCTTGGCGTTGATCCTGACAGCAAACGCATGCGTGCGATTTCTTACGGCGACACCAAACCGAAATTGCCAAACCGCAACGATTTCGGCGAACCGATCCCGGAAAACCGCGAAGCCAACCGCCGGATTGAAATCCGTGTCTTCCCGAAATACTCCCGCGTGTTTTGAAACGTCCCCCTGTCACACCACCATAACTTGACGCCAACCCGACCCGGAAATACAATTCAAGGGCGCGCAGAAGATACAAAATTTCACCCTGAGGTTATCACCGAGCTCAGCCTTCTTTTCTTTTGGCTTGGTCAGACGACCATCTGGTCTGCGCTGACACGTCAAACAGGAAGGTGGGAAAATGAAACTCTCCAAAATTTTTCAAACCCTGACTGCCCTGATGATCCTCCCGTGTGCGGCTATTGCACAAACCAATCAAGCTTCCGAGCGCCCCAATATCCTCGTCATATGGGGCGATGATGTCGGAATGTGGAACATCAGCGCCTATCACCGTGGAATGATGGGTGGTAGCACCCCTAATATTGATCGCATCGCCAATGACGGCATGCTGTTCATGGATCATTATGCACAGGCTTCCTGCACGGCTGGTCGTGCGGCGTTCCTGACCGGCCAATATCCGATGCGTCTCGGACTTAGTACCGTAGGCATCCCGGGATCGCCCATTGGCCTGCAGGAAGAAGACCCGACACTTGCAGAAATGCTGCGTGAACAAGGCTATGCAAATGGCCAGTTCGGCAAGAATCACCTTGGCGACCTCGATGAACACCTCCCGACCAATCATGGCTTCGACGAATTCTATGGCATTCTTTATCACCTAAATGCCGGGGAATATATCGAACAGTACGACTATCCGACCGACAGCAAGGTGGCCGAATACATCGCCCAGCGCGGTATTATTCATTCCCTGCATCAGGAAGACGGCACGCAATCCATCGAGGACCTTGGTAGTTTCGGGCGCGAACGGCAACGGACGCTTGATCAGGAAGTCCTCGAAGAGTCCAAACGTTTTATTCGTGATGCTGTGTCAGACGACAAACCATTCTTTGTCTGGCATAACACCACGCGCATGCATTACCGCACCAATCTAAGCCAGGAATATGACGGTGTAACCGGCTACGGCCTTTATGCTGACGGCATGAAAGAGCTTGATGATGATGTCGGCGAGCTCCTCGACCTTCTTGATGAACTTGGTGTGGCAGACAACACCATGGTCATGTTCTCCACGGACAATGGCGCGGCATCCAACAGCTGGCCCGACGGCGGCAACCAGCCGTTTCGTGGCGAAAAGGGTGTTGGCGGTTATGAAGGCGGGTTCAGGGTCCCCATGGCAGTCAAATGGCCCGGCGTTGTGCCCCCCGGCACCACAACCGGCGAATTCATGACCATGGAAGACTGGGTACCAACCATCATGTCGCAGCTCGGTGAGAAGGATCTCAAGGAAAAGCTGCTTGATGGTCACAAGATTGGTGATCGCAATTACCGTGTCCATCTGGACGGTTATGATCAAACCGATATCCTGACCCAGGCAGGCCCAACCAAACGCAAGGAATTCTTCTATTTCACGGAGACGAAGTTCCACGGCTTGCGCTATGGCGACTGGAAATTCCTGTTTACCGAGCAGGATCAATGGTTCAACGGTGTGGCCAACAACCTGACCAGCCCATTGATCACCAACCTGAAACTCGACCCGTTCGAACGGTTCCATGAAGCACGCGGCTTTGATGAATGGCAGGAAAACCGCACATGGACTCTCGGCCCGGCAATTAGCGTCGTGAACAATTTCTTCAAATCATTTGAAGAATACCCGCCGCGTCAGGCCAGCTTTACGGTCAATGTCGACGAGATTATCCAAGACATGCAAAGCGGCCATTCACGCTAAGACGACTGGCTAAGCGTCCCTGCAAGGATCGCGGGGACGCGGCCACGGGCTTTTTTGCGCGAAAACACTCTATTCGATGTGCAACACCATTTCATCGCGGGCGGCAAACGCGCCTGACCAGGTGGCGCGTGCCTTTTGCTCGATAATGGTCATCGCCGCATCATCATGTTCCGGATCGTGATGGAACAGTGCCAGTTGCTTGGCATTGGCGGCCCGGCACAGGCGAATGCCTTCCTGCCATGTCGAGTGCCCCCACCCGACTTTTTGCGGGAATTCTTCGTCGGTGTAGGTGCAATCGTAAATCACCAGATCAGCATCTTCGATGAAATCAAGAATGATCGGGTCCGGGGTTTCCGGATCGTGTTCGGTATCGGTCACATAGCACACCGCATTGCCATCATGCTCGACACGAAACGCCGTCGCCCCGTTAGGGTGACGCAAGGGTGCCGTCTTGATTACGATACCGTTGGCGGGATGCAATTCATCCCCGACACTGAAATCCTCAAATGTGAGTTTAGATTGCATGGTAGACAGCTGCACGGGAAACGTCGGATCGGCCATTTGCGCCGAGAACACCCGCTCCACCCCGCCCTGATGGGTCAGATGCCCTGCCATGACACGGAAGGACGCATTTGGGTTATAGGCCGGCACAAAGAACGGAAATCCGTTGATGTGATCCCAATGTGTGTGGGTCAGGAAGATATGGGCATGGGTAATATGACGCCGGATCAAGTCCTTGCCAAGATTGCGGATCCCGGTCCCGGCATCAAAGATCAGGACCTCGTCACCGACACGCATTTCGATGCAACTGGTATTGCCACCATAAATAACATGGTCAGGTGACGGGCATGCAATGCTGCCACGAACGCCCCAGAATTTAACCTCAATCGCCATTCACCAAATCCTGCTCAAGGATTGATTGCTTATCGCAAACACCAATATTCAAACCGTCATACGATCACATAACATGCTTACGAACCCATCATTTATTGCGCGTAGCACATTCACTTAACGCCAACAATGCTTCCGATCACAGCGCCCATCACTTTATCGGCGCGTCCGCAATTCACCGCCACTTCACACAGCCCGATCGAATTGCGGTAATGGAAAGCCGATCCTTCCGGAACGTCGGAGAATGTCCGCGCCCCGGAAACGACATGCGCATTGATCGTGATCTTTTCAGCAAGTGAACGCGCAGAAAGTCCCGTCATCAGGTTGCCATAGGGATCGACATAGATCACTTCAGCCAATTCATCCGGCCAATCCTGTGCCGGACCGAACCGCGCATCAAGTGCGATCGGATGTGATGCAAAAGCCTGATCGGTTGCGATCCATGCGGTAACGGGGCCAAAGATATCCCGGCCATGGAAGCTTGCCGATGCATCATCGGGCATCCAGTCAATGACCTTGATCGATACCTTTTCGGCACGCCTTATAATCATTTCAAACAAACCATTGTCCGGCCCGACATATGAAACGTCATCGGCCGTAACAACAAGCCCCTGACGCGCACTGCCCACGCCCGGATCAACAACCGCCAACACCACATCGCCCGCCTGAAATTCGCGGGTTAAGGCCGCCAGAAGGTAACTTGCGGCCTTCGGGTTCCGGTCCGGCGCATCACACATCAGATCGCAGACCGGCACATCGGGCGCATGGCGCATCACGACCGACCGCATGGTGCCGCTATAAGGGCCGTTTACACCAAAATCGCTAAAGACAAAGATCATGGCATGTTACCGGGATAACGGTTGAACAAGTTTAGGTTTAGGCTCAGGACCTAGCGTGCAGACAACAACGCCGGTGGCAACATTTTGATCCCACCGGCGTTGTCGCAATTCTTTTTAAGATAAGGTCGATGGACCCGAAGTGCTACTTGACCTCGCAGAACTGGCCACGTCGTTTCAGCTCCGCACACAGCGAGCTTGCCGCACTATCGCTTAGTCCCGTTGCCATCAGGCGATAATAGGTGCCCTTGCCCGGAATGCTGGCGCGCGTGACACCATGTTGAAGCGGGGCAAGTTGGCCATAGCGGCTGCTCAGGATCTGCCAGCCGCGTTCAGCCTGTGCCTCATTGCGATAAGACGCCAGATGAACGGATTTGGAGCCACTTGCCATGGCAGCAGGCGCGCTTGCCATTTCCTCAGCCGCCTGAACCGGGCGGCTTTCACCCGTGGCGACACGGCGAACCGGTTCCCCGGAATTAAGCGTCATTGCCGTGCCCTGTGCCGGTTCGACAATGGCGGCCTCAATCGCGTCACGTTCGCGCTTGAACTCATCGGGTGTCACCAGCTTCATCTGTTGCAGGTCTTCGATGCGCGCAATCTGGCGTGCAGCATCCATCAGACCTTGCGGCGCTGGCGGCGGGGTTGCGCGTTGGCGCGGCAGGGCTGGCAATAACGCATCGAGAATGGCGGTGCGTTCTGTAACATGTTCCTGCACGGTAATCGCCCCGATCTGAAGCGCACGGTTTAGCTGATTAAGGCGCTGTTCGACCTGTTCGCCTTCTGGCGGCGGGTTATTCAAGAATGCCGACGGTGCCGGTTGGCTCATCGGCAGCAAGGCACCAAGGTTTGCCGAACGCCGGGCAGAATATTCCTCGGGCGTGACAAGTCCGGTGGACTGTAAATTGCGCAATATCGCAAACCGTTTGGCGATTGCTTCGTCCCCTGCCGACAGGGCCGCACCAGCCGGAACATCCATCGGCCTGGTTGACGCGCTGGTCATGGACGAAACCGGGTTGCCCGTCATTGGCGCGTTTGTGGCACGACCGGCGGCCACAGCCGCAGCACCATTGCCAAGGCCCGACGGCCCGCTGATGATTTGATCATTGATGCTAAGCGACCCCGGCAGGCCGCGCTGAAGCCGCGACAGGTTGAATTCAGCGGCATCACGCAGCGGACGCGGCTGTGTCCCCGTTGCCGAAGACATCAGAACCGTACCGGGCGGGTTCATCGCGATCAGAGTTTCATATCCATCGCGCGCCCGATCCGGGCGGTTGGTATTTTGATAAAGAACCGACCGCCACAACATTGCATGGCCATCCTGGGGATTTTTGCGCAGTGCCTCGTCAAAATACTTTTCAGCAGATGCATAATCACCGCTGGCCAATTGTTGCAGGCCAAGGGCCGTGTAATTGTCATCGGCAAAGGACGTTGCCTCGTCCCAGAAGTCCTGATCCAGCAGCGGCGCACAGGCCGACACCCATGAAACCATACCGATCACAGCAATACCCTTGCCGATTTTCAGCCAGTTCCCGGTCCGCTTTGCGGATACCTGCATGGCGCCAATCCCCTATTCCATAAAACCCGTTTCGGAAATCATGCTGTAGTGCCAGTTCATATTCCAGCAAAACCAAGCATGGACTTCCCCCATACAGCCTTGATTTTGCACCCTGCTTGCCAACAATTCGTTAAAGCAAATTAATCACTGTTTTTGACGCGACACTTGTCCTGCCATACGTATAGTTTCTATACATAGAATAGTGCTAAAGTGAGTATCTCAACCATTAACCAGACCTTCAGAACATTATGATTTGATCAGACTTCGGTCTTCGGTGTATTCAACCGGCAAATAGCCACTCAAAAAAACGTTTTCTCTTTCAGGGGTTTCGGCGTGATTGAACCGCAGCAATATGGCCAACAGGCCCTTCAGGAATACCTGTTGCTGGATTATGTGCAACGGCTGGAGACCCGTAAGTACGGGCACCGGGCGGTACATATTCACCTGTCGCGCCTAAAGCCGTTCCATCGCCGCGATTATCATATCCGCGTTGCGACCAATACCTTTGAAAGCTATGTCAAACTCTATGTCGGCCGTATCTTTGTTCTGACCAACAATGATCTGATCTTTGTCTGGAAAGACAAATCGATTGCTGATGTGGAACCGGCTGTAGATACGCTGCGCTATCTGTTCCGCGATGATCCGCTTTCACAGGATGACAGCGAGGAAACCGGTTTTTGCACCTGGTACAACCTTAATACCGAGTTCCAGGAATTCCTGTTGCTGTGTCAGCACCTTGATGAGCGCGCCAAAAAGCTTCAGAAAAGCCTGAACATGCGCAGCGCCATCCAGCGTGAAAAAGACAACAACGTCCTCAACCCGATCACGGCCGAAAACCTTGGCGAACTTGAGGAAACCATTCATACAGCCGATCTGTCCGAACATATTCGCCAGCAACCGGTCTGCGTCTTTGCGCATGGCAGTTCCAAGGAACTGCATCCGGTTTTTGACGAGTTCTTTGTCTCGATCACCGATCTGCGTAACGCGCTGATGCCCAATATTGACCTGGCGTCAAACCGTTGGCTGTTCCAGCACATGACCGAGACACTCGACAAACGCATGCTGAACTACCTGTGCAAGCGGACCTTCAAGACGCATGCAAGTTCGTTCTCGATCAACCTTAATCTTGGCACCCTGACGTCCAAGGATTTTGACAAGTTTGATGAAACCGTGCGCCGCAACTGGCAAGGCAACGTGATCATCGAGCTTAATCAGGTTGATCTGTTTTCAAACCTTGAGACCTATCTCAGGGTGCGTGACGATTTCCATGAGCGCGGCTATCGCATCCTGATCGACAACTTGACGGTCGAAGCCCTATCGTTTGTTGATCGTAAACGCCTTAAGGCAGACTTCATCAAGGTCGCTTGGCGCGAAGAGATGACCGATAATGTCATCCGCAAAAAATACTCGGAAATGGACAGCCTGGTGAAGAACTCCGGCCGGGAACGTGTGATCCTTTGCCGTTGTGATTCACCCACCGCAATCAAATTCGGCCAGTCGCTTGGCATCACCCTGTTCCAGGGCCGCTATATAGACAACATGATCGCCCGGCAACGCCGCGCCAAGCGCGACGCCAAAAAGCCCGTCAGACCTGCGCCGACAAGGCCAACCGACGACAAGCCGACGCGATAACCGACAGGCGCCAGACATCCTCCTGACAAACCGGTCAGGAGCCTTGGTTTACCGGCAACCACCTTCATTTCACCTCTTGGCAAAACGGGAACAAAAGCAGTACACATAAGCATGTTGTACGCGCTTTGCCCGGATTGCCATCACAAATGGCGACTGCATCTTGACCGACCGCTCCCCAAAAGCGGTAGCGGGTCCTATGTGCCCTGCCCGGTCTGTTCCTGCAAGCGCGCCATCGCCCACCCGGAACTGCCAGAGCTTGCGATTGGTCATCTTGATTGCGATGCCTTTTATGCCTCGATTGAAAAGCGTGACCGGCCGGAATTGATCGATCAGCCCGTTATTATTGGCGGCGGTCATCGTGGTGTTGTTGCGACATGCTGTTATGTTGCGCGCAAATATGGTGTTCGGTCCGCCATGCCGGCCTTCAAGGCACGGGAACTCTGCCCTGATGCGGTGTTTTTGAAATCCGACATGAAAAAGTATCAGCGCGAAGGCTATCGCATTCGCGACATGATGCGCGCACTCACCCCCGATATCGAACCGCTGTCGATTGACGAGGCCTTTATGGACCTCACCAACGCCATGGGAACCCATGGCAAATCGGCGGCAGAATGCCTGATCGACCTTCAGGCGACAATCAAACGCGAAGTCGGCATTACGGTCTCGATCGGGCTTTCCTATAACAAGTTTCTTGCCAAAATCTCATCGGACCTCAACAAGCCGTTTGGCTTTTCCATGATCGGACGGCGTGAGGCGCTTGATTTCTTGGCCGACAAGCCGGTGCGCATGATGTGGGGTGTCGGCCCCGCGATGGAGCGCAAACTGCACGCAGATGGCGTTACAACCATCGGGCAGTTGCAGGAAATGGACATCCATACCCTTCAGGGCCGATATGGCAGCATCGGCAAGCGGTTCTTTTACTTCTCGCGCGGTGAAGATAACCGGCGTGTGGAGCAAAGCACGGAACGCAAAAGCCTGTCTTCGGAAACTACATTCAACGAAGATATCGCAAGCCTTTCCGAGCTTTCCGAGATCGCCACCCGCCTAACATCACGGGTCGCAAGCGATCTGGCGCGCAAGGAAATCGCCGGGCATACCGTGATCCTGAAACTGAAATCATCGGACTTCAAGCTCCGCACCCGCAACATGCGCCTGACCTATCCGACATTGCGCGAAGACGTCATTCTGGATGCCGCCCTGACCCTGCTTAAAAAGGAAATCGATGGCACGCGCTATCGGTTGCTTGGCGTCGGCGTCGCCGACCTTTATGACGCCGATATGGCCGATCCGGTTGATTTGTTTGCCGGGGATCTCGCCGCCATCACCGATGATGCCGCGCAATCAGACGCAATCACACCAGAAGCCCCGCGTACGATCATCGACCTGCCCCGCCCGACTGCCGAACAATTGCGCGAAAGCCTCACACGGCGTTATCGGCAACACAAAAAGATGGCACCACGCCAACACAAATTCCGTTTCTAGAAGCGAAATCGCGTAAAAGACAATTGACGCACCGCGCGACATTTACACGCTAACATACTGATTTATATTTGGAAAAATGGCGTCCCCTAGGGGATTCGAACCCCTGTTGCCGCCGTGAAAGGGCGGTGTCCTAGGCCTCTAGACGAAGGGGACACAGGCACAAGCATTTTTGTGCGAATGTCGTGACTTTCGGTTGGTGGCGTCCCCTAGGGGATTCGAACCCCTGTTGCCGCCGTGAAAGGGCGGTGTCCTAGGCCTCTAGACGAAGGGGACACATACGCACCAATCGAAGTCAGTCTATGTTAACGAGTGGCGTCCCCTAGGGGATTCGAACCCCTGTTGCCGCCGTGAAAGGGCGGTGTCCTAGGCCTCTAGACGAAGGGGACGCAGCGCGTTAACGAGGCCGGTTTTTAGCGATTGGGTGGGGTCAGGTCAAGCGGCTTTTTCGCCCCTGTGACGTTTTTTTTAATCCCTTGGCGTAAATGATGCCATTCCCGACCAAATACTGAAAAACCCTGGCACACTGTTTAACCAGACGGTTTATTGGCCGCGGCGTCGGGTTCCAATCCAGAAACTGATCCCCGCCACAGCAAGACCACAGCCCAAAAAGACAAACATCGCCTTGTAACCGGTATCCGGGTCGGCCTCATAATGGCCGACAATCAGCCCGGCAATGCCCTGAAGGACGAACAGACCGCCAAAGGTCGCCAGATTGATCGTGGTCAGTGCGCGGCCAATCTGATGTTCGGCCACCGCCTTGCGCGATGCGGCGTAATTAAGCGTCGCACTGCTACCCAGGAAGCCGTGCAACAACATCAAAACCATGGCGATGCCGGTCCCCATTGGCCCGACAAAGGCCTGCAACAGGCAGGCAACCGCCCCGACCAGCACGGCAAAGACGATCAGGCCACGGGTATTGTCCGGCATCATGCGCGAAAGTTGCCCATAGGTCGGCGGACCAATGATCATGCCAATCGTCATCACCAAAAGGATATTGCCAACCTCGACCGCGCCCAGATCAAACACGTCATGTAAATAAGGCCCGCCCCACAGGCCCCGCACCGTCAGGATCGTCGGATAGCTGAAAAACGCCACACCCGACAGCAACCAGACCTGCCGGTTTGACCAGACCGACACCATGCCGCGCAGGACATCACCGACACTTTCGCCGCGCTGGGCATGGGTTGCATGGCCCGGCGGGTTGTCTCGGACCAGAATGAAGTCAAGCACCACCGCAATCAACGCAATACCGGCAAGGCCGTAATAAACCGCCCGCCAGCCATAAGCCTCCACCAGTGTCGCAAGCGGCGTTGCCGATGCCAGAACGCCCATCAAACTGAACGAAACGATCAGTCCGGATGCGGCGGCAAACTTTTCGGGTGCGGTCCAGCGCGCGGCCAAAACCAGTGCCGACATGAAGGCCGCCGAACAGCCAACGCCAATCACCGCTTGGCCTGCCATCAGGCCCAGTACACTTTGCGCATTGGCAAAGATAAAGACACCGGCCACGGTGACCATGGTCAAAAACCCGTTGGTCAGGCGTGGTCCATACCGGTCGAGCAGCACACCGACGGGGATTTGCATGAGCGCAAAGGCAAAATGGAAGCTGCCCGATATCAGGCCAAGCTGTTCGGGTGTCACGGCAAGCTGTTCACGAAGCGGCCCGGCAAGCAGCGCCTGGGCAGAACGGAAAAACTGACTAAGCGAAAAGGCCAGCATGATCGGCATCAGAACGATCAGAAACGATCCGAGGCCATGCTTGGGCGTCGCAGAGGTGGGTGTGGGGCGCGAATTTTGTGTCATGGTGCCTTCAGGATTAGTCTGATCAAACCATAACGGCAAGCATTTGCAGCATCATAGCTGCCCTGCCCAGGGCCACGTCGCTAGACCGGCAAGGCCACATCATCAATGATCAGCTGCACACCATCACGCCCCTGCCAGCTATCGCGACGCAAATGCCCCAAAACATGCAACGGGCGCCCGCCATGCTTGATCAGGGTCTGCCCCATATCATTATCAAGGCATCTGAAAGCAATCGCCTTAAGCCGCCCCTGCCCGTTTGACCCGGTCAGGATACAGCGCACATGATCCTGTCCGACAACGTCGGCCTTGACCGCCCGGCAATCGACAAAGGCAAATCGGGGCTCGGCATTGCCTGCCCCGAACGGACCCAGCTTTTCAAGTGAGTCGATAAGCTCAAGTGTCGCGCCCTTGGCATGAAGCGCCCCGTCGACGGTGATCGTCGGGCGAATATCATTTTCGGCGATTATCTTGGCAAAGCGTTCCTCAAGGAAGGCCTCGAACGCGTCAAGCTTTTCGGGGTCAAGGGTAAAGCCCGCCGCCATATGGTGCCCGCCACCATTGATCAAAAGCCCGGCCTGACGGGCCGCGATAATCGCATCGCCCAGATCAATCCCGCGCACAGAACGCGCAGACCCCTTATAGACCCCGTCAACCTTGCCCATCACAAGCGAAGGCACGTGATAGCGATCCTTAAGTCTGCTTGCGACAATACCGATTACGCCGGGATGCCAGTCATCGCCGCCGACCAGCACCATGGAGCCGACTTTTGACTTGCCCTCCACCGCACTGATGGCCTGATCAAGGACGATATCCTCGATTGCCTTACGCTCACGGTTATATTCATCAAGCCTGCGGGCGATATCCTGCGCCTCTGCGGGGTTCTCGCCCGAAAGCAGGGTAGTGCCCAGAAAACTTTCGCCAACGCGCCCACCGGCATTCACACGCGGCCCAAGGACATAACCCAGGTGATAGGCACTCGGCACTTCGTTGACTCCGGCAATATCGGCAAGTGATGTCATGCCGACATTGGACCGGTGCTTCATCACCTTAAGGCCCTGGGTCACAAACGCCCGGTTCAATCCGCGCAACGGCACCACGTCACACACCGTTCCAAGGGCAACCAGATCAAGCCAGTTGCGCAAATCGGGTGCGCGAACGCCCTTCTTTTCAAGCCAGCCGCGATTGCGCAATTCGCGCAACAACGCCACACAGACCAAAAACGCCACACCAGCTGCACAAAGATGCCCAAGCCCGCTTTCATCATCCAGCCGATTGGGGTTCACGACCGCGACCGCAGGCGGCAATTCTGGCTCTGCCGCGTGGTGGTCGACAACAATGATTTCGATCCCGGCATCGCGGGCTTCTTGCAGTGGGGCATAGGCGGTCACCCCGCAATCAACCGTCAGGATCAGTTTGGCGCCCTTGCGCTGCAGCTCCAGAAGGGCTGTCGCATTCGGGCCATAGCCCTCTTTCATGCGATCGGGAATATGGACAGGAACATCAACGCCAATGGAGCGGAAAAACCGTTTCAACAACGCCGTACTGGTCGCGCCATCGACATCATAGTCGCCAAACACCGCAATCCCCTCGCCCGCCTCAACCGCATCAGCAATGCGCGCGGCGGCCTTGTCCATATCCTGCAAGCTGGAAGGATCGGGCATCAAATCGCGCAGTGTCGGTGACAGGAAACTTTCGGCGTCATCAAGGTCAATGCCGCGCGCGGCCATCA
The DNA here is from genome assembly GCF_037027205.1 of Thalassospira sp. CH_XMU1458. Taxonomy (NCBI): domain Bacteria; kingdom Pseudomonadati; phylum Pseudomonadota; class Alphaproteobacteria; order Rhodospirillales; family Thalassospiraceae; genus Thalassospira; species Thalassospira sp. CH_XMU1458. The sequence goes on along the minus strand of NZ_JAYMDW010000002.1, from coordinate 396,768 downwards.
CCCGGCCAACAATTTCGGGCACGCCGAAACGCTGCGCAATCGTGGTTGCCAATCGCTCGTCATTTGCGCGTTCCCGCCACCATTTGCCGGTGACGGATCGCTCGATACCCATAAAAGTCTTTTCTTGTGAATGTTCTGTCATGCCCTATGGAATAGCGCAATCTCAGGCGGTCTGAAACCGGATATTTTGCCAATCGATCAAACAGCGCCGAGAGTTCGAAATCCCTAGCCGGCCGGGTTTTCGCCGCACCATTTCAAAACGTTCTCGGCGTCTGCTGCGGGATCATCGACGGGATAGAACACCTTGGTAATCTTGCCATCATCAATGACCATGGTCAGACGCTTGAACAGGCGCATGCCATCTGCCTCGAAATCCGGCATCGCCATGGCTTCCTTGAAGCGATGGTCAGCATCCGACAGCAAGGCAAATGGCAGATGAAGGCGCTCGGCTGCTTCTTTTTGATAATCGGTTGTCTGGCTTGAAAGCCCGAACAGGTTTTTGACCCCGACCGCACGCAATTCCGCGGCGTGATCGCGGAACGAGCAGGATTGCGGTGTACAGCCCTTGGCACCGGGAATTTCGTTCCAGCCTTCCGGCGACGGCACGCCGGGCTCTGCCGTGCGCGGATAGGCATAGACAACCGTACGACCCGCCAATGTCGACAAATCAACGGATGTGTCATTGGTTGCAGACAACCCCATCGCAGGCAGGATCTGCCCCGTCAGGCGTTCAATTACATGCGCGTCACTTTCTGAACTCATCATGATCCTCCCGGGATACAAGAGCGGGCTTTTGTCACGAACAAGGTGCGGCCCTTTGGCTATCAAGATAAGTCTGAACTCAATGCTTAAAAAGAAGCATCGATTTCGTATTGTGAAAAACATTTTGCTTCATCACACCATTTGCCTGCGCGGCAAAGCTGTGCAAACTGGTGCAATAACAAAAACGGATACGCGCAATGCCCCACAAAAAAGGTCTCAGGATCGGATTAACCATCCTGTCCGTACTTGCTGCCCTGATGTCGATGCCAATGGTGATGTTTTCACCAATGATGTTTGACGCACCGGGCTCAGAAGAAAACATCTTCACCCAGTTCCTGTTTTTCAGCGTCCTGGCATTTCCGGTGCTCTGCCTTCTGGGTGGCATTCTGCCCTGGATATTCAAACGCCACCCGAAGTCGATCTGGCTTTATGGGCTCAGCGGCCTTGCCATCGGGCTTGTCATTCTCGCAATCGTGCTGCTGTCGGTTAACTGCGGCGGTGACTTCGCCTGCTGATCAGACGATGCCTTCGTCCGCCGCGATCAGAGCCAACCCGTGTGCCACCGACAGGAACGGCTGGCCGATTTCGATGCGGTCCTTGCCAAAGCGGTCTTCGAACAGCTTGCGCACAGCAGGGACATAGGATGTGCCACCGGTCATGAAGACCTTTGAGACATCACGTGCATCGACACCGGCCTGATCAAGGCAGTTCTTGGCGGCCAGTTCGATCTCGGCCATGTCGGGTGCAATCGAGGCTTCGAAATCGGCACGGGTCAGTTTTTCTTCGATCTCCACCCCGCCATGGGCGAATTGCAGAATGGTGCTGTCATTTTCAGAAAGCTCTGCCTTGGCCTTTGACACCGACTGATAGAGGTGGAAGCCCATTTCATCTTCGATGATCGCCACCAGATCTTCGATATCATCGGGCTTGGTTGCGGACCGGATCAGACCTTTGATTTCGTTGATGGTTTTGGGCTGGTTCATCATCGCCAGTTCGTGCCACCGCGAAAACGCCGTGTAATATTGCCGCGGAACCGGCAGGATCGCGCCCATGGATTTATATTCCGATCCAAAACCAAGGCGTGGCCAGACGGCCTTCTGGATGATGCGATAATCAAACCGGTCACCCGCAACACCAAGACCAGTGTGCGAAAGCGGCTGCACCCCGCGAATGCCCAGTCCCGGCGTAAAGCGGATCAGCGAAAAGTCACTGGTACCACCGCCAAAGTCGGCCACCAGAACTGTTTCGGGTTTATCAAGTTCACGCCCGTAATAATAGGATGCCGCCAATGGTTCGAACACCATGGCCTCGACATCAAAACCGGCCTGTTCATACGCCGCACGCAAACGCATTTCAGCAAAGTCATTGTCCGGATTATTTCCGGCAAAAGCGACAGGACGCCCGGAAATGACCCGCTGTCCCAGCCAGCCAAGGCTGTGTTGCGCGAAGTGATGGATCTGCGTCAGGAACGTACCAATCAGATCTTCGATGGAATAGTTGGTCCCGAAGATATCCGTCCCTTCGAAATCCTTGGCCGCCAGATAGGATTTCATCGACTGGATCAGGCGGCAATCGTGGCTTTCCTTAAGGTATTCCTCAATCGCGAACGGGCCGGAACAGCTTTTGGTGTGGGTCGGCGCATTCGGCGCCTTCAGGTCCTGATCTTCCCAGAAATACAAAATGGTCCGATAGGTATCGAAGCTTTTGGTGCCGACCTCGAACGTGGCGGATTGCACGTTTCCTGCACTGTCTGCCACGGCAAGAACAGAGTTCGTCGTTCCGAAATCAAGGGCAATAATTTCCGACATCAGGCAGGCTCCGGGATTTGGTGTTGGTCACAGGGGGCGGAGGATGTAACGCAGTCCACCTGCCCCTGCAAGCCATTAAACGAAAAAAGGGAGTGCCGAGAATTACATCAAGGCACTCCCTTTTCGAAATTTGCGAACTGGTCGCTTATTTGTACCAGATTTTCCGGCTGAAATCGTGCACCGCACGGACATAACGTACAGTACCAGACTGCGAACGCATCACGATGCTTTCGGTTTCGGCCCCATTGGCAAAGCGACGCACGCCGCGCAGCATCGCACCATCGGTCACACCGGTTGCCGCAAACATGACATTGCCCTTGGCAAGTTCGGTCAGCTTGTATTTACGGGTCAGGTCTTCGATGCCCCATTTTTTCGCGCGCGCGATTTCGTCATCGTTACGGAAAACAAGACGGCCCTGGAACTGACCACCGATGCAACGAAGGGCTGCTGCGGCCAGGACACCTTCCGGCGCGCCGCCGGTACCCATGTAAAGATCAATGCCCGAGGTTTTCTGAGAAGTCGCGATCACACCGGCAACGTCGCCATCCCCGATCAGCATGATGCGTGCACCGGCTTCGCGGGTTTTGGCAATGATTTCCTGATGGCGCGGACGATCAAGAATACACACGACCAGATCTGCAACATCGCAGCCCTTTGCCTTGGCAAGGCTTTTAAGGTTTTCGGCCGGGCTGGCGTCAAGATCAACAACATCATCCGGAAGACCACCGCCAACGGCAATCTTTTCCATATAGGTGTCCGGCGCGTTCAGGAAGCCACCCTTTTCGGCCATGGCAACAACCGCCAAAGAGTTCGGGCCGCCCGTCGCGCAAATGGTCGTGCCTTCAAGCGGATCAAGCGCGATATCGATTTCCGGGCCTTCGCCGGAGCCAACTTCTTCGCCGATAAACAGCATCGGGGCTTCGTCGCGTTCGCCTTCGCCAATCACGACCGTGCCTTTGATATCCATGCTGTTAAGCGCATTGCGCATGGCGTCCACGGCGGCCTGATCGGCTGCCTTTTCGTCGCCGCGTCCCATCAGGCCAGAGCACGCAAGTGCCGCCGCCTCGGTCACGCGAACCGTTTCAAGCGCAAGATTTCGATCCATATCTTCTTCCTCGTATTGCTGATGTGGGGTCTGGGGGCCCCATCTCATTGTTGTCTTTTTATTTTTATGCTCGGTTTTCTGTCCAAGCTATACAACATCGCCCCGCATCATGGCAGATACGGGGCGAATATGTGTTGTTCATTTTGTTAAGATGCGAAGCTTTCAATCCGCATCAGAACCGGCGGCTGTGAATTGCTTTCAAAGGCTGCAATATCATTCACCGCACCCGACATGGCGGACTCAGTCGTTTCGTGTGCCACGATAACCACCGGTACAACACCGCCTTCGGTTTCGGCCCGGCCATGCTGGATCATGGACGCCATCGACACCCCATGCTTGGCAAGGGTTGCAGTCACCTCGGCCATAACGCCGGGGCGGTCCCACACCATCAGGCGCAGGTAATAGGCACCAACATGCTTTTCGAGCGACGCACGCACGTTTTTCTTAAGGCGATCTGCCGGCAGGCCAAACACCGGTGCCGCACGACCAGCCGCGATATCGACGATATCGGCAACCACCGCCGATGCGGTCGGACGTTCGCCCGCCCCGCGGCCCTGCAGGACCACTGGCCCGACATAGTCGCCTTCAAGGGCCACCGCGTTAAACACGCCCTCGACCTTGGAAATCTGGGTTGCACGATCGACCATCACCGGGGATACGCGCTGCTCGATGCCTTCGGCCGTCTGTTTGGCGATACCAAGCAGTTTGATGCGATACCCAAGTTCTTCGGCAAGCTGGATATCAAGCGCTGAAACGCTTCGGATGCCTTCGACCGCAACTGCGTCAAAATCGACTTCGACCCCAAAGGCGAGGCTTGCAAGGATCGCAAGCTTGTGCGCGGCATCAATGCCATCGACATCAAAGGTCGGATCAGCTTCGGCATAGCCAAGTTTCTGTGCCTCTGCCAGAACGTCGGCAAAGTCACGGCCCTGTTCACGCATCGTGGTCAGGATATAGTTGCACGTGCCGTTCAAAATGCCGGTCACGCGCGAAATCTCGTTACCAGCCAGACCTTCGCGCAATGCCTTGATCACCGGAATACCGCCAGCGACCGCCGCCTCATAGGCGATGGTGACATTGTTGGCATCGGCAATCCGTGCAAGTTCCGCCCCCTTAAGCGCAATCAGCGCCTTGTTGGCGGTCACAACGTGCTTGCCATTTTCAAGGGCGGCCTTGCAGGTGTCATAGGCAATACCATCTGATCCGCCGATCAGTTCGACAAGGATGTCGATTTCCTTGTCCGCGGCAAGATCACGGGCATCATCATACCAGGTCAGGCCTTCGGTCGAAAAACCACGATCGCGAGTTCGATCACGCGCCGATACCGCTGTGACGACAATCTGGCGACCCGAACGGTCTGTCAGAAGGTCGCGATGTTCACTCAGCAGTTTAACGGTTCCGGCACCGACCGTACCAAGGCCTGCCACACCGATTTTGACGACGTCTTTCACGATAACTCCTTGTCGCGTGGTTACATCTTTGGCTCCGCCCGTGATCAAAAAAAGATCACTGCGCCCTGATAACAGAACGCCCGGGACATGTCCCGGGCGAAACACAGAATGCTTTATGAGATATCAGACGGATTTCTTCAACAGTTCACGTGCAGATTCTGCATCGGGGCATTTGGCAAAGAACTGTTTGATGTTGCGATTGGCCTGACGAATGCGGTGCTTGTTTTCCACAAGCGCGATACGCACATGGCGATCACCATACTCGCCAAAGCCAAGACCCGGTGCCACGGCAACGCCTGCTTCCTGCAAAAGCAGCTTGGAAAAATCAAGCGATCCCAGTTCGGCAAAGGCATCGGGGATCGGTGCCCAGGCAAACATGGTTGCCGCCGGGCTTGGGATTTCCCAACCAGCACTTTGCGCCCCTTCGATGAAGATATCGCGGCGTTCGCGGTACAGATTGCGGAATTCCTCGACACAGTCCTGCGGACCATTGAGGGCCGCGGTTGCGGCGACCTGAACCGGGGTAAAGGCACCATAATCAAGGTATGACTTGATGCGGGTCAGTGCGTTGATCAGCTTTTTATTGCCGGTGGCAAAACCGATACGCCAACCCGCCATCGAATAGGTTTTCGACAACGAATAGAATTCAACGGCGATATCCTTTGCACCCTTGCACTGCAGGATCGAGGGCGGCGGATTGCCATCAAAATAGATCTCTGAATAGGCAATATCCGACAGGACATAGATTTCATGCTTGCGGCAGAAATCGACAACTTCCTGATAGAACGCCAGATCCACCACAAGGGCGGTCGGGTTGGCCGGGAAGTTCAGAACAACCGCACTTGGTTTCGGGACCGAGTGTTTCACCGCGCGATGAAGCTGATCCATAAAGCTTTCGGTATTGAACGTCCCCTGATCATCATGGCCAATCGGGATATGGCGCAATGCCGCGCCTGCGATGATGAATCCGAATGCATGGATCGGATAGGACGGGTTGGGCACCAAAAAGATATCGCCGGGGCTTGTGATCGCCGCAGCCAGGTTTGCCAATCCTTCCTTGGAACCAAGGGTCACAACGGTTTCAGTTTCCGGATCAATATCGACGCCAAAGCGACGACCGTAATAGGCCGCCAATGCCTTGCGCAGGCCGGGAATGCCGCGCGACATCGAATAGCCATGGGTGCGCGGGTTCTGGACCGTTTCAACCAGCTTGTCGACGATATGCTGTGGGGTCGCCGGGTCCGGGTTGCCCATGCCGAAATCGATAATGTCCTCCCCCGCTCGCCGCGCCGCCGCCTTCATCGCATTTACTTCTGCGAATACATAAGGCGGTAGACGTTTTATGCGGTGGAAGTCCTGCGACATTATCCTGTTTCCTCGTCAAATCACTGAAATTCGAATTTTATGCGAAAAGCATATCCTCGATTTCTCGAAAGTTGCGTTTAGGCCCGATATTGAGGCCATTAATAGCGTACAATTCGAAGGATGTACCTTTTCTTGAAATCATACTCAACGAATTAATGCGCGGAAAATACGCATAAATGCGATTTACGGCGGGTAAAGGACCGGGTGACGTCAGGCTGACGGCAAAAACCCGACCATTTCCGGACGTACGATGCCCAAACGCAAAAAACGCGGAAGGATTTCTCCCTCCGCGTTTTGCTGTTTGGTTCTGAACTGTTTTGATCGACGTGATCAGTAATCCAGATAAATCTCGACACGGCGGTTGCCGGCTTCGCCCGCCGGAACGCCTTCGTAGTAGCGCGGATCGGCCGAGCCATCCGCCCCGACAAAGATTGCATTCGGATGGACGCCAAGCTCAATCAGGCGCGACACAACGGCCGCGGCACGGCCTTCGGACACACGGCGGTTTACTGCCAGATGTTGTTCAAGCGACATATTGCCGGTACGCATCGACGCATGACCAATCACGCGGATAAAGCCGCTGGTCTGCTGCCAGGTTGCCGCAACCTGTTCAAGCACGTTGTAATCAGCACCACCAAGGTTGGTCGAACCGTGCGCGAACTGGATCTGTGCGATCTGCACTTCACTGACAGCCGGGCCAGCCTGATCAATCGACTGCACGCCAAGACGCGATGCCAGCGCATCGTTGGTGACCGTCATGTCATAAGATGCGGAGTCGCCATACATCGGCTCCGCCCCGCCCAACTGGCTTTCATCGACGATCACCGAACCATTGTCGGAATACATCGAATAATCAAATTCCTGGGTCTGCACTGGCGCCGGTTCATTGGCAAACACGCCCTGACCTTCGGCCAGACGACGCTGATACTGATCCATGACCGGATCACCAGACGATACTGGAGTACCCGCACTCGTCTGTTGTGCAGACTGTCCACTCTGCGCTGCCTGTGCAGCCTCATAGGCTGCCAGCTGTTGGGCCCGGGCATCGGCCCCCTGTGCCGCAGTCGGTGCTGCAGGCGGGGCTTCCGGTGTCGGGACCGGACCACTGGAAGGTGATTTTGCATTCCATTCGTCAGCAATCTTGGAGCCGCTTGGCGCAGAGGTGACCGCGCTCGTGGTGGCAGTTGCCGCCGCAGAACTGCCGGTATCGGCCATCGAACTGCTGGAAACCGGTGTTGTCGGTGCCGGATTGATCGCGGGTTGCGACGCCGGTGCTGCCGGTGCGGCTTGCAGCGCGTTCACAGGCGGGCTGCTTTGACGGCGGCCACCCTGCTCATACTGGGCATTCTGGCGGTCTGCGGCGAGGCCGGCAACCAGTGCATCACGTTCTGCATCGCCGGTGACAACCGGTTTAGCGGGCGTGTCGGAGAGGTTCGGGTATTCGCCATCTTCACCCGGAATGGCTTCGTCGGATTTGACGGCGCGCTCTTCATCTTCGCCATCAAACATGTCTCCGACGGATTTGCCCCACTCGACCGGATTGATCGCATCGGGAACCGAAGAACAGGCGCCAAGTGTCAGCACCACAGCCAGGGCCGAGCCCGTCTGCAGCAATACCCGCAGCTTCCCCCTTGCAGTCTCCTGCCAAGCCCCCTGCCCGGTGGTCGATTTCAGAACGCCCATTTCTTTTCGCTGCTCCAAATTCAGTTGGACGACGTCTGCATTAAATCAATCCGCAAAAACGTCACCTTATAATTCTTGTACTACCCCTAAACGACGCGCTAGGCTAAGGCCATGATAAGCTTGGGATCAAGCAAAGTTTCAACCCGGAACGTCAATCGGATACCCGGAACATAGAACGTCAAAAGTCTTGCGATATTGCAAAGACGCAAAAATGTTCTGAAGTTACCTTGTATCCGCGGCGGTATCATAAGGGAATGCCCCATGAGCGATCAACAGGCCATCGAAACTGAAAACAAACATCCGGATCCCGAAAAGCTCTCTGCCGCTATGGCAGAGATTGCTGAGAAAAGTCAACGACTTGTGTCTGAATTCCTGGCAAAGCAGGCAGAAGATCCGGAAATATCCGACCCGGACCCACTTAATATCGGCTCTGCCTTTGCCGAATTGACCACGCACATGATGCAAAACCCGGTCAAGCTGGTCGAAGCCCAGATGGAGCTTTGGCAGCAATATTATACCCTGTGGCACAATACCACCCTGCGTATGATGGGCGAAGAAGCCGAACCGGTTGTCTCCCCGCAAAAGGGGGATCGTCGATTCCGTGACGAGGCATGGGAAAACAATGAACTGTTTGATTTCATCAAGCAGTCATACTTGCTGTCATCCCAATGGATGCAAAACGTTGTCCACGACGTGGACGGGCTTGACGATAAAACCGCACAGAAAGTCGAATTTTACACCCGCCAATTCGTCGATGCGATATCGCCGACCAACTTCCTGATGACCAACCCGGAAGTCATACGGACCACAATCGAATCTGGTGGTGAAAACCTGCTTAAGGGGTTGCAAAACCTTTTGGAAGACCTTGAACGCGGCAAGGGCAAACTGCAAATCCGCATGACCGATCTTGATGCCTTCAAGGTTGGCGAAAACGTCGCCACCACCGAAGGATCAGTTGTCGGCAAAACGCCGTTGATGGAACTTCTGCAATACAAGCCAAGCACCGACAAGGTTGCAAAACGCCCACTTGTGATCGTCCCGCCATGGATAAACAAATACTACATTCTTGATTTGCGCCCGGAAAACTCCTTCATCAAATGGGCGGTTGATCAGGGCCACACGGTGTTTGTCCTGTCCTGGGTTAACCCGGACAGCGAACTTGCCGAAAAATCGTTTGAAGACTACGCCAAGGAAGGCGTTCTTGCCGCCCTTGACATGATCGAACAGGCCACCGGCGAGAAAGAAGTCAACGCGATCGGCTATTGCCTTGGCGGCACGCTTCTGGCTTCGACCCTGGCCTATATGGCGAAAACCGGGGATGACCGGGTCAAATCTGCGACCTTCCTGACGACGCTGACCGATTTTGAAAAGTCGGGCGAACTTTCGGTCTTTGTGGATGACGAACAGATCAAAAGCCTTGAACACAAGATGTCCAAAGAGGGCTATCTTGACGGGCGCGATATGTCGATGTCGTTTAACATGCTGCGCGCCAATGATCTGATCTGGTCGTTTGTTGTATCCAACTACATGCTGGGCAAGGATCCGTTCCCGTTTGATCTTCTGTATTGGAACTCCGATTCCACCCGCATGCCCAAGGCAATGCACAGCTTCTATTTGCGCAATATGTATAACAAGAACCTGTTGCGTGAACCGGGCGGCATCAAGATCTTTGGCGAACCGATTGATCTGCGTGACATCAAAATTCCGGTCTATTTCCTGTCAACCCGCGAAGACCATATCGCACCGTGGCAGGCAACCTATGCCGGGACGCAATTAATGTCAGGCCAGGTGAAATTCGTGCTGTCGGCATCGGGGCATATTGCCGGTGTGGTCAACCCGCCTGCGGCCAAGAAATATTGCTATTGGACGTATAATCGCAATCCGGCCAACCCGGAAGACTGGATGGCCAAGGCCGCCCAGCATGAAGGATCCTGGTGGACCGATTGGCAAAACTGGGTCGGCCGTCGTGCCGGTGGCAAGGTCGATGCCCGCAAACCGGGCGATGGCAAGCTTAAGGTCATTGGCCCGGCACCGGGTGAATATGTCAAAGTGAGCTTGTCCTGATCTGATCGCAGACCACCCTGACACATTTTCACGGTCTGCCATCACGGCAGACCGTTTTCTTTTATCCGAATAGATCCAAGGGAATAATGATGGCCCACACAATCGGCTTTCTTGGCGCTGGCCGCATGGCATCGGCGATGATCAAACGCCTGCTTTCAAAGGGATATGACGTCAAGGTCTGGAACAGAAACAAAGCCAAACTTGAACCGCTTGTTACCCTTGGCGCGGTCGCCTGCGACACACCGGCAATGGCCGCCAAAGATGTCGATACCGTAATTTCATTTATGTCTGATGACGCGGCAGCACGATCTGTTTGGCTGGGCGATGATGGTGCGCTTTCCGCCATGCGAAAAGACAGCATTGCGATTGAATGCTCCACCCTGTCACACGGCTTTGTGCTTGAACTTTCAAAAACAATCGAGGCTGCTGGTGTTCAGTATGTTGACAGCCCGGTAACGGGCATTCCCGCCGATGTTGAAGCCGGCAACACCATCTTTTTGATCGGAGCTGCGTCTGAAACCCTTGATCGCGTTACCCCGATCCTCAATGACACCGGCAAAAAGACCATTCATTTCGGTCCAATCGGATCGGGCACGGTTTACAAGCTGATGCACAACTTGCTCGGCGCTGTTCATATCGCCGCCGCTGCCGAACTGGTTGCGGTCGCGCAAAAGGCGGGGCTCGATGGTCAAACCGTTGCCGATACCTTTGCCATCGGCGCAAACGCCAGTGGGTCCGGCCTTATGACCGTTCCCGGCATGGTCAGCGGCAATCATCACGAAAACATCCATTTCACCAATGCCTTGCGCGCCAAGGATGCATCCTATGCCCTTGCCTTGGTCAAGGACCTCGGCATGTCCACACCCGTTGGCCAAAGTGCCTATAACGTCTTTGAAAAGGCAACAAAGTCCGGCCTTGGCGATCTGGCGCAAAGTGCGGTGATTGAAACGCTGAAAGCCTAGTTTGCTTTGGCCGCCTGTTGCTGTTCCAAAAGCGGTTCATAGCGCGCGTCGGTCAATGTCTTGAGGAAGGCGACAATGGCATCGATGCGCTTTTCATCAAGGGCATCGCCCTGCTCAAGCTCTTTAAGCGAAATGGTTTCGGCCACTTCCGGCTCCCCCCACGGCTTGCCGGTTTCCGGGTTGGTCTGATTGATCTCGGCCTTGCTGTTATATTTGTTATAGAAGCGAACCACCGTCTCAAGATCGGCAAAGACCCCGTTATGCATATAGGGCCCCGTCACCGCCACATTGCGCAGTGACGGGGTTTTGTATTTGCCACGATAGGCCCGGTCGTCGATTGCTGCGTTATCGAGCAACCCGTTATCGGTAAAACCGATATCCTTGCGGACAGCATCGCGCGTTGCGACATTGCGCGGCACGCCGATATTGTGGAATTCGTAATTGGTGAAAGTTTCGCCCTCTGAAGTCGGGCTGGTTTTCAGCATGTGGCAGGTATTGCAATTGGTAAATTGCTGCGAAAAGAACAGGACACGACCCAATTCTTCCTCAGGCGTCATTTTGTATTCGCCGCGCAGGAACCGGTCATATTTGCTGTCGAACGGTGCGAACTCATCACCCTCTTCAAAGGCGGCAATTGCCTTGGTCATTGCGCCATATGCTTGATCCGCATCCGACCAGACATTATTGCCAAACAACGCCTTGAAGCCTGCAACATAATCGTCGTCTTCGCGCAGACGCGCAACCACACTGGCCTTGTCCGGCATCCCCATCTCAATCGGGTTCAGCGGCGGACCACCGGCCTGCTCAGCCAGATCCATTGCCCGTCCATCCCAGAACTGGCCACCGACCGCGACACCATCTTCGCGCACATGAAATGGCGGGGAGAATTTGGCATAGCTTGCGGTCGGCGCATTACGATCGCCAAGGCTTTCGCCATCATCGCCCAATGAAAACGCCCCGCTTGCGACATCGACCCGCGGATCACGGAACCCCGTCGATGGATCGTGGCAGGTGGCGCAGGACATGGTGCGATTGGCTGAAAGGTTGGTATCGAAATAAAGTGCCTCGCCCAGGTCCGCTAAGCCTTCAAAGGGTGACTGCGCCTCTGTGGCCGTCGCAACTTCCGACACACTCGCCGTTTTGCGATGTCCCGTATCGGCAAGCCGATGCAGCATCGCCGACGCATCTTCCGCCAAGGCAGGACTACCCGCATAGCAGCCCATAAGGGCGAAAACAGAGGTTAGATGCAGTGACGAACGAAGATTGTGGGGCATCGAAAACACTTTGATTTGGTCGATTGTTGGATGAGGTTGACGCAGTCGCTCAATCGCGAACGCTTTTCATTTACACCCACACAATTGCTCCTTGCCTTGATCAAAGTCAATGGCTGGCTGCCTTTGGCTTCCCTCACATCCGTTTATTCAAGCGCGCAGCGACCAAAACCGGCATCACAGGACATCAGTCCAGATGATCGCTGCCTCGCATGCATTGCTGGTGGATATTATGCCAGATCCTCGGGGATTGATTTGACATATTCCTGCGCCAGATCCGCATAGCGATCAGCCGACACCTTGAAGAACTCGATTTCTTCCTGCGTCAGATCCCGCACCTTACGTGCTGGTACCCCGGCCCAAAGCTCGCCTGCCGGAATGCGTTTTCCCGGTGCCAAAAGCGCATTGGCACCCAGCATCCCGCCCTGCTCAATCACGCAACCATCCATCACGGTCGCGCCCATGCCGACAAAGCTTCGATCTTCAAGCGTGCAGGCATGAATGATTGCTGAATGGCCGATCGTGACGTCATCGCCAATATAGGTGCCGAACTTGCCCTTGGCGACGTGGACCATGGTCAGGTCCTGAATATTGGTGCGCGATCCAATACGGATTTCATGCACATCGCCACGAATAACACAGCCAAACCAGATGCCGGTCTCCGCCCCGATTTCAACATCACCAATGATCGTCGCATTGGGGGCAATGAAGGCGGTTTCATCAATGGTGGGCTTCACCCCGCGATAGGACAAACGCATGCTGTGGGACCTTTCACAAACTGGCATTCAATTAATTGCCGTCACTTTAAAGTTGATCCGGCCAGCATGAAAGCCCGCTTTGGCAAAATTCGACCATTGCCCGATAAGCTTCGCCGATAAAGAAAAAAGGCGGAACCAGATGGCTCCGCCTTTAATTTGTTGTTCGCCGGTTCGCTTACGGGAACAGCGGCTCGATCTCAAGGCCCATGGTTTCGGGCAGGCCCAGCATGACGTTCATGTTCTGAACCGCCTGACCGGATGCGCCTTTGACAAGGTTGTCTTCGACTGCAACGATGATCACGCGGCCCGGCACACGATCCTTGACGACCCCCATCAGGACATAGTTAGACCCACGCACATGGCGGGTCTGCGGTGTGACACCAAATGGCAGAACGCGCACAAACGGCTCGTCGGCAAACCGCTTTTCAAGGGCGGCCTGAATGTCCTCAGCCGTGGTGCCGTTGGTCATTTTGACATAGATGCTTTCAAGAATACCGCGGCTCATCGGCATAAGGTGCGGTGAAAAGTTCACCACAACATCACTGCCGCACGCCCAGGCAAGGCCCTGTTCGATCTCTGGCGCATGGCGGTGCCCACCGGTGCCATAGGCATGAATGCCTTCGGTCACTTCGGCATACAGCGTCATTTCCTTGGGCGCGCGACCAGCCCCGGTCACACCGGACTTGGCATCAATGATGATGTCGTCAGCATGCACCAGCTTGCCTTCCAGAAGCGGCGTCAGTGCAAGCTGCACCGGGGTCGGATAGCAGCCCGGATTGGCAACGACACGTGCCTTTTTGATCTTTTCACGGTGTAGTTCGGTCAGACCATAGACGACTTCCTTCTGCAGATCCTGGGCTGCATGTTCCGCGCCATACCATTCCTTGTAGGTCGCCGGATCAAACAGACGGAAGTCTGCCGAAAGATCGACAACCTTTACATGTTCAGGCAGACCGGCAATGACTTCCTGTGTCGTGCCATGTGGCAACGCACAGAAAATCAGATCGACGGTCGACCAGTCAGCCTCGGCAATCGAGATCATGGTTGGCAGTTTGATATGGGCAAGATGGGGGAAAACCTCCCCGAACGGACGTCCGGCGCGTCGGTCTGCGGTCAACAGTGTAATTTCCGAAGCTTCGTGATGCGCAAGAATGCGAACCAGTTCCGCCCCGGTATAGCCACTGGCACCGAGAATTCCGACTTTGACCTTAACGTCGCTCATTTCTATTCCTACTCCATATTTAGCACCTGCTCGAAAACAGGCATTGATAACGCCCGGATGTTGGCAAACAAGCCCCGCAGATGCAAGCAATTAGGCGGGAAATCCCCCTTACGATTTGCAATATTCCCATGCGCTTTGCTCATGGTTGCAAATCATTGCGCCCTATTTCTTACGCTCACGGCGTACGGTATCGGGACAGGCTCGCGCATCCTCGGGCAAAACGGTATAGAATTTCTCGATCTTCTCGTAGCCCGTGGGGCTTGCAACGGGATAGCTTGCAACATAGCGCGCGTCAGACAGCCCGAAGTCACTGGCCTTTAGCCCGGATCGTTGCAACCACATACGCCGATGGGCATCCGACACCACCACATCCGGGTCATCCACCAGAAAAATCGCATCGCGCGCCAGCCGGTCATTGTATTTGTGATGCGTCGGCAGCCAGGCGGCCAGTTGTTTACGCAGCTCACCCGGGCTTGGCACATTTCGCGTGCGTGTGACGAATTTTGTCATGCGCTCAACAAGATCGCTGATATCGCCGGGCGGGACGGAGCCATGGGTTGCACGGTCGATAAAAAAGGCCAGGTCAATCTCGGTCGGATCGCGATTGATCACCGGTTTCAGGGCGTTATATAATTTGAAAAATCGCGCTATCTTGCCGCCATCGGCATTGGCCGCGTCATATACCCGGTGATAGGCCGCCTGCACTTCATACCGCGCGCCATAGGCGGCAAAGCGTTTTTCGAAGGCAGTACGCTTCCGTTCATCAACCCAGATCGCACAGAGTATATCAAACGCTGCATCATTGTTGCCAAGTGCCAGGCGATGCATATCCTCGGTAAACGGTCCAAAGACGTTTTGCAGCAATCCGGGATTGGCGCGCTCGGCGGCAAACAAAATTTGCTGAATTTCCGCCCCTGCCCCGGCGGTTGCGCCGCGCGGCCCCCATGTCAGATAGGCGCGCGGGTCATTGGTATGGCAATAGGGATCGCCTTCAAGGAAGGTCTTGCCGCTGCGGGGATTTCTCGACTGGCAGAAATTGAACTGGATGACGTCATAGTCCGTGCCCTCCAGCGCAAAGGTCAGGTGATTAGCCCGTGTGATGGCATCAGGTGGCGGCAACTGGCCTGGCATTAATAACTGCCAGAGCCCGATCGTGATCGCCCCATAACTTTCGGCCCCGACCGCGGCCCGAACAGCCGCATTCAAGCACGGCTGCAGATCAATGATCGCCTGCCGTGTTTTCGCCCCGACAACCCCATCCGGCGCGCCATAGCTGCTGGCCGGTTTGCCCGCACATTTCGCCGCCTGCGCAAAAAGCCGTTCCTGAAACACCGCCACCGCGCCATATCGCCCCAAGGTCAGCGCCCGGTTTTCAAACCGGTATAGAACCTGTGACAGGTTCTCAGCTGTTGCCGGAAGCACTGCCCCAAAGGCAATGATGCAGACAAGCGCGAACATGGCACCGGCACGGCACGCTGCAACTTTGATACGCGTGTGTGCTCGGAGCATGTTGATCAGCCTTAGTGCGTGAATTCCAAAAGGGGTTTGGTGAACTCAACCTGCGGATATTTGATGAGGCTGTTTAACGCGCGGCGCTGCAATGCCTTACGTTTGGTCGTGTCGGCAACCAAGTCACATACCGCATCGACCAAACCGGCATAGGGCACATCAATGACCCCTTTGCGGAATCGATCCTCGATCACGGTTTCCGGGTTTACTTCCGCGACAACCGCCTTGGCGTTGGTCAAAAGATACGAAACGCGCACAATCTCGAAGATCTGGCTTTCGTAGAAATGGTGATTCAGAATGACTTTTGACCGCGCGATCCACTGATCACGTTCCTTGCCATAAACGCCCATCAGGACCTTCAGGTTGAGCCCCTTGGCTTCAATCTGGCTTAGGATGTCGCGCCGGCGTTCATTGATCGATCCATAAAACAGAACGTCAATGTCCTGTTCGACGCTAATATCGATCCGCTGGAGCTCTTTCTGGAAGCCAATCGGCAAGTAGCGGACCTTTTCAGCCCCCAGCGCCTTGATGACCTCGATATTGGCCGGGCTGTAATCCCAGATTTCAAGGCCGGACTCAAACCAGCCCGTCAGTTGCTCCCGCCATTTCTCTCCAACACCCGTAAGCTGCTCGGTATTAAGGATAATCGTTCCCTCTCGCACGGCGCGCAGAGCCGAAACATCAAGCAAATGCGCCCCGACAATAATATTGACCGCTCCTTGCATAAACTGATTGGTCTGGATCTGCGCCGGATGCCCCGCCTCGCGGATCGAATACATCAAAAGCTCGGCCAACTCCGCAAACGCCAGCGAATGAATATAACCCGGAGGCTGGACGATGCAGATGTTGTAGCGGGAATTATTGGTCATTCTTGAGTTACCCTTATCGGGGAGTATTTATTTATGCGAGGCGACGACATAAATTTCGCCAGCGATATCGGGGTATCGCTCCCCGAGCTTCATAAAAGCCTCCAGCATCTCGGCAGTCCAATTTGCTTCAATCTGGCTGTTGGAAACAGGCTTCAACCAATACCCACCGAAATAATCAATGTTATATCCGGACTGATAGAATGCCTGGCGGAAGCTTTCGGGATTAAATACTCGACGATGACCGTGGTGCCTATCGAGGTCGTTTAACTCATCCTCAGCCTGCAAGAGCCCCATAATAACCCCAGCCTGCCTATGCAATGAGCGGGCATTTGGTACGGCTGCAAACAAAATACCATTCGGAGCAAGGAACTTCTTCGCGACTTCAAGAATCTGAACCGGATTGTCAACGTGTTCAAGAACATGCCCGAGAACTATGTTGTCAAACTTGCGGTCGGTCTCGAAGTCTTCAAAAAGGCACGTAATGACCTCTATGGACGGATATTTTTCTTTCAAACGCTGGCTGAAAAATTCCGACCCGTCGACACAAACGACTTCTTGCCCGAGATCAACAAGATGGCCTGTCATCAAACCCTCTGCGGGTCCCATTTCAAGAATGCTACCCGGCAAAACAAATCTGCGAAACACCTCAAACTCGTAGTGTATGGTCGCAGCGTTTGCACCTTTGTCATAAAGCGAGTTATTCGCTATGTGCTCAAGCCTGCTTTTTTCCTCGGCATCCATAGTGGATCTCCTTAAATGCGCTCAAATCTGTTTCATTTATCCAAGACGGCGCCAAAGATGGCGTCCCTGACCTCAAGCAGTGAACTGTGCGGACGATCCACTCCCAAACCAGCGAGAAAGGTTGGTGAGCGCTGTCCTGTAGAAATGGCATAGAACGGTGTCCCAGTCCTATTGGCAGCGGCAAAATCGGTTTCACTATCACCAACAAAGCCGGCGAACGAGTGCCGGGACAGTACGTTTGATTTTTCATCGACAGCACAAAACGGGGATACACACTCAACACCTTTGAAATAACCCCTGATCCCAAGACGCGAAAGTTGCTGCAAAAGCAGCCGTCTATTTTGCCGCGCTGTCAGCAAAATCAATGTTTTCCCCGTTTTCCGAAAACTATCAAGTACTGTCACCGTATCGCCAAAAAGTGTATCGAGGCTTAACCAATAGGGTGTCTCTATCTCCTGAATCCAAGCACTGGTAATCTCTTTTGCCTTATCTTCATTCAAACCCATCTCCAACAACGCTGCCAATGTTGAGATGCCTTCGCGCTTCTTTTGCCAAACTGCGTCTTCCACGAGATGCACATCAATGCGTTTTGCAACAGCTCGCAAGAGTGTCATCTGGCGTTGTCGAGCGGTTATAAGGGTACCGTCTAGATCAAAAGCGTAAATCATTGACGATGAGCCATTACGAACTCGGTATATTGCCTGGTCACGATAAACTCTTCATCCACTGCAAGCTGGCGAACAAACTTGCTGTAATTCTGTCCAGTGCGACATGCAAATGCTGCAGCTAAAACATCGAACCCGGCACTACATGTGATCGCGGTCCCAGCCCCGGATCGAACATTCAAATCGGTAATCGCCCACCCGTTCCTGGCCCTCATCGCCTGAAAGCAAATCGTGCCGCGTTGCTGCAAGCCCTTGCCAATTCTTCGCGCAATATCGGCAAGCTCAGGATCGAAAAAAACCCGCGCCTTAGTACACACGCCCGATTTGATTTCAATCCTTTCGCGGCAATAAGCAAACGATACATCCATTTGCGCATCGTAAAAACTGTCAACCGTGACCTCAGGACCTTCACATACTTCCTGAATAATCAGGCTTTCGAGTTCCGATTTTGAGAGATCACTTAACTCTTCGACAGATACTTTACGGGCCCCCTTGCTGCCAAAACCACTGCGAGGTTTGACAAAACACTCTGCCTGCGGTGAAAGTCCAACCGGATCAATGATCTTAGGCGTTGGTACACCGATGCTTTTCAGAAACTGATCGGCAAGTTCTTTGTCTATGCATCGCGCATATAGTTCGGAACTCCAAACATCAAGACCACCAAAATTCGGATCACCGATAATATTTTGCGCAACAAGATGCTCTTCGTTCAAGATTGGAACATAAACATCAATACCTTCTGAAAGTACGATAGTACGTATCTTGTTCTCGTAGGCAGGATTGTCTGCGAACGGAACCTGTACAAATATATCAGAGAGCAGCGAGGCGGTTACCAACTCCGGCGGATTTATATCCACAGAAACGATACGGACCTCATCGCCCCAAACAGCACGAAGTCTGCTTGCAATGGCAAACGATGTACCGGTCCCGGCCGCACCGAGAAGAATTGCCGTCATGACGTTATCTCCGTCAACCTTCTCCAATCATGTCGATGTCCAGAGCTATACTGAACCTTAAAATTATTCGTTAAGTTTTTGTCTGCGCTATGAAAAGATGTACAAGCATCAGAGATTTTTCTGAAATTAACACGAAAGCAAAGTTCTGGTGGTTAACTTTGGAAGATCGAAACATGGGATTTTGATCATATGAGCATTCATCTGTGCAAGATTGTCGAGCTACCCAAAATCTCAAACAGTCAGGGGAACCTGACCTTTATTGAGGCAAACAATCATATTCCGTTCGACATACAGCGCGTCTATTACCTTTATGACGTTCCTGGTGGTTCTGTAAGAGGTGGCCATGCACACAAGAACTTGCACCAACTGATTGTGGCCATGTCGGGAAGCTTTGATATCGTGCTTGATGATGGCAAAGAAAAAAAACGCTTCCATCTCAACCGCTCTTACAATGGGTTGTACATATGCCCCATGATTTGGCGAGAGCTTGACAATTTCTCATCCGGATCGGTCTGCATGGTATTGGCTTCAAACTTTTATGACGAAGAAGATTACCTCAGGGACTATCATACCTTTCTAAATGCAGCCGCGGACAGATAGTTCAGATTAATAAAAAGACATTCGAAAAAGGGAGACAGTGGCAAAAGATGTCTCAAACCCCATTGGTTTCAATTGTAATACCCAGCTACAAGCCTGAGTTTTTTGAACAAACTCTAAGGACGGCGATCGGGCAAACTTATAGTAACATCGAGATTATTGTGTCTGACAACTGCCCGACGGAAAATATTGCGCAGACATGCGCGCTCTTCAATGGAGTTCATTACTACCGAAATGAATTGAAAGGCGGGCAGAACATTTTGGACGCGATATTTTCCGCAAAAGGAGACTACATCAAACCACTTTTCGATGATGACTTACTTCATCCATTCTGCGTTGAGCGAATGGTTGAAGCATTTCAGTCGAGCTCAAATACTAGTATGGTGTTTTCTGCATCAGCCACAATCAATAACCAAAACAAACGTGGGAAAGAGAGACGCCCGGCAAATCAAGCATTCTTGATTGACGGCAGGGAACTTCAAAGGCAGATGATTCTTAGCTTCCAGAACTTCGTCGGGGAGTTTTCAACAATCATGCTCAGAGGAGAAACTCTCAAACAGTATGACAGGACCAGCTCACTGACCTATAGTGACACTATTTACGCAAAAGGTTTAAGTGACGTTGTCTTTTACTGGAATACTACCCTCGGGCATCAGGCGCATTATATTGATGAAGAGTTGAGCTATTTCCGTTTCGATCCGCAGCACAATTCAAACTCCAACCCAGATAGCAACCCCGATTTCGTGTTTGCAATCACAGACTGGATTGACCTGCTAATCGCCTCACACAAGAACGGCGTTATCACTGATAGAGAACTGGCCACTCAAGGTGCAAAGCAAGCAAGGGCGCTTAGTGGTTATTGGTCAAGGAAATTCCCTGACGTTGCAGAATTCGGCACAAAGTTCGAGAATTATCTGAAGAGCATAGCAAATAAGTAGCCGGTTCTGAGTCTCACTCGATGTTAAAATGCCAACTGTATCCGTGAACCATGATGAGCAGGAAAAGCGCCGATGAAAGTTGATTTTCTCGATCCGGGTCATACGTACCGCGCGATCAAGACGGACATAGACGCCGCTTATCAACAGGTTATGGAATCCGGCTTTTACATCCTAGGCGACGCTGTTGAAAGTCTTGAAGATACATATGCAAACTACTGCAATGTCAAACATTGCGTCGGGGTAGCAAGTGGTCTTGATGCACTGGTGCTTTCCCTGCGTGCACTTGATGTTGGCCCCGGCGACGAAGTTATCGTTCCGTCTCATACTTTTATTGCGACCTGGCTTGCCGTTTCGCAGGTTGGTGCAAATCTCGTTCCCGTCGAACCGCGCGCGAACAGTTTCAATATCGATCCCGAACAGATAGAAGCTGCAATCACACCAAAAACACGTGCAATCATTCCGGTTCACCTTTATGGGCAACCCGCTGACCTTGACCCGATCCTTAAGATATCGGAGAAACATGACATCCCAGTGATTGAAGATGCCGCGCAAGCGCATGGGGCCTCTTATAAAGGCCGCAAAATCGGTGGACACGGAACCATCGCAACATGGAGCTTTTACCCGGCCAAGAACCTCGGTGCGTTTGGGGATGGCGGCGCAATCACCACAAACGACGCAGAACTCGCAGAAAAGATAAGAATTCTGCGAAATTATGGCTCCCGGAAGAAGTACTTTAACGAGGTGAAAGGCTTTAATAGCCGCCTAGACCCGCTGCAGGCAGCAATGCTTGAAGTCAAGCTTCGACACCTTGATCAATGGAACAATTTGCGCAAAGAGCAAGCCACAGTTTACTTAGAGGAATTGCAAGACAGCAACGTCATTCTGCCTGCAATCCCGGAATGGGCGGATGCGGTATGGCACCTTTTTGTCATACGTCAGCCTGAACGTGACAAGCTGCAAAGCTATCTTGCCCAGCATAACATTGGTACCGGCATTCACTATCCGGTGCCCTCCCACAGGCAGCAAGCATACGCTGACAGTCTCCCGGCAAACGGCAACTATCCACTTGCAGACCAATTTGCCAAAGACGTGCTTAGCCTGCCAATCGGGCCGCATCTCGGTACTGACCAGTGTCGCTACGTAGCAAAGGCAATTAGAGACTTTTCTGCGAGATAGCCCCGGATCCGCCCATTCACATTTCTATTTTCGGATCGTCGAGATGGAAAAACTCTGTCAATTTCGGCCAATCTGAAACAATCGGATGTCGTACTTGCATCCATTCCTTGAGCAAAAGGCTGTTATTTAGCGACACTCGCTTGAGGTGGTATAACTTGTCCACAATTTCGGCCTTGTCCCCGAATTTGTTGCCCAACCAATTCTCCGTGGGATGCAAATAATGAACGTTATACATTCGTGTATTCAGGAATAGCTGAACCAATCGCTCAATCATAAATGGTCGATGATCAAATTTGCGGTTCCGATGGTAACCAGCACTTGCAAAATAGACCTTCTTGAACTCTTCGTCGGTCTTCGCCAGACGGTCAGCGATATCCAAATACAAGTCAAGGAAGCGCACCAAATCACACCAAAATGCGCGATTAGCGATGATGTACGAAGACATACAGAAGGTGTCTACAGGCAACAGCGATTTGGTTATTTGCCCAAGCTCAAGCTTCGGAAAAACAACCTTGAAACCACCATGCCCGCATGCAATCGCTTGCTCCAAGCCGTTGGCAAACAAAGCGTTATTGGCAATCGCAGGATTAAGGATGATGGCGTCGACTTCCTTACGTCGGGCTTTCGCGATCTCTGCCATAAGATGATCATAAGGAACTCCTGACTTCCTTAGAAACTTCCAGGAAAACACGCCCACAAGATCGTCTTCGGTTTCAAACGGATTTTCTTTAAGAAGCTTTCGGAAAAGATCCAACTCCAACAGATCGCTCTTGGCGTTGAAGCTGACATCCCAAGGCTCGAAAACCTTATCGTCCAACTCGTCCAAGAAGGGCTTCTGACTCTCATCGTACCAGGATACGCGGATTTTCAGGTTACCGTTGGAGCTCATCTTTACCTCAAACCTCTTGAAATTTAGCCCACCATAATCACAAAAGGCTTAACTTACACTTACAGCAAGAAGCCATCTCACAGTGTACAATCCTCCATATGAACGACAGACGGTTTACTTAATATCGCCAACCGATACCGCCCGACCTTCTTAAACCCAAGCGCTTCATAGGCTTTCGCCGCCGCTTCGCTGTCGGTTGACAGAATAGCACGTTTAACGCCCCGCGCCCGCACTGCCAGAAGCGTTTTGGCAACCAGGATACGAGCATAACCGTTGGAGCGTTCCTCGGGCGGAGTCCAGACGGAGCCGACTTGAACCATATCAGGCAAGGTTGCGTTAAAGCCGGATAGCGACACCGCCTTGCCGTCGACAATCAGGCCCCACATCGTCCGGGCATCCAGTGCATGGACAAGGCGTGAAGCGATTTTGCTATCAAGGCTTGGTGTGTCTTCCGCGCCAAGTGCCTCGATCTCATAGGCGCGCAACCAGCGCAGCAATGTATTGCGGTCAATCTTTTCCGCATCAACCATCTGAAAATCATCGGCGCGGGCGTTTTGCGGCACGATCAGGTTGGCAAGATCAAGCTCGTAAAGCACATCCGATGCATTGATCGCATAGGGCGCGTCCTCAAGCCCCAGTTGGCAGAGCATATCCTGCGCCGTATCAGCATCACCAAACACACCTGCAACCGGTTTCAGCGGGTCTGCAACAAACGCCGCCGTCAGTTCCTTTGGGATAGCCTTCTGACCGCCGGCCTCGACAAAGACATTGCCATTGCCAAATTGCGCGACAATCGCGCTGATGCTGCCATCCGGGGTCACTTCCCCAAACCAGTTGCCAGAAAGCGGGTGACGACGTCGTTCGATACCGGCAGTTCGCAGGTTCCCGCGCAGCACCATGCAGGTCGCTGCATGATTGGCAAGAAATGCGTTTGCGGCATCAAAATCGGCATCGTGCAGCTTTCTGTACTGCATATCGGGGGTCCCTTTCTTTGGGCTTCAGGTAAGTGCCAAACTTTCAAATTGGCATAAAAAAAGACCGCTCCATTAGCGGCCCTTCACATATCGCAAGGTTATCCAACAGAGGTTCAAACAGTTATGTTTTGAAAACTCGTCGCATCGTTCCAACCATTGGATCACACCTTAAATTCAAAAAATTATCGCGTCAGAGATTTGTTAATATCACAACCTTCCGAATTTTCGATCCCTCTTTTTAAAATTCTTTGGTGCCAACAACATCGGTCTGAATCCGGCATCCGAAAACAGCAACTCAAAAGCTGATTTTCAATTCGGTTTGCGACAACCTCGGAAAGTGGTATTACCAATACAAGGCACATTTTATTCGGAGTTGACCTCATGCCAGTGATTACCTGCGTCGAAGACCTGAAACGCATCTATAAACGGCGCACACCGCGCATGTTTTACGATTACGCAGAATCCGGAAGCTGGACCGAGCAGACATTCCGTGAAAACACTACCGATTTTCAGGAAATTCACCTGCGTCAGCGGGTCGCAATCGACATGGCCGGTCGTTCCACCAAAAGCCAGATGATCGGTCAGGATGTTTCCATGCCCGTCGCCCTTGCCCCGGTCGGACTGACTGGCATGCAAAGTGCGGATGGCGAGATCAAGGCTGCGCGTGCGGCAGAGAAATTCGGCGTCCCCTACACGCTATCGACCATGTCGATCTGCTCGATCGAGGATGTCGCCGAAAACACATCCAAGCCGTTCTGGCTACAGGTTTACACACTGAAAGACGACGACTTCATGAAGCGCCTGTTTGACCGCGCCAAAGCCGCCAAATGTTCGGCCGCGGTCATCACAGTCGATCTTCAGATGCTGGGACAGCGCCACAAGGATCTGAAAAACGGCCTGTCCGCCCCGCCGAAGCTGACTTTCAAATCGGTTACAAACATGATGACCAAGGTGCAATGGGGCCTTGGCATGCTCGGCACCAAGCGGCGGTTCTTTGGCAACATTGTCGGCCATGCCAAGGGTGTTGCCGACGCGTCATCGCTGAGCACCTGGACCGCCGAAGCATTCGATGTATCCCTTGATTGGGATCGCATTCGCGAATTCCGCAAGATGTGGGATGGGCCGCTGATCATCAAGGGGATCATTGATCCGCGCGATGCGTTGGAGGCGCTGAATGTCGGCGCAGACGCCATCATCGTTTCCAACCACGGCGGACGCCAGCTTGATGGCGCCCTGTCCTCAATCCGGGCCCTGCCGGCGATCATGGATGCCGTTGGTGACAAGATCGAAGTCCACCTTGATAGCGGGATCCGCTCTGGCCAGGACGTGCTGAAAGCCTTGGCACTTGGCGCAAAGGGCACCTATATCGGGCGCGCTTATGTTTATGGTCTGGGTGCGATGGGCGAAGCCGGTGTGACCAAGACGCTTGAGCTCATCCAAAAGGAGCTTGAAGTGTCCATGGCGCTGTGTGGGCATACGGATGTGACCAAAGTGGATCGTGACATCCTGATGATCCCGCGCGATTTCTCGGACCGCTGGCAATAAGCAACAGGTACGCCTTGATACGAAAGAGAAAGCGGCGCTCTCCTATGTGAGAACGCCGCTTTCTTATTGGCTTTCGCAAAAAGAAAAAGCGCCACCCGAGGGTGACGCTTTTCCAAACAGTATCGCGAGCCTGTTGCCCGAAAACGACTTAACGTTTCGAGAACTGGAAGCTACGACGAGCTTTGGCGCGACCGTATTTTTTACGTTCAACAGCACGCGAGTCACGGGTGAGGAACCCACCAGCTTTGAGTGACGGACGCAGTGCCGGCTCGAACATGGTCAGTGCACGGGAAATACCGTGACGAACGGCACCGGCCTGACCGGAAAGACCGCCACCGGAAACGGTGCAAACAACGTCGAACTGATCTTTGCGATTGGTTACGCCGAACGGCTGGTTGATCACCATGCGCAGAACCGGACGTGCGAAGTAGTCTTCGAACTCACGGCCATTGACGGTGACTTTACCCGAGCCCGGTTTGATCCAGACGCGTGCAATTGCGTTCTTACGACGGCCGGTTGCATAGGAACGGCCCTGTGCGTCGATCTTCGGCTCCGGCAGGGTGCCTTCTGCAGCAGCAGCAACTTCGCCGCCCTGTGCCAGATCCTTGAGATCTTCAAGAGTTTTGGTGTCGGCCATTATTTGCCACTCCGCTTATTCTTTTCGTTCATAGCCGCTACGTCGAGGACTTCCGGCTTCTGAGCTTCATGCGGATGCTCGGTACCAGCATAGACGTGCAGTTTGGAAAGAACCTGGCTGCGCAGCGGGCCACGGCTCATCATACGCTCAACAGCTTTGATGATGACGCGTTCCGGATGCTCACCGTTCAGGAGCTTGTCCATGGTGCGTTCTTTGATGCCGCCCGGGTAACCGGTGTGCCAGTAGAACTTCTTGTTCTGAAGCTTACGGCCAGTCAGTTTGACTTTTTCGGCATTGACGATGACGATGTGATCGCCACAATCCATGTGCGGGGTAAACATCGCTTTGTGTTTACCACGAAGACGGTTGGCAACAACGGCTGCAAGGCGGCCAAGGACGACGTCTTCTGCGTCGACCACGAACCATTTGCGCTCGATGTCGCTCGGTGTCGCAGTGAAGGTTTTCATTATTTCTATACTCGAAAACTGGGTTCCACGGAGGGAATGTTCCCTCGTTGAAAGTCGGCGCATTATGCCAGCATCCAACAGGAAAACAACAGGAATATTTCACATTAAATCAATGACTTAATGGTTGAGGTATTATTTTACCACACAAATTTAGCCTATTTTTCGGCCGGCGGCATCGCATAAGTCCCGATCACATGCGCACAAAGGCTGTCATCAACGGCAGATCGAATATGGCATTCGGCAATCAAAAGCCGCCTGCCCGCCTTCAGGATTTTGGCCTCTGCAATCAGATCTCCGGGCTTTGCCCCGGACAGGAAATGAACCGTCGCCTCGGTCGTTACCGCCAGATCCGCCTTGGGGACCACAAGCCACGCCACGGCATACAGTGCAATATCGGCCAGCGCAAAGATCGCAGGCCCGGTCACCACATTGCCCGGACGCAGATAGCGTTCCTTGAATGGCAGACGCAGGATTGCGGTATCGTCTGAAAGGCTTTCGGTCCTGACATCCATATCGCCGACAAACGGGACCTTCTCGCGCATGATGGCATCAAAGTCGGCTGGCGTTACACCGGTCCGGGTCACGGAACTGTTCATGGCTTGGATGGCCTCCCTCTGGAGCTGCTTTGACGCAGCATTTTTGTTTCAGGGAGATAGCCTGACATAACGTTTACGTTAACGTCAACAATTTGCGCATACACAGACCGCTTTTAGGGGACATCAGATCCCCAACCACTAGCGGGTCAAAATCCCGGCCACGTCGGTATAGATCGCCACCACAACACACAAGATCACGATTGCCACAATCGCCGTTGCGCCGAGCCCGGGCAAATTTTCACGCATCCACTCACCGGGCGACATACCCGGCCCTTGATCGGATTTTTGCCTGAACCGGGTGTGAACAGGCCCACGCGAAAGATCACGCAGCGGTTTGTCGACTTCGTCGTTGGATGCCCAGTGAAAACGGTTCTCAGGCAAGTAAACAGGCTGACGGTCTTCCTGACCGGTTTCGTCATACATCATGGCGACTTCACAGCATCAGTTGCTGCCTCCTGCAACAGGGTGAACTGTTATCTCGCCCTGATCCCGGCATCTTTTCCATCATGCCATGATCACGGCGGCCCCCGCCTCGGATGATTTCGCTCTATCTTCCCCGTACCTTGTTCTTATCGTTGCGCAACGCGCAAGGCCTAGACAGCCCTGACGTCAAACCACCGAATTCCTCACTAATATATGGAGATTAAGGCAATCGTTCGGCAATAGTTTTTTATCTGTGTTATCTGCCGAGAATTGCCGAAAATTCGTTGACCGTCAGAACCAGAACATAGCCCACAGCCACCGCTGCAATCATGTAGGCTGCCAACCGCGCGATCATCTTGTTAAAGCCCAAGGGTTCACCTGGCTGTTTAGGCCCCTTCGATGATTGCCCTTTTGCAGATCCCGACGACTTTCCCTGCTTTTGCAAAATCGCCTGACGTTTGGCATCAAGGTCTTCATGCAGGGCCCAGTTGTCTTCGCTATCTGGCAGATTGATGCGGGACTTTCGAACCTCGGTCTCTTTCAGGTCGTCTACCCGGCCTGCAATGTCATTGCCGACATCGCCGCCCTGGCTGTCCTTTTCCCGAGTCCGATCAAGCAATGTCTTACCGCCATTCAGGCTGTCGACATAGTCGTCATAGGCGCTACGTTCCTTGTCGATGGCAGCCCTTTGGGCAGCTTCATGGGCTGCAAGATCCTGCGGTCGCACCAATTGTCCGCCCCCTGCGCCGGCCGCGTCTGATGCGCCAGATTTCAGCTGGCTATCGTCTGGCAGGAACATCGAAACAAGCCCGCTTGCCTTGTCCGGGACATAGACATGGCGATTAGGTTTGACCTTTGCCGCGGCAACCGCAGCCGGATTTTTCACATCAGCGCGCTTTTCACTCTTAACCGGCATGGTTGGCTTTGGCCCGATCATGGCTGGAGGACGCAGATCTTCCTCGATGACAGGATCGGGGGCATCACCGGCGTCTTCGTCTTCAGGATTGATCTTGGGTTTGGGCATCAGAAAGGCTGGAATATCAAAGCCGTTCTGTAAAAGACGTGCACGGGCCTCTGCGCGATATCTTTCAAGATCGCGTTCCATCATGTCCTTGCTGTCAAACCGCTTGATGGGCGTTTCGCGCACGGGTTTCGTCAGCCGCACAGACTCACGGACTGTCCGGGTCGGAACAAAGCGCCCCGGTGCCCGCCCCCGCCGATTTGGGAAATCTTTACTCATGCACAACCACTTGCCGAATTAATTTTTATTGATCAGGCAAAGACAGAATAACATTCGGCACATCCCCAGGGTTTTATTATTGGCACAGGCCGCTAACCCTTTGCGTGTAATTCTACTACGGTATACCGTGTTTTAAAAATCAAAAAACGTCAAACACATACAGCCATCCGGGAGGCCCGCCATGACCGTTTCCACAACCGAGCCAGAGCTTGTCACACGCACAGACAATGACGGCTTTGTCACCCTGACGATGAACAACCCCAAACGCCGCAATGCCCTGTCGGGGGCGATGATGACGGCCCTTAAGGACGCCTTTGACAAGATCGCCAAGGAGACCACCGTCAGATGTGTCATTCTGGCAGCCGAGGGGCCTGTCTTTTGTGCCGGGCACGACCTTAAGGAAATGAATGGCATCACTGAGTGTGATCAGCATGCCAGCCTGTTTACACAATGCAGCGACCTGATGATGACGATTGTCAGTCTGCCGCAACCCGTCATCGCGCGTGTGCGCGGCATGGCAACAGCAGCCGGTTGCCAGCTTGTCGCCAGTTGCGATCTGGCTGTCGCCGCCAACAGCGCCAAGTTCGCCACCCCGGGGGTCAATATCGGCTTGTTCTGCTCTACCCCGATGGTCGCACTTAGCCGCAACATTGCCCGCAAGCATGCCATGCGGATGCTTCTGACCGGCGATCCGATCAATGCCGAAACCGCCTTTGCCATGGGACTGGTGTCAGACGTGGTCGGTGATGATGAACTTGAAGAACACACCAATGCCTTGGCCGCCGGGATTGCCGCCCGGTCGGGCATGACGGTTCGGCTTGGCAAACAGGCATTTTACAAACAGCTCGAAATGCCGCTGTCGCAGGCCTATTCCTATGCATCCGACGTCATGACGGCGAATATGCAAAAACATGATGCCCGCGAAGGGATCGGCGCCTTTATCGAAAAGCGCCATCCGAGCTGGCGCCACGAGTAGACTGCCCTATATCCGGCAGATTACCTTATGATGGTATTTGCAAACCCTTCGGAATGACGCATTCTGTCAACAGATACCTTTTTCGGAGTACGCCCCATGTCGTTTGAAATCTGGCTTGCCTTTGCTTTTGCCTGTGCTGTGGTTCTGGCCATCCCCGGCCCGACCATCATGCTTGTCGTGAGCTATGCCTTGGGCAAGGGTAAACAAACTGCATGGGCAACGGTTCCGGGGGTTGCACTGGGCGATCTCACCGCAATGACGATCTCGCTGGCCGGGGCTGGTGCGTTACTCGCGGCCTCCGCCGAGGCGTTTACCGTGCTCAAACTCGTTGGGGCGGTCTATCTGATCTATCTTGGTATCAAGATGTGGCGTGAAAAGCCCGAAGCCCTGCATGACAACCCGGATGCCAAACGCAACCGTCCGTCGCGCATGTTCCTGCAGGCCTATATCGTTACCGCCCTGAACCCCAAAGGCATCGTTTTCTTCATCGCCTTTGTGCCGCAGTTCGTGACTGCTGGCGATCCGCTTTTGCCACAGTTTACGATTATGACCGCGACCTTTGTCATATTGGCCGCCATCAACGTTGCGATCTGGGCGGTAATGGCAAGTGCGCTGCGTGAACGGTTCCGCCACCCATCCGCCCTGCGTCGCCTGACACGCATCGGAGGCGGGGTGATGATTGGTGCTGGATTGCTGACCGCCCTCACCCGCCGCGCAGCGGGCTAAGCAGCCCACCCCGCCCAAAAGACCGTCGCCTCCTCCAATCGTCAAAAATTTGCTTCAGGCGATTGGTTGGAGGTTTTCCTATATTTACCGCAATATTATAACCTTTAGATATATAAATACCCGTATTATTTGGTATTCACATAAACTCAAAGTTGAGTTTAGATGATCTCCGCAAGTCTTCAGAAGAATGAATATTTATAATTCTTCTAAGAAAAACAATAGATAGGCGGGGAAGTGTGGACATGCTGAAATCTTTGAAAATAGGTCCGCGACTAAGTATCGCGATGATCTTTATAACCTTTGCGACGGCATTGGTGATCGGGCTTATCAATCTTTCCATTGAACGTGACATTGTCGCAGGTGCTGAACAACGCGAACTGCGCGTCAATTTCGAAAAGTTGCGAAGTGCGCTGGACATGGAAGCCGCTCGTGCGCTTGCGATGGCGGATTTTGCCGCAACCATCCCCGCCGCCCAGAAAGCCATGGCGGAAGATGACCGCGATACGCTGGCCGATATTTTCGGCCCTGGCTTCGCTGAACTCAAAGAAAACCATGGCGTGCGTCAGTTCCAGTTCCATAAGGCCCCGGCGATCTCGTTCCTTAGGGTTCATAAGCTCGATAAATTCGGTGACGATTTGTCTTCGTTCCGCAAAACAGTGGTTGAAACCAACACAAAACAACAACCCATCAGCGGCCTGGAAGTCGGTGTTGCCGGTCTTGGCATGCGCGGTGTCACGCCTGTTTTCAACGATGGGACGCATGTCGGCTCGGTTGAATTCGGATTATCCTTTGGTCCGGCCTTCTTTGAAAACTTCAAGGCACACTCCAACACCGATGCCGCCCTTCTGATTGACCGTGACGGCACCTTTGAAGTCTTTGCCTCCACCTTCCCCGAAGGTTTCCTTGATATTGCATCGCCCACACTTGCCGCGGCTCGTGACGGCGAACAGATCCTTGCCCCGCAGGATGCCGAGGGCACCGAACTGGCCCTGATGGCGCGCCCGATCACGGATTTTAGCGGCCAGAACCTTGGCATTGTCGTCATGGGCATTGATCGCAGTTTCTTTGCAAGCGCGATCAACGACGCCACCACCCTGTCACTGGGTGTAAGTATTGTAACCCTGCTGGTCGCACTACTGATCGCCTTTAGCGTCAACCGGTCGATCTCTCATCCGATCCGGGCCATGACCGTGGCCATGAACAAGATCGCTGGCGGCGAACTCGACACCGAAGTCCCGGCAAAGGATCAAAAGGACGAAATCGGCGAAATGGCCAGCGCGGTCACAATTTTCCAGACCAACGCACAGCGCATGAAAAGCCTTGAGGCCGAACAACAAGAACTGCGTCGGAAAAACGAGGAAGAGAAAAAGACTCTCGGTCGCAAGCTTGCCGATGAATTCGAAAATACAGTCGGGGCCATCATCGACGGCCTTGAAAACGCGGCACGCGAAATGGACGACGCATCCCGCGTCATGTCCGGCACGGCTGATGAAACGACCCAACAGGCAAAGATCGGCATGGATGCCGCGCAAAATGCATCGAACAACGTTGCGACCGTTGCCGCCTCGTCCGAGGAACTGTCTGCCTCCATCACGGAGATCAGCCGTCAGGCCAACCATTCAAGCGAGGTAGCCGCCAATGTCTCGAACAAGGCAACCAGCACGCGCGAAACGGTGGATGGCCTTGTCGAGGCCTCAGCACGTATTGGCGATGTCATCGCCCTGATCAACGACATCGCGGCCCAGACCAACCTTCTGGCCCTGAATGCCACGATCGAGGCCGCCCGTGCTGGCGAAGCTGGCAAGGGCTTTGCGGTTGTCGCCAACGAGGTCAAAAACCTCGCATCCCAAACCAGTCGCGCGACACAGGAAATTTCCGAGCAGATCGAAAGTATCCAGAACGCGACCAAGCTGTCCTCAACCGCAATCAACGAGATCACCGATATTGTCGGTGAACTTAACGAAAGCGCATCCGCCATCGCGGCGGCAGTCGAAGAACAGGGCGCTGCGACTCAGGAGATTTCCGGCAGTGTTGAAAATGCTTCTGTCGGGACCAGCGGTGTGACCGAAAGCATCAGCTTGGTCAGCGCGGCTGCTGTCCGGTCGACCGAAAGTGCCGATACGGTTCTGAAATCGGCCCATGAACTGATGGAGTACTCGGTCAATCTGCGCCGCGAAACCAACAACTTCCTAAGCAAGATTCGCTCGGAATAATCACACCAACCCGGTCCACTGTCAGTCAGCCGACGGTGGACCGGAATTTCACGAAACCACAGACATTGCGGGTTATGCCACTTAACGCGATGATGCCTCGGCGGTGACGCTGCTATTCCCAACGAGCCGGGCAATCCAGCTCCGTGCCGGTTTATCTCGCCCGAACAAAGAAATCACAGTGATCGCGACACCGGCCAACACCACATTCCATGCCGGGCGTAACGGCCACATCCATTCAAGATTGGCTGCAACCACGCGATCGGCCGGAATACCGGTCGCCAAGGCATACCAGGCATATTCAATGCCGGCTGTTGCCAACCCGGCAATCACCGCAATGACAGACAAAGTCACAGTAGATCTAAGCGACCATCCCCGCCAATGGGCAAAGCGATATAGCATCAGGCCAACAAACATCCCGGCCATCAGCGTTGCTTCACTGACATCGACCTTGGACTGCAAAAAGAAATGCACCACGCCAAGCACGGCAATCGGATAAACCAGTTTATGCAGGCGCCCCCACTTGGCCCCCAGTCTGCGCATCGCTGATTTGGTGGACGTCGCGGTCAAAACCGCCAACCCGATCAGGGCAACAAACCCGATTGTCAGATAAATCCGCAAAACGATCTCGCTGGCAATGCGGCCAACATCAAGATTCTGGCTGATCGCATACAGGCCAAAATGGATCACCACATAGCAAAAGGCAGCCACACCAACTTGGCGGCGCACCTGTACCAGTTTAGAAAATCGGGTTATGCGGCGAAGCGGTGTCACCAGAAGCGTGATCAGTAATATCCGGATGGTCCATTCACCACTTTGCAGAATGGCTTCCTTGACCGGGATGGTTGCCCCGCCCTCGGCAATGACCGGCCACAACAACACGATGCCGGGCACAAGAAGTGCAACAAAGACAGCCAGTTTGAAAAAGGAAAACCGCCCGGATGGATCAAGCCATGGATACATACAAAATAACCCTGTCAGGTTTCGCCGATCCCCCAGTCAAAAAGCATTTGGTGGTCGCCGTCACTTAAATTGCCATCAACTTTCCGCGAGGGCAGCCATTTGCACGCCCATGATAAGCTTACTGACGCATATCAAAGTTGCAGGAAGCCACCACTCATATAACAATCATATACAGTGATCACCCGAAGTGGATGAACCCAAATGGCCGAATTTCAAAATCCCACCGATCCGGAAATCAAAGCGCTTCTGGAAACGACAAAGACCATCGCGCTTGTGGGCGCCAGCCCCAAGCCGGAACGCCCGTCAAACCGGGTGATGAAGTTCCTGCTTGATCAGGGATACAGAGTTATTCCGGTCAATCCAGGTCAGGCTGGTGGCACCATTCACGGTCAGACTGTTGTGGCAAAGCTTTCCGATATCGCCGATCCGGTCGATATGGTCGATATTTTCCGTAACAGCGAAGACGCGGCTGGCGTCGTCGATGATGCCATCGCAATCGGCGCAAAGTCGGTCTGGATGCAGCTTGGCGTGATCAATCCAGAGGCCTTCGCAAAGGCCAAGGCAAACGGCATGACCGCGGTCATGGATCGCTGCCCGGCAATTGAACTGCCGCGCCTGGCCTAAAGCACCGGTCCAACAGGACGCCATCGCATCACGACAACAAAAAAGGCACCGGATGATCCGGTGCCTTTGTCGTTTCAAAATATCTTTGAAAAGCTTAGCTGAGCCCGCACTGCGCAATCAGATCCGGGACAAGGCCCTGGTTGCCGATAAATACCGGCTGCACGGCACTGGTCACGGTGTATGCCGTGGTTTGCTCATCAACAATCGTGTCGAAGTGACCGGCTGTTTCAAGTACCAGCGACATTACGCCATCCGGCTTGATGCGAAGGGCAGCAAATCCGTTGGCATATTCGGTGCGCGCGCATTCGCGACCCAAAATAACATCGAAACGATTGATCAGGGCATAACGCGGATTTTCAACCAGATCGTCACGACCAGAAACCTCACTCGGCTTCACGCCGTACTTCGGCACATATTTCGCAAAGTTCGTTTGCGACTGGACGATGTAACCATCCGGGAAATAAACCGCGACATCCTCTGCCAGCAGGATACGATCCCCAATGACCTGGCCAGAACGCAGAAGTTCCTTGATTCGCGTGCCCGGAATTTCACCGGAGAACGCATTGAAACGCAGGGTCTTTCCGTCGCCGCGCAAGTCAGCGAAATAACGTTCAAACGGAACGACCGGTGTTTTGTCTGCCGCGCGCGCAGTCGGCAAGACCGACATGGTTGCAACTGCCAGTGTAGCAACTGCAAGAGCAACGCCCCCCGAGCGCCGCGAAAAGACCGTCTTGATGGCCTTCAGCATTTGTCCCCGCCTCTCACTTAAATCAGGAATACAATCCAGAGATTATTCACATTAATCCCAAATTCAACACCTGTTTCCGCGAAAAATCGCCAGATCGTCAAAACCACATAGAAAAACAACGAGGTGGCATTATACCACCTCGTTGCCGAAGATTTGGTAAATGTCGGTGATTAGTCGACAGAAATCGTCACACGACGGTTACGCGGCTCACGAACACCATCCGGAGTCGGGATCAGAAGATCGCCTTCACCAACAGCATCCTGCGAAACCATGTCGCCTTTCACACCGCGACCGGTCAGCTCGCCAAGGGCTGCTGCGGCACGACGTTCGGACAGACGCAGGTTGTATGCTGCCGGACCGGCGGCATCAGCGTGACCAACGACGGTGATATCACCCATCGAGGATGCCCACTGCTCAGCAGCTGCATCAAGAACACGCTCGGAAACCGGGGTGATCGCAACGCTGTCAAAATCGAAGAAGATGGTGAACAGACGCGGCTCAGCAGCGGCAACCGGGGCTACAACAACGGCCGGCTGTTCTGCACGCAGCTCAGACATTGCAGCTTCGAAATCTTTCCAGCACTGGCTGATCAGCTCGGTCTGCCAGCCTTCTTCGCTTTCCTCGACCCAGCAGTCAAAGCGAGACTGTGCGATCGCTGCGGTTGCCGGCATTGCTTCGCGCTTGCCGTCATCAAGAAGGGCCAGAAGTTCGTCACGGACGGCGCGTTTCTGTGCAATTTCCTCATCAGAGAAGCGCCAGTTTGCCGGATCTTCCGGAAGAACGATGGTGTCACCGCTTACGCGACCGGCTTTCTTCGCAAAGAAGTCGGCATCGAAGAAGTCATACCATTCGTCAGCTTCGCGCTGTGCGTATGCAAGATATTCGGCCTTAAGCGCTTTACCGAAGTCAGTGGTCGGCTCTTCGGACGAGAGCGCAGACGAGACCGAGCTGCTGTAGGTGAACGGGTTACCGCCGTAAGGTACCGCGGTGCCGCTGTTGTCCACACTGCTACATGCACTCAGAAGCGCAACGCCACCAAGAGCACAAAGAATTTTCGGATTGATCTGCATGTCTTACCCCTGTCATTAAGGTTGTTCTTCAGCTAATAACTTAACACCAATGATGGTGGAATTATGGTCTTAAACGAACAGAATTCTGGTTTGTTCCAGCCATCTAAAAAAAAATGGTGTTGGCGTCCTACTTTTCAAGCGCACTCAAACCTGTAATGCTAATCCTCTCATACAGAAGTATGGTTGGCAATCAACACAATTATGACACGGAGCGGACGAGGTTCAAATGATCGAAACCGATGTAGCGACCATCACAGAAATGCTTAAAGGATTTGCACTGGGCTTTGGCCTCGATTTGCTCGGCGCTGTGCTGATACTCATTGTTGGCTGGTGGGTCGCCGGCCGGGCGGCTGCATTGGTCCGCCATTCCCTAAAGAGTACAAAGTTTGTTGATGCGACGTTAAAGCCGCTTGCATCAAGCATTGTACGTTACGTGATTTTGATTTTCGTAATCGTCGCCGTTCTGTCGAACTTCGGCGTTGAAACAACCAGCATCATCGCCGTTCTCGGTGCCGCTGGTCTGGCAATCGGTCTTGCCCTGCAGGGGACACTATCAAATATTGCCGCCGGTGTCATGATTCTTATCCTGCGTCCGCTCAAAATCGATGAATTTATCGAAGCTGGTTCGATTTCAGGCACCGTTGTTGAAATAACATTGTTTACCACCTTGCTCAAAACGCCGGATGGTGTGTTTATTTCTGCGCCGAACTCGCAAATCTGGAATAGCGCGATCAAAAACTATTCGCGCAACCCAACCCGCCGCCTCGATATCAAGGTTGGCATTTCCTACGATGACGATGTTGATGCGGCCCTCGAATTTCTTAAAAACCTTGTCGCATCCGATGAACGCGTACTGAAGGATCCGGAACCGATGAGCTTTGTCGCCACCCTTGGCGAAAGCTCGGTCGATCTGACCGCACGCGGCTGGGTTGCAACCAGTGAATTCTGGCCGACCTTCTTCGATCTGACCCGTAAATCGAAAACGGAACTCGAAGCGGCTGGTTTCTCTATTCCCTTCCCACAACGCGACCTGCACGTTATCGAAAGTGCAGAAACCGCAAGCACCGCAAAATCCATTGCAAAGCCGGCCGCCAAACCTGCGGCAAAAACTGCAGCCAAGAAACCGGCAACCCGTTCACGGTCGACCGCATCGAAAACGGCGACCAAAACCACGGCTGCGAAAAAGCCGACAGCACCCAAAAGCTGATCTTCTTTTTCACAGAACCGCATTTCGAAAGAGGCCCAGACGGGCCTCTTTTTTATTTGGGTGACAGACGCTACAACGTACACCACGTCAACTTCCTCGCACGTAGTACCCCGCTGTTACCCGCCCAGCTTGTATCAGGCGTATAGTTCCCTGCCCTTGCCCAAAGGCGGCAAATGAAAACAAGCGGGAGGATAAAACATGTCTGCGAAAAAAATTCTGATGATCACCGGCGACTATGCCGAAGATTACGAAACCATGGTGCCGTTTCAGACGTTGCTTGCGGTTGGACATCATGTCGACGCCGTTTGCCCGGACAAGAATGCCGGCGATACGGTTGCAACGGCTATCCATGATTTCGAAGGTGATCAGACCTATAGCGAAAAGCGCGGCCACAACTTTGCCCTGAATGCCGATTTTGCGGCGGCGCGAGCCGAAAACTATGACGCGCTAGTCATCCCCGGCGGTCGTGCACCGGAATATCTGCGTCTGAACGAAGATGTCATTCGTCTGGTGCGTGATTTCCATGCTGCCAACAAACCGATCGCTGCTGTCTGCCATGGTGCGCAACTTCTTGCAGCAGCCGATATCATCAAGGGTCGCAAGGTTTCCGCCTATCCGGCCTGCGCACCTGAAGTCAAACTTGGTGGCGGGACCTATGCCGACATTGCCATTGATGATGCCTGCATCGACGGCAATCTGGTAACCGCACCGGCTTGGCCGGCACATCCGAAATGGATGGCGGCTTTCCTCAAGGTTCTTGGCACTGAAATCAATTTGTAATGTATCGGCGCCCAAACGGTGATTGCGTTTGGGCGCCATTTGATCGACCATTGCGCCAAACAAAAAGAAAACCGCTGCACATCTCGTAACAGCGGCACAAACAGGAAAGGGCGTTCAAATGTGTCAGATTTATTCTGGAACTGACCCGGAACTTTATCAGTCTGTCAGCCGGTCTGTGCGGATCAATGGTGTTGTTACAAGCCTGCGCCTGGAGCTGCGTTTCTGGCAGATTCTTGATGAAATCGCCGCGGGTGAAGGTTTCAGCACCCCGCAGTTTCTCGGCAAAATCCACGACGAGGTCGTCGCCCAACGTGGTGACATCCCGAATTTCGCATCGCTTGTGCGCGTGATTTGTACCGTATATCTGGAAAAACAGGCTGGCCTGCATGTTCATGTCCCGGCAAATACCGCGACATCACAGATGCTGAGCTAACCACACGCCAAGCGCATCGGCAGCAAAGCTCAGGGCCTGAACCCTAGTTAAGCCAGGAAGAAAGTTCGCGCGTGCTGAAGCCGCCGCTGGTCATGATGCTGGGCGTCGCGTTGCGTTTCAAGGTCGGCTCGGCCGGTTTGATGATGCTGTTGCGGCGATGCATGCCCGTAGCCGCCCCGAAATCGATCTGTGACCGCCCAACAAGATCAGCCGCCGTAATACGCGGCCCGGATGCATCAGCATTGCCCGATGCATTGATCGGCGTTTGCTTGGCATGTGGCAGCTGCTGTTTCTGTTTTGCCTCGTAGATCCAGCGCAATTCCTGCTTCAGGGTCTGGTATTCCGGGGTATCGGGTGCCGAATTGACTTCATTGACGATCTGAAGCTTTACCATCTGCGGGAAACGATCAAGGCGTTCCAGCAGCATGAATTTCACACTTGGACGCACTGCGTCTGAGCGCATCAGTTTCATCACCAGACGGCGATAGATATCAATCCTAAGGTTGCCATTTGATGCCAGTTCGATGAATTCCTCGACAAACTCGCGCGCGGCCATCTTGCCATCCAGCAACGCGCGCAGGTTATCCCCCATCGCCCGGCGATAGGCTTCGCGGATCTCCACGACGTGATTGGAGGCGCGTGTGCGCACAAGATGGAATGCTTCTGGGCTGAATGCGTTCTTGGTCAGAAGCTTGGCGCAATCGGCAACCAGTTCATGCTTGGTTGCCTCGGAAACGACTTCAAAGACCCCGGTAATCAGTTCCTTGCATTTGGCATGCGGTCCCATACGGATCGCAGCAGCCAAGGCCATCGGGCTTTCTGGATCCCTGGTTGCGATCACGGCAAGGGCCAGTGGATCGTCATATTGCATCAGGGCAAGGTCGTTGCTCAGCAAATGTTCCGGCATCAACAGACGCTGCTGCTTGGCCGCCCCGGTCACGGTAAGCGGCTCGCCAGACAGATAGCTTTCC
This sequence comes from Thalassospira sp. CH_XMU1458, assembly GCF_037027205.1. Taxonomy (NCBI): domain Bacteria; kingdom Pseudomonadati; phylum Pseudomonadota; class Alphaproteobacteria; order Rhodospirillales; family Thalassospiraceae; genus Thalassospira; species Thalassospira sp. CH_XMU1458. Next base: position 357,387 of record NZ_JAYMDW010000002.1, on the reverse strand, counting down.
TTGATGGTAAGGGCATGTTTCAGCCCGTCATAAGAGATGCCGTGATTGCTGCTCATGGCACTCAGTCCTCTTTGAGACCTTTGGACCGCCTGTCAGAGACGAGCCCCTCGAGCCCGCCACTGTTGCGCCCGCTGCGCGGTCGAAGTCCCTGACCGCGCGACATGGTCCTGCCGCTTGGCTTTGCCGTCTGTGCAGATGCCGGCGCAGGTTCGTTTTCTTTTTCGACCTTCATGCGCGAAGCTACAGGCTTCATGTCGCTAAAGAAATCGATGTACCAATCCATATCGGCAGCTGCCATCGCAAAGCGACCACCGGCCGCCGGGCTTTCGATTGCCGATTCAGGGATACCGTTACTGATCTGCAAGACGACTGCTGCAGGTGCAGTCATCCCTGCCCGCCATGCAAGGGCTGTGATCGCCCGGGCACTGCCGGAATCAAGAATTTTGGAAACGGCGTTGGCGCGGATTTGCGCGTAATGGGCAAGTGCCTGCACCACCAGCGCATCATCATTGCGCGACAGGGCATCAAGCACATACTGGTCAATCGTCATCTTGGCATCTGTTGCCTCAATGACATCGTTGTCGACCATTTCATTGTCTGCGATCTCGACAACCATGTCTCTATCACGCGACGGCATCAGCACCCGGTTTTCAAAACGGGCCTTTTCAATCCTCTGACGGACCGACTGGCGCAACGCACGGGCAACCTCGGTCCGCATCCGGCCCTGCTCGACCAGCGTGTCAAACAGGGACGCCATGATGAAATGGGCAATGCGGCGCTGGGCCTGACGCGAAATTCGGTTCTGACCACCGAGGATATCGTTCTCCGGCGCCTTTGACTTTGTTGTCTTTTCAACGAAATGCGGCGTCATCGGCACAACGTTCCGCGGCGCGTCATCAGATGACAGCAACCGGTTCAACAAACCGCCCTTTTCCTTTTCCGCCTGCTGCTCGATCAGGCGGGCCTTGGCGGCGGCCTCAAGCTCGGCGCGTTCACGTTCGGCTGCGGTTTGAATGAATTCACCGCGCCCGCGCATGATATCAAGGAAGTCGGAATCGCTCAGAAGCTCGATATAATCGGCAATCGACACCCGGCCAATCGCCTGAATATCCTGACGTAAACGGTTGGCCGCCTGACGGGTCATGTACGGGGTATGACCCAGTTCCTGTTCGATCAGCGCAATCACCTGCGGGCGATAACAGTCGCCCATATTGGCAATCGCCGAAACGAACTCGTCAACCATTTCCAGTCTTTCGGACGGGCTCAAATCTGTCAGATGCCGACGCAGACGGCGCGCCACATCCATGCGCACGTCGCTGTCAAAATCAGGTACATCCTCGGCATCGTCCAGCGCGTCCAATTCAGACGAAAGACGGGCTGCGTGTTCAAGGGCCGATGCATCGGCGTTATTTTCGGAAACATGTCTGCGGGGAATCGCGCGACCCTGAACGCGACCTGTATCAGATCCAAACGTTTCAGGTGCGATGGTGCGAACAGTGTCGGCCAGATCACGCAGCTTGGCAGAGGCTTTATCATCAAGCCCCCCATCGCCCGCATTTTTCTGCCGATTGAACATCCAACTCAGCATTATCGCAGTAATTCCCCTGGTCCCGTGCCTGGCGGCGTATCGGCATCGACGTTGCGATGCCTTATTTTTGTGTTTTGTCAGAACAGCTTAACCCAAACTGACAGTGATACACAACCAGACAAGGCGTCTAATTTTCATAACCCAATCTCAAGGGCACATATCAACAGACAGAGCCTTGATTACAGAATGACTATCGGCGCAAAGACTCAAAAAAACATTAACGATACAGGGGTCTATGCCCCCTCCTGCCCATTGCCATCGAAAAACCTGCGCGCCGACGGACTTCTGGCAATCTGCGCAAATGAAAACGGGCGCCCCAAAAGGACGCCCGTCATCGAAAATCGTTACACGCACTCACTTGCGTTAATTATTGCCGACCCATGCAATGCGCAGAATATTGGTCGCACCCGGCGTTCCGAACGGCACACCGGCGGTGATAACAAGCGAATCACCCGGTCCTGCAAATTCCTCACGCTTTGCCACTTCGGTGGCGATTCCGACCATTTCGGCAAAGTTGGTCGCATCGCGGGTAAAGACCGGATGCACGCCCCAACACAAGGCCAGACGACGTGCGGTCTGAATCCTTGGGGTCAGGCCAAGAATTGGCACTTCCGGACGTTCACGTGCAGCACGGAATGCCGTCGACCCGGAAGATGTATAGTTAACAACTGCCTTCGCCCCGATGGTGGTCGCCACCTGACGGGCGGCTGCACTGATTGCATCCGGGGCGTTATGTTCCGGATCCGGGCGGTTGGCGTCACGCATCCGGTAATAAAGCTCATCCTGCTCCACACGGCGTAGGATACGGTCCATGATCGAAACGGTTTCAAGCGGATATTTGCCGACCGCACTTTCGGCTGACAGCATCACCGCATCGGCACCGTCATAGATCGCGGTCGCAACGTCGGATGCTTCGGCACGGGTCGGGGCCGGGTTGGACACCATCGAGTCAAGCATCTGGGTCGCAACGATCACCGGCTTGCCGGCTTCGCGGCACGCTTTGATGATACGTTTCTGCAGGATCGGCACATCTTCCGGCGGGCATTCGACACCAAGGTCACCACGGGCAACCATGATCATGTCCGACAGATCGACAATCTCATCAAGGTGATCAATCGCCTGCGGCTTTTCCAGTTTGGAAACGATGGCTGCACGGCCCTGAATGATCTTGCGGGCCTCGGCAACGTCTTCGGGACGTTGCACAAAGGACAGCGCCACGAAATCAACGCCCATCTCAAGACCGTAATCCAGATCGGCACGGTCCTTTTCGGTCAGCGGTGAGAGCGGCAACATCACATCCGGAAGGTTGACACCCTTGCGGTTGGAAAGCGGCCCACCGGTAATGACGGTACATTCGGCCGACTTGTCGTCGCATTTCTCGACACGCATGCGCAGCTTACCATCATCAAGCAGCAGGTTCGCACCCGGCTTGATAGCTGCATAGACTTCCGGATGCGGAAGCGACACACGCTTGTTGTCGCCCGGCTTCTTGTCCATATCGAATTTGAACGTATCACCGGCGGTGAGTTCAACTTCACCGTCGGCAAAGGTACCAACACGAATTTTCGGACCTTGAAGATCCATCAAAATACCGATCGGCCGGCCGAGTTTTTCTTCGACGACACGGATCGCTTCAAAACGGGCCAGATGTTCTGAGTGTTCCCCATGCGAGAAGTTCAGGCGGAACACATCCACACCTGTCTGCACAATTTTCTCGAGGATTTCTGGCTTTGAACTTGCCGGCCCCAGGGTCGCGATGATCTTCGCCTTACGTTGACGGCGCATCGGCTACTACCTCTTGTTATTCGGTTTACACGTGAGCCTTCCCGCTTCGGCCTGCATCTGCGGCGAGACGAAAAGGCGTCCTGATCTTTTCTGGGGGTACCCCCTTAATAATCAATCAGCCCCTATTTGAACAGGGACTTTTCATTAAATGCCTTTACAAAAATGTGATTTTTCGCTGGACAATTACAAGAAGCACCTTCTTTAAAGAAGCCGTACCGGTGAAACGTGCCGGTCAAAAACGAATGCCCAACAGACCAATTTTACGGCGCAGACAGGACCCTTTTCATGAGCAAATGGCACCACCGCTTTCTTGGACTTGCAGCCCATATTGCAGACTGGTCAAAAGACCGCAGCACCCAGGTCGGTGCGGTTGTCATCGGCCCGAAAAAAGAAATTCGTGCTGTTGGCTATAACGGGTTTCCGCGCGGGGTCGATGACGAAGTCGAAAGCCGCCATCAGCGTCCGGAAAAATACGCCTATACCGAACATGCCGAACGCAATGCGATTTATAATGCCAGTTACACCGGCACATCGCTTGATGGCTGCGCCCTCTATGTGACGCACTTTCCGTGCTGTGATTGCGCGCGCGCCATCATCCAGGCGGGCATCGCCGAGGTCTATGTCGACAAGTCAAAACTAACCCCGGACTTTCTTGAACGCTGGGAACAGGATATGAAGATATCGACCGAAATGTTCGAGGAGTCCGGTGTTGCCGTTAAGGTGATTGATGACGACGGCGTCACCAAGCCCATGAAATAAAAAAGATCTTCCTCTTTACTATTAAAAAAAAGGCCCAATATTGGGTGTGTTCAAACCGGACGCGAGCATCAAAAACAAAAAGACGTAAACGTCGTCTGTTCTAACTTTTCAACTGGCTTGGGGTCAGTATTTGTCAGATTTTCGGGCTGAACACAGAGTGGTTTGGCCTTGCTGGAAACCAGACAAAGGTATAAGGGTTTATACATCAGCAACTGGTTAGATTTGCTGCTGTATCCCCCTGAACAGCGACGCATTTCGTGATGATGCTCAGGAACCGAGGCCGGATGAACGCGAAAATAGACTTTAGTAAGATTAGTTTTCTGATCGTTGACGGGGACAAGATTTCAGCTCAGGTGGTCTATGACACGCTCGCCTATCTCGGAGCCAGTCATATACAGCGTGTAAAATCGCCGAATAATGCCTTTGACGTACTACGCACCGAAAAAATTGATATCGTGATTTGTGAATGGCGCTTGCGCGGTATGGATGGCCTTGAATTCCTCGATGTCATGCGCAATTCGACCAATTCGCCAAACCGGTTCATTCCGGTGATTATGCTGACCGCACATTCCGAGATGCGTTATGTGACGACGGCACGTGACCTTGGGATTACTGAATTTCTTGCCAAACCCTTTAACGCCAAGGCACTTTACAGCCGTCTGGTTTCGGTCATCGCCCGACCAAGACGTTTCATTAACACTGGAACGTATTTTGGCCCGGACCGACGTCGCAGACAGGTCCAGTTTGATGGTCCTGATCGTAGGAGCCTTGACGAATGACCCATTATGACTGGGGAAGCGGAGCCATCGTGAAGCCGGAAGAACCTAAGAAAAAGAAGAATGTGCAGATCATCCCTGCGCAGACCGATCTGAAACGCAAAGCTGTCAACTTCATCAAGGGATTTGACATCAACCTGTCACCTGAACAGCTTGAAGAGCTCGAACAGGTTGTACAGCGCAGCTCCGAGACCTTTGTCCGTGACATCGGCAAGGACCTGATGGAATGCCGCAAGCTGGTAATCAACGCCCTGCGCGACAAGCCCAAGCGGCCAGAAGCCATCATCGCGGCAAATGACCTTGCCTATTCGGTCAAGGCCCTGGGCGGCACCTTCCAGTATCCCCTGATGACCCAGATCGCAAAATCGATGGAAATCTTCGTTGCCGACCGCACCACCGCCAACGAAAAACAGCTGCTGGTGATCCAGCTTCACATCGACTCGCTTTATGTCATTCTGGCCGGCCGCGTGACCGGTTTTGGCTCAACCGTTGAACAGGCAACTGTCGCGGCCCTGACCAAACTGACCGAACGCTACGCCGAACCGCGCGAGTAGCCCCACATCTCTTGGCCGCAGACGATCTCGCTTACTGGGTAGCATTTCAGGATGCAGTCTCAGGCGGTGCTTATGCGCGCCCAGCAATCCCAAATATTCCCCTCACCTGCCCACCTTCGCAAAGCCCGACAGGTGAACTTTAACGTGCCCGATGCAGGGTCGGTTTCTACCGCCGGAAGAACGCGATTAAAAATTGAAAAATCATGGCAAAAAAGCGCTTGCACCACCTGTGAGCGGCTGCTAAAAACCGCGCCACGCACCATGCGGGTGTAGCTCAGTTGGTTAGAGCGCCGGCCTGTCACGCCGGAGGCCGCGAGTTCAAGTCTCGTCACTCGCGCCATTCCCTTCCTGATTGGGAATGACGTACAAAATAAGCGCCGCGATTTTTTCGCTGGCGCTTTTTTGTTTTTCACTCGCTTTTTACACATCTGCCCCACCCCGGATCGACCGCTTTTCGCTGCGAAACAGGGGTCGCATCGAGACTGCCAAGGACGATCAGGAGGGTAAAATTCCGGTCCGCCTTTTTTTTGCAAAAAAGCCCTTGCCAGACCGAACTACCCCTTATATAAACCGCGCCACGCCATGCGGGTGTAGCTCAGTTGGTTAGAGCGCCGGCCTGTCACGCCGGAGGCCGCGAGTTCAAGTCTCGTCACTCGCGCCATTCCCTCCCTGATTGGGAATGATGCACAAAATAAGCGCCGCGATTTTTCGCTGGCGCTTTTTTGTTTTTGACTCGCTTTTTACACATCTGCCCCACCCCGGATCGACCGCTTTTCGCTGCGAAACAGGGGTCGCATCGAGACTGCCAAGGACGATCAGGAGGGTAAAATTCCGGTCCGCCTTTTTTTTGCAAAAAAGCCCTTGCCAGACCGAACTACCCCTTATATAAACCGCGCCACGCACCATGCGGGTGTAGCTCAGTTGGTTAGAGCGCCGGCCTGTCACGCCGGAGGCCGCGAGTTCAAGTCTCGTCACTCGCGCCATTCCCTACCTGATTGGGAATGACGTACAAAATAAGCGCCGCGATTTTTTTCGCTGGCGCTTTTTTTGTTTCTAGGGCCAAACCGCGGCGGAAAAGCACCGCGCTACCCGCATGGGTAATTTCATCAAGACGTCACACAACCTTAAGAAATCCATTTTCGGGAAAGTTGTGCCATTTGCTGATTTAGACAGCATTGCTGACCGACTGGTCATTGATTAATCGTATAAATTATGCTCAGCTCCACATGCACTAAGCGAACCTGCAGGCCGCCCCGCAATTAGTCGGGCCTGAAGGCGTCGATAGAACTCCGGATGGTTATAAAGCTGAGCCCGTCTCGTTTTGGCCCTCCCTTTCGATAGCCGATCAGTCCACGCATTGGCCTGCAGTCCCACAACAACAATCGGGAGGCGCATCATGCGCAAATTTATTGCAGGGCTGGTCATGGGGACCGCGCTCGCGACCGCACCTATGATGGCACAGGCCGAAACGCCGAAAAATGCTTTGGTCATGGCTTTTGCCATTGATGACATCATCACGCTCGACCCGGCTCAGATTTTCGAATTCTCGGGCGCTGAATATGCCGGTAACACCTATGACCGCCTGATCGGTTTCGACAATGACGATGTGTCGAAGATCTATGGCGTCGTTGCCGAAAGCTGGGATGTCTCCGAAGACGGCAAGACCTTTACCTTCAAAATCCGTGACGGCATTACCTTTGCCTCTGGCAACGAACTGACCGCCGAAGACGCGGCCTTCTCCTTGCAGCGCGTGATCCTGCTGGATCAGTCGCCGGCCTTCATTCTGGGCCAGTTCGGTTTCACCGCCGATAACGTCAAGGAAAAGATCTACGCCACCGACGATTCCACGCTGGTCATGGAAGTCGACAAGCCTTACGCACCAAGCTTCGTGCTGTACTGCCTGACCGCTGGCGTCGGCTCGGTTGTCGACAAGGAAGAAGTCCTTGCCCATGAAGTGGACGGCGACCTTGGTCATGAGTGGCTCAAAACCAACTATGCCGGCTCCGGCCCGTTCAAACTGAACAAGTGGACCGCGGGTGAAAGCCTTAGCCTGACCGGCAACGAAGATTACTGGGATGGCGCGCCAGAAATGAAGCGCGTAATCATCCAGAGCGTCAAGGAAGCCGCGGCTCAACAGCTCCTCCTTGAAAAAGGCGATATCGATATTGCCCGTAACCTCGAAGCCGATCAGCTGGCTGCCATTTCTGACAATGACGACATCAAGATGATGTCCAAGGGCAAAGGTGCTCTGTGGTATCTCGGTCTCTCGCAGAAAAACGAATATCTGTCGAACCCGAAAGTCCGCGAAGCTCTGAAATACCTTGTCGATTACAAAGGCATTTCCGAAACAATCCTGGCTGGTCGTTCGCAGATCCATCAGGCTTTCCTGCCTGAAGGTTTCCTTGGTGCCTATAACGAAAACCCCTATTCCCTGGATGTCGAAAAAGCCAAGGCTCTTCTGGCCGAGGCCGGTTATCCGGACGGGTTCAGCGTAACCATGGATACCCGTAACACCACCGCAATCATGGCGATGGCGCAGTCGATCCAGGCGACCTGGTCACAGGCTGGCATCAATCTGGAAATCATTCCGGGTGATGGCAAGCAGACCCTGACCAAATACCGCGCCCGTCAGCACGATATCTATATCGGTCGCTGGGGTCCGGACTATCAGGATCCGCACACCAACGCATCGACCTTTGCATGGAACCCGGACAACTCCGACGATGCCGCTGCCAAGCCGCTTGCTTGGCGTAACTCGTGGGATGCCGGTGACTTGACGGCAAAAACCGATGCCGCCACGCTGGAACGCGACGATGCGAAACGTGCTGCGATGTATGTCGATCTACAGAAAGCAGTTCTGGAAAATGGTCCGTTCGTAATCATGTTCCAGGAAACCGAGATCGCATCCATGCGCGGTAACGTGAACAACTTCGTCCTCGGTCCGTCATTCGATAACAACTATTATCGTTATGTCACCAAAGACTAATCTCGACGAAGGAGACAACGGTCGTAATGTCCGCTGTTAAACGCAAAAAACGGGACGGGCGCAACCGCGCCCGTTTCGCTTCCGGCCCGACGGGAACTTTCCTGCGGCTGGTATTCTCGCTTGCCATTACATTTTTTGGCCTGCTGCTTGTCACATTCCTGATTGGTCGCGTCTTGCCGATTGATCCGGTGCTGGCCGCTGTTGGTGATCATGCATCGCAAAGCACGTACAACCGCGTGCGAGAAGAAATGGGGCTTAACCTGCCGCTTTGGCAGCAATTTTTTATCTATGTTTCCAATGTCTTGCAGGGCGATTTCGGCCAATCTGTGCTGACCTCCAACTCTGTGCTTTACGACATCAAGCGCGTCTTCCCTGCAACCCTTGAACTGGCAACCATTGCCACGATCATCGGTGTTGCATTGGGTATTCCCGCTGGCGTCTTTGCCGCCATCAACAAGGGCAAATGGCCGGACCACGTGGTTCGCGTGATCGGTCTCGCCGGCCATTCCATGCCGATCTTCTGGCTGGGTCTGATGGGGCTTCTGGTATTTTACATGAAGCTCGACTGGGTCGCGGGTCCAGGGCGTCTTGATTCGTTCTATGTCGATTTCATTGAACCCACCACAGGTCTGATGCTGGTTGATACCCTGATCGAAGGCGACATAGACCTGTTCTGGAATGCGGTTTCGCACATTGTTCTGCCTGCCTCGATCCTGGCCTATTTCTCGTTGGCCTATATCGCCCGCATGACCCGTTCCTTCATGCTCGAACAGCTTAGTCAGGAATACATCCTGACCGCCCGGGTCAAAGGCATTTCCGAACATCGCATCATCTGGCGTCACGCTCTTGGCAATGTCATGGTTCCGCTCGTAACAGTGATTGCCCTGTCATACGCCAACCTGCTCGAAGGATCGGTTTTGACCGAGATCGTTTTCGCTTGGCCGGGGCTTGGCCTTTACATCACCAACTCGTTGCTCAACGCCGATATGAATGCGGTTCTCGGTGGCACGATTGTGGTCGGTGCGGTCTTTATCAGCGTGAACATGCTTTCTGACGTGCTTTACCGCCTGCTCGACCCCAGAGCGCGGAGATAATCATGACAACACAAACAAACACTTCGCAAACCGGCCTGAAACAATGGCTGACATCTGATGCGCCGCAATCGCGCTGGCAGGCAAAATGTGGCCGCGTCTGGCTGGGCTGGTTGAAATTTACCGAAAACAAGCTTGCCATGATCGGTCTTTCGATCGTGATCGGCCTTATTCTGGTAACGATCTTTGCCCCGCTTCTCGCCCCTTATGATCCGCTGGCAGCTGACCTTACCAACCGTATTCAGCCGCCCGGCGCCGAACACTGGTTTGGCACGGATCAGCTGGGCCGTGACATCCTGTCGCGTGTGATCTTTGGCGCGCAATATACCCTGCTGATCGTTGGCCTCGTGGCAATTACCGCCGCCCCGGTCGGGCTTCTGGTGGGCACAGCCGCCGGGTTCTTTGGCGGTTGGATTGATGCGACCCTGATGCGCATCACCGACGTCTTTCTGGCGTTCCCGAAATTGATCCTGGCGCTGGCCTTTGTGGCCGCCCTCGGCCCGGGGATCGAAAATGCCATTCTTGCCATCGCGGTTACCGCATGGCCGCCCTATGCCCGTATCGCACGGGCTGAAACCATCACGGTGCGCAAATCCGACTTCATCGAAGCCGCCCGTCTTCAGGGCACATCGAATATGGGCCTGATAACCGGTCACATCATGCCGATGTGCATCAGCTCGCTTGTTGTGCGTGTCACCCTTGATATGGCGGGTATGATCCTGATTGCAGCTGGTCTTGGCTTCCTTGGTCTTGGTGCACAGCCGCCGATGCCGGAATGGGGAGCAATGGTTTCTGATGGCCGTCAGTTCCTGCTTGAACAATGGTGGGTTGCCACGGTTCCTGGGATTGCCATTCTGATTGTCAGCCTTGGCTTTAACCTTCTGGGTGATGGCCTGCGTGATGTTCTTGACCCGCGTGGAGGCGATTGATCATGTCCAATGAAACTCTTCTGTCGGTCAAAAACCTCGAAGTCACCTTCAACACGCCTAAGGGTGATGTGCATGCCGTGCGTGGCGTCTCGTTTGATCTTGGCTGTGAACGGCTTGGAATTGTGGGCGAATCCGGGTCTGGCAAATCCCAGACCGGGCGCGCCATACTTGGTCTGACTGCAGCCAACGGTAAAATTACCGCTGATCAAATGACCTTCCATGATGTCGATCTGGCAAACCTGACGCCCAAACAATGGCGCAAGGTACGCGGTGCGCGCATTTCCATGATCATGCAGGACCCAAAATATTCACTGAACCCTGTCATGACGATTGGCGATCAAATCATCGAGGCCTACCGCGAACACCACAAGGTCAACGCCAAGGAAGCCCGCCACCGCGCGATTGATATGCTTGATGCGGTTAAAATCCGCGATCCAGAGCGCGTGTTTAATTCCTACCCGCATGAGGTATCCGGCGGCATGGGGCAACGCGTCATGATCGCCATGATGCTGATCCCTGATCCCGAACTGATCATTGCCGATGAACCTACCTCGGCCCTTGATGTCACCGTGCAGCTTCAGGTGATGGCGATCCTTGATGATCTGGTGCGCGATCGTGGTATGGCGCTGATTTTCATCAGTCACGACCTGCAACTGGTTTCAAGCTTCTGCGACCGTGTGCTGGTGATGTATCAGGGCCATGTGGTCGAAGAAATCAAGGCCTCTGCCCTGCACGAAGCCAAACACCCCTACACCAAGGGACTTTTGAACTGCTTGCCGAAAATGGATGGCGATCATTCTGATCTGCCGATCCTTGAACGCGAAGCAAGCTGGGCCGAAGGTTAAGGGGTAGTCATATGATTGAAATCAACAAACTCAATGCCTGGTTTGACGACAACCACGTTCTCAAGGATGTCGATATCAAGGTTCCGAAAAACGGATCTTTCGGCCTCGTTGGTGAATCGGGATCGGGCAAATCGACGGTTCTTCGCACCATCACCGGCCTTGTCGATGACTGGGAAGGTGAAATTCTTGTCAACAACAAGGAACTTGGCCCCACGCGCGACAAGACATTCTATCGCCTTGTGCAGATGGTGTTTCAGGACCCGTTCGGATCGCTTCATCCGCGCCATACCATTGACCGCATCCTGACCGAACCGGTCAATATCCACGGGCTTGGAAATTCCGATGCGCGTGTGGTACAGGCCCTTGAACAGGTCGGGCTCGATAACTCGTTCCGCTTCCGCTATCCCCACCAGCTTTCCGGTGGGCAGCGCCAGCGTGTCGCGATTGCCCGCGCCCTGATCCTTGAACCCAAGATCCTGTTGCTCGATGAACCGACCTCGGCCCTTGATGTGTCCATTCAGGCCGAAGTGCTTAATCTTCTGTCGCGCTTGCGCCGCGAACTTGGTCTGACCTACATTATGGTCAGTCACGACCTCGCCGTGGTGGCCCATATGTGCGACGATATTGCCATCATGAACCATGGTCGTATTGTTGAACGCGCCACCGCAAGCCAACTCGCAGATGGCAGACTTGAACATCCCTACTCGCAACAACTTTACAAGGCTGCCGGCGGCTATGACCGCGCCGTTGTCGACAGCTTTGTCGACTGGGACTGAACGGAGACACCATGACTTCCGCCACCACACTGAGCTTCGCAACACCCTTCGCCCCGGCCGACAGCAAACTTGCCAATTACCAACGCCGGCATATCCCGTCTTTCACGTGGGATGCGCATGCTTGCCTTCCGCTTGATGAAAAGACGCCGATAGACCTGCTTGATACCTATGTTGCCGGTCATATCGACTATGTCTGCGTCAATGTCGGCATGGATATGAACAGCATTGCCCACATCCTGCGCGTGATCGCCGCCTTCCGCGCCAAGATCGCCGCGCACCCTGACAAATACATGCAGATCGAGAAATTCGAGGATCTGGCGATTGCCAAATCCAAGGGCCTGCTCGGCGTCGGATTTGATCTTGAAGGCTCGGTCATGCTCCAGGACATGCCAGAAATGGTGCCGGTCTTTGCCAAGCTTGGCGTCAAGCAGATCCACTTTGCCTATAACCGTAACAATTCGGTCTCTGGGGGCTGTCATGATGTCGACATCCCGCTGACCGATCTGGGTGTTGAAATGGTCAAGGCCGTGAACACCAGCGGCATGATCATGGATTGCTCCCACACCGGGCGGCAAAGCTCGCTTGATATCATGCGGGTCTCATCCAAACCGGTCGTCTTCAGCCACGCCAATCCCAAGGAATTGGGGGGGCATGAACGCTGCGTGGATGATGAACAGATCAAGGCCTGTGCCGATACCGGTGGTGTGATCGGCATTTGCGGCTTCCAGCGTTTCATTAAATCCAAAAACGTGCCGGAAGTCCCCGACATGATCCGCCATATCAAATATGCGGTTGAACTGGTCGGGATTGATCATGTCGGTATCGGGCTTGATACCATGCCATCCGTCGCAGGCACCAACGACTTTCCGGACGGGGTGGACAAGGACTTCTATTGGCCCGCCGCCAGTGGCTATGGCCCTGCAGCCGGTGGGGCTGCGGTGTTCGATCCTCGCAAGCTCCCTGCCCTTGCAGATGCCCTGATTTCGATTGGCTATTCACCCGATGATGTCGATAAAATCATGGGCCAAAACTTCATGCGTGTTGCCAAGGCAAGCTGGTAACAAGGCGCCACACCCGGCCCCGGGCTTCGGCCCGGGGACATGGGCAGACGTTTCGATCTAATTTGAAACCGTGACAGATTGCCCAGCCTTAACAGGCAGTTCGATTGTTAACTCTGCACCACCAAATGCGTGCACCAGATCACCTGCCCGCACCGTTACACCTTTGATATCGGGCGGGATCGTCACACCGGATAGAGACCGGGTAAAGGGCTGCTCATTGACATGCGGATGGGCCAGAGCCCTTTCCCCAATGATCGTCCCGTCCGGCCCGATCACCTGCCAAACATTGGCATAATGATCCCAACCCGTGTCGTCATGCGCCACAGTCACATCAAACCGATAGGTATTCTCGTCGGTCTTGGTCGCCTTGGCCGCAACCACATCGGCCTCGCCCGCGTTGGCCAGCATGGGAAACAACAAAGCCCCGCAGACAAGAACCAGACGGGTCAACAGCGTGGACACAGTGCGGCTCTGCATGGCGGGGCTCCTGAATTTGATCTCGCGAGGGTTTAGGCGTCTGCCTCATCCTTGCGTACCGGGCGTGGTCGACCTTCGGCGTCAATCGCGACAAAGGTAAATGTCGCCTCGGTCACCTTGATGCGTGGCGGCTGATTGCGACGGAGCACCCAGGATTCGAGGTGTAGCACAATCGATGTATTGCCGATCTTCTCGATGTCGCCATAAACGCAAACTGTATCGCCGACATAAACCGGGCGATGGAACGTCATGCCGTCCACTGCGATGGTCGCAACACGCCCTTCGGCGACCTGACTTGCCATCACGCCACCGGCGATATCCATCTGCGACATCAGCCAACCACCGAAAATATCGCCACTCGGGTTGGTATCGGCGGGCATGGCAAGGGTTCGGGTGCAAAGTTCACCGCGCGGCATCGTGCTTTCCGCAAGAAGGGATTGATCTTTCTCAGTCGCCATCAGGCTCACTCCAGTTGGCGGCACGCCTGTTACGACACGCCATTTTTTTATTGGACCTCCCGGTCGCGGTTTTCTGCGTCCAAGCCCGACAAAATTATGGTCGGAAGTCGCGACCATCACTTGCATTGGATTCAAAAACACATTTTTATGGTCGGTGCGCACCGATCATCTGGTACGAACCGATAAAGATATGGTACTCGTTTAGCGCCGAGGCTTCCAAGACCATAATATCGAAGAACAGATATACGGTATTGGACCTTGTTTTAACACAATAAAAGAAGTTGCGTTCCGGGGCATGACCGACCTTTTTGAAGATTCAAACCAGTCCACCGATAAAGCCTATTCCGCCAAGGATATTGAAGTTCTCGAGGGCCTTGAGCCCGTCCGTCGACGCCCCGGTATGTATATCGGCGGCACCGATGATGCCGCATTGCATCATCTGGTCGCGGAAATTCTCGACAACTCGATGGACGAAGCGGTTGCTGGCCACGCCGACTGGATCGAACTGGAATTGCAGCCAGACAATACTGTGCTGGTGCGCGATAACGGGCGTGGTATTCCGACCGACCCGCATCCGAAATTTCCCGACAAATCAGCACTTGAGGTGATCCTGACCACCCTGCACTCGGGTGGCAAGTTCTCTGGCAAGGCCTATGAGACCTCGGGCGGTTTGCACGGTGTCGGTATGTCGGTGGTGAACGCGCTGACCGACAAATTCCGCGTTGAAGTCTGCCGTGATCGCAAGATGGTGTTTCAGGAATATTCCAAGGGCACGCCGCTGGGGCCGCTTCAGGATGGCGGTGCAATCAACAATCGTCGCGGCACCACGGTTATTTTCAGACCCGACCCCGAGATCTTCGGCACCCGCGCCAAGCTCAAGGCAGCGACCATCTTCCGTATGGCGCGCTCCAAAGCCTATCTCTACAAGGGTGTTGAAATCCGCTGGTCGGTTGACCCAAGCCTTCTGACCAGTGACGACCCGACCCCGCAACAAGAAGTCCTGAAGTTCCCGAACGGCATTCTCGATTACCTCGAGATGACGCTTGAAGGCCGCGAGATGGTTACAGACCGTCCGTTCGCAGGCGAAGCCAAGTTTTCTGAAAGTGCCGGGCGTGTTGAATGGGCGATTGGCTGGCCAGAAAGCGGCGAAGGCTATTTCCATTCCTATTGTAACACCGTCCCCACCCCGCTTGGCGGCACGCACGAGGCCGGTTTCCGCTATGCTATCACCAAGGCGATCAAGGCCTATGGCGATATGCTGGGTCAGAAAAAGGCCGCAGCCATCACCGCCGAGGACGTCTTTGGCGGCGGCTGCATCATGCTGTCGGTGTTTATTCCCGATCCGCAATTCCAGGGCCAGACCAAGGAAAAGCTGGGCACCCAAGGTGCAACCAAACTGGTTGAAACCGCGGTGCGTGACCACTTTGACCACTGGCTGACAGGCGACACCGAAAACGCCAAGCGTCTGTTGGAACGCATTATCCTGCGCGCCGAGGAACGTCAGCGCCGCAAGGAGAAAAAGGAAACCAAACGTCAGTCGGCGACCCGTCGCCTGCGCCTTCCGGGCAAGCTTGCTGACTGTTCGCGTTCAATCGCGGCTGGCACCGAAATCTTCCTGGTGGAGGGTGACTCTGCAGGTGGCTCTGCCAAACAGGCCCGTGACCGCGAAACGCAGGCCGTCCTGCCGCTGCGCGGTAAGATCCTGAACGTTGCGTCGGCGACCTATGAAAAGATGATGGCCAACCAGGAAATCAAGGACATGATCGAAGCCTTTGGCTGCGGTTCGGGATCCGATTTCCGGCTGGGTGATCTGCGCTATGAACGCATCATCATCATGACCGATGCTGACGTCGATGGCGCACATATCGCATCCCTTCTGATGACCTTCTTCTATCAGGAAATGCCTGGCCTGATCGAAAACGGCCATCTGTATCTGGCGATGCCGCCACTTTACCGCCTGACCCAAGGTGGCAAGTCGATCTACGCCATGGATGACGCCGAAAAGGAAGTCATCCTCGAAACCGAGTTCAAGAACCCGAACAAGGTCGAGATTTCCCGATTTAAGGGTCTGGGTGAAATGCCGCCGCAACAGCTGCGCGAAACCACCATGGCACACAAGAAACGTACACTTCTGCGTGTTACCCTGCCCGATGCAGCCGAACCGGATGCCCGCGGACAGACCAAGGATCTTGTGACCCGCCTTATGGGCAAAAAGCCGGAGCTGCGCTTCCAGTTCATTCAGGAACACGCCCGCTTCGTCGAGGATATCGACGTCTGATCGGCATCTCGAAATACCAACAAAACCCGGCCTTTGTGCCGGTTTTTTTGTTTTCTACCCTTAAAAATCGGCGCAACCGCGTGACTTTGGCAATTTCCCGACAATATCTAGGGATAGGTTCTTTGGTCTCAGCAAGCCTGAAAGGATGAAAGTCATGTCCGCGCCCGCATCGCGACTGTCAAAATTGACACGCCCGTTTTCAATCGCTGTTGCTGCAAGTGGTCTGCTTGCGCTTGCCGGTTGCAACATCGCCGTGATCGAACGTGCCCATTATGAGGTCACCGAAGTCGACAGCTTCCGGACAGCCGGCGCGCCAAGCCGTGTGATGATGCTTGAAATCGTTGATGCCAATAACACCTTCACCGATGATTTCTGGAGTGCGGCCATGTCAAACCATGGCTACCCGCCGCGTCTGCGCTTTGTCACTGATCCGGCCGACATTGCAGATGGGGAAACCATCAAGCAGGAAAACCGTATGGTTGCCGTCGTCAATCCGGAACAATCCACCATGCGGGGCAAGCTCTGCACTGACCCAAAATCTCTTCCCATGGATGATACAAGTGATCGCGTTACGGTCCGTTTCGGCTTCTGTGTCGGGGATAAAATCATTTCGGAAACCCGCGCACACTTCAATACGGCCCAGTTTGCCGAACAGGTCGAAAACAACGCTGACACGGTCAACTATCAGCTCTTCCCGCGTCATATGCGCAACAATGACGATCGTTATTGCAGCCCGTTCTTGCCAAGCTGCTAACGCACCAAAAGCCCTGCTAGTGACCGGGCAAACTCGACGGGCTGCTCAAGTGGCACATAATGCCCCGCACCTGCAAATTCCTGGTAGGTCGCACCAGGGATGGCATCGGCCATTTCCCGCTGGCTTTCAGGGCTTATAATCCGGTCATGCGTACCGACAACAACGCTGCATGGCACGGCAATATTGCCAAGATCCGTCATGCTGTCCGGACGGGTCGCAACCGCATGATTCTGTCGTTCAAACACACCTACCCCGCATGCGTCGCCCATTGCAGTCAACAGGGAAACCAACCCGGCATTATTGCGGTTATCGGGGTGAAGCATCTCATCAAGCATGCCGTCATTGACCGCAACAAACGGCGTCTTGCCCGCGACAATGCGCGACAGCAACAAACGACGACGTCGCACCGCCTCACTGTCGGCCGTTGCCCTTGTATTGACCAGCATCAGGTGACTGACGCGTTCCGGGGCCTGACGCAGGATTTCAAAGGCGGCATAGCCACCCATCGACATAGCGACCAGCGCAAAGCGATCCGGAGTGGTTTCCAGGACCGCACGCGCCATATCCGCAACCGTATCCTGATCAAACAATTCACAGAATACCGGCATAAGTGCGGGCTTGGTCGGATCGTCAATATCGCCATATGCGGTAATCGCAGGATGCCACATACGCTGATCGGCCAGCATGCCTGACAAAAACACAACGGGCACGCCATCGCCTTCGGCGTGCCCGGTAGCCTTCTTTGAGGTCGAGCTCATTTAATCAGCGCGCTCAGTTCCTTGAACTCCGGCGTGCCTGCCACCCGAAGCCATTCAAACATCACGCTTTCGCGGGTCACGATTTTGGCGCCAGCATCGCGCATGCGCTCAAGACCGAAAATCTTGTCATGCTGGCTGCGCGATGTCACCGCATCAGAGACGACATAAACTTCCCGACCGCGTTCGATCAGGTCCATCACCGTTTGCAGCACACAGACATGGGTTTCCATGCCGGCAACCACCACCTGATCACGCCCCTGATTTTCTTCCATTTTTTCGATGAATCCGTCGGCCGGAACGGCGGAAAATGCCACCTTGGAAACGACATTGCCGCCATCAGCAGCATCACCCGGCTTTTCCAGAAGGTCGACAATCGGCTTGGCCGTATGACCAAGCCCCTTGGGATACTGTTCGGTGACGATCACCGGCACCTCAAGGCGATTGGCGCATTTGACCAGAAAACAGCAATTGGCGATGATCTGATCCGGTTCCAGACAGGCCGGATAGAGTTTTTCCTGAACGTCGATTATCAGCAAACTTGAACGGGTTGCGTCCATCAGCACTGTTTTTCTCCCCGAGTATGAGCTGTTGTGGCAGATTACGCTGTCAAATTGTTGCAAACAAGCCTCTCAAAGCCCGCCGAATGGGTTTTCCAAGGCAATTAAGCGGCGTTTTTCTTGACTTAATTAAGGGTTGGCTTTACGACGCAATCAGATTTCTAGCGATCCGCTTAACCTTAACGCATTTCTTTGCGGGAAAACGAACCATATGAATTTCGCCGATCTCGGTCTGAGCGAAGATATCCTCAAAGCCGTCGCAGACGCCGGCTACGACACCCCAACCCCGATCCAGGCCCAAGCTATTCCGTCGGTGCTGATGGCACGCGACATTCTGGGCTGTGCGCAAACGGGTACGGGCAAAACGGCCAGCTTCACCCTGCCGATGCTTGATATTCTCCATCATGGTCGGGCCCGCATGCGGATGCCGCGTTCCATCATTCTGGAGCCGACCCGCGAACTGGCCACCCAGGTTGCTGCAAACTTTGACACCTATGGCAAATATATCTCGCTGTCCAAGGCGTTGATTATTGGCGGCGAATCTGCTGCCGAGCAAGGCAAGGTCCTTGAAAAAGGTGCCGATGTCATCATCGCGACCCCGGGCCGCCTGATTGATACGTTTGAGCGCGGAAAGCTGCTACTGTCTGATTGCAAACTGCTTGTGATTGACGAAGCCGACCGCATGCTCGACATGGGCTTCATTCCCGACATCGAAAAGATCGTCAACATGCTGCCCAAGCAGCGCCAGACGCTTTTCTTCTCGGCGACCATGCCCAAGGAAATCAAACGCCTTGCCGACAAGTTCCTGTCCAATCCCAAGGAAATCACCGTATCGCCGCCTTCAACGATGGCAACAACGGTCGAACACAAGCTCCTTGTCCTGGACGACTTCGACAAGCGCGAAGCCCTGCGCCGCCTGATCCGCGCCGAAGATGTTCGCAACGCTTTTGTGTTCTGTAACCGCAAAAAAGACGTCGACATTCTCTATAAATCGCTGACCAAGCACGGCTTCAATGCCGGTCGCATGCATGGCGATCTGGCGCAAAGCGAACGTACTGAAACGCTGGCAAAGTTCAAAACCGGCGAGATCACCCTTCTGGTCTGCTCGGACGTGGCCGCACGCGGCATTGACGTCGCCGATGTTTCGCACGTCTTTAACTTTGACGTACCGTTCAACGCCGAAGATTACGTCCACCGTACCGGTCGTACCGGTCGCGCAGGCCGCGATGGCAAGGCCTTTACCCTGGCCGTGCCAGAGGATGGCAAACTTGTTGCTGCGATCAACAAGTCCATCAACATGGACATCCCGCTGACCGAACTTGAAGGCATCGAGACGCTGGAGCTGGACTTTACCGGCAAGAAGCGTCGCAACAAGAAAAGCCGCAAGCCCACCAATACGCGTGACGACAAACCCGCCCGTCCGGCAAGATCGGATAAAAAGGAAGCGGCTACTGACGCTCCGTCACCGGCCAAATCCGAGGCGCAACCGCAAAAAGACGCCGATGCCCCAAAGGCACCAGCACGCGACGCGCGTAATAACGCGGGCAACACTGATCGCAACCGCACCGAGCGTCCGGATCGGACCGAGCGTAATGATCGCAACGATCGGAATGACCGTAACAACCGCAACAATCGCCGTGATCGTGACGACCGCGATGACAAAACAGTCATCGGCTTTGGCGATCACGTTCCAAGCTTCCTTCTGACCGAAGTGCCGGCCTCAAGCCTTGGCAAAAAGCCTTCTGACGACGAAGAAGAAGCACCGAAAAAGACCACCACAGCCAAGCGCAAGCCTGCTGCTGAAAAGTCGAAATCAACGTCGGCCAGAAAGCCGCGCCGTTCGACCAAAAAGGCCAGCGACGAAGCACCGGCAGAGGATGCTGCACCAGTAGCAACCGAGGCACCGGCTGAGACCGCAAGCGACGCAAAGTCTGACGCAGCACCGGCCAAGGAAGTCAAAAAACGCGCACCGCGCCGTCCGCGTAAGAAAGCTGCCCCAAAGGCAGAAACGGCTGACAAGGCTGCGGATACCGCCCAGACATCAGCAGAACCGGCCCCGGCAGAAAGCGAGAGCTAAGCCCGCCGCGCGTTCGCAAATCAAAAAGGCCGTCAGAGTAATCTGGCGGCCTTTTGTCTATCTGGTGGGTATCTGTGCTTGGTTTAGGCGTTAAACCGCGCGGAACAATCCGGTGGATGTCGGTTTTTCCGGGCGACGTTTGCGCATCAGTTTCAGCATCGTCTCGATCGTGATCGACAGCAATGTGGCATGGGTGATCTCTTCGATCTCGTCCATCACCATCGAAAGCGCCGCACCGGCATTGGTGTTCTGCACGATGCTGTTGGACGGGCTTGTGCCGACCTCTTCAAACAACTGCACAACATCCAAAAGTGTGGTGCGCTTGGCATTGCCACAGAAACGATAACCGCCACCGGCCCCACGAACCGATTCAACCAGCCCCGCCCGACCCAGATCACGCAGGACCTTTGCCAGATGGTTGGTCGAAATATTGTAACGCTCGGCAATTTCCGATGCCGAAAGCTGGCGGTCGGTATCTTCGGCCAGTTCCAGCACGGCATAGAGGGCAAACAGCGTCGCCTTTTGCAAGGACATCATCGGCTTATTCCCCCTCTTCCATATCTGTTTCCAGCTGGATGAACGGCCCCGCCATCATGCCCTGCGCGCGGAAGAACGACATCAAATCGGTCGCATCGCGCGGGATCATGGTGCGGATTTTGGTCACCCCGGCCTTGCGGAAACAGCGGCAGATTTCGTTATAAAGGATGGTACCGATCCCGCCCATGCGCAGGTCCGGTTCGACACTAACGGTGCCAACCCAGCCACACGGCACGGAATTGAATTCCCACGACCGGACTTCACCGAAAATGCAGCCCAGAAGCGTTCCGTTTTCTTCGGCAATCAGGAAGAAACGGGAATCCTTGCGGTTGCCATAACGGGTAAACAGATCGTCCCAGTAATCCGGCTTGCGCAGTCCCGTGGTCCGGTCATCAAGATCGACAACATTGGCGAGATCTGCCTGAACCGCCGGACGAATATTGATTTTATGCTCGCCAATTGTAACCAGGTTATATCCCGGCGTGTTTTGCGCAGCGTCCACCATACGTGCCTTTCAGTATATCGGCTGCCAATGTCAGACCAGTGTCAGACAGTGCCAACCTCCCCCGGGCTCCCGGCAGGAGAATAATCACAATCGAAATAAGTAAATTGGTACGATTATACTACACTGCCCGGATGGCACACGGCAACGATAACTTCCGCTGCAGATGCTCACAACTGCAGGCATTCCAAGGAATTGAAGGTCATACTTGCATTGCTTGCCTGTTGCAAGTCTTAGGCATGCACGATGCGGCTATGATCTGTTGCACCGCATTGCGATCATATACAGGATTTCGACGTAAAAATTGCACCGTTTGGCGACGCAAAGATTGACAGAAACGCGAAGTCATGGCTTATCGCGCAGCAGAAATTATGTACGCCCGGTCGGGAATTTGGCAAAATCCACCCTTCCGAAAATACGGTTCTCCGGGCGAATTTCGGCCCGTTATCTTATCGTCCAAAGGAGTGTGGCACGCTATGGCGCGCAACGGTTTCGACGCAATTGATCGCAAAATTCTTCGTGAAATTCAGGAAGACGGTCGAATCTCCATGGTCGAACTGGCTGACAAGGTCGGCCTGTCCGTTTCCCCCTGCCTGCGGCGTCTGCGCAAGCTCGAGGAAAGTGGCGTCATCCGCAAATATGTCGCCCTGCTGGACCCGGCCCATCTTCGCCTTGGTGTGAATGTCTTTGTCACCGTATCGCTGACCCAGCATGACGAACCGTCGCTCCGCCGCTTTGAAACGGCAGTGCAGGAACACCCGGAAATCGTTGATTGCTATGCCATGGTCGGCAATCAGGACTACATGATGCGCATCGTTGTGCCCGATCCCGCCGCCTATCAGCGCTTCCTGTCCGAAGTCATGATGAAGCTGCCCGGCGTCGCCAACATGAAATCAAGCTTCACGCTCCACGAAGTCAAAAACAGCACCACCCTGCCGGTCGCCGACGCCGACTAACATTGGATCGATCCCCGCCATCACCGACGTGATAGCGAAATAACCAAATCTGCCACCGTCATCCCCGCGAAGGCGGGGACCTTGATCAGCAAGTACCGAACCTTACAAGCGCTCTACGCCACAGCCTGACGCTGCTTGGGAATGATCGTCGGGAACAGCACCGCCAGTGTCAGCCCGCGCAGCAGGAAGAACCCGTTAAACGCGGCCCACAGAAAATGGTTGCTGCCCATCACCACGGCCCACCAGGCAAACCCGGCATAAATCGCGACTGACAGCAACATCATGTTGCGCCAATGCTTGGTCTGCATCGCGCCCAGAAACACCCCGTCAAACTGAAAGCCCAATACCCCGGTAATCGGCAATACCACCGCCCACATCAGATATTCATAGGATGCGCTGCGGACTTCCGGAATGCTTGTAAGGGCATCAATGATCCAAGGCCCCGATGCGGCAAACAGGGCTGCCATCACCACGGCTGAAACAATCCCCCAAACGGTCGTCTTGCGCACCGCCCACAGGAACTGCTTGCGCTTTTCCGCGCCATAGGCCTGCCCGACAAGGGTTTCTGCCGCATGGGCAAAACCATCAAGGGCAAATGACCCGAACATCAGGAAGTTTTGCAAAACCGCATTGGCGGCAAGCGTCACCTCGCCAAACCGGGCGGAGAAAGTGGTAAACAGTGCAAAGGCCGATGTCAGCGCCATGGTGCGGATAAAGATATCGCCATTAATCTTCATCAGCCGGGCCAGTTGCGCGCGATCAAAAAGACCAATCCCGCGCCAGGTCCCACCCAATCTTTTCAGATGCGGCTGCATCAAAAACCAGCCCAACACCACACCGGAATAATCGGCAATCACCGTGGCACCCGCCACTCCGCGCACATCCCAGCCGAACCCTTGCACAAACAGGATATCAAGGATGATGTTCAGCGAATTAAGGACCACCTGAAAAATAAACACTGCCCGGCTGTCACGCATCGCCAACAACCAGCCCAGCATGCAATATTGCATCAGCGTTGCCGGCGACGCCCAGATCCGGACATGGAAATAATCGCGTGCGGCGGCCTCGACCGCCGGTGTCGGCGCAATCAGGCTCATAGCCAGTTCAATGATCGGCCATTGCAACACCATCACCGCCAAGCCGGCAACCACCGCAATCAGGGCCGCGCGGGCAAATACTGCCCGCACACCATTCGGGTCACGCCGCCCATAAGCTTGGGCCGCAAGGCCCGTGGTGGCCATGCGCAAGAAGCCAAAGCTCCAGAACACATAGGAAAAAATAAGCGCGCCAACCGCAACCGCCCCGATATAATGCGGGCTATCGAGATGTCCGACCACAGCCGTATCGACCGCGCCAAGCAACGGAACAGTCGCATTGGAAAGAATAATCGGCAGGGTCAACGCCAGAACGCGTCGATCACCCTTGCCGAACCAGCGGCGCGTGCGGTTCATTTGGACCTCGGTCTATGGATCATGCT
The DNA here is from genome assembly GCF_037027205.1 of Thalassospira sp. CH_XMU1458. Lineage (NCBI taxonomy): Bacteria > Pseudomonadati > Pseudomonadota > Alphaproteobacteria > Rhodospirillales > Thalassospiraceae > Thalassospira > Thalassospira sp. CH_XMU1458. The sequence continues at coordinate 333,406 of NZ_JAYMDW010000002.1, read as the reverse complement.
GTGGGGCATCCGGGCGAACCGGAAGAATTCTTGTGGCACAGATTACCAGGCGGCAAAAGGCACCTTTTAATGACCGGCTGTCCAAAAAATCCACATCGTTAACTTTTTGTCCCGCCTCATGCAGCTTGTGCGCGAATTGTCTTCGCAAATCGGACTCCGTAATCGGCTGCCTGCCACAGGACGTCCAAACATCAAAAACAGGAAAATCAAATAACTATTTGTTTTTATTTACTAAAATTAACCACAGAACATCTGCATCTTTTAAATTAGAAAACTCAAAAAATCTATACTGAGGAATAAGCACCCAAGACCAAAACTGATGTTTTTGACATTTTACAGGATAATTTTCCCCAAACCTGCTTTTCCATCCACAAAGTTATCCACAGGCCATGACGGTTTGTGGGTTTCCTGCAATCACGGCCGTCCGGGAACCTTTGGTTTTGTGACAAAAAATGCTGGTGGTCAGTCGACTGCATTGCTAAGCAGGTGCAAAGGGAAATTCAGGAAAGCACGCATGAGCACCGACACATTGTTATCTGGTCCGGCCAAACCGGCTGCCTCGGGCACCACCAAAAGCGTTGTCATCTTTCTGCATGGCTATGGTGCGGATGGAAATGACCTGATCGGTTTGGCGCCGCATCTGGCACGCGCCCTGCCCGACACCACCTTTTATTCACCAAACGCGCCCTTCCCGTGCGAAATGTCGCCGTTCGGACGCCAGTGGTTCAGTCTGGCCGAATATGATCCCGAATTCCTGCGTCGCGCGCCGGAAACCATGTCTGGCGCCCTTGCTGCCATGGCCGAAGGTGCACGCAAAAGTGCTGCCTATGTCGATGACTTCATCGATCACGTCATGGAAACGCATGGCGTGTCTGCGGACAAAGTCGCACTGGTTGGCTTTTCGCAAGGAACGATGATGTCCCTGCAAACCGCCCCCCGGCGCGATCATGAAATCGCCGGCGTTGTCGGCTTTTCCGGTGCATTGCTTGGCGAACAGACTTTTGGTGCTGAAATCAAATCCCGTCCGCCGATAGTGCTTGTGCATGGCACTGCCGACCCGGTGGTACCGATCGAGGCATCGCGTCTTGCCAAGGATACGCTTGCTGCCAATGGCATTGAAGTCAGCCTTCATGAACGCCCTGGCCTGCAACATGGCATTGACGAAGAAGGCCTTCGCATTGCCATCGACTTCCTCGGCAAACGGCTTCACTGATCAGATACCTCTTCCCCACCGGATTGGCAAAAAGCACCTTTCTTAAACGTCAGGTGCTTTTTTTCTGCCTGATCGCTCCAACATAAGAGCAGCAAAGCTGCGATTTCCGACGCACGCTGTCTACACCACAACCCACAAATTCTTTTTGTGCCAGTGTGTTACGAACATTCGGCTTGCAAAAAGTTGATGCAATCAACCACGATAAAACCTATACTTTTCAACATTATATAGTTTTAAACTATACCAAAGAACATATCTGAGAATAACTTCGCGCGCCTTCGCGCCACGAATAGCAAGAAAACGGGAACCGATCATGCTTCAGAACATAAGAATTGGTCAGAAAGTCGCCAGTTTGTCGCTACTGTCCTTGATCGCCTTGCTGGCGATTGCAGCTCTTGAACTTCAAACTTTGCGCAGCGGGTTGCTTGAAGACCGCAAAGACAAAATTCAGGCAACTGTTTCAATGCTGGTAACCGCCGCCCAGTCCTATCAGGACCGCGTAAGCAGCGGCGAACTTACCCAGGAAGAAGCCACGACCGATTTTTACCGCTGGAGCACAGCGGCAAGGTTTGACGAAGGCACTGGCTATTTCTTTGCCTATGATGAAAACGGTATCAACAAGTTGCATGGCGCCAAACCGTCACTTAACGGCACGGATATGAGTCAGGTAAAAGACCCGACCGGCAACTTTATTGTGCAGGATCTTCTCGCCGCAGCTCAAAACCCCGAAGGCGGTTTCTTCTCTTACTACTGGCCAAAACCCGGCGAGCCCGAAGACAAACTGTTCGAGAAATTGTCCTATTCCGCCATGCTCCCCTGGGGCCACGCAATCGGAACCGGTATCTATATTGACGATGTTGATGCCGCGTTCTGGGAACAGGCCATCTTTTTGATGGTCATCATCGCCATCGTTGTTGCCCTGATGATTGTATTCTCACTTGCGATCGGGCGTAATATTACCGGTGGACTGAATAAACTGTCGGCCCGCATGACCGAAATCGCCAGTGGCAAACTTGAAGGCGAAATCGAAGGACAGGACCGTGGTGACGAAGTTGGTGACATGGCCCGCACCGTGGTCGCCTTCCGCCAGCAGGCACTTGAAAACCAGAAGCTGCAAACCCGCCAGCAAGAGCTTGAGGCACAGGCCGACAAGCAACGCCGTCAGGACATCACCGATATGGCCGACAGCCTTGAATCGCGTGTCAAAGGCTTGATCCGTTCGATCTCGGGCTCGATCACCGAGATGAAAAAAGCCACATCTTCGATGGAAGAAGCCAGCAACACCAACAGTTCTCTCTCTGCGGCTGTGGCATCTGCAACCACCCAGACCTCGACCAACGTTCAGACTGTCTCTGCCGCGACCGAGGAACTCACAGCCTCAAGCGATGAAATCGCTCACCAGATTTCCCAATCGGCCGAAATCGCCAATCAGGCCAACGAACAGGCCACCCGCACCAACCAGACCGTTACTGGTTTGGCCGATGCGGCGCAGAAGATTGGCGATGTTGCCAAGCTGATCGGGGACATCGCCGAACAGACCAACCTGCTGGCCCTTAACGCCACCATCGAGGCGGCACGTGCCGGGGACGCTGGCAAGGGCTTTGCCGTTGTGGCAAGCGAGGTCAAAAACCTTGCCAACCAGACCGCCAAGGCGACCGAGGAAATCAATCAGCAGATCCTCTCGGTTCAGAATGAAACCGGCGAAGCGGTTGAGGCGATCCGTCTGATTTCCGAAACCATCGCACAGGTCGCCGATAGCTCAACCGCGATTGCAGCAGCAGTCGAAGAACAGCACGCCGCCATTGGCGAGATTTCGCGCAACGTTCAGCAGGCCGCTGATGGCACCAGCGAAGTCTCCCAGCGGATCGAGACCGTCAATGAAAATGCCGGTCGCGTATCGTCTGGCACCAGCCAGTTGGCCCAGTCGGCCGAAAAACTGGTCGACGAAGCAAAATCGCTTGATGAGGCGGTTGAACACTTCCTTGCCGATCTGCGCAAACGCGCAACCGACTGATCCGCATCAACACGCAAACCATCCGAAAGGCTAGGGCAGAAATGCCCTGGCCTTTTTTGATGGCTCCAAAACTTATAAATGACATTCAGTCAATATCTTAAACCGATACTGCAAGCCCATCGGTAAGTGCTACTTCGACGTTTGACTATGCATAAACCTACACTTTAGGTTAATCTCTCTTGCATATGATCTGAAACTACACCAATATATTCGTATATTTTGATTAACAAGCCCTCGTCTGGCGGAGAAACCATATGCTTGGCAATCTAAAGATTGGTTACAAAATCGTCATCTTGTCAGTCATCGCGCTCATGGGCGTCATCGTCGTTGGCGGGCTTCAGCTCTCCACCCTGCGAGATGCACTGCTTGAAGATCGCAAGGACAAGATCCGGTCCACCACCAACTACATCACTTCAATCGCGCAGTCCTATCAGGACAAGGTTGATGCTGGCGTTCTCAGTCAGGAAGACGCAATCAGCCAATTCTACGAGTTGGCCGGTGCCGGCAAATATGACGGCAAGATCGGATATTTCTTTGTCTTTGCGACCAACGGTATAACCGAAATGCATGGCGCCAATCCAGCACTTGTCGGTAAAAGCCTGAACGATGCGCAAGATTCCCAGGGCAATTATTTCATCCGCAATCTGATCGCGTCCGGTAACAAGGCTGGCGGCGGCTTCTCGTCCTATCACTGGCCCAAACCCGGTGAAGATGAAAAACTGACCTTCGAAAAGCTGTCCTTTGCTGAACCCCTGCCATGGGGCTCAATCATCGGTACGGGCATCTATATTGATGACGTCGATGCGGCTTTCCGTGAACAGGCAACATTTGTTGTCATCATTGGCGGTGTCATTCTGTTGATCCTGACGCTGGCCGGGCTGGCCATTGGTCGTGATATTACAGGCGGACTTAAAACCCTTTCGGCCCGGATGCGGATTATCTCGTCTGGTGATCTCGAAGGCGAAATCGAAGGCCAGGGCCGCAAGGACGAAGTCGGCGACATGGCACGCACCGTGGTTTCTTTCCGCGAGCAGGCGCTTGAAAACCGCAAGCTTCAGGAAAATCAGCGTGCGCTTGATGAACAAGCCGAAGAAAATCAGCGTAAAGCTGTGATGGAAATGGCCGATTCTCTTGACGTCAAGGTCAAGGGCCTGATCAGTTCGATCTCCAGATCGATCAAGGACATGCAATCAGCCACCGATGAAATGCGCAGCGCAACCAACATGAACAGCGAATTGTCAGCCGCTGTTGCCTCGGCAACCACCCAGACATCAAGCAACGTTCAGACAGTCTCCGCCGCGACCGAGGAACTGTCCGCATCCTCCGATGAAATCGCCCAGCAGATTGCAACCTCGGCAAATATCGCAAATCAGGCCAATGAACAGGCGACCCGCACCAACCAGACCGTAACCGGCCTGTCCGAGGCCGCCCAGCGGATTGGCGACGTCGCAAGTCTGATTGGTGACATTGCCGAACAAACCAACCTGCTGGCCCTGAACGCCACCATCGAGGCCGCCCGTGCCGGTGATGCCGGCAAGGGCTTTGCCGTTGTAGCAAGCGAAGTCAAAAACCTTGCCAACCAGACCGCCAAGGCGACCGAGGAAATCAACCAGCAGATCCTGGCTGTTCAGAACGAAACCACCGAGGCGGTTGATGCCATCCGTCTGATTTCTGAAACCATCGCCCAGGTCGCTGACAGCTCAACCGCGATTGCGGCTGCGGTCGAAGAACAGCACGCCGCCATCGGCGAGATTTCACGCAGCGTTCAGCAGGCAGCTGACGGCACGCGCGAAGTATCCGAACGCATCGAGACGGTTAACAGCAACGCCGGCAAAGTATCTTCGGGTACCAACCAGCTTGCCAGTACGGCCGAAAAACTGGTCTCGGAGGCAGTCGCCCTTGATGACGCTGTTGAGGCCTTCCTCGATAACTTGCGCAAAAGCGCAACCAAATAAACGCACGCACCAAGTAATTCAGGACACGTGCAAAAAGCCGCCCCGGATCGTCTCCCGGGCGGCTTTCTTTTCGGGTGGTCAGGCTTGTGCCAGCTTACGGACGCATGGCCTCGATCTCGATTTTGATGGTCACAGCGTCACCAACCTGTGACGTGTCCTGCCATTGGCCCTGCCCGACACCAAAGTCCGTGCGGTTAATCGTCACCGTTCCTTCGGCTTCGGCTTTGTTGCCTTCGATCTCAAGATCAAACGGCAAGGTCACTTCGCGGGTGACATCACGGATCGTCAAATCAGCAACCGCTTCGTATTTGCCCGGCGCAACTTCGCTAAAGGACTTGGTGGCAAACTTCGCGGTCGGCCATTGCGCCGCATCAAACCAGTCTGGCGAGACGATCTGACTGTCGCGGTCGCCATTACTGGTATTCACCGATGCAATATCAATCAGAACCTCGACCGAGGACCCGGCAAGGTCATCGGGTGAAAAGACGATATCGGCTTCAAAGGATTCGAACTTGCCTTCAAACGCCGCACCAAGCTGGGTGCCGGTAAATTCAATTTCGCTTTCGTTGGCGTCCACCACCCATTCGTCTGCGGCAAGTGCTGCCCCGGAAAAACCGGCGATGGTCGTGGCAATTGCCAATGCAGGCAGCATTTTGCGTTTCATCTGAAACATGTCAGTTTTCCTCGAGTTTGCCGGGCAACATACGCCGCAATGTCGCGTCGCGATCCCAAAAATGATGTTTGAGTGCAGCCAGAAAGTGAATACCGACCAGTCCGGCAACCGCCCAGGACAATGCCCAATGCACCGTGCGCAAGGTTTCAAACAGTTCCTGCTTGGGCGACACAAGATTGGGCAAGGTAAACAGGCCAAAGACGCTGACAGGGAAGTTCGCAGCCGACGACATGGTCCAACCGGTCAACGGCATGGCAAACATCAACAAATACAATCCCAGATGCCCGGCCTTTGCCGCCAGACGTTCGATCTGAAGTTTGCCAAGCTCGTGCGGGCTTGGTTCACTTACGCGCCAGATAACGCGCAGGATCACCAACGCCAGTACCGTTATGCCAAGTGACTTGTGGCGCGATATCCATTCCAGCTTTTCCATCCCCAACGGCAGGAAATCCATGTACCAGCCAATCGAAAAAACGCTGATGACAAGAAGCGCCATCACCCAGTGAAAGGTCTTGGTCACCGCGCCAAAGGCGTGCTTCGTACTGCGAATTGTCATAACCAGCTTTCCTTGCTGCCTGCCCATGTCTTGCCCGGGTCTGAAATGTGATGTGCGCCGCAGCAAATTTGCCACAGCGCACACCCGAAATCCAATAAAGCCGGATTACTTCTGCTTCAGGAATTCCGAAGAAATCTGAAGCGTTACTTCGTCACCAACGCCGGGCACGAGGAAGTCCATGCCGTAATCCGTACGGGTCACAACACCGTCAGCCGAGAAACCGACAACTTCGTCACCGGTCATCGGATGGGTGCCTTCACCGCTAAGGCTAACGTCAAGAACCAGCGGCTTGGTTTCGCCAAGAAGGGTCAGGTCGCCCGTGACGGTTGCCGCATTTTCACCAACCAGCTCAACCGAGGTGCTGGTGAAGGTCGCGGTCGGGAACTCTTCAACATTGAAGAAATCGGCAGTTTTCATATGGTTATCAAGCGCCTCGACACCACTGTCGATCTGGTTGAGATCAATCGTGATGGTAGCAGATGATGCCGACGGATTTTCGCGATCAAGGGTCAGCTCGCCGGTAACACCGTTAAAACGGCCCTGATAATCGGAGAAACCAAGATGGTTCACGATGAACAGAACACTGGTGTGGGTCGGATCCAGTTTATAGGTGTCGGCCGCCTGGGCCGAGAAAGCTGCACCAGAAAGACCGGCAACGACTGCCAGCGTTACGCCAGCTTTTTTAATTGAGTTAAACATTTTGAATTCCCTCATTTTCACAAGGTGCAAAGGCTCATTGCACCGCAATAAATCGTGAGGTGAGGATGACAGGCCTACCCGGCGCTCTCAAGCCAACGAAACCGCAACACATATTTTCGGTTTTGGAAACAATGGCAAAAACATTCGCCATATTCTTGACAATATAGCCCCAATCCCGTCGAAACGGCCGACCACGACACCATTGGTTTTTCGCCAATCCTGCAAAATTGCGCAGCGGCACCACAAAAAAAGCTGACCACATTTGCGGTCAGCTTGTTGCCAATCTGGATATGATCGGATTTATGGCTGCTCCGGGGCGGCCTGGCCTTGCGGGGCGGATTCGCCGCCGTTGGCATCGCCTTCGGCCGGATCAAGACATTCTTTCAGCCACACATCATAGACCGGATGTTCAAGGGCCGACAAACCGGGACTTGATGCGAACATCCAACCGGAAAACAGGTCTTTGCGGGGTGTGTTGCCATCTTCGCGAATGTCAGCAATATCAAGGAAAGTCGCACTTTCAGGGAGCTCTTCCGGGGGTGTTCGATAACATGCGTCCACCCGGATTTCGAGTGTCCCGAAACGCGCAACCTGCCCCACTGGCACCTCAAAGGTCGAAATGCGGGCAGTAATTTTATCCAGTCCCTGCAACTGGGCAACCGGGGCCGGGCGATAATCAAGCGCCGAAGACGCCGTTCCGATCATTGCACATGTCGAACAAATCGCGGCAATCGCAAAGGATCGTTTCATTGTGGTCTTCAGTCCTGTTCGTCGCTTTTGTTATAGGGATTGTGCAGTTCGGCAACCAGATCGCGCATCACATTACGGAACTGTTCTTCGTCACAGCCCATCAGAAGCGCATCTTCAAGCGCATCCTGCATGATCTCGCGCAGTTCGCCGAAATTGTCATTGAGAACCTTGATCTTTTCCACGCATGAAAGCGGCGAGCCATCGCTGGCCTGCCAGGTGGGAAAGTGATCAACATTTCCGGTCTTTTTCATCAACCGCTCCGACATTTGGGGCAAGGCAGGTCTCTGTTTGACTTTGACCGACACCTTGCTGCGTTCTCTGCGCCGCACCTTGCTGTGCAATCCCGGCAAAATCATGGCCGCTTTTCGCCGGCCCTCTGATCAATCAATTATCGCTGTTGGTCGAAGAATAGATAACCTGACCAATAAGATCTTCAAGGTTTACCGACCCTTGGGTGAACTCAATTTCGCCACCGGCCTCGATCATGTCGATATCCCCGCCCGGCTCAAGAGAAACAAATTTGCCACCCAGCAATCCGTCAGACGCAATCTTGGCAGAACTGTCCATCGGCAATGCCAGATCGGACCGCACCGACATTTTGACGACTGCCATATATGTATCAGGATCAAGTTCCTGGGCGGTCACCGTTCCGACGGTAACACCTGAAACACGAACGTCATTGCCAACAACAAGACCATCTATGCGATTGAAGCTGGCCATGATTTCATAGCCTTCCACCGTACTGATCCCGGCGCGTGAATAGGAATAGGCCGCAAATCCGACCGCAACAGCGATCACGGCAGCACCGGCAATGGTTTCAATCAGTCTGTTGCTCATCGACCTTATCCGTTCTGTATCTCTTTGAGACGTATATTGTATTGCCCCGCCCCGAAAAACAACCACCCAAAAGACAACCGCCGCAAACGGGCCATCGGGAAACAGAATTCAGGCAAAACACATCCAAAACACAAACGGGCGCGAGTTGCCCCGCGCCCGCCTGTTAATCGGTATTCTTTCGGATCAATCAGCCTTCCGGCGACCAAGCCTGATAGTCACCGGTCGCCGGTGCACGCTTGCCACCACTATATTCATGGCCCTTCGGACGATAGGCATGCTTGGTGCCCGTCAGGTTCGGCTGGTGTTCTTTCTGCCAGTCATAACGGTCTTCGGCCTTTTCAGACAGCGGCGCATCAAGGGTGTAATGCAGCCAGGCATGCCATTCGGCCGGGACCTTGGATCCCTCGACGACACCTTTGTAAACAACCCAACGCTTGGTGCGACGACCCTTTGCCGGAGTCTTTTCGGTGTAATAGGTATTGCCGAAACGGTCTTCGCCAACGCGCTTGCCAAACAGCGCAGTATAAATACGGGTGCCGACGGTGGCCATGTTGGGTCTCTCTCCAGATCTGGTTTGTCCGCCTGCTTTACGCGATGGCGGCAAAAGGCAGTACAGCGTGTTTGGTGATACACCCTGTCAATCAAGTGACTTATATGTCGTGATGTTCGTGGAAAGTCAATGTTTCAGGCCCCCCGGCCTCAACAATCCCAAGACAATTTATATCTGTTCGTAAACCGCCTCCTCGCCCTGCGCCGCGCACGAATAAATCAGCGCCGGCCTTTGATGGAAATTTCCGTCTGAAAACAACCCACAACTGCTTGTAGGGCGACGACTCTTTGATCCATCTACATCTGGGGGCTTTGTCCACCTCCTTATCCACAATGCGCCCCATATATGTAGTAGGCCGTAACGCTTGATACCCTTGCCTTTTCACACAGATCCGAAACAAGACTTTCATATAAATATCAAACTGTTATCATTGGTTTCCATGCTACGAAAAACCATGCAGTGCCTAATTTTCAGCTTGGCACTGGAAATGGAATGAAAACGGCGTTAGCTTGATCAAACGTTGAGTGGGTTTAACGTGTTCCCACACAATATGTAGTCCGAGTCTTAGGACCGACACACAATCGCGCTGCGAAACAAATCGCAGTTTTCCGGGCCTCCCGGACCGATTCAGAGATTGTTAACGAGAATCCCACCAGCATCGAATCAACAAGACAGCAATCGACCCACTACATGTTGTGGTAAAAATTACTGTCAACCACAAAGATTAGTGGACTGTGGCGAAATTTTGCCATTATAGTCTTTCCCACGGACCGGATGGTTCCAAGGGGGGACCAAACCACCGAATACCCATACCTGCGGGCTCTGGAAATGCTGGAAAATATCGGCATCAGGGGCAGCGCAAGAGCATTGAGCAAACTATATAAAGTCAGGCGATGTTGGCGCATCACCAGATAGCGCCCTGTTACGTCTGATCAGAACCGGAGCAGACCATGCGGATTACCAGAAAATTCACTCAGGAAGGTGTCAGCCCTTACGCCGACATCGAATTTCGTAAGTTATCATCTGTCATCAAAAACCCGGATGGTTCCGTCGTTTTTGAGATGAATGACATCGACATGCCCGCCTCCTGGTCACAGGTCGCGAGTGACGTTCTGGCACAGAAATATTTCCGCAAGGCCGGTGTTCCGGTTGCCCTTAAACCGGTCAAGGAAAAGGACGTCCCGTCCTGGCTGTGGCGCAAGACCGCTGACACCGCCAAGCTTGACAAAATGCCGGCTGAAAAACGCTACATCAGCGAAACCAGCTCGACCCAGGTCTTTGACCGTCTGGCAGGCACCTGGACCTATTGGGGCTGGAAAGGCGGCTATTTTGACGCCGAATCCGATGCGCAGGCTTTCTTTGATGAAATGCGCTATCAGCTCTCCCACCAGATGGGTGCGCCGAACTCGCCGCAGTGGTTCAACACTGGTCTGCACTGGGCGTACGGCATTGATGGCCCGGCACAGGGTCACTCCTATGTTGATTTTAAAACCGGCGAACTGACCAAATCGGCCAGCTCGTATGAGCATCCGCAGCCGCATGCCTGCTTCATTCAGTCCGTTGCCGATGATCTGGTCAACGAAGGCGGCATCATGGACCTGTGGTCACGTGAAGCCCGTCTGTTCAAATTCGGTTCCGGTACCGGTTCTAACTTCTCCAACGTACGTGGTGGCGGTGAAAGCCTATCGGGCGGCGGTCGCTCTTCCGGCCTGATGAGCTTCCTGAAAATTGGTGACCGTGCTGCTGGCGCGATCAAATCGGGTGGCACCACCCGTCGTGCTGCCAAAATGGTTGTCGTTGATATCGACCACCCGGACATCGAAGAATATATTGATTGGAAAGTCGTCGAAGAGCAGAAAGTTGCTGCCCTCGTCGCCGGTTCCAAACTGGCTGAAAAGCACCTGACCGCTGTTCTTGCTGCTTGCACCAACTGGGACGGTGCTGCTGACTCCGAAGATCGCTTTGTACCGCGCGCCAACCCGCAGCTCAAAGAAGCTGTCTTGGCTGCCCGCGCTGTGATGATCCCGGATTCCTATATCAACAAGATCATCGAATTCGCCCGTCAGGGCTTCACCGAAATCAGCTTCAAGACCTATGACACCGATTGGGACTCCGAGGCATACCTGACCGTTTCGGGTCAGAACTCGAACAACTCTGTTCGTGTGTCGAACGACTTCCTTCAGGCTGTTCTTGATAACGGTGACTGGGAACTGATCCGCCGTACCGATGGCAAAGTTGCCAAAACCATCTCTGCCCGCGATTTGTGGGACAAGGTCGGTGAAGCTGCCTGGGCGTGCGCAGATCCGGGCATCCAGTACGACACCACGATTAACGAATGGCACACCTGCCCGAACTCGGGTCGCATCAATGCGTCCAACCCGTGCTCGGAATACATGTTCCTTGATGACACCGCATGTAACCTCGCATCGCTCAACCTGATGAACTTCCGTTCTGATGACGGCGGCGTCGATATCGAGGCCTATGAACATGCTGTCCGTCTGTGGACTGTTGTTCTCGAAATCTCGGTTCTGATGGCACAGTTCCCGTCTGACCGTATCGCAGAACTCTCCTATCGGTACCGTACCCTTGGTCTTGGCTATGCCAACATTGGTGGCCTTTTGATGAGCATGGGCATCCCGTATGACAGCGACGAAGGCCGTGCGATTGGCGCGTCCCTTACCGCGATCATGTGTGGTGTTTCCTATGCAACCTCGGCTGAAATGGCCAGCGAACAGGGTGCGTTCCCGGGTTATGCCGACAACGCGGCTGAAATGCTGCGTGTCATGCGCAACCATCGCCGTGCCGCTTATGGCGAACAGGAAGGCTACGAAGGCCTGTCGATCAATCCGGTTCCGCTGGTTGCGGCTGACAGCCCCTATGCCGATCTTCCGGTTGCTGCCCGTGCAGCCTGGGACAAGGCGGTCGAGCTTGGCGAAAAGCATGGCTACCGCAACGCCCAGACCACCGTTATTGCGCCGACCGGCACGATCGGTCTGGTTATGGATTGCGACACCACCGGTATCGAGCCTGACTTTGCCCTCGTGAAGTTCAAAAAGCTTGCTGGCGGCGGTTACTTCAAAATCATCAACCGCACCGTTCCGGTTGCGCTTGCAACGCTCGGCTATACCGAAAACCAGATCCGCGACATTGAAAAATACGCGGTTGGTCATGGCACCCTGGTTGGCTCGCCGTCCATCACCCATGATGACCTCAAAGCCAAGGGCTTTGACGACGACGCCATTGCCAAGGTTGAAGGTGCACTGAAGAACGCATTTGATGTCAAATTCGTCTTCAACAAATACACCTTTGGCGATGATTTCTGCGTCAACCAGCTCGGTCTGGATGCCAAGGCAATCAACAGCATGGACTTCGACATGCTAGCCGCCCTCGGTTTCGATAAAAAACAGATCGAACAGGCAAACACCTATGTTTGCGGTGCGATGACCCTTGAAGGTGCCCCGCATCTGCGTGACGAAGACCTTGCTGTCTTTGATTGTGCAAACCCGTGCGGCCGTATCGGCAAGCGTTACCTCTCGGCTGAAAGCCACATCCGCATGATGGCCGCGGCTCAGCCGTTCATCTCGGGTGCGATTTCCAAAACCATCAACATGCCAAGCAGTGCAAACATCCAGGATTGCAAAGACGCTTACATGCTGTCCTGGCGTCTCGGCCTCAAAGCCAACGCGCTGTACCGTGATGGTTCGAAACTCAGCCAGCCGCTGAACTCTGCCCTGGTCGAAGAAGACGATTACGCCGATCAGCCGACCGCTGCCAAGGCAGCCCACGCGTCAGAGCAGATCGTTGAAAAAATCATCGAACGCGTCATTCGTGGCGACCGTCGCTCCCTTCCGGGCCGCCGCAAAGGCTACACCCAGAAGGCGACCGTTGGCGGGCATAAGGTTTACCTGCGTACCGGTGAATACGAAGACGGCAAGCTTGGTGAAATCTTCATCGACATGCACAAGGAAGGCGCGGCCTTCCGCTCGCTGATGAACAACTTCGCAATCGCGGTGTCCATCGGCCTGCAGTATGGCGTGCCGCTCGAAGAATATGTCGAAGCCTTCACCTTCACCCGCTTCGAGCCGTCCGGCATGGTTTCCGGCAACGATGCGATCAAGATGGCAACTTCCATCCTTGATTACATGTTCCGCGAACTGGCGATCTCCTATCTTGGCCGTAACGACCTCGCCCACGTTCAGCCGTCCGACATCCTGCCGGATGCGGTTGGCGAAGGTGTCAGCGAAGGTGATCTTGGTGAAGAAGCCAAGAAAACCGGCGATCAGGCGATTGAAACCATCCGCAAGGTGGCATCAAGCGGCTTCGTGCGTCGCAACCTCTATGTGGTTGATGGCGGTGTTCAGACCGAAGAACGCGTCGTGGAAGTCAAATCCACCGGCACCGACGGTCATGGCCACAGCCACGAAACCACCGCAAGCGCGACCACCGCTGCACCGTCAGCACCGCAGAACAATGCGATCCTGACCACCAGCGAAGAAGTCATCGCCAAAACCGATGCCAAAATGGAACAGATCCGCGAAGCCCGCATGAAAGGCTACGAAGGTGATGGTTGCCCGGATTGCGGTAACTTCACCCTGGTGCGCAACGGCACCTGCCTGAAATGTGACTCTTGTGGCGCGACCACCGGTTGCTCCTAACACGTACAACAAAAAGCCCCTCTCAAATGAGAGGGGCTTTTTACGTTTTCGTATCATCCAACTAGCAACAGTTGCCTAATACGAAAAAAGCCGAAGCTAACAGCTCCGGCTTTACCCATGAAGTTCCAACCAAGGTACTTATGGGGACAAACTCACCGAGTTGGCTTGTTTGTACGTGAGAAATACGACCATTACTGATTCGAGATTGTTTGTCGAGCGGAACCTTGGTGCATCGGTATAAGGGGCTACCCAGCCGATTAAAAAGGTGAAAGCAATGCAACTTAAATACCACGACCTAAGTTACTGTTATGCTAATGACAATGTAGAAGTGTGTCTATCTGCTGCTGCAAATGTGCGATTGCTGGATAGCAACAACTTCTCCAAATATCGCCGCGGACAACGTTACCAATTCCACGGCGGACTTGCACGGCAATCTCCAGTGGTGTTATCGATCCCGAACTCCGGCCACTGGTATGTAGTTGTTGACATGCAAGGACTACGAGGTAGCGCGCGATACAGTGTAAGGAAACTCTGATCAGCAAACCGGCCGGGGATTTCCCGGCCGGTTTTGTTTTTGGCCCATTTATTGACGGAGTATTCCCATGTCCCTGCCCGTCCTCGACAACAACACCGCCCTCATCGTCCTTGATGTGCAAAAGGCCATTGATGATCCGCGCTGGAATTCCAAAAACAATCCCGGCTATGCCGATGTGATTGCAAAACTGCTGGCAGACTTTCGCGCAAGAAACCTGCCCGTCATTCACGTGCGCCACGAAGAAGCCAACCCGGCCTCAAGCTTCTATGTCGATGGCCCCGGCCAGCCGTTCAAGGACGAAGCCCAGCCCATCGACGGCGAAACCGTCATTGCCAAACAGCAAAACTGTGCCTTTGTCGGAACGTCGCTTGAAAAACATCTGCATGACCGCGGGATCAAACGCCTGATCTTTACCGGTGTGGTTATCCATAATTCCATGGATGTCACCATCCGCATGGCCCATTGCCTTGGTTTTGAAAACTGGCTTGTGCTTGATGCCACCACGGCGATTGATGTGACGGACGCCAGCGGCAAGACCTTCGCGGCACAGGACGTGTTTGATCTTTATGCCGCTGTACTGGCCTCGGAATATTGTTCGCTGACCCAGAGTTCTGATGTGATTTCCGCATTGTCCTGATCGAACATGCCCCGTCGGGAACAAGCTTGGGGATCGTGCGTTATCTTTTCTGTTCAATATGTTGGCGCCTGCCATGCCCCCTTGCACAGGGCGGTGCTAACCAAAACAGATAAAGACAGGAGCAAACATCATGTCCCTTGGCCGTATTCTGGGCGTTGTCGCCCTTGTAGTCGGTGTTGCCCTTTTGGTGACGGGCTATAACGCATCCGAAAGTGCTGTTGATCAGCTTTCGGAAACTTTCCTTGGCCGCTATACCGACGAAACGGTCTGGTATCTGATAGGCGGTGTTGCCAGCGCGATCGGTGGCTTGCTGTTGCTCATCATGGGTGGCAAACGATAAGATTTCCGCCACTGTCCACGGCACAGGCCCGTGGGCAGTGGCATCAATTCCCCGACTATCTTCTCTATCCTCATCAGACCGCCGCATTACGCCAGCGTATGCAGCCAGTGCTCATAGCGCTTATCAACACCATCACCAGCATGGTGCGCATGCGGCCGATGTCCGGCCCTGATATCACCTGGCGTGACACCGTATTTCGCGCGGAACGCCCGGATAAACCCGGCATCGGTTTCATAACCACATTCCAGCGCAATGTCATACAGTGACCGCCGCCGTTCTTTGGGATCGCCCAGCAGTTTCAAGGCATGGCGCAGCCGCATCTCACGCAGATAGTTTTTAACCCCGCCATGTTTTTCAAACAGCTGATACAGGCTTGATCGTGACAGGCCAAGGTCATTGGCGGCCTTATCCGCGGTCAATTCCGCCGTGAACAGATTTTGCCGAAAATATCGCCGGATCATCACACCTTTTTCGATATCACGGCGCATTGCATCGGTGGAACGGGTCCCTCCGTCTGCGGCATTCAGGCAGGCCGACAGCATCATGACGATCGTTTTCTGCAACACCGATATTTCGTGATCGGCAAGCTCGTTGATATAGCGATTAAGCGCCAGAATTTGCTGAAACAGGATGCTGACCAGCGGGTCACGCTCGGACAGAAAACGCAGATTGTGATCATCAGGATGAGTCAGGTGATCCTCGACCAGATGCCGTGGCAAAAACAGATGCATCGATTTAAAGCCATCGCTGGTCTGCGCCTCGGTCCGCTGTGAAAGATCAAGCAGCAGCAACCCACCGGGTTGAAGAACATCTCCGCCAATGCCGATCTCGGATTTTACCCCGCCATCGGTGTAAAGCTGGATGTTGTAATGATCCATGCCGTCGGCGGCGATCATTTGCGATGTGCGCGAAAAACTTTGTGAACAGCTTTGCGCCTCGATCATCAGAAGGTCGCGATGCCGCCATGAATTAAGGTTCGCCACAAAACCTGCCTTGCGGGTTTTGCGATCCATTTCGACACTGTAAATACAGTTGATGCTTTCTTTCCAGATCTCGAACTGTTTTGCTCTTGGCAGCTCGCCAAGCGAAAAACGCGACCTTTCAAGCAGCGCAGACTTGGGGTTTGTTTGATGCGTCATACCTTGACAGCCATATGTGGAAAACTCTTCCTGTTTTTACCCTGCGCCTATTTCTCCCGCTTTTCAATGGGCTTCTTATGCCAACGCATAGGGTCACCCTACTTTGCACCCCACCCAGAACTTCCCATTTTTGCGACGCGAACCCGCAGAAAATCTGGCTTCAAGGCCCCTTTCAGTGTTTCCCTGAGACAAACAAAACCGGAAAATGGCAACAGACTGTTGACGAACGGTGACTGGTCAAGGCCAGATGCGACACGCATATTCAATTCAAATGGTTGAATAGCCCGATGAGGTATTCCAATGACTGATCCATCAGCAAACACCGACAGCACTGCACAAAGCCTGGCGCCAATGTTTATTTCTCATGGCTCGCCAATGCTGGTGGCGCGTCAAAGCACCCCGGCTTTCCATTTCTTTGTCGATGAGCTTTCAAAACTGACCGATGGCGTGCGTGCCATTGTCATGATCTCGGCCCACTGGCAGACCGAACGACCGACCATCTCCACCGCGCAACGCCAGGAAACCATTCATGACTTCTATGGTTTTCCGCAGCCGCTTTATCAGTTGCATTACGATGTGGCCGGTGACCCGGAACTGGCAGCGCAAATCGCTGCACAAATCGGCAGTGAGACCGATGCCAAACGCGGCCTTGATCACGGGGCATGGATGCCAATGATCCTTGCCCGCCCGAATGCCGATATTCCGGTCTTTCAGCTTTCCATGCTGGGTCACGGTGGCCCGCGCGAACATTTCGAACTTGGCAAAAAGCTGCGCGGTTTGCGCGATCTGGGTGTTCTGGTGGTCGCAAGCGGTGCGATGACACACAATCTGCGTGCGCTTGATCGCAACGAAGGCGCGATTGACCCGTGGGCTAAGGAATTCACCAACTGGATGGTAGAAAAGATCAAGGCACGCGATATAAACGCCCTGCTTGATTACAGAAGCCTCGCCCCCCACGCCGCCATGGCCCATCCGGACGATGATCACCTGATGCCCTTCTATGTTGCGCTGGGTGCTGCATCAGATGATTTCGAACCCGATCTGCTTCATGACAGTTACGAGTTCGGCAACCTTGCCATGACCGCCCTTCGCTTCTACGATCAGGGTGAGCTCAAAACTGCGGCCTGACGGAATTCGATATTGATCCCGTCCGGCTGCCAAGCCGGACGGATGTCATGCTTTCGCAAGATCAGATCACTCTTGAAATCACCACCAGCGGTCAGGGATTGTACGAAGTCACCGAACCGATCCAGTCATGGGTGGCCGGGACCGGTCTGGCGCGCGGGCAACTGACCATCTTTGTCCGTCACACCTCGGCCAGCCTGACCATTCAGGAAAATGCCGATCCGGATGTCCGGTTTGATCTTGAAACCTTCTTTGGCCAACTGGTGCAGGAAAATCCCAGCCTCTATCGCCATACCTGCGAAGGTCCTGATGACATGCCCGCCCACATCAAGTCGGCCCTGACCGATGTGTCGCTGACCATCCCGGTATCCAATGGCCGGGCCGTGCTTGGAACGTGGCAGGGGATCTATCTGTTCGAACATCGCCGTGCGCCCCATCATCGCAAGGTCACCCTGCATCTGATCGGCGAATAGGCTTAGGCGATTATGTCGTTATGCCGCCAAGTGCGGCTCGGCCGCCCAAAGCCCTTTGACCTGTACTTCAAGCAATTCACGCAGGGTCCCGCACATATCCTCGCAGTCAAAATTCTGCGTGCTGAAATGCTCGTGAATGGTGAATAAAAACAGCGACATCAGGGTTTTCTGGATCAAAACCGGCGGCAAATCACGGTTGAGCTCGCCTGAAAGCTGCGCTTCCTCGATCAGGGCCTGAATGGCTGCAATCAATCCGCTGCTTTCCATAACGGCATGCACCGCCCCCTTTCTTGGTGAAAAGACAATCTGCTGCATGATCACCTGCCACAGGCCGGGATTAAGCCCCACCTGCGTGAAGCGATAGGACGCAACATGCATCATCTTGTCCACAAAGCACCATTCCGGGTCCATCGTATAAAGACCCTTTTCAATCGCCTCTGCCATCTGTTGCCCAACGCAGCAGATCAGAAGATCTTCCTTGGTCGGGAAGTGATTGAATATTGTTCCTTCGGCAACGCCGGCACGTTTTGCAATCTCTCGCGTGCTGACAGTGTCAAATTCCCCGGCACAGAAACAGTCACGCGCGGCATCAAGGACCTTCTGGCGCGTTTCTTCACGTCGCGCAGCTCGAATATTCATCAACGCCTCCGATTTAAATGAGCGCACTCACTGAGTGCACTCATTTAAATTACCGGATCGTGCATGTCAATTCCTGCCCAACGTCCTCATCGGCGTGCGGCGTGTATTACCGGCGCCCGACAGGTAGCAAAGATGTCTGTTTCCGGGCGATATAGTCCGGTCGCAACATGCATCGCGCCCAGCACGGTCGAAAACAGATTGTCATGCGAAAAGCGGCCCGTTTGTGCCTGCGCTCTCAGGCAATCGGTCTCGATCCGGTTGGCATCGACATAGCCGTCCGACATCCAGATCATCATCGGCACCTTGGTTTGTTCCGAGGGCGCGAGCATGTAGGGCGCACCGTGCAGATACAACCCGCCCTCGCCCAAGGACTCCCCATGGTCCGACACATAAAGCAACACCACGTTGTAATCATCCTGATAGGCTTTCAGCCGTTCGGTCAATTGGGCGACGACATAGTCGGTATAGCGGATCGTATTGTCATAGGTGTTGATCAGCTCTTCCGCGCTGCAATTTTCAATGTCACTGCGCGGGCAATCGGGGACAAACGCCCGATGCTCATCGGGATAACGCTTGTAATAGGTCGGCCCGTGACTGCCCATCAGGTGAAAGGTAATCAGTTGATCATGCGGTTCACCGGATGCGACTTCGTCGTCAAGGCCGCGCAGCATCACCTCATCAAAGCACGTCCCCAATGCGCAATCTTCGGGGAAATCATCGGGTGATATGTCGATATGGCGCACCCGGTCACACACCCCTTTGCAGCCCTCGTCATTTTCTTTCCACAGAACGTCGACACCGGCATGTGCCAGCACATCCATCAGGCTTTCACTATGGCGTGCGACGTCGCCGTCATACCCGGCATGATCCATCGGCGAAAACATGCAGGGCACCGAAACTGCGGTTGCCGTGCCGCACGATGACACATCCTGAAACGCCAGCATGCCGTCAATCTGGCTGGTAAAGGGCGATGTCGGGCGCGTGTAACCATTGGCGGCAACACTTTGGGCGCGTGCGGTTTCACCGATCACCAGAAACATCAAAGTCGGCTTGTCATCGCCGTCCTGCGCGACCCTGCGGGCATCCTGCCCGATGGTTTGAAAAGGCATGTCGGCATAAAGATATCGCCGCTTTACCAACTGGATTGTGCCGGCAATGTAGTTCGACGGCACAAGCTCCTTGCCCAGAACCTTGTGATTGCGCCCGACCGATGCATAATCCTTGAAATAAAGCGATCCGATCCCGCCCAACACCAAAAGCGGCAAGATCATCAAAACCAGCCGCTGCCCGATCCCGCGCAAAACGGTCTTCGGGAATTTAAGCGGCACAAGGATCAGTATCGCGGCTGGCAGAAGTCCGGTCACGGTAAACCACAATCCAGCCTGCAAATTGAAATACGAAAGCGCCTCACCCTGATTGGTCTCGACCACGTTTTCGATCATGCCGCGATCAAACACGATGCCGTATTTCAACATCGCATAATGCGCCAGCGCACCCGTGATTATCAGGAAAACAAAGAACGGCTTGAACAGATAGCGCCAGGAAAACGGCGTGAAAACAACAAGTGACGCACAGATCAGAACAAACGGCGCACTGATCGCAAAGCCCGCGTCATAATCGCCAAGGCCTGCCAGAATGCCGTAAAAGTGGCTTAGCACCTTCCAGTTCAGAACCAGCGTGAAATAGACCGCGAGTGTTAAAAGGCCAAATCGATAATCAATCGGTGAAAAGTGCAAAAAGGAACGAAGTCGACGCATCCGGGCATCCTTGGGGCAATGAACCATGCCCCTCGCATACCGTGCGAAGCTGACAACAAGCTGAAGTCACCCGGATTGCTTGCAGATCCGTCCGTCAGGCCGCCGCCCTTGCTTGTTTGTTGGCCCTCTTGCTGGCGCGCAGCCCCAAAAGGCTGTGAATGACAAGCGTGGTGATCACCACCGTCCCGCTGATCAGTGTCATTTCGTCGGGCACTTCATTGACAAACACCCAGACCAGAAACGATCCAAGGATCGCTTCATTAAGCATGATCAGGCTGACCTCGGCGGCCGGAATTTTCCGCGATGCATAGGCAATCAGCAGGAAGGACACCGGCAACACCCAAAAGCCCAGCATCAAAAGCCACACCCAGTCCAGACCAACTGGCGATAACGGTTCGGCACCGGGCAGAAGGATCAGGGTGACGACAAACGCGCCAAACAACATGCCCTTAAGCGCATCAACTTCGGGCTTGGCACCCAGCACATTGAAATAACCCGCCATACAGATCGCCGCCCCAAGGGCCAGCATGTCCCCCAGCGCGTTTTTCCCGCCAAACCCGGCACTGAACAGGCCAAGCAAGGCCACAAACACCACGACCGAGGCCACCCATGTCCGGATCGGCTGGGAACGCTTAAAGATAAACACGCCAATCAACCCGGCCAGAAGCGGTGTCGCGGCAATAATGATCAGGGTATTGGCGGCATCGGTATTGCGGACCGAAAACATGAAAAGCGTACAGGTCCCGCCGTAAAACAGACCGGTCAGCATCTCGAACCCGTTGGGCCGGATCGATTGCACGATGCCTTCACCCCGCTTGGCCCCGTTCCAAAGGGCCACCAGCAAAAGCGCCACGGTCAAGAAGCCCAGCCGCCAGAAAGCGGTTGTAAAATCATCGGCCGCAATCAGACGCAGCAAAAGCGCATCGGGCGACAGGATCACAACCCCCAAAAGGGCAATCCAGCCACCATGAACACTTCCGAACCGATCCCGCAACGTCATCTCACCCAACCCCTACGCGGTTTGCACCGCTTCAAAATCCCAAAAACAAGGCAGCAGGTTTTCGCCGTGCTGCCAATAGCCCATTGTTACGGGCCTTTCCCCTTATGGCAATTTGATTTTATGCGACTGTTTGAAAGGATCGCGCAAACACTTGCAGCAACGCCCCTGCGCCCGATTGCATCGATACAAAGAAACTGTTTTGTTTGCCCCGCAACCCCGATAAGTTGGGGGCAAATTTGAACATCTGCCAAGCAAAAGGATGGATCATCATGGCTGGTAAAATTGACGCTCATCTTGCCGATCTCGGCATCACCCTGCCGACTGCGACCGCACCGGTTGCGAACTATGTGCCCTATGTCATCTCGGGCAAACTGGTTCATATTTCCGGTCAGATCACCATGGAAAATGGCGAGTTGAAATTTATCGGCAAACTCGGTGCCGACTATGACGTCGAAACCGGTCAGAAGGCCGCCCGTCTTTGCGCGCTTAACCTTGTTGCGCAACTGAAAGCCGCCATCGGCGATCTTGATAAGGTCACCCGCGTTGTCAAACTGAATGCGTTTGTTAATTCCGCCCCCGACTTCACCGATCAGCCAAAAGTCGTCAATGGCGCGTCTGACACCATGGTGGAAATCTTTGGCGATGCTGGCAAACACGCCCGCTCGGCTGTTGGCGTTGCCGCCCTGCCGCTCGGTGTTGCGGTTGAAATTGATGGCATCTTCGAAATCGCCTGATCTTTAAATCAGCCGCCTGAATGCAACACCGATCAGCATCGCTGGTCGGTGTTTTCTTTTGCGCGATTACAACTGATGGAAATGGGTGCGCACCATCTCGGCAAACACGTCGCGCACTTCGTTATGTGCACCGGCCTTTTCCATCAGGCTGATCGCGAACTTTGGCAATTCCGGCAATGCATCATCGCGGCCCAGTGCTTCAAGATCATCGGGGATCGTGCCGACCAGAAACGCCGTGATCGACAAATCCGATCGCACCGTTGCCGCCGTTGCTTCGATATTGCCGCTTTCAAATACGCTGCGCCAGGCAATCCCCGCCTGATCAAGCGCATCAATCACCGCCGGTCGAAACGCACATTCACGACTGACGAGCGACACCGGCAGCGGGCGCTTTGTTTGGGCCTTGCCTGATTTCGCCCCGACCCAGACCAGCGGCGCAATTTTCAGGAAATCACCCGTCATCTGCCCGACCGGCTCCTCAACGAGCGCAATATCAATCTCGCCACTATTGACCATGCTCCGCAATTCTTGGGAGCTATGACACCGCAGCGAAAGCTCGATCCCCGGATAGTGGTCGCAAAATTTGCGAAGTGGCGTGCGCATAAACGTGCCGACAAGATCATAAGGGATACCGACGGTAAGCTTGCCGACATGCCCTGCCCCGGTCATGTCCTGCCAAATCTCGTCATTGAGCAAAAGCATCCTTTGCGCCTTGCGCAGCAATTGCTCCCCATTCTGGGTCAGGCGCAATCCCTTGCGCGCGCGTTCAAACAACCCGCACCCGAATGCGGTTTCAAGCCGCTTGATCTGCTGGCTGACCGCCCCTTGCGTCAGGTTAAGCACTTCTGCCGCACCGGTCATGCTGCCGGTTTCCGCCACGGTCACAAAGGCGCGCAACACCGCCACATCAAGGTTTCGCATGATATCCCCACCGATCCGGCCACAACATGATCAACACCAACAGCATTATCAAATGTAATGCCATCCATAATGAACATTCGCTTTTCTGATGCAAAGAATTGTTTTCTGATGTCCTCTGCCGCCTGGGCAAAGCGCCACCACAGGACGATAGAATGATCGAAACACTGCTGCCCGTTTTATCCTTTACCCTGGCCGCGGCTCTGTCGCCCGGCGGGGCAACGACGCTTGCCACCGCATCAGGTGCGCAGTTCGGCTTTCGCCGTTCGGTGCCGTTCATCATGGGTATTTCAATCGGCATGCTGACACTCGCAGCCGCGGGCGCGCTTGGGCTGGCGAATTTGCTGCGCGCCTTTCCGGCAATTGAGCTCATCACCAAACTGATCGGCACCAGCTATCTGGTGTGGCTGGCTTTCAAAATTGCCATGGCCACGCCACCACCCACCTCGACGATTGCGCGCAACATTGATCAGGACACCCCGACAGACAGCAAACCGATCCCGTTTCTTGGCGCCTTTGGCCTGCTGTGGCTGAACCCTAAAGGCTGGGCTGTCACCATCGGCGCGGCGGCATCCTTTTCTGCCATCGCACAGGACCCGACCGAACTTGCGATTATTCTGGGCAGTGCCTTTGCCTTTTCCGGTCTTTTGTCGATGGCGCTTTGGTGCGCACTGGGCTTAAGCCTGTCGCTGTTACTCACATCGGATTGGCAATGGCGCACAGTCAATGTCGCGCTTGGCGCGCTTCTGATCGCCTCGATCATTCCAATGTGGCTCTAAAATCGCCTTGACCTCAACCCCGGTTGAGGTCGGACAAGGATCGCATCACATCCATTTGGGGAAATAGAATGCGCGTCTTTGTCACCGGCGGAACCGGCCTGATCGGATCGGCCATCGTTGAAAAACTGATCCGTCATCAACATGATGTCCTGGCACTTGCCCGATCACGCACCAGCCACAAAATGCTGGCCGACCTCGGTGCAACGCCAATCCGGGGCGATATCACCAACCCGGTCGCGTGGGTCAACGACCTGCCCGATGTTGATGCCGTCATCCATACGGCCTGCGATTTTTCCGATCAAATGCCACGCATTGATGCCAATCTGCTCGATCACCTGATCCCGGCCCTCCATCGCATGCCAGGCATGGTGCGCTTCCTCTATACCGGTGGCGTTTGGAGCTACCCGCAAACCAAACCGGGACAGATCGGTGACGAAACACTGCCCTTTGCCACTTTACCGGCATTTGACTGGATGATTGCCGGGTTGAACCGCATTCTTGGCGATAAAAAACTGCACGGCATCATCATTCATCCGGGATGTGTCTATGCCACCGGCCGCCATGGGCATACCGGTCTGTTTGAACGCGCCATCACATCTGCCCAAAGCAACAAGGTGATTACCATTGTTGGCGGCGACCATATTGATCAACCGATGGTCCACACCGATGATCTGGCCGATCTTTATTACCGTGCACTGACCAATGCCAAACCCGGTTCCAGCTATATCGGGGTTGCGATCAACGGTGTTTCAAACGCTGCTGTTGCCAAGCTGATCGCCAGACATTTCGCCATTGAAAACTGCCAGTTTGAAACGATCAGCACACAAACCGCGATGGCCCGTTATGGGGATTGGGCAGACGGGCTTGCTCATCATCAACATCTCGGCAGCACCAAGGCCATGCGTGAATTGGGCTGGGCCCCGAAACACCTTGATATCGAACAGGACATCAAGGCGTGTGCCACTGCACTGACGGCCCAAAGTTAACGATATTAACTTTCCGTGCTGATGGTCTTGAGGCCAACCACCCCGCCAATGATCATCAGCAACAATACCGCCTTAACCGCGGTCATCGGTTCCTTCAGGAACAACCAGCCAATCAGGGCGACCGATGCCGTACCCAGCCCGGCCCACACCGCATAGGCCGTTCCGACCGGAATGATGCGCAGCGTCATCGACAAAAACCAGAAGCTCAAGCCATAAACGCCAAGGCTTAATACCGTAAAACGCCAATCGGTAAATCCATCCGAGAATTTAAGCGATATCGTCCCGATCACTTCAAGACTGATCGCAATAAACAGATATACCCAGGCGAGCATGATCTTATTCCTTGTTTTTGGGGTGGTGGCGGAAGGCGCTCCCAAAATGGCCCAATTTTCCTTATGGGGCAATCCCCGTGCCCGCGCTCATTCCCGCCCGCGAAAATCACCTTGCCGTAATCTGGATCAAAACGGATGGCAAAATCGTTGCGTATAGTGACCCAACAGGGCACATTGCCCGCAACGATTTGCCGGTCATGGCCGCACAGATGCGTGCCGCGATATCCGGCCAGAGAATGGGATAAACAGTCATGATCGAAACCGATATTCTGATTGCAGGCGGCGGGATCGCCGGAATGAGTGCCGCGGCGCGTTTTGCCGCCGATGGCCATCAGATCGTGATTGTCGACCCGGCCCCTTCTGACATCGGCGAAGGTACCGATTTGCGCACCACCGCCTTCCTTGAGCCGGGCATCGAGACGCTTAAAAAAGCTGGCGTCTGGGATGCAATCAAACCGACCGGGGCGGAACTTCGCGTCATGCGCATTGTCGATGCCGGTGGTGCGGAGCGCACCCCGCGCGAAACCGCCGACTTTGATGGTTCTGAAACCAAGAACGGTTTCTTTGGCTGGAACGTCTCAAACAAGGCCGCCCGTGTGGCCCTGATGGCGCGCCTGGCCGAACTGGACAATGTCGATTTCCGCTTCTCGACCACCGTGACGGCGTTTAAAGGCACGTCCCGCTTTGGCGAAGTAACGCTTTCGGATGGCCAGACCGTGCGGGCCAAAGTCGTCATTGCCGCCGATGGTCGCAATTCATCCTTGCGCGACATGGCCGGGATCAAACACAAACGCTGGGCCTATGATCAAAGTGCGCTGGTGTTTGTCGTCACCCACAACAAACCACATGACAACATCTCGACCGAAATTCACCGTACCGGTGGTCCGCTGACCCTCGTCCCCATGCCCGACCTTGATGGCAAGCCCTGCTCGTCCGTCGTCTGGATGGTCCCGGCAGCCCGCGCCGATGAACTGAATGCCATGAGTGACGAGGCCCTGTCGGCCGAAATCACCCATGACACCATGAACCTGTTTGGCCCACTGACAATCGCAAGCCCGCGCGCCGTCTGGCCGATGATCTCGCAAGTGCCGTCGCGCCTGATTGCCGCCCGCCTTGCCTTGATAGCAGAATCCGCCCATGTCGTCCCGCCAATCGGCGCGCAGGGGCTTAATATGAGCCTGCATGACATCGAAACCTTGGCCGAGCTGATGGCCAAGGCCAAACTGCATAATGAGGATATCGGCGCCACCCCGCTTCTGAAATCCTACGAACGGCGCCAGTTGCCCAAAACCGTCATGCGGGTCGGCGGCATTGATCTGCTCAACCGCGCCTCAATGTTCGAACCCAAAACACTCCGCGACCTGCGCTATGCCGGCCTCACCGCGATTAACCGCATCGGCCCGCTTCGCAAACTCGCCATCAAGGTCGGGGTGGGAAAATAAGCCCACCACCCTTTTTCAGACAATCAGCTTGCCATTCTCGTCAAAGAACGGATGTGGCCCGTCATATTGGTCGACATAGGCCAGATGGGTCAGAAGGCATTGCTGCTTTTCATCCCAGCGATGCAAATGCATCGCTGGCGGTTCCATGGTAAAGGCCGACGGTCCGTCATCGCGCAAATCCAACGCGACCTGATGGGCGATTGACGGCGCAACAATCAACGGCACGCCTGCCCATCGTGTATGGATCGGACGGTGCAGATGGCCACACATGATCGCCTGAATGCGGTCTTTATGCGCCAGCACGATCTGGGCAAATGTCTCTGCCCCGCTTAACAGTCTCTGATCATCCATATGCTTGATCCCGACCGCGACCGGCGGGTGATGCACAAACAAGACACAAGGGCGATTATCGCCATCATGCAGTGTGCGCTCCAACCAATCCAATCGGGCTGAACACAATTTGCCCTCTGGCCGGCCTTCATCAAGGCTATCAAGCGCAATCAGCCTGACCGGTCCGGCATCAATCACATAATTGATGAACTCCACCCCATCCTCGATGGGCATGGCATCCGCAAAGGCCGCGCGCAATGGCGCACGCTGATCATGGTTGCCCGGGATCATGTAAAACGGCACCTCAAGTCCGCGCAGGATGTCTTGCACCAGCGCGTATTCTTCGGCTGTTCCCAGATCACCAATATCTCCGGTAAACAAAACCATGTCAGGTCTTGGCACCATGGTGTTGACGCGTTTCACCGCCCATTCAAGGGCCGTTGCCGTATCCACCTTGCGATAGGCCAGACGCCGTCCGGCACCGATATGCAAATCGGTTAGTTGCGCAATAAGCATGCTTTTAAAGTCTCTCGTATCTTGAATTTCTTGTTCGTGTTGGGACTGGAAACCGTCAGCGTGCGGCAAACACAGTGAGACGTTCGGGCACCAACCGGCAATGCACCGTCTCGCCCGGCGTCATGTTTGTATCCGGGTCGGCATCAACCAAAACCGCATCTTCGCCGATACCCGAAACCGTCACGCGGAGCCGTTCCCCCAAATAGGAAACAGCCTCTACCCTCGCGGTAAAATGCGCATCATCGGGCGCACACAGCATAAGCCCATCTGCCCGGAAATAGATCTCCGACAGGCCATCTGTGGCGGGGTTGGCGTTCCATGCACGCGACACATCAACATCCACACGGCCCAGCAACGCCCGCCCGTTTTCGATATCGACCTTCAGGCAATTACTCGCTCCGACGAAGTCGGCCACAAACGGGGTTTTCGGCGCACGATAAATTTCCTGTGGTGTCCCGATCTGCGCGATTTCACCCTTTTGCATCACAACGATCCGGTCGCCCAGTGCCATGGCTTCTTCCTGATCATGGGTAACGTAAATCGCTGTGATGCCAAGCTTGCGCAAAAGTGCGTTGATTTCGGTCCGCAACCGCACGCGGAGCTTGGCATCAAGGGCTGTCAACGGCTCGTCGAGCAGCAAAACACGCGGGCGCGGTGCGATGGCGCGCGCAAGGGCCACACGCTGGCGCTGCCCACCGGAAAGCTGATCAACCCGGCGATTGGCCAGCATGTCGATATGCATCATTTCCAGCATCTCGCGCACGCGCTGGTCGCGTTCGGCTTTGCCAACCTTTTGCACCTTAAGGCCATAGGCCACGTTTTCGGCCACCGTCATATTGGGAAACAGCGCATAGGACTGAAACACCATGCCCACCCGACGCTGCTCAATCGACTGTCGGGTCACATCGTCGTCGCCGAAATGAATTGCACCACCCGCATCGGGGAACTCCAGCCCGGCAATCATGCGCAAAATCGTGGTTTTGCCACAGCCCGACGGGCCCAGCAGAACCAGCGTCTCGCCCGCCGTGATCGACAGATCGAACGGCATCAGCGCGCGCGTGCCATCGGCAAAAGTCTTCGCACAGTTTGTCAGCGCAATCCCAGTACCGGCGTCTTGCGCCTGCGCAGCCTGTTTTTGGGAAGTGGTCATTATTTATCCTCCGCCGTCGCGCGTGCAGGCTTGCTGCCGCGATTTGCCAGTATTTGCATGGCAATCAGCAACGGCATGATCAGTACAAAGAAAATCAGGGTATAGGCGCTGCCGATCTCAAGCCGCATGGAGGCATAAGCATCCGCAAGCCCGACCGGCAGCGTTTTGGTCAGCGGCGTGTGCAACATCCAGGTCAGGTTGAACTCCCCGACCGAAAGCGTGACCACCATCAATGCACCGGCCAGAATGCCGGGCTTGGCATTGGGCACGATGACCGTGAAAAACCGCCGCCAGAACCCGGCTCCAAGGCTTGCCGCCCCTTCTTCAAGGGTTTTCATATCCATCGCCGACATCACGGCTGCGACAGATCGCACCATGAATGGCAGGGTAAACAACACATGCCCGGTCAGGATGAAAAGCCAACTGGATCGATATCCACTGACCCCGCCATAGGTAATCAACAGTGCGAGCGCCAAGGCCAGACCCGGGATCGCCACCGGCAGTGTCAGCAATTCTTCAAACAACCGGGTGGCCCGGCCGGGCTTGCGCACCAGAACATATGCTAACGGCACACCGGCAATCAGCGTCACGAACAGGCAGGCAATCGCCAGCCACAATGACAAGAAGATGCTTGATGCATAAAGGTCCCAGACCTCGAATATCCAGCGCAGCGTCAGGCCCGAAGACAATCCCTGAAACACATTAACGGTTACCCCGGCAAGGGCCGACATCACGATCGGCACGACGATAAAAAGACACAGCAAAATGGTCAGGCCAAGCTGCGCGTAAAAGATACCTGTGCGTCGCATATCATGCCCCTCCACGCACCGGCAGGCTTTTGCCCTCGCCGGTAAAGCTGCGCACCGCAGCCAGACACGCCCAGGTGATCAGGCCCAAAACAATGCTAAGGGCAGCCGCCACCGGGATATTGGCGTTCCGTGTAAACTCGGTATAGATCACCATCGGCAACACATCGATATCGGTCGCCAGCGTAAAGGCCGTGCCAAACGCGCCCATCGCCGTTGCAAAGCAAATGGCCCCTGATGAAATCAGGCCGGGCATGAGGCCGGGTAAAATCACGTCGCAAATCACACGAAACCGCGATGCACCAAGCGACCGCGCCGCTTCTTCAAGCTGCAGGTCAAGCTTCTCGGCAGATGCCATAACCGCCAAGATCACGCGCGGGATCGAAAAATACAGATAGCCGATAAAAAGCCCGGCAATGTCATAGGCAAAGACAAGTTTGGACCCAAAGGCCGCATCCGTAAGCCCGCCAATCACACCTTGGCGTCCGGCCAGCATGATCACCATGAAGCCAACCACCGTGCCCGGAAAGGACAGCGGCAAGGTCAATGTCCCGATCAAAATACTGCGCCCGGCAAATCTGTTGCGCACCAAAAACAGCCCGACAATCGCACACAGGATCAACGCCATCACCGTAACGCCTGCCGACATCGCAAGCGTCTGGATCAGACTTTCCAGATAGCGCGCATTGGTCAGGATCAGAAGATACGTCCCCCAGCCCTCCGGCCCGTTGCCGACTTCGACCGCAACACGCGCAAGCGGGATCAAAAAGAACGCCGCAACAATCACAAGCCCCGGGATCAGCAAGACCGTCAGGATCGCCGGGCTTGCGGCCGCTGCGCGCGGGGTTAAAAAGGATGAAAGCAAGGAAGGGCGCGAACGCCCCTCCTTCAAATCAATGTCCATCGACACCTTAACGTACCTCGGCCAGATAACGGTCAGAGAATCCGGTCTGTACGGTTGCCATCTTGGCGTAATCAACCGGCTGGGAACGGGCATAGTCGGCTTCCGGCAGGAACTTGGATGCCGCTTCTGGCGACATTGCACTCGGGATCACCGGACGCAGGAAGGCATTTGCCCAATGGGACTGGCCTTTGTCCGACATCACGTAATCCAGAACCTTTTTGCCGTTCTCGCCATGCGGGTTGTTGGCAACCAGGCTCATGACATACGGCACCGTAACCGTGCCCTCGGACGGGATGACGAATTCAACATTCGCGCTGTCTTTGTATTTCGCGCGATAGGCGTTGAAATCATAATCAAGCAGGATCGGAATTTCCCCCGACAGAACACGTGCGTAGGCGGTCTGTTTCGGCACAATCGGATCGTTTTCCTTCAGCTTCTTGAAGAACTCGATACCCGGCGTGAAGTCATCAA
Source organism: Thalassospira sp. CH_XMU1458 (assembly GCF_037027205.1). NCBI lineage: Bacteria > Pseudomonadati > Pseudomonadota > Alphaproteobacteria > Rhodospirillales > Thalassospiraceae > Thalassospira > Thalassospira sp. CH_XMU1458. The sequence continues at coordinate 302,491 of NZ_JAYMDW010000002.1, read as the reverse complement.
GTGACCCACCCATGGCACGGTTGATCGCAACCGCACCGGCATATCCGACAAAGGCGCTTGATGGGTCAAGATAACCAACCATGCCTTTGTATTCCGGCTTCAAAAGGTCGTTCCAGCTCTGCGGGACCGGCGCGCCGTCAAGGGCGTCAACATTGACAAACAGGCCAATCGTGCCGGAATGGATCGCAAACCATGCGCCGTTCGGGTCTTTCAGACCATCCGGGATGGCATCGAAATTGGTCGGCTTGTAGTTCTGAACAACACCGGCTTCATTGGCCTTGATGCCAAACGACACACCGTAATAGGCAACATCGGCGACCGGGTTTTCTTTTTCCGCCAAAAGCTGCGACAGGGTCTGGCCCGAGTTTTTGTTATCCTGCGGGACATCAATGCCCAGATCTTTCGAAATATTCTTGAGCTGTCCGCCCCAGTCAGCCCATTCCGGCGGGCAGTTATAGCAAATCGCTGCTTCATCAGCGAAGGCAGGCTGTGCCGCCGTGGCAGCAACCGCAAGGCTCACACCCATGACAAGTTGTTTGAAACGCACTTTTGATCTCCCTATAATCGGGGTGATGACTGATGCCGGGCGGGTCCGATCGACTCACCCGTGCTAAGTTGATGGGGCAAAAGCAAACTTTGCGGTTCTGTCTGCCCCCGTATCAGGCCCAGCAGGAATGCAAGCGCCTGCTGGCCCATCTTCTGGGTGGGTTGAACGGCCGAACACAGTTTCGGTGTGATCAGCCCACCCACCGCAATTCCGTCAATGCCCCCGACTGACACATCCCCCGGGACCGAAAGCCCATAGGTGCGGCATGCGCTGATTGCGGCAATCGCCAGCATGTCAGTCGAACAGACAAGACCCGTGACCGCGTCCGGCCCGGTCAGAAAACTCTCAAGGATGCCCTCAAGATCGGTCTCGCCAAACCCGACCTGACACAGGCGCGGGGCCGCCATCGCCACCTCGTCCTTTTGGTGTGCGTCGTTAATGGCCTGACAGAACCCGTCATAACGCTGGCGCGAACGGTCCGAACTTTCAAAATGGCCGGCCACCATCGCAAGCTTGCGATGCCCCTGCGCAATCATCGCCTGCGTGATGTCATAGGCCGACTTGGCGTTATCAACACTGATGGACGCCACGTCGGTTCGGCTTGGCTGGTTAAACAGCAACACGAACGGGATGTTTTCACTGATCAAAAGATCGATCACGCGATTATCATCGGCATTCGCCAGTGTCAGGATCAACCCGTCCACCCGGTTATTGAGCAATGTCGAAACCGCGCCCAATTCGCGTTCCGGATCATATTCCGATGACGTCAAAAGAACGGTCAGGCCATCCTCATGGGCGGCCTGCTCGATCCCCTGGACCGACGTTGCAAAAACCGGGTTGGCCATGGTTGGCACCAAAACCCCGACAGACCGCGTCTGCGCCATCTTAAGGCGTCGGCCATTCATGTTTGGCCGATATTTCAGATACGCCATGGCCGCACGCACACGTTCAACCGTTTCAGTCGGAACCTCATCAGGGCAATTGATCACCCGTGATACGGTTGCGATTGAAACGCCGGCCTTGGCGGCGACTGTGCGCATGGTGGGTTTGGGTGTCATCTGCAACAAAACTCCTTCGACGGGCCAAACCATACCCAACGAAGAAGTCACTTCGATAACACTTGTGTTTCCGTTTTATGAACATTTGAAACGTTTACAATGGCGGAAAACTGCCATTTATGACGTTTCGATCTCAAAACATAAAACGGTAATCCCGCGCCATGATCGCAAATCTTCAACCCGGTTTTCCGGGGTTGCATTGCTGGTCAGACGTTTTATGGGGGCTGTTTGTGCGCTTAGCTTTGATGCAAACGAAGTTCGGCCATGAAGCCGTCCGCATGATCCGGGCGCGGGGAATAAAGCTTGAGCTCTGCCTTCGTATTGCGCGCAATCGCCTCGACAATCGCCAGACCAAGACCTGATCCGTCGGCCTTGTTGCTCGATCGTTTGAACCGGGTGGTCAGTTGGCTGAGTTCTGCGGGGCTAACAGGCGCGCCGCCGTTTGACACCTGAACGATGTGATCCTCGATCACGCGGATATCGACGGGTTCTTCATCACCACCATATTTCAGGGCATTTTCAATCAGGTTGCGCATGCAAATCGCAAAGGCATCAAGGTCAATATTGGCCGATAATGTCGCCAGATTTTCCGTATCAAAGCGGATATGCGCGCCTTCCATCCCGGCCCGTCGAATGTCTTCGATCACCAGATTAAGCGTCGGGCCAAGGTCCTGATTTTGCCCCGTCGGGCTAAAGCCACCGCTTGATTCCGCGCGTGCCAGCTGCAAAAGCTTTTCGGACAGCCGCGACAGGCGTTTAAGCGCCTCTTCCGTCTGAACCGCGCGCTTGCGGGCCGCGTGCCCCGCGGGCAGTTCTGCCAGCAGCCTTTGCGTTTGCGCCAGCGCCACGGCAATCGGGGTGCGCAATTCATGCGCACTATTGGCGGTAAAGCTGCGCTCGACACTGAGTGCCGCCTCAAGCTTCCCCATCAGCCGGTTGACCGCCGTTACAATGGTGCTGATTTCTTCAGGGGCTTCGTCCTGCTCAAGCGGTTGCAGATTGCCTTCGCCGCGTTCCTCGATTTCGTCACGCACGCGTTTGATCGGTTTCAACCCGCCGCGCAGCACGACAATCAATTGAATGATCACCACCGGGATCAAAAGCGCAATCGGCAGGAACTGGGCGAGAACACTTTCCATCAACGCCTCGCGCCGATGTTCAAGCGGCTCTGCCACCTGGATCACCCGCTGTCCGCCCAGCAGAACCGCACTGTAAATGCGGAAATCTTCCTCGTTATAAAATCCCTCGACCAGGGGGGCTTCAAACGGTTCTTCCTCAGCGTTGAACGACCGCAGCAAAAGCCGCCCGCCACCATCACGCACGTGATACATCAGGTAATCTTCGCCAAGTTCCTCGTCCCCGTCGCCATCGCCATGATCATCGGTCAGGATCTCCCCCATGGCCGGGCTTGGCAGGACTTCTTTCGGGCTGCCACCCTTATGATCCTTAAGGTACTCATCAATCAGCGGAGCATAGCGATAGGCCGTGGTGACAAGGCTGTTATCAAACGCTTCCTGCATTTCATGATACATCGTCATCGCCGCAAGGACCGAGCCCGCCAGCCAGAACACCCCAACCGTAAGCGTCAATCGCCGGGTCAGGATCGCTTGTAAACTTCTGTTGGGATTTTTGCCCATGGCGTTGCTTATCCCTCAACCCGATAGCCGACACCGCGCACGGTCTTGATGACATCGCGGCCAAGCTTGCGGCGCAACCGGCTGACATAAACCTCGACCGTGTTGCTTTCGATCTCGGCCCCGAATTCATAAAGCGCTTCTTCAAGCTGGCGTTTCGAAAGTGTCTGTCCCGGCCGTTTGACCATCTGATCAAACAGAGCCCATTCGCGCGATGTCAGGTCAATCTGCGCCCCGTCGCGCAAAACAGACCGCCCGGCAAGATCCACCTCGACCCCGCCATCAAGTTCCACAAACGGATTGGGGTTGCCGCTATAGCGCCGCGATACGGCGGCCAGGCGTGCAGATAACTCATTGAGGTCGAACGGCTTGACTAGATAATCATCCGCCCCGGCATTCAAGCCCTCGATCCGATCCGAAATCTGATCCTGTGCGGTCAGGATAATGCATGGCGTGGCCGATCCCTTGCGACGCAAATCGCGCAGCAAATCAAGCCCCTTGCCATCTGGCAGGTTGAGGTCCAGCAGCAACACATCATAGTTGGTCCCGCGTAGCATGATCTCGGCATCGACCACACTTGCGCTGTGATCAACCGCCTCACCGCTTGCCAGCAAATGATCGCGCACCGCGTCTGCCAGCATCAATTCATCTTCGACCAGAAGAATACGCACCCCAACCTCATCGCAAAGCTTTGCACAATCGGCCTTGGTTAAGGACGTTTCCTGACAGTGTGCTGAACGGTGAAAAATGTCTGGTTCAGGTTGCTGTCAGGGAAGAACGCCATACTCCGCACCGATCATGACATATCCCCTATCTTATGAAGGAACCGAGCCGTGAAAAACACTGTTTTGAAGAAAGTCGCCTTTGGCACCTTTGCCGCCACCCTGCTGGCAACTGCCGCCCTTGGCCTGACTGCGCACACCGCACAGGCCAGTGACGATTATTGCAACGTGCCTAAATCCGAATGGCAGAGCATGGATGCGCTTAAGGAGAAACTGACCGCCGAAGGCTGGGACGTCCGCAAAATCAAGGAAGATGAAGGCTGCTACGAAGTCTACGCCGTCAAGGCCGATGGCAAGAAAGTCGAAGCCTATTTCAACCCGGCGACCTTTGAGCTCGTCAAGGAAGACGACTGATTTTAATCGCGCCTCCCTCGGGTGAGTGCGGCTTTGACCGATAGTTTGTCCCCCGCCTCCGTGCCTGCCTGCACGGATGCCCTCGGTCAAAGCCGCCTCTCTGAAACACCTAAAAAACGCATTCAACAGTCAGGAGCACGCATCATGTCTGTCAAAGTATGGGACCCGTTTGTCCGCCTGTTTCACTGGGGCCTGGCGGCAAGTTTCGTCATCGCCTGGATCACGGCCGATGAATGGGACAGCCTGCATCAATGGGCGGGCTATGCCGCGGGTGCCCTGATTGCGCTGCGCCTGATCTGGGGCCTGATCGGCACAAGATATGCCCGCTTCACCCAATTCATCAAAAGCCCCCGGGCAACACTTCAATATCTTGGCGATATCCTGCGCGGAACCGAACCCCGTTATCTCGGCCATAATCCGGCCGGGGCGGCGATGATCGTGGCCCTGATGCTCGCCATGGCGGGTTGTGCGCTGACGGGCTGGATGTACACCACCACCATGTTCTGGGGCTCTGAATGGGTTGAGGAAACCCACGAGGCGCTGGCAAACGGCCTGTTGTTCCTAGTGCTGCTGCATGTTGGCGGCGTGTTGCTGGCCAGCCTGCGCCATCACGAAAATCTGGTCCGCGCCATGATCACGGGCCGCAAGCGCCACCCGGCAACGGATGACGTCGCCTGACCCGGAAGCACCAAACTTAACGCTTACCCTGTGACATCCTGAATTAAGGTTTGTCCCAACTCAAGGCAACCGCGTCCACCCCTGGCCGGTTGCCTCTTTTTTTGCCCCGTCATTCCCGCGCTGGCGGGAATCTGGACACAGTAGGCCTCAGCAAAAAGTTTACCGCCCAATCGGCTTGGCCGGATTCCCAACAACCGTACTGCCCGTCGCAACATCGCGCGTCACCACGGCCCCGGCGCCGATGATCGCGTCATCCCCAACCGTGATCCCCGGCAGAATAATCGCCCCGCCACCGATCCAGACATTGTCGCCAATCGTGACTGGCCGGGCGATTTCAAGATGCTGTTTGCGCAGTTCCGGATCGCGATGATGATCGGCACAGTAAATCTGCACATTGGGGCCCAGCATCGAATGCCGCCCGATCTTTACCGGTGCGGTATCCAAAATCACGCAGCCGACATTTAAAAACACGTCTTTGGCCAAGTGGATATTCACCCCATAGGCACAATGAAACCGCGCCTCGATCCGCACATCATCCGCACATGATGCAAATAACGCGCGCAGTTTCGGCCCGATATTGCCGCGCTCTGCGGGATAGAGCACGCTATGTTCATGGCAGGCCTCAAGGGCGCGATGGCGCATCACGGTGAGTTCCGGATCAAGGCAGGAATACCAGTCACCGGCCTGCATTTTTTCAAGTTCGCTTTGGGCCATGATGCTCAGGGACGTTGTTCAAGGACGTTGTTCAGGACGGTCATCACGTTACGCCCGATTGCGGGCAACTGCAATCTGCACCGCACAGCACACCTCCGCCACCCACCACCATGGCCCACAAAGCACATCGAAACTTACTTGCCCGTCACATGCGCCAGTTCCGCGCCATGGGTTGCCAGCGCATCACACGCCTTGGCCCAAGCCGGGTCGCTGTCATCAAATGCGCTGCGCAGATAGGCCGCACTCATCCGCTGGGTCACGGCAAGGCGATCGGGATCCTCATCGTCGGCTTCCTTGGCATCGTAGCCTGCAATACCACCCAGCCCGTGCTTGCCGCCTTTAAGCGTCAGCAAATAATCACCACCCGGGCTGCAATGGAACGGGTCGGTGTGCCATGCCGCCCCGCGCGTGGTCAGGTGCGGGTTATCGTCTTTATCCCCCGCCACCACAAGGGTGCGTGTCGTCATATGGGAAAAATCGGGGTTAAGCGCGGTATAGTTCGCACGCGCATGATCGCTAAGGCTCTCCCCGCCATTGCCGGGTGCCGCCAGCAACACACCAACCTTGATCCGCGGCTCCCGAAGGTTGACATCCTGTGCATCCGGATCGGCGGCATCGGTCAACCGCGCGCCGAGCAACATCCCCACCGTCTGTCCGCCAAGCGAATGCCCCACCGCCGCAATCCGGTCATGATCAAGTCGCCCCTCAAGGATCGAGTGGACGGCTTCGATGTCGGCCAGATGATCAATGATATGCTTGAAGTCCTCGACCCGCGACCGCCAGAAAAACGGTGCACCCGGTGCGTCCGGCCCAAACCCGGCAACTTTCGAATTGCCGTGGGTCGGCTGGATCACGGCAAAGCCCTGCTCTGCATAAAACTGCGCCAGCGGGCCATAGCCGTTCATCGACGGAATATAAAGCGACGGCCCATGCCCGTGCGACAGCAGGATGATCGGAAAATGATCGCCCACCGCTGGCAGGGTAATCCGCATTTCAATCGGCTGCGGCCGATCAGCAACCGGCAAAATTACCGGACAGATCGAAAGGGTCGGCACCGCATCCCGAACCGGAATATGACGGGCACTGGTGATCAGATTGTTCATGAAAGGCATCCTTGTTTTGCTTGGCGAAACCATCGATTTCGCCTATAAACCAACAAACGGAACGATGTTCCTGTTGCTGATTTAAATACGGAACACTGTTCCGTTTATCAAGCATGAATTTCAACACCCGGACTCCGTCCGCATGCGATCACGCTGGCTTATTGTGGAAAAACAAAGCGATGCAGGAAGAAACCACCGGCACAAAAAAACGCATCCGTTCTGACGCCGCCCGCAATGAAGACGCGGTGCTGGAGGCCGCCAAGACGGTTTTTGCCACTTCGGGCGTCGATGCGCCGGTGCGTGAAATTGCCAAAACCGCCGGGGTTGGGGTCGGCACGCTCTATCGCCGTTTTCCCAAACGAAGCGATCTGGTCGTTGCCGTGTTCAAGCGCGAAGTTGATGCCTGTGCGGCCGATGCCAAAACGCTCGCAAAGGACCACCCGCCGGGTGAGGCCCTGTCGCGCTGGCTCAGGCGCTATTGCCGGTTTATCGTCACGAAAAAGGGATTGGCGTCGGCCCTTCATTCCGGCGATCCGGCCTTCGATGCCCTGCCCGATTACTTCCGCAGCAACTTCGAACCGGCGCTTGAAAACCTGCTGGCTGCGGCGGCCAAGGCGGGCCAAGCCCGATCAGACATTGATGCCTATGATCTGCTGCGCGCGATTGGCAACCTCGCCAGTGCCGGAAGCACCTCGGGCGGCAAGGCGGGCAGCAAAGCGGGTGACGATCCCGAACATCATGAAGGCATGCAGCATACCTATCGCATGCTGGATCTGATGATTGATGGCCTGCGCTACGGCAAATCGGGCTGACTGGCCGACGACAACGCCCTAAACATAATCCGGCGCAAACTGTTCAAGATCAAGCGTCGGGGTTTTGCCGATATCACCGCGATGTTTTTCAAGGAACACGCCCGCTGCCTCGCGCCCCTTGTCGCGCAGCATGGTCATGAAATCCCATTCCGCATTCATCTTCGATGTGTGATCAAGCTCCAGCATCACATCACTGGCAATCAGATGCACGCGCATGGTGCCCCAACTGCTGGCTTCGCATTGATGGGGCGGCATGTCCTTGCGGATCACCGACATCATGCGCAGCTCCTTGACGAGGCTGCTGTTAAACGAAATCTCGTTCAAACGGCTTGAAATCTCGTGCGAGGTTTTCGGGATCCCCGGCCGTTTGACCGGATTGATCTGTACGAGCACCGTGTCATTGGCCGAACATTCCCGCACCAAGGGGCCAAGGCTGGGATTACCGGAATACCCCCCGTCCCAATAGGGCACGCCATCAATCTCGACCGTCTTGTAGATATTGGGCAAACAGGCCGATGCCAGCAAAACATCAAGGCTGATATCTGGGTTGCGAAACACCCGTGCCTGCCCGGTTTCGACATTGGTCGCGGTGATGAAAAGCTTGGTCGGGCTTTTGTTTAACAAATCAAAATCGACGACATCTTCCAAAAGCCCCGCCAGCGGATTATCCCCCGCCGGATTAAGGTCATAGGGCGAAAACGGCTTCGCACTCATATCCAGCCACTGATACATCGGCGAATTGCCAAGCGACCAGTTGCCGAACAAAACATCCATCGGGGAACGTTGCAACGGACTGAACCGCGCGGCTTCGGAAACCGCTGACCAGAACCGCTCAAGATCCTCGCGCGCCCCGTCATGACCGCCCTTGCAAAAGCCCGACGTCACCACGGCCGCATTCATCGCCCCGGCCGACGTGCCCGAAATCGCCTCAAGCTCAATCTCTTCATCCTCAAGCAAGCGGTCCAGAACGCCCCAGGTAAACGCCCCGTGCGATCCCCCGCCCTGCAGGGCAAGGTTGATCTGTTTGCGGTTACAACTGACTTCTCTGTCAATCGATTTATCAAGGGACTCCGTCATGTTTACTCCAGCGAGTGATGCATCCGGTTGTACTCATTCACATGATATGCCGCGAAAGATCGTGATTTCCAGAGAATAACGATGTTTTCCGAAAGGCGCTTCTATGCACGAGTATTATACATCTGAAACAAATATTTAGCGTCTACTGCAAAAATCCTGTCAGCTTTTCCCTTATTACAACCGCAACCTCAAAATAAAACTTTTAGTTGATAAATATTTCCTATTAATAAACCTTAAGAGACGCCCCACATCAACCAATGAGGGAAAAATTATGTTTAAAATACTATCAATTGATGGGGGCGGTATCCGCGGAGTTATCCCGGGCACTATCTTGCAACACATCGAAACCGAGATAGGAAAGCCAATCTCGGAAATTTTTGACCTGATTTTCGGAACGTCAACAGGTGGCATTTTGGCGGCAGGGCTGACAGTGCCCGGCGCAAACAATAAACCGAAGTTCTCTGCCGCAGAAATGGTTACGTTGTATACCGAACATGGTGCCGACATCTTCCACCAATCGCCTTGGGACAAAGTTAGCTCTGGAGGCGGCGTATGGGACGAGCTCTACTCGCATAAGAATCTCGAACAACTGTTGAAACAACGTCTTGGCGAGACTGAGTTAAAAGATACGTTATGCCCAATCGCTCTGACGAGCTATGATATCGAACTCAGACAGCCGTACTTTTTCAAAACGTCGCGTGCTCAAAAATCCTCAGGTCGAAACCACTTACTTCGAGATGCCGCTAGAGCTACGTCGGCAGCGCCTACTTATTTTGAGCCAGCCGAGATCATGAGCCTTTCACGCCCGCAAGTAAGACGCGCCCTTATTGACGGCGGTGTTTTCGTCAACAACCCCACGATTTGCGCATATGCCGAAGCAAAAACACTATCTTACCGTGACGAAGATCTGCTCGTCGTGTCTCTCGGTACCGGAGTAGGAAATTGGAAAATTCCCTACGACGATGCGAAGGACTGGGGAAAAGTTGGTTGGGTTAGACCACTGATAAGCGTGATGATGGATGGTGCATCAGACGCTGTGGACTTCCAAATGAACCAGCTTCTGCCAGGGAACGGCAGCGGTAAAAAACAGAGATACTTCCGTCTTGATACCGATTTGAAGCTGGCAAGCGAAGAGATGGACGACCCTAAACCGGGCAACATCCAAAACCTCAAAGATGAAGCTAACCGGATCATCGAAGAAAACACAGCCCAGCTAGAAACTCTTTTCAAGCTACTAGACAAAAAGTGATGAGACCAAGACCGTAACAGGCAGAGGGCGCTTGAAACGTTAAACAACGTCCTCTTCCGTCTGTTTCGACTTGTCCGGCGCCTTGCCCCCGGTGCCTTTAAGGTCAGCAACCTTGCCCAGAAGATCAAACCAGAACGGCGCACCTAAACTCATCGCTGCAATCGTGATCAGCCAGCCAATGATGGATTTAAACCATTCCGCACCCGTGAAAAACGCCGCAATGTTTGCCGAAAAGCTCGGCTCTTTCCAGCCAATCGGAAACGATTTCAAACTGTCGAGATTGGTACCTTCAAGTTCCGTTACACCTTCCTTGCCCGCGGCAACCGTCGCCTGCGCGGCAATCTCGGTCCGCAGCGCCTCATTGGTCCAAAGCGCCTCGGCAACATGAATGGTGCTGGCATTGGTCAAGATCACGACCACGGCGGAAATACCAAAGATGATCGCTTTGACCTTGCGCTTGTACCAACCCGAAATGCGGGTCATCCCCTCATCAAACCAGCTGGTCAATTTTTCCTGCAACTCGTTGGCGACATTCTCGCCTTCGGTTACCAACGCCGTCAAAATGGCCGCAAGGTCACCGTCGTCCTTCTTGTCCGCAACATCGCCTCCCGCCCCTTGCGGCAGCTTGGCGATCAGGTCGCGGACTTCATCGGCTTTCAAGGAGACAAAGGACTTGTCGCCCTCGTTCTTCGCCAGAACCTCAAGCAACACAGTGCTCAATGTTTCGGGCGCGATATAGGAAGGCCGCTTCTTGTTATCCCGCGACAGGTTCTTGATCAGGGGATGGGCATAAACCGCCTTGGCGTATTTGTCCCCGACCAGCCGCTTGATACCCTCTTCAAGGTTGGTTGATCTCAAGCCAAAGAAACTCGCAACCCACTCCTGTGCTGCGGATGCCACCAAACTCAATGTCACGTAGAAAAAGATCAGCCCCAACGCGACATCAATCACCGGATGTTCAAACATCACAACGTCCCCCCCAAACCTTCCCAAAGGCTGGGTGATGTTATATCAGATTTATATCAGTGATTGAATGAATATAGAATAAAACAACCCAAAAATCAATTTTAGATTGATAAACACAACACTATATTAGACAATTACGCCATCCTTAGGCCAACCTAGACTTAACATTTAAAAAGAGACTTGGATGATGTCCAATTTGTTTCTTCGCTTCTCAACAAGCATTGCGTACCTAGGACTTGTCACAAAAGGGATAACATTACTGCTGTTATCCTTGGTCTATTTATCCTCATTCCTATCAATGAACAGTGTTGCCGACAGTGCACCCACTTCTCAATTTTTTACATCTTTAGGAATCACTGTAATCCCAATATTTTTGGGTCTAGTGTGGTCAATTCACAAGTGGTTTACTGATGGATTAATAAAGAAAAACGGGCTGCGAATCTCGTACAACAAAAATAACGAGGACGGTAGTAGTTCCCATTATGCTCTCACACAGACTATAATAGGGTTGTCCGGTGAAATTCAGAGCCCTACTACGTGGAAGCTCATGGAAGTCCGCTTGCTGGAAGGCTTCTTGGTTGTAACCGCTCTCTGGTTGTTGATCTCGCTGTTCGTATTTGAAAATCACCCAGTTCATAGAGTGCTTGATGCAGCAGGAATAGCCTGCGACCTGCTTCCTTTCTGCGGTTGATTAAACAGACGTCTGGGTCATCAACATATTCTCAATACCACGTCAAACTGGCCGGAAGGTCCTGTTTTGGGGCGAGTGCGATCACCTGATCAAGGAACAGCCGCGCAATCGGCGACAGGCTTTTGCTTTTGCGGGTAATCACGCCAATATGGCGATGGCGTTCCGGGGTGGTCAGTGGCACAAACACCAGCTTCTCCGGTGCCGCCATATCTGATACCTTTGCTGCCAGTTCCGGCAGAACCGTAATCCCCACCCCTTCGGCCACCATGGCGGCCAGCGTGATGGTATTGGATGTTTCAACAATCGGGCGCGGCAGGATCGGTCCGGTTGCGCCCAGGGCGATATCGCTGCCTTCCTCTGCACTACTGGCGTTCGGATCAAGTGAGCGCAGCACCTTTTCCTCGGCCCGCATCGCCTTTTGCGCCCGGGCCAGAACCGTTTTCGCCGCCGGAATTCCCGCCGCCACCGCATAGCGCACAGCAGGGCTCAGGACCGGCATGGTGTCAGATGACAGATCGCTGGTGACACCGGGCTGCGCCATCATTGCGCCCGTTCCAGACTCAGGACCCAACCCGACAAGCTTCTCGCCGGTCAAATCCGACCAGCGCAAAACAGATTTTTGCGCAAAGGCATGATCGGCCCGGCACAGCACACCGAACCGGTCGGAAAACAGCGGGCGAAAAGCAATATCAGGAAGCGCCTGCCACTCCCCTGCAATGCCGAAATCGGCGGCATTATTTGCCACTGCCTCATGCACTTCACCGGCATTGCGTTCATCTAGACGAATGCGCGCATCGGGATGGGCCGCCACAAATTCGGAAATCACCGCGGGCAAAATACGCGTCAGAACCGATGGGGCTGCTGCAATCGTAATCTTGCCCCCTACACCCTTGGACAACGCATCAAGGTCACCAAGCGCCTCTTCAAAATCGGCCAGCAACCGCCTGGCAATCGGCAGGAACCGCTCGCCGGTCTGGGTCAGCGCCACCTGACGCGTCGTACGATCAAAAAGGGCGGCCCCGGTCACATCCTCAAACTGGCGAATGGTCGCGGTAACCGCAGGCACACCAAGGCCCAAAACCCCGGCCGCAGCGGTAAAATTCCCCTGATCGGCAACTGCGACAAACACGCGCATATGACGGATATTAAGCGATGACAGCATGGTCTTGATCGTCCGTTTCGGTTAACTCCCCTGCCCGATCAAGAGCATAGCGCCCGAACCGGATTTGGGAAAACGGTTATTGGGATGACGCCGCAGCAGTCTTATCCAACGTCGGCGGCACGGTTTTGATTGCGGTCACGGTTGGATGGACCTCAATCAGGCATTCGCGGAACACGCGCGCCATGCGTGACATCACCGATTGCGGGAAGTTGGCGACACACATGGCGATCTTGAAGCTGAGCAGATCGGGACGAAGGGCGCGCATTTCACCGCGCTCCACCCATTGCCGCGCGAAATGGGTTGGCAGGAAGCTGACGAACTTGCCGCTTCGGATCAGATAAGCCAGCCCTTCCATGTCATAGGCCGTCGCACTGGGCGGATGCTTGAACAGCGACTGGAACGCCAGCGCCACCGAATAACCGCGCCGGGCGTATTTCTGTTCGGCCAGTTGTTCGATCGGCATTTTTTCATGGGCCTTTTCAAACAGCGGATGCTCCTTGCCGCAATACATCGTCTGTTCTTCGTGAAAAAGCTGCTGCATCTGCACGGCTGCGTTCATCGGCTGGTTGGGCATGACGGCGATTTCCATCTGCCGACTAAGCAACGCGTTTTCAATCTGGTTGGGCGACACCACGACAAAGGTCGGATGTACGCCGGGTGCGCGTTCATGAAACAGCGCAATCGCGCGATCGAGTTTGCAATTGGGGTTTTCGACCATGGCATCGACCACCCCAATGCGAAGTTCCCCCACCATATTGCCGCGGATGGCCCCGACCTCGGCCCGGAAAGAGTCGGCCGCGGCAAACAGTTTGATCACCTCGCTATAGATCTTTTGCCCATGTTCGGTCAGCGAAAAGCCCGATCGCCCGCGCCGACAAAGCTTGACCCCCAACCGGGTTTCAAGGGCGGACATCTGGGTGCTGATGGTCGATCTTGAAATGCCAAGCTCGTCCTGTGCGGCGGTGAAGCCGTTGCTTTCGACGATGGTTCTGAAAATCCGCAACTGGCGGAAATCGACATCACTGAGCGGCGGAAGTGTTACTGACATCGGCGCTTGACCTTCGTGAAAGCATTACGTTGAAAAAATCAGACGTTTAGTTTGAAAGTTTCATATTATTGAACACGTCGCCGCGTGGCAATCTTCGTCCAAGCTTTTGAGATAATTGCCGTGTCCGCGCTCACCCCACCCGACCGCAACGGCATGCCACCACCATCGCCACCATCGCCACCGCGCTAGGACCTGCCTTCATGCCCAACACTGCTGACAAACCTGATACTGCGTCCGCTATTTCCTTTGTACCGCCTTCGGCGATGACCCTGCCGCGTTATGCCGGGGTGGCAAGCTTCATGCGCGCGCCGCATTTGTCGCTGGATACCCCGGCCTTAAACGAGGTCGATATCGCCATGGTCGGCGTGCCATGGGATGGCGGCACCACCAACCGTCCGGGTGCGCGGCACGGCCCGCGCCAGTTGCGCGACCTGTCCACCATGATCCGCCCCAAACATCCAGTCACCAGCCAGAACCCGTTTGAAGACCGCAATATCGCCGATCTGGGTGACGCGCCGGTCAACCCGGCCGACATCATGGATACGCTCGAAAGTGTCACCGGCTTCATCGCCAAGCTGAAATCAAAGGGCATCACGCCACTCAGTGCCGGTGGCGATCATTTGCTGTCCTATCCGATCCTGAAGGCGTTGGCATCTGATGGGCCGCTTGGCATGGTTCATTTCGATGCCCATACCGATCTTTTTGACAGCTATTTCAACGGTTTCAAATACACCCACGGCACACCGTTCCGCCGCGCGATCGAGGACGGCTACCTTGATCCCAGGCGCGTGGTTCAGATCGGCATTCGCGGCACGATGTATGACGGCGAAGATGTTGAATGGGGCCTGAAACAGGGTGTTCGCATCATCCGCATGGAAGAAGTCATTGATCGCGGCATCGACGATATCATGGCCGAGGCCCGCGACATTGTTGGCATGGATAAGACCTATGTCAGCTTTGACATTGATTCTGTCGACCCGGCCTTTGCACCGGGCACCGGCACGCCGGAAATCGGCGGTTTCACCAGCCGCGAGGCGCAAAAAATGATCCGGCTGTTGGCCGGTCTAAACCTTGTGGGTGCAGACCTTGTCGAGGTCTCGCCCCCCTTCGATCCTTCGGGAGGAACAGCCTGGCTTGGCATTTCGCTCATGTATGAATTGCTGTGCGTGCTGGCCGGGTCAAACGCCACCAGAAACCCGAACCGAAAATCGGGCTAAGGCCAAATCAAAGAAACCAAAGTCTAAATCAGAGAGCATCTCACACCGGAGACACCATCCATGAAACGCATTCTTTCGAAAATCTGCCTGTCGGGTGCGGCACTCGCAACCGCCTTCTCGCTGTCCACCGCCGCCTCGGCCGAGGAACTGACCATCGCGCATTCGACCTGGGTCGGCTATGGCCCGCTTTATATCGCCCAGGACGAGGGCTTCTTTGAAGAAGAAGGCCTTGATGTCAAACTTGTCGTGATGGAAGACGTCAAAACCCGAATGCCGGCCTTGGCGGCCGGCCGGATTGATGTTGCCGTCACCACGATTGACACCGTGCTTGGTTTTTACACCGACGACCATCCGCTGACCTATCTGTTTGCACTTGATGATTCACGTGGCGGCGACGGCATTGTTGCCAATGCCGACATCAAAACCATCGAAGACCTCAAGGGCAAAAACGTCGCCTATACCGAGGGGTCTGTTTCGCAGTTCTTCCTGAGTGTGCTTCTCAAGGAAGCTGGCATGAGCCTTTCTGACGTCAATTCCATGAACATGTCGGCCGGTGATGCCGGTGCGGCCTTTGTCGCCAAGCGCGTTGACGCCGCTGTAACGTGGGAGCCGTGGCTGACGCGTGGCAAGGACACCGAACATGGCCACCTTCTGATCGATAGCTCCAAGGCACCGGGCCTGATCACCGATATCGCGGTCACGACCGAGGAAACCCTGGAAGCCCGTCGCCCGGAAATGGAAGCGCTTTATCGTGCATGGGCCAAGGCAATCGCCTGGCAGAAGGCCAACGAAGAAGCCGCCGACGTGATCATGGCAAAGGGTGTTGGCGGCTGGCTTGAAGATCCGGCGGTCTTTGCTGAAACCCGCGCGGGCATTGCGTTTTATGATGATGCAATGAACAAGACCTTCATGGATCCGGCCAACGAAGACGGCATTGTCGGCACCATTGCCAATGCCATGACCCTTGGCAAGGAAAGCGGCCTGATCACGCTCGAAGCTGATCCCAAAAGCCTGCTGGCTGCTGACATCGTGAAATAACAAACGTCACCACGTTCAAGACTTAAAAAGAGCAAGCATCATGTGGACCAGATCCCTCTTCTCGCCCAAGACCGATATCGACAAGGGAACCTATGTCACCCTGTCGTTGATTTCGGTTGCTGTTATCCTGGCCCTGTGGTGCTTGCTCACCTATGGCGGGATCACGCCCCGGGACTTCCTTGCCGCCCCGCATGAGGTGGTTCAAGCCGGCATCAAACGCATGGCCAATATGTCTTTGTTTGAACATATGTGGGCAAGCCTTGTTGTCATCCTGTCGGGCTTTATCCTGGCCTCGATCTTTGCCGTGCCGATCGGTATTCTGATGGGCAGCTTCCGGGCGGTGCAGGCGCTGATTGAACCGATCACCGGTTTCATGCGCTATATCCCGGTTTCGGCCCTGATCCCGCTTTTGATCCTGTGGATCGGCATCGGGATCGAACAGAAAATCATGGTGATTTTCCTCGGCACCTTTTTCCAGCAGCTTATTCTGATTTCCGATGTTTCAGCCCGGATTTCCAAGGATCTGATTGATTGTGCCTATACGCTGGGTGCGGATCGCACGCGGGTTGTGACGCGCGTTCTGGTGCCGGCCTGCATGCCCGGTGTGATGGATAACCTCCGCGTCACCATGGGCTGGGCCTGGACCTATCTTGTGGTGGCCGAACTGGTCGCGGCCGATACCGGCCTTGGCTATATGATCCTCAATGCCATGCGCGGGCTGTTTACCGATGTGATTTTGCTCGGTGTCTTTACCATCGGCATCTTGGGCCTGATCACCGATTTCTTCTTTAAATGGGCACGCCGGCGTTTGCTGCCCTGGTCTGCCGATTTTTAAGGGGCGATACAGTCATGAGCATGCTTTCCCTTCGTGACATCACGGTACGGTTCGAACCCAAGGGCAAACCACCGGTTCTGGCCCTTGATGA
This sequence comes from Thalassospira sp. CH_XMU1458, assembly GCF_037027205.1. NCBI lineage: Bacteria > Pseudomonadati > Pseudomonadota > Alphaproteobacteria > Rhodospirillales > Thalassospiraceae > Thalassospira > Thalassospira sp. CH_XMU1458. The sequence continues at coordinate 285,435 of NZ_JAYMDW010000002.1, read as the reverse complement.
CGTCTCGCTTGATGTTTCCAACGATACCTTTTCCGTCATTGTCGGCCCGTCGGGCTGCGGCAAATCCACGTTGCTGCGTCTTGTCGCCGGGCTTGAAACCCCGACATCCGGGCGGCTTGAACTCGATGGGCAGCCGATCAACGGCCCGTCAGCCGATCGCGGCATGGTGTTTCAAAGCTACACCCTGTTTCCCTGGCTCACGGTTCGTGAAAACGTCATGTTCGGCCCGAAGCTCAAGGGCCTTTCAAAATCCGAATGCGAAGACATCGCCGATGATCTGATCAAGGCGGTCCATCTTGACGGGTTTGAGAAATCCTATCCCAAGGAACTCTCGGGTGGCATGCGCCAACGCGTGGCGCTGGCCCGGGCCCTTGCCAATGATCCGCGCATTCTGTTGATGGATGAACCGTTTGGCGCGCTTGATAGCCAGACCCGTCAGATGATGCAGGAACTCCTGCTTGATGTCTGGCAAAGCCGCCGCAAAACGGTGCTTTTCATCACCCACGACATTGACGAGGCAATCTTCCTTGGCGATGAAGTCCATGTGATGTCCGCCCGTCCCGGCCTGATCAAGCAGTCGCTTGATATCAGCATTCCACGCCCGCGCCATATCGATGCGCTCACCAGCCCGGAATTCATGGATTACAAACGCACCATCCTGTCGCTGATGCATGACGAGGCGATCAAAGCCGAAGACGCCGCCAACCAGCGCAAATCGGCCTAAAGCCGTCAAAAAAGCACGGCAAAACAAACACCTGCCTGACTTGCCACCACCCGACAGGCTCAGGCACAGGGAATGTGCGGCTCACAGCAACCTCCGCACATTCCCGATTCCATTGAAATGCAGAAATCCACCGCTCCCGAGTGCTAGAAGTTGTGTTAGCTGTGGCACTGTTCCTGAGCTGAGCTGAGCTGAGCCGACCCCAGCCCAGCAAAGGTGGCAATGTTTATATTGGCGACGCTTTCGGCCCCTTGGCCGGCAATCGCGATGTTGCCCTTGGCATTGAGCGACATATCATCGCCGCTTGAATTTTCGACAGAGGCTTCATTCTCAAAAAAAATAAACCTACCTCTTCTCCCTTAGAAGTTACTTGGTTGCAGGTTTTGATGACAGAAGATAGAGAAACTCGCGCATAGCATCAGGATCATGATCAATCAATCTCTGGTATAGAAAATTATCATCAGCCAGAACAGGGTTCATTAACACGTCCCGGCCTTCACCTAAGTTTGTTATGACGAGTCCATCCAGGGAGGGATCTACTAAATCACATTCTGATTCAGGCACACTAATAAAGCCCGGATAACCATCTTCGGGAATGACGCAGTGATATCTTTCTCTCTTTCCCTGAAATTCCGCCCAATAGACCACGTAAACTTCCTGAGTAAACTTGGTATATCTCTCTCTTATCTTCATGAGGATATCTTACCCGCCGAGAGGGTAAACAATTTTAATATCATATGGCTGACCTGTATTTGAGTTATATTGATAATGGATCGTGACCCGCTGCCCTGTCTCACTAACCGTTGTCATTTCCATTTTCTGGAAACCGTCAGAAGCTTGGAACCTTGGATCATTATTGAGATTTTGCAGCACTCTGCCAGCAGCTGGGTTTTCAACAACACCAGTCCATAATGATTGTTCTTGCAGGTTTGTCGGTGAGACTCTCTGTCCGTTCGACGCGGTTGAAATCGCACTGTAATCGATACCGTTATCAGGCAGCCCCTTATTTGTACCATTTGGCCCGCCACTCGACCAATTCTTATTGATCTTCGCGCGAACGGACGCCAGTGAGGTCAAACGTGTTGCGGACCCAGCCAGCACAGCCGCGACAGATGCTATATCCTTGATATTCTCAATGTAGTCCGGCTCAACCACACCGGCACGAACCCCCTGAGCCCGGACTGTTTTGACGAGGCCGTCTACAGAATTCTGATACTGCGTAAAATCATCCAAAATCTGCAGGGCATAACGCAAATCATCTCCGCGGAATTCGCCCGAGAAGATAGCCTGTTGCAGTTCGTCAAGCTGAACAGTGGTCTGTTCGGAAATATATGTCAGCCCGTTCAGAACATCTTGCTGGGCTTTCGCGGGTTCGCTACCAAGGTCTGGATCAAAGGCAGCCTCCGTCAAGGCCCGGAAGGCTGCGGGAACAGCATTGTCGGGATACGATGGCGCAAGAACCGCTTCGTAGAAATCTGCATTCGGCAGAATGTGATCAGCGTAGCGCGCCCTGTTGAAGAACGCGTTATCCGGATCAAGGAAGGTTACCTGACGTCCATATTCATCTGTAAAGGTCTGATCTTTGAAATGGTTTGCCAGTATCGCGCTCGCCTCGTCATCCGCGGCGAACATTTCGGCATAGGTCGCGTCAACATTCCGCGCCGCGGCCCGCCCCAAACGGCTTTCCCATTCATCGGCAGTGAACTCGCCTTCTTCTGCCAATTCTTCCGCCAGCTTACGGATAGCAACCCGTTCCTCGGTATGAAGCTGCCGGTTATAGGTTGCGGCCTGCTGGGCCGTGAAGGATGCGGTATTAACCGCATCGGCATCCCCGCCTGTCAGGGCAACGGCAATCGCACCAGCCAAACCGGCCAGCTGAATACGGGTATTGATGTCATCACTGATGTTTTCAAGGCTATCGCCCAGCACCTCCTGCAACCCGGCACCAATCGCACCTGCGGCACAGTTTTGACTGGAAAGCTGCCCAACGCCACACCCGGCAATCGCATGCATGACGACTTTTCTTATGTCGCCTTCATCAAGGTTCCACTGATCAACACCTGCCAGATCGCCGATCTTGGTTGCCAATTGGGCGGAAGCGATGCTGGCAACCGCACTGATCAGATTGGATTTTAAAGTATCGCCAATATCCGTACCGTTGATCGCAGCATTGGCGACGGTATTTGTCAGCGCCCGGATCGACTGATAGGCAATCTGATCACTAATTTCTGCCGTTTTTCCGACGTCAATACCGAGTTCAGCCGCAATTCCAGCCGTCAGGCCAGCAGTGACCATGCTGGTGGCAAGGGAGCGCAAGGTGGCTGAGGAACCAAGTTCTTTCAGAACAGCACCAAGATCGCCTTTGTTGTTAATCAGTGAAATGGCCGCCGTGCTTGCCAGTGCTGTGAAGCCCGCGGAGACGGCGGCAGTAACAACGCCGGAGGCAACAGCCCCGGCACCCATGCCCTGGGCTGCCATTGCGCCCAAGGCGGCTCCTGCACCTGTACCCATGCTAATCGCTGTAACTGCAATCGCAATAACAGCGGCACCAGCACCACTCAGGCCTTCAGCCTTGTAATCCCAGCTTCGATGAACTTCTTGAACCGCGTGCCACGTGGCGTCATCACGCGCCATCATCTCGCCCATCCATTCAAGGCCAGGCGTTGCAGCAAGGGCTGTGACGGATTCCTCAAGATTTCCGGTATCGCGATATTCAATCACAACGCCGTTTCCAGCATTGACGATCAAGCCGCCATCGGCGGTGATTTCCGTCATCACAACGGTTTCATCGATATGACCGGTGTCGCGATTACTGAACCATGCGAAGTTTGATGATTCGCGGATTTTATGTTCGTAAAGGGAATCCGTGTTCGAGAGCAGCGCAACCTGGCCTTCTTCTGCCGAAAGCGTGGTTTGCTCCCCACTGGACAGCTTTGATGCCTTGATCAGAACATCACCGTCTTTTGAAACGACGTTCAGAGCTCCACCAGCCTGCAGGGACGAGATGACAGATGTCAGGGCCTCGCGCGTGCCGGAGTTAAAGGAACTGCTTTTGCGTCGTTCGCTGTGCTGGTATTCGTAATCCTGAAGAGCAACGACCTGTATGTTGCCATCTGCTTCAAGATCAAGGTTCCCGCCTGCTGAAATCTGGCTTCCGGCAACCGTAATGTTATCGCCAGATTTGATTGCAAGGTTTCCACCAATATCAACATTGGAGCCCTGATTGTGCGTGCTACGTTGCTCAAGGCTGAACCCCGGAACCTCATAGTCAACATTGCGCGAAATCTCGGTCGCCGTGAAGGCAACATCCCCACCCGCGTCAAAGGTAGCATCCCCACCAGCGGAAATATCCGCTCCCTCATTCAGAATATCCCGGCCGGCCTCAATGGACAGTGAATTGCCCGCCGCAATCTTGCCACTGGACAGCAACATATCCTGATATCCAAGGCTGCCGGTTAGGCGATCAGTGGCCGACATATTGATGACATCACCTGTCGCCGCGACGAGACGCAGATCGTTCCCTGCGTTGATCGTCCCGCCCGCATTGATGATCGATCCCAATGCAGTAAGCGACATGTCATCGGTCGCCGTTATTTTCCCGGAATTGGCAATTGAATCAGCGAGAATATTGACGTCGGCGGCCGCAATAATTGCGCCTTCCGCTGTTATATCTGCCTTGTCGCCTCCCGCCAGATAAAGCTTGGGCACAAGGACTGTCTGTCCGTTCACCTCTTCTTCAACGTACCAGACGATGCTTTCGGTCAGGGCCGCAATCTGATCGGCAGACAGAGCCGTGCCAACGCTCAGGCCAAGCCCCTGTTTCTGGGCCGCCGCGGCTTCGATAAGCTGACGCATTTGGGCGGCATCATTTTCTGCAGTATTCAGAAAACGTTGGCCGGTTTGAGCAATAACTTGTTCGCGGACCAGGCGCGTGTCGAAGAACGCGTCACCAAGTCGTTTTGGCAGATCCTCAACGACTGATTGGTCAAAGCCAATCTGATCAAAGAAATAATCAGACCCATAGAACGTACCGAAATCGGTATGTTCAAATCGCGTTTCATACACATAGTTTCGGTCTTCGGGCGCTTCTGTAAAAAGACCCGGTGTCGGGGGCACATAAACACCACCGTTCGGTACAGTCGTAACAGGAATATTTGCCGGGTCGGGTATTGAATTGACCAATTCATCGACATAGGAAATGCCGTCCGATGGCAGGCTGACCGCCCCCTGAACGATTGTGGTGTTATTTACCTGTCCGGTAAACGAGCCACTGAACGTTCCGCCCGCAACGATTTGTGCGTCATGACTGTCGATGATGTCTGATTCAACAAGTTTACGCGCATTGGTAAACTCGAACCACTTGCACGGACCGCCATAGCATCTCGTGAAGCCATTCGATGCCGAAGCTGTATGGTAAAGCCTTCTTGTAATTTGCGCGCCAACATTAGCAAGAGACGTGCCTGTAAGCTCAATATCCCGACCTGCTTGGATCTGGCTCTTGTCGTTGCTTATCGTTCCGCCCGTGACGAATAGATCGCGGCCAGATGAAATAACAGACTCAGGAGAATCCTGACTAACAACGTCCTGATAAACCTCTACCAAAATACCGTTTGAACTACTTTCAGTAGAGTAGTAGCTGGTATAATTGCTTTTCCACGGATGAGGGACATGAGCAACACCGCTTCCAGGGAAATAGGCGCATCCTTCGGGGCTTATTCCAGCACCAGGAACTGTATTACAACCCGGATGCGTCGTTTGATTGGCGGCATAACGCTGTTGAAACGTTCGCTGGCTCGATGTTGAAAAAGCAACTTTACGATTAAGCAACTCATCGGTCTTGATCCGAATATCGCCTTCAAGGCTTTCAATCGTGGCAGAGGCATTGTCAAGCAACGCCATGTTTCCATCATCAAGGCCAACCAGCTCGATATCGCCACCGGCAATCAGGGTTCCTTGGTTATTAAACAGCGTGTCACCGACCAAAAATGACAAATCACCTGCTGCAAAAACGATATCTCGGTTTTCGAAGTCTGAGGTGACGCTCAGGGCCAGATTTTCAGAAACCTGAATCTCGCCATTATTGACCAGGGTTTTAATTGTTCCACCAAGATCACCGGCAATAGAAAGCTTGCCATTATTTATTAACTGACCACCAACAGTCAGCTCCGCAGGTCCGGCTGAGTAAACCTCTTCACTATCGACCGTCAGATCATTTGCTGCACTTAACCGCAGCCCGCCACCGCCAACAAGTCTCCCCCCAACGACAAGATTGTTCGTGCTGGCAACATCGAGTTTTCCTTCGGCTTCAAGCCCCCCCTCATTCGTCAAATCAGTTTGAATAATGATGTCGGCATCAGACTTGATAAGACCGGAACCAAGATTATTGAGTGTGTCCGAAACAACAGAGACACCACCATTTCCGATGATTGTCCCGGTATTTTCGGTATGGTTGGTCTCAATATTAGTTTGCTGACCGCCCTTGATCTTGCCCTGATTTTCAAGCCGCGCCGTTTCGATCTGCAAGTGATCTCCACTTACAGAAGCTTGGCTCTGCACTTCAATTGCGTTATCGGCCTTGATCTGGGTAGTTTGCGACGCCTGAACGGTTCCTGTTACCGTAACGCTGTCCGCAGCGGACGCGACCGAGATATTTTGTGCCGAAGTCAAGTTATTGACGCTGATCTTGCCATCAGCGGATATCGTCAATTCGCCGCTTGACGCAGCAAGATCACCCGCAACCTTAACCCCCACGCCCTGTTCCGTACCGACCAGCCGAATACGATTGGCATACATGCCGCCAAGTAAACTTGAATCGATCGAAATATTTGGCTTCTCAGGGATATCTGATTTCGCAACGGCCTCACGAGAAACATAATTTACCGTATTCCGTCCTGTGATTATGGACAGATCTCTCGCATGCAGATCTGCATTGATTTTGGCGGTACGGCTGATGATGTCGAAATAAGGAACGTTTGCGGCATTGAGACCCGCCCCGTCGATCAGAACATCGCCAGTATCAACATCCACCCCCAGAAAGTCACCACTGCTATCGAACTGCGGAAGACCTGTGCTGAATGTTGCCCGCGGTGTATTGATGAACCCGCACCCGTTACAGGTTATGCCACTGGGGTTGGCCAGAACATATTCAGCACTTTGTCCAAAAATCTCCTGATAGCCAAGCAGATTGGACCGGCTTGCACCCGTGACCTCGTTCAGGATCAGTCGCGCAGAACCTGACGTCAGATTTGCATTCCCCGCGATCACGCCACCCAGTTGGGATTGTCCAACAGTCCTGCTGTTATTCAGGATAAGACCTTCAACGCCAACGTTGAAATCCTTGAACTTGTTATGCGAAATGCCAGCGCCATTCGGATTGGCAATGTTTACAATCGGCACACCATTGCGTGCCGCATCAAGGGAGGCCTGATTGTTTGCTGCAGCCTGATTATCCACAACAACCTGCGCCATTACCGGCTGGACAACAATGACAGCACTAAGTGTTACGCTGAGAATTTGTGTAGCAAACGACTTGAGCATGTTCCCAGCCCCCCTTAAAACGCCACAGTGGCGGAAAAATAAACTTCGGAATTGCGATGATTGACGAATGAAGGTGCATCAATCGCTTGGGCATATGTCAGGGAGAGATTGAGGTTGGGTCCACGAATTTTAAAACCTGTCGACCAGCCCGACAGCCGGCCACCTTCGAGGGGTTCCGAAACATCCTGGGAAATCACACCATAATCAAACCCGACAAAAGGCTGGATTTCGCTAGCCACTCGGGAGACTTCGGGCTGGGTAACCGGAATACGAACAGCGATCTCATTGCGAATAAAACCGCCGATATCTCCGCTGATTGAACTTTCCTTAAAACCTCGAACTGTACTGAGACTTCCGACAGAGATGCGTTCCGTGCCATAAAGGGTATCCGGGCTCCACTGACCGCGGGCACCGGTTGTCACGCTCAAGGGCGTATCCAGAACGTCAAAATTCTGAATGACAGTGAGGTCAGCGGTGTATTTCTCGAACTGGGCTTCAGGTTCGTCAATACCCCTGTGATCATCTTCCTTTGCGCCAAGAACCTTGAGCCCCGCCTCATAACCAACCGACGCAGAAACCAAACCTTTCCCAAAACGGCGACTATGGTTGACGTTGAGTCCAAGAATGGTCAGACGACGACTACTAACTTCGAGCAGCACATCCTCAATATAGTTTTTCGTTTTTTTGTAAGTGAAAGAGGAAGAAAGCGTGGTTTTACTTGTTTGGTCTCGATGCAACACGCGATCAACATCCGCGCGCCATGTGGTTGACCTGCCTGAGCTCTTAAAATCCTGAACCGATCCTTCTATCTGGTTTCTGTAGTCAAATTGATTGGCAGACAACGACAACAACCAATATCCATACGGAACGGACAAAGATGCGCTCTTGCTTCTGCTGGCTTTAAGGGTGGATGCGGGTTCGGTATCCTGAGCGTAAGACAGGCTGATCAGATCATTTATTCCAAACCAGTTATAGGTTTCTCCTCCGTAGGATTGCTGTAATTCACCAGTCGCTTCGCTGCCGGAGTTATTAAGCCCTGCGCTGGCTCGCCAGCTTTTACCGACCTGATTACTGATAACAGCGACGGATTTCCCCTGCTCTGAACCAGGCTCAAATTCTACCGTTGCATTAGAATTCGGCAGTCGGTTGATCTGGTCCAGTCCCTGTTCAAAGTCCCGAAGATTAAGACGCTTTCCCTGCAAACCTGGGAAAGCAGAAAGCATTTGTCCGCGTGTTAAGGCCTCGCTTGCGGATGGAGATATATCCTCAACCGTTCCCTCAATCACGATCAGCTTAAGAATACCAGAACCAAGATCCTGCGCCGGAACATAAGCTCTTGTCGTCACAAAACCATGTTCAACAAAATAATCCGTCAGAATTTCAATTATTTTGTCGATGTCGGATTTACGAATACATGTCTTTTCAAATCTAGATACCAATGGTCGAAGGTCTGTGTCCCAACCTTCAATTTCGATATGTTGTAAATCGAAACACGGTGCATTCTCTTCGCTATCAGGGATATCGGGAAGAACCGGCTTTTCATATCCGGGAGGTAACTGACGGGGAATCAACGGATCCTCAGACCGGAACTGTTCCTGTTGCTGCCGCAAAATCTGGTCTTGCTGGCGAATGATTTCATCACGCTGAGATGGTGTTTGGGCCTGCGCCGTAGTAAAAGACATGCAAGCAAAGAGCAGCCCCCCTCCCCATATGCAGCAACGAACAAAATATCGACGCGCGGAAGAGTTAATCCGATTAAACTTGCGGATTGGCTGTTCGGTCTGCCGACCACATTTAACGGCGTTTGACTTCATCGTACTTAGCGATTGCACTCAGATCAAAAAATGAACGGCAACATCAGATTTTTCTGATTTAAATGACTGTGCGTCATTTTTTCTTCGCTAAGACAAAATTCAGAAATCGAAAGTGACGAGCGTCACAGAAAGTTGAATTCGATTGATAAAGAAGACGCCAACAATAACCATAGGTTTCTGTTGGTTATACTCCACGGCTAGGACCTACTCCAACGAGGTAATTCCAAAGAACGTTGTATGACCACCGTTCGTCAACTGGCGCCACTCCAAACGTGAAGATTTGAGAGGCAAAAAGAAACAACCGGAGAAAGGAGACAGCGGTGAAAACACAACAAAACGGCCCCGCTTTCCACTCGCCCAAACCACCGTGCCTGTTGCAAGGAAATTGGGCTTCGAATTACAGTGCGGGACCAATTGTATGAGGATTTGAAATCGGCGATTTCCGCGCTTTTGGGTGGCCGGTTCTGAGCATCTTGCCCGGCGCTTTGATTATTCACTTATTTTGAATAATCTTTCGGAATTTTCGATTTGTCTATTCAATCGCGATCAGGTCAAATGGGTTTGTATGCCAGATCGGGGCGTCGGCCCGCACCGGAAAAACCCGATAAAAGCATATGATAATATCATAAGAGTATTGAGAGAGCCTGATGTCCGTCCCTGCCCCGGCTGCCACCCCGGTTACCAATCCGGCCACCAATCCGGTTACCAACGCTTCGAACAAAAGCGTGATCAAAAAGCTGCCAGCCCTGACCCCGGATCGGTCGCTGGACAGTTTGACGCTGGGGTTTCTTAAAACGCTGGAGGCCGAGGGCAAGTTTGAGGGCGAAATCCATGCCGATTTCCCGACCCGCCTGATCAATGCCACCGATAACAGCGTCTATCAGGTGATGCCGACCGCCGTGCTGCAGCCCAAAACACGTGATGACATCAATGTCGTGATGGAACTGGCGGGGCGGGAGAAGTTTTCCGAGGTCAAAATCACCCCGCGGGGGGGTGGGACCGGCACCAATGGCCAGTCGCTTAACAACACCATCATTCTTGATACCTCCAAACACCTGAATAATATCCTTGGCTTTGATGCGGAGCGCGGGCTTGTGCATGTGGAACCGGGTGTTGTGCTGGATCAGTTGAATGCCTGGCTGAAGCCATATGGCTATTTCTTCCCGCCGGCCGTGTCGACCGCAAGCCGCGCCACGGTGGGCGGCATGATCGGATCAGATAGCTCCGGCAAGGGATCGCGGATTTATGGCAAGACCAGCCATTACATCCATGACATGACCACGGTGCTGATCGATGGCACGGATTTCAATACCCGCGCGATGACAGCAGCCGAGGCCAAAGACACCATGACCCGCGCCGACCGGGTCGGGCAGCTTTATAAAAAGGTCCATGACGAAATCGCTCCGCGCCGCGATCAGATCAAATCAACCTTCCCGGAAATGAACCGCGGGCTGACCGGCTATAACCTTAAGGAAGCGGTTTCGGATACCGGGGACATGAACCTGTCGTTCCTGATTGCCGGGGCCGAGGGCAGCCTTGGCATGGTCAAGGAAATTACCTTCCGCGTCATTCCGTTGCCCAAGCACAAGGCCGTCACGGTGGTGCGCTATGACAGCTTTGATAGTGCCCTTCGTCACGTCAAAACGCTGGTGCAGTTTGACCCGGTCGCGATTGAAAGCATCGATGACAAGGTCATGAAACTGGCCGAGCAGGATGAAAGCTGGCACATGCTGGGAAAGCTTCTTGGCACGGAAAACAGCAATACGCCGACACGCGGCTTTAACGTCGTCGAGTTCGTTGGCGAGACGGAGGCCGAGGTCGCGGCCAAACAGGCGGAATTCAAATCCTACCTTGAGGCCAACCCGACTGAAGACTTTGCACCCATCGGCTTTGTCCAGGCGACCGACCCTGCGCAGATCGCCGCCATCTGGTCGATCCGGGCCAAATCGGTGGGGCTTTTGGGGAACCTTGAGGGCAAACGCCGCGCCACACCGTTTGTTGAAGATACGGCTGTGCCGCCGGAAAACCTTGCCGATTTCATTGCCGAGTTCAGAGCACTCCTTGATGCCGAGGGGCTTGATTACGGCATGTTTGGCCATGTCGATGTCGGCTGCCTGCATGTCCGCCCGCTGCTTGACATGATGGATGAAGAGGATCAAGCCCGCATCCGGCGCGTTTCGGACGCGGTGGCGGAGCTTACCAAACGCTATAACGGCCTGATTTGGGGCGAGCATGGCAAGGGGTTCCGCGGTGAATACTCCCCCGTCTATTTCGGGCCGGAGCTTTATGACGTGCTTCGCCGCATCAAGGAGGCGTTCGATCCCGAAGGGCAGCTTAACCCCGGCAAGATCGCCTCGCCCTATTCCAAAGACACACCCATAACCGCAATCGACGAGGCGCCCATGCGCGGCCAGTTTGACCGCCAGATCGAGGATGCGCTGCGTGATGAGTACCTCAACGCGACGCGGTGTAACGGCAACGGGGCGTGCTTTAACTGGGATCTGATGGATGCCATGTGCCCGTCCTATAAGGTCACGCGATCGCGTGTGCATTCGCCCAAGGGCCGGGCCGGGATGATCCGCGAATGGATCCGCCAGCTTTCTGTCGGCACCGATCCGATGAACAAGGATCTGGCCGTCATCAATGGCCGGGACTTTTCCCATGACGTCTATGAGGCGATGGCCGGTTGCCTGTCGTGCAAGGCGTGCGCGGGGCAATGCCCGGTCAAGGTCGACATCCCGGAAATGAAATCCCGGTTTTTGGAGACCTATCACACGCGCTATAAACGCCCGATCAAGGATCATGTGATTGCGTCACTCGAAAACATGGCACCGCTTCTGGCAAAGGCACCGGGGCTGTTTAACGCGTTGCAATCCATCCCGCCGATGCCCTGGATCTTCAAACGCTTCATCGGCCTGACCGATTTGCCGAAACTCCATCGCCAGAGCCTCAAATCCGGGCTCCGCGCCCGCGGTATTGGCAAGTTCAAGCAGGCGGAGTTGGATAGCCTGAGTTCCGATGAAAAGGCCAAGTCGGTGATCCTTGTGCAAGATTGCTTTACCACGCATTACGACACCCATGTGGTGCTGGCGCATGTCGACCTTTTGCAACGCCTTGGATATCGCGTTTTCGTGCCGCCCTACCGCCCGAATGGCAAGGCGATGCATGTGAAGGGGTTCCTCAAACGCTTTGATTATCAGGCGAAACAAAATGACATTGTGCTGGGCAAAATCGCCAAATCCGGCATTCCCATGATCGGGATCGAGGCCAGTGTGACCCTGACCTACCGGCAGGAATACGCCCAGCGACTAAGCAACCGCCCGGATTATCGCGTGCATCTGTTCCATGAGTGGCTGGCGGGCGAGATCGAACACGGCCGCCTGACCCCGCCCAAACTTGATAACAGCGTTAACATGAGCGCAACTGAGGCCCCGGCAAGCCTGTTCCCCCATTGCACGGAAAAGACGTCGCTGCCTGATGTCGGCGTGAAATGGCAGAAGATCTTTGACGCGTTCGGCCTTCCGCTCACCACAGAAAAAACCGGCTGCTGTGGCATGGCTGGCGTCTATGGCCACGAAACCCGCCATCAGGAAACCTCGCGCGAGCTCTATGACCTTAGCTGGAAAAAGAAGGTCGATGCCACCGGCCCGCAAAACATGCTGGTGACCGGCTATTCATGCCGCTGTCAGGTGGATCGTTATGAAGGCGTTAAGCCGCAGCATCCGGTCGAATACCTCGCCAAACTTATTGCATAGGAAACCCCATGATCCGTCACATCGTACTGACCAAATTCAAGGCCGAGGTCACAAAGGCCGAAATCGACAGCCTGTTTGCCAAGCTGGCAGACCTCAAAAGCCACATCCCCGGCATGCGCGGCTTTGACGGCGGCGTTTCGGTCAGCCCGGAGGGCCTGGAACAAGGCTTCCGCCACGGATTTTCAATTGATTTTGACGATGCGGCGGCACGTGATGCCTATCTGGAACATCCAGAGCACAAGGCCTTGGGCGGGCAGTTGGTTGGCCTGCTGGAAGGTGGTGTCGCCGGGTTGGTGGTGTTTGATCTGATTGTCGGCGCGTCTGCGTAATGGTGCAGTAGTCCCCCCCGGAGGCGGCGTCTTTGAGCTCAAAACCTGCCTTCTGGAAACCTAGCACGCGCTTTAACAGCTTAGTTGGAAAAGAAGACGGATGTTACAGGCCAGCAAAAAAGCTGGTAACCGTCTCCTCCTGCCGCCGTCAAGGTCGCCCGCTATGAAAGGGCTCAGGTGCAATATCCGCTTGGAGTATTTAGTAAACATTTTGAGGCGAAGTCTAAAATTTGCGCAAGGGTCCCCTCTAATTTTCAACTCTTGAAATTGTTAACCCGGATTCTCGAGAACATTGGGCTCGAAGAAGAAATGATTCTACGCTTCGCTAACCACGCTACCAGTTCGAGGTTTGCGTCGGTTTTAGGAATCAACGGCCTCGCTCCCGGCCTGATATCTGAGTATGGCTCTGGCATACTTTGTAATACTTCTCTGACTTGATCTTTAGACAAGCTTTCATGCCACCTATTTAAGAAAGCAATTTTTCCTTCAGTCGGTTTGGTGTGGCTAATCAAAGCTTGGACAACGTAGCCATCCAAAGAACTGATATCTGAATTAGTACGATAATATAGCTGCCCAACAATGGAAGCTCTCTCCGGGAACTTCTCAATTTGCGTCAAATCCATTTGACCAACTATCCGTAGCTTCTGCGCATCTTTAATGTCAGAGGTCAAAAGCTGCTCACGTAAGTCATCGTCAACTGATAGCTCATCTATAATCTCCATGTATTCATCGATGTTGTGTTCGATGAACTGGAGTTGATGCTCCGGATAACCGTCCAACTGGTCGAACGCAGTCTCCGAGAAAATAATTTTCTCTTCCTCAATCAGTATCAACCATTTTTCTGCGTCAACTACTTTTGGGAACTGATCGACTGGTGCAAGCATGGCCCTGACGTAAGTTCTGTATACATCCACCTCCAATTCATCATTGTTTATCAAGAAATCGCAAAGCGACTGGGTGGAAGCGTCCCCAGAAATTGGACTAGCAGACAATTCCGTTTCTATTTCTTTCTCTTGAAGGAATGCATTTAGCACTTCTCTATCAAATGAGCTCTCATCATCCAAAAACGCGAGACAGTTAGCCCAAGTGGCCTCAATCTTTTTCTTCTCAAACAGCACCTTGCGCAGACGTACAGGAACGTCATGAAGTGACGGAACTTTCTCTGACTGCATGCCAATGAAAACTTCGAGATATTCGGTTTCGATTTCGTCATGACCTAGTACTTTGATCATCGCGGAGACATCTTCTTCAGTATTGCTCTCCAGCTCCAGAAGTACATCTTTCACATAAACGTCGAAGTTATCTTCAACTTTGTTGATCAAAGGAGAGCTTCCACTATTCAACAGCGTAGAATAATGCCTGATAATGAGATCATCTGAGTTAGATAACTTCAAAACATTTTTGAAAATAAAATCGATATTCTGGATAGACAATTTGTATTGTCCTGCATTTACTAGCGCTTTAGCGACTGCTGGATATAGTTTAATAGATTCCAAATCGTTAACCTGAAAAGGAATAAGCGTTATGCAATGGGGGTCGACATCTCTTCCTTCTGCGAGGACGCTCGACAAATTTATTGAGAGGAAACCCAGTATCCTTTTATCCTTTTCATGTAAATATTTGAGATCTTCTTCCGTTAGATAGGCTAAAATCGTGGAAACATGAGTAGCGCAATTAGCGCTCCGAAGTACCGCAGACAGAAAACCAGCCCACGCATCCAGCAAACCTGATATCAGCTCTGGAATGCGCTTCCCACTCTCGTAGTAGGAAGCAAAAAATTCATCGCACTCACTGAAGTTATCAGAAATGAAATCGAGCAATCGCTTGATCTCTCCATCGTACTCATCTGGATGACTAAACAAGCAATCCACGATAATTACATTGAGAGCAAAATGCCGAAGAAAATCATCTGCGCGCATGGCAGCGATAACTTCTTTCGGATTGTCGATCTGGAAGCCTGGGTCAGGATTATTAAATGCCCTGATTTGGATCAGAAATTTGTTGTCGCTCGGAGAGAGACGACCGGAATGGAAAAGGGACGTATATTGATAATAGGAATCATCTAAAAAACCTTCAAACACGAGAAACTTTACAAGCTCTTTGTTGTCTCCGAATTTCTCAAATTCGTCATCCTCAGAATTTCTATCCGCCCGAATCAGTTCATTGAACTTTTTCATTCGAACTTTAGATAGCTCAGCTCTTAACTCCATAATTTTATTAGAGATAGTATCTCTATTATTTTCCAGCCTGTCCTCGATTTCTTGTTTTCGTTTCTTATATGGTTTTCTTGGATTGACCTCTCTCTGGATGCCAGATATCGGCGTGGCATTCCAATAACCTTGCGGTGATCGTGAGGAAATTTGACTTAGTTCTAATAGCTCTTCAAAATTTTCGTGCCGCCAAAGATAATTAAGAGGCAGCTCTTTACCCTTGATATTAACTACCACATGACCTTCAGGGAGCTTGTCAATCAAAGCCATTGCGTAGATTTTTCGGAGTTCGTCAATATCCGAAGGCACTTTGTCCTCATAGTCGCCTATACGATTTTCCAGGCTTTGTATTTTAGACCTATAACTACTCTCTGCTTCCGCTATCAGAGATTTATGCATGCCGAACACCCCGGCAAGTTTACCCTTCTCCCGATGCAACAACTCAAAATCGCTTGGCAATACGTTCTTATAAATCAAGATCGCGAAGAGCTTATTAGGATCCAGAACGTCGTCTTTGTCGTCTGCTTTCTGTTCGCTCCCCTTTAAACTGGCCTCCCAGTTCTTTTGGTAGATAGTGTATTCATTGAAAATGTTCTGGATGAGGCGCAAATCATCCAGATACCTTGACACCTCTCGCACAAACTGACGGTCAGGGCGTTTTGACTCAGATAAGCGCTTTTCTTGTTCTATAATTTTATCGATTGAATTGGAGCTATTAATAATTGGTATTACAGGAACTATAAACTCGAAGAACTTAGTTCGATCAGTATTCTTGAACATATTATCTCTAAGCGCATAGAGAAAACGGATTTGCCTTTTCACACCAGCATTGGCATTGATAAGGCTATTAATTTCCCGCAAAGTAACAAAAATATCCGGATTATTAAAACGATCCAAATCTTCAATGACAACTAAATCATAGTCTGTTGATTGAAAGAAATATATAATCTCGTCAAGATGACGGTTAAGTATCGATTCCTCCGCAGCAATCTCTGGCTTAAGCTCTATATCCTTCAGAGAAACACTCTTTAATGATACTCCCAAGCTTTTAATATAAACTTGCTGAATTACTTTCCAGACGAAGGCGCCAGCCAATGCAACGCTACCCAGATTAAACCAGTTGATCTGTCCAAACGGTAAATAGAAGAAACTGTTAAAAATCAAAGCTTGGTTTTGAATCAAATACCAACAAGCTAAAACTCCAAGAACGATAAAAAATGCAACAAGCCGTGCCCGCCATTTACCGGGAGATTGAATCCGCTTGAACCTTGATAGTGGTAGCCTATTGGCGTCCGCTCCATAGAGCATCTGCTGCAGAATGCTTCGCTCAATCTCCTGTTTACTTACCTTGCTATCATAAGAGTAAGTTTCCTCATCCGAGGCATCATCTTGCGCGTCGTCCAGAACATCAACACGATTTGGTAGCGCTTCAGGCAAAAACGCAGCCAAAGAAATTTGCAACACTTGATCTGATGAATCAGTTTCCTTTGCGTACTTCTTAAGGAACGCTTTTATGATACTGCTCTTGCCTGAACCGTATGGCCCAGTTAAAGCAATATTGAACACATTTGGATTGCTGGTAGCTTCAAGCAAAGCCCTTGAATAGATCCCGGATGGGTCGGCTTTATCCGTTGGAGCAAGGTCAACATACTCTGAGCGATTATCGACAGAATTGCTGCTCGAGATGGCAGCAGATGCTCTAGAAACTTTAGAATTTTCTGACATTTTAAAGACCAGCTCAGGTTAATTTTTTTGTTCTTATTTTGTACCATCTATAATATCTATCTAAAATAGTAAAATTTGAAGCACTCACAATGCAGCGCTATTCGAGCGAGAAAAGGCAGCACCGATTACTGACGCTGCCTTTTGTTATTGGTGCGTATAGCTCTAGATTCCCGCGCAGGCGGGAATGACGGTGTGGGGTGATGGTGGGTGTCGCCGGTCTGATCAGACCGGCTTTGAGGTCACCAGATTCGACTTCTGCCGAGGCAAATATTTGCCGTCGCCCTTTTGGCCGGTGACTTTGCCGTCCTTGACCACGGTTTTGCCGCGCACGATGGTGTGGACGGGCCAGCCTTTGACTTCAAGGCCTTCATAGGGGCTGTAGTCACAGCCCTGTTGCAGGATGTCGTTGGTGATGGTGACGTTTTTGTTGGGGTCCCAAAGGGCCAGGTCGGCATCCGAGCCAATGGCGATTGTGCCCTTTTGCGGGTACATGCCGTAAAGTTTGGCGTGATTGGTGGCGGTGAGTGCGACAAAGCGATTGAGGTCGATACGGCCTTTTTGCACACCTTCGGAAAACAGGATCGGCAGGCGGGTTGCGACGCCCGGGATGCCATTGGGGATCCAGCGGAAGCTTTTCTTGCCCTTTTCATTGAGCTTGCCTTCCGGGTCGTTAAAGCGGAACGGGCAATGATCAGATGAGAACAGGTCAAACACGCCACGTTCCAGACCATCCCAACAGGCGTCCTGACTTTCCTTGTCGCGCGGCGGCGGGGAGCAGACGAATTTGGCGCCTTCGAGTTCATCCTGATCGAGATCATCTGCGGTCAGCATAAGATATTGCGGGCAGGTTTCGCCAACGACCTTGGAACCGCGTACCCGCGCGCGTTCGATTTCTTCCATCGCCTGCTGGTTCGACACATGGACAATCACAATCGGGGTATCGACGATTTCGGCCAGCGATAGCGCACGATGGGTGGCTTCGCGTTCGGCCGCAATCGGACGGGTTGTGGCGTGGGATTTGGCGGAGAATTCGCCGGCGGCCTCGTGCTGGCCGATCAGGAAGCGAATGGCGTCTTCGTTCTCGCAATGCACCAATACCAGCGCGCCGGTATTGCGCGCAGCGTCAAGCGTATCAAGGATTTCATCATCGCGCAGACGCAGGTTTTCATAGGTCATGAAGACCTTGAACGAGGTATAGCCGTCCTCGACCAGGGCCGGGAGTTCCTGCCCCAGCACGGACGGGGTCGGATCGGTGACGATCAGGTGGAAGGCCACATCAATATGGCAATTGCCATCCGCCTTGGCGTGATAGACATCGAGCGAATGACGCAGGCTGTCGCCCTTTTCCTGCATGCAGAAAGCGAGGATCGAGGTATTGCCGCCAATCGCGGCCGAACGCGTTCCGCTTTCGAAATCATCGGCCATGACGATGCCATCGCCGGATGGCTGATCAATATGCACATGGCTGTCGATCCCGCCGGGCATGACATAAAGCCCGGTGGCATCGATGATGTCGTCCGCGCCGGTCAGGGTATTTGCGATGGCGGCAATCTTGCCATCCTTGATGCCAAGATCGGCAACATAGGTGTCGCTGGCGGTGACGATGGTGCCGTTTTTGATGATGCGGTCAAACTGCATGATGTGGCCTGCCCCCTTATTGATCGGTCGCGTCAAGCAGGCGGTCAAACGCCGCAGTCAGACGGTCCACCTGTTCAATCGTGTTGTAGTGCACCATCGACACACGCAAAACGCCAGCATTATCAGACAGGCCCATATATTCGACCAGACGGCGCGAATGGAAATCGCCAAAGCGAATGGCGATCTTTTCACGGTCAATGATCTTGCAGACATCCTCGGCATTGCGGCCATCAAAGCGGAACGCAATGGTCGGGATGCGCGTGCCGTCGCGGTTGTCATCCTGCCCGACAATCACGCAGTCATTGCGACCGCGCAGATAGGTCAGAAGACGTTCGGTCAGGGCATTTTCCTGTGCCGCGATGGCGTCATAGGCGGCGACGATTTTATCGCGCACGGTGCCCGTCCCGGACTTGTCTCCCATGGCGCGCTCACCCAGCTCCGTCAGGTAATCGACAATACCGCAGACCGAATAGGCCATTTCATAGCTTGGGTTGCCGGCTTCAAGCTTTCCGGGGACTTTGTCCTTGCCGTAGAAATAATGGTACAGCGTATCAAGTTCGAGCAGCAGGTCGTACTTGCCATACATCATCGCCCCATGCGGGCCGTATGTTTTATAGAGGCTAAAGACGTAATAGTCGGCGTCAAAGGCCTGCACATCCACCGCGCGGTGCGGGGCATAGGCGACGGCATCGATACAGATTTTCGCACCGTTGGCGTGGGCGTAATCGGCGAATTCGCGGATCGGGTTGATTTCGCCAATGATGTTGGACACGTGCGTGACGCAAACCAGTTTGGTCTTGTCGCTCATTGCGGCCTTGAGGCCATCAAGGCTGAGACGCCCGGTTTTGACATCGGGTTCCCAGAAACGGATGTTGACCCCGAATTCCTCGAGTGCCACCCACGGGCCGATATTGCTTTCATGATCGCCGATGGTAACGACAATCTCGTCACCCGGTTTGAACTGGCTGCGCATGGCACGCGCGAGGTTTTGCAAAAGAACCGTGGTCGAGGCGCCGAAAATGATTTCTTCGGGGCGGTTGGCATTGACCAGCTGGGCGGCAGACTTGCGCGCATCCAATAGCGCTTCGGCGGCCTTTTGCGAGACTTCGTAGGAGCCGCCGATCTGCACATTGCGCTCGATCAGGAAGGCATTGATGCGGTCCAGTGCCTTGGACAGGATTTGCGATCCGCCGGCATTGTCAAAAAAGGTCCAGCCATTGGCAAGGGCTGGAAACTGGCTGTGGACATAGTCCATATCAAGGGTACGTTGATCTGCCATTGAAGGCATCCTCCGGTTGATTTGTCTTTTATTTTAATGGTCAAGAACGGCGTGGAGGAAGTTCCTTGTGCGTTCTTCTTTTGGCGCATCGAAAATTTCGCTGGGCGTTCCGGCCTCGATAATCGCACCGCCATCCATGAACAGGACGCGGTCGGCGACCTGACGGGCAAAGCCCATTTCATGGGTGACCACGACCATGGTGACGCCGGTCCCGGCGAGCTTTTTCATGACATCGAGAACCTCGCCGACCATTTCGGGATCAAGGGCGGAGGTTGGTTCATCAAACAGAAGCACACGCGGTTCCATGGCAAGGGCACGGGCAATCGCCACGCGCTGTTGCTGCCCGCCCGAGAGCTGGGCCGGGTATTTATCGGCCTGAACGGAAATGCCGACACGTTCCAGCAGATCGCGGGCGCGTTTTTCGGCGTCAGCTTCGGACATCTTTCGCACCCGGATCGGGGCCAGCATGACATTGCGCAGCACGGTCATGTGCGGGAACAGGTTAAACGACTGAAACACCATGCCGACTTCGGCCCGGACCTGATCAAGGTCAGGCCCCGGGCGCACCGGAATGCCATCAACGGTGATTTCGCTGCCTTGCTCGAACGGTTCGAGATGGTTGATGCAACGAATAAGCGTTGATTTGCCGGACCCCGACGGGCCGACAACACACAGCACTTCTCCTTGCGCGATATCAAGATCGATGCCGTGGAGCGCAACGAACTGGCCATAGGTCTTGCGCAGGTTGGAAATTTTGATCAATGGCGCTTTCATCAGCTTCTCCCGCGGCTAAAACGTTTTTCAAGATGCGCGACATAGCGCACCATCGGCAGAAGCAGGATCAGATAGATCACGGCAGCACCAATCAGCGGCGTCGGGTTGGCGGAAAGGGCCTGTGCCTGGGTCGCCTGTTTGAGCAGATCGGGCATGGCGACAACCGATGCCAGGGCGGTGTCTTTGAGCACATTGATGCAGTTATTGGTCAGCGGCGGGATGACGATGCGGATGGCCTGCGGCAGGATGACATCGGTCATGATGTATCGGTTGGAAAGGCCCAACGCGGCGGACGCTTCAAACTGGCCCTTGGGGATCGCTTCGATCCCGGCACGGAAAATTTCGGCGGTGTATGCCGCGGACACCAGCGTCAATGCGGTGACGGCAGAAAAAAACGGCGACAGCCTGATGCCGACAAAAGGCAGCGCGTAATAGACAATAATCAGCAACACCAGAAGCGGGATCGAGCGGAACACATCGATATAGGCCCGCACAAGTCCGGTCACCACCGGCCCGGCATAAAGCCGCAAAACGGCCAGAAACAGGCCGCCGATCAGACCGGCAATGATGCTGGTTGCGCCGATCCCGATGGTCACAAGCAAGCCGTTCATAAGCTGCGGCAGGCTTTGCATCAGGACGGGAATGTTAAAGAAAGTCGAAAATAAATCCATTTTACCACCAGGTCAGGTTGCCCCGCCGACGACACCGGAAACGGATTGGTATCGTCGGCAGGGATGATCAGCGATATGCGCGATTATTTAAGGGTCGGCATATCAAGGACCTGAACGGTCGAGGTGGTGTCTTCCGGCGTTGCGCCGAACCAGGTTTCATGCAGACCGGCGATGAAGCCTTCTTTTTTCAGTTCGGTGATAACATCGTTAACTTCGGTTGCGAGTGCGGCATCCTTGTTAAACATGATCGAGTATTTTTCGCCGGTGGTGATGCGCTCGACCACTTTAAGGGCCGGCTTGTCCTTGACGTAATACAGCAATGCCGGGATGTCGCTGACATAGCCGTCAATACGACCGGCCTGCAGATCAAGCATGGCGGGCGACAGGCCTTCGTAACGGCGGACATCGGCAATGCCGTATTCGCCGCCATTTGCGGTCACCCACATATCACCGGTGGATCCGGTATCAACACCAACAACCTTGCCATCCATGGTCGCCAGGCCGGTGACGCCGCCTTCTGCGGTGGCGGTCAGGGACTGATCACTGTCGTAATAAGGCTGTGCGAAGGTGACAGACTCAAGACGCTTGTCGGTGATGGTGATGGATGAAACCGCCATGTCGATGCGGCCGGATTGTACCGCCGGGAACAGGCCGTTGAACGGGATGTTGACAAACTCGACCGATTTGCCAAGGCGGTTGGCGATTTCGTTGACGAGATCGACTTCGAAACCGACCACGGTGCCGTCAGCTTCTTCGAATTCCCACGGCACGTTGCCGATATTGGCGCCAACGGTCAGGTCTGCTGCGTTTGCGGATGCCAGTGAGGACACGGCAAGAACGCCGCCAACGACGCTGGACGTCAGAAAGTTGAGAAACTTCATTATGATTTCCTTGTGTTTTTAGCCTACCCTGAGATACTTCTGGTCTAACTGGTCAGACCAGTCAGGCCAGACAAACATATTTGGATGATACGTGCAAGATTGTTTGTGCAAAAATGAGTCAGATTTGCTTTGATACCGACAACTGAGCAAAAAATACGCAAGAAGGACACGAGGGAATGTTCAACCGCACGCCGCTGCCGCAAACGGTCGCACGCCAAATTCAGGACATGATCCAGAACGGGGAACTGACCCCGGGCGACAAAATTCCATCCCAGCGCGAATTCGCGCAGAAATTCGGCATTTCCCGGGCTTCCTTGCGCGAAGCACTTCTGACCCTTGAAACACTTGGCCTGATCAAGACCGAGGCCGGGCGCGGCACCTTTGTCACCGACCCCGCCAGCCGCGCCAAAGCCGACATGGCACCGTGGCGCTATTCGGAAAGCCACAGTGTTTTTGATGTGTTCCAGACACGCATGATCCTTGAAAGCGAAATTGCTGCGCTGGCCTGTGGCCGCCTGACCGCGACCCAGCTTGAGGCGATGGAAGACGCCACCAACCGCATGGAAAAATGCTGGGCCGAGCAGGACCTGATTGCCAATGTCGAGGCCGATCTGGAATTCCACGCAACGATTGTCGAGGCATGTTCCAACAGCATGATGCGCGAACTTTACCAGGCCGTGCGCGACAAGATCACCGAAACCCAGCGCCAGCCGATCCCGATCACCGATCCGGAACGCATGCGCGCCTCCATCGGCGAACACCGCAAAATCATTGCCGCCCTGCGCGACAATGACGCCGAACGTGCGCGGCGTAAAATGCAGGCCCATGTCCGCAACACCGCGCGTTGTGCCGGGTTGCAGACGTAACCTCCCCACCGCCTCCATCAAAGAAATGGCAGCATCTTGGTGATGTGATCAGCGAATGCGTCTGTGGCCGGGCTTGGATTAATCTCGGATTTCAGGACACGCAGGCCCAGTTTCGGCAAGGGTGGCAGCGGCGATTTCAGGATGAAAAGATCGCTCGGCACTGCCTTTTGCATCATCACGCTGATGGCAAGGCCGGAACGGGTCACCGCAATCAGGCCCGCCAGACTGTTGCTGGCATAGGCGATTTGGTAGGGCAGCTTGGCGCTATCCATCGCATCACGGGCAGATCGATGATCAAGGGCGTTGGCCGCGGCCAGTGCCAGCGGGATCGGGCTTTGCGGATCGGTACTCTGGTTGAAATCGTGCAGCTCCAGCGTCGGCTTGCTGCCGACCCAGGCGAGTTGTTCGGTGCGGATAAAGTCACCGCCGGGCGTTATATCCGGAGTGGAAACCAGCGCCATGTCGATCTGGCGGGCATGCAGGAGTTTTTGCAATTCCGGCGTCGGGGCCGACACCACCCGGATTTCGATATCACGATGGATCGCGCCAAAGCTTTTGAGCAAGGCCGGGAAAAAGGCGATCAGGTAATCTTCCGGGCAGCCAAAGGTGATCGCACCGCGCAATCCCTGATCGGAAAAGCTTGAGACCGCATCATCATGCAGGCGCAGGATGCGTTCGGCATAGCCGAGAAACCGCTCCCCCGCCCCGGTCAGCCGCACCCCACTGCCCGAACGGTGAAACAGGCTCTGGCCAAGGGCATATTCAAGGCGCTGGATCTGCATCGTCACAGTCGACTGGGTACGCCCGACCTGAATGGCCGCGGCACTCAGCGTCCCGGCATGGGCGGCCCGAACGAAGGTTGTCAGCAATTTGAGATCAAGCAGTGCCTGCATGCGGGGTTCCGCCCATTTTAGCCATCAATATTTTTGATATCGGAGTGCAAGCATTATCAATTTTACCGCTTTGGCGCCACAAGATAGGCTTTTCCCATCAAATGAATGGACCAGCACAGGGAAAAGATCATGTCACGCAACGACGATGCCGCCTTTTGGCAAAGCGCAAATAACCACCTGATCCGGTATGGCAGCCCGTTTGATCCGGCGATCATCGAGCGTGCCAAGGGATCATATGTTTATGACGCCGATGGCCGCGCGATCCTTGATTTTACGTCCGGCCAGATGTCAGCCGTTCTGGGCCATGGCCACCCGCGCATTGTCGAGACCGTACAGCGGCAGGTCGAAACCGTCGCACATCTGTTTAGCAGCATGCTGACACGCCCGGTGGTGGAGCTGGCCGAGCGGCTGGCCGCCCTTGCGCCGGGATTGGAAAAGGTTTTGTTCCTGTCAACGGGGGCCGAAAGCAACGAAGCCGCCATTCGCATGGCGAAGCTTGTCACCGGCAAGCATGAGATCGTGGCGTTTTCCAAAAGCTGGCACGGGATGACCGGGGTGGCGGCATCGGCGACCTATAGTGCCGGGCGCAAGGGATATGGCCCGGCGGCGGTCGGATCGTTTGCCATCCCGGCACCCAATGCATTCCGTCCGCGCTTCAAGCATCCCGACGGGTCGCTTGACTGGCAGACGGAGCTTGATGATGCGTTTGAGCTTCTGGATGCGCAATCGACCGGCAATCTGGCGGCGTTCGTCGCCGAGCCGATCTTATCGAGCGGCGGGATCCTTGAACTGCCGAAAGGCTACCTCGCCGCCCTTAAGAAGAAATGCGAAGAGCGCGGGATGCTGCTGATCCTCGACGAGGCACAAACCGGCATCGGGCGCACCGGCGACATGTTTGCGTTTCAGCGTGACGGCGTCACACCCGATATCCTGACATTGTCCAAAACCATTGGGGCGGGATTGCCGTTATCGGCCGTGATGACGACGCCCGAGATTGAGCAGGCCGCCTATGAAAAGGGGTTCCTGTTTTACACCACCCACGTGTCCGACCCCCTGCCCGCCGCGGTTGGCTTGACGGTGCTTGATGTGGTCCGCGACGAGAATCTGGTCGCACGCGCAAGCCAGATGGGTGCGCAGCTTTTTGAGGGGTTATCCGCGATCAAGGACCAGTATGCGTGCGTCGGGGATGTGCGCGGGCGCGGGTTGCTTTTGGGCATGGAGATCATCAAGGACACGGGCAATCGCGAACCCGATCACGACATGGGGGCCGCCATCATGGCCGAGGCGTTCAAGCGCGGGCTGAGCATGAATATCGTCAAGATGCCGGGAATGGGTGGCGTGTTCCGCATTGCCCCGCCACTGACCATCAGTTCAGAGGAACTCGATCAGGGCATTTCGATCATTGGCGATGCCGTCAAGGCGTGCGTTGCGCGCTAGGACCTGACAAGCTTCTCGCCCCTCCCCTTGTGCCACCGCACGGAAAACGGCGTCCTGATGTCTCGGGACGCCGTTCTTTATTCTAGCCCTTGCGAAGCGTGATCACGGTAAGTTCGCCGGGCACGCCAACCCGGATCGCGAAGCCCGGCCACTGGGCGGTGCCGTTATTGACGTAAAGCTGCATGTCCTCGATGTCATACATGCCCGATACAAAGCCGCCATTGAGCATGGCAACGATATTGTCAAAGCCCCATACCATGCCGCCGTGGGTATGGCCGGAAAGTTGCAGGTCAACACCCAGCGGTGCTGCGTCGCGGGCCATTTTCGGTTGGTGATCAAGCAGGATCACCGGCGCACCTTCCGGGCTGCCTGCAAGCGCCTTGGCAACATCGGGTTCAGGACGGTCCGTATTGCCAGCGCGAAGGTCGGTGACACCGGCGATGGTCAGTTGATCGCCACCCCGATCCAGCACGATATGGTCGTTTTCAAGGGTGAGCATATTGAGCCCGCCATAATGGCGCATCCAGTTTTCATAGCCGAAATAATATTCGTGATTGCCCGGAATGGTGATGATCCCGTCGCGCGCGCTCAGATCAACAAGCGGCTGCACATCATCGTAGCGCAGCGGCAATTCACCATCGATCAGATCACCGGTGATCACGATCAGATCCGGCTCAAGCGCGTTGGTTTTTTCAACCACCTCTGCCACCCAGGGGCGTTCATAGAGCTTGCTGATATGAAGGTCGGTCAGTTGAACGATGCGATAGCCGTCAAAACTGTCAGGCAGGTCGCGGATGGTGACATCCATTTCCTTGACGTCGGGTACGCGCATGCCCTCTGCCACGCCAAAGCAGGCCAGTGCGATGGCCGCAAAGGACATGACGGTCCGCAGGATTTTGGGCGGGTGCTGCTTGCGGCGCAGGATCACCCAGCGCAGCAAAAGACCGATCAGGTCATAGGCCAGCTGGAACCACACCAGGAAGAAAATCACGCCGAATGCCACGTTGATCGCGACAACAATCGGCTGCGGGAATTCCGGCAAGAACATGCTGCCAAAGGCAATGCGGGAATACAGATGATGCTGGGAGCCGATCAGCAAAAGCACGCCAAAACTGATCTTTGCCCAGCGCGGCCATGCCAGATAGCGTACGTGACGCACAAGAACATACAAACAGGCAAGAGCGACATTGATGTGAAAAAACAGCACCGGACAGACAATCCTTTGAAAACAAATGAGGCGTCGCGCAATATAGCCGAAACGGGCGGAACAATCGCAACCATTCACTTAAACGTCTGAAACAGGTGATTGGTTTTCAAAAAAGATTGCGCAACATCAAAGCCCGGCCAATCTCGATCATCTAGGATCATTCCAGAGAGTGTTGCGTTGCACAATTGCAAGAGCAATACTCGTTGAAATTGTTGACCAAGTCGCGCGGTGCCCTGTCCCTGCCCCCTGCCTTGGTCCGCCCCGTTGTCGGAGAATGGAATGAAAAGCTTGCGTGCCGTGTTGATCGTTCTTGTGGTGATTGCCGCCGCCGCCGGGGGTGGATATGCCTATTGGCAGGCACAGCAATCAGACCTGCCTGACTATATCGCATCGGGCAATGGCCGGATTGAGGCCGAGGAAATCCGCGTGGCGACCAAATATGCCGGCCGGGTCGAGGAAGTTCTGGTCGAAGAAGGTGATCAGGTCACCGCAGGTCAGGTCATGGCCCGGATGGACACCGCCGAACTGGTTGCCAACCGTGCGCGCGCCCGTGCCGAGCTTGCCAGTGCCGAGCAAGGCATTGCCGAGGCAGAAGCCCTGATTGTTCAGCGCGAAAGCGAGTTATCTTTTGCCGAGCAGCAGCTTTCGCGTGCCGAGGAACTGGTCAAGAACAACAACATTTCACGCGAACAACTTGATCAAAGACGTGCGGATCGCAATGTCGCAAAAGCAGCCCTTACCGCAGCCGAGGCGCGCCTTGTCAGTGCACGCATGAATGTGTCGGCGGCATCGGCCGCCCTTGAAGGCATTCAGGTGCAAATTGATGACTCGGTCCTCAAGGCCCCGCGCGATGGCCGCGTGCAATATCGCCTTGCCGAACCGGGCGAGGTTCTGGCCGGTGGCGGCCCGGTCATCACCCTGATTGATCTGACCGATGTTTATATGAATGTGTTCCTGCCGACCCGTCAGGCGGGGTTGGCCTTTGTTGGCAATGAAGCGCGCATTGTTCTGGATGCCGCGCCCAGCTTTGTCATTCCGGCCAAGGTATCGTTTGTCGCCGATGACGCGCAATTCACCCCGCGTGAGGTCGAAACACGGGCCGAGCGCGACAAGCTGATGTTTCGCGTCAAGGTGCGGATCGACCCGGAATTGCTGGCCGAGCATATCAAACGGGTGAAAACCGGCCTGCCCGGTGAGGCCTATATCATGCTGGCTGATCATACCGACTGGCCGGAGGCGTTCACCCCGAATGTGCCTGATGACGCCACCCTGCGTCAGAACACGCAATAGAGCGCGCCCAGATGGTGGACGTCACCGAGAACAGCAATAACACCAACACTTCCCGAGAGACACCAGAAGTCGCCGTACGGCTTGAGGATGTCACGCTTCGATATGGCAAGGTGGCCGCCCTTGACGCGATCAGCCTTGAAATCCCGGCAGGACAGACCGTGGGTTTTATCGGGCCAGACGGGGTTGGCAAATCAAGTGCCCTTGCCCTGATTTCGGGTGCGCGCAAGGTGCAGGACGGCACGGTCGAGACGATTGGCGGATCGATGAAAGATGCCAAGCACCGCAACGCGATCCTGCCGCGCATTGCCTATATGCCACAGGGGCTTGGCAAAAACCTTTATATGGACCTGACGGTGCGAGAGAACCTTGAGTTTTTCGGCCGCCTGTTTGGTCAGGGCAAGCGCGAGCGTGATGAGCGCATCGCCCGCCTTGTCGCCGCGACCGGGCTTGATCCGTTTACCGAACGCCCGGCGGGCAAGCTTTCGGGGGGCATGAAACAGAAACTCGGGCTTTGCTGTGCGCTGATCCATG
Source organism: Thalassospira sp. CH_XMU1458 (assembly GCF_037027205.1). NCBI lineage: Bacteria > Pseudomonadati > Pseudomonadota > Alphaproteobacteria > Rhodospirillales > Thalassospiraceae > Thalassospira > Thalassospira sp. CH_XMU1458. Next base: position 256,877 of record NZ_JAYMDW010000002.1, on the reverse strand, counting down.
ATCCCGATATTCTTATTCTGGATGAACCGACCACCGGGGTTGATCCGCTGTCGCGGCAGCAGTTCTGGCAATTGATTGATGCCATCCGCCAAACCCAAAGCGAGATGACGGTTCTGGTCGCCACCGCCTATATGGATGAGGCGGCGCGCTTTGACCGGCTGATTGCGATGAATGATGGCAAGGTGCTGGCGACCGGCACGGCAGACGAGATTTTGGAGCGCACCGGGACCGATACACTTGAGGCCGCGTTTATCGCGCTGTTGCCCGAGGAAGAACGCCAAGGCCATCATGAACTGAACATTCCTGAACGCACCATTCATGGCGACACGCCAGCGATTGTTGCCGAACATCTGACCAAGAAGTTTGGTGATTTTACCGCCGTGGATGATGTCAGCTTCCGGATTGAAAAAGGCGAGATTTTCGGGTTTCTCGGCTCCAACGGCTGTGGCAAGACCACGACGATGAAGATGCTGACCGGGCTTTTGAATGCGTCTGAGGGCACAGCCGAGCTTTTTGGCAAGCCGGTCGATGGGCAGGATATCGCGCTTCGCAATCGGGTTGGCTATATGAGCCAGGCCTTTTCGCTGTATTCCGAACTGACGGTGATGCAGAACCTGGAACTGCATGCGCATCTGTTTCATTTGCCCAAGGACAAGATCACACCAAGGATCGAGGAACTTTCGAAACGGTTCGGATTGGGCCCCTATCTTGATGATCTGAGTGAACGATTGCCACTTGGCGTGCGTCAACGATTGTCGCTGGCGGTTGCGATCATTCACAGCCCGGAAATCCTGATTTTGGATGAACCGACATCGGGTGTTGATCCGGTGGCGCGTGACGGGTTCTGGGAATTGCTGGTCGAGCTTTCGCGCGATCAGGGGGTGACAATTTTCATTTCCACCCACTTCATGAACGAGGCGGAGCGGTGCGATCGCATATCGCTGATGCATGCGGGCAAGGTTTTGATCAGTGATACGCCGAGCGCCATCACCAAGGGGCGCGGCTGCGACACCCTTGAAGACGCGTTTATCAGCCATTTGGAAGAAGCCGAAGGCCCGGATGGCGCGGATGACCCAGATGGCGCGAATGCAGGCGCGCCAGACGCCCCTGCACCCGCAGATGCACTTGCCACGGGCACCGATGCCAAGGCCAACTGGAAACCGGCGCGGGCATCGCTATTCAGCTTCCGGCGGCTATGGGCCTATTCACTGCGCGAAACGATGGAGCTGGTGCGCGATCCCATCCGCTTGATGTTTGCCTTGATTGGCACGGCCATCCTGATGCCGGTGTTTGGCTGGGGCATTACATTTGATGTTGAAAACCTGACCTATGCGGTGCTTGATCGTGACCAAAGCGCTGAAAGCCGCACCTATATCGAAAACCTTTCGGGATCGCGGTATTTCGAGGCGCAGGAACCGTTGCTGAGCAATGATGAGCTTGAGGCACGCTTGCTTTCGGGGGACATTGCTTTGGCGATTGAAATACCGCCCGGCTTCGGGCGCGATGTTGCGCGCGGCGACAGCCCGGAAATCGGGGCGTTTATTGATGGATCGATGCCATTTCGCGCCGAAACCATTCATGGCTATGTCGAAGGCATTCATAACCAATATCTGGCAGAGCATCGCAAACGCGATGTCGGCAGTGCCGATTCAGGGCAGCCGATGCGCATTGAAACGCGGTATCGCTATAATCAGGATTTCAAAAGCATTTATGCCATGGTGCCATCGGTTATTGCGTTGCTTTTGATGTTTATTCCCGCGGTTTTAATGGCGGTTGGCGTGGTTCGCGAAAAGGAACTGGGATCGATCACCAACCTTTATGTCACGCCGGTTTCCAAGCTTGAGTTTTTGTGGGGCAAACAGTTGCCCTATATCGGGCTTGGCCTGATCAACTTTGTTTTGATGACGGCGATGGCGCTGTTCTGGTTTGAGGTGCCGTTGCGCGGCAATGGCCTGACGCTTCTGGTCGGTGCGATCCTGTTTGTTACCGCCACCACCGGATTGGGGCTTTTGATTTCGTCCTTTACCAGTACGCAGATCGCAGCCCTTTTTGGCACCGCGATTGCCACCATGGTGCCATCGGTGATGTTTTCAGGGATGATGCAGCCGGTCTCTTCGCTTGAAGGGGCGCCGGTGGTGCTTTCAACCATCATTCCGACATCGCATTTCATGTCGATCAGTGTCGGCACCTTTACCAAGGCGCTTGGCTTTGCAGAGCTTTATCCCGAACTGATCAGCCTTCTGATTTTCTTCCCGGCATTGACCGTGCTTTCGATGCTGCTTTTAAAAAAGCAGGAGGTGTAAGGATATGCTTGGCAGACGGATCAGCAATATCTATCGCCTTGGCATCAAGGAGCTTTTCAGCCTCAGACGTGACATGGTGCTTATGGCGCTGATTGTCTGGGCGTTTTCGTTTGCGATATACAACGCCGCCACCGGCTTCTCGCATGATTTGCGCCGTGGTTCGATTGCGATTGCCGATCAGGATGGATCGGCCCTTTCGCTGCGCATTTCGGATGCGTTTCTGGCCCCGTACTTTCAGGAACCGGTCCGCATTGCCGAACGCGATATTGATGCGGCGATGAATAGTGGTGAATTTACCTTTGTGCTGGTGATCCCACCGCGGTTTGAGGCCGATGTGGTTTCGGGTCGCGACCCGGAAGTGCAGCTTAACATCGATGCCACGGCGATGATGCAGGCCGGGATCGGCCAGGGCTATGTCAGCAACATCATCGCCCAGGAAGTCTCGACCTGGTTGGGCGGCAAATCAGCCTGGGCGGGGCAGAACCGAACAGAGGCCGCGACCATCGTGACGCGTTATGCCTATAACCAGAATGTGCAAAGCGAATGGTTTACCAGCACGATGGAGATCATCAATGCGATCACCATGCTGTCGATTATTCTTTCAGGTGCGGCCCTTATCCGCGAACGCGAACATGGCACGATCGAGCATCTTCTGGTGATGCCGGTGGATCCCTATGAGATCATGCTGGCAAAGGTCTGGGCCAACGGGCTTGTGATTTTGATTGCCTGCATGCTGTCACTGATTTTCGTGGTCGAGCTGGTGCTGGGCGTGCCGATTGCCGGATCGAAGCTTTTGTTCATGGGCGGTGTTGTGATTTATCTGTTCTTTGCCACGGCCCTTGGCATTTTCCTCGCCACCATGACGCGATCCATGCCGCAATTTGGCCTGCTGTTCATTCTGGTGGTGTTGCCTTTGCGATTGCTTTCAGGCGGCAGCACACCGCTTGAAAGCATGCCCGAGACTTTGCAGAACATCATGCAATTCTCCCCCGCGACCCATTTCGTCAAATACGCACAGGCCATCCTGTTCAGGGGGGCTGGAATTGAGGTGGTCTGGCCGGAATTCCTGCTGGTGTTTGCGATCGGGGTTGGCTTTTTTGCCTTTAGTGCGCTTCGGTTCAGAAAGAGTATTGCTCAGATGCGATAAACTTTGGTCCTGACACACAAACCCCCGCACGGGAACCCGGCGGGGTGGGAATGGTGGGCCTAACAAGACTCGAACTTGTGACCTCTCGCATGTCAAGCGAACGCTCTAACCAACTGAGCTATAGGCCCCTATGGGTTTGAAAGATGGTGGGCCTAACAAGACTCGAACTTGTGACCTCTCGCATGTCAAGCGAACGCTCTAACCAACTGAGCTATAGGCCCGCAAATCCATCTTTCGAAAGACCGAGGCTTTGTAACCAAAACACCGGTCTGTGCCGTTTGCGTCGGCGAGGCGGTATTTAGCCCAAGGCGGACCTTGGCGCAACCCCAGAAATGGTTTTTTGACAAAAAATGTTCATCAAATCCGTGGCAATTCCCATATGCTAGAGGGTATGGTGCGAATGGATCGCAGGAGCCTGATAACACCCACACAAACCTGACGCCGTGTCATAAGGGATGGACATTACGAAAGACAATGAACCAGTTGCCTTCGGAAATCGCCTCAACTGGCCCCGCCACCGTTATCCTGCCACCACGGCAAACCTTGCCGGTGGTGTTTGCATCCCCGCATTCAGGCCGCCATTACCCGCAGGATCTGATTGAACGCGCACGCATTGGCGCGTTTGAGCTGCGCGCATCCGAAGATGCCTTTGTCGATCAGTTGTTCACGGCGGCTCCGAAACTGGGCGCCCCGTTGCTGTGCGCGACATTTCCGCGTGCCTATGTCGATGTGAACCGGGCGGCCATGGAACTTGATCCGCGGATGTTTGATGGCGACCTGCCTGATGATAACGAGATCAATTCGATGCGCGCCCTTTCGGGATTGGGATCCATCCCGCGCGTGGTCAGCGGCGGGGTCGAGATTTACAAGAACCGCCTGCCCGCCGAAGAAGCGCTTTCGCGGATTGATACCTATTACCGGCCCTATCACACGGCGTTGCAGAAGCTGATTGATCTGACGCGGGCGACGTTTGGTTATTGCATTCTGATTGATTGCCATTCGATGCCCGGGGATTCGTGCGACAGCGCAAAAAACCGCGTTGATCTGGTGCTTGGCGATTGCTATGGAAGTTCCTGCCACCCGTCATTGACGCGGTTTGTGGACGATTGTTTTCGCGATATGGGCTTTGCGCCCGCGCACAATGATCCATATGCCGGGGGTTATTGCACACGCCATTACGGTCGCCCGCAAGAACATGTGCACAGCCTTCAGATCGAGCTTTCTCGAGCACTTTATATGGACGAAACAACAATCAGCCCGCATCGCGGATTTGACACCCTGCGGGATCAGATGACCGATCTGATATCGCGCTTTCATGATCTCGACGGGAACCCGTTCTAATGAGCAATACCATCGATACCAGTGACGTTTTAAGCGATCTGGTCATCCGCGATGCAGAACCCGAAGATTTTGAACGGATCACCGAGATTTACGGCCATCACGTCCTGCATGGCCTGGCATCGTTTGAGGAACGCGCACCCGAAATCGCCGAACTGACATCGCGCTGGCAACATGTGCGCGAACGCGGCCTGCCCTATCTGGTGGCGGATGTGGATGGACGGGTTGAGGGATTTGCCTATGCCGGGGCGTACCGGACCCGCCCGGCCTATCGTTTCACGGTCGAGGACACGATTTACATCGCCCCCGAAGTCGTCGGCAAGGGGGCTGGCAGTGCGTTGCTTGCGGAGCTGATCAAACGGGTCACCGCCCTTGGTTATCGCCAGATGATTGCCGTGATCGGCGATAGCGCCAATGTGGCATCGATCGGGCTGCATGCGCGGTTGGGCTTCCGGGTTGCCGGCACGCTTCAGTCGGCCGGCTTTAAAATGGGCCGCTGGGTCGATAGCGTGATCATGCAGCGCGGTCTGGGCGACGGGGATGGCAATATCCCCGATGGCAATCCAACGCGCGAAAAATAGCCGAAAAGAAGTCCAAAGGGATTTTAAAGGGCGCTTCCTGATTTTGCCGGGCAGCGCCCTTGGCGTATCTGCGCGCCGCCATGACCCCAAGTTGATTTGCACCGCACCATTCTAACAATTCCAAAACACATGAGATGCTCAGGCGCTGAGCAGATGCTTTAAATTGGGCTAACCGGCTGAATTTAGGCAAAAAAAGAAGGCCGCCTGTGACAGCGGCCCAAGTCTAGGGAGGAAACGTCCAAGAAACGAGCGACAAGTCGCTCGCCGGAATGCACTGCGTCCTACCGCAGCGCACAAATGAACATTACCCATTCACCGGACAGGACGCAACAGCTTTTTGACTATTTTTTTGTCAGAAATATTACTGCTTCTTTTTTGTGCATTATTTTGAGGCATTGCACCCCAAACGCCCGCAAATTTCACATCTCGCGGCTATTTTTTGATCACCGAAGAAAATGGAATTTTCGAAAAAGCTGAGAGAATCGACGCGAATCCGAACTGACCTGGCGCGAGCTCATGCCGATTCCACGCCTTTCCCTAGCCCGATTCTGCCCAAGCACGACAGGCCGCAGCAGCGAATGATAGCGTCACACTTGCATGCGCCGCCATGAGATGTCTGTCAGACAGGATTTTATGGGTCAGGAGAGGTCGCGTCGCGAGCGGACGCATTGATTGGGCAGCAGAGCACAATCCTAGGCCAAGCTCAAAAGCAAGCCGCTAGTTCACGCTGCGATCAACCGAGGGGGCATTGGTGGTCGACGGGGACGCCAAAGCGCTTACCGTATTGCGTCGCCCGGAATAGCCTTGTGCGACGAGGTCATCGCGGTCCTGGCGTTTTTTGGCCTCGTACATGCGCTGATCAGCCAAGTCGATCAGGTTTTGCGGCAAGGCAATGGCATCTTCGATGCGTTCGGAAAGACCGACGCTGGCGCGCTGCACCTGCCCGTTTTCAAGCTTTGCCAACCCCGGGGCCATGACACGTTCCAGCACCTCGACAGCGCGGGCACGGCCCAGTTCGGGCAACAGGACCAGGAATTCCTCCCCGCCCCAGCGCACAACCATGTCAGAACGGCGGAAACGATGGATCAGGTTATTGCCGACCTCGCCCAGAATGCGGTCGCCATAATCATGGCCATAGCGATCATTGATCTGCTTGAAATCATCAAGGTCGATGAAGGCAACGGTATAGGGCACTTTTTTGCGCAGTGCGCCTTCGAAGCTGACCCGGATCATCTCCATGCCAAAGGCACGGGTATAACAGTTGGTCAGTGGATCAATGGCGATTTCATGGGCGGCGGTAACCGTGCGGTAAAGCTGCACAAGGGCCGATACCAGCGCCAGCGGCAACAGGAATGCCAGCAGCATTTCAAACGGCACAAACCCGGTCGCAAGTCCGCTTTGCGCGCCAATAACAAGCAACACGGCAAATGGCATTGAAAGAACGGCGGCCTCGACCAAGGTGACGGGCATGATGGCAATCATCATCACCAGACCGATCAGAAGGAAGCTGTGCGAACTGTGCATGTAATCAGTTGCAAGCGGATCATTGCCAGCAAAGACACACAGCAAACTTGCCGCGACAATCAGCATCAGCATCGGCAGGTACGGAAAACGTCGGCGCAAGCGCGCACTGACCGCGCGGTTGGTGAGCACCACAAGCGCAACCCCCGCCACCAGAAGGCGCAGGATAAAGGTCTGCGACGACCACATTTCAGCGGCAAAGGCCCCGTCCCAGAACGGAACGGCAAGCGTCAGGACAAGAACGAAAAGGGCTGCGAAACGGGCGGTAAGCTGGATCGATTCCTTGCGGCGCAGATGCAGGAGCTCTGCATGCCGTGGCGTGTAGAGAAAATCCCGATAGCAGCATCGAAACGTCTTTTTTGACGGACTGCTATTTTCCTGAGGGCCTGAATCCACGCGAACCGCTCCAACCAGATTTAAGCGGGCCACACAGGCCCTTTATATAGATGTCTCATCGTTCCTTTATTTGGTCCAAGACACAACTATACATTAGGGTGGCGTCATGCAGCAGATGGGCCGAAATGGAGCTTTAAAACGGTCAAGACCGACCGCAAGATGTTGATTCGTAAACAAAAAGTTAACCCGTAACCCACCATATCTGGCTGTAAAAAAAATTTCCCTTGGCTTTTCTACCTTGGGTCGAAAATTAGGGTGCCAGTTTTTTTACATTGGAAATAAAAACGGCGCACCGGTTTGCCGATGCGCCGTCTTATATCGCCCGGATTACAGGGCGATTATGCCGTTGTATAGCGTTTAGCCGAATCACCCCCAGAGTTCGCGATCCGGCAGCCCCATCACACCGTTTTTAAACGTCAGGGCATGATCGCGATCCTTGGCCATCCAGATCGGGCCATCCAGATCGACAATGCGCGACATCGCACCGGTGATCATGGCGGGCGCCATGGCAAGAGATGTTCCGACCATGCAGCCGGTCATCAGTTGCATGCCGGCCTTGGATGCGGCCTCGGCCAGCTCAAGCGCACCGGTGAGACCACCGGTCTTGTCGAGCTTGATGTTGATCATGTCATAGAGATTGGCCAGACGCGGAATGTCGGCCATCGTATGAACAGACTCGTCAGCACACAGAAGCACCGGGCAATCGATATCGATCAGACCATCATCCTGCCCGGCAGGCAGCGGCTGTTCGATCATCTCGACCCCCAGACCATCAAGTTCGGCACCGATATCTTCGAGCAGATCAAGTGACCAGGCTTCGTTGGCATCGACAATGATGCGGGCCTTTGGCGAACCTTCACGCACAGCACGGACCGACTCAAGGACGTTTTCGCCATTGAGTTTGACCTTCAGCAACGGGGCATGGGCGATCTTGCGGGCGGCTTCGCGCATATTGTCCGGGGTATCGATCGACAGCGTTTCGGCTGTGATCAATCCTTCGGGCGCCTTGTGCCCGATCAATTCCCATACGCGACGGCCCATACGCTTGGCTTCCAGATCCCAATAGGCGCAGTCGACTGCGTTACGCGCAGCACCGGCCTTCATGGCATCCTGGAGTTCCTTGCGGGTCATGCCACGGTCAAGGGCGTCAGCCTGTGCTTCGATGTCGGCAATGACACCTTCGACCGTTTCATTATACCGGGCATAGGGAACGCATTCCCCCTGCCCGGTATGGGTGCCGTCGCTCAGCGTCACCTTGACCACATGTGCCTCGGTCCGGGCCCCGCGCGAGATCTTGAAGACCTGTGCGAGGGGGAAGACTTCGGAAATCACAGTGAGTTTTGGCAACTTAGATCTCCTGCAGCTTGTCGACCAGCGACGCGACGCCGGTACGGACCGGGTCAACAGCCGGAAGGCCGAATTCGGCTTCGATGTCAGCCAGAAGTTTCTTGGCTGCCGCGTCGTCAAGCGCCTTGGTGTTGATGGCAAAACCGACAACCTTGCAATCCGGGTTGGTCAGTTTGGCGTGCAACAGGTTGACGTCGAGGCAGGTTTTCAGATCCGGGAGCTTGTAACCCGGCAGACCACGCATGTGGGCACGGGTCGGCTCGTGGCAGACGACAAGGGCGTCCGGCTGGGAGCCGTGGATCAGGCCCATGGAAACACCGGCGAACGATGCGTGGAACAGGCTGCCCTGCCCTTCCATGACGTCCCAGTGATCCGGGTCATTGGCCGGTGCAATGGTTTCAACAGCGCCCGAGATAAAGTCGGAAATAACTGCATCAACCGAAATGCCTTCGCCGGCGATGAAGATACCGGTCTGGCCGGTGGCACGGAAGTCGGACTTGATACCGCGTTTTTTGAATTCGGCGTCGATTGCAAGGGCGGTGTACATCTTACCGACCGAACAGTCGGTACCAACAGCCAGAACGCGCTTGCCGGAACGTTTTTCACCGTTGCCGACCGGGACTTTTCCGTCGAAGTGACGCACGTCAAACAGGCTAACGCCCTTGGCCTTGGCCGCATCGACCAGTTCGGGAATCGACGAAAGACGGGTGTGCAGACCGTTGGCGATATCCATGCCGGCATCGATGGCCGCCAGCAGGGTTTCCATCCATGCCGGACCAATGATCCCGCCACGGTTGGCAACGCCCAGCACCAGGGTTTTAACGCCGGCTGCCTTTGCTTCGGCGATCGACATTTCCGGCAGACCAAGGTCCGCCTGACAGCCCGGCAGGCTCATCTGACCGACGCACCATTCCGGGCGCCACTGCTTGATGCCGATTGCGGTTTTTGCAGCCAGTTCGTCCGGCGCGTCACCAAGAAACATAAGATACGGATGTGCGATTTTCATAATACCTCCTTGACCAGCATCCAAACGCTGCTCTTAAATATTGTGGCGCGACTATAGCGCAATCTGGTAGGATCGTTCCAGAGATATGAAACGATATCTTCGACGATCCAACCGAAAATTCGTCTATAATTCTAATAAACACGACAATAACGAAATTAAATACAACAGTCTTCGAAGACAAACATCCTTTCTTGTGAATTTGTTCGGGAATGGCCCGAAAAACGCAAGAAAATGCAATTTTGAAGGACTGGCGTGAAAGCGCCCGACTACACATGAGCACCGATCTCAAGACGTGGCTATCCGAGCGAAAAATCGAAGAAGTCGAATGCATTGTTCCGGACATGTCCGGCGTTGCGCGCGGCAAGGTTCTTCCGACACAGAAGTTTCTTAAGGGGCTGGAGGCCAAAAGTCTTGCCATCCCCGAAGCAATTTTCTGCCTGACGGTAACCGGCGGCTACCCGGAGGAAACCGATGCCTTCCTTGACCCGGCCGAAAAGGATGTGGCCATGGTTCCCGACCCGGAAACCGTGCGCGTTGTGCCGTGGTACGAGGAGCCGACGGCCCAGATCATCTGCGACTGTTTCCATTTTTCCGGCGAAGAAGTTTCGACGTCGCCGCGTGGCGTACTTAAACGTGTTCTCAAGGCATTTGAAGAACGCGGCATGCGGCCAATCATCGCGCCAGAACTTGAATTTTATCTGGTGGCAAAGAACACCGATCCGGACAACCCGCTGGAGCCGCCGATTGGCCGTTCCGGCCGTCCGGAACGCGCATCAAACGCGTTTGGTATTGATGCCATCAACGAGTTCGATCCGCTGATTGAAGACCTGTATGACTATTGCGAGGCCATGAATATCGACGCCGATACCATGAGCCACGAGTCGGGTCCGGCCCAGCTTGAAATGAACTTTAACCACGGTGATCCACTTGAACTGGCCGATCAGGCCTTTTTGTTCAAACGCACGCTGCGTGAAACGGCACTCAAACACGGCGTCTATGGCACGTTCATGGCCAAGCCGATGGGCAATTTGCCGGGAAGCTCGATGCATATTCACCAGAGTCTTCTGGATATCAACACCGGCAAGAACCTGTTTGCCGATGATGACGGGGAAAACTCGAAACTGTTCCTGAACTATATTGGCGGCTTGCAGCGTTACCTGCCAGCAGCCATGCCGCTTCTGGCGCCAAACATGAACAGTTATCGCCGTTTGCAGCCCTGGTCGGATGCCCCGATCAACATGCACTGGTCACTTGATAACCGTACGGTCGGCCTGCGCCAGCCGAATGGCCCGCCCGCGGCACGCCGTATTGAAAACCGTCTTCCGGGGGCAGATGCCAACCCGTATCTGGCGGTTGCGGCGTCGCTTGCCTGTGGCCTGCTTGGCATTATCGAGGAAGTCGATGCGACGGCCCCGATCGAAGGTTCGGGCTATGACCGTGCGCATTCGCTGCCGCGTCATATCCACGAAGCACTTGCGAAATTCCATCGTTGCAAGCCGCTTAAGGAACTGCTGGGTGAAGAGTTCGCTGCCGCCGTTATTGCGGTCAAGGAAGCGGAATGGGATGCCTATCAGACCGTGATCAGCGCCTGGGAGCGTGAGCACCTGTTGCTGAACGTTTAAAAGATGCCTGTCGAATTTTGCGCCGGGACTTGCTGCCCGGCGCAAGATTGTTGCATGTTAAATGCACAATTTTTTACATGATGCGAAATATGCACATTTTTCCATCTTGTATTTGACAATATCCTGAAGCATTCGAAGGATATTAGGATAAGCCCCGGGTTCTGGGGGACCAAAACAGAACCGGTAAACTTTCAAACGCTGCCACATGGGAGGCTCAGCGAAATGAAATCTCTTCTTAAAACATCAAGCCTGGTTGTGCTTGCGGCTGCCGTATCGGGCTTTGCCACTGGTGCATCGGCACAGGAAGTTCTCAACGTTTATAACTGGTCGGATTATATCGGCGAGGAAACCGTTGCGAACTTCGAAAAGGAATACGGCGTCAAGGTCAACTATGACGTTTACGACAGCAACCAGTTGGTTGAAGCCAAGCTGCTGGCCGGTAATTCCGGCTATGACATCGTGGTTCCGACCCTTGCCGATGCCGAACGCCTGATCAAAGCCAAGCTGTTCCAGCCAATCGACAAATCCAAACTGTCGAACTATGGCAACCTGGATCCGGTGATCCTTGAGCAGCAGGCAAAATACGATCCGGACAACACCTTTGCCGTGCCGTATTTCTGGGGCACCAACGGCTTTGGCTATAACGTTGCCAAAGTTCAGGAAGTTCTGGGTGACGATGCCCCGCTTGATAGCTGGGCGATGATCTTTGATCCGAAATATGCCGAAAAGCTGTCGTCATGCGGCCTGTCGCTTCTGGATGATCCGGGCGAGATCGTACCGCTGGTGAACTTCTATCTTGGCAATGTGCCGGAAGACGAACCGACTACGGAATCGATCGAAAGCGCCTTTGAGCAGCTTGAGAAAATCCGTCCGCATGTGACCTATTTCCACAGCTCCCAGTACATCAACGACCTTGCAAACGGTAACGTTTGTATTTCTGTTGGCTGGTCGGGCGATGTCGGCATGGCCGCCCTTCGTGCAGAAGAAGCCGGCAACGGCAACGAGATCAAGTATGTCATTCCGAAGGAAGGCACCCTGATCTGGTTTGATGCGATGATGATCCCGGAAGATGCACCGAACCCGGATCTGGCGCACAAGTTCATCGACTATGTGCTGCGTGCCGATGTCGAAGCTGAAATCGCAAACTATGTTGCCTATGCAACCCCGAACCTTGCCGCGATGGAACTGGTTGACCCGTCCCTTCTGGAAGATCAGGGCATCTATCCGCCGCAGGAAGTAAAAGAACGTCTGCGTTCGAAAGTCGAGCCGGGTTCACGCCTGCTGCGTACCCGTACCCGCCTGTGGACGAAGCTTAAAACCGGTCAGTAAGTGATCGAAAGCGATCCTGACGGATTGCGATCCCTGATCCTTGCGAAGGGCGCGACTTTGGTCGCGCCCTTTTGCTTTTCAGCCGTGCGCAACGATGCAGCCAGAGCGCCTGTGACTCGTGATCACGGCGCTTTATTGGTTGCAGTCAGCCTGTTTCTGACAACCGGACCCTTTCGCAGAAATGCACATTTTCTGAACACCACATGCCGATTCCCTGCCAATTCAGGCATCAAATGATGATTGTTGTTCAAAATATCGCACACCCCTCTTTACAGATTGCAGAATTGCTTCATCCTGTTATCAGGAAGAACCGACCAATGGGCAGTGCAGCAACATCAAACGATTGCGCACCAGGTCATCAGGGACTGACGTCTGATTGAAGCGGTTCATCTTGACATTGAAACAGGGGAGAATGCTGGTGTCAGAGGCGGTTTTGGAGCGCGTGCACGAGGATGTGCACAAAACGCAACCTTGGAACAATCCGGACGCGGTTCCCTATATCCGCTTTGAGAATGTGACCAAGAAATTCGGCGACTTCTATGCCGTCGATGATGTTTCCCTGGATATCTATCGCCACGAACTTTTCGCCCTTCTGGGCGGGTCCGGTTGCGGGAAAACGACGCTGTTGCGCATGCTGGCCGGGTTCGAGGAACCCACATCTGGCAAGATTTACATCGATGGCGTCGATATGGCCGGGGTCCCGGCCTATGAACGCCCGACCAACATGATGTTCCAGTCCTATGCCCTGTTCCCGCATATGAGCGTTGAGCAGAATGTCGCGTTCGGGCTGGTGCAGGATGGCGTTTCGCGCAGCGAGATCAAGGAACTGGTCGCCGAAATGCTGGGCCTTGTGCAGATGAGCAAATTTGCCAAACGCAAACCCCATCAGCTTTCGGGCGGTCAGCGCCAGCGCGTTGCATTGGCACGGTCGCTTATCAAACGGCCAAAGGTGCTGTTGCTCGACGAACCGCTGGGCGCGCTTGACAAGAAACTGCGCGAACAGACCCAGTTCGAGCTGGTCAACATTCAGGAAAAGGTCGGCACCACCTTTGTCATGGTGACCCATGACCAGGAAGAAGCCATGACCATGGCATCGCGCATTGCCGTGATGAATGAAGGGGTCATCAACCAGACCGGCACCCCGTTCGAACTTTATGAATATCCCAACAGCCGCTATACCGCGAACTTCCTGGGCCAGGTCAACCTGATCGAAGGTGTACTGGTTGATGACGATGAAAAATATGCCGTCATCAAATCGGACGAGGCCGGTTGCGAGATTTATATCGATCACGCTGTTCAGGGCCATGAAGGCATGACCTTCTGGGTGGCGTTGCGCCCCGAGCGGCTTCGCATCACCAAGGAAGCGCCCAAAGAAACCAAATACAATTGCGTATCAGGCAAGGTCGAAGAGATCGGCTATCTTGGCGGTATTTCGACCTATCACGTGCGCCTTGAAAGCGGCAAACGCATCAAGGTGACCGAGCCGAATTCCACCCGCCAGATCGAACCGCGCTATACGTGGGAAGACACCGTCTGGGTATCGTGGGAGGCCGGGGCTGCTTCGGTACTGAACAAATGAGCAGTGACAAGCAAGAGGGCAGCTTGACCCTCAAACAACGTTTTGATCGCTGGATGATCAAACATGGCCGGGTGCTGGTGGTTGGTATCCCGTATTTCTGGCTGTTTTTGTTCTTCCTTGTGCCGTTCCTGATCGTTCTCAAGATCAGCTTTTCCGTCGCCGAATACGCACAGCCGCCTTATACGCCGCTGTTTGAATGGATCGATGAAGGCATCACGGTCACGCTCAATTTCGGGAACTACCTGTTCCTTCTATCTGACAGCCTTTATGTCACAGCGTACCTGAACTCGATCCGGATTGCGGCGATATCAACCGTTATCACGCTTCTGATCGGTTATCCGATGGCGTATGGCATTGCGCGCGCCCAAGGATCGATGCGCAGTGTGTTGCTGATGCTGGTGATCCTGCCGTTCTGGACGAGCTTTTTGATCCGTGTATATGCCTGGATCGGGATCCTTGACCGCGAAGGCTTGATCAACGCGTTCCTTATGTGGACCGGCATCATTTCCGAACCGCTGATCATGCGTCAGACGGAATTCGCGGTCTATGTCGGGATTGTTTATACCTACCTGCCCTTCATGATCCTGCCGCTTTATTCCACGCTTGAAAAAATGGATGTCAGCCTGGTGGAAGCCGCCCTTGATCTGGGCTGCAAGCCCTGGCAGGCCTTTGCCAAGATCACGCTGCCGCTTTCGATGCCGGGGATTTTGGCAGGCTCACTTCTGGTGTTTATTCCGGCTGTGGGTGAATTCGTTATCCCGGAACTGCTGGGTGGTCCGAACACGCTGATGATCGGTCGAACCCTTTGGAACGAGTTCTTTGCCAACCGTGACTGGCCGATTGCCTCAAGTGTTGCGATTGCGATGCTGCTGTTCCTTGTCGTGCCGATCATGTGGTTCCAGCATATCCAGACCAAGCAGGAGGAAGGCCAGCAATGAGCAGCAAACGTTCAACCTTCCTGATTTCGGCATTGGTGTTTGGCTTTGCCTTTCTGTATGTGCCGATCCTGCTTGTCATGATCTATTCCTTTAACGAAGGGAAGCTTGTGACCGTCTGGGCGGGCTTTTCGACCAAGTGGTATGTGTCGCTGTTTTCCAATGACGGCATGATTGATGCCGCCTGGAACAGCCTGCGCATCGGGGTGATGTCGGCAACGCTTGCCCTGGCACTTGGCACGCCGGCGGGACTTGTGATGTCACGCTTTGGCCGGTTCAAGGGACGCACGCTTTTTTCAGGCATGATTGCCGCCCCGCTGGTGATGCCAGAGGTTATTACCGGTCTGTCACTTTTGCTGTTGTTTGTAACGCTCGAGCAAATGATTGGCTGGCCAGCCGGACGTGGTCTTTCGACGATCACGATTGCGCATACGACCTTCTGCGCGGCCTATGTCGCGGTTGTCGTGCAATCGCGCCTGTCGGGCATGGATACCTCGGTCGAGGAAGCGGCAATGGATCTGGGTGCCAAGCCTGCCAAGATCTTCTTTGTCATCACGCTTCCGATGATCCTGCCAGCACTGCTGGCCGGTTGGTTGCTGTCCTTCACCCTGTCGCTGGATGATCTGGTGATTGCAAGCTTTGTTGCCGGTCCGGGATCGACCACACTGCCGATGAAGGTGTTTTCATCGGTGCGTCTGGGTGTCTCGCCGGAAATCAACGCATTGGCAACCCTGATCATTCTGGCGGTGTCGGTGATGATCGTGATTGCCAGCCTGATGATCCTGCGGTCCGAGCGGATGCGCAGCCGCGCCTCTGCCGGGGCGGATGCGCAACACTAAGCCGGCACTTGGGCCGCCTGATACCTTTAGGCAGACAACACAAAAAAACAGCGCCGGAAAATCATCCGGCGCTGTTTTGTATTTTGGCTTGTCGTGGCGTCGACTCAGCAGTTGCCTTCGGCCGCCTTGCGCATCATTTCGCGGCATTTCATGCCGGGTGCCGAAACCTGCCAGTACGAGACAACAGCCTCTTCGGCGGCTTCTTCGAAATCAATGATCAGGTTATTGAGCGCGTTCTGTTCCATCAGCTTGATGACGCGGTCAGGCAACTGCGACATCTGCCACAGACCCAGAACCAGCGCGTAGGAAGAACGCATCAGCTTGCTGGCAGCATCAGGTGTGATTTCATACAGCTCTGCCAGGGCATCGGCGGTACGTTTGACCATGGATGCCAGGAAGCGGCGCTGGTTGACGACCATTTCATCGTCCGAGCCGGATTCCAGAACACCTTGCGACAGTGATGCGAGATGCAGGAACTTGTCGTTCTTGACCAGATATTGCACGAACTGGCGGGCCACACGGGTCGAATCCCGTTCTTCGGGCCGACGCAGAGCTTCCTGATCAATCACATCAAGATTGTTTTCAAACCACTCTTTCTGGAAGTGACGCAACACTTCAAGAAACAATGCTTCCTTGCTTGAAAAATAAAGGTAAAGCGTGCCCTTGGCCAAGTTCGCCTTGCGTGCGACCTCGGCTGCCGACGGCAGGGTTCCATCACCTTCGAGATAGAGCTTGCGGGCAGCTTCGAGAATATCAGCACGGCGTTTTAGTTTCTGCTCATGGCTACGAGCGCGAACAAGATTGTCTTGTTCCATTTGATTAATTTCCCCCAACGTATTTTCCCCGGGCATATTATTGCATTTTAATTCACCTAAAAGTCAAACTGCAGGATTGGAATAACTGGACAAAATTCATGAAGCATTGAAAACGCATACATTTTTCTGACCAAATATAGCCCAATTTAGATGAATTCCGGTCAAATATAATCAATCACCATAACGCATTCTGAACAAAACCACAAATATCGTACAGTTTTTTGTTCGAGTCGCATTTCGCCCCACCAGCCGGGATGATGACCAGGCGCCACTGGTCCGGCATTACTTCATGACATTCCATATCGTGAAATAACCGGGACCCGGCGGCAGATCACAGCTCAGACAGGCAGTTCGGTGGTGCGTTTGACTTCGCGGAGCGTGATGACGGTCTGCACACGTTCGACACCGGGAAGCTGGGTCAGGACTTCACTGTGGATGCGTTCATAGTCGGCGGTGTCGCTATAAACGACATGGACAAGATAGTCGCTTTGCCCGGCCAGCAAATAACATTCGACAACTTCGGGCACCTTTTGAATTTCGAGCTCGAAGGTTTCAAGAGCCTCGCGGGTTTGGCGGGTGATCGCGATATTGACAAAGGCATTGCCCGGCTTGCCGATCCGCGCGGGATTAAGAAGCATGGTGTAGTGATCAATGAAGCCTGCCTCTTCAAGAAGCCTTACACGGCGCAGGCAGGCAGAGGCCGACAGGTTCACCTTTTCAGCAAGTTCGGCATTGCTGATGCGACCGTCTTTCTGCAGCAAACGCAGAATCATCCGATCCCGTTCGTCCATCTCCATTCGCATAATCCTCCGACGTCATGGTGTTTCTGTTGAATTATATAGCAATGATATCATCAAAAGCCCCTTGAAATGAAGATTAATTGCCCAATTTTTAGGGTATCATTCAAGAATAATAACAAAAGAGGCGGCATCGTATTCCAACCGCCCGGGAAACTCCGGAAACGCCGGGGAGTTCCCCCGATTACCACGATTTTGTCGGGAGGAAACGACATGCTGATTGGTGTTCCAAAGGAAATCAAAAACCACGAATATCGTGTCGGACTGACGCCAAGTTCGGTCCGTGAACTGGTCGCACACGGCCACAAGGTACAGGTCGAAACCATGGCCGGTGCCGGTATCGGCTTTGCCGACAATGATTATGTCGCCGCTGGTGCGACGATCGCGGCCAGCGCATCCGATATCTTTGCCAGTGCCGAGATGATCATCAAGGTCAAGGAACCGCAGAAGGTCGAGTACGAGCAACTCCGCGAAGGCCAGTTGCTGTTTACCTATCTGCATCTTGCACCGGACCCGGATCAGACCGCCGGTCTGGTCAAATCCGGTGTGACCGCAATTGCCTATGAAACCGTCACCGACCGCGCAGGTGGCTTGCCATTGCTGGCACCGATGTCGGAAGTGGCTGGTCGCATGGCCCCGCAGGTCGGGGCAGCCGCCCTGCAAAAAGCCAATGGCGGACGGGGCATGTTACTTGGCGGGGTGCCGGGTGTTGCGCCGGCCAAGGTCGTTGTCATTGGCGGCGGTGTGGTTGGCACCAATGCCGCGCGCATTGCAGCAGGTATGGGCGCGGATGTGATCATTCTTGATAAAAACGTCAAACGCCTGACCTATCTTGATGATCTGTATGGCCCGCGCATCAAAACCCAATACGCCACCATCGACGATACCGAGGCGCTTGTCCTTGAGGCCGACATGGTCGTTGGTGCGGTGCTTGTGCCCGGTGCGGCTGCACCAAAACTGATCAAGAAAGAACAACTGTCACGCATGAAGCCGGGATCGGTGATTGTCGATGTGGCGATTGATCAGGGCGGATGTTTTGAAACATCCAAGGCAACCACCCATGCCGATCCGACCTATATCGTCGATGATGTCGTGCATTATTGCGTGGCAAACATGCCGGGTGCTGTTGCCCGCACATCGACCTTTGCGTTGAACAACGCCACCCTGCCCTTTGCGCTGGCCCTTGCCGACAAAGGGTGGAAGAAGGCCTGTCAGGATGATCCGCATCTGGCAGCCGGGCTTAACGTCCATGCGGGCAAGATCACCTATAAGGCCGTGGCAGATGCACTTGGCTATGAGTACTTGCCGATTGAAAGCGCATTGGCCTGAACCACCAAATCCGATCATGAAAAAAGGGCGCCAAACGGCGCCCTTTTTGTTTGGTCATCTTGCGACTGTGCGCAGATCAGAATTCGACCTGGGTGACGTCACGGACCGCGCCCTGATCGGCACTGGTTGCCATGGCGGCATAGGCACGAAGGGCGGTTGAGACCTTGCGCTTGCGCGGCTTGGCCGGACGCCATGCTTCGGGGCCCTTGGCTTCCATCGCCTGACGGCGGGCGGCCAGAACCGCATCATCGACCACGATGCGGATCGAACGGTTCGGGATATCGATTTCGATCATGTCACCCGGTTCGACCAGCGCGATGTCACCACCAGCGGCGGCTTCGGGGGATACGTGACCGATCGACAGGCCAGACGTCCCGCCAGAGAAGCGGCCATCGGTAACCAGTGCGCAGGCCTTGCCCAGCCCCATCGATTTCAGATAGCTGGTCGGATACAGCATTTCCTGCATGCCCGGGCCACCTTTTGGGCCTTCGTAGCGGATGACGACAACATCGCCTTCCTTGACCTCGCCACCGAGAACCTTGGCAACAGCTTCGTCCTGGCTTTCGCAGATCACAGCCGGGCCGGTGAATTTCAGGATGCTTTCATCAACACCGCCGGTTTTGACCACGCAGCCATTGGCGGCCAAGTTGCCAAACAGAACGGCAAGACCGCCATCCTGACTGTAGGCATGGGCGACATCACGAATGCAGCCTTCTTTTTCATCGAGATCCAGGTCGTCCCAATAACGTTCCTGACTGAACGCGGTTTGGGTCGGAATCCCGCCCGGCATGGCGCGGAAGAATTTGTGCACGGCCTCGTTGGTGGTGCGTTTGATGTCCCACTTTTCAAGGGCGTCAGCCATGGTCTTGGAATGCACGGTCGAGACATCGGTATGCAGCAGCCCTGCACGATCGAGTTCGCCAAGAATACGCATGATGCCACCGGCACGATGAACGTCTTCCATGTGGAACATCGGATGGTTCGGCGCGACCTTGGACAGATACGGGATCTTGCGCGACAGGCGGTCCATATCGGTCATGGTGAAATCGACTTCGGCTTCCTTGGCGATCGCCAGCAAATGCAGAACCGTATTGGTCGACCCACCCATGGCGATATCAAGCGCCATTGCGTTTTCAAATGCCTTGAAGGTTGCGATACCGCGCGGGGTCGCGCCCTCGTCTTCTTCTTCGTAATAACGACGCGCCAACTTGACCGAGGTACGCGCCGCTTCAAGGAAAAGCTCCTGACGTGCGGCGTGGGTTGCCAGCACAGAACCGTTGCCCGGAAGGGCGAGACCAAGCGCCTCGGCCAGGCAGTTCATCGAGTTGGCGGTAAACATGCCAGAGCACGAGCCGCAAGTCGGGCACGCCGAACGTTCAACAACTTTGACCTGCTCGTCGGAGATGTTCGGGTCGGCCGCCTGCACCATGGCATCGACCAGATCAAGGTGATGTTCCTTGCCTTCGATGGTGACCTTGCCGGCCTCCATCGGGCCACCGGATACGAACACGCACGGGACATTAAGGCGCATCGCAGCCATCAACATGCCCGGCGTAATTTTATCGCAGTTGGAAATGCAGACCATCGCATCGGCGCAATGGGCATTGACCATATATTCAACGGAATCAGCAATGATTTCGCGCGACGGCAGGCTATAAAGCATGCCGTCGTGGCCCATCGCGATGCCATCATCAACGGCAATGGTGTTGAATTCCTTGGCGACACCGCCGGATGCCTCGATCTCGCGTGCGACCATCTGACCAAGGTCTTTGAGGTGCACGTGACCGGGCACGAACTGGGTGAAGCTGTTGACGACCGCAATGATCGGCTTGTCGAAGTCTTCGTCTTTCATGCCAGTGGCGCGCCAAAGGCCGCGCGCACCAGCCATGTTGCGGCCATGTGTTGTTGTACGGGACCGATATTCCGGCATGGAAGGAACCTCTCTTTAAATCACTGGTGGCGTTTCTTTCGGGTACGGGGTCAGCATCCCCGATGCCCTTTGTATATAGGTGCGTTCTAGCACAGTATTCGCGCGCTTTGACAGTTTTTTGCCCGAAAATTTCGCCAAAATCCGTCATTCGGTACGATTGCTACACGCGCATCACTTTGCCCGCGAACTGCGAACGCGTTTTTGGCAGCGCTTTCTATCCTCAGAGTTTGCCTGAAAACGCCCATTCACCAGTGTCAGCGTACAATTTTGTGAGCCAGTTCACAGGTTTTGCGACGATTGACCATGCGACCTATCCCAAATACCCGGAAAACTATTCCATTGAATAGGCGACCTCTAACCAAACAACACATATCGTATGGGGGATTATCGCCGCCAGGCGATTCTCCCACTCCCATTCTGACCCCGGACCCTCATACAGGTTCGGGGTTCTTTTTTACCTGCATTTCAGGCGGTAATCCGCGATCTGGTAACTGCATGCTTTAAAGGACGGGCTGAACCCTTTAATGTCAGGCAAGACTGCTTGGGCCGAGGCCCTTATCCAGACCATCAGGTGGAGATCCGCAACCCCATGTCCGACCAACTCAAGACACTGTTGCGTCGCGGACTGACTGCGCATGAGGGCAATCGCCCCGAAGAAGCCGAGAAAATCTATCGCGCGGCATTGGCCATGTCACCGGGCAATGCGGAGGCGGAGCACCTTCTTGCCACCCTTCTGACTGGCCTTGGCCGCCATGGCGAGGCGCTTGAGCTTTTCGAAAACTGCCTGACAAGTTTTGCCGCCAACCCGGCGGTCCGATGCAACTATGCGATTGCGCTGGAAAGTTCGGGTCAGATTGACAAGGCGATTGATCAGTTCAAGCAGGCGCTCAGTTACCACGGGGATTTCCCCACCGCCCTTTATCATCTGGCACGGCTTGAAATTCCGCGCGGCCATTTGGGTCAGGCGATGGATCTTTTGGGCCGGTTGCTGGGCCTGAAGCCAAATCATTATGAGGGATTGCTGCTTTTCGGGCAGACCTTGCATGATCTGGGGCAGGAAGAAGCCGCCCTTAAATCGCTTGAACATGCCGCCGAGGCCGCGGGCATTTCCCCGGAACTGATTTGCCGGGTGGGGTCGGCCTTCCTGCGTCTTGGCTATCCGGAACTGGCACAGAACCTTTATCAGCGAGCACTAAGCATCGATGCCAAATACGTTCCGGGCTTGCGCGGGTTGGGCCAGTCACTGGCCCATCAGGGGCAATATGCCAAGGCGATTGCGATTTTAAAGACCGCGCGCCGCCTGACCAAGGACACGGTTGAGATTGATCTGGTTCTGGCCGATATCACGCTGCGCTGTGGCGACCTTGATAGCACAATAAAGACACTTGATACCCTGATAGAGACATCGCCGGACAATGCCACGGCCGATGCGCTTTTGATCCGGGCGCGTGCGAAGCTTGGCACAATCGATGGGGCCACCCATAGCAAGGCCGCCAAGGCATGGGCCAAGCACCATATGCCGATTGCCGCCAAGCCGGCCTTTGCCAACACCCGACAGTCGGACAAGCGGCTGCGCATCGGATGGTTATCGCCGTTCTTTTGCAAGCATGCATCATCCAGCCTTTTGAGTGCGCTTGCGCGCCATCTGAACCGGCATGAGATCGAGCTATTCCTGTATTCCGCGACACCGCGGCCGGACGACGTCACACGGCAATGGCAGGTGATGGCCGATGGCTGGCGCGAGGTTTGCGGTCAGGATCCGATGCAGATTGCCGATCGCATTCGCAAGGACAAGGTCGATATCCTGATTGATGTCTGTGGCGTTCATCCGACCCAACCGATTGAGGTGTTTGCCCTTAAGGCCGCCCCGGTGCAAGCCAGCCTGTCTGCGATCACCACCGGCATGGCCGAGATGGATTACCTTATCGGGCACAAGGAAGTGTTTGGCGGCGGACTTGCCGAAAACAAGATGTTTTCCGAGCGTCCCTATCCGCTAGCACTTGGCCCCTACCTTCCGGCAGAGCTTGATGATGCCTTGCCCTTGGCACCGCTTCCTGCGGCCGTCGGCGAAGAGATCATCCGGTTTGGCTGCATTGATCGACTGGCCAATATCAGCAATGAAACACTGAACTGCTTTGCGCGAATCTTAAACAAGGTCAGCAACAGCCGCATCGTCATTCAGGATGACGTGCTTGAAGATTCCTATGCTGCCAAAACGTTCCTTGATCGCACCCGGCAGGCCGGAATCAAGCGCGACCGGCTTGATCTGGCGGGCAAGGTAAAGCCGCAGGATCGACCGGCCCTTTATGCCCAGATCGATATCGGCCTGGCACCGTTTCCGGCCATCAGTCTTGAAAACTATTACGAGATGCTGTGGTTTGGCATTCCGTTCGTGTCGCTGGCCGATGATCGGCCGGGATCACGGCTTGGTCTTGCGGTTTTAAGCGATATCGGGCTTGGCGCGCTGTGTGCCGAAACCGAAAAGGGATATGTCGATAAATGCATCATGCTGGCATCCGACCTTAAGGCGCTGGCCAGCATTCGCGAAAACATGCGCGATCGCATCCGGGGCAGCCGCGCCTTCCATGCACCTGCTGTCGCAGCCGAGTTCGAAGAAGCCTGTCGGGAGATGTGGCAGAACTTTTGTCTTGGTAACGGTTAGACACGGACGGCTTGAAACGCGCCCTATTGCCGCGTGGTCAGGATGTGATCAACCGCCATTGCCAGATCATCGGCAATAAAATCGGCTTCCCGGGCTTCGGGCAGGATGGCTTCCTTTGCGCCGTGGCCGGTTCTGACCATGATGGCCTTTGTGCCCGCCGCATGTCCGGCACGGATATCGTTGATGCGATCACCAATCAGGACGCTTTCCGAGAGGTTGATGGCAAACTCGTCACTTGCGGCCAGAAGCATGCCGGGTTCTGGTTTGCGACACGTGCTTTGGCGGCGGTAATCACCCTGCCCGCTTGGATGATAGGGGGAATAATAGATGCCCTGCACCGATGCCTTGCGATCGGCAAGCATGGAAACCAATGCCTTGTGGATTTCAAAAAGCTGGTCTTCGGTGAGATAGCCACGCGCGACACCGGACTGGTTGGTGACGACAATCACCAGGATGCCCGCATCATTGAGGCGTTTGATCGCCTTTGCCGTGCCGTTAATCAATTTAAGATCGGCAACGTCTGACAGGTAGTGGACTTCCTCGTTAATCACTCCGTCCCGATCCAGAAAGACAGCCGGAACCGGGTTGCGTTGATCGCGAAAGCGCGGCGCCGGATCAATCAGGTGACGTTTGACAGTGTCGTGGATGGAGCCGTTCATCACAGGCCTTCTACATGGTCAAATTTGGCCAACAATGGCGCAAAGGCCTTTGCAAAAGCAAGTCTTCACAAGCCACAACCGACTTTTGCACAGTGCGGAAAAGAAATTGGTATTACCATTATTCACTTGCAGAGCAACCGGGGGACGTGCAATTTCGGTTCAAGTTCACGCCCCATAGAAGAACCTATCAAGGAAAAGCGTCTGATGTTTGCCGATATTTTTGCGATTTTGGCCCCGGTTTTCATCACCACCGGACTGGGATATTTCTGGGCCCGTGCTGGCAAACATTTTGACACCAACCTTGTCACATCCATTGTCACATATTTCGCGACACCCTGTCTGACCTTTGCCGCCCTTGCGACGGTCGAGCTTGGCGGTGATACGCTGGTTCTGATGGGAACAGCCGCCCTTGCGGCCAATGTGATCTTTGCCTTGATCGGCTGGCCGGTGCTTAAGGTCTTTAACCTGTCTCCGCGCACTTATCTGCAATCGCTGACCTGGCCAAATGTCGGCAATGTTGGCTTGCCGCTTTGTATGCTGGCTTATGGGCAGGAAGGCTTGGCGCTTTCGGTGGCGTTCTTTGCCGCCTATGTCGTGATCCAGCTGACCATCGGGGTTGCGTTCGTATCGGGCAGCTTTTCAATCAAGTCGCTGGCCAAGATGCCGATCATTCCGGCAACCCTGATTGCCACGGGGTTCCTTGCCACCGAAACACCGGTGCCCGAATGGCTTTACAACACTACCAACCTGATCGGGCAACTGACTATTCCGTTAATGCTGTTTACGCTTGGTGTGTCGCTTGCCAAGCTGCGCCCGGTCAGCCTTGCACGCAGCACGGCATTGAGTGTGCTGCGCCTTGGCATGGGGTTCGGGGTTGGCTTGGGCCTGTCGGAAGTCATGGGACTGACCGGCATGGAACGCGGGGTTGTGATCCTGCAATGTTCGATGCCGGTTGCGGTGTTCTGTTACCTGTTTGCGCAGCTTTATAACCGCGAACCGGAAGAAGTGGCTGGTGTGGTCATCAGTTCAAGTTTCCTTGCCGCCATCGCCCTGCCCGCATTGCTTTGGTACGTGCTGTAGCCTTCGAGCGCACAGGATAATTGATTACTTGACGATCAGGCGGTATTCGCCGCCGGTGCCATCATCCTTGTCGGCATAAAATCCGATGGCGCATTCAAAGCGACCCTTTTCAAGATTTGGATCGCCCTGCGCGGCCGCCTGTTCCATTACGTGATCGCGGCAGGCCGCAAGATCGTCATAGGTCGCCTCGGATATCTTGACCCGGGTCGGCTGACTGATATCGGGGACATAAACCGCAGTGACATGTTCCCAGGGTGCGGCATCAGCGGGCCAGAAAAGATCGGCAACATGACGGTGCGGGTTGCCGAAACTGACGACGGCCAGAACGGCGATCCCGCCAGCCAGAATCGCACGGCGCAGCATTCTTGTATTCATCGGTATCCTTTATGCGCCTTTGCGGCCAAGCGCCGAAAAATCGAAGCTTGGCATCGGCGCATCATATTCAAGATGGTAGTCATCAAGGATTGGTGGTGCCTGACCGGTGACGGCCAGAAGCGCATGCACCTGCCCGCGTTGATGGGTTTGATAGACAAACAGATGTGACAAAATATCGGCCACGGTTTCAAGCGTCTTGCTGCCGTCTTCGCGGACCAGTTCGACCGCCCGGATGGCATCCTTGTCATTGAGCTGTTCACAATACGCCATTAAGCGCATATCCGCATCACGCTGGGCTGCGGCCAGTTTATCGATGGCACCAAACGGCATTTCATTATCAAGACACGCACGACCCCGCCTGCCATCGACCAGCGCATCAAGATAATACCAGTCATTGGTCAGGATATGGTTCAGCGTTTCAAGAATAGAGGTGGAAAAAGGCGTTCGTTTGGAGGCGAGTTCGCCATCTGTCAATTTCTGACAGACCCCATACAAACGGTGATTTGACCAGGCGTTGTTACGCGCCTGATGGAAAAACGATGTGCCCGGCATAGCTTAAGTGTCCCAACTTTCAGCGCCCTGTCACATTCGTGTTGAATTATTCAACCGGTCACAGGATGCGCATGGTTTAGCGGACCGTTTCCTTTGCCAAAGTCCGGTGCGGTTCGGATGGCTTCACGGACATATGCCCGCGCACGGGCAACGGAATCACTTAATCCCATGCCCTGAGCCAGCCCGGTTGCAATGGCACTTGCAAGCGAGCAGCCCGTACCATGATTATTCTCAGACGGAATGCGCGTATCTTCGAAACCTTCGATATCGCGATCCCGGCGCCACAAGATATCGACGATTTTGTCCCCGTCGGCGTGACCACCTTTTATCAGGACGGCCTCGCAACCGAGATCACCAATTTTGTGCGCTGCAGCAATCATATCAGCTTCGCTGGTGATTTTCATACCTGATAATACTTCGGCCTCTGGAATATTTGGTGTCAGCACGGTCGCAAGCGGGACCATATGGGTCATAAGTGCTTCTACCGCGTCTTCCTGAAGCAGGCGTGAACCGCTTTGCGATACCATCACCGGGTCTACAACGACCGGAATACCTGCGGCCTTTGATTTGATGAATTCCGCCACAGCGGTAATCACCGGCACCGAATGCAGCATCCCGGTTTTAAGCGCATCTGCGCCAATATCATCAATCGTCACCGTCGCCTGATGGACGATCATGTCCGGATCGATGCCAAGAACGTCGAAGACTCCGGTGGTGTTTTGCACCGTGAGCGCCGTTATCGCAGTTGCAGCATAGCCGCCAAGGGCCGTCACCGATTTGATATCGGCCTGAATTCCGGCCCCACCGGAACAATCCGACCCGGCGATAATCAAGACACGACCCTTCATACGACCCTTCCTTATCCTGCAGATATCAGGTTTTCGTCACAATGACCGGTTAACCGGCAACGGCGGTGATTTCGGCAACGATGCCATCAACGATCTGTTCGACCTTAATCGCGTCATCGCCTTCGGCCATGACACGGATCAGCGGTTCGGTGCCAGATTTACGGATCAGGATACGACCATCACCGTTAAAGGCCCGTTCTGCCAAGGAAATGGCTTCGATGACGCTGCTTTGCGCCAACGGATCAGAACCGGCACTGTAGCGCACGTTTTTAAGGATCTGCGGCAACGGTTCGAACACACGGCTGAGCTCAGAAACCGGGCCTTCGCGGCTGGCAAGAACCGCCAGCACCTGAAGGGCTGCCAACAGGCCATCACCGGTCGATGCGAAGTCCGACAGCACGATATGGCCCGACTGTTCACCGCCGACATTGCAATCAAGGGCGCGCATCTGTTCGACAACATAGCGGTCCCCGACCTTGGTGCGGATCAGACGGACATCGTTGCTTTCAAGATAACGTTCAAGACCAAGGTTCGACATCACGGTCGCAACCAGCGCGTTGCCGCGCAGCTGACCGGTGCGTTTCCAGTGGGTTACAACAAGGCCCATCAACTGGTCGCCGTCGATCAGATGTCCCTTTTCATCACACATCTGGACGCGGTCGGCATCGCCATCAAGGGCAATCCCGACATCGGCCTTTTCGGCCAGAACCCGGTCACACATGGTTTTGGTGTAGGTCGAACCACACTGATCATTGATGTTCAGACCATTCGGGCTGGTGCCGATTTCAATTACGTCAGCACCCAGTTCACGCAGAACCTTGGGCGCGACGGAGTAACCGGCCCCATGGGCGCAATCAAGCACGATGCGCAGACCTTCAAGCGTGACGGTGCCCGGCAGGGATGATTTGACGGCCTCGATATAGCGGCCCGGCGCATCATCGATGCGTTTGGCACGACCCAGCGCGTTGGCAGGTACCAGTTTGCCCGAAAGATCGCTTTCCATCAGGGCTTCGATTTCAAGTTCGACCTCGTCTGACAGCTTGAAGCCATCCGGGCCAAACAGCTTGATGCCGTTATCCTGGAACGGGTTGTGGGAGGCCGAGATCATCACACCGATATCAGCGCGCATCGATTTGGTCAGCATGGCCACCGCCGGGGTCGGCATCGGGCCGACCAGCATGACATCCATCCCCATCGAGGTGAAACCGGCAACAAGGGCCGGTTCAAGCATATAGCCCGACAGTCGGGTATCCTTGCCAATCACGACCTTGTGGCGGTGATCACCACGGGTGAAATAATGGCCGGCAGCCATCCCGACTTTCAGGGCGACTTCTGCGGTCATCGGCGCTGTATTGGCAGTTCCGCGAATGCCATCGGTGCCAAAATACTTGCGGCTCATATTCTGTGTCTCTGCTTGCTTTGCGGGCATTATGCCCTGTCAATTCATTCTGACTGCCGGTTATATCAAAGTGGCGGCGCAATGCCACCGGCAATCGGCATATTTCAGCGCCTATTCTAGTGCCAAACTGGCAATCAATCCGTTAACAGGCAAACAGGGCGATATTCGGATAAAAGCGATGACCTTCGGTCAAAAACCCGCTATCACAAGATGAAGGGGCTAAGGGGCTGAAACCGGGGGAATTTTGCGCAGCATCCGCTTGAATATGTTTCTTTTTGCGATGTTGATTGTGACCGCGTCCGGCATTTTTGCCGTTTACGGACCCAAAATCGCTGCGCATGAGGTTGCCAAAACACTCGTCCTGCCGCCCAGCGGACCTGCGGAAGTTATCAATCTGAACCGCTATCTGACGCGTCTGGTGACAGACCGCAAAGTGGAAAGCGCATTTAAAATCCCGGCAATTGCCGAATCTGAATTCGCCTCTGTCCTTGAGGCACGCGGTCCGGGCTATACAGACCGCACCATATGGTATCGCGCGCCGGTCAAAATCGTTGATCAGCCCGGACGAACAGGAAGAAGCGCCTTTATCGATATCGGACATGTGTATCTGAATGATATCGAGATCAGCATCCTGTCAAATGACGCGCGTCAGATCATCTGGCAGAAACATCTCGGCGACCGAATTCCAAGAGCCAAGGGAGGCCTGCAAAATCTTTCGCATGTTGCCGAATGGCCTAAACTGTCACTTGGCGAATATTGGCTGGTTATCGCGGTCCATACCAACAGCGCGCATGTCTTTGAGGCCGAACTCCTGCCCGATACAGCCCTGATCACCAAATCGGGCAGCAACAGTTTCATCAAGGGCGCAACCCTTGGTGTTCTGCTTCTTGCATTCGGGATTTATTTCGCGTTTGGCGTGATGTCGGGGGATCGTTCTGTTCTCTGGTATTCGGGTTATATCTTTTCGCTGTTTCTGATTTCGTTCGGAGTGACGGGCTATGCCCAACTGATGTTCAAACCGTTCTGGTCGCTGGCTTCGGACTTTGTGACGGGAACCGGAACGGCGTTTGCGCTTGGTACAAGCATCATGATGTGGAGCTATATGACCCGTCTTGATCGCGAGAACCGGCCGCTATTTCGGATCATGGTCGGGTATTCGGTTCTGGCGATGGCAGGTTTTCTGACCGCCACATCGGACTGGTATATCCTCTATGCCAAAGTGTTCTTCGGGCCTCAGATATTCCTGCTTGCGGTTTTGCTGATCAATCTGATGTATCGCGGATATCGCCAGAAACACACATTTCAGATGAGTTATTTGATGGTCGCGCTTGGTGTTCCGACCATCGGGGCAATGGCGCATTTGCTGTTGCTGATCGGGTGGTTGCCCGTCAACGGATTTACCACGAGCATCTTTGCCCTCAGTTCGTTTATTCAACTTGTACTGGTCGCCATCGCCATGGCCTATCGCACCTATGGCGTGATCAACCGGCGTGTTGATGCCCTTGCCTCCGGCCAGCGGGCCGACCAGCTTGCCAGTGAACAGCGTACCTTTATCACCATGCTGTCACATGAATTCCGCACACCGCTTGCGATCATTCAGCGGTCTGCCGAAATCCTCGGACTACATTTGCAAAAAGAGCCTGAAAGCGTTCTGAACCGGCTGTCGACGATCCAGTCCAATGCCCGGCAGCTTTCGGGCCTTGTCGATGCGTTCCTGACAAAGGAAACCCTTGATAGCGCGACATTCACCACCACGCGCGAAGCGGTTGCCATCGATGCGTTTCTGCGCGATTTGATTACACAGCGCCAACGCGAGGTCCCCGGACAGAATATCAGCCTGATTCAAAGCGACGTGGTGATCGTCGAGATTGACCGGATCCTGATGGAACGTGCACTGATCAACCTGATCGAGAATGCGCGAAAATATGCGCCGGGGGCCGCCGTCTGGATTTCAGCCGAACGGGCTGCCAATGGTTATGTCTATATCCGAGTTGTCGACGAGGGACCGGGCATTGCCGCCGACGATCTGCAGAATGTTTTGAACGCCTTTTACCGCGGACGGGATTCGGTCAAAATCCAGGGTGTCGGGCTTGGCTTGCATCTGACCAAACGCATCATCGAGGCCCATGACGGATCCCTGTCGGTTAGTGTTGGCGAAGAAGGCGGAACAACAATCCTGATCAAACTGCCTTATGACCGCGACATGACGGTGCTCAGGAACAATGAAAACAGGGCTGGCTTCCCGCTTGGTTATACCGAGACGTCCCATGACGGGGGGCGGCCATGAGGGTCAGATCGCGGCTGTTCACTGCACCAAAGACACATCCTCAGTCCGCCATGGCATCGGCGGCGGCACTGGTGTTGCTCATAATCACAACCATGGTTTTGATACCATGGCACGGTGCAAACGCGCAATCTTCGGTGACGCCGGACGGTGATGAGGAACATCTGGTTCTGCCGGGCAATGTCACAGAACCGATTGAGATCACCCGGTTTGTTGCGTCCTTTGCCGACACCACACGCAAGCTTGGCTTTGAAGAGATCAAGGCCCTGCCAGATGCGGATTTTCAGCAGTCATCTGCCATACCGTCCTTTGGCTATACCCGCGATGTGATCTGGCATCAGCTTGATCTCACCATCAGCAATGACATGACGAAACGTGCCCTGCTTGAAATCGGGCCGAACTATCTGAATTTCATTGACGTGTTTCTGGTGCCCGATGGACTGGGTGATGCAGTCTGGCACAGCCGTCTTGGCGATCATGTCCCGGCCAGCGCGCGCCAATATGGCGGACGCGCACATATTGCCGCCCTGCCCCTGATGGAGCCGGGCAATTATCGCCTTTATGTCCGGTCACAAAGCAATAGCGCCAATCTGATCTGGATGACACTTTGGCCGGCAACCGACCTGGTTTCCTCGCTGTCCTTCCGTGATCTGGCGTCGAATGTTTTCTTTGGCTTCATTCTGGCATTGGGGTTGGCCTATCTGGCGCTTGGTCTGATTGCGCGGGACCGGATTGTCGTTTTGTACAGCATCTGGGTCCTGGCAATCGGTGTCACAGCGGCCGTCGTCAATGGCGTGGTCTTAAGCGAACTACGACCGGAAATACCGTGGCTGAATGACTTTTTGTTGGGAACAGCCAACATCATTACCTATGGCGTGACGGTGTTCCTGTGGCTCTACATCATCGATGCCAAAAAGAAGCATCCTTTGGCCTACAAGATATGCTGCGCGTACGGGTTTTTAATTCTGGCCTTTGCGGCCGGGGCCACGACCGATCTGTACACCGTCTTTGGCACCTATATCGTGCCAAGCCATTCGGTCTTTATGGCCACGATGTGCGCAATTCTGATCAAACGGGCGTTTGAGGACGTCCACAACCCGCGTTACTGGGCGTTTCTTGTGGTTCTCGCCGTCCCGACCGGGGCGGCGATCATGATCCAGCTTGCCCTTTCGGGGGTGATCGATGCGACCAGATTGCGTCTGGAACTGCACAGCTACACCTTGATGTTCCACCTTGTCGGGATGGGCATCATCATGACGGTGCGGTTATCCCGCATGGACAAGGAACGCGTCACTGTGGTGCGCAAGGCAGAAGAAACCACCTCGCTGGTCGAGGAACAGCGCAAACTGATTTCGATGCTGTCGCATGAATTCCGAACGCCGCTTGCGGTGATCCAGCGATCATCGGAAATGCTGATGCTGCGTCTTACCAACCACAAGGATGACGTTCTTGAACGTTTGCGACGCATCCAGCTTCAGGCCCAGAAACTGGCGCGTCTTGTCGATATTTTCCTGACCAAGGACGGTATCGATACCCAGGAGCTTTCACTTGCGCGCAAGACAGTTCCGATCAACCGTTTTCTTCAGGAATTTGTCGCCCAGACCACACGCGAAGGTGCGGAAGTTCAAGCCGTATCGAGCCGGACCACAGGTATCGAGGTCTTTATCGACGTAACCCTCATGGGGCTTGCGATCACGAACCTGGTTGAAACGTCACGGCGCTTTGCGCACGGGGCACCAATCCACATCAGTACTCACCGGCATTCGGAGATGCGGGTCGAAATCAGCATCCCCTGCCGCGGCGAAGAACTTGATGAAGATGAGATCGCCATGATTTCCGATGCACTGTTCCGGCGCGATATGGAAAGCCAGTCATTGCAGCGCGCACTCGGGCTGCATATTTCGCAACGTATTGTCGTTGCCCATGGTGGATCGATCACCCTGCGCCAGAAGGGCGCACGCAGCATCGAGCTTTGCCTGCTTTTACCGTGCGAGTAGCTGGCCGCACGTTATTCGGTTGGAAAACAAAGGGATCAGGAAGCCTCGGCCTCGCCGGCAATGGCGGCGGGTGACGTAAAGGCATAGCCACGGCCGTACGCCGTTCGCACAGGCAGTTCTTCGCCGATTTCCTTGATGATTTTCTGACGCACGCGCCGGATTGCCGTATCCAGATTGCGGCAGTTCTCCGCCGTGTCGGCCTTGCCGAGCGCCTCGACGATTTCAGGACGTGTCAGCCACGCCCCATTGGCGTCAATCAGGATCTTGACGATGGTGCGTTCGGTCGCTGTCAGTTTGGCTTCATTGCCTTGGGGATTGCGCAGGGTCCAGTTAAGCATATCAAGAACCCAGCTATCCTCGGGAATTGCCGTTTCCGCCGTCGCTTCGTTGCCTGAGCGTGACGCGCGGCGCAGAAGCGGTTTAAGCGCGGCCTCGATCACCGATAGCGGGCTGTCTTTTGTCAGATAGACATCGGCACCGGATTTATAGCCGGTCAGGTGATTGTCCATTCCCGAAAGCGAGGTCAGCATCATGATGCCGCAATCAAGGGTTTTGCGGACATGCTGGGCGAGCTCATAGCCATCCGCGTCGGGCAGCATAATATCAAGAATGACCGCATCAGGTTTGCGCGCAGCAAGTGCGCGGTAAAATGCAGCGCCGGTTTCACAACCGACCACATCGAAACCGCACATCTCAAGATACTCACACAGATCCTTGTTGAGATCGGTGTTATCTTCCACGACATAAACACAGTGTGTCATAGCATTCCAGCCAGACCTGACATCAGCAGGGAACGGCTGCGTCAGACCGCCAATCTCGTTCATCTAAAGACCTTCGCGTTCGCTTGTTGTCCAACCATCAACTGTGACTTTGATGTCACTTTTGTTTGATACATATTGGTATGTGGTCAAAGGATCGATTCTGCAAGTATCAACCGTAAATGGTCAGAAAATGCCAGAATCGAACTTGCCGCAAAAAAGCTCGCAACCGATCAGAAGCCAAGCCTCCTTGCGATTGCGAGCCATGTTTTAAACGATGCCGATAAAATGACAAGTTATACGTGCAGACGATGCACCAAATACACCATCAGACAATAGATGTGGAACTGGCCACAGAAATCGCCTGCACGGTTTCGGGCACATCATGCACGCGGATCATCTGAACCCCGTGACGCCATCCATTGACCGCAGACGCGATTGAACCACCCAGACGCTGCTTCGGGTCGGCCTTGGGATCAATCTTGCCGATGAATGACTTGCGCGAGGTGCCCAGCAGGATCGGGCTGCTCAATCCATGGAAAATGGCCAAGCGCGACAGCAGTTCAAGATTGTGCGACAGCGTCTTGCCAAAGCCGATGCCGGGATCAATGCAAATGCGATCACGTGAAATACCAGCCCGCTCGCAGCTTTCGATGCGATCGAGCAGATAGTCATAGATATCAAGCACCGCGCAATCATATTTCGGGTCGGCCTGCATGGTCCCAGGTTCGCCCTGCATATGCATCAGCATCACCGGCTTGCCAGACGCGGCTGCAACCTCCATCGAGCGTTCATCGCCCTCAAGCCCTGTGACGTCATTGATGATGGCTGCCCCGGCCTCAATCGCGGCTTCCATCACGCCAGCATGGCGGGTATCGATCGAAACAACGTGCCCCTTGGATGCCAATTCGCGGATCACCGGGACCACACGATTGATTTCCTCATCCTCGGACACGGTATCGGCCCCCGGACGGGTTGATTCGCCGCCGACATCAATGATTGATGCGCCCTGCTCTATCATCGCCATGGCGCGTGCCACAGACTGTTCGGCGGTGTTGTAATCGCCGCCATCGGAAAAGCTGTCCGGTGTGACATTGATGATGCCCATCACATGGCAGGACGCCATATCAAGTCCCGCATAATCCGGGCGTTTGGCCATCAGGCGATCCAGCACGGCATTGATTTCATCAACCCGGCCACTGTTTTGCACCCAGCCTTCAAGGGCAAGCAGCGGCAAGATCATGCTTTCAGCGCCGCCACCTTCGCGGCGACGGATGATTTCAAGTGCCGAAAAACCCCGGCGTGATCCGGCGAGTGGCAAGGTATTGGGATCATCGGCATGGTCGATGAAACCGGTCGGTGCGTAGTAAAGCGGTCCTTCAAAATCGGCAAAGCCCCGCACATCGGCGGGGCTTCGCAGGACCGATCGTTTGATCTCGTCCATCAGTCTCTTTCTGTTAGCTTCCCGGTTGCGGTTCCGGGGAAAGGTCCCCGCCGCCGTCACCAGGGTTATCCTTGCGGGCACCGCCGGTGCTTGGCACCGTGGAGCGACGTCCGCCACCTGCATCCTTGCCGCCACCGGAAGAATGGCCCGGACGGTTAATTTCCTCGCCACGCAGCAGCGCGTCGATTTCCTTGCCCGACAGGGTTTCATATTCCAGAAGACCTTTGGCAAGCTTGTGCAGGTCATCAAGATGTTCGGTCAGAACGCGCTTGGCGAATTCATAAGCCTCGTCAGAGTAACGACGGACTTCCTCGTCAATCAGCTGTGCTGTTTTTTCCGAAACGTTTTTGTGCTGGGCAACGCTGTGACCAAGGAACACTTCTTCCTGGTTATCAACGTATTTGACATTCCCGAGCTTGTCGGAGAAGCCCCACTCGGTCACCATCTTGCGCGCATATTGCGTCACCATGTTGATGTCCGAAGATGCCCCCGTGGTGACCTTGTCCTTGCCAAAGATGATTTCCTCGGCAACGCGGCCACCCATGGCAACCGCAAGGTCGGAAATCAGCTGTTCATAGGATTTGGACACCTGATCACGTTCCGGCAGACGCATCACCATGCCCAGTGCGCGACCGCGCGGGATGATGGTGGCCTTGTGGATCGGATCAGACGCAGGCGTATGGAGCGCGACCAGTGCGTGGCCACCTTCGTGATAGGCGGTCAGCTTTTTCTCGTCATCGGTCATGATCATGGAGCGGCGTTCAGCGCCCATCATGACCTTGTCCTTGGCGTTTTCGAAATCAGCCATGGTGACAACACGCTTGCCAAGACGGGCCGCAAGCAGAGCTGCCTCGTTGACAAGGTTTGCCAGATCCGCACCCGAGAAGCCCGGGGTACCACGTGCAACCGTGCGCAGATCGACATCCGGACCCAGCGGAACTTTACGCGCATGAACACCAAGAATGCGTTCACGGCCTTCCAGATCCGGGTTCGGCACGACGACCTGACGGTCGAAACGACCCGGACGCAGCAATGCCGGGTCCAGAACGTCCGGACGGTTGGTTGCAGCCACAAGGATCACACCTTCGTTGGCTTCGAAACCATCCATCTCGACGAGGAGCTGGTTCAAGGTCTGTTCGCGTTCATCGTTACCGCCGCCAAGACCGGCACCACGATGGCGGCCCACGGCGTCGATTTCATCGATGAAGATGATGCAAGGTGCGTTTTTCTTGCCCTGTTCGAACATGTCACGTACACGCGATGCACCGACACCAACGAACATTTCAACGAAGTCAGAACCCGAGATGGTGAAGAACGGAACGTTTGCTTCGCCGGCAATCGCACGTGCCAGCAGCGTTTTACCGGTACCCGGAGGACCGACAAGCAGCATGCCTTTGGGGATTTTACCGCCAAGGCGCTGGAACTTCTGCGGATCGCGCAGGAAGTCGACGACCTCTTCAAGCTCGCTTTTGGCTTCTTCAATACCGGCGACATCTTCGAAGGTCACGCGACCGGATTTCTCGGTCAGCATCTTGGCCTTGGACTTGCCAAAGCCCATGGCCTTACCGCCGCCGCCCTGCATCTGGCGCATGAAGAAGATCCAGACACCGATGATCAGAAGCATCGGGAACCAGCTGATCAAAGCGCTCATCAAAGGAGACAGGCTTTCTTCAGGCTGTGCGATGATGCGCACGCCCTTGTCGTTCAGCTTTTCAACGAGGTTCGGATAATCCGGGGTGTAAACATTAACAGAGCGACCGTCGCGCGTTTCTGCAGTCAGGTTGTTGCCCTGGATGGTGACTTCGGAAATCTGACCTGAATCCACTTCGGCCAGGAAGTCCGAAAATGCCAGCGACGACTGACCGGACCGTCCGGAGGGCGACTGAAACAGGTTAAACAGCGCCACCAAAAGGATGGCGATAATAACCCACAGTGCGAGATTTTTTCCCATATTCATTCCAAGCTACTGGTCGCAATTTGTGTGTGCCGTGACGCAAAACTTCCTGCGCAGGGTCTGACAATCAAATAGTCATAAGCCCCGCTTACGCAAGTAGGTTGTCGGGTTTCGCTGACGATTTGAAACCACTTTCCCACAAAGGTACTTGCGGCGCAAACTGCCAACTGCCACCAGACGCGATCAGGCCCCTGCCCAGAGGCCGTCCGCAACCGGCGGCGGATAGTACGTCGGAAAGCTCCGAAACCTCAAGCCCGCCAACAGATAACAAGCCTTCTTTATCGTAGAGTGCAGGCACGGATGCAAGGGCCGCGCGCGGTAAATTACCAATAAATGGTGCAATTTCGCCCAGTGCGGCGCGAAAAGACTTCGTGTGAAACACATCACAAAGGCCAAGCGGGACGATCCAACGTCCAATTTGCCCCGACAGATCAACGTCGTCTACCTGCCATTCAAAGCGATTATCAAACCGCACAACCAAAGATCGTGTGGGTGATTCGGCATCCAACGCAATCGGATCCTGCGCCATTCGACCAAATTCTCGATAAACGCAAATTCCACCTTTCCGACCGTGCAAGACGCAGCCGCCCAGACTGATGCGGGCTGTTTTATCCGCATCAAGGCGATCAAGCGCACCGCGCAGTTTATCAAGTGCAGGCATATATCCTGCGCCCCCAACCGTACGCACCACCTGCCCCAGCGCATGGATCGCAGCGTTGCGATCTGTTTTCGGATCCAGCAGCGCATCCGGATTAAGGATCGCAACCCCGTTCGCATGCAGGGTTACTGCCCCGGCCAGCAATCGGCCAATGCCCGTTTCAAGGGCGCGGCGCGCCGATGCGTCGCCGGTTATATCGGGCGGGCATGATGCCCCCGCCTCAAACGCCTTGCGCACGCGCACGCGCTCGAACTTTTCGTCGATGTTGGAAGGATCTTCGATCCACGCCTGTCCGCGTGCCTTCAGGGTTGCCAACAAGTCGGCCTTGGCAACGGCCAAAAGCGGACGCAGCACCCGGCCATGTCGAAGATAGCGGCGCGCAGACATGCCCGCCTGCCCAATCGGGGTCGTGCCGCGATCGCGGCGCATGGCAACGGTTTCGCGTTGGTCGCCTGCATGATGGGCAACCAATAGATGGAAAATGCCGGTATCACGCATCAGCTCATCAAAAATCTGATAGCGGGCCTGGCGCGCCTTTTCCTGCACGGCGCCGGT
Source organism: Thalassospira sp. CH_XMU1458 (assembly GCF_037027205.1). Lineage (NCBI taxonomy): Bacteria > Pseudomonadati > Pseudomonadota > Alphaproteobacteria > Rhodospirillales > Thalassospiraceae > Thalassospira > Thalassospira sp. CH_XMU1458. The sequence goes on along the minus strand of NZ_JAYMDW010000002.1, from coordinate 218,838 downwards.
TGGCTTTTCGCCCTGCCAGTGTTTGGTGATGTGTTCGATGTTATGGCGGGCAAGTTCGGCTGCGACCCAGCGGGCTTCGTCAGCGGCGGCCTTGCGCAGACCATGGTCAACCGTAACGGCGACCACGCGTCCGCCTTGTGCCTGACACCAGTCATGAGCCAAAAGGGCCAGTGCCATGCTGTCGGCCCCGCCCGAGACACCAACAAGGATTTCAGGGGCGGTTTCAAACGGGGCGAACGTCATCATCAGTCTATCAAAGGCAACGGCGTCCAGTGGAGATCCACCGGACGCCGTATTTTGATTTTCTGATGTCGTAAGGTTGCCGATCATCGGTCTGGCATACGCAGGGTTTACTGCGGACATCCACGGTTCTGGCGTTCCTGACGGGCGCGATCCAGAACGACGTTCGAGGCGTTCGGGAAATTGTCGATCAGGTGACCAAAGGCCGTGCAGGCATCTTCGTTCTTGCCAAGATTGGCCAGCGACATGCCAAGCTTCAGAAGGTTGTCTGGTGCCTTGGTGCTGTCGGGGTACGTCTGGAAACCTTCGGTAAAGGCGATGGCAGCATTTTCATACTGGCCGCGCACATAATAGGTTTCACCCAACCAATATTGCGCATTGCCCGCCAGCGGATCGTTGGGATGGTTGCTGACGAAATTGCCCAGCGCCTGTTCGGCGGCCTGGAAATCCTGTTTGCGCAGAAGACCAAAGGCCTCGCGATACTGTTCTTCAGGCGTGCCGGTGGTTGCCGCAGCACTCTGGGTTGGTGCGGATGCGTTGGATGCGGCAGCCCCGCTTGGAATTTGCGGCGGCTGGCCTTCGCTTTCAATCACGCCAAACAGCTGGGTACCGCGTTCATTCAGGGGCTCACCCGAACCGGCAGCCCCCGGTGCGCTGTTGGCGGCAGAGTTATTGGCACCTTGTACAGCCGTGCCCCCAGCAAGCGGTGCATTTGCCCCACCGGCACTTGTGCCGCTGGTCGCAACGCCGCCGCTTTCAAGCTGGTTGAGGCGGAAATCAATATCGGCCACCAGACGTTCCAGACGGTCTTCCATCTTGCGAATGCGGTAGTCGAATTCTTCAAGTTGACCGGTCAGTTGGGTGGTCGTGCGTTCCAGTGCGCTGATCTGGACCTGTTGGCGTGCGGCAGCCGGGGTCGCAGCCCCGCCGCCATCACCAGACGAGACAGCGGCCTGTGCGGCGTCACCGGTGCCTTCGCGATAGACATAACGCTGCAAAAGATCGAGGTCCTTGCGCAATTGTTCTACCTGACGCGACATGTTGGCGTCTTGCGCGTGAACCGGTTGGGACCCGAGTGATGTCATGCCAAACACAGCTCCGACGGCAAGGGCCATCAGGACGTTGCGGTTCTTTGGCGAAATGGCGGATCGAACGCGGATCATTTTCGGGTCCTTTTTCGTCAATTCAGTCTTTGAAGGTTCACTATGGAAATACCTGTCGTGACTTTCAAACATTTTCAGGCGGCAAAAATAAGGCGCCTGCCCCAAACGGGACAGGCGCCTTGATCTTCAAGTCAGGCTTTCACCTGCACGCGCTTAACGGATAACCGATACAGAGCGGCGGTTTTTAGCCCAGCTTTCTTCGTCATGGCCAAGAGCAACCGGGCGCTCTTTACCATAAGAAATGGTCTCGATGCGCGACGGGTCGATGCCCAGAGCGATCAGGTAATCTTTGACCGAGTTCGCGCGGCGTTCGCCGAGTGCAAGGTTGTATTCACGGGTGCCGCGCTCGTCGGCATGACCTTCAACAACAACTTTGTACTGCGGATATTTCTTCAGCCAAGCAGCCTGCAGTTCGAGGGTGCGACGTGCTTCACCGGCAAGATCGTATTTGTCGAAACCAAAGAAGACGCGGTCACCAACGTTGACAGCGAACCACTCAGGGCTGCTTTCAGCCAAAGAAGTCGAAGTCGAGGCGCTGGAAGAAGTGCTTGCACCGTCGCCACCAGTGGTTGCCGTGCTATCAGGTGCAGTTTCACAAGCAGCCAGAAGAGCGGCAGCAGCAAAAACGCTCAGAATACGAAGTTTCATTTAAGTTTTCCCCTTAACACCGGACGCATTCGCCCGAGGTTGGTGTTTTCCATGTCTCGCGACACCGAAAATGCCCGCGATTAAAGCGAATCGCATTCAGTGCTTCGCGATGACTATACTCTTGAGATATCAGGGAATCAAGGGCGACCATGCAGGATCCGACCCATCCGCCGGTGTAACGATCTCTCGCTCGTTATAACCGGTAAGATCAATCGAATACAAACGATAGCGATCCTTGGTCCCGTCCCTGGACGGGTGCTGGCGGTAGTACATCAAAACTCGACCGTTCGGTGCCCATGTTGGTCCCTCAACGAGGTAACCCTCGGCCAGCAGCCTTTCTCCACTGCCGTCTGGCCGCATGACGCCGATATAATAACGACCTCCTTCGGATTTGGTGAATGCGATCAGGTCTCCGCGCGGCGACCAGACCGGGGTGGCATAGCGTCCACCACCGAAGCTGATGCGCTGTACGCCCCCACCATCGGCATTCATCACATAAAGTTGTTGTGCCCCACTGCGGTCGGAGTTGAACGCAATGCGAGACCCGTCCGGAGAATAGGAAGGCGAGGTATCCACGGCCGGATGGCGCGTCAGTTGACGCTTTTCACGCGTGCGCAGGTCCAGTCCATAAATTTCACTGTTCCCGTCAAGCGCTTGTGACATCACAACCGAGTTCCCGTCTGGCGCGAATCGGGGCGCAAAGGTCATCCCCGGAAAATCACCCAGCAATTCCAACTCGCCGGTATCAATATCCAAAACATAAACGCGCGGCTTGTCGTTAAAGTACGACATATAAACCACTTCCTGTGCCGTCGGCGAGAAGCGCGGGTTCAGCACGAGGAACCGTCCATCGGAAAGGAACCGGTGGTTTGCACCGTCCTGATCCATGATGGCCAGTCGTTTGGTCCGGTTATCGGCCGGACCGGATTCCGAGACGTAGACAACGCGCGTATCGAAATAGCCGGTTTCACCGGTGATACGTTTGTAAATCTCGTCCGCAATCTTGTGAGCAATCCGACGCCAGTTGTTTGGCTGCGTACGATACGCAACGCCAGACATCTGGGTTTCTGCCAAAACATCCCACAGGCGGAATTCGACACGCAGAAGACCATTTGGCTCGGTCACAACACGACCGTTCACCAGGGCCTGCGCATTGATGGCCCGCCATTCGGCGAAGTTCGGGTTCACCGCCAATGATGCAGCACTCTGAATGAATGCCTTTTCATCAATCGGTGAAAAAAGGCCCGAACGTTCGAGATCTGCGGCAATCACCTGGGTCATGTTCTGACCGATCTCGGTTTCGGCAACGCCTTCGCCCGGGAAGCGGGTGACGGCAATTGGCATCGGTTTCAGTTCGCCCCGGGTAATATCAATCCGGAGTTCCGCCTTTGCCGGCGACATGAACCCGACATTCAGGCCAGCGACAACGGCAAGGGCGCACAGTGCCGCAACACTGCCTTTAGCCCAAAATCGTTTTATTGCGTTGGTCTTGATCGTCATCCTGCCTCGCTATTTTCCACGCGTGTTCAAGAACTTGGTCGTTAAAGGCCCAGCATTTCACGCATGTCAAAATTGAACGTGAATGTGCGCCACATTTCGTATTTATCCAGCGGCAGTTTTAGAGGACTGCATTGCGGATTTAGCACTGCTCGAAGCGCACTTTCTGCAATCGTACGGCGGGAAGTGTCGCCCTGGATTTCGTTCAGATTGCTAATCCGCGCCAAACGGACGGTTCCGTCCGGGTTTGCGCTGACATGAATTTCAACCGCAAAGTTGCCCGCTTCCTTGGCCCCGGCCGGGGGGCTCCAGCATTTTTCGATCTGACGTTTTACGGCATCAAGCTCGCTCATGGTCAGGTTGGCATCAAGCCTGGTCGCGACAACCTCGCTGGCATTTTCTTCCGGCGTTTCGTCTGGCTGCTGCTCTGGCGTGGCTTCTGCCGTTTCCTTGAGCTTGCTGACATCCTTAAGAACGCTCATGAGATCGCGTTTCTTCGGCTCTTCCTTTTTCGGCTCCGGCTTTTTGACCGGTTCCGGTTTCGGCGGCGTCGGCTTGGATTCCGGCTTTACAGCGGCAAGCTCAGTCGGCTCCGGTTTTGGCTCCGGCTCTTTTTTAACGTCTGGCGTCGGAACCGGTTCCGGCTTTGGTGTCGGTTTTGGCTCAGGCTTCGGCTCTGGCTTGGGCTCCGGTTTTGGTTCGGGCTTCGGCTCAGGCTTGGGTTCCGGCTTTGGTTCCGGCTTTGGTTCCGGTTTTGGCTCTGGCTTGGGTTCCGGCTTCGGGGTCGGCTTTGGTTTCGGTTCCTCTTTGGGTTCCGGTTTTGGCAAAGCCTTGGTCGGGGCCGCGGAAAATTCGTCCACTGTCACGACTTCAACCGAAATGGACTGCAATTCCAACGGTGTTTCATCAAACAGATCGGGCAGCCCAAGCCACGCCACCAGAAACAGGACAGCGTGCAGACCAAGCGATATGAGAGCGTAACGCAGCATGATTCGTTTACGAACCCTTTGCCGGCAATTCGGCGATCAGGGCGACTTTGGTGAAACCGGCATCCTTGATCAGGCCCATGACTTCCATCACACGGCCATAATCAATCGTCTTGTCACCGCGGACAAAGATGCGGGTATCGGCCTTGTTGTCGGTAATGGCGGCGAGCTTTTCGGTCAGGGTGTCCTGCGCGATTTCGCTATCCATGATGTAGATCGTGCCCTCGGCAGAAACCGACACCACCAGCGGCTCATCCTGGCCGGTCATCGGTGCGGCACTGGTTTCCGGCAGATCAACCTCGACCCCGACAGTCATCAGCGGCGCTGCGACCATGAAGATCACCAGCAACACCAGCATGACGTCGACCATCGGGGTGACGTTGATGTCACTCATCGCTGCCCGCCGGTTACTCCGGCGACCGCGACGGCGTCCTCCGCCTGATTTGGCAAGCTGTGCGCCCATAATCAGTCTCTCGTGTCGTCAAGTTGGCGCGAAAGGATCGAGGAGAACTCGTCCACGAAAGCTTCGAGGCGGTTGCTGTAACGGTTCAGGTCGCTGGAAATCTTGTTATAGGCAACCACAGCCGGGATCGCAGCAACAAGGCCCATGGCCGTTGCAAAAAGGGCCTCGGCAATACCCGGTGCGACAACCGCCAATGACGTATTCTTGGATGCCGCGATCGACTGGAACGAAACCATGATGCCCCAGACCGTGCCGAACAGACCAACAAACGGTGCGGTCGAACCAACGGATGCCAGGAAGGTCATATAGCGTTCAACCCGGTCCATTTCACGACCAAGGGTAATTTCCATGGATTTTTCAAGGCGCTGCTGAAGGCGGGCACGCATGGTGTCGCCATGGACACCCTTTGCGTTCGAACGACGCCATTCACGCATGGCCGAAACAAAGATGGCTGACATCGGATCGCGCGGCTTGTCGGCGATGCGATCATACAGATCTTCAAGTGACCCACCCGACCAGAAGGCTTCTTCGAAGGTGTTTGCCTGGGCGCGTAATTTGCGCAGTCGCAGGATTTTCTCGAAGACAATCGCCCAAACCCAGACAGAAGCCAGCAAAAGACCGATCATCACTGTTTTGACGACCAACCCAGCCTGCATGAAAAGTCCCCACAGAGACATATCATGTGCCATGACCGACTGCCCCAGCGTTACCGCGTCGACCACTTGATTTTCCATATTCCCGTCAGTCCTTTGTCACATCAAGACAACTATTAAATACTGTTCTTAGTTCGTCGGGCAGACGTTGTGCCCGAAGTTCTTCCAACGACATGCAGGCGAGATAAATCTCGATCACCACCAGTTCGTCGTCGCCCCGCATAATCTTTTGTTCAAAACCAAGCGATGCGCCCCCAACCTTGATCACCCGGCTTTCGACCGTAATACGGTCTTCCAAAAGCGCAGGACGTCGAAAGTCGAGCGTACACTGTCGAACGGCTATGGCAACTTTGTGGCGTTCTGCAATATTTCGATTGGTAAAGCCCAACAGGTTAAGCATCGCTGAACGTGCCCGTTCGGCGAATGCCAAATAGTCGGCGTGATAGACGACGCCACCTGCATCTGTGTTCTCGTAATAGACAATCAGCGGATAGATATGCCGCTTGCCTTCGAAGCGGCCAAGAATGGCATCGTGATCATTTTGGGCCATCAGGATTCTTCCCCCGCCTGCCCGTCAAACAGATCGGAAAGCGGCATCCCGCCCGCCTGGCGTGGCGGGGTCAGACCAAGGTGCTTGAAGCCCTTAACGCCCAGCATGCGGCCGCGCGGGGTACGCTGAATCAGTCCCTGTTGCAGCAGATAAGGCTCGATCACGTCTTCGATGGTATCGCGTTCTTCGGACAGGGCGGCGGCCAACGTATCGACACCGACCGGACCACCGCCATAGTTGCTGGCGATACAATTAAGGTATCGTCTGTCCTGGCTATCAAGACCAAGGTTATCGACTTCAAGACGGGTCAGGGCCGCGTCGGCAATGAATTTGTCGACCGGCGATTTTTCAGCCACGGCGGCAAAGTCACGTACGCGACGCAACAGACGACCGGCGATACGCGGGGTGCCGCGTGAACGCCGGGCGATTTCCATCGCGCCTTCTTCGGTCATGTCGAAATTCAAAAGCCGTGCACCACGGGCAACGATGCTGACCAGTTCTTCGGGCTCATAGAACCGAAGGCGCAGCGGAATACCGAAACGATCCCGCAATGGCGTGGTCAGAAGACCCGAACGCGTGGTGGCACCCACAAGCGTAAAGGGCGGCAAGTCAATTCGCACAGAGCGCGCAGCAGGACCTTCGCCGATGATCAGATCAAGCTGGAAGTCTTCCATCGCCGGATAGAGGATTTCCTCCACCGCCGGGTTCAGACGATGAATTTCATCAATGAACAAAACATCGCGCGGCTGCAGGTTGGTCAGAAGGGCTGCAAGGTCACCGGCCTTGGCAATCACCGGGCCGGATGTCGCGCGAAAGCCGACACCGAGTTCACTGGCAACAATTTGCGAAAGCGTGGTTTTGCCAAGCCCCGGCGGACCAAAGAACAGGACATGGTCCATGGCTTCTTCGCGCGCACTGGCAGCCTTGATAAAGACATCAAGGTTTTCACGGACTTCTTTCTGGCCGGTAAAATCGTCAAGCCGACGGGGACGCAGCGATCCATCCTGATGATCTTCTTCGCGGCGCTCACCACTGAGCAGACGGTCTTCTTCTTCGCTCACGCGCTAAGCTCCTTTAGTCCCAGACGGATCAGGGTATCGATCGACTTGTCTTCGCCCGCCTGTTGGGCGGCCTTGCCCACCGCACCAAATGCCTCGGACCGGCCATAGCCAAGATTGACCAGTGCCGAAACCGCGTCCGCCAAAACGACGCTATCATCTACAACCGGTTCGGTTGGCGCTGTGTCGATGCTCACATCTGTGGTGGCCTTGGCTGATTTCTTGGATTTTGCGGCTGGTTTTGCGTCTTCAACGACCGGGGCCGTCGGGGCCGCAACCGGGCCAAGGTTCAGTTTTGCGGCCTTGTCTTTCAGTTCGCCAACAATACGGGTTGCGACCTTGGGGCCGATTCCCGGTGCGCGGCAAAGGGCCGTGGTATCCTGGGCGGCCAGTGCGCGCAAAAGATCGGTGGGCGTCAGAACCGACAACAGTGCGAGTGCAACCTTGGCACCAACACCCTGAACGGTGGTGAGCAAGGCAAACCACTGCTTTTCGGCGTTATCGGCAAAGCCATAGAGATGAATGTGATCTTCGCGAACGTGGGTTTCGATCATCAAGCCGGCATCGCCGCCCTTGGGCGGCAGCATCGAAAGCGTGCGGCGGGATGCAAAAACCAGATAGCCCACGCCGTTGACATCGATAATGACGCTATCTTCGCCGATGAAATCCACAATTCCGCGCAGTTTGGCGATCACCTGTATTTTCTCCCGTTTCGTGTTGGGTGCGCCGCCATCGAATTGGCAAGCGACCGGTTCCCGGCATGTTGCGCGTGGCATATGGCAACCGCAAGGGCGTCTGCGGCGTCCGGCCCGGCAATGTCACATCCCGGCAGAAGGGTTGAAACCATCATTTCGACCTGCTGTTTGGCAGCATGACCGGCACCAACCACAGTCTTTTTGACGGCATTGGGTGTATATTCCGTTACCGGAATGCCACTGCGCGCAGGTGCAAGCAATGCAACACCACGCGCCTGCCCCAGTTTCAGGGTCGAAACCGGGTTTTTATTGACGAACGTTTCTTCAACCGCGGCCTCGTCAGGTGTCCAGATCCGGATCACTTCGATCAGGCCGGTGTGCAGTTGATCAAGGCGTTCGGCAAGGGTCAATGACTGGGTGGAAGTCACCACGCCATTGGCGACATGGCGCATACGATTGTTATCGAGGTCAATGACGCCCCAACCGGTTCGTTGCAGACCGGGATCAATCCCGAGCACTCTGACCACTACATCCCCCAAAAAAGCGGGTTCCAGATACAAAACACCCGCCATTCAAAAGCGAAAGGCGGGTGTTGGCAAATATTAATTAGTTATCGAGACCAGCGACGATTTCGTCGGTCCAGTTAACGTTGGTCCAGACATTCTGGACGTCGTCGTTATCTTCAAGCACATCGACCAGTTTCATGATGCTTTGCGCCTGTTCGACCGAAATGTCTGCTTCGGTGGTGGCCCGGAAGACCAGCTTTGCGCTTTCCGGATCGCCGAATTTCTCGATCAGGGCTTCGCGCACAGCGTTGAGGTCTTCGATCTCGGTGTCGATGACGTGGCTCTGATCATCGGACTCCGCATTCGCAGCACCGGCTTCAAGGGCTGCTTCGAAGATTTCGTCAGCATCGGCCTTGGCGATCGGATAGACGATTTCGCCCACACGGTTGAACATGAAGCCGACCGAACCGGTTTCACCAAGGTTGCCGCCATGCTTGGTAAAGGCAGCACGCACTTCGGATGCGGTACGGTTACGGTTGTCGGTCAGTGCTTCGACGATGACGGCAACGCCAGCGGTGCCATAACCCTCGTAGCGGACTTCTTCGTAGTTATCACCCTCGCCTGCACCGGTCGCCTTTTTGATGGCACGATCGATATTGTCCTTGGGCATGTTCTGGGCACGAGCCGCAGAAATCGCCGCACGCAGACGCGGGTTGCTATCGATATCTTCGCTGATTTTCGCGGCAACAGTGATTTCACGCGCGAGTTTGGTGAAGATCTTGGCGCGCTTTTTATCCTGCGCACCTTTGCGGTGCATGATGTTCTTAAATTGGGAATGGCCGGCCATAACCTGTAACCTGTCGTCAATGAATTCGAAGTGGAACGGTATCGGGTGATACCACGCCGGTCATACGGGCGTTCCCTGACAGACCAGCCCGTCCGGGCATGTGCAGGATGACACATTCATATCTGCGACATACGCGAACGAAAATTTCGACCGCTCCTATATCCTGTTTACCCAGCAAGGTCCAGCCATGCTTGGCGAGATCGCCAAATATCGGGCGTAAGGATCAGGTTTTTGGAGATTAATGCACGGAAATCATGATCAACCTATCCGGGGATAGTCGTGCACTATACGCGGATAGATGTTGCAGACGTCTTGATATTCTTTCATTAATGTTCTCTGGTGTAGATATTAAACTAAAGCAGAATACTCTCTAGGGCCAAGCTGTCGCCTAACGCAGGACTGCATATGATCCTGCGGTGCCAGAAACAACCGGAATGGACAAAGAAGCCATACGGAAACAGCCAGGAAAAAAGGTTAGATAGAATGGGAACTAAATTCGGGGTCCAAAGCAAACTTTTGATATCGTTTGCTGTGGTCGGATTGATGGCAGTGATTTCTGCCATTGTCGGTGCTATTTCCTTCAATCAGTTCGGTAGTGCGCTTAATACCATTACCGAAGAAAAGCTTCCGCCGATTGCCGCGGCTCAGTCACTGGCAACCGGAAGTGCAGAAATTGTCGCCATTGCGCCGCGCATCGTGGCCGCCGCCAATCCGGAAGAAGAAACCGCGATTAACGAAGAACTTGCGGTTCGTCTTGAAGAGCTTAATGTCCGCATCGCCGAAATTGAGGCGACCGGCTTTATGCCCGCGGTAATTGCAAGCATCAACGACAATCGCGCCCTGCTTGAGGATAACCTCAAACAGCTGCACGACGTGACCCAGGAACGTTTCCAGATCAGCGACGAAAAAGCCGCGAAACTCGAAGAGTTCCAGAATCTGGCGAAACGGTATGGTGACACCTTAAAGCCGGTGCTGTCCTATACCCAAAACGACATCGCCCAAGGCAGCGAATACGCCGCGTCCTTTGAAGAAGACCCTTCAAAGAAATACAGCGCGGACAAAGAAGAAATCCTTGAGTCCTTCCAGAAGTTCGCATCAGCGATCGAGACGCGTACACCGATCCTTGATATCGAGCGTCTGGGTTCTGCCGCATCAAACATGATCATTTCCAGCACCACGGAAACCCAGGCGGTGCGCCTGTCGATCATTCCGGTGCGTATTCGTGGCACGTACACCGATGCGCTGAGCAAGCTTGATGAGCTTGATAACGATCGCCTCAAGGCATTCTATGTCGATCTGATCGACAAGATGCAGAAGCTGTCGGTTGGTGAAGGCAGCCTGCCTGAACTGCGCAAACGTGAACTTGAGGCCACCGAACAAAGCCAGGCGCTTGTAGTGCAGAGTGGCGAATATGCCAACGCAATGCGTAACAGCGTTGCCGAACTGGTTGCCGGTCTGAATGCAGAAGTCAACGATGCCGCCGCCCAGGCGAAGGTCGTCGAGAAACAGAGCCTGACCGCCCTGTTTGTTGTTGCCGTCGCAGCCATCATTATCTCGCTTGCGATTTATGTGCTGTATGTGCGTGGCAACGTTCTGCGCCGCCTTGGTGGTTTGCAGAAAACCATGGTTCAGCTTGCTGATGGCAACCTTGATGTCGTCGTGCCGTCCAAGGGCAATGACGAAATCAGCGCCATGGGCCGTGCGGTTGATGTCTTTAAGGACAACGCCCTTAAGGTCCAGGCCATGCAGGCCGAGGAAGAACGCCTTAACCATGAACGCAACGAAGCACTTCGTGATGAGTTGCTGGCACTGGCCGACACCCTGCAGAACGAAGTTGAAAGTGCCGTGAACGAAATCGCGGCCCTTGGTGATCAGCTTCAGGGCGTTTCCGGTCAGATGACGTCAAGTGCGGAACTGGTTTCGGGTCAGACCGAAGAAGTTGCAAGCTCTGCACAGGAAGCAACCGGCAACGTTGAAACGGTTGCGGCTGCGACCGAACAGCTGTCGGCATCGAATGCGGAAATCAACCGTCAGATGGCGGAATCGACCCGTATCTCGAACGAAGCATCCAACCGCGCACAGGAAACCAACGAACTGGTGGTCAGCCTGTCACAGTCTGCAGACCGCATTGGCGAGGTGATCGCACTGATCACCGACATTGCCGAGCAGACCAACCTTCTGGCACTTAACGCCACCATCGAGGCGGCACGTGCCGGGGATGCAGGTAAGGGCTTTGCGGTTGTCGCGGCAGAGGTCAAAAACCTTGCCAACCAGACCGAAAAAGCGACCGAGGAAATCTCGGGTCAGATTTCGGGCATTCAGAAAGCCACCGGTGAGTCCGTCAATGCCATCGGCGATATCGGCCGTATCATTGAAAACATCAATGAGATCGCGACCACCATCTCGGCTGCGGTCGAGGAACAGGGTGCCGCCACCGACGAGATCACGCGCAACGTGCGCGGGGCTGCGGATCGCACGCGTTCTGTATCGGCCTCGATCAACGAGGTTGCCAATGAAACCAGCAAGACAGGCGAACTGTCCAGTCAGGTTTTGGCAACCGCACAGGATGCATCGCAGAAGGTCGAAAACCTGCGTTCGCGGATCAACGGCATTCTGGATGATCTGCGCAAACAGGCACATGATCGCGCAGCGTCCTGATCACAGGCAAAACTTGATGACAAAAGGCCCGCCATTGGCGGGCCTTTTTGTTTGACGATCACATTGAAAGCAGCGTCTTTCGATCCGAAATAAAGTGCAGTCGCTGCGAAAAGCCACTTTGCGCAATCCTGAATTTTATACAGCCGTACAGGTTTGGCCGAAAATTCATGATCCCGATGCGATTCCTGTGCTATATCGGACAACAATAATAATAGATCAGGCCCCAAATTTCCCGAGATCCTGTCAGGGTCGGATATCGGGTATTCCCCAAAGTGGCTTGGCTGGGAACAAACGTTCAGACGACGTACATACATGCGTCGGCACCATATGTGGCGACGCTTGTCTCTTTGGTCTACGGGGTAGGTTTAATTATGGGTTTAAGTTTCAAGCGCGGCGCAAAGCCGTCATCGTCAAAAAAGAAGAACTCAACAAAGACGAACAAAGCAGGGCTTGGCGTACGTGAAAAGTTGGCGGGTGCCTTCTTTCTTGTCGGTCTGATTGCAATCTTGGCTGCGGCTGTATCGGTCTTCTCTTTTACCAAATTCGGCAACCAGCTTGACACGATTGCCTACGAGCAACTTCCGCCAATGTTTGCTGCCCAGCAGCTTGCAACAACCAGTGCGAAAATTGTGGCCTCCGCACCACGCATTATCGCGGCATCCACCGTTGAAGAAGAACAGGCGGTCAAGGCGGACCTTGACGTGATGCTTGCAAACTTGCAGGAAAATCTTGCGGTGCTGAGCCAGTCCGGGCTTCCGGAAGAAACGCTGTCGGTGATCGAGACCAATGGCCAAAGCCTTGCTGAGTCGCTTCAGGAACTTCATGACACGACGATTGAACGTTTCGAGGTCGCAGGCCAACTTTCGGATTCTCTTGCGAAGTTCCAGCAACTGACCGGCAAATACAACTCGATGATCCAGCCGATCCTGTCGGCATCCCAAACCAAAATCACCGAAGTCACCAGTCAGGTTCATGATCTGCGTCAGGCCGGCGCTTTCTTGACCGATGAACAGGAAGCCTCAACCAAGGGACTTCTGTTCAAACTTGATGAATTGATGGCAGCCCAAGCCCCTATCCTGCAGCTTGCCAACAGTGGTGCTGAAATCAGCAATACCGTTCTGTCCGCCGCGTCATCAGATGATCGCATGCAGCTTCGCATTATGGGCGTTCAGGTCCGTGGGGCGGTTGGTGTCGTTGCCAATACCATTGGCGAACTTGAGAACGAGAAGCTCAAGAAATTCTATGAAGGCCTGCTTGGTGACATCAAAAAGCTGTCGATGGGCCGCAAAAGCATTTCTTCGCTTCGCAGCGAAGAACTTAAGCTGGCCGACGACCAGATCGACATCGTTGAAGACAGTGCGGAATTTGCCGCCGCGATGGAAGATGGTGTGAACGCGCTTGTCGCCGATCTTCAATCCGGCGTCGACAAATCGGCCGACACTGCAAGCACCCTGACCCAGCAAAGCTCGATGGTGATGTACGGCGTTGGTGCCGCGGCGATCATTATTCCGCTTTTGATCTATCTGGTTTATGTGCGTGGCAACCTGTTGCGTCGCCTTGCCGGTCTTCAGAAATCGATGATTTCGCTGGCCGATGGCGACCTTGATGCGGCCGTTCCATCAGGTGGCAGTGACGAGATTTCTGCCATGGGCCGGGCGGTTGATGTGTTCAAGGCAAACGCGATCAAGGTCCGCGACATGCAGGCCGAGGAAGAGCGCCTGAACCGTGAACGCAACGAGGCACTGCGCGATGAATTACTGTCACTTGCCGATACCCTGCAGGGTGAGGTCGAAAGTGCGGTGACTGAAATCGCCACCCTTGCCGAACAGCTTCAAGGCGTATCAGGTCAGATGACCGACAGTGCCGAACTGGTGTCAGGTCAGAGTGACGAGGTGTCGAAATCGGCCGATGAAGCCACCGGCAATGTCGAAACCGTTGCCTCGGCCACCGAGCAGCTTTCAAGTTCGAACGCGGAAATTAACCGTCAGATGGCGGAAACCACACGTATTTCGAACGAAGCCGCGCAACGCGCGCAACACACCAACGAACTGGTCAACAGCCTGTCGCAATCGGCAAGCCGCATTGGCGAGGTGATCGCGCTGATTACCGACATTGCCGAGCAGACCAACCTTCTGGCCCTGAATGCCACCATCGAGGCTGCACGTGCCGGGGATGCGGGCAAGGGCTTTGCGGTTGTCGCGGCAGAGGTCAAAAACCTTGCCAACCAGACCGAAAAGGCGACCGAGGAAATTTCGGGACAAATTTCCGGCATTCAGAAAGCGACCGGTGAATCTGTTACCGCCATTGGCGAGATCGGCTCGATCATTGATAGTCTCAATGAGATTGCCACGACGATTTCGGCCGCAGTTGAACAGCAAGGGGCAGCAACCGACGAAATCACGCGCAACGTGCGTGGTGCAGCGGACCGAACGCGCGCTGTGTCGGCATCGATTGCCGAGGTTGCCAACGAAACCGGTCGTACCGGCCAACTGTCTGGCGAAGTCCTGAACACGTCGCGTTCGGCATCCGAGAAAGTCAGTGAACTGCGCACGCGCATTACTGTCATCCTTGATGATTTGCGTCAGCAGGCACGTGATCGCGCCGCGTAATTTACAACCAACATCTGAAACGACAAAGGCCCGTCATCTGGCGGGCCTTTTTCTTTGATCAGGTGAAATTCACCTTGGGCGTCAGGCGCTGGGCCAGCTGCCTTTAAGGCGGCCACCGATACGCACCGCTTCAATCCGCTTTGCGAGGCCGGTCTTGTCGTCGGTTTCAACATAGACGCCACACACTGTTGCCGGGCCCTCTGCCGGCTCGAACCGGCCGGACGGCATCTTGGTGATGAATTTGCGAACCGAGTTTTCTTTTTTCATGCCGATGACGGAATCAAAATCGCCGCACATGCCAACATCGGTCTGATAGCCGGTACCATTTGGCAGGATCTGGGCATCGGCAGTCGGCACGTGGGTGTGGGTGCCCAGTACAAGCGATGCGCGCCCATCGCAATGATGGCCAAACGCCATTTTTTCCGAGGTGGTTTCGGCGTGGAAATCGACAATCACGGCATCGACATTCTTGCCAAGCTTATGCTTGTTAAACAGCTTGTCAGCGCCTTGGAACGGGCAGGACAACGGATCCATGAACAGACGGCCCATCATGTTAATCACGCAGACCTTTTTGCCCGACTTGGTCTTGAAGACATAATCGCCATTGCCCGGTGTCCCATCGGGGAAGTTCCAGGGACGCAGCAGTTTTTCATCTTCGTCGATATAGGCGATGATTTCGCGCTGATCCCAGACATGATTGCCCGTGGTCAGGACATCGGCACCGGCGTCATAGAATTCCTTGCAGATTTTTGCCGTGACGCCAAAGCCGTGCGCTGCGTTTTCGACATTCACCACCGCGATATCAACCGACAACCGATCACGTAGCATCGGGAGCGCTTCAAGCGCTGCCTTGCGACCGGACTGCCCCAGAACGTCGCCAAGATGAAGTAAACGCATTGTGCTTCCTGTATTGCGTCAGCCAGCAGGCAGACATGTTTCGTTTAATGCACCCTGCCCCGGGACGCATGACCGGCATCACGAAATGGAAAAGGGAGTTTTAGGGTCATGACCCTAAACAAAATAAGCGGGAGCCACCACTGCCGTTGGCCATTTGGTAATTCCTCGTGACCTGCGAGTGCAGGTGGGCGCCGTATAACGAGACCACGGCCTCGACAGGGACAGCTCCCTAGAGAAATGAGCATCGGCCCCGGGAATTAGCGAACCTGACGAACAGGGCAGCTCCCTTGTGCTGGGTTCTTGATCGCCGCGAACGACGCATCGCAAACTGTCAGCGACCGGAACTTAGTCCTCGACCAGCTGAATTTCAAGTAGATTGCATGAATTCAGCCCGTGATCACACCAGCCATGCAGCAGACAACAGTCGCCCGATCAGCCTTTGCCAAGACGATCGGCAAGCACCTCGACCCGTTCGGCCATGCTTTCGATATTTTCTGCCAGTGCGTCACCTTCGGCGGCGGACAGGCTGCCAACCTCTGCAACCGCCGGGCTTTGGCCGGAATTGAGTTTTTCCTGTGCCATGCTGAGCTCGTCGGCAATCAGAAGGCTTGTCATGACCAGCAGACGCTGTTCACCGATCTGGCCCACCGCATCGGAGATTTCCTTGACCCGCTCGTCGACATAGCTGGCAAGCGCGTGAATGCGTTCTTCCTGGCCGTCGTCACATGCGATGTCGTAGCTGCGACCGTTAATACGAATGGAAACCTGTGCCATGAATTATGCCTGTTTCTTTGCGGGTTCTTCATCAAGGACGAGTTTGAGCTGATCAACAGCGCCATCAAGACGGTTTGAAACCGTTTCGGTGGTGCGGCAAAGCCGGTCGTAATCTTCGCGGAGTGCCGAAAGTTGCCCGCGCAGGGTTTCAACCTCTGCCGTGTCAGCATCTGTAGCCTGGCTTTTGGCTTCGATTGCCGACTCCGCAGCCGTTTCCAGACGTTCCAATGCTGCTTTCAGCCGATCACTTGCCTGTTGCAACCGCGACATAACCCTACCCGAATGTTTGCTGTTTACCCAAAGAACGCAGACATTGATTGTCTGCGGCGACTCATCGAAAACCGATCTGACCTGTCGAAGATGTCATGATCATGGCTGATTTAACATCACAGATTCCGATCAACAACCGTTTTGCCCCGGCGAAGTCAAACCGCATCAAAGATGCCCGATCCCTTGCGCGTGTTAAAACATAGAACTGGCGCGCTAAACTGGTCAACAGTACGGCCAATCTGAGATGGCGAAGGGCGGCGTGGTTAATCTGAATCAAGATAACATGGCAGATTTTCGATAGAAGCGGTTGACGTATGCCCCCTGTAAGGGCATCTTCCGCGCGAATTCCGTTAATAAATGGAAAAGTGTTTTCATCGCCCGACCGCGAAACCCCCAGGAACCGCATCACATGACGACGCAAGTAGAACACAACCGCATGGCCAATGCCATCCGCTTCCTCTCGGCAGACGCTGTTGAGAAGGCCAAATCCGGTCACCCGGGCATGCCGATGGGCATGGCAGACGTTGCGACTGTTCTTTATACCAAATTCTTGAAATTCGATCCGAAGCACCCGAACTGGCCGGACCGCGACCGTTTCATCCTGTCCGCAGGTCACGGTTCGATGCTTCTTTATTCGCTTCTGCACCTGACCGGGTACGAAGACTTCGATCTTGATCAGATCAAGAATTTCCGTCAGATGGGCTACCGCACCGCGGGTCACCCGGAATACGGCCACGGCGAAGGCATTGAAACCACCACCGGTCCGCTGGGTCAGGGTATTGCGACCTCGGTCGGTTTCGCCCTTGGCGAGCGCATCATGAATGCCCGTTTCGGTGACAGCGTTGTTGACCACTACACCTATGTGATTGCCGGTGACGGTTGCCTGATGGAAGGTATTTCCCAGGAAGCCATTTCGATGGCCGGTCACATGAAACTGTCGAAACTCATCGTTCTGTTCGATGACAACGGCATTTCGATTGATGGCCCGACCTCGCTTTCGACCTCGGAAGATCACAAGAAGCGCTTTGAAGCTGCTGGCTGGGACGTTCAGCAGATCGACGGCCACGATCCGGCCGCGATCGAAGCCGCGATTGCCAAAGCCAAAACCACCAACACGCCGTCGATGATTGCCTGCAAAACCGAAATCGGTTTTGGCGCACCGACCAAGGGTGGCACCTCGGCAACGCATGGCTCCCCGCTTGGTGCCGAAGAACTTGCTGGTGCACGCAAAAAACTCGGCTGGGATTCCGAGCCGTTTGAAATCCCGGCAGATGTCCGTGACGCATGGCTTTCAGCGGGCGCGCGCGGTGCCGAGGACTTCAATGCCTGGGGTTCGCGTTTCGAAGGTCTGGAAGCAGCCCTGAAAGACGAGTTCGAGCGCCGCATCGAAGGCAAGCTTCCGGAAAACTGGATCGAAGCCTTCAACGACTACAAAAAACAGATCACCGAAGACAAGCCGAAGGTCGCAACCCGTAAGGCATCCGAGAATGTTCTCGAAGTGCTGACCAAGGCGATCCCGGAAATGATCGGCGGTTCTGCCGACCTGACCGGGTCGAACAACACCAAGACCAGTGTTCAGGCACCGATCACCGCTGATGGCGGTTATGAAGGTGGTTACATCTACTACGGTATCCGTGAGCACGGCATGGCAGCGGCCATGAACGGCCTGGCACTGCATGGTGGCGTTCTGCCTTATGGCGGTACCTTCCTGGTGTTCACCGACTATTGCCGCCCGGCGATCCGTCTTTCGGCACTGATGAACCAGCGCGTTGTTTACGTCATGACTCATGACTCCATCGGTCTTGGCGAAGACGGCCCGACCCACCAGCCGGTCGAACATGTTGCATCGCTGCGCGCAATGCCGAACGTCACCGTGATCCGCCCGGCCGATGCGGTTGAAACCGCCGAAGCATGGGCAATGTCGATCACCAACGAAACCGGCCCGACCGTTCTGGCACTGACTCGTCAGAACCTTCCGGTTCTACGCACCGAATACCGCGAAGACAACCTTGTCGCGCGTGGTGGTTATGTGATTTCCGATTGCGATGGCGACCGTCAGGTCACCCTGATCGCCACCGGTTCGGAAGTCGAGATCGCGATGGACGCGCAGGCGAAACTCAAAGCAGACGGCATCAATGCTGCTGTTGTTTCCCTGCCGAGCTGGGAACTGTTTGACGCCCAGTCGCCGGAATACCGCAAGGACGTTCTGGGCAGCGCACCGCGCGTTGCCATCGAAGCGCTTTCGGTGTTTGGCTGGGAAAAATATGTTGGCGATAACGGCAAGGTTATCGGCATGCACGGTTTTGGTGCCTCGGCACCGGCCCCGGTCCTTTACGAGCATTTCGGCATCACCGCCGATGCGCTGGTCAAAGCGGCCAAGGAACTGGTTTAATTTACAGGGCCGGATCGGTAACATGCCGATCCGGCCTTTTTTCTATGGGTTCTTTACCCTAAGCCGTGATTGATACTCCCCAGGTACCAATCATTATAATTTTGGAGGGATGAATGGCTATTCGCGTAGCGATTAATGGTTTTGGCCGTATCGGCCGTCTGGTTCTGCGTTCTATAGTTGAAAGCGGCCGCACCGACGTTGAAGTTGTTGCCATCAACGACCTGGGTGACGTCAACACCAACGCACATCTTCTGAAATATGATTCCGTTCATGGCGTTCTGGCCAATGACGTCAAAGCCGAAGGCGAAAACCTCGTCATCGACGGCAAGACGATCAAGGTTTGCTCTGAACGTGACCCGGCGAACCTGCCGTGGGCCGACCTTAAAGTCGACATCGCGTTTGAGTGCACCGGTATCTTCCTTGACGAAGCGGGCGCAGGCAAACACCTGACCGCAGGTGCCAAACGCGTTCTGATTTCCGCCCCGGCAAAGGGCGACATCAAGACCGTTGTTTACGGTGTTAACTCAGACACCCTGACCGCTGATGACGTGATTGTTTCGAACGCATCCTGCACCACCAACTGCCTTGCACCGGTTGCAGATGTTCTCAACAAAACCGTTGGCATCACCAAGGGCTTCATGACCACCGTTCACGCCTTCACCGGCGACCAGAACACCGTGGACAGCCTGCATAAAGACCTGCGTCGTGCACGTGCGGCATCGCTTTCGATGATCCCGACCTCGACCGGTGCAGCAAAGGCTGTTGGCCTTGTTCTTCCGGAACTTAAGGGCAAGCTCGACGGTACCGCAATCCGCGTTCCGACCCCGAACGTTTCCATGGTTGACCTGACCTTCGTTGCAGGCCGTGACACCACGGTTGACGAAGTCAACGCTGCCATCAAGGAAGCTGCAAACGGCCCGCTCAAAGGCGTTCTTGGTGTTTGCGAAGCACCGCTGGTTTCGGTTGACTTCAACCACAACCCGAACAGCTCGACCTTTGATGCGACCCAGACCCAGGTGATGGACGGCAACTTCGTTCGTATCCTGTCCTGGTATGACAACGAGTGGGGCTTCTCCAACCGTATGAGCGACACCGCTGTCGCCATGGCGAAGTTCCTCTAAGCATCGCTTAGTTCCAGATTTTCGAAGTGCCCGAAGTTCTGCTTCGGGCACTTTTCTTTTGCCAGTCTTTCCGTCACTGTCTAGGTGACACGACTATCAAGACAAACAGGAGCCCAGCCCGTGAGCCTTCTTTTCAAGGAACTTGATTACCGCCCGACACCGATGGGGGTGCTGAGTCTGCGTCGCAGACGCGAGCTGAGCCTTGATATTGATGTCTACGAGATCAAGCTTGATGAAGAATATCTGATGTCGAGCCTGTTTACCGATGCCGAGATTGCGCTGGCCGACCTTGGCCTGGCCGAACTTGATCGCGACAACCTTGATGTCGTGGTTGGCGGGCTTGGTCTTGGTTACACAGCCAAGGCCGCCCTTGATAATCCCAAGACCGGCAAGCTGACCGTGCTTGATACCCTGCCCGAGGTCATCGAATGGCATCAGCAAGGGTTGCTGCCGCTGGGCGAGCAGCTTTCAAATGATCCGCGCTGCGCACTGGTGCATGGCGATTTCTTTGGCGCGTCGCTTTCCGAGACACCGGGGATGAACCCGGATGCGCCCGAGAAACGGCATGACGCCATCCTTTTGGATGTTGATCATTCGCCGGGCAATGTCCTGCATGAAGACCACAAGCGCCTTTACACCAAGGATGGTCTGGCAAAGCTCGCCGCCCATCTGGTGCCGGGCGGGATTTTTGCCCTGTGGTCGACCGAGATGCCCGAACCGTGGTTTGAAGAAAACCTCGGGTCCGCGTTCGAGACGATCCGGGCTGATGTCATTAAATTCAAACACCCGCTGATTGACCGTGAAGATATCAACACGGTCTATGTCGCGCGCACCAAAGCATAAGAACCACGCAAATGAGCCCCCTGCCCGATCCTGTCATTCGCATTCATGGCATTACCGGCGCCAGATCGGCCTGCCGGGTGATGGGGGATCGTGCCTTTGGGTTGCTGTCGCCTGAACATGCTGCGCAAACGCACGGGACACAGTGGTTTGCCGATCTGGTCACGCTGGTGCGTGAAGACTTCCCGGCATGTGATTTCACGGCGATCCTTGATTGTCGTGGGCGGGTTTCTGGCGCGTTGGCCGCAATTGAGCTGGGCCTCGATGCGGTGATGGTCGATCCGATGCCCGAGCCGCAGTTGGAAAACCTTCGGGATATGGCAGGCCAGACAAACTGTCTGGTCATGACAGAGTTCCCGGCCAAAGATGTGATCTATCAGATGGCCGATGACCTGTTGCCCGATCATGAACTCGACAAGCGGTTGCTTGCACATCTTGCTCCGTAGCCTTGGCAATTGCCAAAACCAGCGTCAAAGGTTACATAACACGCAGGAAATCATCAGGAATTATCATCGTGAATTCAGACGAACTTGCCGGTCTTTATCTTCTGACCCCGCCGAAAATCGACCTTGCACCCTTTGGTGAGAAGCTGAAATCTGTGCTGGATACCGGTGCGGTTGATTGCCTGCAATTGCGTCTGAAGGATGTCAGCGATGACGAAATCCGCAAGGCGATTGATACCATCCTTCCGATGTGTGCGGATCGTGACATTCCGCTGATCCTCAATGACCGTCCTGATATCGCCAAGAAATCGGGCTGCGACGGGGTGCATGTCGGCGAAGAAGACGCAAGTTACGACGAAGCACGCGCCATCATGGGCGAAGAACATATCGTCGGTGTGTCGTGCTATGACAGTCGCCACAAGGCAATGATCGTTGGTGACAAAGGGGCCGATTACGTCGCATTCGGCGCGTTTTATCCGACCGAAACCAAAGAAGCCAAAACCAGCGTCACCCCGGAAATCCTTGAAATCTGGACGACCTTTACCACGGTGCCCTGTGTAGCGATTGGTGGTATCACGGCTGATAATGTTGCACCGCTTGTTTTGGCAGGTGCCGACTTCATTGCCGTCACCGGTGGCGTCTGGAACCATCCGGACGGGCCAGAGGCCGGTGCGAAAGCCATCAAGGCGGCCATTGCAGCAACCGACATCTGATTTCATTCATTGGTCCAGCCATGCGCGAATGATGGGGCGTTATGCGCGCAAACCCGGATCAATCTGCTTGCAGCAAAACAGCCAAACTGGTAGGTAGAGCGCCTGAAATGGGGCGCTTGCCCCTTATTGCATTGTGAATCTGTGATCTGAAAGAACGGTTTGTGCCATGAAAATCAACGGCAACGAAATCCGTCCGGGTAACCTTATCGAACATAAAGGTGCCCTGTGGCGTGCAGTAAAATGCCAGGCTGTGAAGCCGGGTAAAGGCGGTGCTTTTAACCAGGTTGAACTCAAAGACATTCGTACCGGCACCAAGCTGAACGAGCGTTTCCGCGCTTCGGAAACCGTCGAAAAGGTTCGTCTTGAGCAGAAAGAATACACCTATCTGTTCGCCGATGGTGACATGATCACCTTCATGGACAGCGAAACCTATGAACAGATCACAGTAAATGCCGACCTTGTCGGCGAAGCGGCTGTCTATCTTCAGGATGGTATGGTTGTGACCATCGAATCCTTCGAAGGTGAGCCGCTTGGTGTGACCCTTCCCGAGCATGTCGTCTTCCAGATTGTCGAAGCCGATGCGGTTGTCAAAGGTCAGACCCAGTCTTCTTCTTTCAAACCGGCTGTTCTTGAGAACGGTGTTCGTGTGATGGTGCCCCCGCATATTGAATCGGGTACGCGCATTGTCGTGAACACTGTTGAAGGCACCTATATCGAGCGTGCCAAGGACTAAGGGCGAAACCCGCCCTCTGGTTTTCATTTTAATTCAAACACCGGGAGATATGCCGTGCGAGGCGCCGCCCGTCGTTCTGCGAACATCAATGTGATGTACAAGGCTGTCGAAAAGGCAGCCTACGGACTGAAACGCGACTTCGGTGAAGTCGAAAACCTTCAGGTTTCGATGAAAGGCCCGGCAGATTTCGTATCTGCGGCTGATCACCGTGCCGAAAAACGCCTGCGTGAAGAGCTTGAGCGTTCCCGCCCCGGTTATGGCTTCCTTATGGAAGAAGGTGGCGAGATCAAGGGCACCGATCCTGAGCACCGCTGGATCATTGATCCGCTTGATGGCACCACCAACTTCCTGCATGGCATCCCGCATTTTGCGATTTCGGTTGCCCTGCAGAAAGGTGACGAAATCATTGCCGGCATGATCTATGACGTCGCCAAGGACGAATGCTTCTGGGCAGAAAAGGGCGTTGGTGCGTTTCTTGATAACCGCCGCCTGCGCGTTTCGGGCCGTCGTCGTCTGAACGAATGCGTTCTGGCATGCGGTGTTCCGCACCTTGGTCATGGTGATCACGCGGTATTTGAAAAGCAGCTGCACTCGGTCATGGATCGTTGTGCCGGCGTGCGTCGTATGGGGGCTGCGGCCCTTGATATGGCCTATGTCGCGGCCGGCCGTTATGACGGTTATTGGGAATCCCACCTCAATGCGTGGGACATTGCAGCCGGGATCATCCTGATCTCCGAAGCTGGCGGTTATATCCGCGATGACAAAGGCGGCACCAACATGCTTGGTACCGGCAGCGTCGTTGCAGCCAATGACTATATCCAGCCGGTGCTGGCCAAAACGCTTAAAAAGGCAATCACGGGCTAACACCCGGCTTTTGTTACTGTTTTTTGAAAGGGGCGCTTCGCAATTTGCCGAAGCGCCCCTTTTGCGTTTTCGGTCAAAGCGGTTGTCCATCATCTGTCTCTAAGCTATGGTGCTTGGGACTGTGCGGTCTGATTGCGGGCCCACGGACACCAAGGGGGGGCATTCGGAAAGTTTTGCGGGTGCCTAATGATCGACACAAAACTGTGTGAAATAGAACAACGTTACCAAACGATTTCAAACACAGGGTATTAAGGGGCCTGCGATTTGATGATGGGGTATTCCAAGATTTCGGTGCTTGCGATGACGGCTGCACTGGGCACAACCGTGTTCTTTGCGCCAGATGCATCGGCGCAACAATACTCCCCCGTTTCGAATGACAGCAGCGTTCAGGTGAACTGGGACGTTGCAGATGGCTATGGCGGACAGCCGACCGTTCCGCAATATCTGTCTCCCACCGTTTCGCGCGATCACATCGTCATGCCGGGCGGTGATCTGATTTTCCCGGAAACCCGACCGAAATCGACATTCCTCGCCGCTGAGCAGTTTGCCAGTGCCACAGGCAATGCTGGCTATGACGGCGGGTTTGAAACCGTTGTCATCGACGGATCAAGTGGCGGCGGCAATGCCTTCCCGACCCAATCAGAATTTTATGGTGTTCCCGGCGTCGTCCCAAATGCAAACCAGCGTGTCGCGGACATGGATGATGGCGCAAACCAGACCATTGCGCTGACCCAGCCGGAACCGACCGCCGCACCGCGCAGCAAACCGGTTGCACCAGCTGTGACCGAAAGCAGCGCACCGACGCCGCTGACCAAGCCAACTCCGGTACCGGAGCCTGCGCCGACTGTTGCACCAGCGGCACCGGAACCAACCCCGGCGGCCCCGACCACTTCCCCGGCAACCGAGACGGCAGAAGTGTCTGATGCCCCTGTGGCACCGCCTGCCCCGGTCGAGGAAAACAACGCAGCGCCCGTACCGGCAGCACCGGAAGTCGCACCAATTTCCGACACACCTGCGCCCCCGGCAGCCCCTGCACCAGACACCACCCAGCCTGCGACCGAGATGGCAGAACCGGCCCCCGCGCCAACGGTGCCACCGGCACCAGCTGAAGAAGCATCCATCCCGCCAGAGACCTCTGCACCGGCTGCAATGCCGGCCACCGGTGGCGATGAATACAGCCTTGGTTTTGCCGCTGACAGCTTCGAGCTGAGTGCGGCCGCCAGAAGCCAGCTCGACAGCGTGATCGCAACGATGGGGCAGGATGAAGATCTTCGAATTCAGTTGCAGGCCTATGCGCAAGGTGATGGGGCGAATGCCTCCAAGGCGCGTCGTCTGTCGCTGTCACGCGCGCTTCAGGTGCGTTCCTATCTGATTGACAGGGGTGTGCGCTCCACGCGCATTGATGTTCGTGCCCTGGGTGCGAATGTTCCGTCCGGCCCCGCAGATCGCGTCGATATCAAAACCGTTCAACGCTAGGATTAATCCGCTATGAGCAGCAATTCGGCCAGTGGTACGGGATCCCTCCCGCCTATTACCAAACCCGGTAGTTATCTGACACGCATGGCAATCTTTGTTGCCATCATCGCCGGGGTTGGCGCCCTGCTGTTCCCGGCGCTGTCTGATGCCTTTATGGCCAATGCTGTTCTCAATGGCCTGATCCTTGGCGTGTTTGTCGTGGGTGTCATTTACACCTTCCGGATGGCCGCAAGCCTCTCGCCCGAAGTGACATGGATCGAGGATTTTCGTCGGTCCCGCCCGGGCCTGACATCGCAGGTGCCGCCGAAACTTCTGGCGCCGATGGCCAGCATGATGGCCGAACAGCGCCGCGACCGCCCGCAGCTTTCGACCACCTCGACCCGGACCATCCTTGATTCGATCCGGTCCCGTCTGGATGAAAGCCGCGAATTGTCGCGCTATGTTGTTGGCCTTTTGGTGTTCCTGGGTCTGCTCGGTACCTTCTGGGGCCTGCTTCAGACCGTGAACTCGGTTGCTGGTGTTATCAGTAACGTCAATGTCGGCAGCGGGTCCAACATGGACCTTTGGTTCTCCGAGCTTAAAGACGGGCTTTCCGAACCGCTAAGCGGCATGGGAACGGCGTTTTCGTCCTCGCTGTTTGGTCTTGCTGGCTCTCTTGCCCTTGGTCTTCTGGACATGCAGGCCGGTCAGGCGCAGAACCGGTTCTTCAATGATCTTGAAGAATGGCTTTCAAGCTTTACCCGCCTTGGTTCGGGTGGCGGCATTTCCGATGGTGAACAGTCTGTTCCGGCGTATCTTTCGGCCCTGATCGAACAGATGGCCGATAATATGGAAGGGTTGCAAAACTCCATCCAGCGGTCGGAAAGTTCACAGATCAAATCGCACAACACCCTGATTGATCTGGCGGATAAGCTATCGACCCTGACAGATCAGATGAAGGCCGAGCAGCAATTGATGGTCAAGCTGGCGGAAAACCAGATGCACCTCAAACCGGTCCTCGATCAGCTGGCGGATTCGATGAAAATGGGCAGCTTCGGGATTGATGATAATACCCGCGCCCACATCCGTTCGCTTGATAATACGCTTGGCCGTATTGGCGAAGAACTGACCATGGGCCGCCAGCAATCCACACAGGAAATCAGAAGCGAGATCAAGCTCCTCGCCCGTACCATCGCCGCCATCGCCGAGGAGGGCTGATCGAATGATCGGGCTTTCGCGCCGTCGTAACCGCGATGTAAATACCTGGCCGGGCTTTGTTGATGCACTTGCCACACTTCTGATGGTGATCATCTTTCTTCTGATGATCTTTGTCATTGCGCAGGTGTATCTGGGTGCGGCCCTTTCCGGGCGTGACGAGGCGCTAAGTGATCTGACCGCCCAGGTTAACGAGCTGACCAACTTGCTGTCGCTTGAGCGTGGCAACAATCAGCGTATGGAACTCGAACTCACCCAGCTGACGACCGAGCTTTCCAATACCGCTGATCAGCGTGATGACCTGCGTGCGCGTGCTGCCACCCTTGCCGATCAGTTGGCAGCAGCCGAACTTTCAACGGATGAGATCGAACAGAAACTTCTGGCCGCCCTTGCGTCGCTTGAAGACAAGGAAGCCGAACTGACCGAGCTTCGCGAAACCACAGGCGAAAAGATCACTGATCAGGAAACCCGCATTGACGAGCTGTCGGCCCTTCTGGCATCGCGTGCAGCCGAGTTGGAAGAACAGAAGAACCTCAGTGACGAAGCCAAGGCACAGGTCGCGGCGCTTAATCAGCAGATGTTGGCCCTGCGCCAGCAACTTGCCCGGATCGAAGCCGCGCTTGAAACGTCTGAACGCGAGAACGAGGAAAAAGACGCCCAGATCGTCAATCTTGGCAATCGCCTGAATGCGGCCCTTGCCACCAAGGTTGCCGAGTTGCAGCGGTATCGTTCTGAATTCTTTGGCCGCCTGCGTGAAGTGTTGGGCGATCGTCAGGATATCCGCGTTGTCGGGGACCGGTTTGTTTTCCAGTCCGAAGTTTTGTTTGGATCGGGTGAGGCAGAGCTTGGCGAAGAAGGCAAGGATCAGTTGGCCAAACTTGGCGAAACGCTGACCACGATTGCCGCCGACATTCCTGATGACATCGACTGGGTGATGCGTGTTGATGGCCACACCGACAAGGTGCCGATCCGAAACCTTCAGTTCGCCTCGAACTGGGAGCTTTCGGCTGCACGTGCGATTTCGGTGGTCAAGTTCCTGATCGATCAGGGCGTTCCGCCCAACCGGCTTGTTGCCGCAGGCTTTGGCGAATATCAGCCACTTGATAACCGCGATGACGAAATCGCCTATCGCCGCAACCGCCGGATCGAGTTCAAGATTACCGAGCGGTAAGTTAAGGCACCTGAATACAGCTTTTAACGGCACCCTTTTGGGGGTGCCGTTTTCATTTGGGGCATTGAAATCCAACAAAAATGGAACCAATCCGCGTTGTGTTACGTTCAATACACATGAGCCTTTCAACAAAAAGGAGGCCCAAATGACCAAAACACATCGCGAGACCGTTGGCGTTTTTGACGACATCAAAACACTCCAACTGGCGACTGATGGTCTGGCGCAAGCCGGGTTTGATCAGCAAAAGGAGCTTAGCCTTCTTGCGAGCGAGAAAACCGTCGAAGACAAGCTTGGCCATATTTATCGCAAGGCCGAAGATGTCGACAGCGATCCTGATATGCCACCACTGGCCTATACAACGCCGACACCGATTGGCAATGCCGAAGGCGCACTGATCGGCGCCCCGATGTATGCGGCGGCCTTTGGTGCAGCTGGTGCGGTGATTGCAGCGGGTGGCCCGATTGCCCTGACAATTTCGGCAATCCTCGGTGCGGGCGGCGTTGGTGCCGCGGCAGGTGGGGTGATTGCCGCAATGGTTGGCAAGAAATACTCCACCAAACTGCAAGAAGAGCTTGATCAAGGCGGCTTGTTGCTGTGGGTCAGAACATCTGATCCGCAGACGGAGGAACGCGCCAAGAATGTGCTTGGTCGTCACGACGCGCGCCTGATTGAAACCCATGACGTATCAAACGCCACCACCAAACGTGACGTGGTCTGATACGCGTTCACCACCAACAGTTTGAGCGCGGCATTCCAGATGGGCGCAATTGCAGGCGTTCCCAAACCGATGTCGCGTGATGCCTGACAAACGGAACAAAACCCCGCCGGATTGCTCTGGCGGGGTTTTGCCTTTGCACGGCCCCTTGCCCCCGGGACCGCACATCGGGGTTTTGATCAGAGGGACTTTGTGCAGAAATAGAAGTCCACATAATCATAGGCGGGATTGGATGCGCGTTCTGCGGCAGCCTTGGCGGTATGGGCCGGCGGGACAATAACCTTGTCGCCCGGTTGCCACCCTTCGGGGGTGGCAACGCCGTTCTTGTCACTGGTCTGCATGGCGTCGATCATGCGCAGGCATTCGGTAATGGAGCGCCCGTTGCTCATCGGGTAATAGACCATGGCGCGCAACATGCCATCCGGGTCAATGATGAAGGTCGCACGCACAGCAGACGTGTCCCCCGCCCCCGGATGGATCATTCCATAGGCTTGGGCGACTTCCATTTTCAGGTCTGAAATAATCGGGAACGGGATTTCCACACCGAAATTCTGCTGGATGTTACGCATCCAGGCGATGTGCGAATGGGTGCTGTCAATCGACAGGCCCAGCAATTCGCAATTACGCTTGGCGAACTGATCGGCATGTTTGGCAAAGGCGATAAATTCGGTTGTGCAAACCGGTGTGAAATCAGCAGGGTGGGAAAACAGAACTAGCCATTTGCCGCGATAGTCCGACAGGGCTTTGACACCATCGGTGGTCGGGGCCGTAAAATCCGGTGCAGGTTCATTGATCCGCGGCAGACCGACACGAATCTGGGGGGATACAGTCATTGTCAGGCTCCTTGGTCAGGAAATATCGTCCACTCCATTTGAATACATTATAATTATTTAATTCTTCGTCCTAGACGATGATGTAAATCAATCATGTGTTGGTTTTTTTTACGCAAAACATCGCCAAGCAACGCCGTTTCTGGTTCGTGCAACCATGTTGGTCCTGCACCATGAGATCCCGTCTGGGCACTACCGCGTCGCTGCCGCCGAGCACAGCCGGGCACCACCATTGCGCCTTGTGCTTTTTCACTGGCCTGCCTTCTTGCTTCTGGTTAAGGTCAGCGCGCTTGCCACCATACTTTCAACGACTTACAACCCTGCGGAGCTCCCATGCTGCGTGATATTTCGCCCCAAAGTATTTTCATGGGCCTGCTGGCCGGTTTTGTTGGCTCTGCCAGTTCGTTTGCGGTTGTGCTGCAAGGCCTTACCGGCGTTGGTGCCAGCCCGGAACAGGCGGCATCGGGCCTGATGGCGCTTTCCATTTCCATGGGCCTGTGCGCGATTGTTTTATCCCTTAAAACCCGCCTTCCGATCAGCATTGCCTGGTCCACACCCGGTGCGGCCCTTCTGGCGACATCTGGCGCAATTGAGGGCGGCTTTGCGGTTGCCGTTGGCGCGTTCATCGTTTGCGCCATCCTGATTATCATCAGTGGCGTTTGGAAGCCGCTGGGCCGTGCGGTTGCTGGTATCCCGGCCCCCTTGGCAAACGCTATGCTGGCCGGTGTGTTGCTGGGTCTGTGCCTTGCGCCGGTCAAGGCAGTTGCCTTTGATCCGTTGCTTGGTCTTCCGATTGTGATTGCATGGATTGTCATGGGCCGGTTCAACCGGTTGCTTGCCATCCCGGCCGCTTTGTTGGCCTTTGTTGCCGTGATGGTGTTCGGCATTGAGTTCCCTGAAAATGCGCTTGCCGATCTTGGCGGGGCGATTGCGCCGCCGGTTGAATTCGTCATGCCGGAATTCACATTGGCCGGACTGGTCGGCATTGCTTTGCCGCTTTTCATCGTCACCATGGCATCACAAAATATTCCGGGTACGGCGGTTCTGCGCGCCAATGATTATGACACCCCGCCAGGGCCGCTGTTTACCGTGACCGGGATATTCTCGTTACTCTCTGCCCCGTTTGGTGGCCACGCGGTAAACCTTGCCGCCATCACCGCCGCCCTTTGTGCGGGCAAGGATGCCCATCCCGATCCGGCCAAACGGTATTGGGCCGCTGTTTCGGGCGGCGTTTTCTATATCGTGTTTGGCCTTCTGGCCGGGCTGGTGACCGCGTTTATCAGTCTGGCACCGGGCATCCTGATTGAGGCGGTTGCCGGTCTTGCCCTGATCGGGGCGTTTGCGGGATCCGCCGTTGCGGCCTTCAAGGACGAAGACGGACGTGAAGCAGCCGCCGTGACCTTTATCGTCACCGCAGCTGGCCTGACATTCTATGGGATTTCAGGTGCGTTCTGGGGCTTGCTGGCCGGTGGGCTGATTTACTTCCTGACGCATCTGCGCAATGGCAAAAAGAAACCGGACTGAAAGCTCAGTCCGGTTTCGATCTTCGGTCTTAGACCAGTTTGATTTTGGGTTCGGTGCTTGGTGGTGTTTCTGCCACCTGCCCGTCTGTCAGTTTCGAAACAGCTTCGAACTGGGACAAGAAAACCTCGCCGGTCAGCTCATCAAGAAAGTGGGTCTTTTTCAGGCGATCCATGACCGGGCCTTTGACCTCGGACAGATGAAGGGAAATGCCCATTTCCTCAAGCCGGTGGTTGATCGCCTCAAGCGACTCAAGCGCGCTTAGATCAATCTCGTTCACGGCCGAGCACATCAGAACCACATGCTTTAGGTTCTTGCACCCGACCACCCGGTCATAAAGGTAATCCTCAAGATACCGCGCATTGGCGAAATAAAGGCTTTCATCAATCCGGATCGTCAGGACCGATGGATGGGTTATGACCTTGTGGCGCAGGATGTTGCGGAAATGCTGGGTGTCGGGCACAAGGCCGACCTCGGCAATATGCGGGCGTGATGTTTTATACAAAAACAGCCCGATCGACAGAACCACACCGGCGGTCACCCCGACCTCGACCCCAAGACCAAGGGTCAGAAGGATGGTGGCCAGAACCGCGATGAAATCCGCCTTGGAATATTTCCAACTGGTTTTCAGGATCGAGAAATCAACCAGCGACAGCACTGCAACGATGATGGTGGCAGCAAGGGTTGCCTTTGGCAGGAAATACACCAGCGGCGTCAGCGCCACGGCGGCAATCGCCAGACCAACAGCGGTAAAGGCCCCGGCCGCAGGTGTCTGCGCGCCAGCATCAAAGTTCACGACCGAGCGGGCAAAACCACCCGTCACCGGATAACCGCCCGTAAAGGCCGCCCCGATATTGGCCGCCCCCAGACCAATCAGTTCCTGATCCGGGTTGATGCGTTGACGGCGCTTGGCGGCAAGTGTCTGCGCGACAGAGATCGACTCAACAAAGCCGATGACAGAAATCAGGATCGCCGGCACCAGAAGGTCCGCCATCAGCCCCGGGCTGAAGTCCGGCATGGTCAGCGGCGGCAGGCTTTGCGGAACCTCGCCCACGATCTTGACGCCTTTTTCGGCCAGACCAAGATACCAGGTGGCTGCTGTGGTGGCGAAAACGGCAAAGACCGGGCCCGCCTTGGTCAAGACATCAGCCATCCGCACGCCAAGGCCAAGTTTACGTAAAGTGGGTTTAAGGCCCTTGCGCACCCAGAACAGGAAGCCGGTGGCACAAATGCCAATGATCAGGGTCGTCTGATTGGTTTCGGGAATATGGGCAATCAGAGAGGTGACGATTTCCCAAAGGTTATGGCCGCCGGCATCCACACCAAGGATGTGTTTGAGCTGACTGGCAGCAATGATCATGCCCGATGCAGTGATGAAACCGGCAATCACCGGGTGGGAGAGGAAGTTGGCCAGAAAGCCCAGCTTGAACACCCCCATCGCAAGCAGGATCGCCCCGGACAGGGCCGCAAGCGTCAGGGCGGCCAGCGCATAGCCCATGGTGCCGGTTTCGGCAATATTGCCAACGGCTGCCGCCGTCATCAGCGAAACAACCGCAACCGGACCGACCGCAAGTGCGCGGCTGGTGCCAAAGATGGCATAAAGAATGATCGGCGCGATGCAGGCATAAAGCCCCGCCTCGGGTGGCAGACCGGCCAGCAACGCATAGGCAAGCGATTGCGGGATCAGCATGATCGTCACGATCACGGCTGCAATCATGTCATTGCCAAAGGCCGTCCTGTCATAAGTCTGTCCCCAGTCAAAAATCGGGACATATTTCCGAAGCATTTTGAAACGCATTGATCGATCTCTTAGATCAGAGTTGACCCAAGGCAGCGTGATCGCTGCCTTGGGTGAGGAGTGTTTTAGGCGCCGGTGACTTTTTCAGGCTTGGCCAACCATTCCTTGCCGCGCAGCATTGCCTTCCAATAAATCGGCGGCAGGAGCTTTTCCTTAAGCAACCAGGCAAGGTGCGACGGTTTGGTGCCATCAATCAGCCACTTCGGGAAGGACGGCAAAAGTGTCCCGCCATACCCGAATTCAGCCAGAACGATGCGGCCACGTTCGACGGTGAGCGGGCAAGATCCATATCCGTCATATTGCGCGACCGGGGATTTGCCATCGATGTCGGCAACCACGTTTTCGGCAACCACCGGGGCCTGTTTGCGGGCTGCAGCAGCCGTCTTGGCATTGGGCGCATTCATCACATCGCCCAGCGACCAAATATTGGTAAAGGACTTGTGACGCAGGGTTGCCTGATCGACATCCACCCATCCGGCGGCATCTGCCAGCGGGGACACACGAATGAAGTCCGGTGCCACCTGCGGCGGGCAGACATGGATCATGTCAAAGGACTTCTCAACGCGTTCGACCTTGGTGTCGGGCTTGGCAACATCGAACCAGGCCTTTTTCGCCTGACCATCAATCGCCACCAGATTGTGGAAGAAATCGAGATGTGCGTCGTATTTCTTCACATAGCTTTCAAGCGCCGGGACATAGTCCTTTACCCCGAACAGCACGCCACCGGCATTGCAGAAATCGATATCAATGTTCTTGAGAACACCGCTGCGATGCCAGTGATCGGCCGAAAGGTACATCGCCTTTTGCGGGGCACCGGCACATTTGATCGGCATCGGCGGCTGGGTAAAGATCGCCTTGCCTTCGCGCATCGAGGAAACCAGTTCCCACGTGTAAGGGGCAAGGTCATAACGATAGTTTGACGTCACACCATTACGACCAAGCGTTTCAACCAGACCTTCAACCCGGTTCCAGTCAAGCTTCAGCCCCGGGCAAACGATCAGACGGTCATATTTGACCACCCGGCACCCATCAAGGATGACGGCATCGTCTTGCGGCTCAAACGCGGCAACGGCGGCCTTGATCCAGTGCACGCCCTTGGGGATCAGCGATCCCATGGTCTGGGCCGTGGTGCTGGCTTCAAACACGCCACCGCCAACCATGGTCCAGCCCGGTTGGTAATAGTGAATGTCGGCCGGATCAATCACCGCAATCTCAAGGCCCGAACGGCGCGCGATCAGGCTGGATGCCACCGAAATACCGGCAGCACCGCCACCGATGATCACGACGTCATATTTTGCGTCGCCCTGATCGGTCGGCGTTTTGCCGCCATTCACAATCCGGCGGACAACACCGCCCATGTCATAACCGGCCGCCTTGGTGGCGCGAAGGATTTCGCTGGTATCAAGATGCGCGGCCTGGCTCAGCGACCAAAGTGTCGTTGAACGGGTGCCGGTGCGGCAATAGGCAAAGACCGGCTTGGGCAATTCATCATAAAGGCGGCCAAAGTCGCGGGCGTCATCATCGCTGACCTTGCCCGAAACAATCGGCTGATAGCGAACCTCAAGCCCGGCTTCCTTGGCCGCGTTTGAAATCTCTTCAAAGGTTGGCTGATCGGCGCCCTCGCCGTCCGGCCGGTTACAGACGATGGACCGGAAGCCGCGCTTGGCGATTTCCTTGATATCGTCTGCAACGATCTGCGGACTGACGGAGAACCCGTTGCTTATTGTTTTGATTTCCATGGCTTTTCCTCACCTGAGTGTTGATCAGAGCCCGTTTACCGGGACTTTCAGCATTTTTTTGCCGCTGCTATCCGTCGGCACCTGACCGGCGCGCATATTGACCTGAAGCGACGGGATGATCAGACGCGGCATATCAAGCTGGGCATCACGCTCGGTGCGGAACTTGATGAAGTCTTCGCGGGTCTTGCCTTCGCCAACGTGGATGTTGTGCTTTTTCTCTTCGCCCACGGTGGTTTCCCACTTGATCTCGCGACCGTTGGGGCCGTAGTCGTGGCACATGAACAGACGCATATCGTCCGGCAGCGCGAGGAGCTTCTGGATGCTGTCATAAAGCGTCCCGGCATCACCCCCCGGGAAGTCGGCACGGGCCGAACCGCCATCAGGCATGAACAGGGTATCGCCAACAAAGGCGGCATCGCCCATGACATGGACCATGCAGGCCGGGGTATGACCCGGCGTATAGATGGCAAAACAGGTCATGGAACCGACCTGATAGGTATCGCCATCTTCAAACAGGCGATCAAACTGGCTGCCATCGCGCTGGAATTCGGTGCCTTCGTTAAACACCTTTCCAAACGTGTCCTGCACAACGGTGATCTTGCTGCCGATGCCAAGCTTGCCGCCGAGCTTTTGCTGAATATAGGGTGCTGCCGACAAATGGTCGGCATGGACATGGGTCTCGATGATCCATTCCAGTTTCAGGCCGTTATCCTTGATAAAGGCAATGATGTTATCGGCGTGGGTAAAGGTGATTCGACCCGCCGCATAATCGATATCCATCACGGAATCGACAACCGCACAGGCGTTGCTTTCCGGGTCCTTGACCACATAGCTGATCGTGTTGGTGTCTTCGTCGAAAAAGGCCGTAACTTCGGGTTTTACGGACATATTGACCGGGTATGCAGACATGGATTCCTCCTAAACAACTGCCTCCGTGCCGCCTTATGACTGGCGCGCACCGGATGGATTTGCGATGTCCCTTGCCCGCCTTGTTTGCGGACAAAACATCTGGCTATGGTCTTTATTTTAGGAGTTCGCGATGTGCACTTCAGTGATGAAGTCACCAAGCATCGCAACATTAACACCTAATAATTCTAAAGTCGTAAGGCGGCCGTACTTGCGGCTGCAAATCTAGCTCTGCGCCAGTTTTGCCAACGCCGCGCGATCAATCAGCCGGATCGTGCCACGTGATTGTTCGATCCAGCCCCGACGCTGGAATTCCTGAAGCTGGCGTGAAATCACTTCACGGGCAGAGCCCAGTTCGACGGCCAGTTTCTGATGGGTTGCCGAAACCTTATCGTTGTCCCCGGCCAGTTCGATCAGCTTGTGGGCAAGACGGATATCAAGCTTCTGGAACGCGATTTCCTCGATCACCATGAACAGATCGGTGATGCGTTTCGAATAGGCGGTAAAAACGAACTGGCGGAACTCGATTGAGTCCGAGACAAGCTTGTCAAACACCTTGCGCGGGATCGCCACTGCGCGGGTTTCAGTTTCGGCAATGCCCTCGGCCGAGTAATCCTCATAGGCCAGAAGGCAGGCCGTGGTCAGAACGCAGCTTTCGCCCGCATGAACCCGATAAAGAACGATTTCACGACCGGTATCGGATGTCTGCTGCACACGCACTGTGCCATCAAGTAGCAACAACAGGTGTTCAGGCGATTTGCCCGGTCCGAAAATGACCGTGTTGGCCGGAACGGTGACGATCTTGCTTTCTTCGACAAGGTAGGATCGGATGGCATCGGGCAAACGTGACAGACCCGGAAACTGCTCGATCCAACTCAAAACCTTATCCCCCTTGGAAGCGTGGATTAAAACTACATCCCGTTCGATGTAAAAGTAAATTATCCCCGATGCAACTGTACTTTGGAATATCTACGAAAACGGGCAGCAAATTGCTGCCCGTGCTGTGATGATATGCCATTATGGCGCGATGGATGCGCCTTACTCGGTTTTCTGTGGCGGGATGTGCAGATTGCCCTTCTCGTCAATTTCCCAGAACGGATTAAACGCCACTTCCCACGCATGGCCATCCGGATCACGGAAATAACCGGAATACCCACCCCAAAAGACCTTTTCGGCGGGCTTCTGGATTTTGGCCCCGGCCTTCTCAGCCTCTGCCATCACCTGATCGACTTCTTCTTCGCTGCGCGCGTTATAAGCCAGCGTCAATCCAGCAAAGCTGGCACCTGTGTCGTCATCAAAGTGCCCGTCTTCCTTAAGCGCTTCGCGCCCGAACAGACCAAGGGCCAAACCGTTGGAGAGCTGGTAAAAAACCACCTGCCCTTCGACCACTTCGGTCATCTGCCAGCCGAGGCCACCTTCGTAAAAACGCCGTGATCGATCCAGATCCGCAACACCCAGAGTAATCAGCGAAACACGCTGTTCCATTTCACGCTCCTTGCTGTGCGCACCCGAAACCCGACTAAACTTAACACGCCCGATTTTCACCGCCGAGCACAGACTCGGCCCTATTTGCAATTTCGCAGCGCAACAGGGCCGCAATTTTATTGCGCGTAAATCGGTACCGGAATAAGTAAATAATAAGTTGACCTTACGTCAACAGATGCAATCAGGCGTTTTGCATAGTGCGATGCGACTTCGCTTTGAAAAAAGGTCAGTCTTTATTACCATTTCAAGGTCAGGCACAGGTCCCGCACACCCGACCTGACAGATAAATTAAAGGTCATACCGAAACACTGCACAAACACCCATATCAATAAAAGCAGTGCATTGGGCCCGAAATGACCCCGCATATCAGAGAGATCTCAGGGAGACCGGTCATGGCACAACAATTGGCGGCAGTCCAACTCGACGACAAATACACGCTTGAGGAAGGCCGGGTTTACCTTACAGGTATTCAGGCACTGGTCCGTTTGCCCCTGATGCAGCGCCAGCTTGATGCGCGCGCGGGGCTTAATACTGCCGGGTGCATTTCGGGATATCGCGGATCGCCGCTGGGTGGACTTGATCAGCAGCTTTGGCGCGCCCAAAAATTCCTGACCAAACAACAGATCGAATTTCAGCCGGGCGTGAACGAAGACCTTGCCGCCACCGTCGTCTGGGGCAGTCAGCAGGTTAATATGTACAAGGATGCCAAATATGATGGCGTCTTTGGCATGTGGTATGGCAAGGGCCCGGGCGTTGACCGGTCCGGTGACGTTTTCAAACACGCCAACCATGCCGGCACGTCCAAGCATGGCGGTGTTCTGGTTCTGGCCGGTGATGACCACAGTTGCAAATCATCCACCCTGCCCCATCAGACCGAATATGCCTTTATCGATGCGCAGATCCCGGTTCTGAACCCGTCCGGTGTTCAGGACATTCTGGATTACGGCCTGCATGGCTGGGCGATGAGCCGCTATTCCGGTTGCTGGGTGGCGATGAAAACCATTGCCGAAACAGTGGAAAGTTCCGCCGCGGCCGATGTCGCCCCGGATCGCATCACCCCCGTCATTCCGACCGACTTCCCCATGCCCGAGGGCGGCCTGCATATCCGTTGGCCCGATACGCCCAAGGAGCAGGAACATCGCCTGATGAAATACAAGCTCTATGCCGCACTGGCATATGCGCGGGCGAACAAGCTGAATAAAACTGTGATCGACAGCCCGAATGCGCGGCTTGGCATCATCACCACCGGCAAGGCTTATCTTGATGTCATGCAGGCATTCGATGACCTTGGCATTTCCGAAGAAGACGCCGCCAAGATCGGCATTCGCGTGCTTAAGGTCGGCATGAGCTGGCCGCTGAACCGCGAGGATGTCCGCGAGTTTGCCCTGGGACTTGAGGAAATCATCGTGGTTGAGGAAAAGCGCGCGGTGATGGAAAACCAGGTCAAGGAACAGCTTTATAACTGGCGCGAAGACGTTCGCCCGACCGTGATCGGCAAGTTCGATGAAAAGGGCGAATGGATCCTGCCATCGATGGACGAACTGACCCCGGCCCGCGTTGCCGTGGTTCTGGCCGAACGGATCAAGCGGTTCTATGACAGCCCGGCCATTCATGAACGCATCGACTGGCTTGCCGAAAAAGAAAAGGAAATTGCCGAACCGCGCCCGGATGTTGCACGCATTCCGTGGTTCTGCCCGGGTTGCCCGCATAACAGTTCGACCAAGGTCCCCGAAGGCAGCCGCGCCATGGCCGGTATCGGGTGCCATTACATGGTCAACTGGATGGATCGATCCACCGAAACCTTTACCCATATGGGCGGCGAAGGTGCGACATGGATCGGACAGGCACCGTTCACCCATACCAAGCACGTTTTCCAGAACCTGGGTGACGGTACCTATTACCATTCAGGCTCCCTCGCCGTTCGGGCTGCGGTCGCATCGGGTGTGAACATTACCTATAAGATCCTGTTTAACGATGCGGTCGCCATGACCGGCGGACAGCCGGTTGACGGGCCACTGACCGTGCCGCAAATCACACGCCAGATGTTTGACGAAGGTGCAAAACGCATCATCGTTCTGTCCGATGAACCCGAAAAATATCCGATGGGTGCCGACTTTGCGCCGGGTGTCGATATCCGGCATCGCGACACACTTGAAGACACCCAGAAAGAACTGCGTGAAATCGAAGGCGTTTCGATCCTGATCTTTGATCAGACCTGTGCGGCCGAAAAACGCCGTCGTCGCAAACGCAAACTGATGGTTGATCCGCCCAAGCGCGTGTTTATCAATGATCTGGTCTGCGAAGGCTGCGGTGATTGTGGCGAACAGTCGAACTGCCTTGCCGTCGTTCCGGTCGAAACCGAGTTTGGCCGCAAACGCGCGATTGACCAGTCGGCGTGCAACAAGGATTTCTCCTGTCTCAAGGGCTTCTGCCCAAGCTTTGTCACCATCGAAGGCGGCGAACTTCGCAAACCAGATGCCGCCGCCAAGGGTGATACCGGTACGGATGCAGTCTTTGCCAGCCTGCCGCGCCCGACCCTGCCTGAAATTGACGAACCCTGGTCGGTTCTGGTCACGGGTGTTGGCGGCACGGGTGTTGTCACCATCGGCGCGTTGCTTGGTATGGCTGCCCACATCGAGGGCAAGGGCATTGTCGGCCTTGATATGGCGGGCTTGGCACAAAAAGGCGGGGCTGTTGTCAGCCACATCCGCTTTGCCAACGATCAGAACAAGCTGCATGCCGCGCGCATTCCGGCCGGTGAAGCCAATGTGGTTCTGGGTTGTGACCTTCTGGTTGCGGCAAGCTATGAGGGGCTTGCCAAAATGCGCCGGAACTTTACCCAGGCGGTGATCAACACCCATGAAACCGTCACCGGCGCCTTTACCCATAACCCGGATTTTGAACTTAAAACCAACGAGCATATGAAGGTCATCAGTGACGCCTGTGGATCTGATGCGGTTCATTTCGTTGAAGGCAGCGACATTGCGACCCGCCTGATGGGCAATTCGATTGCGACCAACCTGTTCATGCTGGGCGTTGCCTGGCAGCGCGGCCTGATCCCGATCAGTGAAGAGGCGCTTATGCAGGCGATTGAGCTTAATGGCGTGTCGATTGACATGAACAAGCAGTCCTTCCATTGGGGACGCCTGTATGCCCATGACCGTGATCGCGTGCTCGGGATCGTCGGCCCGAACGAGGCCGAAGCCCACCCGATTGCGACCGAGCTTTCCGATATCGTCGCCAAGCGCCGCGCCTTCCTGACCGATTATCAGAACGCGGCCTATGCCGATCGTTTCACCGCCCTTGTTGATAAGGTTGCAGCGGCCGAGAAACGCCTTGGTGACGAAGATGATCTGGCCCGGACAGTGGCGAAATACTACTTCAAACTGCTGGCCTATAAGGACGAGTATGAGGTTGCCCGTCTTTACACCGATCCGGCGTTCATGAGGAAGGTCACCCAGACCTTCACCGGGGATTACAAGATCAACTTCCATCTTGCCCCGCCGTCGCTTGCCAATGCCGATCCCGAAAGTGGCAAGCCGCAAAAGTCGGTTTACGCTCCGTGGATGATGTCGGCGTTCCGCATGTTGGCGAAACTGAAGTTCCTGCGCGGCACCAAACTTGATCCGTTTGGCCGCAACCCGGAACGCAAGATCGAACGCCAGTTGATCACGGATTACGAAAAACTGGTAACCGAGGTCCTCGACGGCCTTAACCACGAAAATGCCCGCATCGCCAAGGCGTTGCTGGCCCTGCCCGAACACATTCGCGGTTACGGCCACGTCAAGGAAGAACACATCGCCAAGGTCAAGGTGCGCGAAGCCGAACTGCTTGAACAGTTCCGCAACCCGCCCGAACATCTCAAGGCGGCGGAATAAGCCAAAAATCAAAAGGGCCGCATGATGCGGCCCTTTTTTTTGTTACTCAGACAAAGCGCGGAAACCGGCTTTGGAATTCAGGCAGAATGCGCATCGCGCCCTCTCGCAAACTTTTAACAGACTTTTCCTGACGTTTGCGTTGGCGGTAATCCGCAATCATGTGGTCGGTTGACTCAAAGCCATCCTCGATCCCGCGATCAAGGTTTTCCCAAGTCCAGTCATAGTTGATGTGCGGAGAAACCGGGATTTCAACAATGTCGATCTTGCGGCCACTTTCGGCGACTTCACGTTTGAAGGCAGCAACAGCATCTTCGCTGGCCGATGCGGCAAACAGCATGATCAGGTTATTCAGCGCGTCATAAAGGTTTTCAGGCTGACGCACCTGCTTAAGATCAAGAATACGGCTGACCCAGACTTCATCAACATCCGGATGCAGGCGCAAGAAATCAAAGAAGTTGACCGTATCAACGGTCGCCCCCTCGCAATAGGTATCGCCGTTGATTTCGACCGGCTCTTCGATAAACGGCAAGGCAGAACAGGCACACAGCGTCTGCGCGTTCATCTGTGGCAGGTCGTAGTGACCAGGTTTGTTGGTGAAAAGTTCAAGCCGCTGCTTGGAAAGGTTATAGGCGTTGTGGAACATGGCTGGCTTGTCGGGCTGATACAGCCGATCAAAGTTCAGCCGGTCCAAAAACATGCTGTCGGGTGAATAGATCTTGGCCAGTCCCTTGGTCTGGGTCTGATAGATCGATCCGACCAGAAGACGCGACAGGGGATTTGCCGCCAGAAAGCCGTTTAGCAAAACATCGTTGAAATTGTGCGGCGTCCAGTATTTCGGATTGCCCATGAAATGCTGCACATGTTCAACGGCCTCGCCGATGGCGTCTGGCACGATCAGCCCCTGATAGCTGTTGGGGTTAAAGAAGTAATTGAGTTTGTTGGTGAAATCAGAAAAGAAGTCCGGTGCAAAGGCCGATGCAATCGGGAACCGTTCATAGACACTTGCGGGCCGGAAAATTTTACGAAAAAAGGCGATGGTTTGGTCAAGTTCCTGACCCTCGTCGGCCTGATGCCAGGCAACCGAGAGCCAAGCGCCGATACAGGCAGACGACCAGATATCAAATTTTATATCCGGTTCCTGCTGCAGACGCTTAAGCACCCCGATGCTTAAGCCAACAGCAGGCCCGCCGCCTGACAGAAAGATAGCTCGTTTGATCTTTTCCACGTCGCGATCTCCTTGTTGAAAACCGAATGGTTCGGTCCAAACAACATGGCGCAAACGATAAGAATGCCATCGCGTGCACCACCGCTCACCCCCAGGAGATACCAGTCCGTCTTTGCGGACCTGTAGATACAGCCATCATTATAATGATTTTAAGCCGCTACATTTGAGACAATTCTTCAATAGTGATGTGACAAAATGCGCGATTACGTATACTTAGATATATTAAATCTGGTAATTCATATACTAAATCGCACTTTTGATCAGAGTCATGTTAAGTATTTTCTAAAATATGCACTCAAAACCCCACCCCATTAACTTAACAAATATTTTACAAATTGATCTATTTTACTTGAAACACAAAAACCGCCCGAAGGCGGTTTTTGCTTTCTGGATATGATTACTTTTTAGTCGTAATAACCCACCATGAAAATCTTGCCGTCATGGGCTTTCACCCAGGTTTTCTTTTCGGCAAGTTTTTTGGTCTGCGGATGAGTCCAGGTGTAGTTGGACCAACCACCATCCGGCGATGCCTTTCCGGTTTCGACCATGTCACGAATGATGAACTTGCTGTTCACATCCTGAAGGTCCCAAAGGCCCGGGTTGTTAACAAGCTTCGGGTTGATCGCGTGTGTCAGGAACGTACCTTTTTCGCCATCAGCAACAATGACGTAAAACTCGTCAAATACGAATTCACCGGACTTGTCGTTGAACATATCAAAGGATTTCTCCTGCCCGACGTCGTCATAAAGGGCGATTGCCTTATCCACCAGATCCTTGGCGGTTGCTTCCTTATCCTGGGCCATGGCCGACGATACACTCAAAACCATCAGCAACGACGCCAGAGCCGCACCGAAAGAACGCAAAACCTTATTCATCCTGAATTTCCCTTGTTGATCATAGATAGATGTCGTGATTGACGATTGGTTGGTTGAAACAAATGAACACAAAGGTCCGTCAGACGGCGCGCAGCCGTGCAACAAGACCATCAACCGAACTGCTTAGCCCTGCCATTTCGCGGCTAAGCTCAGCGGTTGCCTCGCCCACACTTCCCGCAGAATCACGGGTCGCCCGGGCAATGTCGCGCACATCACCAATGCCGCCTGACACGGTTTCCGCATAACCGGCAGCCTCGGTGATACTGGTGCTGATCTGGCCTGTCGCATTGCCTTGCTCCATGACAGATTCAGCCGTCAGTCTCAGAATTTCGTTGATGCCCTGAACGCTTTCGACAATCGTTCGGATCGCCTCAACCGCCTGTCCGGTTTCGGCACGGACATTGGCAATTTCAGATGCAATTTCCTCGGTCGATTTCGCCGTCTGGCTGGCAAGGTTTTTGACCTCGTTGGCAACAACGGCGAACCCTTTGCCGGCCTCACCGGCACGGGCCGATTCAATCGTGGCGTTAAGTGCCAGAAGGTTGGTCTGCTCAGCAATATTGCCGATCAGGGCAGCGACATCCTCGATACGGATGCTGGCTTCTTCAAGACGGCGGATTTTCTCATCGGCGTCGCGGGCCTGTTCGCTGGCTTCCTGTGCCTGACGGCTACTTTTCTGGATTTCCTCGCTGATATTGGCAATCGCCGAGGCCAGGCCGGATGCCGCCTGGGCGATCTCGCCCATGTTGTGGCTGGACTTGCCGGATGCATCAAAGGCGTTTTCGCTCTGATGGTCGGTGCGCTCGGCATTGTCGAGAAGCGCTGATGCAGATGCGCCGATCTCCTCGATCGCGGCACTGACTGCCGTTGCTGTGCCCTGTACCGACGTTTCAATATCGCGCGCCAGTTCCTGCATGATCAGGCGTTTTTCCTCGACCGCACGGGCTTCATCCTGCAGGCGCTGTTCTTCCGCGGCTTCAAGGCTTTCGGCGTTCTGGCGGAACACCTCAACCGCATCGGCCATCTTGCCCATCTCATCCTTGCGCGCGGTATAGGGAACCGATATGTCGGTTTTGCCTTCGGCAATTTCGCGCATGACATGGGTCAGCTTTTTGACCGGCGCACCGATCAGGCTTGCGATGACAAAACTGATCACCGCCATGGCGATAGATGCCGACACAGCCGCGATAATTGTCTGATCCTGTGCCGAACTGCCAACTTCCATGGCCGCACCGCTCGCACTGTCCATTCTGAGTTCTGCGGTTCCGCGCAGCTTGGAAAGAATGTCCATCAGTGCTTCATAGTCGGACTGTGCAGACCAGGAAAAGCTGAGCGCCCCGGTATAATCAATGTCGAGCATGCCAAGGACCTGATTGACCTTGCCAAGATAGCCATCAAAGCGTTCCTGCGCATCAACCGACATCTGGCGGCCGGATTCCGGGAGACTTTCGTTTTCAAGCAACGTTACGAAGGACTGACGCGCTTCTTCGATCTGGGTTTCAAGATCCTGGGAAACGGCTTCCATCCGATCCCCTTCAACACCGGCGGCAGACCAGGAAAGCATGCGATAAAGGGTCTGGTGCACCCGGGTCACATTGCGATCAATCTCGCCAATATCCTTGACCTCGGGATATGCCTTGCTGACAGCGAATTCCAGACCATCAGAAAGTGACATGATGGCCCGCCCGCCAATCAGGCTGACAGCGATGATCGCAATAACCGCAATTACCGGCAAAATGGAAAGTTTGGTCCCGATATTCAGATTCGCAAAAGTCTTCATTCTTTGGATATCCAAAATTGACATTCACAGATGACATCAGGCGGCGTCGTTACTTGCCGCCAGAAGTTTGGCAACAGTCACGTCGCCGGTGGTATTTCGATATGCAGAAAGAACATCGTTGGTCGCGCGATAGCCGTCCCCGATGCTTCGATCGAGGTTTTCCCACGTCCAGTCGCAGCTGATATTGGCTTCAACCGGGATTT
The DNA here is from genome assembly GCF_037027205.1 of Thalassospira sp. CH_XMU1458. Classification (NCBI taxonomy): domain Bacteria; kingdom Pseudomonadati; phylum Pseudomonadota; class Alphaproteobacteria; order Rhodospirillales; family Thalassospiraceae; genus Thalassospira; species Thalassospira sp. CH_XMU1458. Next base: position 174,422 of record NZ_JAYMDW010000002.1, on the reverse strand, counting down.
CGGTGACCCGGATATCGCGCCCGCTTTCGGCGACCTTGCAAGTGAAGAGCTTGACGTCATCTTCACTGGTGGTTGCCGCATACAGCATCACCAGATTGTTCAGCGCGTCATAAAGATTTTCGGGTTGGCGGATCTGTTTGATGTCAAGGATGCGACTGACCCACACCTCGTCGAGATCGGGGTTCAAGCGCTCCCTTTTTAGGGCGCCGATGCTCAAACCAACTGCTGGTCCACCACCAGCCAAAGCGATCGCACGTTTCTTTTCCGCCATGTCATCGTCCCCCGACGAAGGAACCGGGCGTTACACCCAACACGGGCCAGTCGACACAAAGGTCAAAGACAGAAATCGAAAACTGCTCAGTCTGGCCCAAACGTTCTCGCAATGCTTATATTGCATCGCACAAACACAACCCTTAGACCAGTGCGCTTCGTCACACCTAAACCTATACGTTTTGATACTACTCAGATGTATATCAAAAGTTGAAATCCACATTATTACCTAAATATCAACAACTTAATGCCATTCATAAATATGAAATAATAACAGGAAACTATCCTTTCGAGAGCCTATCCCAATACATTTTCCTTTGAAGAAAACTTGTTTACTCGCGCTGCTGCGGCCTGTCCGAAGGAGATCAGGAGCTTTTTTCGACGCGCTGCGGAAAGCTTTTTTTCCGCACTTGCACGGATGATCGCGGCCTCAAAGCGGTCGGCAACGATCAGTCCGACATCATCAGGAATCAGATCCTTGGGAAAGTGCATTGGAACAGCAAAAAAGAACCGGTCACAGTAATCCAGATAGCTATGCCATTTTTGGTCGACACGGAAATCCTCGACCGATGATTTAACCTCGACCGCCCACAGCTCCCCTTTGGGGCCAAGCGCCAGCACATCAAGCCTGCGACCATTGCCCAGACGAAGCTCCGTCAGGCAGGCCATTTCGTGATGATATAACAGCCGACAGACACCTTCGGTGACCTCGGCGGTGATTTCGGGGCGGGATGCGGTTGTCATGTACCAAGATTACAAACGCAAAAGCCCGCTTGAAAGCGGGCTTTTGGTATTCTCGGCAGGTCTGCTGACAGGATGGTGTCAGCTCATACCCAGCGCACGTTTGTACACTTCCAGGATTTCTTCCTGTTCGGTGCGCTCGTGGTCTTCCATTTTGCGCAGACGAATGATCTGGCGCAGGATTTTCACGTCATAGCCAAGCGCCTTGGCTTCGCCATAGACTTCCTTGATGTCAGCCATCAGGTTGGCTTTTTCTTCTTCAAGGCGTTCGATACGCTCGACATAACTCGCAAGCTGATCGGCTGCGATACCACCGACTTCGGTCATCAATTCTTCTCCGATGATGGATTGCACAGCGGATATCCGATGCGCGGAATTCAAAGGGCCCAAACCCGTTTCGGCGCGACGATACTCAATGCACCGGTCGCTGACAAGCCGTTAGAGTCTGCTCCGATTAGCTTGCATCGCTTTTGTTAGTGTTTGGCGAATCTGTTTGGCAAGGCACAGCGCGAAGGGCGATGTGGAGCATCGTTCAAGCGGTGTAACGCAGCGAAACATCGCCAAACCGAACCCTTCGGGCCGGGACATCCATCCGCCCTGCAGCGTCACGGATCTTGACCGTAGCACCGCTACGCCCTGCGATCCATTCCTTGCCGGACACAAGAATGTCCTCGGCAAAACGATGTAAGATAATCGGAGCAGACTCTAGGTATCCGATCTTGCGTTGGGATCTGTCCGTTCAATCAGCACGTCGGCAACCGCGATCAATGCGTCCTTTGACGAGGCGCCGAGTTCGATTGCTGCGTCATAGATTTCGCGCTGTCTGCGCGCACTGGTGCCGCGTTTTATGATGGTGCGTGCATGTTCGACTTCATCAACACAACCAAAGAATTCAGCATCGGGCCGGATCAGCTCCAAGATCTCCTCAAGCAGATCTGCATAGGGCACGATTTCACCCCGGCCAAAATCGATCAGACCGGCCTTCTCGCCCGGATCACTGCCATAACGGCATGCCCGCCAGCGGTTTTCACGCACAAGCATGTTGGCATAAATCCGCCAGCGTTGATTGTTGCGCCGCAAACGATACAGCATGCGCATCAAACATCGCGTAATCGATGCAACACAGACCGCGTCCTCAAGGTCGGTACAAACATCGGCGATCCGCATTTCAAGGGTCGGCCAGCGATCACTTGGCCGCAAATCCCACCAAAGCTTTGTGCCATCCTCGATCACGCCGGCATTGATCAGCATATCGACATGGCGGCGATATTCCGCCCAGGATCCAAACACTTCCGGAAGGCCGGTGCGCGGCAGGTTATCAAACACCGACAAGCGAAATGTCTGAAGCCCGGTTTCCTTGCCGCGCCAGAAAGGCGAGCTTGTGGTGAGTGCGAGAAGATGGGGCAAAAAATAGCTCGCCTGCGCCATCAGTTCGATACGCAGGTCGTCATCTTCGATCCCGACATGAACATGCATCCCGCAAATCAGCAAACGGTCGACCACGGTGCGCAGATCGCGCGCGATGGTGTTGTACCGTTCGCCATCGGTATGTTTCTGATCGTCCCATTGTGCAAAGGGATGGGTCGATGCCGCCAGCAGCGCCATATCGTATTTCGCCGCCACCTCGGAAAGCGTGCTGCGCATTTCAATAAGCTGCTCACGCGCCTCAAGTGCGCTGTTGCAAACCTTGCTGCCAGTTTCGACCTGACAGCGCATAAATTCGCTTGAAACCTGATCGCCAAGCTTTGCCTTGGCGTCCTTGAGGAATTCGGCAGGCGGGTCTTTGGCAAGATCGCGCGTTTCACGATCCACGAGCCAGAATTCTTCTTCTATGCCGATGGAAAATCCCGGCTCGCGCGCGTTGGCCCCTGCCAAATCAGTCTCTCCTGATCTTGTAAAGGTTCGGATCCGCAAGGATGTCGGCAAAGGCATCGCCAAGGATTTTTGCCCATTTTTCACATCCCGCGTCAGTATCGATCAGATCCTGACGGATTTCAATCGACACACAGGGAAGACCAGCCGCTTCGCCGTGATGGTCAATCGTGTAATCGGCCAAATGACGCCCGGAATAAGGTTCGTTATCGCCGATGGTCAAATCCGGGTTTTGCGCCCGCAGCGTTTCAAGCAGTGGCACCGGAATGCGATCATCCTGATCCCACAAAACACCGATTTCCCATGGGCGTTCAAAGCCCTGAAACACGGGTGTAAAGCTGTGAATGGCAATCAGAGCCGGGGCGATTTTATGGGCGTGGAAATTGGCAATCTGTTCTTCGATCGCCCAATGATAGGGCAGGAAAATCTCGCGGATGCGCTGCATATGTTCGCTCGGCGAGACATTCTTGTTACCCGGCACCACGGTCTGATCGGCGATTTCCGGCATCCCCGTCGGATCCCAAAGCTGGCGGTTGCAATCAATAACCAGCCGCGAATATCCGCCAAGAACTGCGCGGCAATCAAACCGTTCGACCAGAATTTCGGTCACCTTGCGCGCACCGATATCCCAACCGATATGGCGTTTGCGCTCTTCCTCGGGCAGGCCGAGCGTGCCAAGGCTTTTGGGGATTTCCCGGGACGCGTGGTCACAGACAAAAAGCGAATGACCCTTGCCGTTTTCGTTCAATATCTCAAACGGGGCTGGATCATCATGGCCCAAAAGGGTCCCGGCTTGGTTCGGCACGCGAGTTCTCCTGAAATCTGGTGGTCTTTGGGTATCTGCTGGTTTGATGGCGGTATCCCTCGGTACCACTGCCACCAAAGCGCCAGTGAAAGTGGGGCGGATACGCCACTCATCCCCTGTTGAACTATCAATTTATCTCTACCGAAACAAGATTGCACTGCAATAAGCGCGCGCGGTGCATATCGACACTTTGCGTCGCCGCCAAACATCCCGTAAACTGGTATGACCATTGCGCGAACCAATATCGACATCGCTGCACTGGCAGAGAAAAACACGATTGGAGACAACCCAACATGCCGTCTGCCAAGACGCTTCAGGCACAAGACGACGCGGAAACCAAGCGTCCCAAAAGGATTGCTGATCAGGTTGCCGATCAAATTCTTGAAAAGATCTCGGATGGCATTTTTCTGCCCGGTGATCGCCTGCCCGGCGAACGCCAGCTTGCCGAAAGCATGTCGGTCAGCCGCGTGTCGGTGCGCGCCGCCCTGCAAAAGCTCAAGACCCGCGGGTACTTGCGCGCAGTTCAGGGTGGCGGCACGGAAATCCTGTCATCCACCGGGATCGACATGGACACCGCGATGACCGATCTGGTGCGCGATTCGATCAGTAATCTGCGCGATCTTCAGGAAATTCGCTGCACACTTGAAACCTGGGCTGCACGGCGGGCTGCGATCAACGCCAGTGACGAGGATATCAAACTTCTGCGCATGGCCTATCGTCAGGCGCATGACCCACGGCGGGCCGCCAAATACCGTGCGGATGATGACCACCGCCTGCACATGATGATCGGCCGAGCGACGGGCTCGATCATTTACTATCACGTGATGAAAATGCTGCATGATGTGTTGCAGGCAGCACTCAATGAAATCCGCTTCAATGGCATGGTCGGCCCGACCTTTGATCGCATGGTGCAGGAACATCACCGCGACATTATCGAAGCCATCGCGGCCCACGACCCCGACGCCGCCGAAAAGGCGATGTCGAACCATCTGCAGGCCGTGATCGACTTTTTCAAGACCGCATCCGACAAGCAGGCGACCTAAAAAACCCGGACCAAACCGGCCACAATCCAATCAGGGAAACCCGATATGACGACTTCGCGCGAAAAACTTCTGGCTTTGATGGATGCGGCACTAAAGGCCGCCGACCCCGGGGTTCAGATCCCGCGCAATCTGCCCGAACCGCCAAAGGGCAAAACCATCGTCATTGGTGCGGGCAAGGCATCGGCCAATATGGCGCGTGCGTTCGAAAAGGCCTGGAAAGGTGACGTCGAAGGTTTGGTTGTGACGCGCTATGGCCATGCGGTTGAGTGTGATCAGATCGAGATCGTCGAGGCATCCCACCCCGTCCCCGATGCTGCGGGCGAAAAGGCGGCCAAGCGCATCCTTGATATCGTTTCTGATGCCGGCCCTGATGATCTGGTGGTCTGCATGATTTCCGGTGGTGGATCGGCGCTTCTTGCCCTGCCCGGACCGGGTTTGACACTTGAAGACAAACAGGCCATCAGCAAGGCGCTTTTGCGCAGCGGTGCGACGATTTCGGAAATGAACTGTGTGCGCAAACACCTGTCCGCGATCAAGGGTGGCCGCCTGGCCAAGGCCTCGGCACCGGCGCGCATGGTGACCTATCTTGTATCTGATGTGCCGGGTGATGATCCGGCGATCATTGCGTCGGGCCCGACGGTGTCTGATCCGACGACCGGGCAAGATGCACTTGATATCATCCGCCATTATCAGATCGACATTCCGCAGGCTGCCGAAGACCTTCTGCAAAGTGCAGAGGACGAGACAATCAAACCCGATGATCCCTGCTTTGACGGTCATGAAACCATCATGCTGGCCCGCCCGCAGGATAGCCTCGAGGCCGCAGCATCGGTTGCACGTGACATGGGGCTGAATGCCGTCATCCTTGGTGACGCCATCGAGGGTGAGGCACGCGAAGTCGCCATCGTTCATGCCGGGATTGCCCATCAGGTTGCCAATCATGGCCAACCGGCGACAAAGCCCTGTGTCCTGCTTTCGGGCGGTGAAACCACCGTCACCGTCCGCGGCAAGGGCGGCCGTGGTGGTCGCAATAGCGAGTTTTTGCTGTCACTTTTGCTGCAACTTCGCGATCAGCCGGGTTTCACGGCACTGGCAATTGATACCGATGGTATTGATGGCAGCGAAGACAACGCCGGGGCAATCATTGACGCCAAAAGTTGGCAAACCGCCCAGAAGGCCGGTATCGACCTTCGCGAATATCTGGCCAACAACGATGCCTATAGCGCGTTTGCCAAGATTGATGACCTGCTGGTCACCGGCCCGACCCTGACCAACGTCAATGATTTCCGGGCGATCCTGATTGAAAACTGAGTTTCCGCCAAGCTGGAGAGTCACTGCGGATGTCAAGTAAGGGACATTACCTCGGCGGAAGTAGTTTACTTCGCTCCGGGAAAGCGAAAATCCTCGGAGAAAAAAGGCCGCTTTTGCGAGATGCCACCTCTGAAGGTTCACTTAAAAATCCAGGACAGGACAAGCTGGCTTGCCGAAATCTGAAGAGCGCACGTTCGACATTACTTTTTCGATCATACGTAAGGAATTGCAGAGCGATGTCGTTAGCCGGACGCCCATGGAATCCACCGCCAAAACCAATTTTGAAGCGCTTTAACAATAATTTAGACGCGATAAAGGATGCAGTAATGCGGGATCCCTCATTCACTGACTAAGGATCAAGGTTACTTTGGCATCCATGGACGGACCCAGCCAAGCCCGTCTTCGGTCTTGCCGTGCGGCTTGTATTCGCAGCCGATCCAGCCTTCATACCCAATGCGATCCAGCATATAGAACAGGAAGGGGTAATTCAGTTCCCCGCTGTCAGGCTCATGCCGACCGGGCGCGCCCGCGACCTGAACATGGGCGATGCTGTCGATATGTTTATCCAGTCTTGCGGCGATGTTCCCGCCGACGATCTGGGCGTGATAAATATCGAATTGCAGTTTCAGGCGCGGGTGATCAAGCTGTTCAAGGATGACGGCCGCCTGTTCGATGGAATTAAGCAGATAGCCCGGCATATCGAGCGGATTGATCGGCTCGATCAGGATATCGACGCCGGCCTGATCGGCAAGGTCCGCAGCATAAAGCAGATTGTCGCAATAAAGCCGGGCAAGTTCGCCGGGATCTTCGCCCTTGCCCATCAAACCGGCCATGCAATGGAGCATCTTGCAATCGGTTGCCGCCGCGTAATCAAGCGCCTGCACGACTGAGTCGCGAAACTCATCTTCGCGTCCAGGACGGCACGCCAATCCGCGGTCGCCTGCCTCCCAGTTACCGGCTGGCAGGTTAAACAAAACCTGTTCCAGACCGTTGTCATTCAAAAGCGATTTAACCGTCGATAACGGCATGTCATAGGCGCCGATATATTCCACCCCGACAAAGCCTGCATCTGCCGCCGCGGCGAACCGTTTTTCAAACGGCAAGTCGGCAAACAGAAACGAAAGGTTGGCGGCAAAGCGGGGCATGATCCATCCACACGAATGATTAACAATGGCACATGGTTTCCGATGCAGCCCGCAAGGTCAATCGTCAATCGCCAGATTGCTCGGTACGTGGTGCCGAAGATGCCACTTCGCTTCTGATCCACTCCCCGAATGCTTCAACTTCGCGAAGGTTATCGCCCCGGCCAGTGTGCACATAGTGATAAAAATGCCCTTTGATTTCCGGGCCAAATGGCATCACCAGCAATCCTGCATCAATTTCTGCGCACACCATCACAGGACTGGCCAAAACAACACCTTGGCCTGCAATCGCCGCCTGAATGGCGTGACTGTCATCGGAAAAACTGATCCCCGCAGATGGCAAGTGATCTGCAGCACCTGCCACCTGCCCCCACCTTTGCCATGTCGGGGTCGCATCATCCGGGCGTAACCAGTCAAAATGCAGCAAGGTCGCATTGCGCAAGTCTTCCGGTTTTTTCAGGCCCAGTGCCGGACTGCAAAGTGGCACGAACTGTTCACGAAACATCGTGTGTGCAACCAATCCCGGATAGGGGCCGACACCATATCGAATGGCTGCATCCGCCACACCGCCGGCAAGGTCGACGGCCTCTGGCGAGGTATGAAGTCGCAAGTTGATATCGGGGTATTTTGCCTGAAACCCAGACAGGCGTGGCAACAGCCATTTTGCTGCAAAGGATGGAATGACCGAAACCGTCATGCTGCGCGATACCGGGCGGTTCCGCACCCGATCAACCGCCTTGGCAAAGGCGGCAAAGCCATCACGCAAAACCGGATACAACTCCTGCCCGACATCGGTCAGAACAACCTGCCGTGGCTTGCGGTCAAACAACCGGACACCCAGCGTTTCTTCAAGCAGACGCACTTGATGGCTGATCGCGGTCGGCGTGACGCCAAGCTCGGATGCGGCATTCTTGAAACTTTGATGGCGTGCTGCGGCCTCAAAGGCGCGCAGGGTCGCAAGCGGCGGCAACGACATATGAATGAATTCAACTCATCTATTGGCTGAGGAATTCGATTTTGCCGTGGGAATAAAATTCCGTCAATCCTTGGTCATGAAACCAAAATACAGATGAACCATTTTCATCACATGGAGAAAATGATGACCAGAATTCTTCATATCGACAGCAGCGCCCGGCCCGGTAGGTCCGATCAGAAACAACATGGTTCGCACAGCCGCCGCTTGACGGCCAAGTTCATCGAACACTGGTTGGCCAAGCGACCGGAAAGCGAAGTGATCTATCGCGATGTCGGCGCAAATCCGCCAAGCCCGGTGACCGGGGATTGGGTCCATGCTGCATTCACCAAACCCGAAGACCGCGAAGCATGGATGCACCGCGCCTTGCGCGAAAGCGATCAATTGGTCGACGAACTGCTTGCCGCTGACATCATCGTTGCCGGGGTGCCAATGTATAATTTCGGCATGCCGTCACAGATGAAGGCCTGGGTGGATAACATTGTCCGTGTTGGTCGGACATTCGGTTTTGACCGAACGCGTGGCGACGTTCCCTACTGGCCAATGGTGACAGGCAACAAATCGATTGTCGCCCTGTCCTCACGTGGTGACTATGGCTATGGGCCGGATGGTCGTATTGCGCACCTGAACTTTGTTGAAGGCGGGCTGTTTACCCCGCTGCAATATATCGGCATCACCGATCAGTTTGGTGCGGCCATTGAATATGACGAGTTCGCCGACGAACGAACCGAGGCTTCCATTCACGCAGCCGAACAAGAAGTCATCGGTCTTGTTGATCAGCTTCTTGCCAAACATCGCGATGTAAAGGTCGCATGATTTCACAGGCGGGAGGGCCTGACCTTCCCGCCAACATCGCATATACCCGCACAGCTATCTGACGGATTTCACACCTCAGACCAAGACAGAGAAAGAACGGCAGGTTATAAGCAGGGTCATTGTTCGGGCTATCACGATAACAAGGACTGACCATGAATAACGCATTCACCCTTCATCCCCAGCTTGCCGCCGATACCACCCTCGTCACCGACGGGCCGCTATCGCATGTGCTTTTGATGAATGATGCGCGTTATCCTTGGCTCATTCTGGTGCCCAGACGCCCCGACCTTGTCGATTATGACGACCTGAGTGCGGAAGACCGCAAAACCCTTGGTGACGAAGTCGCGGCGGTTTCAAGCGTCATCAAACGTCGCTTTGATGCCTTCAAAACCAATGTCGCGATGCTGGGTAATATGGTTCCGCAGCTTCATTGCCACGTCATTGGTCGCTTCAAGGATGATGCCGCATGGCCGGGCCCGGTTTGGGGCGTTGGCACCGCCGAACCCTATGAAGAAGACGAAGGCCGTGACCGTCTCGCAGCCCTTCGTGCAGATCTGATATCGGCCTTCAAGCATCTTTGAAGGCCGCCCCTGACATCGCCACGGCGCAAACGCAGTGCCACCACCAAAAAGGCCACACCCCATGCCGGATCTGGGACGCGATACGATATTCCTGCTCAAACCCGACTTTGAAGATCCTGCTTGGCCAAACCAACGCTTTTACTGCTGGCATTGTGCGTTGATTGATGGGGTTTTGGGATCTTTTCCGGACTTGCTTTCCGGACTTGATATTCGCCATATCAATTGGCCCCGTCCCCGACACGATGTGATTGCGCTATTGGGCGAAGATCATCAGTCACTTCCGGTAATGATCCTGAAATCCGGCGATACATCATCGCTGCAAACCGGCACCGCAAATGGCTATGCCTTTATTGACGGCAAGGACAACATTTTGCTGGCGTTAAGCGAACGACACGGTTTCCCTGTTCCCCACCCTTGACGCATATCAAGGCAGGCAAGTTTGGAATAATGCAAAAGACGGACAGAACGAATTATCGGGATGTCCGTCATGCAGCTTGCCCTTTACGAAAAATACGACCTGCGACTGCCGCGCTATACCAGCTATCCGACCGCGCCGCATTTCCATGCTGGCGTTGATGGCAAGGTGTTTGAGGGCTGGCTGGGTGATCTTGATCCCGAACAACCGCTGTCGCTTTATCTGCATGTCCCCTATTGCGAGGAGATGTGCTGGTTCTGCGGCTGCAACACCAAGATCACCAAAACTTACAAGCCGGTGAATGGCTATGTCACAGCCCTTCTGACCGAGATCGAAGGCACCCTTGGCAAACTGCCTACAGATCAGAAATTCACAGTGTCGCACATTCACTTTGGCGGCGGCAGCCCGACCATCCTCAAGGCCGACGACCTGCGCGCCATCATGGCCGCAATTCGTTCTCGCCTTGATATCCTTGATGATGCCGAAATTGCCATTGAAATGGATCCGCGCACCGCGACCGATGATTTCATGGAAGCCATGGTCGAATGCGGCTTTAACCGTGCCAGTATCGGCATTCAGGACTTCAATCAACAGGTCCAGACGGCGGTCAACCGCATTCAAAGCATGCAGCTTGTCCGTGATGTGATCGCCAAACTGCGCTCGCACGGGATTGCCGGCATCAATGTCGATCTGATGTATGGCCTGCCGTTCCAGACCGTGGACTCACTGCGCGAAACAGTTGATCAGACGGTGGAGCTGTGCCCTGATCGCCTGTCGGTCTTTGGCTATGCCCATGTGCCATGGATGAAAAAGCATCAACAGCTTATCCCGACCGAGGCCCTGCCAAATACCGGGGAACGCTGGGCGCAGTATGAGGAAATCCAGAACCGCCTTGCCAAACATGGCTTTGTCGCCATCGGACTTGATCACTTCGCCCATCAGGCTGACAGCATGGCGATTGCGCTCAAGGACGGTAAACTGCACCGCAATTTCCAGGGCTACACGACTGACCGCGCCGAAGCCCTGATCGGCTTTGGCCCATCGGCGATCTCATCCCTGCCGCAAGGCTATGCACAGAACGATCCTGCCCTCGCCCGCTGGCAACGCGCGGTCGAGGATGGCAAATGCGCGATTGAAAAGGGCGTTGCCCTGACCAATGAGGACAAATTACGCCGCGACATCATCAATGAGCTGATGTGCAATCTTGCCGTCGACCTTGACCCGGTTTGCGCCAACCACGGCATTTCTGCAGATCGCTTCGCGCCAGAGGTCGAACGCATCAAGGCCATGACCCGGGATGGCATTGTCAAAGTTCAGGGCAATTACATCGAGCTCAGCGAAATCGGCCGTCCGCTGGTGCGTGCGGTTTGCGCAGCATTTGATACCTATCTCAACCATGCACACGGGCGTCATTCGCAGGCCGTTTAAGCAACGCAAAATCCAAACCAAAGGGAGCTTTCAGGCTCCCTTTGTCTTATTCGGCTCAGGCCCCTTTGCGCAGGGTCAGGATCGCAATTCCGCTGACCACGACCAGACCACCGAGCATCTGGATCGGGCTGATCATCTGACCCAGAATGACCCAGCCAAACAGCAATGTCGCGATCGGTTCCATATTCATCACCGGCGCATTGCGGGCCATATCAAGGCGCGGCACACTGATGAACAGAACAGCAAATGCCCCGCCATACAGCAGCATCAAGGCAAAAAGCCCCATCCATCCCGGCATCGCATTCGGAAGCCCCATACCACCGGGCAACACATCACCGGTCCCGGCAATGATCATCGAAATGAAAACAACGACCATGGTGAACATTGACCGCACCGGCCCACTGATTCCGGCAAGCTTATGATCGGTCACCCAGAAGGCCACCGAAAGAACGGTTGCAGACATCAAGGCAAACCCGATGCCCAGCCACCAGCTTGATGTCACCTCTGCCCCACCGCCGAGAATAGCTGGAAGATCAAGCGCCAGAACAAGGCCCGACAGGATAAACAACATCAAACCTGCCGCACGCAATGTAGGGCGCGGACCGCCAAGCCCCCATGTCAGCAAGGCAAGAATGATCGGAAAGGTATTAGCTGTCAGCAACGCCAGGGCGACGGGCACACGGGCCACTGCGGAATAAAGACACAGGCTTTGGATTGTGATCATCAGACCAAGCACCAATTGCCAGCGCACCAGACCACGCGGCAAACGAATGGAATGACGTTTGAAATAGACGATCGCAATCAGGATCGAAAGCGCAACAGCCGAGCGGCATAAAACAGCCAGAAGCAGCCCTGTCCCGTTTTCAAATGTCAGGCGTGCGGCAACATGGTTTGCCGCAAAAAAGCAGGCAGCAGCGGCCAAAATCGCAACCGCAATGTGGCGTGGAAACAATTGCGGTGCATTTAACGCACGCACAGCGGTGGGGTCGGTCGGGGACGAAGACATCGGGGCGATATTCCTTGGTGGTGGCGCCCGGCAAATAGACCCGATACACCACAACAAAACAAGGTGTTATCAACCTTTCAGGTCAGGGAGCGCCCAAAAGCTCCAGACAGCGCTGTGCGACCATGCGGGCCGGCTGCAAGGACGGATGCTTGAACGGCACCAGTTCGGTGTCGGGCAAAAGCGGTCTGGCATAGCCGCCTTCATAAAGGCTTTGATGCAGGCGTTTGTGCCGTTTGTTGGCCAGACCATCGGGATCAAAGATATAGACACCACCCGGTGCCGCCGCCGCCTCGCAGCACATCGAAACGGAATCACTGGTCACGATCTTCACATCGGCAAGTGCTAGATAGCCGAAATACGGGTTTTCGGCCTGGGATGTCCAGTCATGCAGGTGATAAGGCACGCCGGACGCTGCCAACCGCTCGGCGATCAGGGCTTCGTTTTCCACACCCGTACGGCGGCTGGTGGTGACAAGCAAAGACCCGTTGACCGTACTTGCAGCTTCAACCGCCTTGTCGATCAGCTGTTCTGCCATGTCTTTGGTAAAGGTCGTGCGCTTGGTACTTCCGCCAATGATTAGGGCGAACTTTGGCTCCGGCAGACCTTTGAAATGCGGGCGCCATTTGTCGGCCTCGATCAAAAGCCTGCTTTCGGTCACACGGTGCGGCGCACCGGGGATTTCGACGATGTTTTCACGAATGACAGAACGGTCATGTGCCGGCACGGCAATCAGGTCAAAGGCACTTTCGAAGCCATCCGGTCGCATGATGATGCAAATGCGGGTATGGCCGCGACTTTGCTTTTTGATCCAGCGCGCTACGGGTGCAGAACGCCGCCCGCAACAGATGACAAGATCCGGCCAGGGTGCCACCAGTCGCCTGCGCGATGCCTCATCAATCCCGATCAGACTGGTTCTGCGGATAAAGTTCGGAAGACGCACAAATTTCGTAAACCCGATATCAATGCGCTTGAAAGGCTGTGCCAGTGCCTCTGCCACCCCCAAACACTGATTGACATTGCCGGTCCGGTCATCGGCCAGAACCCAGATCAGGTGTGTGTCTTCGTCGCTCATGCAGGGAACTTTCCTGACAGGTTTGTTCGGGCTTGATCAACCGTGCATAAATGTGGTCTGAAAATCCCGCGGATGCTTTCCTGATAGGTACAGCCTGATCCAACGATTATCAAGCATGACAAGCATCGGTAAAATTTGCGCTGGGCTTTGAAATATTTTTGTAATCTAATCCCGACGCCCCACCTTTAAGGGAAGACTTCCCACCCTTAAGAAGGGGTCGATCAAAGCCCAACGCCAACGTGGACAGAATGCTGAACTCTTCGGTTTCAATCAAAAGAATATCCAGGATCGTACTATGCGGTTTGCTTGCACTGCTGCCGGTAACCGTGTGGTTGGTCACGACGTTCTGGCATGAGGCAAAGCTGATCGACATCACGGAAGATGGGCGCAACAAGCTTGAGCTGTATCGATCCAACCTTCAGGGCGCGATCAAGGAACACGAATATCTGCCGATTACGCTGGCATCGGACAAACGCATCATCGATCTTGCGATCCATGCCGATCCGGTGATCGCCAAGGCCGTCAACATTTACCTTGAAAAACTGGCAGCCGACAGCGGCGCCTCAGACATTTATTTCATGGATCAAAATGGCGACACCCTGGCTGCCAGCAACTGGAACAGCGACGCGTCCTTTATCGGGCGCAACTTTTCCTTCCGCCCCTATTTCCAGCAGGCCAAAAGCGGCCTGACCGGTCATTACTTTGCCTTTGGGATTACCTCGAACGTACCAGGTTATTACATCTCCCACCCGGTGCGCCCGGACGGGACGCGTTTTGCCGGTGCCGTGGTGGTCAAGACCCACCTTGAAACCCTTGTGCAGCGTTGGGCACGCGGCAGCGAGAGCGTTCTGGTCACCGATCAGAACGGCGTCGTTATCATTTCATCCAACCTCGATTGGCGGTTTCGCGACCTTGCCGGGCTCGGTAACAATGACCGTCCCCGCCTGATCGCGTCGCGCAAATATGGTGACTACCCGCTTGAACCGATGCCGTTGCTGGATGGGGCATGGCCGGTTGACGATAACCCGGCAATCCTCAGCCTCGGCCCGGTTGCCAGCGAAGACGAGGCACGAGCCGCAAACGAACAATCAACCGGCAAACCGCAAACGCGCCAGACCACACCAGACAAGACAACCTATCTGGTCACGGCAAGCACACTTCCCAAGCAGGGCTGGCGGATGTTTCTTTTGACCGATAAATCCGTGCTGGATCGATCCGTGATCAGTGCCGGTGCAATGGGCGGGGCTGCGCATATCATTCTGACCGGTCTGATTTTCATCATCCTGCAACGCCGGCGCGCGATGCTTGAACAGCTTGAAATCCGCGACTGGTCGCAACGCGAACTGGAACGACAGGTCCGCCTGCGCACGACCGATCTTATGAACACCAACCAGCGCCTGGCAGAAGAAATTACTGAACGGTCACGTACTGAAGACGCGCTTCGTACGGCCCAGGCCGAACTGGTCCAAACCAGCAAGCTTGCCGCACTTGGTCAGATGTCCGCCGGGATCGCCCATGAAATCAACCAGCCCCTGACCGCCATCCGGAACTATGCGGAAAACGCGATGAAGTTCATCGCGCGCGACAATAAGGAAACGGCGAACCGCAACCTGCAACGGATTTCAGAACTGACCGATCGCATGGGGCGCATTACCGGCAACCTCAAAACATTTTCGCGCCGCCCGGAACAGGATAATCATCCGGTCGATGTTCCGGCCCAGATGCAAATGGCAATCGATCTTGCGATTGAAAGCGGACGTGCAGGTGTCGAAAACATCACCCTGCACCAGCACGGCGATGTCAAACACGTCATTGCCGAGGCCAATCAGCTGACCCAGGTCTTTACCAATCTGATCAATAACGCGGCGGATGCCTGCCAGAATATGGCCAACCCCGAAATTGATATCGCGATCACCGGCGGCGAAGATCGGGTGATTGTGAAGGTCAATGACAACGGGCATGGCATTTTGCCAGACAACCTGCCCAAGCTTTTTGACCCCTTCTTTACCACCAAACCGTTTGGTGATGGTCTGGGGCTTGGTCTTTCGATCTGTTATGGCATCATTCGAAGCTTTGGCGGAACGCTCCGTGCGGAAAACCGCCCGCAAGGCGGCGCATCCTTCATTGTCGAGCTACGCTATGATGGCCCCGGCGATACGGAGCCGAAAAACAGCATCTCGACGCCTGCCTTCACGGCTGCTAAAACACCCTCAGAAACCCGCACATACCTTGCAAACCATCACGATCAGGGCTGACATGCAAATTGTCCTCTGATCCAATTATCGGGTCAAAGGATAAGCCAGTGCCAACCAGTGCCGAATGCGTTCTGTTTGTTGATGACGACGAAGATGTGCGTGAAGCCGCACAGCAAACGCTGGAGCTTGCCGACATCCCTGTCGAAGTTTACTCGGACGCAGTATCTGCGGTTGAACGCCTGAAAAAAGGCTGGCCGGGCATTGTGATTTCCGACATTCGCATGCCGAAGATGGATGGCCTTGATCTGCTGACAGAAGTCAAAAAGATCGATCCGGAAATGCCGGTTATTCTGGTCACCGGGCATGGTGATGTCGCAACCGCCGTTCAGGCCATGCATGACGGGGCATTTGACTTTATCGAAAAGCCCTATGCACCGGATCTGTTTATCGACATTACCCGCCGCGCAATGAGCCACCGCGCCCTTGTGCTTGAAAACCGCACGCTCAAGATCGAACTCGCACGCCATTCCAAAAACGCATCGGACTTTATCGGCCGCAATCCGGCGATGGAAAAGCTCCGCACCCTGATCGGCAATGTCGCGGCCACCAACGCCCATGTCCTGATCAATGGCGAAACCGGATCGGGCAAGGAAGTGATCGCGCGCAATCTGCATGAAATGTCGGGGCGTCCCGGCCCGTTTGTGGCGGTGAATTGCGGCGGCATGCCCGAACATCTGATTGAATCAGAACTGTTTGGTCACGAAGCCGGCGCCTTCACCGGGGCCGATCACAAACGCATCGGCAAATTCGAGTTTGCCGACAAGGGCACGCTGTTCCTTGATGAAATCGAAAGCATGCCGCTTGCGTTGCAAATCAAATTGCTGCGGGTTTTGCAGGAACGCGCGGTAGAACGGCTTGGATCAAACCGGGTCCTGCCAATCGACTTGCGGGTTATTGCAGCAACCAAGGTTGATCTGCGGTCGGCCTCGGCACGTGGTGAGTTTCGCGAAGATCTTTATTATCGCCTGAATGTCGTGCAGCTGCATATCCCCCCGCTTCGTGATCGCAAGGATGACATCGCGCTGTTGTTTGAATATTTCACCCGTGATGCCGCCAAGCGGTTCGACCGTACCGTCACCGCCTTGAGTGCGGCGGAACTGGCACGGTTCAATGCCTATGACTGGCCGGGCAATGTGCGCGAATTGCGCAATGCCGCCGAACGCCGGGTTCTTGGTCTTGATCCCCTAGCAAACAGCGAGGATGGCGAAGACAATTATGCCGTTCCCCTGCCCCAGCAAGTCGAGGCATTTGAAAAAAGCCTGATTACCGAAGCCCTGCGCGAACATGGTGGCAATGTTACCGCCACGGTCAGTGCGCTTGGCGTCCCGCGCAAGACGTTTTACGACAAGCTGACCAAATACAACATTGTCCCTGCCGAATTTCGACGCCCGCGTTAATCAATCGATCAGGAGCCCGTCAGTTAGACGGGCTTTTTTTTTCGTCATCCGGTCCGTCAAATCCACATCCGGCAACCTGTGCGGCAGTCCACACACTGACCTAAAATTCGTGTGCGCCTTCACACACGAAATATCCCAAGTTTGCTGCATCGCAGCAACATGAAATTCACCTTATTTCATTGATATAATTACATAAATCCAACCGATTTCGAACTGGCCCAGAGCTTGCTGATTACGGCACAGCGCCAAACGGCGTTTTAGAACGACGCCAAAAATGGCGCGCTAATGGGAAAACAGATTTAATCAATCAAGGGAGACGTTTTGATGCGTCCTATCAGCAAAAGCATTCTTGCTGCCGGTGTTGCTGCCGCAGCACTTCTGGGGTCCAACCTTGCGGTTTCCGCACAGGAAATCATCAAGTTCGCACATGTTGTTGCACCAAACACCCCGAAGGGCCAAGGGGCTGACTTCTTTAAAAAACGCGCCGAAGAAATTCTGGGCGACAAGGTCAAAATCGAAATCTATCCGAACTCGCAATTGTTTGATGATGACAAGGTTCTTCCTGCCATCCTGCGTGGTGACGTCCAGTTCGGCGCACCGTCGCTTGCGAAATTCGGCAAATGGACCAAGAAACTTCAGGTCTATGATCTTCCGTTCCTGTTCAAGGACATGGATGCGGTTTCCTGTTTCCAGAACGGTGAAAAAGGTCAGGAACTGCTGAACGCGATGTCGTCAAAGGGCCTCACCGGTGTTGGGTACTGGCATAACGGCATGAAACAGCTTTCCGCCAACAAGCCGCTGCGCGCACCGGAAGATGCCGCAGGTCAGAAATTCCGTATCCAGTCGTCTGACGTGATTGCCGCCCAGTTCGAAGCTGTTGATGCCGTTCCGCAGAAAATGGCTTTCTCGGAAACCTATTCAGCCCTTCAGACCGGCGTTGTGGACGGTCAGGAAAACACCTGGTCGAACATCTATTCCAAGAAATTCTTCGAAGTTCAGGATTACATCACGGAATCCAACCACGGCCTGCTTGATTATATGGTCGTAACCTCGACCAAGTGGTGGGAAGGTCTGGATCCGGAAATCCGTGAAGGTCTTACCCAGGCAATGAACGAAGCCAGCGATTACGCAAACAATCTGTCGGCGGAACTGACCGCTGAACAGCGTCAGGCCGTTATTGACTCCGGCGAAACCGAGATTCTGGAACTGTCGCCTGAAGAATTCGCAAAATGGCAGACTGCCATGAAGCCGGTCTGGGATGAGTTCTCTGGCGATATCGGCCAGGACATCATCGACGCCGCTGCTGCGTGCAACTGATCCGTACTTTTTTCCCAACATCATCGGAAAAGGGCCGTTCAAGATGATCTCAACGGTCGTTAACCGGCTGGAGGAGGGCTTTATTGCCCTCCTGCTTGCCGCCATGACGTCGCTTACCTTTGTGAACGTTGTCATGCGTTACGTGTTCAATTCCGGCCTGACATGGGCCTTGGAAATCACGGAATTCCTTTTTGCCTGGCTGATCCTGTTTGGCATGTCCTATGGCGTCAAGGTTGGCTCCCACATCGGTGTGGATGCGCTGGTCCGCCTGTTCCCGAAAAATGCCCAGCGCGTGATTGGCCTGATCGTCGTCGTCGCAGGCATCCTGTATGCAAGTTGGTTGATCATTGGTGGCTGGGAACTGGTCAGCTTCAATCACATGCTTGAAATGGAAGCCGAAGACAGCCCGATCATGCTGTGGTTCGTCTATCTGATCATGCCGGTGGGTGCCGCTTTGCTGGCATTCCGTCTGGCACAGGTTGGCTGGCGCATCATTACCGGCCAACAGGTTGGCTTCAACCTGGCGGACGAAGCACGCGAAGCAATTGATCAGCTTGGCGCAAGCACTGTGCAGGACGACAAGTCCGCCACTGCTTCGACGCCAAAATCGTAAGCCGGACAGGGGGAACATTTAAATGACGATTGCATTCCTGTTTATCCTGCTGTTTGGCTTGATGGCGCTGGGCGCACCGATTGCCATTTCACTTGGCGTGGCGTCGCTTTCGACCATCCTTTTGTTTGGTGATGACAGCCTTGCTACCCTGGCAGAAAAACTCTTTGGCGGGATGGAACACTATACCCTTCTTGCCATTCCCTACTTCATTCTGGCATCGGCCTTCCTGTCGACCGGGGGTGTTGCCCGCCGTCTGATCCGCTTTGCCATTGATACCGTGGGCTGGTTCCCCGGTGGTCTTGCCATGGCATCGGTTCTGGCCTGCATGCTGTTTGCCGCTGTTTCTGGCTCAAGCCCGGCCACAGTTGTTGCCATCGGTTCCATCGTGATTGCCGGGATGGTGCGCGCCGGTTACCCGCAAAGCTTTGCGGCTGGTGTGATCTGCAATGCCGGTACGCTTGGCATTCTGATCCCGCCATCCATCGTGATGGTTGTCTATGCCGCCGCGACGGAGGTTTCGGTTGGTCGCATGTTCCTTGCTGGCGTTATCCCGGGGATCATGGTTGGCCTGATGTTGATGATTGCGATCTATATCGTTGCCCGCATCAAAAAACTGCCAAGCCAACCGCGCCCGACGCTTGCCGAATGGGGCACCGGCCTGTTTTCGGCATCGGGTGGCTTGTTGCTGGTGATCCTGATCATGGGCGGTATTTATGGCGGGGTCTTCACCCCGACAGAGGCCGCGGCGGTTGCCGCCTTCTATGCCATGTTTGTTGCCGTCCTGTTTTACCGCGACATGGGCCCGATCAAGGAACTTTCCTGGGTGCCCGATAACGGCAATACCGGCATTAGCAGTCTGATGGCGCACAACCTTCCGAAAATGGGCAAGGCACTGGTGCTGATCCCGTTTGACAAGGAAGTCCGTCACGTCCTGCTGGATGCAGGCAAGGTCACAATCATGCTGATGTTCATCATCGCCAATGCGATGCTGTTTGCCCATGTTCTGACCTCTGAACGTATTCCTCATACAATTGCAGAAACCATTATCGGCTGGGGTCTTCCGGCATGGGGCTTCCTGATTGTGGTCAACATCGTTCTGCTGATTGCCGGCAACTTCATGGAACCATCGGCGATCCTTCTGATCATGGCGCCGATCCTGTTCCCGATTGCCATGCAGCTTGGCATTGATCCGATCCATCTGGGCATCATCATGGTGGTCAATATGGAAATCGGCATGATCACACCGCCGGTCGGGTTGAACCTGTTTGTGACATCGGGGATTACCGGCATGCCGTTGCTCAAGGTTGTCAAGGCCGCCTTCCCGTGGCTTCTGATCCTGCTGGGCTTCCTGGTCCTGATCACCTATGTCCCGGTGATATCGACCTGGCTTCCGACCACCCTTATGGGACCGGAACGGATCATGACCCACTAACCGGGTTTGATCGCAAACGCACAAAACAGGGGCGGCATTCAAACGGATGCCGCCCTTGCTGTATTTCCGTGTCACGTTCCACGACATGGGGTACTATTGCTTAACAGCAAGAAAAGCCGGGCCTTAATGCGCCGCTGAGAGGAGTGGTATCAATATGTCCAAGATGAATTTCAACGACTATGGCCGCTGCATGGCAACCTATAACTGCTGGCAGAATGGCGTGCTGTTTGACCTGTGTGATCAGATCGGCGATGTCGAACGCCGCCATGATCGCAACATGTTCTTTGGCTCCATCCACAACACGCTCAACCACATCCTGTATGTTGATCTGCGCCTTCTGACCATCCTGCGCACCGGCGAAGCCGGGCCGTTCGAACCAACCACCATCGTTGCCGATGATTTCGATACGCTCAAGGCCATTCGGGCCGAAGTCGATGCCGAAATCACAGAATTTGTCGAAAGCTCCGATCACAGTTGGCAGGATGAAGTTCGCGAACTGCCCTTCCCCGATGGTGTCACCCGCAAGCTCCCCCGACAGCTGTTTCTGGTTCAGTTGTTCAATCATCAAACCCATCATCGTTCGCAGATCACAAGCGAACTGCACAAGTTGGGCCTTGATTACGGCAACACCGACCTGCCCTATACGCCCGATCTGCCAATAAGCTAAGAATCGATCCAAGCAACCGCTGGCAGAAGCCTGAATTTTATGGATAATAAAGGGCTCGGGATTATCACACCCGATGCCCCACACTGCTGCGCCTTGGTCACTTTGCTTACCTGCGCGTGCTTGCATACTCCGCGCAACGCGTGCCCTCTGATCGGGGGCTCTGACCCGCCGCCAAACACTGAACGGAATTGATTGCGCATGTCCACGCCCCTGCCCAGCGCATCGCTTGACCCGAAAAAGCTTGCCATCTTGCTTGCCGCACTGGTTGCGACGGCACCATTTGCCATTGATACCTACCTGCCGGCGATCCCGGCCATGGCGCGCGACTTTGGCGAGGCCACCCATGCTGTTGAAGTCTCCGTCAGTACCTTCTTGATCGGATTTGCCTTGGGGCAACTGATCGGCGGACCGCTGTCTGACCGGGTTGGTCGACGGCCCATCGCCTTGGTCGGGTTGGTTATCTATATCGTCACCAGCGCGATCATCACCACCGTCGACAGCGCCTTTTCGCTGAATGTCATGCGGTTTTTCCAGGCCATTGGCGGCGGATTTTCGATTGTGATTGTCGGGGCGTCGGTGCGCGATCTGTTTGAAGGCAAGGAAGCCGCGCGCATGTTTGCGCTGATTGCGGTGATCATGATGATTGCACCGCTTGTCGCGCCAACCATCGGCTCGTTACTGCTGGTCTGGTCAACATGGCAGTCGATCTTTGTGCTGCTGATTGTCTATGGCAGCCTGATGCTTGCCATCGTTTACCTGAAACTGCCCGAAACAAGCTTGATGCGCCGACGCCATCCCGGCCCGGTGCGCCGGGTCTGGTGGACTTATCTGGAAGTCCTGCGTACGCGCAAGGCGGTTGGCTTTATGCTGACCCATGCCGGGGCCAGTGCGGTGATGTTCAGCTTTGTAACCGACAGCCCGTTTATGTATATCGATTTCTTTGGCGTGCCGCAGGCATACTTCCCCTATCTGTTCGGGGCCAATGTTGCGGTGATTATCATCTGTAACCGGCTCAACAACCCGTTGCTCAAACGCCTCGAATGTCATCAGATTCTAAAAATTGGTACCGGCATTCAACTTGTCGCGACCATCGGCTTGTTCATTGCGACAAATGTCTTTGAGCCAAGCTTGTGGACAGTGGTGCCGTTCATCATGTTCTCGGTTGGACTGATCGGTCTTACGGCCCCGAATGCCACAGCATCCTTCATGCAGTATTTCCCGTATATCGGCGGTACGGCGACGGCCCTTTTGGGGACGATCCAGTTCGCCACCGGCGCGGTTGCAGGCATCGTCATCGGTCATTTTCATGACAACACTTTGTTGCCACTGACCGTATCGATGCTGGGCTTTGCGATTTTTGCCAATCTGATGGTCCATTTTATGGCCGACGCCAAACAGACAGAATCCCCGACCTGATCAAGCTGCTGATCACACCGACCCCGCCACCACTCATTTCAGGATATCTTCAATGGCCCGGATGACATTTGACGACTATGGCTGCGCAATGGCCAAATACAACACGTGGCAGAACAACGTGCTTTATGATCTTTGCGGTCAGATTGGCGACGAAGAACGCCGTCGTGATCGCGGCATGTTCTTTAAGTCGATCAATGCCACCCTTAACCATCTGGTGCATATAGACCGTCGTATTCTCAGCATCATGAAAACTGGAAACGCCCCGGTCTATGATGCCCACACCCAGGTCGCCGATGATTTTGAAGAGTTGCGGCAAATCCGCCGCGACCTTGATGCCGAGATCGAGGCATTTGTCGCCTCGGACGATCGTGACTGGCAGGATGGATATCGCGAGTTCACCGGTGTCGACGGAGTTACCCGCAACCTGCCCCGCCCGCTATTTTTGGTGCAGTTTTTCAATCACCAAACCCATCACCGCTCCCAGATCACCAGCGAATTGCACAAGATGGGCATTGATTACGGCATCACCGACGTGCCGTTGACACCGGATTTGGGCCTTTAACAGGTCCCGGTTTAAAGGAATTCTGCCTATTTCCCGGTGAAGACCGGTTTGCGTTTTTCAAGAAACGCGGTGTAGCCTTCCTTAAAATCTACACTTTCAAAGGCGCGGTAGCCTTCATCAAATTCGTGCATGTCAATTGACCCACCCTGGCGCAGACGGTTCAGCATGCTTTTGTGTGCCCGCTGTGTCAGTGGCGCGCCACCGGCAATGCGTTTGCCGGTCTTGGCAACTTCCTCGTCAAACACTTCGAGTGCCACATGACGGGCGATAAAACCGATCTCGCGCGCACGGGCGACGTCAAACACCTGCCCTTCAAGCAGGATTTCAAACAAAGCCGCCTCGCCCAGCAGATCAAGCATGATTTCAAGCTCGGGATAGCCAAGTGTTGCGCCCAGCTTCATCGGCGGCACAGCGAATTTTGCGTTATCGGCGGCAATGCGCATATCGCACGCTGCTGCCAGCACGAAAGACGCCCCCATGCACGGGCCATCAATTGCGGCAATTACCGGATGGGTGCAGTTCTGAATGGTCTGAAGCGCCTCGGCATGCAGCATGCCGTAATCGCGAGCCTTTTCGAACCCGGACCGTTCACGTACGAACTCATGGATATCTGCCCCGGCACCAAAACCGGCCCCTTCGCCACCCCGAATAATCACGCAGCGCAGATCAAGATCATCCGACAATTCGTGAACAATCGTCGCCAACGCGCCCCACATCGGTTTGGTCAGGGCGTTTTTGCGTTCCGGCTGACAGATCGTGATGGTGGCAACGCGATCATCAATGGTGACATTCAGTCCGGTCTGATCAGTCATGGCATTTCCTTTTGGGGCTTGCTGTTTGGGCACAGCTTAAATCGGCATTACTATACCGAATAAACCCAAAATGCTGTTTTGCCAACAAAAGACCAATTGGTTGCGCCCGGACTGCGGTTAATCCCGCAACGTGCCAAGCTTTTCGCCCAGCCATTTGACAGCCTGTTCAACATCGGCCTCGTAATGGATTGCTGGCGGCTTCATTCCGTGGACAAACAAATCGCGCCGGATATCGTGTTTCGTGCCGCTAAAGACAATCAGCCCGCCCCGGCTGCGCACTTTCTGAACAAGGCTCGCCAGCGTATTGGCCGCCGTCGAATCAAGAAAAGGCACGGATGAAAAATCAACAACCAGTGCACGGCGCGTATCACCGATACGATCCAGCACCGATCCGAAGGCCGCCGTCGCCCCAAAGAAAAAGACGCCGGAAATTCGGTAAACAACGATGTCGGGATCACCGGCCGATACAGGGTCCGATACCATCAAGACGACCTGATTATCCGCCCGGTCTTCGGCAACAAAAGGGGTAGCACTTTCGATATCGGCCATCCGTGACATACGCCGGATAAACAGAACCGATCCCAACGCAAAACCGACAACAATCGCCTCAAGCAGATCGCGAAACACGGTCAGAAGCAACGTTGTCAGCAAAACCGCCGCATCACCACGCGATGATCGCAGCAAAGTAACGATGGCGTGCTTTTCGATCATGTTCCAGGCAACGGTTGCCAACAGACCGGCAAGGCATGCCAGGGGAATGAACCCCGCCAGAGGGGCCGCAATCAGAATGAACAGCAACAGAAATACGCCGTGGAAAATTCCAGCGATCGGACCGTGCGCCTTGGACCGCACATTAGTTGCTGTGCGCGCGATGGTGCCGGTAACACAAATCCCCCCGAAAAGGCCCGACGCAACGTTTGCAACGCCCTGTGCCACCAGTTCGCAGTTTGATCTGTGACGACGTCCCGTCATGCCATCGGCCACCACAGCAGACAGCAGCGACTCAATCGCCCCCAAAAGTGCAAAGGCAATGGCGTTTGGAAGCACCGCCTGCGCCTTGGCAAAATCAATATCAGGCAAGGATGGCATTGGAAAACTGCTTGGAATGCCGCCGTAAATACTGCCGATCGTCGCAACCGGAAGATCAAACACAGCCGTTATCAACGCGGCACCGACCACGGCAATCAGCATGCCCGGCCAATGCGGGCGAACATATTTAAGCCCGACAATCACCAGAATAGTCGACCCTGACAACATCACGGTCGCAAGATCCATACTCGGCAAAGCTGCCCAGATAACCGGCAATTTCTCAAGAAACGGTCCCGGCTCCGGACCACCAAGATCAAGTCCAAGCAGGTCCTTGATCTGGCTGGCGAAGATGATGAAGGCAATCCCGGCGGTAAAACCAACCGTCACCGGATAGGGAATAAACTTGATATAGGTGCCCAGCCTGAAAAGGCCGATTAAAACCAGAAGCACGCCCGCCATGATCGTTGCCAGCAACAAGCCATCCATGCCGTGCGCCTGAACGGTGGCCGCGACCAGTACAATAAAGGCACCAGCCGGCCCCCCGATCTGAAACCGGCTCCCGCCCAGAAGCGAGACCAGTATCCCGCCAATAATCGCGGTATAAAGGCCTTGTGCCGGTGTCGCCCCGGATGCAATTGCAATCGCCATCGACAACGGCAAGGCAACGATGGCAACGGTCAGCCCGGCAATCGCATCTGCGCGCAATTGCGCAAGACCATACCCTTCACGCAGAACGGTGATCAGCTTCGGTGTAAACAGTTCGACAAAATCCGGTTTTGGATACCGGCTTTTCTCTGGATTTT
This sequence comes from Thalassospira sp. CH_XMU1458, assembly GCF_037027205.1. Taxonomy (NCBI): domain Bacteria; kingdom Pseudomonadati; phylum Pseudomonadota; class Alphaproteobacteria; order Rhodospirillales; family Thalassospiraceae; genus Thalassospira; species Thalassospira sp. CH_XMU1458. The sequence goes on along the minus strand of NZ_JAYMDW010000002.1, from coordinate 148,644 downwards.
CTGGCTTCATTTTGCTTGGCACCCTCATTGGGTGATTGCACACATCAATTCCCCGGCCGGGCCGGGATGACACAGATCCTTACCGATCAGCAGTCACCAAATGCGACAATTGCACGAACCGGCATTTTTTGAATGCACGCTAACCGTTACCCGAATGTCGGGTTTCCGCTTCCTTCAGCCGAACACCCCGACCGGCGCCCATACTCGGAACCTGTTCGCCAATAAGCTCGATACCTGCACGGTCAAGCGCCTCAACCACCTTTGAAAGGGTATCTACGACTCCTCGTACATTGCCCTGACTGGCTTCCATGCGCTGAATGGTCGGAACCGAGACGCCTGACATTTCTGCCAGCATTTTCTGGTCAATCCCCAAAAGGGCCCGCGCGGCCCGCATCTGTCCGGCTGTAATCATCAAGTCACCCTTCCAACAGGCAGATCATCAAACTCCAGATGTAACAAATTCACCTTATAACTTCAATTATGATATCTCAGATATCATTACTGGTGTATTATGTATCATCATAATGACGACAGAATCCCACTTGCATCCCCTTAATCGGGCAACAGAAACCACAAAGGAACCTGACCAAATGGTCAGCGGCTTTTCTTTGCGCTTTTCGGCCAAAAGCGCTAAGAGGTCGGCAAATAGTCGATCCGGAGAAGGTATAGCCGCCATGACCACTGAAAAACCGACCGCGCATTGCACCTATGCTGCCAAAACTGTCGCCAAGATTTTGCTGGATATCGGGGCTGTGAATTTCCGCCCGGAAGAGGCCTATATCCTGACATCCGGCTGGGCCAGCCCGGTTTACATCGATTGCCGCAAACTGATTTCCTTCCCGCGCGCACGCCGCAAGGTTATTGAACTCGCCGCCCGTCAGGTATCCGATGCGGCTGGCTACGAGGCCTTTGACGCGGTTGCTGGTGGTGAAACAGCAGGTATCCCATATTCCGCATGGCTTGCCGATGCGCTTGACCTGCCGATGCAGTATGTCCGCAAAAAGCCCAAGGGCTTTGGCCGCAAGGCCCGCATCGAAGGTGACATCCACGAGGGACAGCGCGTTCTTCTGGTCGAAGACCTTGCCACCGACGGCGCATCGAAGGTCAACTTCGTCAACGCCATCCGCGAAGCCGGTGCCGAGTGCAAACATGCCTTTGTCGTCTTCTTCTATGACATCTTCGAAGGCGCGCTTGATGAACTGCGCAAGGACGACATCGAAATGCATTACCTTGCAACCTGGGCCGATGTCCTCGCGGTTGCCGAAGAAGGCGAATATTTCAGCAAGGATGCCATCGAAGGTGTGCGTTCCTTCCTGAACGACCCGATCGGCTGGTCAAAGGCCAATGGCGGCAAGCACGACTAAGCTGCAATAAGCCCAAAAAACAAAACGCCCGCAGGTTCAACCAAGCGGGCGTTTTTTATTGCCTTTATTACGCATCAAAGCGCAAGCGCGATGTTGTCTTGCGGTATCACGCGCAAACGGTTTGCCAGATATCCGTCCTTGCACGCGATGAATTCGTGCAGTTCCCGATAATAGGTGGCGGGCACAGCGTTTCGGACCGTCTCGTGTTTGGCCAAATCGCTTGCCCAGCCTCGTAATCCGGGAAAACCGGCAAACAGATCCCGGTTCAGCCCGACCGCGATCAGGGCAAACGGCCGAAAAACTGTCGCAAAAACGATATCAAGCATCGAAAGCTCTCTGTCCGCGTCCAGGGCCTGTGGCGATATCAGATCCGACACAATCGACATCTGTTTGTTAATCTGATGCATCGTCGCATCGACGCTGCTTTCAGACAGATCGCGATAAATCAGATCTGCGGTAAGCGATAATAACTTATCGCCAATCGCAACCACCGCCTGCGCCAAGGCATGGTCATAGGCATCCGCACCACACGGTTTTTTACCCGTAATTGCCTCAAGGTATTGGCAGATGGCGGCGGCCTCAAACAAGGTCCGCTCATCATCAACCACCAGCACAGGAACGTTTCCGGTCGGGCTTAGTGCCAGAAACCAGTCCGGCTTGGCATCAAGGGCAATGTCGGTGCGTTTGTGGGCTATGCCATTTTGCGCCAGAACCATCGCGACACGCTGGACATAGGGACAAAGCCGGTGACCGATCAAATGATATGATGACATCAGCTCCACTCCCCCGCCGCATCACAACCAATCATCGCCTTAGCCCATATGATGGATGTTGAGTTTGTTACCATCGAGATCGCGGAAGTAGGCCGCGTAAAACCCGTTTTCATGGCGCTGTCCCGGCTCACCTTCTGACGTCGCGCCAAGCGAGATCGCCTTTTTATAAAACGCATCGACCTGATCACGTGACGCGGCTGAAAGGGCGATCATCGTCCCATTTCCAACCGTTGCCGCATTCCCGTCAAACGGAACATGCACCGAAAATGCCGGGCTGTTTTCGCCGGCACTCCAGACGATAAAGTCCGGCTGTTCAAAGACACGCTGCGCCCCAAAATCAGCAAGCAATGCGTCATAGAACGCGCCCGAACGGGATAGATCATTGGTGCCGAGTGATGTGTATCCGATCATGTTTTCTTTCCTGACATATGTAGGTGAATTCCTTGATACCGACACCGTAAGGAATTTCAATTTTGCAATACATAGGCAATTTTGTAGTATCTGATTGCAAATTTGAAACGGAGCACCGATTGGACTGGAACTATATCAAGTCGTTTCTCGCCATCGCGGAAACAGGGTCGCTTGAATTGGCCGCGCAGAAAATCCGGGTTAGCAACACCACGGTGTTTCGCCATATTCATGCGCTTGAAGAACAGGCAGGCACCCGGCTTTTTGATCGCATCCGTGGCCAATACAGCCTGACCGATGCCGGGACAGAAATGCTTGTCCCCGCCCGGCAGATCATGAACAGCTTTGACGTCATCAACACCACCATTTCGGGCGCTGATGCCACACCGGCCGGTTTGGTGCGCATCACTGCACCGACCAGTTTTTCCTATTTCTTTCTGCCAGACCATCTCGCCCGGTTTCAGAACCAATGGCCTGATATTCAGATCGAACTGCTTGCCAGCAACCTCGAATTCAATATGACACAGCGATATGCCGATATTGCCGTGCGGGTTGCGGCCAGCCCACCCGAACATCTTGTTGGCAAGGAAATCCGCACACTGCAATGGGGCATCTATGGTGCCGCAGACCGATATCAGCCCGCAAAGCTTGATGACCTGCTGGCGGAACCCTTCATCGGCGCGTCGGGAACACTGGCAAGCTACGCACCTTATAAATGGCTCGATGCGAACCGCCGCACGCCGCATAAACAGCAAACCGATGATCTGATCGCGATGGCGCATCTGGTGCGCGCCGGGTGTGGTCTGGCCTGTTTGCCATCCGACCTTGCCCTTCCCGGTTTGCGGTTGCTTGCGCCTTTGCCGGAAATACCGGCAAACAAACTTTGGGTTTTAACCCACCCTGATTTGCGCAACATATCGCGCATCCGCGAAACCATGCGATGGATCCGCAAATCCTTAAAGGACGAACCGCGGCTTTCGCCAGGCAAAGAACGATGAATGTGATGGAAGCTCGATATTACCGTCTGATTGCATTCGCTGGCCACGCACTTGCCCGGACTGGACAGACTCCGTAACGACGTTCAATATGTTCGCAAGCAAAAGCAAAGTCATAGCAGCGACTGTGGCAGAGTTCGGGACAACAAACTGACGTGACCAAGGCGCGCCCGCCACCGGTCGGAGGAACAACGCATGTCGATGCGCAAGATTGCCAAATGCCTGCCCGCAATCGGACTGGGCCTTGCCCTGTCGGGGTGCATGGCCCCGGTCGAAGAACCGGTCACGATGTCCAACAGTTCCGACACCATCGTTACCCCGTGGGGTGCACCAGCCCAGAATACCCGCCCGGCATCCCCGGCCACCATGCAGGGATCTACGTCTGCGGGGGAAAATGACAATCTCATCATGATGGACGATCCCAATCGCAAGGCGATGGATGAAATGCGCCAAAAGCAGATCGACGAAGCCCGTATTGCGCTGGGTATTCTTGATCGGATGGCGCAGCGCTGCGTTCAATCCGGCGACGCCGCCGCCTGCACAACGCTTCAAACCAATTGGAGCACCCTGTCACAGCAACTGCACAAGACGCTTTCGATGATGTCAGGCGACACAATGCAGATGCCAAACAGTGTCCCGACCGATGATCCGGCGATGCCCGCCATGCCCGCGATGAACGACAGCGCACCGATGTCACCTGCCCCTGTCACGCCCCCTGCCACCACAGGCGTTCCGGCTGGCGGCGACATTCCGACCATGGAAAAAACCATCCCGATGACCGAACCGGGTGCGGACGGGTGATACTTGGCCCGAAATTACAACTTGGAATAATTTAATTTGAGATAGAGCAAAGAAACCATCCCGAGACGACGATAGGGTAGCCACAGACATTAAGGCCAAGGGCAATTTGACAGATTTCGGGTCAGCCCCACGCCACCTACCGAATGGAGATCGGATCATGTATCGGGATATTCTTGTTCATATCGACACCTCAGCTGCCTGCAAGGAACGCCTTTCTGTTGCGTTGAAAGTTGCCAAGGCGCAGGACGCGCACCTTACCGGTCTTTTCCTGCTGCCCTATCCTGAAATTCCGCGCTTCATGGAAGTCCAGATCACCGAGGAAATCATCAATCAGCAGCGATCTGCGATGGCGGAAACCGCAAAGGCTGCACGCACCCAGTTCGAAGAAACCTGCAACGCGGCCGGTGTTGCTTTCAGCTGGCAAGAAACCTCGTGCCCGGCGTCTGAAATTGCCGATACCACCGCGATGTATGCCCGCCATCATGATCTGACGGTTCTGGGCCAGCACGACCCGGAAAGTTCCGATCCGTGCTCTGTCTCGGAAATGCCGGACAAAGTCATCCTGACCGCCGGTGCGCCGGTTCTGCTTGTGCCCTATGTCGGCAAGTTTGATACCATCGGTGATCGCGTCATGGTCGCCTGGAAGCCCTATCGCGAAGCCGTGCGCGCCATGAATGACAGCATGCCGTTCCTGGAAGCCGCAAAATCCGTTCTGGTTCTCTGTGCCGACCCGAACAAGGGTGCCCGCGATACCATGCCGGTTCCGGGTGTCGATATTGGCGAACGTCTGAAATGCCACGGCGTGAATGCCAAGAAAGAAAGCATGAACGCATCTGGCATCAGCGTTGGCGATCTAATTCTGTCGCGCGCAGCCGATGAAAGCATCGATCTGATGGTGTGCGGCGCCTATGGCCGTCCGCGCCTGCGTGAACTGATGCTTGGTGGCGTCACCCAGCACCTTCTGCGTCACATGACCGTTCCGGTCCTGATGTCACACTAGGCAACAACATTCCGAATTCCCAAAAACCGGCCGGAACTTTCGGCCGGTTTTTTTATTGGCTTTGCCGATTGCCACCTTGCAAACAGGCAATCGCACACGGACTAATCCCTTGTCCAGACAAGGAAAAATCAAGCAATCTGCTTCTATCTCCGTCACCAAATCCAAAAATTACCCGCAAATTTATCTGATCATCAACATTAATACATATTGAAAATCATATGTAATTTCTGTCATGATTGATTTTTCCGATGGATGAAAACGATTTAATTGTGGCGCAAAAGCTGTTCGAATCCTTGCCAAATGACGCCAACGAGGCCAAATTGGGTCATAAGACAAAACGGAGCTTGCTCCGAAAAGAGATCGACACAAGAGAGATGGATCGCCTTCTCTGATCTGATGGTTCCAAACAAGACTGGAATCGCTTTAATTTTTGACAAGGGTCAATGCCGTATCGGCCTTCATGGTTGATAAGGGAACCATAAAGACCCGGTCGAACCGGAGGATATGTCCAGAATCAGGTCGCTGATCTGGACGAGACCAGAGCTTTGTGATGCCACGACCAGATACAAAGTCCGTGACACTGCAAAGAGACAGGCGAAAGAAACAAGTATGAATTACAACACCTTCTTCAAAGATGCGCTGTCCGGCCTCAAGGCTGAGGGCCGCTATCGTGTATTCGCCAATCTCGAACGTATTGTCGGAAAATTCCCCAAGGCGCTCTATCACCCCGATAACGGCGAAGCCCCGCGTGAAATCACCGTGTGGTGCTCGAACGATTATCTTGGCATGGGCCAACATCCCAAGGTGCTTGAAGCCATGCAGAACGCCATCACCGGTCAGGGTGGTGGTGCGGGTGGCACGCGCAATATTTCCGGGTCCAACCATCTGCATGTCGCGCTTGAGCGGGAGCTCGCCGACCTGCATGGCAAGGAAGCCGCCCTTCTGATGACCTCGGGCTATGTCGCGAACTGGACGACGCTGTCAACGCTGGGATCGAAGCTCCCGGATTGCGTGATCATTTCCGACTCCGAAAACCACAATTCCATGATCGAAGGCATGCGCCATTCCAAGGCAGAGCGCCGCATCTGGAAACATAACGACGTCGCCCACCTCGAGGAAATCCTCAAGGATCTCGGGCCGCAGCGCGCCAAGATCGTCGCGTTCGAGTCTGTCTATTCGATGGATGGCGACATCGCACCGATCAGTCAGATCCTTGATCTTTGCGAAAAATACAACGCGCTTTCCTATCTGGATGAAGTCCATGCGGTTGGCATGTATGGCCCGCGCGGCGGCGGTGTTGCCGAACGTGATGGCGTCATGCACCGCGTCGACATCATCCAGGGCACGCTTGCCAAGGCATTTGGCGTGATTGGTGGCTATATCGCAGCCAAGCCTGAAATCGTCGATTTCGTGCGCAGCTTCGGCAATGGCTTTATCTTCACCAGTTCCCATCCGCCAAGCATTGCGGCGGGTGCGCTGGCAGCTGTGCGCCATCTGAAAGAAAGCAATGTCGAACGCCTTGCCCAAAAGGAACGCGCCGATACCCTGCGTGCACGCATGCGCGCGGTCGACCTTCCGGTCATGGACGCGCCAAGTCATATCGTTCCCTTGATGGTGGGCGATCCGGCCATGTGCAAGGAAGCCAGCGACCGTCTGTTGTTCGAACATGACATCTATGTCCAGCCGATCAACTACCCGACCGTCCCGCGCGGCACCGAACGCCTGCGCTTTACGCCGGGCCCGCTGCACAATGACGAGTTGGTCGATCATCTGATCGACTCGCTCCTGTCGGTCTGGAGCAAACTGGGCATTTCCAAGGTCGCCTGAGGCAGTTCCAGATTTAAGTGATCAAGGATGAACGAAAACAGCGGCAACCTCTATTCTAAAGGTGTTTTGCGTTTAGTAAATCTGCTAAGCGCACTCATTTTCTTTGGCTCTGTAACATACGTGGTGTATTTCGCTTTCAATTATGAGCAGATGCCTGCTCCCGCTGAGCTAGGAATACCATACTTCCTTATATTGTCGGCAGTTTGCGCACTTCTTATCAATGCAAATCACGAACGTCTCAGTTCAATTTTCACAAAAATTGGGCCTGTAGAGTTTCGTGAAATGCTTGAAGAACAAACTGAAGAAGCGAACGAGGTAATTCTCGGAATTGAGGAACGGTTTGAATATATTGAACACACTCTCAAAGAAAATGATGATCCCGCCGGTTGGCAGCATATGTTCTCTCATGACAGAATTTCGAAGCTGATTATCAATTATTTGGATTTCTCCAATAACAAGCCAATCTCAGCCCTGCGTCTGCAACGGGTAGCAGGCAAACAACACGGTTACGAAGAATTAGCGACGACGAATTCACTAGCTCTCCGAACAACACTTAGTGAAATGGTTCGAAACGGAACACTTACAACATCTCTTAGTGCCCGAGGAAACCGCTTGTATCAGCTTGCCAACTAGCAGCGAAGGCCTTGCAGTTCCTTACCATCACAATATATCTAGTGTGCATAGAGCTATAGTTTGCAATTAAGAACCGTTCGCGTTAATGTCGGACCTGTCATCAAACAGGGACCGCCCATGTATTCGGATAAAACCTTGCTCCCCAAAGAATGTCTCCGCCTGTGCGCACTTGGCACCCTTGCCCTTTCCGAAAAGCCGATCAGCTATGGCGATCTGGCCAACGAGGTGCGCCATTTCATGTCGCACATCATGGGGCCGTCCCTGGATATGATGGGAAGCTCGCTTCAGCTGCTCAAGCTTGAAGGGCTGGTCAAGGAAGATACCTCAAGCGGCGGGTTGTCTGACGCGCAATTGAGCCTGACCGATGCCGGGCACAGGAAGTTCATTGAACTGATGCAGGGCAATGTGCGCGATACATCGGGCGAGCTTTCACGCCTGATCATGGCGCTCAAGATGCGGTTCCTGCATCTGCTTGATCATGACATCCGCACCGAACAGATCGAAATCCTGCAAGACGTCTGCGAACTTGATCTCGAACGCGTGCTGGCCCTGCGTGACGAGCACGCAACCGAGGCCGAAAACTTCACCAGTTGGCTTGAAATGGAAGTCAAACGCCTGGAGCAAAAACGCGACTGGCTTAAAAGCCTTTCAGCGTAAACCGTTTTCCCGTTATAGTCGTGATGGATGGCCCGCAGGAAGCAGGTCCAACGTCACAGGCAGGGACGGAAAATGTTGATACGTGAAGAAACCGAAAGAGATATCGCGGCGATTCACGCGTTGCTGGATGGTGCCTTCGCAACTGCACCCCACAGTCAGCAGACCGAACATTTGATCGTCGATGCGCTCCGAAAAAGTGGTCAACTCACCCTTTCCTTGATCGCGGAACAGGACGATGAAATTGTTGGCTGCATCGCGTTTTCACCGGTGAAAATCGATGGCAAAGCCTGTGGTTGGTTTGGCCTTGGCCCCGTTGCGGTCACGCCGGATCGCCAAGGCCTAGGCATTGGCTCCGAGCTGATCCAAAGCGGCATACGCCATTTGCGCGCCGATGATGCCCACGGCTGCGTCGTACTGGGCGAGCCGGATTATTATGGCCGGTTTGGCTTTGCGCCCCTGCCCGATCTGAAACTTGAAGGCGTGCCCGATGAATATTTCATGGCACGCCCATTGGTTGATGAAATCCCGGCGGGTTTGGTCGAATACAACCCGGCCTTTTACATCAAGGCTGACAGCTAAGAAGTCATCCACTCCCGATCTGCCGATCAGTACAGATGCTGCCCGCCGGTAACAAAGATCTCCGTGCCGGTGACATAGGTACTGTCATCCCCCACCAGATAATGCACCGCTGCCGCCACGTCTTCGGGCGTGCCCATGCGGTTCATCGGAATGCGTGGCACAAGTGCCTCATATTCCGGGGAAATCATATCAGTCTTGATTTCGCCCGGGGCCACCGCATTGACCCGCACCCCAAGTTCGGCAAATTCAACGGCCATTTCACGCGTCAGGCCAGACAGTGCTGCCTTGGATGTCGAATAAGCCGATCCGGCAAACGGATGGACATAATGCCCCGCGATCGAGGTAATGTTGCAAATCGCCCCCTTACCCCGATGCAGTGCCGATGCAAACCCGCGCGACAGTGTGAGCGGCGTAAAGAAGTTCAGCTCAAACACATCGCGCCAGGCAGCAATATCACCATTCAGGCAACCAAGCCGTTCCTTATAGGGGGTCTTGGGCGACACACCGGCATTGTTGATCAGGGCATGCAACGGATCATCGCCCAGAACTTCGTTCGCCTCGGCGATAAAAGCTTCGACCTCTGCCGGTTTGGAAAGATCGGCACGGATGTGTATGCCCAATGCCGGATCGCGCGGGCAGCTTGGCGGCGGGGCTTCACGTGAACAGCAAATCACCCGCCAGCCACGCTTGGCAAAATATCCAACCGTAACATGGCCGATGCCACGACTGGCACCTGTCAGGACGACTGTTTTCGGGGCATTGCTGCTCATTGGTGTACTCACTTCACAAGATATGCAGGCAAACAGAATTTTGCTGACTTTCTTATAGCACCACAGGCCCCGCCATCGAAGGAAAAGCCTTGTACTGTAAGATTTTTCTGCAGTCACCGTCGCGATATAGGCTGCCCTACAGGCATTTGGCAAGGGATGCGAAACAGGCTATGTTTTTGCCATTGTAAAGATGGGCAAGACCATGTGCAGCCGCTTTGATCTTAACAGCGACATCCGCGCCTTTCAGGTTCAGCTTGGTCTGGAAATGGAAGATATCATTCGCATGCCATTGCCCGACCGGTTCAGTCGCAACGGATCAGATGACGAGGACGAAAACGCCGCCTTCGACAGCCTGACCGGTACGCGTCGGCCGACCGATCCGATTGCCGTCATTCTGCCGCATCAAAAGGCCGCCATTCGATACTGGGGGCTGAGCATCCCGGGCATGAACAGCCCTATGATCAATGCGCGCGCCGAAACCCTGACCGAAAAGCCAACCTTCCGACCACTTTTGAACCGCCGTTGCCTGATCCCGGCAAACGGATGGTATGAGTGGCGCAAGGACGGCACCGCAAAGCACAAGAACCGGATCACCCTGCCCGATCATCAACCGTTTCTGTTTGCGGGCCTCGAAAACGGCCGTGAAGCCACGATCATCACTTGCGCCCCATCGGGCTCAATCGCCCATATTCACAATCGGATGCCGGCTGTGATCGGCCCGAACCATCTGGCAGCTTGGCTTGATCCGCACATGCCGTTCGAAGATCTGGGATACATGCTGGGCCCGTTGCCCGATCATGTACTTTCATGGCAGGAAGAAAGGTCGAATCGCCCCAAAACAGATCCGAATACGGATGCGGATGAGAAAACAAACCAGATTGATCTGTTTTCAAAATAGGCTGCTTGGGCAGGCACACAGCCTGTCTGGCCCAATCAGTCCATAACTGGGAATAAGATGATCAGTCGCTGTCAACGTCGTTGGCGGCACATGGTGCCGCATTGCATGACTGCAACGCACCGCCAGCTTGACCAGACAGCAACGCAGCAAGATCAGGCACACCAACATTCGGATTGTTAAGTTCCTGTGCCAGGTCTTCGGACATCGAAGCGAAATCGATGATATCGCGCAATGACAACATGGGTTTTCCCCTGTCAGACGTTGATTTCCCACAATGCGAAACACCTCGTTTAGGGGCAGGACTGACTAATTTGGTTTCAATGGTTCACCGGATTTGTGCGGATACGCGGAGCAAAACCGCAGGAAGATAAAAATCTTTCAAGGCTTTGCGACAAAGTAGCCCGTGCAAATCCGGTTAATCCGAAGGACAGACGTTATATTTGCAAACTCCTGCGTCAAACCCTTTGGCCGGGATACCAGCCCGCCCCGCAGGCTTTTCCTTGGATTTCACAAATATAACGTCTGCCATTCAAATCAAATTAGTCAGTGCTGCCCCTATGGGGTTTCGTCACTTTCTTATTTCTGTAACCCTGTTCCTATTTATCCCGCAACGCAACAAAAAAAGGCGCATCAAAAATGCACCTTTTCAGTCATATACCATCGGTTAGGTAATATAATTTCGCGATATCAGGCGCTTAAGCAGCCCCTTGGCTTAGTGCATTATCCAAAGCGGCAATGCACATTTTGCCAACATATCCTGCGTCACACCGCCAAGGATCATCTCCTTGAAGCGTGAATGGCTGTACGCCCCCAGAACAATGGTATCGGCACCGCATTTTTCTGCCTCGGAAATCAAGGTATTAGCAACCTGTCCGGTTTCCGTGCTTTCAACCACGGCCGCATCGACTCCGTGCCAGCTGAACTGTTCGGCCAGCGCCTTGGCGCATGCCCGGCCATAGGGAACCTCACCGACACTGACAATCGTGACTTCCTTGGCATTGCGCAACATCGGCATGGCGGATGTAACCGCGCGCGCGGCCTCAATCCCGCCATTCCAGGCGATCATGACTTTTTCACCGATGGTCGCCGGGGTTACTTCAGGTGCCACCAGGATCGGACGTCCGGTTTCCATCAGGGCCGCATCAAAGGTCAGGGATGCGGAGGCTTCCTTGGGATCCCGGCCAATCACCACCAGATCGAAAAGACGCCCGCGGCGGGCCACTGTTTCGTCTTCGCGCCCGCTATCCTTGCGCCAGGCGCAGGTCGGCTTGGCGTCTGCGCTCGGTGTGTTGGACTCTTCAATGCCGGCCTCTTTAACGGCGGCGGCAAAGGATGCCTTGCCGCTGGCTTCGCGCTTTTCGGTTTCGGTGGTGGCGGCCTGGATCATTTCTTCGATGATCAGGCCTGACATGCCTTCGCCAACAATCGGAATGGCGTCTTGTGGTTCGGCCGCAACAAAAAGCGCCTCAAGATGCGCGTTGAATGACTTGGCCAGCTTAAAGGCCGTCGCCATCACACGTTTGTCGATTGCCGTGCCTGCTACCGGTGCCAGAATGGTGCGAATTGCCATGTTAACTACTCCCGCCTGTCGAACAGGTCATTGAACCTGCCTGAAATACCGACTGATGATGCCTTTACTGCCAAGCAGTCTGAGGTCTTTTGCCCCAGCTTTCTTTGTTCAAGATCAAAAATTTGCGAAAGTTATTATTATTCTTATACTTTGTTGGTGTCGCTGGTTGGTGCCAGATCGGTTTTTCTCAATCGACCGTGCACAAAATGATTGTAACATGAATGCCAACGATTACGATGACGCTTTAAAGATCGAGATATTATTCTCTTGGGTAGGATACCGGGCATTCAAAGCAAAAATGCGACCTGGTGTGCAGAGTTAAGAACGGGGTTACTCGCGGATGGACTATACGGCACTGCACGAGAATGCACGTGAAGCTGCAGAATTTCTCAAAACGCTCGGCAATGAGTGGCGTCTGCTTATTTTGTGCTCTCTCGGCGACACGGAAAAATCCGTTGGCACGCTGGAAAATGAACTGGGCATCAAACAATCCGCCCTGTCACAGCACCTTGCACGCCTGCGCCGCGAAGGGCTTGTAAAAACCCGCCGCGATGCGCAAACGATCTATTATTCGCTGGCCAATCCGGACATTATGAAGATCATCGCTGTGCTGCAGGACACCTTCTGCCCGCCAGAACCTGCGATCTAAGGCGCACCGATCCAGAATACAAAAACGCACAAGGCGTGATCCCTTGTGCGTTTTTTGCGTTTTGGAGTCTGTCGCTGTCCTTACGGAAACAGCTTTTGCGTATCCCAGCCGCTATCGGCGTCATCGCGGGTAAACAGCTTGCGGTCATGCAGGCGGAATTTGCCCTCTGCCCAGAACTCGATCCGATCCGGCACAAGGCGATAACCGCCCCAATGTTCCGGGCGCGGTACTTTGCCAAGACCAAATTTGGCGGTGAATTCCGCCACCCGTTTTTCCAGATCAAACCGGCCACTCATCGGGCGCGACTGAATGGACGCCCAGGCCCCCAACTGGCTGCCACGCGGGCGGGATGCAAAATATTCATCTGACTCGGCCGCATCGACCTTGGCAACTTTGCCCTCGATGCGCACGCACTTTTCAAGTGTCTTCCAGTGGAAACAAAGGGCAGCAAAACCGTTCTCGGCCAACTGGTCGCCCTTGCGGCTTTCATAGTTGGTATAGAAAACAAATCCGCGCGGATCAAAACCCTTAAGCAGCACAATGCGCGCCGACGGGCGACCTTGTGCATCGGCAGTCGCAAGCGTCATCGCATCCGGATAGGCAGTCTCGACCTTTTTTGCATCCGCAAACCAGGTTTCGAACATGTCGAACGGGGCATCGTGGGGTTCATGCCCAATTTTTGGCGCATTTTTCTCGTTCATTGCGAAAGGATTTCCTTTGGCTGATTAAATTTGTTGCCGTCAGGACGACATATTTCGGAACTACGGTGGTAGCAACAACGTTGGATCAATATATATACCCAAAGAATATCGGTTGGGACTGTAAAGACAAGATGGGCAAATTAAACATGAAATTCCGTCAGATCGTTATCCCGGTGGTCATGACCGCCTTTATCGCTGGCTGCGCCCAGGATCAGGGTCAGAAGCAAACGGCCGGCACACTTCTTGGTGCCGTCGGTGGTGCCGTCGCAGGCGCACAGTTCGGCAAGGGCAGTGGCCAGCTTGTCGGTGTTGCACTTGGTACGCTTGCCGGTGCCTTTATCGGCAGCGAAGTCGGCAAGTCGCTTGACAATGCCGACCGCGCCATCATGGCAAAAAGCACCCAGCGCACGCTGGAAGCCACCCCGACAGGTCAAACCACCACTTGGAACAACCCCGATACCGGTGTTCAGGGTACGGTGACCCCGACCCGCACCTATCAGGAACCGAAAACCCAGGAATATTGCCGCGAATACCAGCAGACGGTGATGATCGGTGGTCAGGAAGAAACGGCTTATGGCACCGCTTGCCGTCAGCCGGATGGCAGCTGGAAAGTTGTAAACTAAGCCTTGCTAAAAATCTGAAATGACAGGCGGTGCGGTCCTTGCGATCTGCGCCGCCTTTTCATATCTGGTCATCGGTTCGGGCGACAAACCCACCTTAATCTCATTGTTTCGGATCAGATGCGGCAAAATGGTTCATCTTTTGCGACGCATGATCTAATAATGAACACAACGTGCAAATCACATAACGTGCTTTTAGTTTCTGGAACCGGTCAGTAAATGCAGGATCCCTACAAGACACTTGGCGTTGCCAAAAACGCCAGTCAGGAAGAAATCAAAAAGGCCTATCGCAAACTGGCGCGTGAACTTCACCCCGATGTCAATCCGGGCGATGCCAAAATCGAAGAACGCTTCAAAAAGGTATCGAGCGCCTATCACCTTCTCGGTGATGCGGAGCGCCGCAAGAAATTCGACAATGGTGAAATCGACGCCGATGGTCGCGAAACCAGCCCGTTTGCCCGTGGCGGCGGACATGCCGGTGGCGGCTTTGGCGGCGGTGATCCGTTCGGCGGCTTTTCCGGTGCCAATGCCGAGGACATCTTTGACGAAATTTTCGGCAAGGGGCGCGCACGTTCTGGCGGCGGCGGTTTCGGTGGCTTTGGCGGGGAACGCAAACCCAGAAAGGTCAAAGGCCCGAACATCTCCTATGAGCTGAGCCTTGATTTCGCCGAGGCCATCCTTGGCACGACCAAGCGTATCAATCTTGCCAGCGGCAAAAGCCTTGAGGTCCGCATTCCACCCGGAAGCGAAAACGAACAGACGCTCCGTCTTAAAGGCCAGGGCATGGCGGGCATGAATGGTGGCGAGGCCGGTGACGCGTTGATCAAGCTGCATGTCCATCCGGATAAAACCTTCCGGCGCGAGGGCAATGACCTGCATTGTGATCTGGCAATCAGCCTGCCTGAGGCCATTCTGGGTGGCTCGATCGAAGTGCCGATTGTCGATGGCAAGGTCAATATGAAGCTGCCCGCCAACGCCAACAGCGGCACCAAACTGCGCCTGCGCGGCAAGGGTGCCCCCTATGACCGGGGCAACAAACGCGGTGATCAATATGTTCACCTGACGGTCAAGCTGCCCGAAGAACGCGATGATGAATTGGTCCAGTTCATCAAGGACTGGTCTGAAAAGCACCCCTACAAGGCGCGTTGACCCAATAATCCAAAGCCGGCATTCGCCGGCTTTTTTCTTGGCCCGTTGGTACCCGGGATCAGGCCACGCAAAAGAGCCCGCGTTGAAAGGTGCCTGTTAATCCCGTTCCGTGTTACCATATTGTTTTAATGGGCTTTGTCGCAAAGAACGAAACCGATCATCAGGGGCAATATGGAACAGCTCAGCAATCCGGACATCTATTTGCAATGGCTTGAACAGGCAATCGCCTGGATCTCTGCAAATGTCCTGCTGGTCCCGATCCTGATCCAGATTGCTGCCTGCCTGCTTGCCACCATCCCGGCCTTTTTGCTGCGTGGTCGTCTGGCGTCGCTTCTCGCGCGCTTGCAGGACTGGAAGCCGCTTTTACCCTATGCCGGGTTTCGACGCTTTGCGCTGGTACTGCCCAGTCTTGCCTTTCCGCTGATTTTTGTCATTGCCATCTGGCTGCTTGATGCCATCGCCATTCAGGCTGGCTATCGCCATAACATCATTCGGTTGGTGGCAAGTCTTCTGAATGCATGGATTGTCATTCGTCTGGCCGCCGCCATTGTCAATGATCCTGTCTGGTCACGCACCATTGCCACCGCCGCCTGGACTTTGGCGGCACTCAATATTGTCGGATGGCTGGAACCAGGTATCGCAATCCTTGACGGGCATGCGATTGAATTCGGCGAGTTCCGTATTTCGATCTATGGCATCATCAAAGCCGTTCTCTCGCTTGCGGTTTTGCTGTGGGTGGCATCCTTTGCCTCGCGCCTGTTTGAACAACGCATCCGCAAGGTCCATCACCTGACCCCCTCGGTTCAGGTCCTGATGGCAAAGCTTCTCAAGCTTGTCTTGCTGTCGATCGCCGTTTTGTTTGCGCTGTCGACCATGGGGGTTGATCTGACGGCACTCGCCGTATTTGGTGGTGCGGTTGGTGTCGGGATCGGCTTTGGTCTGCAACGCATTTTCGCCAACCTGATCAGCGGCGTGATCCTGTTGCTTGACCGCTCGATCAAGCCCGGCGATGTCATTGCGATTGGCGATACCTTTGGCTGGATTCAGTCACTGGGCGCGCGCTATACTGCGGTTCGAACCCGCGATGGCACGGAATTCCTGATCCCGAACGAAGACCTGATCACCAATCAGGTCGAAAACTGGAGCCACTCGGACGTCAAGCTGCGCCTGAAGGTACCGGTCGGCATTTCCTATAACTGCGATCCACACCTTGCGATCAAGCTGTGTAACGAGGCAGCGGCAAAATGCGCACGCGTGCAGGACAATCCAGGGCCCAATACCCTGATGCGCGGTTTTGGGGATAACTCGGTCGATCTTGAAATCCGTTTCTGGATCAACGACCCGCAAAACGGACGCGGCAATATCATCAGCGAAGTCTTGCTCAATGTCTGGGATGCCTTCATCGAACACAATATCGAAATCCCGTTCCCGCAGCGCGATTTGCACCTGCGCAGCAGCGATGAACCAATCCGCGTGGAAATGACACAAAGCCCCTCCTCCAAACGATCCTGACCCTGCCCAACACCTCGATTTAAGTTGATTTCAGCTCTTCAGCTTGCTGTCAGGTTGCGACGCCAGAATGCGTTATTCACGTATCAAAAGGCGTCCACTGAATGCTGCAGCTTAATTACAACGAAAACGGCAATCCCTCGGCCAGACTTCGTTTGCAGAAGAACGGGTTTCTGTCCCGCGTGCCGACGCATGCTTGCGCCATTTCAATCCTGACCAATACGGCGCGTGAACGTGCCGAGGTCGAGGATTTCATTTCTGGCATCTATGCCCGCACCTATGAGGCAGAAATTTCGGTTCATTACGACACACTGATGAGTGTACGCGATGATCATGGCGATATCGTTGCCGCCCTTGGTTTTCGCTCCGCCGGGCATGGACCGCTGTTTCTCGAACAGTATCTCCGTCGGCCGATCAATTCGGTTCTGGGTTTTCCCCGCCACGAGATTGCTGAAATCGGCAATCTGGCATCAAATGGATCAGGCGCATCATCCTTCCTGTTCACCGCCCTTTCGGCTTATTTGCATCATAGCGGCTTCAAACAGGCGGTCGTAACCGGCACCGCAAGTCTTGAAAAACGGTTCCAGAAAATGGGGTTGGCCCCGGTGCGTCATGCGCTCGCCGACCCGGCCCTGCTTGAATGCGGCAACACCCATTGGGGTCGGTATTACGACACGCGCCCGCATGTTCTCTCGGGCTCGGTCACTTTGGGATATCTGCGCCTGCAATCACTTTTTGGCGCTGAGTACAGCCACATGCGCCCGCGCCTTTATCCCCGTCTCCAACATAATGGCGAGGTCTGAATCTGATCATGCTGTTTTCACGCATTGGCCAACACCCGGCCGACAAAATCGCCCTTAAAAGCCAGACCGATCAGATCACCTATGGCGAGCTGATCCGGCGCATTGATGACCACGCCAAAGACCTTGCCGATGTCGATGTTCTTGGCATTGCGCTTGATAACGGTATCGACTGGGTCCTTTGGGACTTGGCGGCACTCAAATCTGAAACCGTCTGTGTTCCGATCCCGCCCTTCTTTACCAAAGCACAGATTGATCACGCGGCCGCAACAGCTGGCATCACTCACATGATCACACCAGATGGCATGGTGCAAACCGGTCTTGCCAAATCCGCGACCATCCCGGCAAAAACTGCAAAAATCACCTTCACATCCGGCACCACCGGCACCCCCAAAGGTGTCTGCCTGCCTGCAACCGCCATGATGAATGTCGCAAGCTCGATCTATCAGATGCTGGGCGACGGATTTGCCGGTACGCATTTTTCCGCCCTACCCCTTGCCGTCTTGCTGGAAAATGTTGCTGGCGTCTATGCAGGACTTCTCGCCGGTTGCACCGTGCATCTGACGTCCTTGCGGAACTTTGAGGCGCAGTACGAAAACCTGCATGGCTTGCTCAGGGGGGCTGATGCCACCTCGGTCATTCTGGTGCCGGAACTGCTGCGCGCCCTGATGATGCAGGTCATGCAGTATGGCCTGCTGACCAAACTTGATTTCATTGCCGTTGGCGGCGCGCGGATTGATCCCGCGCTGATTGCCAAGGCCCGTCAGATCGGACTTCCGGTTTACGAAGGATATGGCCTTTCTGAGTGCGCATCGGTGCTGTCGTTGAACGTTCCGGGCAAGGACAAACCGGGCACGGCGGGCACGCTGTTGCCGCATGTCAGCGCTGAAATCGCCGATGATGAAATCGTCATTCGCAATCCGGGGTTCCTTGGCTATGTCGGTGATCCGTCCCCGGCAAACGCATCCCTCTCGGAACGCTTCGCCACCGGTGACCTTGGCCGGATTTCAGACGACGGCTTTGTGTCCGTTACCGGACGGCGCAAAAACGTCCTGATCACTTCAAACGGGCGCAACATATCACCCGAATGGCCCGAGGCCGCCTTGCTGGCCCAATCCGCCATTTATCAGGCAATCGTTTTTGGCGACGACCAAGCCCATCTTGAAGCCCTCATCGTACCAAGCAGCACTGATGCCGACATCCCTGCCGCCATTCAGGCCGCAAATACCAGCCTGCCCGACTATGCCCAAATCAAACATTTCACGCTTTGTGCGCCCTTCACCGCACAGAACGGCTGCCTGACCGGAAATGGTCGGCCCAAGCGTGATGTGATCGTCAAACAATATATCTCCTCACAAAACACTTCAGAGCTCCCCATGAATTTTTATGATCGTCTTGTTGCCCAAACCGCTGATGCCCGCGCAGCGCTTTATCACGTCCCGCAGCTTGTCGACGGACTTTCGGGCAGTATTTCCCGCTCCACCTATGTCGCCTACCTGACCGAGGCCTATCACCACGTCAAACATACCGTTCCGTTCCTGATGGCGATGGGATCGCGCCTGCCCGATGACAAACGCTGGCTGCACAAGGCGGTGATTGAATATCTCGAAGAGGAAGAAGGCCACGAAGAATGGATCCTCAATGATATCGAGGCCGCCGGTGGTGACCGCGAAGCTGCACGCAACGCAACGCCCAACCTCGAAACCCAGGTGATGGTCGCCTATAACTACGACTATATCGCGCGCAAGAACCCGGTCGGCTTCCTTGGCATGGTCTTCATGCTAGAAAGCACGTCAACCCAGATCGCAAGTCAGGGCGCGGATGCCGTCATGAGCGGTCTGGATCTTCCAAAATCGGCATTCAGCTATCTGTTCTCGCACGGTTCGCTTGATATCGAACACATGAAATTCTTCGAGAAAACCGTCAACCAAATCACCGATCCGAACGATCAGGCCGCGATCATCGAAGTTGCCAACAACACCTTCCGTCTGTTTGCCAACCTGTTCGCAGCGATCCCGCATGAAGGACAACGGAAAAATGTTGCTTGAGGGAAAAGACATCTTTCTCACCGGTGCAACCGGCGGGATTGGAAAACCCCTTGTGGAAATCCTGAAAGAACGCGGTGCGAATGTCCGGTCTTATGACCGGGCATCCGAAGGCGATCTGATGGAACGCATCGATACGACCTGCAAGGCGCTTCGCGAACATACGCCTGACATCCTGATCAACCTTGCCGGGATCAATGATTTCGGCCATGCCGAAGATCAGGATTACGATGCCCTTCTGACACTCAACCTTTTGGTGCCGATGCGGCTGTGTCAGGCGGCCCTGCCCGCCATGCGCACCCGCAATCATGGCCAGATCGTCAATATCGGCTCGATGGTTGGGTTGATCCCGTTACCGCACATGACCGGTTATGCTGCGGCCAAATCCGGGCTTAAGGGATATAGCGACGCCCTGCGTCGGGAACTTTGCAACACGGCCATTACTGTCACCCACATCGCACCGCGTGCTGTCAATACCGGTATGAATAGCGGCAAGCTCGGCATGCTTAATCGCAAGACCAAAGCCACCGAAGATCGCCCGCGGGATGTCGCGCTTCGCATTGCCAGCGCAATTGAACTTAACGCCAGTGATTTTCGCCTTGGCTGGCCGGAACGGCTGTTTGCCACCCTCAATGCGCTTGTGCCCGCAATGATCGACAAGGGCCTGCGCAAAAACACCCAAATTGGCGAAGAGATACTGGCAACTGACAAGGCCAACGCGAAACCAGCCCTGATCATCAATGGCACCGGATCAGAAAGTGACGCACAGAGGAACATCGCATGAAACGCAAAAACATGATCACCTTATCGGCCCTTGCGGTTGGTCTTCTTCTAGTTTTGCCGGCAACCTCACAGGCGCAAACCGCAAACCCGGCGGTGATGAAGGCTGTCAGCCACCTGCAACATGAATGGGCACACATCAAATACGAAATCACCGATGAAGATGCCCAACTTGATGCCATTCACAAACTCGAAGCCGATGGCGAAAAGCTGCGTGCAGATTTCCCCGACAGCCCGGAACTGCAAATCTGGCAGGGCATCATTCTGTCAACCGATGCCGGAATTGTGCGCGGTATCTCGGCCCTTGGCAAAGTGCGCGACGCCCGCGAACTTTTTGAAAATGTGATTGCCACCGCACCGACCGCGATGGATGGCTCGGCCTATACTTCGCTCGGCTCGCTTTACTATCAGGTGCCGCCATGGCCGCTGGCCTTTGGCAGCGACGCCAAGGCCGAGGAAAACCTCAAAAAGGCGCTTGCGCTCAACCCGAACGGCATTGATCCGAACTTCTTCTATGGCGATTTCCTGCGCCAACAGGAACGCTATGACGAAGCGCGGATCTATTTCCAAAAGGCGCTTGATGCCCCGGACCGCCCGGATCGTCCGCTTGCCGATGCTGGCCGTCGGGCCGAAATTTCTCTTGCGCTCAACCAAATGGCCTCCCGATAAACCGTACCGATCATCAACACATCAAAAAGGCCGGGAAGATTATCCTTCCCGGCCTTTTTTCTGTATCCCGCGAAACAGCCATCAGTTCATGATGTCGGTCATGTCTTTTTGATTGATATCGTCTGGCTTGTCCTGATCCGGTTCTTTCTTTTTCTGCTCGGGGATTTTGTCTTCGGGCCGCGGGGTATCGAGGAGATCACCCACCTTCACATCCAGAACCGTTTTGCGTTTTTCTTCCAGTGCGATCAGGCGTTCGCGCATGGCAATCGGCCAGCCGCTATCGGTCTGCACAACCAGCAACCGGTCGTAGTCCAGAAACAGGCCAAGGCGGCTCATCAGATCCATCAACGAAACCCGCGACAGATCCCCCGAAAGCAGCCAGCGATGATTTTCGGAACGATCAATCAGCTTTTCGCGTCGCAATGCTGCCAACGCCCAGTTCAGATCACGCCCACCCAGTTTGACGTCGCGCATCATCCTGCGGTAGGTCGGCGGCTTGGCGGCCTCGTGGAAACGATTTTGCAGATATTCCAGAACGCGCAGCACCGCGATAATCCGTTCCATATGCCCGGGCACCGCACCGCGCGGATCGGGAATGATGCCCGCCGCCCGTGCCGCACGCCATTCGGACCGACCCGCTGCCACCTGTGCCCCCAAAAGGATCACGATCCAGGTCAGATACATCCACAACAAAAAGATCGGCACAATCGCAACCGCACCATAGATCGTCTGATAGGTCGGAAACGTCGTGACATAATACGCAAACCCCTTTTTCAGGGTTTCGAACAAAACGGCGGCCACAACGCCACCAACCACACCATCAATAATCACGACCGAGCGGTTCGGCATGCCGATAAACAGCAATGAAAACGCCACCGCCGAAAGAACAAACGGTGCAATAAACGTCAGTTGTCCGATCTGCTCGCCAAGCGCGTCCCCACCAACCAGATGGCGCATGGCAAAGAAATAAGACGCCAGCGAAAGGCTAAGCCCCAGCAACATTGGCCCAACCGTCAAAAGCGTCCAGAACACCACCAGCCGCGCCAGAAGTTTCCGAGGGCTGGTAACGCGGAAAACATCGTTCATCGCCCCTTCGATGGCGCTCAGCAACATCACCGCCGTCAGGCCGAGCACGATTGTGCCAATCGCCGTCATCTGTCCGGTATTTTGCAGGAAACTGCCAAGATAGTCTGTAACCTGCGCGCCGGTTTCCGGCAGGAAATTGTTCAGGACCACGGTCATGATCGTGTCCTTGAACTCATCAAAAACCGGAAAGGCCGACAAAACCGTCAGTGCGATGGCCAGAAACGGCACCATCGCCAAAAGTGTCGTATAGGACAAACCGGCGGCACGTTGTATGGATTTGTCATAAACAAAACGCATAGCGGCATAGCGCCAGAACGCAGTTCGATCAGCGAGCAATTTCTGAATTTCGGCCATTAAACGCTTATCCCCACGCATTTTCCGGTTATACTGCACCTGATCAACAAGATAGCGTGCCTGCACACGTTATGACAGGTCAGATTGACCTTGGCCGCGCTTTGTGTAGGATGCGCCGAATGTCTAATGCCTTCTGGGCCGGTCGCGGCTTTTCTTGAATGCCTCTACCTGCCAGAGAGAGATCGTGGGAACGAGAGGAAATATGAGCCTGTCCACCGACAATATTTCGGGCCTTATGGCCGGTAAACGCGGCCTGATTATGGGTGTCGCCAACGATAAATCGATTGCCTGGGGCATTGCACGTGCGGCTGCTGCGGCCGGTGCCGAAGTGGCCTTTACCTTCCAGGGTGAAGCCCTTGAAAAACGTGTGCGCCCGCTCGCAGAGTCTGTTGGCAGCAACATCGTTCTGCCATGTGACGTGACCGATGCGGCCAGCATGGATGCCGTGTTCGAGACGCTTAAGGAAAAATGGGGCAAGCTTGACTTTGTCGTGCATGCCATCGGTTTCTCCGACAAGAACGAACTGCGTGGTCGCTATGTCGACACCTCGCCGGAAAACTTTGCGCTTTCAATGAACATCTCGGTCTATTCCTTTACCGCGATCGCACAGCGCGCGGAAAAACTGATGACCGATGGCGGTTCGCTTCTAACGCTCTCCTATTACGGCGCGGAAAAGGTCATGCCGCATTACAACGTCATGGGCGTTGCCAAGGCGGCCCTTGAAGCCAGCGTCAAATACCTTGCCAATGACCTTGGCCCGGATCGCATTCGCGTTAACGCCATTTCGGCGGGCCCGATGAAGACCCTTGCTGCATCAGGGATTGGCGATTTCCGCTATATCCTGAAATGGAACGAATACAACTCGCCGATGCGCCGTAACGTCACGCTTGATGATGTTGGCGGATCTGGTCTGTACTTCCTATCGGATCTTTCGACCGGTGTTACGGGCGAAACCCATCATGTCGATTGCGGTTACCACACCGTGGGCATGAAACAGGCAGACGCACCTGACATCACTGTCCAGAAATCCTGATCTGGGCCTGATACGATTTTGCGGGCTGCCCTGATGGGCGGCCCGTTTTGTCTCTAACATATTTGAATTCTGGATAATCGGTTATGGCTGGCAACAGTTTTGGAACACTTTTCCGCTTCACCACCTTTGGCGAAAGCCACGGCCCGGCCATTGGCTGTGTCGTTGATGGTGTGCCGCCCCTGCTTGAACTTACCGAGTCCGATATTCAGAATCACCTCGAAAAACGCAAACCCGGTCAGTCGCGCTTTACCACCCAGCGCCGCGAACCTGATCAGGTCAAAATCCTTTCGGGCGTGTTCGAAGGCAAAACCACCGGCACCCCGATTGGTCTTCTGATCGAAAACGTCGATCAGCGTTCCAAGGATTATGGCGAGATTAAAAACCAGTTCCGCCCGGGCCATGCCGATTACACCTATTGGGAAAAATACGGCACCCGCGATTACCGCGGCGGCGGCCGTTCGTCGGCCCGCGAAACCGCCATGCGGGTCGCCGCCGGTGCAATTGCCCGCAAGGTGCTGGGTGATGACATCAAAATCCGTGCGGCCCTGGTCAAAATGGGCACCAAGGAAATCAATCGTGCGAACTGGGACTGGGCCGAGGTTGATAACAACCCGTTCTTCTGCCCCGACCCCGAAGCCGTTCCGGTGTTCGAGGAATATCTTGATGGCCTGCGCAAGGATGGATCATCTGTTGGTGCAGTGATCGAAGTCGTCTGTTCCGGTGTTCCGGTTGGTCTTGGTGATCCGGTTTATGACAAGCTTGATGCCGATCTGGCCAAGGCGATGATGACGATCAATGCCGTCAAGGGCGTTGAAATCGGCAACGGCTTTGAAGCCGCCGAACTGACCGGTATCGAAAATGCCGATGAAATGCGTCTGGGCGAAGATGGCAAGCCCGTCTTTGGCTCCAACCATGCCGGGGGGATTCTCGGCGGAATTTCATCAGGTCAGGACGTTGTCGTGCGCTTTGCCGTCAAACCGACCAGCTCGATCCTGACCCCGCGCAAAAGCCTTGATATCTATGGCAAGGAAGTCGATGTCGTCACCAAGGGTCGCCATGATCCGTGTGTTGGTATCCGCGGCGTTCCGGTGGGCGAAGCGATGGCTGCAATCACCCTTGCCGACCACCTTTTGCGCCACCGCGCACAGTGCGAAGGCTGGAACAGCAACAAGCATTTTCCAAGCTAGTTTTCGGGCCAGTTTTCCGACGCAATCGGAACGGGCGAATATCGCATCACAACTGGTTTCATGCCGCGTCTAAGTGGCATGAACCCGATATTGCTCAAAACCCTGATCCAACTTGCTGCGTCCAACAAAAAACCGGCTCCCAGCGGAACGGTTGGCAGTGACGCGCAGCTCAAAAATCGCATCGTCCTATTTGCGGACGAAGCCGTCGCCCTGCCCGACTGGGGGATTTCAGGGCTGCCGTCCATGATCCTCGGCGCGGCACCGCAAACCTGCCTGTTCGTCAGCGACCTCACTGTCGATGATGACGGCGATGACAAGGACGATACCGGCGGTTCCGATAGCAACAGCGATGACGCGTCCGATGCAACGGCCAGCGGATCGGTATCTTTCTCCCTGACCATCAAGGCCCCGCCTGCCGCCGACAGCAGCCTTAAGTCGCGCACCATTGTCTGGAAGCTGACATTGCCCGTTGCGGGCTTTCGCGATGTTCAAACAGGTGCCAGCACCCCGCCCGTGCACGCCCCTGTGATCAAAACCCGCATCAAGCTGGGTGGCGTTATCCGTGATGTCGAAATCGGCCTTCTGGAAATGGGTCCTCTGGATCAACCACTTCTGATCGGCAAGGACACGCTATCAAACAAATTCCTGATCCGCCCCGACCGGCCCGAAGATCAGAAGATGCCAGCCGCCCCAACGGTTGACCTGACACCGGCACCCGCCGAGACGCCAAAGCCTGACGGCAGCCAGCCCGACCCAACGTCGGAAAAGGATCAACCGGCAAGCACAGGCGATACAGATCCCAAGGCAAAATCCGGGGACCAGATCGACGACAAGGACAAAGCCGCTTCTCCATCGGACTCGGGCGCGGGGACGAAGCCTCCGGCAACGGATACCACGGACACCAAGGCAACCAACGATACCAAAACTGATCCGGACAACAAGGCCCCCGACGAAACCGCCAAAGCCGCACCAACCGAGACCACGACGCCAGACGCCCCTGCGGCGTCTGATACGTCAAATGCGGCACAGGTAAACGATCAGCCTCAGGATCAAGAACAGCCAAAGTCCGAGGCAGGCGATGCCGCCACCGCCCCGGTGCCACAACCCTCTTCCGACGGCACGCAAGCGTCGGACGCGCCCCAAACAACCGCATCGCCGGAAAGCCAAGCGGCGTCAACCGATGCCACCTCCGCCGAAACGACGGACAAATCAGAAAACGCAACTCAATCCGACACAACACAAGCTGAGCCTGCAAGTTCGCAGTCAGACTCAGATGAAGACAAGACACCAACCCAACCTGCAGATACTCCGTCCACGACCGATACGGCTCACCCGGCGGCCCCGGAAAAAGAACAATCCTGATAAGCCTTTAAACCATAAGCGCCAGACTCCCCTCGCGCCATCCGATAACGGGTGGCGCATTTTTTTTTGCTGATCGAAGTAATTTTTGCTGCACGCCATCTTGTAGTTCTGCTGGGTGACCACATCTAACTTTCATAACAAAAAAACGAACCCCAAACGCGGTTGGGAAAAGGCAAAACCAATGACCATCGATCTGGACTTATCCCGTCTGTCGCGCAGGTCTGCGCTTAAGGGCTGGTTTGCCGCAGGCTCGGCACTTATCGGCAATTCCATTCTGTCACCGGTCTCCGCTGCCAGTGAAAAGACCCTGCTTGCGACCCCTACCTGTGGGGAGGATATCGGACCGACACGCGCCATGACCGAAGGCCCGTTCTATAGCAAAAATCCACCGGAGAAACGCAACTTCCGAACGCTTGGCAACGGCACGCCGGTGACCCTGCTAGGCTATGTGCTGAACTCGGCCTGCACGCCGATTGCCAATGCGATTGTCGATCTGTGGCATGCGGACTCAGATGGCCGTTATGACAATCAGGGCTTTAACATGCGCGGCTATCAGCGCACTGACGGCCAGGGACGCTATTACTTCGATACCATCCGCCCGGCCGAATATGCCGGACGCACCCCGCACTACCACGTCAAGATCACCCCGCCCAATGGCCGAACCCTGACCACCCAGCTTTATTTCCCGGATGAACCGCTTAACGAGCTTGATCACCTGTTTGACAGCGCGCTTCTGATGAACATGCATCCGGCAAGTGACGGCGAAATCGGCCGGTTTGATTTCGTTCTGGGCTGATGCCTGGTCACGGGTATCCCTAACCGAGATTTATGGTTTTACAATCGGGTAATCATCCAAACTGCTGCCATCAGGGAGGCGATTATTTTCTGGTTTGATCAAAGCGATACCAAATTCCAAATCCTCATGGCCTGTTGGGCCGACAATTACTAGCGCACGCCGAATAGCGCCCGATTCATCAAACAATATGTACGAAACCATACCTGGTCTGTCGGGTGGAAGATCGATCTGTTTAGTTCTTCCAACAAGCGTGCTCGCCAAAGCTGATTTCGTTACATCTAAGCTTTGGTCGGTCATTGAAACCACGCAAGTTTTGTTTTCCACCAAGGTCAACAATACGTCCACACTATTGTAATCCTTGTGCTCATACTGCCAAATACTGGCTTCGCTCTCTGGAAACGCTGCGTCTATTCGCTCCTGAGAAACAAGGTAAGGCGCAATCTGGGGATCAGTAACAAGTACAGAAAGGTCGTCTAGGTTAGCAATACAACGCTTGTTGAATTCATCCGAAGCAAGGCCTTGTGGCACTTCATAAGTTGCAAGCTTCCATAGCTTTCCTCCCGCCACGGTAATTACCAATGCAACGAAGAAGAAAATCCAGAACCTTCGCTTTTCTTTGCGAGTCTCACCAATCACCTTACTAACACCTTTTTTAGATTCTCGTGTCGCGAGCATATATAAACCTGATGCACGCAAAACCGTATCTCCGAATTCAGTCTTCGTCGATCTGAAAGATCGAAATGGGGTTGCACAAACTTGGCGCGACGGATAATGTTAACAAAGTTAACATAAGAAAAACGAGTTACGTGCAAATGGGAAAGTATCACCACGGTGATGTCCGGAATGTCCTCCTGCAACAAGCTGAAAACATCCTGACGAACGAAGGCCCGGCTGGTTTGTCGCTACGCCGTCTGGCGCGGCTGACCGGTGTGTCGGAAGCCGCCCCCTATCGCCATTTTGACGGCAAGGATGGCATTTTGGCGGCAGTTGCGATTGCTGCCTTTGAAAGGTTCGCCGAACAACTTGAAAGCGCTGCGGAAAGTCACCCCAATCACGAAGAACGCATCATGGCGCTGGGGGCTGCCTATGTTCAGTTCGCGGTCGAAAACCCGCAGCATTTCCGTCTGATCTTTGGCCGCGAACGCCCGCCACTCGATCAATATCCGGAACTGCGCGATGCCGCCGATAACGCCTTTGACGTCTTGCAACGCGCCGTCACATCGGTTGATCGCAAGGCCGAAATGACCCTGGCCGAGGCCGCCAGTGCCTATAACCGGGCACTCGCCGCTTGGAGCCGCGCCCACGGCATCGCCATGCTGGTGATTGATGGCATGATCGTGCCGCCCGCTGATCAGGATCTTTCAAGTTTTGTCCTGGGCCTTCTGGCCGAAGATTTGACCATGCCGGTCAACACCGACAAAGCCCCTTAAACCTTAACGGGCAGCCGCCTGTTACCAACCGGAAAATCAGATGGAATACGCAACCGTCAAACTCATACACGTCATTGGCGCCATCCTGTTTTTGGGCAACATCATCGTATCCGCCGTCTGGAAAATACAGGCAGACCGGACCAATAACCCGGTCGTCATCGCCTTTGCCTGTCGCCTGATCAACGTCACCGATCTTGCCTTTACCGCGCTTGGTTCGGCCCTGATCGTGATTGGTGGCATCGGGCTTTTTCATGCGACCGGCATCGCGCTTTCAGAGGCACCCTATCTGATCTATGGCATTGGTCTGTTTGGCATGGCAGCAATGCTGTGGTTGGTGGGCTTGCTCCCGCTTCAGATCTATATGTCAAAGATCGCGGCCCAGACCGTGGCAAACGGTGAAACCGCAATGCCCGCAAGCTATGAGAAGTGCCGCCGGCTTTGGAACATGGTCGGGCGGATTGCCATCCTGTTTCCGCTGGGCGCCCTTTACCTGATGATCATGCGCCCCGACTTCTAAGTGGTGGGCGCAACATGCTGCGCCTTCCACCATACGGAAAGCCGTTTTATCTGATTGATCGCCTTTTGGCGCAGGCCCTAAGATGCCGCCAGTTAATTGCATCAAAGAAAACGTCCCGGGAGAAGTCCAATGCTGACCATCAAACGCCTGTCCATTGAGGATGCCTATATCCTGATCGAAGGCGCGCGCAACCGTGCCAATGAAATCGGGGTGCCGATGTGCATCGCGATTACCGACGAATCCGGTGTGCTGATCGCGTTTGAGCGCATGGATGGCGGCAAGGTCACCAGCACCACCATCGCACAGGACAAATCCTTTACCGCATCGGGCGCACGCAAGGGTACGCATGAATATGCCGCCGCTGCCCAGCCAGGCAAACCGGCCTATGGTATTGATTCGGAAATCGGCGGCCGTCTGTCGATTGTTGCGGGTGGCCTGCCAGTGTTCGTTGATGGTGAATGCGTCGGTGGTATCGGCGTCAGTTCCGGCACCCCGCCGCAGGATCAGGACTGCGCCCAGGCCGGTATTGATTTCTTCATGAAGAAAATCGGCAAGTAATCTGATGAGGACGGGTGGAAATCGGGCCTGTTGATCAGGCCGTTTTCCGCCCGCAAATCAGGAATTCAACATTGCCTTCGGGGCCAGTGATCGGGCTTTTGGTGATGCCAAGCACTTCCCAGCCCGGAAGATTTGCCAGCCAGTCGGAAATGGTATCGCAGACTTCCTGATGCAGTTCAGGTTCGCGAACGACCCCCTTTTTGCCAACTCGTTCCTTGCCGACTTCAAATTGCGGCTTGATCAGCGCAATCAGATAACCGCCCGCCTTGACCCGCTCCATACTGGCCGGAAGCACGGTACGAAGCCCGATAAAGCTGGCATCGCAAACAACGATATCAATGGCATCAGGGATCTGTTCTTCGGTCAGGTGGCGCGCATTGGTCTTTTCCATGACCACAACGCGCTCATCATTGCGCAGCTTCCAGTCCAGCTGCCCCTGCCCGACATCGACGGCATAAACCTTGACCGCCCCGTTCTGAAGCAGAACATCGGTAAAGCCGCCGGTGGAGGCGCCGACATCAACCGCGATAAACCCGGTCACGTCGATCTCGAACTCGGCCAACCCTTTTTCAAGCTTGAGCCCGCCGCGTGACACCCACGGATGGGGCTGCCCGCGCAGCGTAATGGAAATGTCTTCCTTGCACGGCATGCCCGGCTTATCAAGCCGTTGCTCGCCACTAAAGACATTGCCTGCCATAATGAAAGCCTGCGCCTTGGACCGGCTTTCCACCAATCCACGTTCCACAAGCAACTGATCCAAACGTTTCTTTGCCATGAGCGCGTTTTAACGCACCCGCCCAAAAAGGTCACGCATTTGGTGTCGCTTTTAAACCGGAATCAGCTGGCCAGCGGTTCGAGGTATCCGCGCGGCACAATCGCCAGCAGATCATTAAGCGACTCACCCTGAACCGCCACATGCTGCTGCATCAGTTTGCCGGCAGTCTCGGCCTCGCCATTGGAAATGGCACTGAGGATATCGGCATGTTCATTGTTGGATTTCTTGACACGCCCCGGACGGTGCAATTGCAGGCGACGATAAGGTGCCAGTCGGTTGCGCACATTCTTGGTCTGACGTTCAAGGAAACTGTTGCGGCATCCGGCATAGATCGCCTCGTGGAAGCGCACATTGGCCTCGTAATAGGCGTCCGCATCAGCATGGTCCTTAAGCCCGTTGCACTCTTCGGACAGCGCAATCAGGTTTTCGATATCGACACGCGGCATGCGTCGTGCGGCGAGGCGTGCGCACATGGCTTCAAGTTCGGCCATGACTTCGAACATTTCAATCAGTTCGGCAACCGTGATCGAGGCAACAATAGTGCCGCGGCGTGGCATGGTCGCAACCAGTCCCGAACCGGCAAGCGTCTGAAGCGCTTCACGCACCGGCGTACGTGAAACACCGAACCGTTCGCTTAACGAACGCTCGTCAAGTTTGTCGCCAGGCTTGAGCACACCGGTCACGATATCGCGTTCAAGTTTCTGGACCAGATCGGTGGCAAGCTTTCCGTTTTGCGACATGTGGGACCTCGTTTTTCGTCACTTACTGGTATACCAGAACACATATTCTGGTACCAATCAAAGCCTTTTCGATGCTGCTTTGCGATGATTTCCTGCTGCATCGCAAAAGTTCAGGCCCGGTTTTCCTAAATCCCCCGGCAAATACTAGGGCGCGGATTTGTGGCACTGCAAAATGACGTTCTGGTATACAAAATTGCGTGGACAGCATGCCAGAAATCTGTAACGCTTTCTTCCAATGCGAAAACCGCATCAATAATAAGACGCGCAAAAAGCCGTCAAAATGCATTCAAAACGCATGCTTCATCCGGGAGGATAAAGATGAAGATTTTCAAGAAGACTCTTACGGCGTCTGTTGCCGCCATCTCCATGTCTGTTGCTGCCTTTGGCATGTCCGCATCTGCTGGTGCCGAGACGCTCAAGCTGTCTCACCAGTGGTCGACCAGCGACATCCGTCACAAGGTTGCACAGATCGTCGCCGATGAAGTCAAAGCCGCAAACGTTGATCTGGAAATCCAGATCTTCCCGTCCGGCTCCCTGTTCAAGGCAAAAGAACAGTGGACCCCGATGACACGCGGGCAGCTCGACATGATCGTTTATCCGCTGGCCTATGCCGGTGGTCGTGTTCCGGCAACCAACCTGACCCTGATGCCGGCACTGGTCAAAAACCACGATCATGCCAACCGCATCAACGAATCCCCGTTCATGGCTAAAATCGAAGAACTCCTGAACGAAGATGGTGTTGTAACCGTTGCCAAGGGTTGGCTGGCCGGTGGCTTTGCCTCGACCAAGGGCTGCATCCGTAAGCCGGAAGACGTCAAAGGACTTCAGATTCGTGCCGCCGGCAAATCGTTCGAGCAGATGCTTGAAGGTGCCGGTGCATCCATCGCCGCCATGCCGAGCTCGGAAATCTATCCGGCCATGCAGACCGGCGTTCTTGATGCCACCAACACCAGCTCCTCAAGCTTCGTTTCCTATCGTATCTACGAGCAGGTCAGCTGCTACACCCCGGCCGCAGGCAACGCACTGTGGTTCATGTATCAGCCGGTCCTGATGTCGAAGAAAAGCTACGACAACCTCAATGATGCGCAGAAAGAAGCCCTGGCTGCTGCTGCGAAAAAGGCTGAGGAATACTACACCACCGAAGGCCGCAAGCAGGACTCTGACAGCATCGACGTCTTCAAGGAAAACGGCGTTGAAATCGCCGAGTTGACCGACGAAGACTTCGCTGCATGGCAGGCTCTGGCCAAGGAAACCTCCTACAAGAAGTTCGTTGAAGAGACCCCGAACGGTCAGGAACTTCTTGATATGGCACTTGCAGTCGAGTGATCGGTTCTTGACGTGAAGTGATGGTGGTGCCGGTCCGTCCGGCACCACCCCATTCCTCAAAATACAAAAATATAGACCAATACGGTTCCGTCAGAGGAGAACGCGCGTGTCGAACGCCATGTCCCCGCACCCACTTCCGATTGATCTGCCAGACGATTTCACGCAGACACCAAGTGCGTCGCATTCCGTTAAATCAGATATGCCTCCCCCGCCTGATGTCGAGCCGATCGACCATCAAAACGCCATGGCCGCAAACCGGTCCCAGGCGCCAAAGGGCCCGCTTGATGGCGTCATTTCAGCCATCCATTTCTTATCGCGCATTTGCGGGATCGCATCGGCAAGCATGTTTGCCATTGCGATGCTGATCATCTGCCAACTGGTCTTCATGCGCTATGTGCTCAATGAATCCACCGTCTGGCAGACCGAAGCCGTCATCTTCCTGATGATCGGCGCAACACTGGTCGGCCTGCCCTATGTTCAATTGCTGCGCGGTCACGTCAATGTTGACCTGTTCCCGATGTACCTCAAACGCGGCGCCCGCATGACCCTTGCCATCCTGACCCTGTCATGTGGCATGGCGATCAGCGCCCTGTTTGGCTTCTATGGTCTGGAACTGGTGATCGAGGCCTATGAAGGCGGCTGGTTGTCTGAAACCATCTGGGCCGTCGCACTCTGGAAACCTTACACCGCGCTGCCGATCGGCTTTGGCTTGCTGTTCTTGCAATTCTTTGCCGATTTCCTGTCGCTCATCACCCGCAGATCGACACCGTTCGATATTCGCGACGACATTTCCTAAGGAGGCCGCATCATGGATCCCTTGCTTCTTGCGGCCGTTGTCGGCATCGCAACCACTCTTGTTCTTTTCTCCGGCATTCCGGTCGGCATTGGACTGCTTTTGGTCAGTGTTGGCTTCATCATCACCTTTGATGGCACCGGATCACTGCCGCTGTTGCCGGAAATCCTGTTCGGCAAACTCGAAAGTTTCGAAGTTCTCGCCATCCCGATGTTTATCCTGATGGGCGCGGTTGTTGCCTCGTCTCGGGCCGGTGGTGACTTGTATTCCGTTCTTGATCGCTGGCTGACCCGTATTCCGGGCGGGCTTGTGATTTCAAACCTTGGCGCCTGCGCGATCTTTTCCGCGCTTTCGGGTTCGTCGCCTGCCACCTGTGCCGCAATCGGCAAGATGGGCATCCCGGCGATGCGCGAACGCGGCTTCCCCGATACGGTTGCGGCCGGCTCGATTGCCGCTGGCGGTACGCTGGGCATCCTGATCCCGCCAAGTGTCACCATGATTGTTTACGGCATCTCGACCGAAACCTCGATCGGGCGCCTGTTCCTTGCCGGTCTTCTGCCGGGTCTTCTGGTCACCGCCCTGTTCATGGCCTGGTCGCTCTATTCGACCTGGCGTCAGGGTAATGCCCAGGCCGCCCTTGGTGTTGTCAAATACACCTGGAAGGAAAAGTTTGAAATCCTTCCGCGTGTTCTGCCCTTCCTTGTCATCATTGGTGCGGTTCTGTTCGCCCTTTATGGCGGTGTTGCGACACCTTCGGAAACGGCCGGTGTGGGTGCACTGTTCTGCCTGATCACCGCGATGATCGTTTATCGCATGTGGAAACCGGGTCAGCTTTGGAATGTCATGCGTGACACCACCAAGGAATCCGTGATGATCCTTTTGATCATCGGGGCTGCTGGCCTGTTTAGCTACATGCTGTCATCGCTGTTCATCACCCAGTCGATTGCACAGTGGATTTCCGCCCTTGAGGTCAACCGTTGGGTTCTGATGGGCTTCATCAACGTGTTCCTGCTGATCAGTGGCTTCTTCCTGCCGCCGGTCGCAGTCATCCTGATGAGCGCACCGATCCTGCTGCCGGTGATCATCAATGCCGGTTTCGATCCTTACTGGTTTGCCGTGATCCTGACGATCAACATGGAAATCGGTCTGATCACCCCGCCGGTTGGTTTGAACCTGTATGTCATCAATGGCATTGCACCCGATATCCGCCTGCAGAGCATCCTTAAGGGCGCCTTCCCTTACGTGATGTGCATGATCGCAGCGATCATCATTCTGTGCTTCTTCCCGCAGATCGCCACCTGGCTTCCGGAAACCATCATCGGAGGACGCTAATGTCAGGCATGTCTGTCAAAAGCTGGCTTTCAAGCATTGCCGACCGTGGTCGTGAACTGCTTGATCTGCCACTCTCGACCCCTCAGGACCCGCTCAAGCAGCTTGGCGCCATGTGCAAGGACCTTGTTTCGCAAAAGGGCGAGGCACGTGGCACCGCGGCTGCACGCGAAGTGGTGCGGCTTTGGGAAAACCTGCCCGAAGAAGACCATCTGGCCTTCTTCCGGATGATGCAAAATGACTTTAGTGCTGATCGCGCCAAGGTCACCAAGGCCGCCGAGGCCTTTGCCAAGGACCCGTCCGAGGCAAACCTCGCCGTCCTGACCCAAACGTCCGAGCCGATCCGTCAGGAACTGCTGCGCAAGATCAACATGGCGCCGGGTGGTACGCGGGCCATTGTCGATATGCGTGAAACCCTGATCGGGCTTCTCAAGAACAACCGCGATCTTGAACCGCTCAATGCCGATATGCAGCACCTGCTGACCAGCTGGTTCAACCGTGGCTTCCTTGAGTTGCGTCACATCGATTGGGATACCTCGGCGGCCATCCTTGAAAAACTGATCCGCTATGAGGCGGTCCATGAAATTCAGGGCTGGGAAGATCTGCGTCGTCGTCTGGCAACCGACCGGAAATGCTTTGCCTTCTTCCATCCGGCCATCCCCGACGATCCGCTGATCTTTGTTGAAGTCGCCCTCGTGCATGGCTTGGCTGATAGCGTTCAGGCGCTTCTGGCCCCGGAAATCGATGAAAAGGCCCCGGAAACTGCCAACACGGCGATCTTCTATTCGATCAGCAACTGTCAGGCCGGCCTTAAGGGCATTTCGTTTGGCAACTTCCTGATCAAACAGGTGGTCGAGGAACTCAAACGCGAATTCCCGCAGCTCAAACAATTCGCCACCCTGTCACCCATTCCGGGCTTCATGGGTTGGCTGCGCACCCGCCAGAAAAGCAAGGCCGACGACGCTGAACTCGCCGGTCAGGTGCTGGACGGGCTTAGCGAAGACGACTGGATCAACGATCCGATCAAGGTCGCCAAGCTGCAAAAGCCGACTTTGGCGCTGTGTGCCACCTATCTTGCCACCTGCAAACGCGGCAAGTCCCCGCTTGATCCTACTGCCCGCTTCCATCTGGGCAATGGTGCACAGCTTGAACGCCTGAACTGGCTTGGCGACACCTCCGAAAAGGGTCTGCGTCAGGCGGGCGGCATGATGGTGAACTACGCCTATCACCTCAATGATATCGAGAAAAACCACGAAGCACTGATGAATGACGGAAAGATCGCCACATCGAAATCCGTCGCACAGCTTGCCGGAATTTAAACAGGTATGACCATGTCAGATAATCTTCTTCAAACATTTCTGGACCGTTTTCCGGCCGACAAATCCCGCACGTTTCTGATTGAACGCGACGGCACCGAACGCAGTTTTTCGTGGCTGCTTGATCGCACCGGTCGTTATGCCGCTGTCCTGGCATCCCATGGTGTGGTCAAGGGTGACCGCGTTGCCGCACAGGTCGACAAGTCATCGGATGTGATCGCGCTCTATCTGGCCTGCCTGCAACTTGGCGCCATTCACCTGCCGCTCAACACCGCCTATACCGGTGATGAAATTGCCTATTTCCTCGGTGATGCCGCACCGCGTGTCTTCGTTTGTCGTCCGGCCCATATCGATGCGGCCAAGGAACTGGGTGACAAGAATGACGTCGCCGCTGTCCTGTCGCTCGGTTCAAACGGCGATGGCAGCCTGAATGACCAGGCCACAAACGCCACCGCCATGACCGACATCGTCGCCGCCGACAAGGACGACGTTGCCGCGATCCTGTACACATCGGGCACCACGGGCCGGTCCAAGGGCGCGATGTTGACCCACAACAATCTGGGCTCGAACGCCAAAACCCTGCATCAGGCATGGGGCTTCAAGCCGGGTGATACTTTGCTCCATGCCCTGCCGCTGTTCCACACCCACGGGCTGTTTGTTGCGATCAACATCATGCTGATGAATGGCGGCAAGGTGATCCTGCTTCCGAAATTCGATGCCGATGACGTGATTGAACGTCTGCCGCAATCAACCGTCCTGATGGGCGTTCCGACCTTCTATACCCGCCTGCTGGCGCATCCGAAATTCACCAAGGATGTGACGGCCAACATGCGTCTGTTCGTCTCGGGCTCGGCCCCGCTTCTGGCCGAAACCCATGACGCATTCTTTGAACGCACCGGTCACAAGATCCTTGAACGCTATGGCATGACCGAAACCTGCATGAACACCTCCAACCCGCTCGATGGCGAACGCCGTCCGGGTGCGGTTGGCCCGACCCTGCCAGGGATCGAGGCCCGCGTTTGTGACAAGGATGGCAATGTTCTGGGGGCTGGTGAAATCGGCGTGCTTGAAGTCCGTGGCCCGAACGTCTTCAAAGGCTACTGGCAGATGCCGGAAAAAACCGCGTCCGAGTTCCGGTCTGACGGCTTCTTTATCACCGGCGATCTCGCCACCATCGGTGAGGACGGCTATGTCACCATCGTTGGCCGTGACAAGGACCTGATCATTTCCGGTGGCTTTAACGTCTATCCCAAGGAAGTCGAAGAAGTCATCGCCGAGTATGACGAGGTCGATGAAGTCGCGATCTTTGGCCTGCCGCATCCCGACTTCGGCGAAGCCGTTGCCGGTGTGATTGTGGCCGCCAATGGCGATAAAGCCGATCCCGAAGCCATCATCAAACGCACCCAGGACAAGCTGGCGAAATTCAAGGTGCCAAAACGCATCTGGGTGATCAAGGAACTGCCGCGCAACACCATGGGCAAAATTCAGAAGGCCCAGCTGCGCAAACAATACGAAGACACCTTTACCTCCCCTGCAGCATAAGCGTTGCAGTCTTATACTCCCGCTGCCCAGAGCCTTTCCTGCTAACAGAAAGCTCTTTCCCGCAGCACCCATCGGGTCTCTGACCCTACCTCCCCGGCCGGATTTATCT
This sequence comes from Thalassospira sp. CH_XMU1458, assembly GCF_037027205.1. Taxonomy (NCBI): domain Bacteria; kingdom Pseudomonadati; phylum Pseudomonadota; class Alphaproteobacteria; order Rhodospirillales; family Thalassospiraceae; genus Thalassospira; species Thalassospira sp. CH_XMU1458. Next base: position 111,194 of record NZ_JAYMDW010000002.1, on the reverse strand, counting down.
GGCCGGTTTTTTTTGCCTGCACACCCAAAACCCGAACGTCACGAATTCCGCCGTTATGCAATTTTTAGGGAATAACGCCAAAAAATGCTAAATTAGACAACGACCAACAACCAATCTGAAGGCCTGTCGTAGGGACCAGCACGAAAGTGACCGGGATTGATGACCAAGCTTGATGACGCAATAGACCGGGTTTCGCGCAACATCGCCCAGACCGGCGCCCTGACGACCGAGGCCTCGCGGCGCTACGAACAGATGTTTGCCGATTTCCGCACCGAACTGGACCGCGCCCTTGATGCGGCCGAGACGCTTGCCGATGCCGCCGGGGCCACCATGGCGATACTCGAACAGGCATCAAACCTTTTGCGCCAAAGCTTTCCCAACCCGTACCCGCGCGCCTGTCGCGATCAATGCAGCGCCTGCTGCCACCTGTTTGTCAGTGTCCCGCCCGGTGTGACCGACCTGATCGCCGCCCACATCACGGCAAATTTCACCACGCCACAGATCGATGCCCTGAAAGATCGCCTGCGCAGCGCCGCAACCGATATCGAACAATATACAAAAACCAGTGACGTCCGGGTGCGCTGCCCGTTACTTGATGAACAGGATCGCTGCAGCATTTACGCCGTCCGCCCGCTGACCTGTCGCGCCTTTACCTCGGCCAATGCCGGTCTGTGCCATGCCATGGTGTTTGGCGACAGCGCGCAACAATCCACCCGCATTGATCAGGATCCCGGCCATTACCGCCTGCATATCGCAGCAACCGAGGCGCTGCAAAATCTTGCAACCCGTCGCGGCCTTAACGGGCGTCAGGAGGGCTTTGTTCACGCCCTGCTCGATCGGCTTGAAAACGGGCCAGTATCCGCCTGATACAAACGCCTTGCAATTTCGCGCAAACAAGACCATTTCCCAAAAGTTCCTCAAGGGCTGCGCATCCGCCCGGCCTTGCCATCAAAACCAAATGGGGCAGACATGGATAACCCGTCCGCAAAATCACCGCGCGTGGCCTTTGTCACCGGTGGTGCCCAGGGCTTGGGCCTTGGCATCTCAAAGCATCTTCTGGGGCTTGGCTGGAAGGTCGCGATGTTTGATCTTGATGCCGATGCGGGCGAGGACGCGCTTGATAGCCTGACGGATGCCGAACGCGACCGCACATTGTTTTTGCAAGGCGACGTCGCCCATGAGGCCGACATCAAACTTTGCATCCAGCAATGCGTTGACCGGTTTGGCCGCATCGATGGCCTGATCAACAATGCCGGGATAGCCAATCCCCATGTCCCCAACATCGAAGACCTTGAATGGGATCAATGGCAACGCGTGATCAATGTCAATCTGGGCGGGGCGTTTCTGGCAACCAAGCACGCGACACAGCATCTGCGCGATACCAAGGGCGCGATTGTCAATATCGCCTCCACCCGCGCCTTCCAGTCAGAGGCCAACACAGAACCTTATGCCGCGTCCAAGGGTGGCATTGTTGCCCTGACCCATGCGCTGGCCGTCAGCCTTGCGGGCGACATTCGCGTTAACGCCATCGCACCGGGCTGGATCGAAGTTGGCGACTGGCAGAAGAACGCCAACAAAACCGAACCCGATCACAGCGAAGCCGACAAGGCCCAACACCCGGTTGGCCGTGTTGGTAAACCTGAAGACATCGCACAGGCCGTCGCCTTCCTGCTGGATGGTGATAAATCCGGCTTCATGACCGGCGAAACCATCCGCATCGATGGTGGCATGACGCACAAGATGATTTACGTCGACTGACGAACGCCAGGAAAGAAAAAGGCCGGTCTGTCATTTCCGACAACCGGCCTTTTTTATTCTCGAAATCTTCGAACTGATCAGGCGCGCGCCTTGCTTTCGCTCATGCCAAGCGCGCCAAGCGCGGTCTTGACGATGGCCTTGGCATCAAGCCCGGCCTTCTCGTACTGGATTTCCGGCTTGTCATGATCAATCAGCGCGTCAGGCAGTGCCATGGTGCGGATCTTAAGCCCGTTATCAAGCAACCCGTGTCCCGCCATATGTTGCAGGACCATCGCGCCAAAGCCGTTGATCGATCCTTCTTCGATGGTGATCAGGACTTCGTGGTTGCGCGCCAGATCGGCAATCAGTTCATGATCAAGCGGCTTGGCAAAGCGCGCATCGGCCACCGTGGCAGGCAAACCGCGTGCGGCAAGGTCTTCGGCGGCAATAAGCGCCTCGGCCAGACGCGTGCCATAAGACAGGATGGCAATCTTGCCCCCCTCGCGCAGGATACGGCCCTTACCGATTTCAAGGACTTTTCCCTCGGCCGGCATTTCAACGCCAACACCTTCGCCGCGCGGATAACGGAACGCAGATGGTCGATCATCAATCGCCCAGGCGGTTGTGGTCATGTGGATAAGCTCGGCCTCATCGGCGGCCGCCATCAAAACAAAGTTCGGCAAACAACCAAGATAGGCAATGTCATAGGCCCCGGCATGGGTCGCACCATCCGCCCCGACCAGTCCGGCACGGTCCATCGCGAAACGCACCGGCAGGTTCTGGATCGCGACATCATGCACGACCTGATCATAACCACGCTGCAGGAAGGTCGAATACAGCGTGCAGAACGGCTTGTACCCTTCGCACGCCATCCCGGCGGCAAAGGTCACCGCATGCTGTTCGGCAATCCCGACGTCAAAGGCACGATCCGGAAAATGATCGGCAAAGATGTTCACACCCGTGCCCGATGGCATCGCAGCTGTGATCGCGGTAACTTTCTCGTCCTTCTCGGCAAGCTTCACCAGCGTTTCGCCATACACCTTGGTGTAGCTCGGCGCATTCGGGGTCGGCTTGGCCTGCTTGCCGGTGACAACGTCAAACTTGGCAACGCCATGATATTTGTCGGCGGCATTTTCGGCGGGGCCATAGCCCTTGCCTTTTTGCGTAACGGCATGGATCAGGATCGGGCCATCAACATCGGCATCGCGGACGTTTTTCAAAACCGGCAACAGATGATCCATGTTGTGACCATCAATCGGCCCGACATAGAAAAAGCCCATTTCTTCAAACAGGGTGCCGCCCGTGACCATGCCACGGGTATATTCTTCAAGCTTGCGCGCAGCCTCTTCGATCTGGCGCGGCAGGTGCTTTGTCAGGCCCTTGGCCGCATTGCGCAGGCCCTGATAGCCCTTGCCCGAAATCAGGCGTGACAAATAACCCGACATCGATCCCACCGGCGGGGCAATCGACATGTCGTTATCATTCAGGATCACAATCAAACGCTGATCGGTGGCGGCGGCATTGTTCATCGCCTCATAGGCCATGCCCGCACTCATCGATCCATCGCCAATCACGGCAATCACGTTCTTGCGCTTGTCATCCGATAGCTGGTTGGCCACCGCCATACCGAGGCCTGCCGAGATCGAGGTGGAGCTATGCCCCGCCCCGAACGGATCATATTCGGATTCGGATCGTTTGGTGAAACCGGACAAACCGCCACCCTGACGAATGGTGCGGATACGATCACGCCGCCCGGTCAGGATTTTATGCGGATAGCACTGATGACCAACATCCCAGATCAAACGATCATACGGCGTATCAAACAGGTAATGGATCGCAACCGTCAGTTCGACCACACCAAGGCCAGCACCCAGATGCCCGCCGGTCACCGATACTGCATCAATCACCTCGGCGCGCAATTCGTCGGCAACCTGCTTCATCTGGGCAGGCTGCAACTTGCGCAGCTCTTCGGGGGTGTTGATGGTATCCAGCAGCGGGGTCTTGGAGGTCGTGCTCATTCCGATCTCGATTTCAATTTTTTATATGGCGTTGGTTACAACAGGGTGACTGTTATGGCGCCATGTTGCAAGCTGCGTAAAATAGCGAGGTTCGACCGAATTAGCGACCCTGAATTTCACCGGTTTTTACCTTATCGAGGAAACGGTGGATCACTTGCTCGACAGTGCGGTGAATGGTGTCGCGATCCTGACCAAAATCGCGGCATAAATAGCCAAAATTCTCTGCGATATATGGGGTGCATTTCGGCAAGAATGAATAGTGCCCGGCCCCTTTGACCTTCACAAACTTTGCCCGCCCGCGCAACAGCTTGCGGAAGTGTGCGGCGTTAACATGCTCATGCAGGATTTCATCTGTATCGGCCTCGACAAACAGCATCGGGATATCGATATCGCTCAATCCCGCATCGGTCGCCGCCACGCCAAAGGCTGGCGCAATCGCGATAACGGCAGCAATTCGTTCATCTCGTTCAGACACCACCGGCCCGCCATACACAGTGTGCAACCGATGAAGGTGATCATCACTTGGCGCATGCTGGCAAATCACGTGATCCGTATCAGCGTTGATTTCGCAGTAATCCTGCCAGGCCTTGGCATCAAAATCCCAGCCCGCCAGCTTAAGAACCGTCGCCCCACCGGCCGAATGACCAAGGGCATAGATTTTGTCCTGGTCAATCTGCGGCCCGATTTCGTCATGCGCCAACAACAAATCAAGGGCCAGACGCATTTCCTGCGGGCGGCGCTCGATAATCGTCAACTGCCGGGCTTCGGACGCATCAAGGTAGTTATCGCCATGATGCTGCGGGGCGGCGACGATATAGCCCCGCCGTGCCAGATATTCTGCCAACCAGAACTGATTGAACCGATGCCCTTCCGACCCATGCGAAAACAGCACGATGGGAAATGGGCCGTCATCGGCAAAGGCGGCACCACGCGCAGCACTGGAAACCACGCCCATATGACGCACCGAACTTTCGGGTGCGGTCGCCGGATACCAGATCGCGAGTGGGAACGGATCCTTGTCAAACAGCCGGTCACGAAAACCGGCTGTATATGGCGCATGATCGGTCATGGTGATGATCTATGACCACGGCCGCTTAACGGCCGCGTTCAACCACAAAACGCGCCACCGCACGCAGCGGTTCGGCCTCGTCGTCAAAGCAGTTCAGGTGATTGATCGCCTGATCACACAGCATTCTCGCCTGCGCGCGGGCCTGATCAAGACCCAGCAATTTGACGAAGGTTGATTTTTCCTGATCAACATCCTTGCCGGCGGTCTTGCCAAGTTCTTCCGAACTTGCCTCGACATCAAGGATGTCGTCCTTGATCTGAAACGCCAGCCCCATGTCATGCGCGTAGGACCGCAGCGCCAAACGAATGCTTTTCGGCGCCTTGCCAAGGATCGCCCCGGCTTCGCAGGCAAAGGCAAACATCCGCCCGGTCTTAAGCAAATGCAGGTGTGTGACCTGCGCCTGATCAAAACTCTGCCCTTCCCCGGCCAGATCGATCATCTGTCCCCCGACCATGCCATACGGCCCCGCCGCACGCGCAAGGGCACGGACAAGATCGGTGCAAACGCGCGGATCAGGATGGGTATCTTCATCGGCCAGCACTTCAAACGCCTGGGTCAGCAACGCATCACCAGCCAAAATCGCCGTCGCCTCGTCAAACTGCTTGTGGCAGCTGGGCTTGCCGCGACGCAGATCATCATCATCCATCGCCGGCAGATCATCATGGATCAGCGAATAGCTGTGAACCATCTCGACCGCGGCCGCCACACGAAGGGCCGAGCGGCGCGATACCTTGAACAACCCAGCAGAGCTCAGCACCAGAAACGGGCGTAAACGTTTGCCGTCGCCCAGCGTCGAATAGCGCATCGCCTGATACAGGCGCTGCTCGATCTGGCCATTGGCGCGGGGCAGGATCCCGTCAAGCGTCTCGCCCAGATCAGCAGACGCCGCACTCAGTTCGGCAATCATGTCGTAACTCACGACGGTCTCCGATTATTCAATTTCGGTCGGGGTTGCCGACGGGCGGCCATCCGCATTCAGGGTGATTTTTTCGATGCGCTCTTCAGCCGCGCGCAGTTTGTCCGCGCAATGGCGTTTAAGCGCCGCACCGCGTTCATAGGACGCAATGGCGTCATCAAGCCCGACCTGCCCCTGTTCAAGCTGACGCACAAGGGTTTCAAGCTGCCCAAGCGCCTCTTCGAAACTCAGTTTCGCGATATCTTCAGGAATTGCGGGAGATGCAGTAGCCTCGGACATGTAAGCTCCATTTCTTAGATCGGCGCGGAGTTTACGCGCAAGTCACGATCAGGGCAACCGAACAGAACGCAATTTCGTCTGACTGAAACGCTTTTGTCGGGCAACAGCTGGGTGCTTAATGTGCCCCCATCAATGTGCGCACATGTTGCACGGCACTGGTCGCAAGCGACGGCAAATCATAGCCCCCTTCAAGCAAGGACACCACACGTCCACCACACTGTTCCTCGGCAAGATCCATCAACTGCTTGGTCATCCAGACAAAATCATCCGCCACATAGCAAAGCCCCGCCAGCGGATCATTCTTGTGCCCGTCAAAGCCCGCCGAAATGATCAGAAGTTCCGGCTTGAACGCGGCAATACCCGGCAAGACCGTCGAATTGAACGCCTCTTGCACTTCTTTTGTGCCCGATCCGGCAACCATACCGACATTCAGGATATTATTCGCACATCCGCGTTCGCTTTCGGCCCCGGTGCCCGGATAAAGCGGCCATTGGTGGGTGGAGCAATAAAACAGGTCCGCATCATTATAAAACAGGTCCTGCGTGCCGTTGCCGTGATGAACATCGAAATCCATCACCGCCACCCGCTTGATGCCAAATTTGTTGCGCGCATGGTGGGCGGCAATGGCCGCATTGTTAAACAGGCAAAAGCCCATCGCCCGGTCATATTCGGCGTGATGCCCCGGCGGCCTGGTGGCGACAAAGGCATTCTTTTCATGCCCCTCCATCACCGCATCGACCGCGACACAGGCCCCGCCAACTGATCGCAATGCCGCCCTGCCTGAGCCCGGCGAGACATAGGTATCACCATCAAGCGGCTCGATGCCGTGGTCAGGGATGCTTGCCATCACCTTGTCGACATAGGCCGGGTCATGCACTTTCTTGATCAGGTCGATATCGCCCAGCGGCGCTTCTTCGCGGTGAAGGAACATGAATTCCTCGGCCTCGAAAACGCGCTGGATCACGCGCAGACGATCGGCACATTCCGGGTGTCCCGGGCCGGTATCATGTTCAATACAATCGTGATGGGTCACGAACAAAGTCGCCATTTTTCTGCGTCGCCTTCCTGAATGGTCCGATTTGGTGCGGCGCCGGGATCAAGCCCGGGTCACGGGATCGCGTTGACCGCGTCCGTTGTTTTTATCCTGCTTTGCTTGTTCTAGCGCAAAACCGGATGCTTCTCTTTGTTCTAAATCAGCACATCACCGAACGGTAAGGCAAGCTCTTTGGCCTTCGATCTTCGCATCATTTGGCGCGTGTCACGTTTGCTACTAATACTTTCACAGTTTTGCCGTTTTCTCGGGTTTGTATATGCTGGTATCGATTATGTTTCAAACCGAGCAAACGGGAACATAATCAAATAAAAACAGGTCCTGTCGGAATCGGTGCAAAGGTTTCATTCGCCCGCACACCGCCCAAGGGATCAAATTCGCGATCACCAGAGGAAAATCTGGTGCATGGAAGGAAGTTCGACAGGCCGGATTCCGGCACAAACACCATCAGCAGCAGGTGAGACCCGAGTAAACACTCTCTTGACAGATTTGTAATATACTTGAGAATAAGTTTACCGATGAATTCCTGTAATTTGTTGGTGGCAGAAGTCACTATCCTTTAGGTATTATTACCGCAGTGACTTCGCGCCAGTCGGATCAGAAGCCACCCGATGGCTCCGTCTGGTGATTTGTCGAATTTTCATTGGGACAATGGCCGCTTGCGGTCAGGCTCATAAGGAAGCCAAATGGAACTTAACAACTTAGAAGAAAAGGCCGAACAGGCTAGCACCCTGTTAAAGGCCATGAGCAATCAGAGCAGACTGCTTATCCTTTGCCAACTCAACGAAGGCGAAAAGTCGGTTGGCGAACTCGAACGCATTGTCGGGCTAAGCCAGTCCGCCCTCTCGCAGCATCTTGCACGCCTGCGTCGTGACAAGCTCGTCCAGACTCGTCGCGAAGCACAGACCATCTACTATTCGCTGAATGGTAACGATGCTCTGCGCGTGATCGAGACCCTCTACGGGCTTTATTGCAACGCCTCACGCAATTCTGCTGCTGCGTAAAACACCCGGGCACTCCCCACTAAAAAAGCCTGCCTTTTTTGGGCAGGCTTTTTTACGTCTGGATTTTAAAATCTGTCTATTGCGATCCGCATTCCGGCAGCGGCAGCTTGGTGACCTTATCAAGCGTGCCCAGAACTTCAAACTCGCCATAGTCAAAACGCATACCATGCGCGACACCGTTATCGCCAAAATCAACCGCCATCTCGGTTGACGGGCCATTTTCCGCAGCCCCGATCGGATAAAATGCCAGGTTCATGCGATGAAACGCACCGCGCGCAATCGCGTCGGGATCGTTGGCGGTGTTATCGGCATCCTTGCTGCCTGAAATCACCACAGCCACCCGGTTGGTCGGGGTATCGCCGCTGCCATCAAACACCAGATCATTGGCAAACCGCACCCCGTCTTTGGCACGTTTCAGCAACACCAGCGAATGCTGGGTCGGGAACATGGCATCGGCCGGAAGTTCTTCCTCGACCTCGACCGGGATTTCGTAACTGACCTTGACCATGTCGTCCTTGCGGACCGCCTTGCCGACGATCTCGTCGACCTTGGTGCCATCAAGATAATCACGCATGCGGAAACGATATTCCGTTCCGTCAAAATCTTCCCACTGGGTCATGGAATAGGCCGAATTGATCGGCGTGCCTTCGCTGCCCTGAAGGATCATGATCTGCTGCATTTCCGTGACCCAGCCATCGCACATCTTCTCAAAGCGATAGCCAAGCACACCGGACGCATCAACAATCGAACTGCCCTGTTCGGCATGGCTCAGCTTGAAGTGATATTCCGCCACATGCGGCACGATGGCATCTTCGATGCCCGTCACATTACCAGCCTGCGCGGCACAGCCACCAAGACCCAAACAAAAGATCAGCGTTCCTTTAAGGGAACGCTGACGTTGCTTAATCTCTGAAAAAAATCCAGACAACATCACTCTCCGGTGGCGCCAACTCCGACAATCCAGGGATCTTTAACCCCCTTTTTGGCAGCAAGAAGGCGCAAATCATGTGCGTGTTCTGCCGAAAGCGGCCCGACCGCAACACGAAGATACGGCTTGCCCTTCACCTCGGCATTCAAAAGGCGCGGCTGGTATTCCTTATAAAGGCCCAGCGCCCTGTTGGCACGCGCTTCATCTGCAAAGCTTGCCAATACCACATAATCACCGGGCAGCGGCGCGGCAAGGTCATCCCCTGCAAGGGCGTCCCCGTCAAGTGCTGCATCCACCGGTTTGACCATCACGTCATCCCCGTCACCCATAACCGCCGGATCGATCAGTGCGGCGGTGACGGTTTCCTTTGGCGCGGCAATTTCGGCTACCGGTTCGTAACTGACATAGCCTGCAACCGCGGCATCTGCCTCGACCTGCGGGTCGATCGGGCCAAGGTCACTGCGATCAACGGCAACGTCTTCGACTTCGATCTGATCACGTGCAGAGGCAACCTCAACCGCATCAACCGTATCATCGGGCGTCTTTTTCGGGGTCAGTGGCGGCAGGTTGGTGGTGACAATCGCGTTGGATTTAAGGGCCGTCGCACTCGGGCGTGACCAATCCTCGGCCGGGGCATTCACCGCATAGATTTCCGGGCGGGCAACGCGCAGTTCCTGTTTGATTTCAGGCTCACCCATCACGGCAAGGGCTGCGGCCTCTTCGGCCAGGATGGTTTCGTCGTCCTTGCAGATGGTCTGTTCGAGAAGTGGGCGATGCAGCGCGCAATCGCGCTCGGCAACGAAAGAAACCGCATGGTCGGTTGTGCTTTTGCCGGTCGACACATAGCTGATCAAATCACCGGCAAGCTTTGCCACCGTCAACTCAATCGGACCACCGCACGCGCCAAGCGCCAAAGGTGCCGCCACCACAAGAATTTTTCTCAACAGGCCATCCCCCGAAGGATCGAATTTTCTTTTCCTCCGCTACAGTGGCCCAATGGCGGTTAATATTAGGTAACGATTGCCAATAGATTTCCCCAAAAGAAAACGGCCCGGAAAGCTCCGGGCCGTCTGTATCTTCAGTATTTCGGGCAAGGCCCCAAACACATCAGTCTTTTTTCGCTTTCGGCGGCAGCTGCACACGCAGGTGCAATTCTTTAAGCTGCCTGTCATCGACCTCTGCCGGCGCATTCATCATCAGATCCTGTGCCTGCTGGTTCAGCGGGAAGGCAATGACTTCGCGAATGTTCGGCTCATCGGCCAGCAACATGACGATACGGTCAACACCCGGGGCCGAACCACCGTGCGGCGGGGCGCCGAATTTGAACGCGTTGATCATGCCGCCAAAGCGGTCATCGACAACGTCCTTGCCATAACCGGCAATCTCGAACGCCTTGTACATGATGTCCGGGCGATGGTTACGAATGGCACCCGATGACAGCTCGATACCGTTACAAACGATGTCATACTGCCACGCCTTGATATCAAGCGGGTTCATGTTTTCCAACGCGTCCAGACCACCTTGGGGCATCGAGAACGGGTTGTGGCTGAATTCGATCTTGCCGTCGTCGTCTTCCTCATACATCGGGAAATCAACAATCCAGCAGAACTTGAACATGCCTTCTTCGCGCAGTTCCAGTTCGTCACAAACCTTGTCACGGACCTTACCGGCAAACTTGGCCGCGGCCAGTTCCTTGTCACAGGCAAAGAACACCGCATCGCCATTGGCAACGCCGGTGATTTCCTTGATCTGTGCGATACGATCGGCATCAAGGTTCTTGGCAATCGGGCCTTTTGCTTCGCCGTCTTCACCGTAAACGATGTAGCCAAGACCAGCCGCACCTTCATCACGCGCCCAGTTGTTGAGCTTGTCAAAGAAGCTGCGCGGGCGCGATGCGGCACCGGTTGCCGGGATCGCACGCACAACCGAACCTTTTTCGATGTTCGATGCAAAGATGCCAAAGCTCGATCCGCGGAACGGCTCGGTGACGTCCGAAATGATCAGCGGGTTGCGCAGGTCGGGCTTGTCGGATCCGTATTTCGCCATCGATTCATCGAACGGAATGCGCGGGAACGGATACGGGGTCACATCACGACCACCGCCGAACTCGACAAAGATGTCATGCAGAACCGGCTCGATTGCGGCAAACACGTCGTCCTGGGTGGCAAAGGCCATCTCGAAGTCGAGCTGGTAAAACTCACCCGGCGAACGGTCGGCACGTGCGTCTTCATCGCGGAAGCACGGCGCAATCTGGAAATATTTGTCAAAGCCCGAAACCATCAGCAGCTGCTTGAACTGCTGCGGTGCTTGCGGCAGGGCATAAAACTTGCCCGGATGCATACGCGACGGCACCAGGAAGTCGCGTGCGCCTTCCGGCGAACTTGCGGTCAGGATCGGCGTCTGGATTTCAAGGAAGCCCTGTGCGGTCATTTTCTGACGCATGGCCGAAATCACCTGCGAACGCAGAACGATGTTCTTGTGAACGCTCTCGCGACGCAGATCGAGATAACGGTGACGCAGGCGAACTTCCTCGCCGTATTCGACATCGCCAAACACCGGCATCGGCAGAACTTCGGCCGAAGACTGAACTTCGATGTTCGATGCATAAACTTCGATCTCGCCGGTCGGCAAGTTCGGGTTGATGGTCTCGGCCGTACGTTTGACAACCTTGCCATCGACCGTGATCACGCTTTCAGCACGCGCTTTATCAAGCGTCTCGAACAGCGGGCTCGAAATATCGATCACGACCTGGGTGATGCCGTAATGGTCGCGCAGGTCAACGAACAGAAGGTTGCCGTGGTCACGTTTACGGTGAATCCAGCCAGACAGGCGAACTTCCGCATCGGCGTCAGTCGCGCGCAGCGCATTACAGTTATGAGAGCGAAAAGGATGCATTGTCATTCCAGGTTGCTTTGTATTTTGGGCCGCAAATTTGGCCGCAAAGGTGCATGCCAGACCCGCGCTGTCAAACAAAAAACGCACCACAACATGCCCGCCAACCAGTGATTCATGGCGCTTATGTGTGATGTTCCCCTGCCCGACGGACGTGGTATCTCAAAATTTCAGCGGTATAAAACGCGCAGACAGGCCCTTCGTCAAGTGCCAGTAATGCAGGTCAGTCAACGCAGATCAGCAAATCATTCCGCGCTAATCTTGATCGCCTGAAGATCCTTGACCTTGATAAAGTCGATCAGCCGTCCGCTGCCCGGTGTGATTTCACCCCAGTGATCAACATCGAACTCGAAATGCGCAAGCCCGCAGGTCGGATATTTGCGTGCCATGATCTCGCGGGCCTCAATATTGCCACCGCCATAAAGCGACTGGGCAAAAATCTCGATCCCCGGATTATGGCCGATGAACATCACATGCTTGGCGTCTTCATGGGTGTGGTGCAGGCTTTCAAGCAGCACCCGCTCGCTCGCCATATACAGATCTTCGTTATAGATCACATCGGCATCGGTTGCGAAATCCCGCCCCAATAGACCAAGTGTCTGCACCGCACGTGCCGCCGTCGAACACCAGATCAGGTCCGGCACCAGTTCATGCTGACGCAGATAGCGGCCCATAAAGGGGGCTGCCTTTTCACCACGGCGGTTCAGTTCGCGGTCATGGTCGGCCCGACCCGGATCCGTCCAGCTTGATTTGGCATGCCGAAGCAGCAGCAACGTCTTCATATCTTCGTTTCGCGAATGATGATCAACGGTGTACCTGCATGCCATATCAACGGCTTTGATGCCATCAGAAAAACTGACACATAAATTTAAGAAAATTGCACCCACCCAAGCAGTTATCCTATACTCCATTTGCAACCGGGAACTGTCGCATAAGTTCAAGGACGTTCCCTCAATCCGCAGGAGGCATAGCGTGACACACGCCGCTGCAGTTCAGTCAAGCGCGATCACCATTGATTCGGAAAGCCGCTTCATTAACCGCGAATTATCGTGGCTGGCATTCAACAATCGCGTTCTTGAAGAGGCCCAGAATACCGGCCACCCACTGCTTGAAAGACTGCGTTTCCTGTCGATTTCGGCCAGCAACCTTGATGAATTCTATATGGTCCGCGTCGCCGGCCTCGTTGGGCAGGTCCGCGCTGGCATGACCAAGGTCAGTCAGGATGGCATGAGCCCGTCCGAACAGCTGCGCGCCATTACCTTTGATGCCAACCAGTTGATGCAGGATCAGCAACGCGTCTGGCGCCAGCTCAGCAGCGAGATGGAAAAACAGGGCATCTCGGTCATTGATCAGGGCGACCTGACCCAGACTGACCGCAAATGGCTGGATGGCTATTTCACGCGCGAAATCTTCCCGACGCTGACCCCGCTTGCCATTGATCCGTCGCACCCCTTCCCGTTCATTCCCAACCTTGGCTTTGCCATCGTCATGCAGCTGTTTGATCCAGCAGACGGGCACAATATGCGCGGGCTTATTCCGGTACCGCAAAAAATCGGCCGTTTCCTGCGTCTGCCGGGCCGCAATGAACGTTATCTTCCGGTCGAACAGGCGATCTTGCTCTATCTCGGCAAGCTGTTCCCGGGCTTTGATATGATCGAACACGGTTTCTTCCGCGTCATTCGGGACTCGGACGTTGAAATCGAAGAAGAAGCCGAAGATCTGGTGCGCGTTTTCAAAACCGCGCTGAAACGTCGCCGTCGCGGCAGCATCATCCGTCTTAAGGTCAATGCGGCGATGCCCGAAGACCTGCTTGATTTCGTCATTGATGAACTTGATGTCGCGCTTGAAGAAGTCGTCAAGGTCGATGGACTGCTTGGCGTTGTTGATGTCAAACAGCTGATCGATTCCGATCTGCATCATGACTTGCTGTTCTCGCCCTATGCCGCACGTTATCCGGAACGGGTGCGTGACTTTGGCGGCGATTGCTTTGCTGCGATCAGCAAAAAGGATCTGGTGGTTCATCACCCGTTCGAAGATTTCGACGTGGTGGTGCAGTTCCTGCTTCAGGCTGCCCGTGATCCCGATGTGGTCACCATCAAACAGACGCTGTATCGCACCTCGGAAAACAGCCCGATCGTCAAGGCGCTGATTGCCGCGGCCGAGGCGGGTAAATCCGTCACCGCCATGGTCGAACTCAAAGCGCGCTTTGACGAAGAAGCCAACCTGCGCTGGGCGGCTGACCTTGAACGTGCGGGCTGTCAGGTGGTCTATGGCTTCCTGGATTGGAAAACGCATGCCAAGGTATCGCTGGTGGTCCGCCGTGAAACCCACGGCCTTAAGACCTATACCCACTTCGGGACCGGCAACTATCACCCGATCACCGCCAAATTCTATACCGATATCTCGTTCTTCTCGTGCGATCCGGCACTCGGGCGTGATGCGGCCAGCATCTTTAATTTCATGACCGGCTATGCCACCCCGCGCTCGCTTGAAAAAATCGCGATTGCGCCGCATACCCTGCGCCCGACCTTGCTCACCCACATCGATCAGGAGATCGAGAACTGCAAGGCCGGCAAGCCATCTGGCATCTGGGCCAAGATGAACAGTCTGGTCGACCCGGTGGTGATTGATGCGCTTTATCGCGCAAGTCAGGTTGGCGTTCATATCGAACTGATCGTGCGAGGTATTTGCTGTCTGCGTCCGGGGGTTCCGGGTCTTTCGGAAAATATCCGCGTCAAATCGATTGTCGGCCGGTTCCTTGAACATTCGCGCATCGTTGTCTTTGCCAACGGGGCAAAGCTCCCGTCGCGCAAGGCCAAGGCGTTTATCTCATCGGCCGACTGGATGCCGCGTAACCTGAACCGCCGCGTTGAAACCCTGGTTCCGGTTGAAAATCCGACCTGTCAGCAACAGATTGTTGAACAGATCATGATTGCCAACCTGAAAGACACCGCACAGGCATGGCATCTGCAGCCGGACGGCTCCTATGAACGCTGCGAGGCAGGTGAAAATGCATTCTCGTCGCACAAATATTTCATGACCAACCCGTCACTTTCGGGCCGCGGAAGTGCGCTGGATCAAGCCGACCCGAATGTTCCCGTGCTACAGCTAGACGATTAAAGACGGCTAAAGACGACCAAAGACGACCAACAGGTGCCAACATCTTATGCTGACTGACCAACGGGCTTCCAACCGCATCGCGATCATAGATGTTGGCTCCAACTCTGTGCGGCTTGTCATTTTTGATGGCATGACCCGCGCACCGATGCCGATCTTCAATGAAAAGGTCATGTGCGGCCTTGGCCGTGACCCGGAAAACACCGGCAAGCTTAACCCGGAGGGGGTGGAGCTTGCCGTGGTCGCCATGCACCGCTTTGCGAAACTGTTGCGTGCGATGAAAGTCACCCATGTCGATGTGCTCGCAACCGCTGCTGTGCGCGCTGCCAGCGACGGCAAGGAATTCTGTGATCGCGTGGCATCGGAAACCGGCCTTACGGTCAAGGTGATTGACGGCCTTGAAGAAGCCCGCCTGTCGGCCCTTGGCATCATATCGGGTGATCCGATGGCATCGGGCATCATGGGCGATATCGGCGGCGGGTCGCTGGAACTGGTTTTGCTGGATCAGGGCGAGATCAAAAAACGTGTCAGCCTGCCCTTGGGTGCGATGCGCCTGCATACGGTCTTTGGCTCTGACCGGGCCCGCCTGACGGCTGAAATCAATCAGCACCTTGATACGGTCGATTGGCTGGCAGAGGGCAAAGGCCAACAGCTTTATGCCGTTGGCGGCTCCTGGCGATCAATTGCCAAGCTGTTCATTGCCCAGGAAAACTATCCGATTTCGGTGGTGCATAATCTTGCCATGCCGCAGTCGGAAATGGCCGAACTGACCCACATCATTTCCCAGCAAAGCCGGGTATCGCTTGAAAAGATCGGCGGTGTGTCCAAACGCCGTATCGACAGCCTGCCGCATGCATCGCTTGTAATGAACATGCTGATGACCCGCATGAAGCCAAAGGAAGTTGTCTTTTCCGGCCATGGCCTTCGCGAAGGCTGGATGTATGAAGTCCTGCCCGAAGATCTGCGTCAACGCGATCCGGTGCTTGAAGCCTGCTTCAGCTTTGCCGAAGACGGCGAACGTTTCCATCAGCACGGCGAAGAAGTCGCCCAGTGGTGTGCGCCGATCTTTTCCGAACTGCCGGTCAATATCGAACGGCTGCGTTTGGCGGCCTGCATTATCGGTGATATCGGCTGGAACGAACATCCCGATTACCGTGCAGAGCAAAGCTATAACCGCATTCTGCGCCACCCCTATATCGACCTCAACCACCATGACCGCGTGTTCCTCGCTTACACCATCGGCTCGCGCTATACTGGTAATTTCAAAGGTGATGAGGCCAGCGACCGCATCCTCAGCGACGAGGACCGCCTGACGGGCCGTCTGTTTGGCCATGTCATTCGCTTGGGTCACACGCTGTCTGGCGGGGTCGAAGGCATCCTGCCGCAAACGCAATTGCTGCTCGAAGAAGGCAAACTGATCCTGCAATTCGAAAAGCAGGCATCGGCCCTGTACGGCGAAGTCGTTGAACAGCGCCTGTCGAAACTGGCCAAGCTGATGAACCGCGAAAGTGTTGTCCGGCTCGCCGAATAGGGTTCAGACGCGCACAATCAGACCGCGCATTTTATTGACGCCCCACACCAAAACCGGCACGATCATCGATCTCTTTTCTGATCAGGAGTGCCGTGTCATGACCGACACCAAACAGCCATCCGATCACACCGCGCGTGACATCGTGGGCGCACTGGCACATATGTCCTTTCAAACGCTTTGTCAGGAAATAACCGTTCTGCCAGATACCGACGAAGACATTGAAAAGCTTCGCGCTGCCGCCCGCGATGATGAGAAATCACTGATTGACCTTCTGATTGCGCTAAGGTCTGCCCGACTTGGCGACATTGCCCCCTTGTTTGCCAATCCGGACGACGATCCGGCCAATGCCAAAATCGCCGCATCCGATGTGCCCGACAACATGCTCTCATTGCTGAGTGCCCTTCGGGCGAGCTCAGGCGCCCCGATCCCGGGCGAATAATGAAACCGCTCGACACCCAAGCCACGCTGCATGTCCGTTGCGGATCCGATATCCGCGATGGCCTCAAGCAGGCGGGCTTCACCGGCGACTTTCTGGAATTCTCCGATCCGTTTTGTCAGGGCCCGGTGCCCGATCTGCCACGCGATGCCTTCATCGAAACCCGTGCGGCCTTTATTGCCGGTGCTTACGACCTGCCAAGTGATGAAGCACTTGAACGCCTCAGGCGCGAATATGACGCGCTGGGTCGCCTTGGGCAGTATGACCATGTCGTGCTCTGGTTCGAACATGACAGCTACGATCAGCTGATCCTGGCCTTCCTGATGGATGCCATCGCCACCATCCAGCCCGAAACAAATATCGACGTCATCTCCGTCAACCACGCGCCCGCGTCCGAAGCCATCGACCGCTTCATCGGCCTTGGTCAACTCTCCCTCGATGGTCTGATCTGGTGCTGGAACACTCAACGCCAGCCGCTTAACAGCGACATGCTGACATTTGGCAGCAAAGTCTGGAAGGCCGTCCGCCAAGACACCTCAAACGACCTTAAAACGCTTGCGGCAACCGGCAATGCTCCCCTGCCACATATGATCGGCGCCCTCAAACGCCATCTCGCCGAACTGCCCGACCCGCAAACCGGCCTAAGCCTGACCCAAAAACTCACCCTGCAAATCATCAAGGACCACGGCCCGCTCCCCGTCGGCAAGGTCTTCGGCCACCTGATGCGAACCTACGATCCGCTGCCCTATCTCGGCGATCTGATGTTCTGGTCAGAAATCCAATGGATGATGGACTGCCAGGACCCGCTCTTCATCCTCACGCCCGCCACCCCCAAAACCAACTGGGCCGAACGCACCATCACCCTCACCAACACCGGCCACGAAACCTTGTCTGGCACGCGTAATTTCCTTGATAACTTTACCGGCACCCGTTGGGTTGGCGGTATAAGAATCAGCCCGCTATAAGCGGACTGATTCGTCGACTCTTAGGTTTAAGCGTTCCAGAAAAGATCCGCGTTCACGTTCTGGTTTTCCACCAGATACTTAAGCTGCTCAAGACGAATGTGCTTTCTGCCAAACAGGTCTTCTGCTTTCGCTTTTTCCGCTTTCAGGCGCTCAGCAACCTGCGCAGCCCCCTTTTCCGCATTCCATTTAAAACCGATATTCGGAAGCACACTATGAAGCTTGTCAAATGACACACGGTAGCTGCGCGCATCCGCCTGCGCGTCATCGGAATAAGTCAGATCACAGCCCGGAACGACTTTCTGAACAGTTCTGGCAATATCAATAACCTGATAATTCTGCTCGTTGGTGCCGACGTTAAAGGCTTCCCCACTCACAAGGTTGGCCGGTGCGGTCAGAACGGCTTCAAAACTCGCGCTCATGTCTTCGACATGCAAAAGCGGGCGCCAGGCAGATCCATCAGACAGAAGCTTCACCTCCCCAGAAACAATCGCACGGGCTGTCAGGTTATTCAGGACAACATCAATACGAATACGCGGGGAGTCACCATAACACGTCGCATTGCGCATGAAGACTGGCTCGAAGTTCTCGTCTTTCATCGCAAGCAAGGCGTTTTCACAATCAATTTTGCTTTTCGCATATGGCGTCAGTGGAAGCGTTGGCGATGTTTCATCGACCGGCTTTGAAACATCAGCAGCACCGTAAAGCGAACAAGAAGACGCAAACACAAAACGTTTGATGCCACGCTTCTTGGCTATCTCGGCCAATTTCATGGTTGCCTTGAAATTGATATCGTCAGTCAACTCCGGCGCAAAATCACCCAGCGGGTCATTGCTGAGCGCAGCCAGATGAATGATGGCTTCAACGCCTTCGATATCCTTTTCCTGCACATTTCGCATATCAACGGTTCTGACTTCATCCACGGATGGCGGCGTCCAAAGGTCGAGACCATTGAAATAGCCTGTATCAAGACCGATGACAGAATGGCCGCGGGACTTGAGATACCCGGACATGACACTTCCGACATAGCCCTGATAACCGGTCAATAATACTTTCATAAAAAGTCTTTCTGTTGATATGCGTGTTAAGGAGTTCGTTTTGCGGCACAACCACCCGCATCCGCAAAGCGAACAAGCAATACTTTTCCTGCCGCATTTTCTAAATCCTCGCGGAAATGCTTTCAACAGCAAAACAGCAAACACCCTTATAAGCGCACTAAAACCTCTGAGCTTTTTAAGGCGCTGGAATGCCCACGATTATTTTCAACTTGGCCGGAATCTGTCGTTGGACATTATGTTCGGATTGAGTATGTTCAGCCCCACAAGGGACATGGATTTTCTGCAGGAAAAATAAATGACGGCGAGAACAACAGTTATCACGATCACCCATAACGGGGGGCTCGTTATTGGCGGGCTGTTGAAATCGCTTCCTGCCGACCTGCCACTGATTGTCATCGATAACGCCTCCGAGGACGATACGCTTGATATCGTCACCAATTTGCGCCCGGATGCCAAAATCATCCGCAATCGCGTTGGCCTTGGCTATGGAACCGCTGCGAGTCAGGGTCTTGAGATTGTCGAAACCGAATTTGCCCTGCTGGCCAATCCGGACTCTTTGATGACCGGTGATGCCATTGACGCACTTGTCGCCGCCGCGGACCAATACCCAGATGCTGCGATGTTCGGCCCACTACATAAGGATGGCAATGGCGATATCGAACCCAGCCATGATGTCGAACTCTGGAAACGTCGCGATTATGGCCGACTTGCCTATGATTGCGTGCCCGAAGGGCCGCTCTGCGTCGAATTCCTATCCGGCGCGGTCAATCTGGTCCGCATGGACGTCATGCGTCAGGTTGGTTTCTATGATCCGGAAATTTTTCTTTATTTCGACGATGACGACATGTGCGCACGCATGCTCCGTGCCGGGCATGGCATGATCCTTGTTGCTGATTCAGTTGTCATGCATCTCAATGGGGGGTCCGTTCGCCCCAACCGTGCTTATTACTGGGAAAAGTTCTGGCACCTAGCATGGTCACGCATATACTTTGAACGCAAATATAAGGGCCGTTTGGCGGCGATATGTCTTGGTCTGAAACACACTGTGCGATACGGCTGGAAGGCGCTCTTGTATGGGATCACCATGCAACGCAAAAAGGGCTGGCGTGATCTTGCAAGATTTTTTGGCTCGCTTGGCGCGTTGATCGGTGTGCGGGCCTCAAAACAGCCGCGCGCGACACAGCGTTAAGGCCTCTGAAAGCAAACCCTGAGTGAGTGGAATTCTTTTCAAATGAAGGCAGTAATTCTTGCGGGCGGATATGGCAGCCGACTGAGTGAAGAAACATCGGTCAGACCAAAGCCGATGGTCGAAATTGGTGGCAAGCCGATCCTGTGGCACCTGATGAAGATATACGCGGCACACGGGGTGAATGAATTCGTGATCTGCCTTGGCTACAAGGGCTATGTGATCAAGGAATATTTCGCCAACTACTTCCTGCATCATGCCGATGTAACCATCGATATGGCGACCAATCAGCTCGAATATCACAATGCCAATGCAGAGCCCTGGAAAATAACGCTGGTCGATACCGGCCTGAACAGCATGACAGGCGGCCGTATCAAGCGTGTCGCTGACCATCTTGATGATAATGCCCCCTTCTGCCTGACCTACGGCGACGGGCTTGGCAATGTCGATATCACCGCCAGTATCGACTTCCACAAAAAACAGGGCCGCAAGGCAACCATGACGGTGGTATCACCTCCGGGCCGCTTCGGTGCGACGGTCCTTGATGGCGATCGCGTCACCACGTTTCAGGAGAAGCCGCTTGGCGATGGTGCGCGCATCAATGCCGGCTTCTTTGTCTGCGAAAAATCCGTACTCAACGAAATTGCAGAAGACAAAACCGTCTGGGAAGCAGAACCGCTGCGCAACCTGTCTGATCAGGGTGAACTTTCTGCGTGGCGTCACGATGGTTTCTGGCAACCGATGGATACACTCCGCGAAAAGCATATGCTTGAAAACTTGTGGTCAGAAGGCAAAGCACCGTGGAAAATTTGGTAAGCCAAGCTCGATGACGGCTGAAATGCGCTAAATCCTGGGGCGCCAGATCGCCCCGCCTGATGTGATGATGGATACGAAATGACAACGCCAACCTGCCGCGCCTGCGGAACCGACCTGAAACACACACTCGTTGATCTTGGCCTGAGTGCGCTTGCCAACTCCTTTGTGCCGCTTGATCAGGCAGACCAGACGGACCCGCGCTATCCGTTGCATGCGCGTGTGTGCGAGAATTGCTTCCTTGTTCAGGTCGATGACGTTGTCCCGCCGTCTGACATTTTCAGTCACTATGCCTATTTCTCAAGCTACTCCTCAAGCTGGGTCGAGCATGCCCGCAAATACTGCGAAGCAGCAGCAGAACGGCTTGATCTTGGCAAAGACTCATTCGTGGTCGAAGTGGCGTCCAACGATGGCTATTTGCTGCAGCATTTTGTTGCCAAATCAATCCCGGTTCTGGGCGTTGAACCGGCTGCCAACATTGC
The DNA here is from genome assembly GCF_037027205.1 of Thalassospira sp. CH_XMU1458. Lineage (NCBI taxonomy): Bacteria > Pseudomonadati > Pseudomonadota > Alphaproteobacteria > Rhodospirillales > Thalassospiraceae > Thalassospira > Thalassospira sp. CH_XMU1458. Next base: position 89,715 of record NZ_JAYMDW010000002.1, on the reverse strand, counting down.
CAAGGAAGCCGAGAAAAAAGGCGTTAAAAGCCTCGTTGCCTTCTTTGGCAAGGAAACGGCCGAAAAGGTCGTCGCCAAACACGGCCACGCAAGCCTGACCGCAGCCAACAATGTTCTTGCCCACGTGCCCGACATCAACGATTTCGTCTCGGGTTTTGCCACGATTTTGGCCGATGACGGGGTATCAACCTTTGAATTCCCGCATCTTCTGAACCTTTTGGAAAAGACCCAGTTCGACACCATTTACCACGAACATTTCTCCTACCTGTCGCTTTACGCGGTCGAGAAATGTTTTGAGCAAAATGGCCTTAAGGTCTTTGATGTCGAAGAACTCCCAACCCATGGCGGCAGCCTGCGCGTCTGGGCCCAGAAAACCATCGGCACCCGGCCCGAAACTGATCGGCTAAAGGCACTCCGTACCAAGGAAGCCAATGCTGGCATCGCAACCCTTGACTGCTACGAAGGCTTTGACGCGAAATGCCGCAAGATCCGGGACGATCTGCTGGCTTTCCTCAAATCCGCCAAGACAGAGGGCAAAACCGTTGCCGGCTATGGTGCAGCCGCCAAGGGCAATACGCTGTTGAACTACTGCGACATTGGTACCGACCTGATTGATTTTGTGGTTGATGCCAACCCGCACAAGCAAAACACGCTCCTGCCCGGCAGCCATATTCCGGTCCACGCACCCGACCACCTCAAGGTCGCGAAACCGGACTATGTCCTGATCCTGCCATGGAACCTGTCGGCCGAGATCATGAAAGACATGGCACATGTTAAGGATTGGGGCGGACAGTTCATGGTTGCCATCCCCAGGGTCGAAGTGATCGGATGAAATTTATTGCGACAGATATCATTGGCGTCGACCTGATCGAGCTTGAAAAGCACAGCGATGATCGCGGCTTTTTCGCGCGTTCCTTCTGCAAGCAGGAACTTGCCTCTAACGGCCATGAATTCGAGATCGATCAGGCAAATCTGTCGTTTAATCATCACGCGGGCACGCTGCGCGGCATGCATTATCAGGCCGCACCGGTTGGTGACCCAAAGATCGTGCGCTGCATTTCCGGTGCGATCTTTGATGTTGTCATTGACCTCCGTCCAAGCTCGCCGACCTATTGCAAATGGGTGGGTGCCGAATTGTCAGCAACCAACCGCAATTCCCTGATCATCCCGGCGGGCTGCGCACATGGCTTCCTGACGCTTGAACCCGATACCGAGGTCCTCTATCTGATGGGCGCCCCCTTCGTGCCTGACCTCGCATCTGGCGTGCGCTGGAACGACCCGGCCTTTGGTATTGAATGGCCCCAAAAGCCTTCCATCATCAATGACCGCGATGCCAACTACCCAGATCACGAGCCGTCAAAATGAAGGTCCTCGTCACCGGTGCCAACGGCCTGATCGGCCCCTATGCCTGCCAAAAGCTGATCTCGACTGGCCATGATGTCATCACCTGCGGGCGATCTGCCCCACAAGATGGCGAGCTCCCCGGACGACATGTGACGGGTGACCTGCTGGATGCCAGTTTTCGCAAACATCTGATCGCATCCGAACGTCCCGATGGGCTAATCCATCTGGCCTGGCAGACCAAGCACGGTCATTTTTGGAACGCGCCGGATAATCCAGATTGGCGCGAAGCCAGCATTGATCTTCTGGATCGTTTCCATGATCAGGGCGGCAAGCGTGCCGTGCTTGCCGGAAGCTGTGCCGAATATGACTGGCAGGGTATTGCGCCGGGTCAGAAACTGACCGAGGGCGCGGCATGTACCCCCCATACCCTCTATGGTCAGGAAAAGCTTAAACTTGCCCAGCATTGTCTGGACCTGAACGCCAAGGGTGCCGCCATCGCCTGGGGACGTCTGTTCCTGCTGTGCGGCCCGAAAGAGGCCCCCGCACGTTTTGTTCCGGCCATCACACGCGCCATGCTGGCCGGTGAAACTGCCAAAATGAGTTCTGGCAAACAGATCCGCGATTTCATGCATGTCGCCGATGCCGGTGCCGCATTTGCCAAGCTGGTCGATCATCCCTTCACGGGTCTGATCAATGTCGCATCCGGCGAGGGCCACAGCCTGCTTGAGGTTGCCGAAACCATCAAAAGCCTCATTGGCCATGGCACCATCGCAGCGGGCAGCATGGCCGACCGCCCGGATGATCCGCCCTATCTGGTCGCAGACACATCAACGCTTAACGAAACGGTTGGTTTCAGGCGCGAATTTGATCTCCAAGCGGCACTTGAAAACTGCATTGAATGGTGGCGATCCCACCCGGCTTGATCCGGGCTTGTTCAAGCGCCTCCCTACCCCAACCCGCGCGACGCCCGGAAAATCTCGCCTCGCAGCCATTTATGTGCGGCATTGGCGGCGTTGCGGACGTGCCAGTATTGGGCAAAGCCATATTCGCGGAATTCAAGCGGCAGGTCGAACTGGCCAAAATCCTGCATCATGGAGCCTGACAGGCGCGATGGCAGGGTGGCGATGATGTCTGTGCCGCGGATCAGGTTGGCGACACTGGCAAAGGTCGGCACCTGAAGCACTGTGCGGCGTGATCGGCCAAGGCCGCGCAGGATGTCATCGATTTCCGAACTGTCATTGGCCCCGATCATCACGCGCGCATGACTGGCCGCACAATACCGGTCCAGCGTATCGGGCGGCCCGTCGTGAAATGCCGGATCATAAAAGCACCGCATCCGTTCGCGAAACAGGCCTTGGCGGGCGATATCGCCATGCTTGCCCGATTGATCAATCGTAATCGCATGATCAATCGTGCCATCGCGCAGCCATTTGACCATGCGGTCTACCCCCGGCACCGATACGACCTGAAGCCGCACATCAGCAGAACATTTTTGCAACCGCTTCATCAGGGCCGGCAGGATCACCGCCACCTCGTAATCATTAGCACCAAGCACAAAGCGCGCAGAATGATCGGCATTATCGGGATCAAACGCGACCACACGGGTCAGGCCACGCATCCCCTGCAACAACCCACGCACCTGTGGCGCGATTTCATCGGCATGGGCGGTCGGTGCAACTGATCTGCCTGACCGGACAAACAACGGATCGCCGATAATCTGGCGCAACCGATCCAGCCCGTGACTGACCGTCGGTTGCCCGACATCAAGGCGGTGTGCGGCTGCTGTCACCGATCCCTCGTCATAAATCGTCAGGAACAGCCGAAGCAGGCGATAATCAAGATCCAATTCATCGATTTTCATGCATAAGTACTATCATACCCATCGAATTGATCATATGCATTATTGGGTCCAGATTTCTCCCATGAACAGGCGATGCCTGACCCCTTATCGGAGAAACTGACATGACCATCCTCATCACTGGTGCAACCGGCCAACTCGGAAGCCTTGTTGTCAAACATCTGCTCGATCGCATCCCGGCAAGCGACATCGCCGTCAGTGTGCGCAAGCCTGAAAAGGCCGCAGACCTGAGCGCCAAGGGCATTGATGTCCGCAAAGGTGATTTCAATGACCTTGCCCTGATGACAAAGGCGTTCGCCGGCATTGACACAGCCCTTATCATCTCGGCCGAGGACGACAACGAAACCCGCATCAAACAACACCGCACCGCGGTCGATGCCGCCAAGGCCGCCGGTGTCAAACACATCGTCTATACCGGCATTGTTGATCCCAAGGCGGATGCCGATTTCACCTATTCGGCCATTCACCTTGATACCGAAAATTACATCCGCCAAAGCGGCCTCGCCTTCACCATTTTGCGCAACAGCTTCTATGCCGATCTTCTGCTGGCCGGTGTGCCACATGCGCTTGAAACCGGCGATTTTGGCGCGCCGGCCGGTGATGGCAAAATCACCTATATCCCGCGCAATGACCTGGCAGAAGCCGCCGCCGTGGTTCTTGCCAAGCCCGCTGATCACGGAAACAAAACCTATGACCTGACCGGAACCAAGGGTGTGTCGCACTCCGAAATCGCGGGCTACATTTCTGACGCCACCGGTAAGCCGGTCAAATTCGTCGATCTGCCCGCTGAGGTCCATACCGGCATCCTCAAAAGCCTCGGCCTGCCCGATCACCTGATCGAGGCCCTTGGGGGTCTCTATGTCGGGGCGAAGAAAGGCGACTACGAAACCGTGAGCAACGATTTCGAAAAGGTCGTCGGGCGCAAACCACAATCAGTTGAAGACTTCATCGCAAAGGCTCTGAAATGAACCGCTTTAAATCAGGACTTCTCATTCCTGTACTCGCAACCTTCCTTGCCACCATCCAACCGGCTCATGCTGGTGAGATTGAGGATCGCAACACTGCAAACGCCGTTGCCTTCTATGAAATGGTCTTTAACGAAAAGGACGTGGACGGCGCGATCACGAAATATATCGGCGACGAGTATATTCAGCATAACCCGTTTGCCGCAGATGGCATCGAAGGTTTCCGTAGTGCCATCTCTGGCTGGCTGGCGTCAGATCCCTCTATCCATGCTGATATCGTCCGCACCGTCGCCGAGGATGATCTGGTCGTGCTGCATGTCCGGTCAACCTCTGCACAGGGCGAAAGCGCTGTGATGGACATTTTCCGCTTTGACGACAACGGCAAGGTTGTCGAACATTGGGATGTCGTTCAGCCGGTTCCGGCGACATCGGCAAATGACAACACAATGTTCTAGGCCCTCAACGCCTCCCATCACATCAAGCCCCCGAAAAGGTGCTTTTCATCTGACAAAAAACGGGCCCCGAAAGGGGCCCGGCAAGTTTTCAGGGAGGCATCAGAAACGGACCAAACGGTCCCTGACCTTCAGGGGGTAAAGGTCAGCAGAGAAGAGACAAAAAGCACAGCCGTCGAGGTAATCGAAAAAGCGATATATTTGATAATCATGTTCAGGTTCCTTTGCGGGGGGCGGGGGTACAGGCAAGACAGCACCGGGGACGCACCATCTTGCCTGCCCGGGGTAAGACCCCAAGTAGAACGCGTTTCCGCCGAACTTTCCTTTCCCCTCAGGGAACCGGAACATGGCGGGGTGATCTAAATCGGGACTAAAGTCCCAGGTCTGACAGCCCCGGATGATCATCCGGACGGCGGCCAAGCGGCCAATGAAACAGCCGGTCTTCAGCCGAAATCGGCTTGTCATTGATCGATGCCACGCGATGGCGCATCAGGCCGTCTTCATCAAATTCCCAGTTCTCGTTGCCATAGGCCCGAAACCAGTTGCCGCTGTCATCGCGATATTCATAGGCAAAGCGCACAGCGATGCGGTTCTCGTGAAACGCCCAGAGTTCCTTGATCAAACGGTACTCCAGCTCCTTGGCCCATTTGCGGGTCAGGAATTGAACGATGTTTTCCCGGCCCTCGAAAATCTCGGCGCGGTTACGCCAACGGCTGTCTGGCGTATAGGCCAGCGACACCTTTTCGGGATCGCGGCCGTTCCAGCCATCCTCGGCCATACGGACCTTCTGTTTGGCGGTTTCGACGTTAAAAGGCGGAAGAGGTGGCCGTGACATCATCTGATCCTTTGGTGTTTGGTCGATAAAGGGACCCCGGTCGGCGCGCAGCAACATGCGGAGGGGGGAATGCCGACCGGGGGAGTTGCCGGTTGTTACGCTGCGGAGGCGTTAACCACCGGGAAATCAATCGGGGTATCAAAGGCTTCGTTGAGATAATTGGTCAGGGTATTGAGCGCGACATGCGCCACGATCTCGACCAGTTCGGCCTCGCTGTAACCGGCAAGTTTGGCGGCACTCACGTCACCTTCGCTCACCTGGCCACGGTTTTTGACCAAAGCGACGGCAAAGCGCACAGCCGCATCCGCCTTCTGATCGCTCGACGTACCATTGCGGTTTGCCGCGATCTCGGCGTCATCAAGTTTGGCGATGTTTTTGCCCAAGTATGTATGCGCCGACAAGCAATAGTCACAGCCATTAAGCTGTGCGACCGCGAGGGCAATGCGTTCGCGGGTCTGCGGATCGAGCGCCCCTTTGGCAAGCGCCCCATTCAAACCAAGATAGCCCTCAAGGGCGGCCGGGCTGTTTGCCGTCAGACGAAACAGGTTCGGAACCGAACCGAGCATCTTGTTCACACCTTCAAGAAGCGGCTGGGAAGCCTCAGGCGCAGCATCGATCGAAGCAGGCAGGGAAATACGGGTCATTGAAACTCTCCTAAACAAGTTCGGGTTGATCAGTGTTGAAAACATATATACAGACAGGTCTGTCTACTTGTCAAATATATTTTTGGAATGACCGTTCTTTTATCTGAAACGCTTGCAATTCTGCGGCTTTCCCGCCACAAGAATACAGACCGGTCTGACTATTGGAGTAAGAAAATTGAAGTCTAAACGCGACGTTCTCGTCGATACGGCCCTGCGTCTTTTCTATACACAGGGCTTCAACGCCACCGGAATCGACAAGATTCTGGCCGAGTCCGGCGTCGCCAAAATGACGATGTACAAACACTTCAAGTCAAAGGATGAACTGATCCTGGCCGCCCTTATGCGCCGCGATGAACAGTTCCGCGACTGGCTGAGCGCTGAAATGCAAAAGGCATCAACCAATCCGCGCGATCAGTTGCTTGCGATGTTTGATGCGCTCGAAGAATGGTTTCATGGCCGCGCCTTCAAGGGCATGGGCTTTTCCGGCTGTGCGTTTATCAACGCCTCAAGCGAGTTCGCCAAACTTGATCACCCGGCCCACCAGATCGCCGCCGAACACAAACGCTGCGTACTCGAACATATTGCCGATCTGTGCACAAAGGCCGGCGCGTCCGACCCCAAACAACTGGCCGAACAACTCGCCCTTCTCAAGGAAGGGGCAATTGTCACAGCCCAGGTGCGCGGCATGCCCGAATCGGCCCAGATTGCCAAAACCATGGCAACCGCCCTGCTGGATGCCGCCCTGCCCGCCTGACAACATCGAAACGTTATTCCCGCGACGGCGGGAATCCATTGCTTGCGTGATAGTCCGGCTATCAAAAACAAAAACGGGGCTATCGGGCCCCGTTTTTTGTTCATCACAGCAATAAGCGACCTAGTCATCAAGCTCGACAAAGACCACTTCGCCGTCTTTAAGCTTAAGGCCAAGCTGGCCGTGCTTGAGACGCAGCGCGTATTGCCCGAACAGCTCGCGCCGCCAGCCACGCATGGCCGGAACATCGGCATTGTCATCAGCCGCGATATTCTGAAGATCGTCGCTTGATGCCACCAGACGCTGGGCAACGCCCTTTTCCTCGGCACAGAGTTTAAGCAACACCTTCAGAAGCTCCACCGTCGGGCCAATCCCGGCCGGCAGTTCGATGCGTTCCTTTGGCTTCGGCCACTGATCCTGCGGGCTATCAAGGGCCGCCTTGATAGCCTCGATAATCGCCTGCCCCGGTTTGGAGGTGCCAAAGTTGCGGCCAACGCCACGGGTTTTATCAAGGTCCTTGTCGGTCATCGGCTGACGGGCGGCGATATCAAGCAAGGTATCATCGCGCAAAACCCGGTTGCGCGGCAGGTTCTTGCGCTGTGCTTCGGTCTCGCGCCATTCGCCAAGCGCGCGCGCCACCGCCAGGAATTTCGGGCTGTTGGATCGGGTTTTAAGCCTCTTCCATGCTTCGGCCGGATCAATCGAATAGATCGACGGATCGGTCAGGCGTTCCATTTCCTCAAACAGCCAGACCGCACGGCCATTGGCCTCAAGCCGTTCATGAAACGCTTCATAGATCACGCGCAGATGGGTGACATCCGAAAGCGCGTAGCTGATCTGTTTGGTCGAAAGCGGACGGCGCGACCAGTCGGTAAAGCGCATCGATTTATCAATGCTCTTGCGCGCCACCTTGTTGACCAGCGTCTCATAGCCGACCTGATCACCATAACCCAGCACCATCGCCGCCACCTGGGTATCAAATACCGGATGGGGGACCTTGCCCGACAGATGGACGAAAATCTCGATATCCTGGCGGGCGGCGTGAAACACCTTGACCACCGCCTCGTCCTGCATCAGCTCGAACAGCGGCGTCAGGTCAATGCCCTCGGCAAGCGGATCGACCGCAGCCCCGTTATCGGACGGCTCCGGACTTGCCAGCTGCACCAGACACAGTTGCGGCCAATAGGTCGAGTCCCGCATGAATTCGGTATCGACAGTGACATATTCGAACTTGCGCAATCTTTCACAGAGACTGCGAAGTTCTTCTGTAGTTGTAATTGGTTCCATGCCGACTGCTATAGCATTGCCTGCCACAATTCGCCAGTGGCTTCGATGCAGGGCTGATCTTCGCCTTATTCGGGCAACATATGCCCCAAGGCTCTCCAGAGAATAGGTCCTGACCCTAGATAATCTCGTCCTCATCCAGAAGCGGATCGGATTGCAGATGGGTTTCGATGGCGTCCATGCGTTCCTGGACTTCCGACGGCCGCTTGATCGACGCGATATGAAACAGCGCGTCCCCCTGATTGACAATAGGGTGGTTGGTCCGCCCGATGATCAATCCTTCCTCGCGCACGATGACTTCTTCGTCACGCTGCCCGAACGGATCGGATACCGCCGCGGCCACATCCCCGGCCCGGACAAACTCCCCGGCCAGTTTAAAGGTCCGCAAAATGCCGCCGGCCGGTGCGCGCAGCCAATGGCTGTTGGAGGATTTGAACGACGGCACACGCGGTTCGCGCACGGTGCGTTGCGATGTCATGCCCAGTTTGCGCATCACGCGCAGAACGCCTGACACCCCGGCACGGATCGACATTTCATCAAAACGAAGCCCCTCGCCCGCCTCAAACAGCAGGATCGGCACGCCAAGCTCACGCGCGGCCTCGCGCAGTGATCCGTCGCGCAGCGGACTTGTCAGGATGATCGGTGCGCCGAACGCCTCGGCATATTCCATGATATTTGGGTCATCTTCATTGACCCGGATCTGCGGCAAGTTAACCCGGTGGACCGCCGCCGAATGCAGGTCGATACCGAAATCGGATCTTTCGACAATTTCGTGCAAAAACAAATGGGCCAGCTGTGCGGCCAAGGATCCACGCGAATGCCCCGGGAAGCAGCGATTCAAATCGCGCCGGTCGGGAAGATAGCGGGTGTTGTTAAGAAACCCGAACGCATTGACCACGGGCACGGCCAGCAACGTACCACGCATGCCTCGCAATGCGGTTGATTTCAAAACGCGGCGGATGACCTCCACCCCGACAATCTCGTCGCCATGGACAGCGCCACTGACGAAAATCACCGGACCCGGTCGTTTGCCATGCACGACATTGACCGTCAGATTGACCGGCGTGTGGTTGGACAAAAGCGAGATCGGGATATCAACAATCTGGCGCGTGCCCGGAGCAACCTTTTTCCCAGCGATTTCAAAATCAGGGTTCTTGGGGGTTCTGGGCGCTTTGGCTTTCCCCTTGGGTGATCCGGTTTCGCTCATTGTGATATCCCTTGTTCTTATCCCTTGCCTTTGGTCCGCACCTTACCGGGTTTGAAATCTTTTTCCATGAATTCAATGATCATGCCGGCAATGTCCTTGCCCGTCGCATTCTCAATGCCTTCCAGTCCCGGTGACGAATTCACTTCCATCACCACCGGCCCGTGATTGGATCGCAGGATATCAACACCACAAACATTAAGCCCCATCGCCTTGGCGGCTTCAACGGCGGTTGAGCGTTCCTGCGGCGTGATGCGGATCGCACGCGACGAGCCACCACGATGGATGTTGGATCGGAAATCGCCCTCAGCCCCTTTGCGTTCCATGCTGGCAACCACCTTGCCACCAATCACAAAGCAGCGGATATCGCTGTTGCCGGCTTCCTTGATGAATTCCTGCACCATGATCGCAACATTGGCACCACGGAACGCCTCGATCACGGATTTGGCGGATTTTTCGGTTTCGCCCAGAACCACACCGATGCCCTGTGTGCCTTCCAGAAGCTTGATCACCACCGGCGCGCCACCCACGATCGACAGAACTTCATCGGTCTTCTTCGGATCATGGGCAAAAGCCGTCACCGGCAGGCCAATACCACGGCGTGCCAGGATCTGCAGCGAACGCAACTTGTCGCGCGATCGGCCAATGGCAACAGACTCGTTTAACGGATAAACACCCATCATTTCAAACTGGCGCAAAACCGCCAGACCGAACTGGGTCACCGACACACCGATACGCGGGATCACCGCGTCATAACCGGTAAGCTTGTCACCGCCGTAATAGATTTCCGGTTTCAGCGACGTGATGTTCATCGACACCCTGAGCGTATTGATGATGTCCAACTCATGCCCGCGTGCTTCGGCCGCCTCGACCAACCGTTTGTGGGAGTAAAGGTTTGGATTGCGTGCAAGCATCGCGATTTTCATAAGATGTCCCCCAAGGTCGGCAAAACGAAGTGCGACCGGTAAAATACCGGTGGCTGGCGAATGCGGAATTGTCAGAAAGTAAAACGCCCCAGTCGGATGTTAGTTCCGATCTCGGGCTGTTCTTCTGCGCGTCTATCTCTGTTCCGGCTTCCCTGCAAGATAAGATTTCGATGGCAGCACCAAAAATCTTCCTGCTTTCATCGCTGTGCGGCCCAAAAGCATGGGAAAGCCCATGATTGACCGGTTTGCCAGCGATACTTCAACTTTCAATTTGTGATGCCCAACCTGGATATGGGTGGCAATCACAAACCGTTCTTCGGCATTTCCGTTCGAAGAGCGAATCTCGCGCATTTCAATCAGCGGCGCCAGACAATCGATCCGCCCATGCCCGTCCCCGCGATAATGCGGCAAGGTAAATGATACAAAATCCTGCCCGTCACGCACCACCTTCTTTGGATTAAGCGCATGCAGCGATGATGTTCGGGCCCCGGTATCGACCTTGGCCTTGATCAAGGGCACGCCAAGATCAGGAAGGCCGATCCATTCCCGCCACCCCAAAACATGTCCATCGGAAATCAGGGTATCGGTCTGGGTCTTAAGCGACGGTTTTGCTTTTACGCGTTGCGGGCTCACATGCAGCTTCCGGTTATTGAATGCAATCTGTTAGGTGGTGGTGATGATAACCTGTAACAACCTGATCGGCTTACGAAATTCGTTTCGATGTTACGATTCCGTGGTCATGTCATCCATGACACTTCGTACCAGCGGCAAGGTCACCGCCCGCTTTTCGGCCAGTGCCCGGCGATCAATCGCTGCCACCAATTGACTTAACGCCGCAAAGGACCGTTCGATCCGTGGCAAAACATAACTGATGATTTGCGGGCTGGCCGGGATTTGCCGGTCGGCAAACAGCTTGATCAGAAGTCCTACAATCAAATCATCATCTGGCGGCGAAATCTCGCACACCAGGGCCGCCCCCAGCCTTGATTTCAAATCGGGCAAATCAATCTGCCAGCGCGATGGCGGCTGGCTTGCGGTCAACAACAAATGCCCACCGCGTTCTTTCAGCATATTGTAAATATGGAAACAGACGGTTTCATCAAGGCCCGCGCCAGCCACAAGGTCCGCATCCTCGATCACAAGACCGGTGGCATCGCCCAGAAGCTCATCGGGATTGATCCCGTTCAAATCCGATGCGGCGACCTGTAACGCACCGGATCGCGCCCGCCACACTTCCGCCAGATGACTTTTCCCGCATCCCTTTGGCCCATACAGGCACAAGGCCGGGGCGGGCCATTTCGGCCATTGGTCAATCCACGCCACCGCTTCGCTATTGCAATCGGCCACCATGAAATCATCACGGCCCAATGCCGGACGCATTTCAAGCGCCAGCGGCAATTGCTGCGGGTCGTTATCTTTGTCCGGCTTGGATGTCACCCGGGTCACAGTAAACTCAATTTGCTGATCTCGATCTCTGGGGGCTATTTCTCGGGCTCGGTCGTGGCATTGTTGCCAGCGTCCGGTCCGTGATCATAAAGCCTGCTATCGAGATACTGCCTTAAGCCATAACGTACAAGCACGCCGATCACAGCGGCCACCGGCACGGCCAGCATCACACCCAGAAGGCCAAACACCGCACCCCCGGCAAGCAAGGCAAACATCACCCAAACGGCATGAAGCCCGACCTTGTCGCCCACAAGCTTGGGGGTCAGGAAATTGCCCTCAAGCACCTGACCGATCAAAAACACCAGCGCCACCAGCCCAAGATCAAGCCCAAAGCCAAACTGGGCCAACGCCACACCCATGCCAACCGCAAAGCCGGCAATCATCCCGAAATAGGGCACAAAGGACACAAGCCCGGTCATCAAACCAATGACAAAGCCAAATTCAAGCCCCGCCAGCGTCAGGCCAAGCCCGTAAAACAGGCCAAGCAATATGCACACCGTCGCCTGCCCGCGGACAAATCCTGCAAGGGTTTCGTCAATCTCGCTAACGCACTGGCGGATATCCTTGGCCGACCGTCTGGGCAGGTAACTGTCCACCTTGGCAACGATCTTGTCCCAGTCACGCAGCAGATAAAACGACACCACCGGCGTGATGAACAGCAAGCTCAGGAAGTTCAAAAGTGCCAACCCGCCCGAAAGCACATTGGTCAGAACATTACCGACCCATTTAAGGGCATTGGCACTCTGTCCCTTGATCGCATCCGATACACTTTGCAGCGTTTCCGGTGCGACGCGATCGAGCACATTTTGCAGATACGGCGCGACATTGGTGCGCAACGTATCGACATAGCCCGGAAACCGCTCAAGGAATCCTGCCAACTGGCTGCCGATCATCGGTACGACAATCAACATCACCAGAATGAACACAAGGAAGAAAAGGAAGGTGATGATGCTGGTCGCAATCACCCGGCTGGCGCCGCGTTCCTCAAGCCGGTCGGCAAGCGGATCCAGGAAATAGGCAATCGCCATCCCGGCCACGAACGGCAACAGGATGCCCGAAAACAGCCAGATCAGGAAAAAGAATCCAACAACAAAGATCAGCCAGAAACGTGCTTGCTGTCGTAATGTCATTCCCCGGCCCCTGTTAAACTGTCCCTGTCCTGCAAAAGGCTTATCCGCCTAACGACAGCCCCTGCAAACGATCCGCCCCGCTTGGCTGGATGAACCAAAGTTCCCCCATCCGCGACAGGCTAAGGTTCTGCTGATTAAGCGCTGTCTGCAACTGATTGGCCGATCCGACATATTCGATTGATACCTGCACTTCGCGCTTGGACATGGCAATCACCCGCGAATTGCGCACCACCGGAAGCCCGATCAGCTTGTTCTCGATCCCCGCCCAGTCCGCAAGACCGGTAATCGGGATAAACACCATCAGGTTGCCACCCGTGCTGTAATTGATCAGATTGGCGCGTTTCCAGCCATCGGCCAGCTGTTCCTGAACCGACTTGGCGGCCCGCACCAGCGTTTCATTCAATGTCTCGCCCGCTTGCGTCTTTTCCTGCACACCAAAAATCTGCGGCGCGCCATTGGGCTCATAGCGGGTGACGGAAACATCAACCGTCTCGCCGCCCTCTGGCCCGCTGACCTCGGCACTGGCGACCACGGCGACATCCGCGCCATACCGTTTTGCAAGCTGGGACAGACGTTCCATCGATCCACTTTCGGCCTGCTCGGCCGAGACGGTGCTGATATCGGTCAGATCGCCAATCGGTGCCTTGATCGGCACCAGTCCCGATGTCGCGATATTACGCGCCCAGACATCGCGCCACGGATTGGGATCATCCCACAGATTGACGTAATTATTCGTGCGATAGACCGGCACGATCATCACCGGTTTGGACTGCAATTCGGCAAATGAAATATCGCGGAACCGCAAGAACCGGCGAAGCTCGTCATCCTTGAAGCGCACGGTCATGTCCGCAATATAGCGCACCGACGATGTCTTTTCGTCCGACACCCCGAAATCGCGCACCATGTTCGTGATCACCGATGTTTCCGGTGTCGCAAGTCCGGCGCGATCTTCGGGCAGGGTCAAGCGGGCAACCACTTCTTCAAACGCCTTGCGCTGACCGATTTCAAGTGCACGCTCGCGCGCAGCAGCCGCAGTTTCGGCGCGCTCGTCAACATGAACACCGCTGACGGTGAAAATGTCCTGTGCCGCTGCCGGAAAGGCCATAATGGCTGCTACGGTGGCGGCACCCGCCCACATCTTGATGTTTTTCAATGAAGTAAGCACGTATGCCTCTTTGCCCTAATCGTGTCTTGTTGCATTATTCTATAACGCTCTTTGTGGCATGTTGAACGCATTCTGCAAAGAAAACTCTGTCATGCGCAGGTGATCATTGCATATTGCCCGCGTTTGAGTATTTTCGGCCCAGCGGAAATTATCAAGCCCGCGTTTTTTATCAGCAGGATCGCTTTGTCCTCTATATCTGATTAAAGGCGTCAGTAAGGCGGATTGGTCAAACAGCAGGTTCCCTGCGACCCGGACCGCAATGCGACAGGTGCCCGTCGATTGGACGTCGATACGTGCTGATGAAAAACGCGGTTTTGCCGCCTTTTATTCATGCATGTTTGATGCCAGGGACCCCGAAATGACCACCTCTAACGGCCTTACCTATAAGGACTCCGGTGTCGATATCGATGCCGGGAATGACCTTGTCGAACGAATCAAACCGCTTGCAAAAGCAACAACCCGTTCCGGTGTTGCCGGTGGTCTTGGCGGCTTTGGCGCCCTTTTTGATCTGAAGGCAGCCGGATATAACGACCCGGTTCTGGTATCCTGCACCGATGGTGTCGGTACCAAGCTGAAAGTCGCCTTTTTGGCCGACAAACACGACACGGTCGGCATCGATCTTGTCGCCATGAGTGTCAATGACCTCGTCGTTCAGGGCGCAGAACCCCTTCTGTTCCTCGATTACTTCGCAACCGGCAAGCTTTCGGTCGATAACGCCGCAAGTGTCGTTGGCGGCATTGCAGAAGGCTGCAAACAGGCTGGCTGTGCGCTGATCGGTGGCGAAACCGCTGAAATGCCGGGCATGTATGCTGACGGTGAATATGATCTGGCCGGTTTTGCGGTCGGTGCGGCCGAACGCGGCGAACTGCTTGATGGTTCCAACGTTGCCGAGGGCGACGTTATTCTTGGCCTCGCATCCAGTGGCGTTCATTCCAACGGTTATTCACTGGTGCGCAAGGTTGTCGATATGGCGGGCCTTGGCTACGCCGACGAAGCCCCCTTCGCACCGGGCAAAACCGTTGGCGAAGCCCTGCTTGAACCGACCAAGGTTTATGTCAAAAGCTGCCTGGCGGCGCACAAGGCCGGTCTGGTCAAGGCACTTGCCCACATCACCGGTGGTGGCCTGACCGAAAACGTCCCGCGCGTTCTGCCCGAAAACCTGACCGCTGTGTTTGATGCCAGCACCTGGGAATACCTTCCGGTGTTTAAATGGCTCGCCAAACAGGGTGGCATTCCGGCAACCGAAATGGCGCGTACCTTTAACTGCGGCATTGGCATGTGCGTCGTTGTTCCGGCGGACAAAGCCGATGAGGCCGAAGCCATCCTGCGCGAACACGGCGAAACCGTCAGCCAGATCGGCGTCATTGGCCCGCGTGCTGGCGATGGCCCGCAGGTCGTGATCAAAAACATGGGCCCTTCATGGGAAAAGTAACCAAGTTGAAGCTCGCCGTTCTGATTTCAGGCGGCGGGTCCAACCTGCAAGCCATCATCGACGCCTGTAATGCGCCCGACTACCCGGCCGAAATCGTGCTGGTCTTTTCCAACCAGCTTGATGCAGGCGGGCTTGAACGTGGCCGCAAGGCTGACATCCGGGCTGAGGCCATCTCGCATAAGGGCTATCCCGGCGGGCGCGAGGCCTATGACAATGCCGTCAGCACCCTGATCGAAGAAAGCGGTGCCGACCTTGTCGTTTTGGCCGGTTACCTGCGTCTGGTCAGTGAAAGCTTTGTCACCCGCTGGAAAGACAAACTGATCAACATCCACCCGTCGCTACTGCCAAGCTTCAAGGGTCTTGGTGTGCATCAGGCCGCCCTGGATGCCGGTGTGAAGTTTGCTGGCTGCACCGTGCATTACGTCGTCCCCGAAGTCGATAGCGGCCCGATCATCGCCCAGGCCGTCGTTCCGGTCCTGCCGGGCGACGATGCTGGCAAACTGGCACAGCGCATCCTTAAACAGGAACACCGCATCTACCCGCAGGTCATCCGCTGGATCGCCGAAGGCCGCGTCTCGGTCGATGCCAAGGGCATCGTAACGGTGGCGGATGCGCCCAAGGCCGATTTCGCTGAAATCAACCCGGCACTCGAACCCGGATGAAAGAACCTTTGGCGCTGGCTGCGCAGGTTTCTGAACGCATAAAAGGCGGGGCATAATCATGTGCCCCGCCTTTTTCTTGGCCTGCTGCCAGATCCGCAAACCGGGGTCATAATCTTTGCGCATTCTGATGCTGTTATGGGATTATCGAATGCCACCACCGCCACGGAAAACCGATATCATGACGCGCAAGCTCTTAGGACTGATTATCCCCCTCGCCATGTTGGCCATGCTCACCACTCCCGCGTTGGCCGATTCCGATCCGGAACTGGAGTCTTACAAGGCCGATATGCAAACGGGTGAAAAATCCTGGCGAGCGCAAAAATGCGCTGTCTATCAGGAAACCCGGGATGAAATGCTCGATGAAATTCCGCGCGGCGCACTCAGCCCCGAATTTGCCAAGGCCGAAGAAGACTATATCGAAAATGGCTGTGCCGGGCGCGCCTATGCCTGCCCGAAATCCAAGACGGAACTCGACTATGCCAACAAGATGTCGTTTGCGATGATGAGCCACGGGCTGTCGGGCACCTTCCTGCCCTATGGCTGCAAATCAAGCATCCAGTAACCCCTTGGGATCAAAGGTGAACCACAACAGATGTGAAGTCGGTCAAATGTCTAACATCTATGGTTAATCTGCATCTTGCACTGCATCAACTTCGTGGATATACATTTGAACAATCCCAAAATATCCAATCCAAGGAGGCAAGTTTGCAGGGTAACGATTACGAACTGACTGAAACCCATGTCAGCATCTATCACGGCTACACCAACTTCGTGAAATGGGGCACCATCTCGATCATTGCCCTTCTGGTGTTGATGGCAATTTTCCTTCTGTGATCTGCCAACCGGCATCGATCCGAAAAATAAAAAGCTGCCGTTTTCCGGCAGCTTTTTTGTTTTTCAAAGCCTGTAGGCTTGAGATTGAACAGATGAAAACAGTCAACAACATCAAAGCAATTCACCCCTGAGTTGATTTGCGCTACCATCACCTTGTTGTCTTGCGTGATAACAGCAAACCAAACAATGGTCCCAACAACAGGGAGGAAACAATGCAAGGAAGCGATTACGACGAAGGCCTGGTGCACCACCACGAGGAAGGCTGGCACCACTGGACAAAATTCATGCTCTGGAGCGTGATCTCGATCGGGGTTCTCCTGCTGCTGATGGCCGCATTCCTGATCGACTAAACTCGCCTCAATTCCCTTTTATGCCGTAATAGAGCTGCCCGCTTTGCACGCCGCAAACGGGCAGCTTTTCTATGTTTTCACCGCAAAACATTGAAAAGAACGCCCCCCGGCCCAACCTCAAGACCTAACGCGCCACCAAATTGGAACAGCTCAAAAAACGTCTGGGGTGGAATCTATGCTCGACCGTTTTCGCATCAGCACAAGATTGATGATGGCCTTCATCACAATGGCACTCGTCACCACGCTCACCGGTGTTGCGGGCATTGTGTTCACCAAACTGCTGTCATCTGAAAGCAAAACCGTCGCGGTCGATCTTGCGCCGCTGGGCGATGCCGCGATGGAAATCAAGCTCACTGCCACCAACGCCCACTTGCTGCTTGAAGAAATCATGGGCGGTGATACCTCCGAAGACATTAACGAGGTCTGGGCCCTTCTCGATGAATCGCGCTGGTACGCCAATGCGATCCTTGAAGGCGGCACCAATGACGAAGGAACCTTTGTCGCCTCCCAAAGTCCCGCTGTCCGCGCTCAGATCGAAGACGTCCTTGTCGCCCTTGATACCCTGATCGCGGTCAGCGAACGCCGCTATGCCCGCATAGCCTCTCAGGAAGGTGTCGGCACCGGTGCCGATCAGCAATTCGACAGTCTCTATGAAAACCTGCAAACCGACCTTGGTAAGCTCCTCCCGCCGCTCCGCCAAAGCTACGATCCTGCCGCCCTTGCCGCCATCGAAAACGTTGGCGAGGCCCGCTATCGTCTGGCCAACGGCCACCTGTTTCTCGAAGAACTGCTCAGTGGTGATCCCGAACTGACCTATGACGGGGTTGCCGAAAACTTCACCGAAGCCCGCAACCGCATCACCGCGATCAATATCCCGGTGCTGTCCGATCAGACCACCAAGCTTGCCAATGATATCAACGCACTTGCCAACACCGCCAAGACGCGCGCGGACAATACCCTTGCCAATCTGAGTGCTGATGCCGAGGCCGATGTCGAATTTGATGCCAGCTTCGAACATTTCATAAGCCTTGCCGACGCGGCTGAAGAAATCGTTCATGACGACATGGATGCCGGCCTGTCGGGCATGGAAAGGCAAATCACCCTGTCCGAAGCCACGATGATCACAGTCACCATTGTCGGCTTTGTTCTGGCCATCCTGTTTACCATCGGTGCACGCCGCGGGATTGTCTATCCGATCACGCGTCTTGCCGATGACATGGGCAAACTGGCCGGGCGCGACATCAATGTCGACATCCCCTATGTCCGTGCCCAAACCGAAATCGGCGACATGGCCCGCTCCGTTCAGGTTTTCAAGGACAATATGATTGCCTCTGACAAAATGACCGCCGAAAAGGAGCAGGAACAAAAGGCCCTTGATGCCGCAAATACCGCCCGCCTCGCATCGATCAAGAAATTCGATGGTGAAATCAGCCGCATTCTTGGCTCTGTGACCGGATCGGTCGGCACCGTCAAGGATACCTCCGACAATCTCAACGAAACCGCGGATATCAACGCCGCCATGGCAAACGACGTCAATCAGGCATCGTCGGAGGCCAACCGTAACGTCCAAACCGTTGCATCGGCGGCTGAAGAACTCAGTGCCTCGATCAATGAAATTCGTGCCCAGGTCGACCGCTCGCTTGAGATTTCCGGCAGTGCAGTTTCCCAGGCCGAACACACCAACCAGCTGGTCGAAGGTTTGGCCGTATCTGCCGCCAAGATCGGCGAGGTACTTGGGCTTATTTCCGATATTGCCGAACAGACCAACCTGCTGGCCCTTAATGCCACGATCGAGGCGGCCCGCGCAGGCGACGCTGGCAAGGGCTTTGCCGTTGTCGCATCCGAGGTCAAAAACCTCGCCAATCAAACCGGCAAGGCCACCGATGAAATCGGATCACAGATCACCGGTATTCAGGATGCCACCAAACAATCGGTCGATGCCATCAAGGGCATCACTACCGTTATTTCCGATATGAGTGAAATCGCATCGTCGATTGCCGCTGCCATCGAACAACAGGGTGTCGCCACCGCCGAAATTGCCGCCCGCGTCCTTGATGCCTCGGACGCAACCAGCAAGGCGTCCGATCAGTCTGACAGCATTCAGTCCGCGGCGGAGCAAAACCGCGCACGCGCATCCGAACTGGCCAAGGCCGCCCACGAACTCGCCTCTGGGTCAAACGCGCTGCGCCAGTCTGTCGATACCTTCCTCGATGATGTGCGCCAATGATCCATCGCGTTTCGCACAATCACCAAACATTGCCGTAAAACAAAAAAACGCCCCGCAACTTGCGGGGCGTTTCATGCCGGATGAACCGGTAATTCGGTATTCTTGGCTTAGCCGACGATTTCGGTCTGAGCGAAGAAGTATGCAATTTCGATTGCAGCGTTTTCGAGCGAGTCCGAACCGTGGACCGAGTTCGCTTCGATGGATTCTGCAAACTGTTTGCGGATGGTGCCTTCCTCGGCATTTGCCGGGTTGGTTGCGCCCATTACTTCGCGGTACTTAACGACGGCATCTTCGCCTTCGAGAACCTGGACAACAACCGGGCCAGAGACCATGAAGTCTACCAGCTCGCCAAAGAACGAACGTTCTTTGTGAACTGCATAGAAACCTTCAGCCTGAGCGCGGGTCAAAGCGACGCGCTTCTGTGCGACAATGCGCAGGCCAGCTTCTTCGATGACGGCATTGATTTTGCCAGTCAGGTTGCGGCGCGTTGCGTCCGGCTTGATGATCGAAAGAGTGCGTTCGACAGCCATTGGTTTCACCTAAGCTTTGTAAAAATTCGTTACCCCCAAAGAGGGCCCCCAAGAAGCCCCCCGAGTACAAAGGGCCTGCGGAAGATAAAGGCGGTACCAAAGACCGCCCTTATCATCCACAGACCCGAAGGTTGGCGCTATATAAACGGGGTTGGATCGCAACGCAACACATAGTTCTACCGCTGCAAACCAGACCTGCAGCCGTTGCATTCACCCGTTTCGCCTGCAAAACGCCCCCAAAAGGCATGAAACTGCGATTTAGCACCGGTTTTGCCCGGATCTGTCATCGAAATCACACAAGCCATGACAATTTGAAGAATCCTTGCGTCAAACACGCTCCTGCCCTATTGAAAGCACAGAAATCCTTGCGATTCCCCCTAAACTGCGCCCAAAGCGCCCGCAAACCAGTTCAAGAGACCAACCGAAAATGCTGCAAATTACCGACCTCACCTATCGCATTGGCGGACGTGTCATTCTTGACCGGGTATCGCTGACCATCCCGGATGGCCACAAGGTCGGCCTGATCGGGCGCAATGGTGCGGGTAAATCGACCCTTCTCAAACTGATCTCGGGCGACCTGCCCGGCGATGGCGGCGATATTGTGCTGTCCAAGCGGGCCCGCATGGGCGTGGTATCGCAAGAAGCCCCGGCAGGTTCGCGGTCGCTTCTTGAAACCGTGCTGGCGGCCGATACCGAACGCGCCGATTTGCTGGCAGAGGCCGAAACCACCACCGACCCGCACCGCATTGCCGAGGTCCATACACGCCTGGCCGATATCGAAGCCCACACCGCCGAGGCGCGTGCTGCCGCCATTTTGTCCGGCCTTGGTTTTGACGGCGAAGCCCAGCAACGCCCCTGTGATGATTTCTCGGGTGGCTGGCGCATGCGTGTGGCCTTGGCGGCCACCCTTTTCCTGCGCCCGGATCTGCTCCTGCTTGACGAGCCGACCAACCACCTTGATCTCGAAGCCACCATCTGGCTTGAAAACTATCTGATCAACTATCCCGGCACGATCATCCTGATCAGTCACGATCGCGATCTTCTCAACCGGGTGGTCAAATCGATTGCCCATCTGCATGACGGCACCGTGACACTTTATGGCGGCAACTACGACAAATTCGCCAAGACACGCCGCGAACAGATGGAACTGGCCTCCAAGCATTATGAAAAACAGATCGCCCAGCAAAAGCATCTGCAATCCTTCATCGACCGCTTCCGTGCCAAGGCCAGCAAGGCCAAGCAGGCACAAAGCCGCGTCAAAATGCTTGAAAAAATGGGCCCGGCCATCCCGGTGGTTGAGGATCGCGGCATTTCCTTTGACTTCCCAAGCCCCAAGGAACTGCCGCCACCCCTGATCAACATCCATGACGGCGATGTCGGCTACGAAGAAGGCAAACCGATCCTGCGCAATATCAGCCTGCGCATTGATATGGATGACCGCATTGCCCTTCTCGGCGCCAATGGTAACGGTAAATCGACCCTGGCAAAGCTTCTGGCTGATCGCCTGCAATTGATGTCAGGTGAAAAACATGCGTCGAACAAATTGCGCATCGGCTATTTCGCCCAGCACCAGACCGATGAACTGCGCGGTGATGAAACGCCCTATCAGCACATGGCATCCCTGATGCCCGATGTGATCGAACACAAGGTCCGCGCCCAGCTCGGCCGCTTTGCCTTCGAAGGGGCCAAAGGCGACACCAAGGTCAAGGACCTCTCGGGTGGGGAAAAGGCACGTTTGCTATTTGCCCTGATGACGCTTGATGCCCCGCATATGCTCATCCTCGACGAGCCGACCAACCACCTTGATATCGACAGCCGCGATGCGCTTAACCACGCGCTCAATGCCTATGAAGGGGCGGTGATCATCATCAGCCACGATCCCTATCTGATCGAAGCCTGTGCGGATCGTCTGGTTCTGGTGGCTGACGGCACGGTCACATCGTTTGACGGCGACGTTGCCGAATACCGCCAGTATCTTCTCGATCGTGCGCGTATGGAACGCCGTGCCAACAAAAACGGCGGCGAAGACGGAAACGGCAATGGCAAACCCGCCAAACGCGACCGCAAGGCCGAACGCCAGCAGGCGGCTGAAAAACGCAAAGTCGCCGCCCCGATCAAGCGCGAAGTCGAAAAGCTCGAAAAGCAGATGGAAAAGCTTTCCGAACGCAAAGCCGGCATCGAAGAAAAAATGGCCGACCCGACCCTTTACGAAGACGCCAACGCCCAAAAACTGGCCGACATCCAGAAGGAACTCGGCCAGATCGAAAACGAACTTGCCATGGTCGAACAGAAATGGCTCGACAAGCAGGAAGAATATGACGCGATGGTCGCCTGAGACCCTCGCCTCAATCTGATCAACATACAGGCCCGCAATACATGATTGCGGGCCTGTGTTGTTTCTGCCCTTTGCGCAGCACTTCCTCACGGAACAAGCCCGTCGGCAACCAGTCATCAAGTCGCCAAAATTCCGCCGCAACCTTGAATTGCCGGGGTAAAGGCATTCCACGCAGGAGATGGTCATGGTTGACAACATCTATGGAACCGACGGCAACGACACGATTATCGGAACAGAACAGGACGACAGGATATATGGACGCGAGGGCGACGATTATGTCCGCGCGCTGGGCGGCAACGATCACCTGTTTGAGCTGGGGTTTGGTGATGACACGCTTGATGGCGGTGCCGGACATGACGACATCAATGGTAGTGCCGGAAACGATACGCTGTTTGGCGGGTCGGGCAATGACGAACTCAATGGCGGATCGGGTGCTGATGTGATTGATGGCGGCCCCGGTCGCGATGAAATCACCTTC
Organism: Thalassospira sp. CH_XMU1458; assembly: GCF_037027205.1. Lineage (NCBI taxonomy): Bacteria > Pseudomonadati > Pseudomonadota > Alphaproteobacteria > Rhodospirillales > Thalassospiraceae > Thalassospira > Thalassospira sp. CH_XMU1458. The sequence goes on along the minus strand of NZ_JAYMDW010000002.1, from coordinate 66,863 downwards.
GGCTTCACGCAAGATCCGTCAGGCCAGGGCGTTTACGTCAATCTCACGACCGGCATCGGGTTGGGCGGCGACGCAGAGGGCGACCGCTACAGCAATATCGAAGATATCCGTGGTTCAAACCAGGGCGATGTGCTGATCGGCGATGACGGCAAAAACGCCTTCTACCAAAACTACAATCGCACCGATGACGGCGACGTGATGCAGGGGCAAGGCGGCGATGACACCTTCTATGCCGCGGCCAGCACCGACTTTTCCGAGGACCGCACTAATATCTTTGATGGTGGTGACGGGATTGACACCATCAGCTATATCGCCGGCTGGGGCAATGATGCGCCATATGGCGAATATGGCCCGCAACCGGTCATCAATCTTGCAACCGGCACGGGCCGCACCGGCGATCATTTCATCAGCATCGAAAATGTCGATGGCAGCAATCAAAGTGACCTGATCATTGGTGATGAAGGCGACAACCGTCTTATCGGCAATCGTGGAATTGATACGATCTATGGCCGCGATGGTGATGACGTCATTGTCGGCGAAAACATCCATGGCGAAGCCGGAAATGATACGCTCACCGGCGAATGGTATGATGTCTCGCTTTATGGCGGCGATGGGCATGATACGCTGCGCGCCGGGCCCCTTGGTGATCCGGTTTTCAGCGACAACCTTTTGTCGGGCGGGGCCGGCAATGACTGGCTCGAAGGCAATAGCGGCAATGACACCTTTGTTTTCGATGCCGAGGCCTCAAGCCGTGACCGGGTTGTCGGGTTTGAAACCGGTGACAGCGACGAAACCGGCAATCACCCCGATACCCTGCTTCTGACAAGCGACCTTCAGGAACGCTCCGGCATCACGGATTTCGACAGCTTCCTTGATCACACCACCCAGACCGGCGATGATCTTTATGTCGATTTCAGCAATGGCGATCCGTGGACATTTGGCGTGATCATCGAAGACACCGACAAGGATGATCTGGCCGCTGATCATGTCCTGTTTGCCGATGTCTAAATCGGGCGAACTCAAATCCTCATACAATTGGATTTTGGGTGCGGTCTGACCGGGACATAAAAAAAGCCCCGCAGGACGTGTTTCCTGCGGGACTTTTCAATTATTTTGAATAATCGCGATGATTATTCAGGAAGCTTGAATACCGGCAGGACCGATCCTTCATACTTGGTTTCGATGAATTTGCGCACCGCATCATCGTGGTAAGCTTCAACCAGCGTCTTGACCCACGGCTCGTCCTTGCGCGCGGTTTGGGTAACAATAACATTGGCATACGGGCTGTCATTGCCTTCGATCGCAATCGAATCCTTGATCGGGTTCAGACCGGCTTCCAGCGCATAGTTGGTGTTAATCGCCGACGCATCCAGATCATCCAGCGAACGCGGAAGCTGTGCGGCGTCAAGCTCTACAAAGCTGATATTCTTCGGGTTTTCGATGATATCAAGCGGACTGACCACAAGGCCCGCCGCCGGATCAACCTTGATCAGGCCATGGGACTGTAGGACCAGCAACGCACGACCGCCATTGGTCGGATCGTTCGGAATGCCGACCTCGGCACCGTCTGCCAGTTCATCCAGGCTTTTGATCTTGTTGGAATAAATGCCCATCGGGGTCAGGATGTTGTAGCCCACCACCGAAAGCTCATACCCGCGATCCTTGATCTGGTTATCAAGATACGGCACATGCTGGAAGCTGTTGGCATCGAGATCGCCATCATCAAGCGCCTGGTTCGGAATGACATAATCCGAGAAGCTGACCAGTTCGATGTCCAAGCCCTTGGTGGCCGCGACCTTGACGACTTCTTCCATGACTTCTTCGTGCGCACCCGGGGTAACGCCGATTTTGATCGCGTCATTGGCCAGTGCCTGACCGGTGAGTGCGGATGCCAGAACGACAGCCGCCGTCAGTTTAAGGAAAAACCGCATTGTAAAACTCCTTGATTTCATTTGGGTTTGTGCGGGAATTTGGCGAATGTGAGTAATCCTCACATTCTGATTTTGTTCGATGAGATGCTCAGATGTTGCGTTTGTCGGCCTTGCGCGCCAGATAGTCGCCAAAGCTTTGCACGACCTGCACGACGACAATCAGCGTGATGACAACCGCCGCCATGACATCCGGGCGGAAACGCTGATAGCCATAACGAATGCCAAGATCGCCAAGCCCACCGGCACCAACGGCGCCGACCATCGCGGAATAGCCAATCAGGGTCACCGCGGTCAGGGTCAGACCGTGAATGATGCCCGGCAATGCTTCGGGCAACAGAACCTTGGTCACGACCTGCACCGGGCGCGCGCCCATGGCCTGGGCGGCTTCGATCAGGCCGCCATCGACTTCGCGCATCGCACCTTCGATGATCCGCGCAATGAACGGAATGGCCGCCACAGTCAATGGCACGATGGCAGCAGACGTGCCAATCGAGGTGCCGACGACAAAGCGGGTAAACGGAATGATCGCCACCGCCAAAATGATGAACGGGACCGAGCGGGTTGCATTGACCAGCGGGCCAAAAACGCGCTGGAACCAAAGGGCTTCAAACAGCTCCCCCCGGCCAGAGGTGGCGAGCAGCACACCAAGCGGCAAGCCAAAGGCCGTCGCAATCGTAAGCGAGACGGCCACCATATAAAGGGTTTCACCGGTCGCCTGAAGCAGAATGGGTGCAAGGGTAGAAAACATGACTTAGCCCTCCTGCCCGGCGGCAACGCCGCTGGTATTTGTATTGGTTTTGGTGGTGCTGTTCGCATCTGATCCGGCGCGGAAATCCATGAATTCATCGGCCAGAAGCGATTGGGTGGTCGCGTGTTTCGGATCGGCAAAGATGCCTTCAACCGCGCCCTCTTCGACAATCACACCAGCATCCATGACCGCCACACGGTCACACAGCGCCTTGACCACCGCCATTTCGTGGGTGATCACCACCATGGTCAAACCAAGGCGTTTGTTGATGTCCTTAAGGAGTGTGAGGATCTGACGAGTGGTTTCCGGATCAAGGGCGGATGTCACCTCGTCACACAGCAAAACCTTGGGGTTGGATGACAGCGCACGCGCAATGCCGACACGCTGTTTCTGACCGCCCGACAGTTCGGCCGGGTAGCGATCACGCTTTTCTTCAAGCCCGACAAGCGGCAACAGCGGATCAACCGCCTTGGCGATCTCGGCCTTGGTGACACCGGCAAGCTCAAGCGGCAGCGCGATGTTATCAAACACGGTGCGTGACGACAGAAGGTTGAAATGCTGAAACACCATGCCGAGCTGACGGCGGAACAACGGCAAATCGCGTTTGGAAAGTGTCGTGACATCGGTGCCATCAACCGTGACCGAGCCCGAGGTCGGGGTTTCAAGCAGGTTGATGCAGCGGATCAGGGTTGATTTGCCCGCACCCGAGCGGCCAATAACGCCGACGATTTCGCCAGCAGCGATATCAAGATTGATGCCGCGCAGCGCAACATGTTCGTCGCTGCCACGCCGGGCTGCATATGTTTTCTGGACGTTCGAGAGCCGGATCATGGATCCCAACCTTTCCGTAGATACAAAAAAACCGCCACGGCTTTACCGAGGCGGTCGTACATACAGAGCATATACGCCCTCTCGCTTTAGCCGCATTTTTAGCGCGCCCGCAAGCTGAGGAGCAAATCGGCGCGTTCAACACCCCTTGTCTATCTGACCCGATGTCATTGTTCAATGGCTAAAATCATGCATTTCACGCATGGCATGTATGATTCCCAAAAATACAACACAAAAATTTTGTTTATTGAGCACCTAATGGCCCGACATCACAAAGCCCCACCCTGTTCGTCTATCAGGGGTCAATATCAATGCGGGATTGAACAGATGGCCTTTGCCAACCGGATCAACGACCTTGCCCGAACACTGTCGCAATACCCGACTTTTGTCACAGTCATGGGCAATAAGGTGGATGTGCGTACCAAGGAGCAATTGGGGACACTGTCTGCCGAGACAGCCAAGCTCGAAGCACTGGCGGCCGAGGGAGATACCGCCATCGCAAATGGCACCTGCACGGACCCAGCGGGGCTTTCATCCCGGCTGGACTTCAACGCACCCCAGATTTCATCCCTGCTGACCGCCTTTGCCGCCCAAGATTCCGAGCGTCTGAAATCGATGAGCATCATCAGCAAACAGAAGTTTGATGCCTATGCTAAGAACCGGCTGGGTGCGGAAAAGCGCTTTGCCGAAGAGGTTTCCCAACTGCTCACCCAAGAATCTCAGGCTGTCGGACAACTTGAAAAACCACAACAGCCCAAACCTGCCCCTGACCTTACACCCCAGCCAAAGCCCGAGCCTCGGCCGCAACCTGCTCCGAAACCAGGTCCTAAGCCGAAGCCCGTCATGTCCTTACAAGAGGTCATTGCATCCTTGCCCGGATATATGCAGGTAAACCATCCAGAAGCTATTTCCGACTTTGATGCAGATAGTCTGAAAGTGGCCTGCGACACCGCCGGGGAATCCGCAATCAAGCTTGGCGTTAAAACACCGGATGGGATCGTTGATTATGCCACGGTGCAATTCACGGGTGGCGCAAACGTCACCAGCCAAGCTTGGGCAAGCGCAATCCTGAAAGATAAGGCCCTGGGCACCATTGATGACCGTGTCGCAATCCTGAACAACGCCCTGCAAGCAAGGCTTTCACTTGCCAGTGTTTTGGGCGCTGACACATCCCCCGAACCGATCAACAGCTGAGGACGTTATGGCACAATATACTCTACAGCTAACCGCCCCTGCTGGCGCTTATCCGTTTGATGAGGTGCGGGTATCATTGACCTGCGACAATCAGCCACAGCAAACGCACAACATGACCCTGACGCCCGGCGTGGCCGAATCCCATGAGTTCACCATCGACAACGGAACCTGGCGTTTACGGGTCAATGGTGCCGGGTTTGTGCCGATTGACGAACAGAATATTGTGGTCAATGGCGACGGACTAAATGCCAAGGATCTCACCGTCATTTACTACACTCTTCACACGGATCGCAATCGCGACGGTGCCGTTGACGGGGCGGGCATCATTAATCAATTCACGCCACCCGCAATCACTTTTGGCGTGCATGGTCAAGGTGCCATTATCCCGGTCAATTGTAACCGTGATGACAATACAATCACCGCCGGTTATGCCGACAATCAGGACGATAAGGTCAATGGCAACAATGATCTTGCGAGCGGGACGGGCCGGATTGAGATACGCCGCACCATTGCCGGTCCTGTAGTCGGCGTGCCCGCAGCGTGGGAGCTTAAGCTTAAGGTCATACGCGAAACTTTGGCCGATGACGAACCTGAGAAGCATATCCGGATCTTTGATGGTATGCTGCAAGACAGCGACGAGATGATCGGCCCTGAAACCGACAGCTTCGCCCGCCCGACCACGGCTGATGTCGGAGCGAGCAAAATCTATGCAATCGAAGCCGTGCGCTTTGCCGGGCGCAACTTTGCCAACGGTGAATGTGGCCTTGTCCTCAGCGTTATTCAGCCCGAAGTCACTGGACCGGACACCACCACCTATTGGTATGCAGATAGACTTATGGTTGCTCGGTGGATCGGCAATCATCATTTGCAAACCGTCAGTGATCTTTACGTTGCCATTGCAACCAATGATGACGGATCAGACAATCAACTGTTCAGAGCCGCGCTTGGTAATGCCGCCGGTGCTGATAATCCGGCGATCACGGTTACACCCGGCGATCCGGAAAATGCACAGGAAATCGATATCCCGTATCTTAACGGCAATGTCTGGGACGATTACGCCCCGGCGGGTCAGACCGCACCCGAGCCGGCTGGCGATGACCGATGGATGCGCGACACTGTGGTTGCGGGTTACAGCAGCTGGCCGGGAAACAATAATGCCGCGCTGTCGAAGAACGCTTTCATGAAAACCCACCGTTGGGGTGCATTGCAGAACTGGGTTTTCGAAAGTCTCCTGAGTGCCGATGTCGGCGTGTTCTACCCGGCGGCCGGAAGCACTGACGATATTGTGTCGGGAAATTCGGGTGGCAATATTGCCGTGACACCGCCGGTCAAAAAGACCACCCTTGCCGGGACGACCAGTTATCGGTTTGGACGGATCTATTACGGGCATAACCAGGAGCATCAGGTAGACCGAAGCAGCCGCGACTTCATGGCTGCACAAAACATGCAAGCGCCCATCGTTCTTGATACTGATTGGCTTTATGTCGGCCATGTTGATGAAATGATGACCTTTGTGCCAGATCCGAACCCGGCCGATCCATTCAAGAAATGGAAGCTACTCGTCGCAAGCCCAGCCGAGGCATACCGTCTGCTGACAGCCGCCCAGGGTGCACATGGGGCGGCAAACATGCTTAAACGCCCGGCTTGGAACGGCGGGAACAATCAGTTTGATTATACGGATCTTGAGATTGACGGCACGCCAGTTGGCGCAACCATCAATACCTTTCTTGGCAACGGTAATGCGCCATTGGATCATCCGGAAACCGGTGCATCCTACACCTATGAACAACTGCGCAACTGGAATATCCATGGCGTAGAGGCCGTTATTGCGCAGAATATTGACCGATTAAAAATGGCGTTCGATCTGGCCGATGATGATATCATCAAGGTCCCGGTCATTTTCTATCCAGAAGATTACATCGACGAACCCTATGCGCTTCTGGACATGCTAGATCCCACAGCACTGGATGATGATGACGGGTTCAACATCTATCCGGGGGTTGATGGCGGTTTCCAATGCGGCGCATTGACCGGCGACATGCCCAACATGTTTGTTGGCAACACGCGCTTGATGATTCCCAAGCCATATGGCCCTTGGATTGTCGATCTGACAGACAACGTCAATCACGGGTACGATCTGTTTGAACGCGATTTACAGCAAAAGCTTGCAGCCATCGTTAATGGTCCAACTTGCGTCTTTATCGACGATTGGGTCGATTATCATACGATGCTTGGCGAAATTCACTGCGGCACCAACGAGGTCCGCAGCCCATATGATGGCCAAACGGCATTTGGCAATGCGCGGTATGGCCAATGGTGGACTGCGGTTGATGCCTGATATCATTGCACATGAAATGGGAGCGCCCCGATGAGCGCAGAAAGCGACTATCAACAAGCCCTGAAAGATATCGCAAGCCTTGCCAAGCGCGAAGCAGCCCGCGTCACCAGACGCCCCGCTGCAAAGGCCATTGATCAGCTATTTCGCAAATATGGCGGCACCATCGCCGCCCCGCTGATTGCTGATTTAAAGGCCGGCGCGTGGAAGAAATGGGAAAGCTGGCAACTGGGCGGTGCCATGTCCTATCTGGGAAGTTTCGCCACATCAGATGCTGTTGCGCCGTTGCGTGACATCGAACAGAACTATCCGGTTGCCGACATTCAGACACAGGCAAAGGAATTGGCAGACCTTCTGGCGACACTTGACGTTGCCGTATCGGAAGCCAAACAACTTGCGCAAGTTCAGGACGCCATAAAAGGCGGCAATACCGACGAGATGGCCCGCGCAATGCTATTGGCGCTAGCAAAAATTGACCCTGATTGGCCGGTGCGGGCCTCAGCCATTCAGAAGGATCTTTATAAACTGTCCGCAGACAGTTTTCCGGCGATCAATGAATTAGCTGCGGGCAAATTGTCGCAAGCCGACGTGACGAAGGCGTTAGTTGAAATTCTGTTCCGGCAGTTCCTCGGCAAGACCTCGCCGCCTTGATACCACACGAAATCAGCGTAATCAGCTTTCTGCTTTTTCCCCACGCCTTACTATTGAACACTCTATCACTGGGTGAAAAGCAGCTTTAAAAAACTGCGCAGCAGCATGACCTGATCGGCGAGTTTGCGGGGTTCGTTGAGTGCCTTTGACATGACGATGCCGCCTTCGAGCACGGTTGAAATCATGTCGGCGACTTGTTCGAGGTCGACCGGTTCTGTCGTCTGATATTGGTCGGCGATATCATCAAGGATCGCGCGGAACCGGGTGCGCCAGGCCAGAACGGCATGGCGGTTGAGATCGCGGACTTCCTTGTCAAACAGCCGTTCCTGATAGCAATAAACCGCAACGATGCAGCCCGGATGACCGTTGGGCAGATCTTCAAGCACCTCGGCCAGCATTTTAAGCGCTGCCAGCAATTGATGCAGCGGATCGTCGACCAGTTCGCGGGCGCGATCAAACACCTGATCGAGGATTTCGTCATCCTGTTCGATATAGCGTTGCAAAAGCGCGCGGGCGAGTTCGTTCTTGTCGGAGAAATGATAGAAAAACCCGCTTTTGGTCAGACCGGCTTCGCAAATGATTTCCTCGATCGAGGTCGCACCGAACCCCTTTTCCAGAACAGCCTGCGATGCGATTTCCAGAATGCGTTCGCGCGTGCGTTCGCCCTTGCGTTTGGGGCCACCGAATGTGTCGGTGATTGTCAGTTTTTCCATCTCAACCCTCGCTTACCCTACCGCCGGTACAGTTTTTCGTCGTCAAAGGCCGCCACGGCCGCGCCGAAAAACACCGGACAACCCATAAGTATCTGTTTTGAATATATTTTTGAAAATCTGAAAAACCTGACCGTGTGCCTACTAGATGCAAAACTCAATCAGGGCGAGATTTCCGATCCGCGATTACATACCCCCGCGGTAGAAATTTTGAAACCCAAAACTGAAATTTGGACCCATGAGCACAGGCAATCTGCCCCTTCCGCACCACGGAAAGGTAAAATTCATCACCGATGGTGGTCTTGAAACCACCCTGATCTTTCATGACGGGATTGATCTTCCGCATTTTGCATCGTTTGACCTTTTGAAAACGGATGCGGGCTGTGCGCGTATCACCGCCTATTACGAACGTTACCTTGATCTGGCCAAACAGGCCGAAGCCGGATTTATCCTTGAAAGCCCGACATGGCGCGCCAATCGCGACTGGGGGGCCCGGATCGGTTATGACGTGGATGATCTGGCCGATATCAACCGCAAGGCCATTGCCCTGATGGCGGAGCTTCGCGATCGTTATCATTCGGATGCTACACCCTGCCTGATCAGCGGCAATATCGGACCGCGCGGTGACGGATATGTGCCATCAGACCGGATGACGATCAATCAGGCGCGCGCCTATCACGCCCCGCAGATCGTTACCTTTGCCAAGGCGGGGGTCGATATGGTGTCGGTCGTGACCATCAACTATCCCGAGGAAGCCATCGGCATCGCCCTTGCCTGCCGCGATGTTGATATTCCTTGTGTCATTTCGTTCACGGTTGAAACCGATGGCAACCTGCCCAGCGGCGAGACCATCCGTGATGCGATTGCCATGGTTGATGCCGAGACCGGGGCTTACCCGGCCTATTACATGATCAATTGCGCCCACCCGGATCATTTCCGCGACCGACTGGAAGAAAGCGGCGACTGGAAAACGCGCATTTGTGGTGTACGGGCCAATGCATCGCGCCAAAGCCACGCCGAACTTGATGCCAGCACGCATCTTGATGATGGCGATCCGGATGAACTGGGGCAGCTTTATCACGATCTGGTTGATCTGCTGCCCAATCTGGCGGTGATTGGCGGCTGTTGCGGCACAGACCATCGCCATGTTGCGGCCATGACCAAACATGCCCTGCCGCGCCTTTTGGCAGCAGGCGCCTAAGAACCAAACACGAAAACCCAAAAAAAACAGGATACGAGCAATGATTGCAGAACCCGTACTGGAACGGGCGGCACGTAAGGGTGCCGCCCATCCAAGCCACCCGCGCCATCCACGCCACCCGCAACCGGTCACAAGCTTTGTCAGGGCGACCAAATCGGATGCCGATGCGATGGCCCAGCTGATCAATATCGCCGGTGAAGGTTTGCCGGTCTATTTGTGGCAAGGCATGGCAGAAGGCAGCGAGACGGCCTTTGATGTCGGGCGCAGACGCGCACAACGTGATGAAGGCGGATTTTCATATCGCAACACCACCCTTGCCGTCCGTCATGGTGAAACCGTTGCGGCACTTGTCGATTATGCCCAACCTGATCAACCAGAGCCGTTTGACCCGGCGGATATCCCGGCGATATTCGTACCGATCCTTGAACTTGAAAGTCTGGCACCGGGAAGTTGGTACATCAATGTTCTTGCCGTTTTTCCAGCCCACCGCGATCAGGGGATTGGATCGGCATTGCTTGCACGGGCCGAGGCCAATGCCCGGCATGCTGGTAAAAAGACTGTCAGCCTGATTGCATCGGATGGCAATCCCGACGCCATTCGCCTTTACCAACGCCAAGGCTTTGTGGCCTGTGCCCAACGCCCGATGGTCAAGGAAGGTTGGGAAAATCGTGGTCAGAACTGGGTGTTATTGATCAAGGAAATCTGAACAGAACCTTGAAACAACAAAGGCCGGAAGCACTCAGCTTTCGGCCTTTTTTTCCCACGACCCTTGCGGGGTTTGCTGCCAGTAGGACAGTTTGTGTCCGGCGTCTTTCCAGTCTTTCCAGCGCGTGCGGGCTTCAGAAACCGCATCGTGATCGCGATCATCAAACAGCATGATGACGCGTTCATAGTCCCCCACCTTGTCGCTCATGGCGCGGTCGGTCAGGAACAGGAACTGGGCATTGTTGGGATTTTCATCCTCGGCCGTCAGCCAGACCGGCTGCATTTCGGCATCGCCGTCGGATTTGGAGCCATGGGGCAACCAGCTTGCGGCGTCATAGGTCCAAAGCAGGGTATTGATCGCCTCGACCCGTTCTTCGACACCGGTCATCACCACAGCACGCTTTTCGCGCTCCAGCGTTTTGGAGAGCAGCGTGGGCAAGGCCCGTTCCAGCGGCATGCTGGTGAGATGGTAAAACCAGATATCAGCCATAGCCAATTGAGTATCGCGAAAGCAAAAACGGGGCAAGATGATCATCACCCTGCCCCGTCTTTTATTCAGTTATGCGTTCCTGAAATCAGGACTCGTAGTTATCGGCGACAAAGCGATCAAGCAGACGCACACCAAAGCCGGTGCCACCTTTTGGCACGACTTCCTTGTCAGACGTCGACCAGGCCATGGCGGCGATATCAAGATGCGCCCACGGGCGATCCTTGGTGATAAAGCGTTTGAGGAACTGAGCGGCGGTGATCGAACCGGCCGGGCGACCGCCGACGTTTTTCATGTCAGCAATGTCGGATTTAAGCTGCTTGTCATAGGCCGGCGACAGCGGCAGACGCCAGACGCCTTCATCCACCGAAAGACCCGCCGTGGTGATCTGGGTCGCCAGATCATCATTGTTGGAAAACAGACCAGCATTTTCATGACCAAGGGCGATGATGACAGCGCCCGTCAGGGTCGCAAGGTCAACAATCAGACGCGGATCGTATTTTTCCTGCACATAGGTCAGCGCATCACACAGAACCAGACGGCCTTCGGCGTCGGTATTGATGACTTCGATCGTCTGACCGGACATCGAGGTCACAACATCGCCCGGTCGCTGTGCGGTCGAGGACGGCATGTTTTCAACAAGGCCAAGCACCGCAACCACGTTGCATTTCGCCTTACGACCGGCGAGTGCCTTCATCAGGCCGGAAACCACACCGGCACCGCCCATATCCCACTTCATGTCTTCCATGCCGGCAGCCGGTTTGATCGAAATACCGCCGGTATCAAAGGTCACACCCTTGCCCACGAAGGCAATCGGTGCGTCCTTTTTCTTGCCACCGTTCCAGCGCATCACGACCATGGCCGGTTTGCGGGCCGAACCCATTGCAACACCCAAAAGCGCGCCCATGCCAAGCTTCTTCATTTCCTTTTCGTCAAGGACGTCAATCTCGACCCCGAGTTTTTCAAGGGCTGAGACTTCCTTGGCGAAGCTTTCCGGATAAAGAATATTGGCCGGTTCAGACACCAGATCGCGGGTGAAGAACACGCCTTCGACGACCTTTTTGGCACTTTCAAACTGTTTCTTGGCGTCCTTGTGATCGCGGGTGGCGATATCGAACGCCTTCAGGACCGGCTTGTCTTCCTTGGTCTCGGTCGTGCGGTATTTATCGAAACGATAATCGCGCAGCATCGCACCGGTTGCGAAATCACAGGCGAGGTTTTCCATATCAAACAGAACGGAAAGCTCTTTCTCGCCGGTGGAAAGCGCGCGTGCGGTGACGGAACCACCAAGTTTCTGGGCTGCAATCACGTCAAATTCGGCTTCCTTGCCGATCCCGAAAATGATCACGCGCGACAGATCGACATTGGCCGGTGCAAGGACCTGCAGGCTTTGGCCCGACTTACCCTTGAAGGTCGACGCCTTGATCGCCTTGGTGATCGCACCCCCGGTTGCCTCATCAAGTGCGACGGCACTGGGCATCAGATCGGCACCTTCGGTCGCGAAGGCGATAACGGCACCGGTTTTCGGAATGGCGAGATCGGAAAACGTGATCTTCATGGTGAACAGGACTCCTGTCATGTTTCGGGGCGCGCGGCCCTTATCAAGCAACCGCGCTTCAAAATACTGTTCCTAATCTAGCGCGTTAAACGCGGTTGAAAAGGCTTATCGTTCAAAAAGGTGCGGGATTTCACGCAAAGGCAACACCAACCCGACAAAACGCCCTACCGACGAATTGCGCAACATCAAGGCGCGATCAGGTTTGATCGCTACTATGACGCATTCCAACATTCCGGAGGTATGTCATGGCTGGTCGAACCGCGCCGATTTCGATTACCGAACCACAGAGGGCCACACATCCGTTCTGGACCGGGGCTTTTCGCCCGCTTTTCCTGCTGGCCGGGGTGCTGGCCATCGTGGCTGTTGTCTGGTGGGTGGCGGGCTTTGTGCATGGCATTGCAACACCCAGTCTGGGAACAGGATCATGGTGGCATGCCCATGAAATGATTTTCGGATTTGGCGGGGCGGCCATCGGGGGGTTCTTGCTGACCGCGATTGCCAACTGGACAAGTCGCCCACCGATTTCCGGTGCCATGTTAATGGCGTTAACCACAAGCTGGCTGATCGGGCGGCTGGCGATTGGGTTTGGCGAACATTTGGACCCGGCTTTGACGATTGTCGGGGCGCTGGTTTATTTCATCTTCCTGCTTGCCCTTGGTGTACGCGAACTGGTAGCTGCGCGGAATTACCGCAATATGCGGGTTCTGGCCGTCATTTCCATGATCGCGCTGTTTGACGGATTGTTTGTCGCCGCCTGCCTTGATGTCATCGCCCTTGATCCGGCCATGCTGTATCAAACGGCGATTCTCGCGATCATCTTGCTGATCGGCTTGATCGGCGGACGGGTCATCCCCGCCTTTACACGCAACTGGATGCAGCGCGAACAGATCAATGCCCCGATGCCCAGCATGTTTGGCCGATTTGACATGGTGTGTCTGGCCAGCATTGCGCTTGGCATCGTTGCCGTGATCCTTGATCCGGCGGGGATGATTGCCGGTTCTGTGTTGCTGTTTTCCGGGATTGCACATGCCATCCGTTTGATGCGATGGCGCGGCGTGCATAGCTGGCGCGAACCGATCGTGATCATGCTGCATCTTGGCTATTTCTGGGTGCCTGCCGGGCTTGTCCTGCTTGGTGTTGCGATCCTTTGGCCTGATGTTATGAGCAGCCGCGATGCCCTGCATGCGCTTACCGGCGGGGCGATGAGTTGCATGATCATTGCCATTGCCGGGCGGGCCGCCCTTGGTCATACCGGGCGTGAAGTGCGCGCAGGTTGGGCCTTGAACAGTGCGTTTGGGCTTATCTGGGTTTCGACCGTATTGCGTGTCATGGTTGGTTTTGCCGGATCGGGCTATGTCACTATTCTGGCAATTGCGACCCTGATGTGGATTGGCGGGTGGCTGGCGTTTTTGATGGGTTATGCGCCAGTGTTGCTGGGACCGAGCCAAAAGAAAACGCGCGGCATTCCGGTGCGGTAAAGCAAGGCGACCTAGCCAAAATCAAACAGTGAAAGCGACGGGTTGGATTTGATGTATTCGACTTCGTCGTTTTCGATATCGCCGGTGGAGTGCCAGCCGTGGCTTTCATAAAAGCCGTGCGCGCGGTTTTCCGGATTGGCCCCGGTGGTAAGCGAGATGTCATTACATCCCTTGGCAAACAGCCAGTCTTCGGCGGTGCGCAGCAATGCCGCCCCCACCCCGCGGCCTTCAAATTCCGGATCGACAAACAGCGCCCACAGTGTTGCTTCCTTGGGGATGGCAATGGCGAAGCCCGCGGCAGAGCCATCGAGATCGGCAAGCCAGATGCCGTATCCCTGTTCCAACCATTTGCCAAAGGCGGCCTTGGTGATGCCGCGTTCGGCCAGTTCGGAGGCGGAAAGGTGGTTTTCACGCACGCGGCTTCGGATGGCAAAAATTGCCCCTACATCGCCCAAACGGGCTTTGCGAATTTTCATCCCGGCCACTGCGTGTGCTTTCTTTCCAACCACGTCAAACTGTGCGGCAATTTAGCGATGTGACGCCGTAGTGCCAGTAAAAAATGCCAGCCAAAACGATCACCCCGCATACTTATTGGCCGAGATAATCCGCATCCGTCACGGGCTCCAACCAATCGACCGGGGAGCCATTGAGCTTTTCCTGAATAGCGATATGGGTCATCGCGGTTTCGGGACCGGCCCCGTGCCAGTGTTTTTCACCCGGTTCAAACCAGACGATATCGCCGGGACGGATTTCCTCAATCGGGCCGCCTGCGCGCTGCGCACGGCCAAATCCGGCGGTGACGATAATGGTCTGGCCCAGCGGATGGGTATGCCATGTGGTGCGTGCGCCCGGCTCGAACGTCACATTGGCGGCGGCCACACGGGCAGGATCAGTCGCACTGATGATCGGTTCGATGCGAACCTGTCCGGTGAAATATTCCGGGGATCCGACCGTTGAGGCCTGCGATCCGGCGCGTTTGATTTCCATGACGTTCTCCCTGTGGAATTATGGCTGAAGTCTTGTTGGCTCTGACTGCTTAGTTGCCGGCCATCAAGCGGACCGGTTGGCGTTTGGGGCCCCATGCTCCGGGTTTGGCCTGAAACACACCGGCACAATGTGTACCACAGCTTTTGCAAGCCCCCTGCGCATCAAGGTTCCAGTCAGAAAGCTGATACCAGTCACGGCCAATCAGGATGTCCCCGCAGCCGTGGCAAAAGGTGCTGCTGTGGGTTTTGTCATGAACATTGCCGACATAGGCATAACGAATGCCGTTTTCCATGGCGATCTTGCGCGCACGCACCAGTGTTTCCGGCGGGGTGCGGGGCGTATCCATCATTTTCCAGTCGGGATGAAAGGCCGAAAAATGCATCGGCACATCGGGGCCAAGTTCATCATGCACCCATGACGTCATTTCGTGAAATTCCGCGTCGCCATCATTCTCGCCCGGGATGACAAGGTTGGTCAGTTCCATCCAGACCCCGGTTTCGTGGCGCAGATATGTAAGCGTTTCCAGAACGTCACCCAGATGCGCCGAGCATAGCTGATGATAAAAGCGATCCGTAAACCCCTTCAGATCGACATTGGCGGCATCCATGTGGCGGAAGAACTCCTCGCGCGCCTTGTCGCCAATGTAACCCGCGGTAACCGCCACGGTGCGCAAGCCCATTTCGCGGCAGGCAATGGCGACATCGACGGCATATTCAAGGAAGATCACCGGATCATTATAGGTAAATGCCACCGCCGAGCAGCCATGCGCCTTGGCGGTTTTGGCGATCATTTCAGGGGTGGCGAGCGAGGAAAGCTTGTCCATCTCGCGCGCTTTGGAGATTTCGTAATTCTGGCAGAACTTGCAGGTCAGATTACAGCCCGCCGTGCCAAACGACAGGATCGGGGTGCCGGGCAAAAAGTGATTGAGCGGCTTTTTCTCGATCGGATCAATGCAAAAGCCCGAGGATCGACCCCACGTCGTCAACACCATCTGATCGCCTTGCCGGGCCCGGACAAAACACAAGCCCCGCTGCCCGTCCTTTAACTTGCAAAAGCGCGGGCAGACATCGCACTGAATGCGGCCATCATCGAGATGGTGCCAGTAACGTCCGGGCACGGTGTCGGTGTTGATTGCGGGATCAGTCATCAGCTTTTTCCCAATGCAAAGCTTCCTCTTTGAAAATCTAGTCCTGATCGCTATCTTTTTCAAAAGATAGCAGAGAAAGCTCCTGATGCGATGACCATATAACTTCGGACCAAAACATTGGATATTTTAGGAAGTTTCCTTTCCGGCGACCCGAAAAAAGTTTGGTTGGCCAGTAACGCGATTAGGGAGTTACGTGACGAAGATGAGCTCCGTAAAATTTCAGAACACTTGAAAAAGATAAGAAAAGAGACAAAACACGTTTTCAAAGATGGTGGCCCTGGTTTGTTATCCAATTCTTACCACCTGAATTTCGCGCTGGAGAAATTAAGATTCATCAAAGAAGCTGCCGGTTGCCAATGCGAACTTTATCCTAACAACATGTTTTTCAACCCGAATAAAGAAGCTGACAAAGGCTTTGTTGTTATCACTGATAAACTAGAAGACGCCCTAAATTGGACCGCGGACTATAAATGCGAATGTACAAGCTGCGGCAATAAGTTCCACGTCCATCAGGGTGAGTATCACTATACGTGGTACGATTGGACCAACTTGAATCCGCGTGTTCGACATACCTCGGAAACATTGCTTCAAAAGGTTTTTAAGTACGTCAAAGGAAGGCTATGACCATCATCCGCCCGCCTGCTGTTGCCGGGACGTTTTATCCGGCCGATGCCGATATCTTGCGCAGCGAGATTGACGGGTTGATGGATGCGGCCCTGCATTCGGATGCTGTGTCGGGGGATGCGCCGCCCAAGGCGATCATTGTGCCGCATGCGGGATTGATGTTTTCGGGTGCGATTGCGGCGCTTGGCTTTGCCACCGTTCGGGCGCTGAAGGATACCATCAAACGCATTGTGATCATTGGCCCGGCGCATCGCATGGCGTTTCAGGGGATTGCGCTGGCGCGCGCCGATCAGTTTGCCACACCACTTGGCAATCTGCGCTGCGACCTGCCGGCGCTGCAAAAGGCATTGGCGTTGCCGCATGTTCAGATGCTGGACGACGCACACACGCTTGAGCATGGGCTTGAGATCGAATTGCCGTTTATCCAGCGCCTGTTTGGCGAGGGTGCGGACATCGGCATTGTGCCGCTTCTGGTCAGCCGGTGCAGCCCGCGTCAGGTGCATGAGGTGATCGAGAAGCTTTGGGGTGGGCCGGAAACCCTGATCGTGATTTCATCGGATCTGTCGCATTTTCATGATTATGACACCGCGAAAAAGATGGATAACCGCACCCGCGCCATGATCGAGAATTTCGATGCCGAGAATATTGATACAAACGATGCCTGTGGCGCGCTTCCGGTCGCGGGTATGCTGATTGCGGCACGCAATCGCGGCATGAAGATCAAGACCCTTGGCATGCGCAATTCCGGCGATATCACGGGCGATAAGTCGCGCGTTGTCGGCTATGGTGCCTGGGCGGTTTATGACGCGAAGGCTGCGAATATGCAGGGCGACGGCGAGGATGATTTTACCAAGGCGACCGAACATCTGATCAAGACGCATGGGGCGGAGATGCTGGGCCTGTGTCGGCAATCGATCCTGCATGGGCTTGAGACCGGGGCACCGCTTTCGGTTTCGCCCAATGAGTTTGGTCCGGCACTTGCGGCACCGGGGGCGTGTTTTGTGACGCTCAAGAAAGCCGGGCAGTTGCGCGGCTGTATCGGGTCGATCATGGCCCATGCGCCGCTTGCCACCGATCTGTGCGAAAACGCGTTCAAGGCAGCGTTCCGCGATCCGCGCTTTGCCGGGCTCGGCCGCGATGAGATCACTGATGATCTGGAGCTTTCGATTTCAGTGCTGTCGCCACCGGCGCCGTTCCCGTTTGACAGCGAGGCCGATTTGATCGGCAAACTGACGCCGTTCGAAGACGGAATTATTTTGTCTGATGGCAATCGCAGGGGCTTGTTCCTGCCACAGGTTTGGGATCAGTTGCCCGAGCCGAAGGACTTTTTGGCACAGCTTAAGCGCAAGGCAGGGCTTCCGATGGATCACTGGTCGGCCAATATGCGGGCCGAGCGGTTTATCACGCGCGGGATATCGTCACGCGATATCCAGGCAAGCGGGTTCTGGTTCGCCCGCTGAGAGGTCTTTGACCGCCAGAGAAAAGCGGAATTTTGATTTCGCCACCGCGCCAAGGCGTTCATAAAACCGGATGGCCCCCGTGTTCCAATCGGGTGTTTGCCATTCCATCCAGCCAAGGTCATGATCGGCGGCATAGCGCGCAGCAGCCTTCATCAGCAGGCCCCCGATCCCGTCCCCGCGGCACGTTGGCGCCAGATACAAACAATCCATATGCAGATAGTCCGCGGCGTTCCATGTCGAGAATTCGCGCGCGGCAGACAGATAGCCGATCAAATCGCCCGCCCGATCGGCGACGAGGACAAGGGCCCGCGCAGCATCGCCAAAAATACGTTTTGGCAGTGCGGAACGGAGATTTTCCCGGTCAACACTTGCGCGTTCATAGGCCGCATGATCGGCGATCAGATTGATCAGCGCATCCAGATCGCCGGGGTGAACCGGCCTTATGACAGTGTCGTGTGGCACGCGGGTTTACCTTTTCGTACATCGGCAAAATGGAAATACCCCGCCGGATGTCATCACCGGCGGGGCATCATCATCAATCCTTGCCGGTCACAAGGCTGAAGCCCTCGTCGATCCAGCCGGTGATGCCGCCGATCATCAGCTTGACCGGAAGACCAAGCGCCGACAGACGACAGGCCGCCTTGTTTGCGCCGTTGCAATGCGGGCCTGCGCAATAAACAACAAAGGTCTTGCCGGTCGGATATTCTGCCATGCGGCGTTCGGTCATCTTGCCATGCGGCAGGTTCAAGGCACCTTCGATATGGCCGCTTTCATAAAGGGCCGGCGAGCGCACATCGAGGAGAATGAAATCATCCGCACCCGCCTGAAGCGATGCATGGGTATCCCAGCAATCGGTTTCAAACGCCAACAAGGCGTCGAAATGCGCACGCGCAATGTGGGACGGGGCTGGCGGGACTTCGTTAATGTAGCTGGTCATGTTCGTTCTCCATCAAATTGATGACGCCGATATTAGGCCTTGCCCGATTTTGCAAAAGTGACCAAAATGCCATTATTCAGTAATTTTTCGCCAAAGTGACGACGGATGCCCCAAAGCGCCCAACAAGCCGACACCCAGCCGCACGAACCCAATCATCATGTGCCCAATCATCATGTGCCCAATCATCATGTGCCCAATCATCATGTGCCCAATCATCATGTGGTTGTTCTGGCCTATGACGGGCTTTGCACCTTTGAGTTCGGCATCGCGCTTGAGATCTTTTCCCTGCCGCGACCGGAGTTTGATTTCCCGTGGTATCGGTGCTCCATTGCCGGGGTTGATCCGCATATTCGGGCCATGGGGGGCTTTTCTGTCGCGGTTGATGCCGGGATGGAACTTTTGGAGGAGGCGGACACCATCATCATTCCGGGCTGGCGCGGCGCGGATGCGGTGCCCGAACCGGCACTGCGCGACGCCATTTTAAAGGCACATGCACGCGGATGCCGGATCGTCACGATCTGTTCGGGGGTGTTTGTTCTGGCCCATGCCGGGATCTTACAAAATGGCCGGGCGACGACGCACTGGCGCTATATCGACAAATTCCGCGCGATGTTCCCGGAAACCGAAATTGTCGATGATGTGCTTTATGTTGATCACGACAACATCATTACCTCTGCTGGCAGCAGTGCGGGGATTGATGCCTGCCTGCATGTCATCCGGTCCGACCATGGCGCGCAGGTGACCAATACCGTGGCCAGACGGCTTGTCATGCCGCCGCATCGTGATGGCGGACAGGCGCAATATGTCGAGGCCCCTATTCAGGAACGCCCCGGCAAATCGATTGCCGCCGTTCTGGATTGGGCGCGGGAGAACCTTGATCAGCCGATTGAAATCAATGACCTTTCGCGTCAATCGGGTTTGAGCCAGCGCACTTTCTTGCGCCGGTTCCGCGATGGCACCGGCCTGTCGCCACTGAAATGGTTGCGCCGGGAACGTATTATCCGGTCGATGAAACTGCTTGAGGAAACCGACCTTGCGCTGGTCGATATTGCCGAGCAATGCGGGTTTCAATCGCTTGAGACATTTCGTATCGCCTTTCGCGATATCGCCGGAACGCCACCGGCGAGCTATCGCAACCGTTTCAAGCTGCGACAATCGGCTTGATCGCAACATCAAAAAAAGAAGGGTCGCTGCCCCGCCTGAAACGTAAAGCAGGCCTTGCAATGGATCACACGTCCCCACATATGCGCGCAAAGCGGTTTATCCCGTGTGGGGCTTTATCGAAGAATATCCGCCCGCACGGCTTTTGGAACCAACAGGATTAAAGATGATGGCAAGCAGCACACAGATTGACACGCGCTACGCCGACTTCATTCACGAAGTCGCCGAATGGGAAGGTGTTTGGGCGCTTTATCATAATGGCTGGTTGCTGCAAACAACCGCGACCGGCGAGAAATACTGTCCGATCTTCGCCACCCGCGAAGAGGCACAAAGCTTTGCCGCCAGCATCCAGAGCGACCATGTCCCAAGTGCGATCACGCTGGTTGAACTGACCGAAAGCGTGATGATGCAGTGGCGCGCCGAAGAGGTCATGGCCGGCATCTGCCCGACCCCGGCCAAACCGGCCATCGTCGTCACCCTTGATCAGCTCAGCGATGATATTATGGCAGCCCTTAAGGACGTCATGGACGAACGGTTCGGCACGCAAAGCTGAAAACACGTACGCGGTATAAGGCCGGACTGGACGTTACGGGCAAAATTCCCTATTCCCGTGGGATAGTTAGTTTTATCCCGAGAAACGAGAGTGCCATGACCGTTGCCCTGCCCGCCAATGCCGATGCCCTTGAAAACGGACTGATTGAAATTGCCCGCAAGGCAGGTGCTGCGATGATGGCAATCTATCAGACCGATTTCGAAATCCGGGCCAAGGATGACGCCAGCCCGGTGACCGAGGCCGATGAAGCGGCAGAGGCCGTGATCCTGCCAGGGCTTCGCGCGCTTACTCCCGATATCAAAATCGTGTCCGAGGAAAGTGCCGCCAAGGGCGATGTGCCCGATGTGAATGGCGACACCGATTTCTTCTGGCTGGTGGATCCGCTGGACGGCACCAAGGAATTCATCAAACGCAATGGCGAGTTCACGGTCAATGTGGCCCTGATTGCCAAAGGGAAACCGGTTCTGGGCGTGGTCTATGCCCCGGCAATCGACAAGCTTTATTACGGTGGCCCGGATGGTGCGAAACTGATCGAAGGCGACGTTGCCCCCAAAATCACCGCGATTTCGGTGCGCGACATGCCCGAGGACGGCGTTGTCGTTGTCGGATCGCGATCGCACGGCGATCCCGAGGCGATGAAGGCCTTTCTGGGCGACCTTGCGGTCAAGGAACTGCGCCCGGCGGGAAGCTCGCTCAAGCTTTGTCTGGTCGCGGCCGGTGAAGCCGACCTTTATCCCCGCCTTGGCCCGACCATGGAATGGGATATCGGGGCGGGCCATGCGGTTCTGCTTGCTGCCGGCGGCGTGGTTGAGAATATGGACGGATCAGGATTCGTTTATGGCAAGGCCGATTTCCGCAACCCGTTCTTCATCGCGCGCAGCCCGAGCGTGCCGGTCAAATACGAGAACTGATCCTTCGCAAAGCGGGATCAAAGGCGAATTACAAAGCCGCATCAGCAGCTTGCCGATCCCGCGTTGCAATACAGATCAGATCGACATTTTTCGGGAAAGCTTGAAACTGCTCCACCCCGCAGTTTTCTTGACTTTCAGGACATTTTGCGCTATCCATTCCTTATCGCCACACAGAGTGTAGGTGACGTAAATAGCCGCCGGAATCACGGCGACGCGGTCCGATTTCACCACCGCGGGGCGAAACCGGGCTAGAGCGTAAATTGGAGCCGCCATTTTTATGGCGGCTCTGCGCTTTTTGGGGCGGTGTTTAATTGCCGAAGCCCCGTAGCTAGCTCTGACGACGCAGCATCAAAAGCCCGATCGACAGCCCCGCAGCACCCAGCACCAAAACAGGCAAGGCCCAGCTTCCGACCATCACCAGAAGCGATGTCCCCGCCGACGGACCAACAATCGCGCCCAGCGTATAGCTTTGCGAGACAATCACCAGCACGCCGACCTGATATCCCTGCCCGCGCCCGCTGGCGGCAATCAGGACAGCCGCGGTGTAAAGCCCGGCAACAGCAACGCCCAGCATGAACTGGATGGACGCGGCGATCACGCCATATCCCGCCAATGCCATTGGCACAGCCCCGATCAAAAGCAGCCCGAAACACAGAGAGGCCAGTTTGGTTGGCCCGGCCTTGTCAGAGATATAACCCACCAGCGGCTGACACACGGTTCCACCGAAGACAAATACCGCCGCCATCCACAAACCGGCGTCGGCAAGCCCGGTATCGCGTTGGGCCTGAAGTGGTAAAACCGACAAAAAGCAGATTTCAACAAACCCCGCGACCAAGGCGATGACCACCAGATCCCAGTTATCCATCCAGCGCCGCAGTGCGGCCCCGGCCCCCTTGCCTGTGGACGCCATTTCGATGGTCGGCAGGAAAAACGCACAGACAAGCGCAATCGCGCCTGCCAACACCGCCAGTCCTGACATGGCGAAGGCATCATCACCCAACCAGCCGATCAGGATGGGGCCAAGAACGATCCCCAGCCCCATCAGGGTTTCGTGAAAACCGACAACACGACCGACCTTGTCGCGGGGTGCCAGTTGCACAATCAGCCCGTCACAGATCACCCAGCGCAGGATCAGGCCGACACCGGCAAACAGTGTTGCCGGCAGAACCCAAACCGATTGCGGCGCATACATCACAACCGCAATCAAAAGACAGAATGACGCGCTGCTGATCAAAAGCGGGATCACCGGATGGGTTTTGCGCAGGATGGCGGCGACAAAAAATCCGCCAACCAGATCGGCAATCCAGTACAGCGACAGCATCATACCGCCATGTTGTTCGCCCAGCCCCGCATTGGTCAGCGCCAGCGGCAACAAGGTATCGATCACCCCGATCTGGATCACTTGCGACACAAAGGAGGCAAGATTGACCAAACCCAGCGACATCGCCGTTCCAGGCGGGATTGATATTGATTTCAAAAACAGTCTGGCTGGCATGAAAGGCCCTCCTTGCGATGCTTGGCACCGTTCGGGGACCTGACACGGGTGTCTGGCGACAGGTCGAAAATCGGATTTGCAGGCCTTGACACTCACCAAGTGCGAACCGCGTTTTTGTCGCAGTTCTTCCTGTCGGTGGCCACGTTAATTCGAAGCAGCAGAGCTTTCAATCCACATTCGCACAATTTTCGGTTGTCGATGTTGCAGCTTGTCATTCGGGGTCATCATCGCTAGGTATCTCATAGCGCTATATTTTTCATGGAATGCTTGATGTCCCCGGCTTTGACCATCCGTCCCTATTCCGAAGGTGCCCTTAGTCAGGCAGCAGCGAAGCTGCGCGCCGGTGAGCTGGTGGCCTTTCCGACCGAGACGGTGTACGGGCTTGGGGCGGACGCAACCAATGCCGATGCGGTGGCGGGGATTTATGCCGCCAAGAACCGGCCAAGCTTTAATCCGCTGATCAGCCATTTCCCCGACCGCGATGCAGCGGCCAAGCATGCATTATTTGATGCGCGCGCCGATAAGCTGGCCGCGGCATTCTGGCCGGGTGCGTTGACACTGGTTCTGCCCCGCCAAGCAGACAGTGATGTTTGTGATCTGGTCACAGCCGGTCTTCCCAGCATTGCCGTGCGGGTTCCGGCCCATCCGATGGCGCGTGAATTGTTGCGTGCGGTGGGCCGCCCGGTTGCGGCCCCGTCTGCCAACCGGTCTGGCAAGATCAGCCCGACCACCGCCGCCCACGTTGCGCAGTCGCTGGGTAATGCGATTGGCATGATCCTCGATGGCGGGCCGTGCGGGGTTGGGCTTGAAAGTACGGTGATTGACCTGACCACCGATCGGGTGGTGATGCTGCGCCCCGGCGGGGTGACAGCCGATCAGGTTTCGGAACTGCTGGGTACGGATGTTGTCATGGCGGAAAGCGATGACACCGCGCCCAAAAGCCCCGGCATGATGACCAGCCATTATGCGCCGGGCCTGCCGGTGCGGCTTGACGCCACTACCGCCGATCCGAGCAAGTACGGCCATGAGGTCCTGCTCGGTTTTGGCGATTGCAATACCAAGGGGTTTGATGCGGTGTTATGGCTCTCGAAATCGGGCAATGATATCGAGGCCGCCGCCAATCTTTTTGCCAAGCTGCATGAAGCCGATCAGAGCCACTTTGCCGGAATTGCGATTGCACCGATCCCGGACAAAGGACTTGGCATTGCGATCAATGACCGTCTGAAACGCGCGAGCGCCCCGCGCGCGCCACATGATGCCACGTAAAGGAACAGCGCCATGTCGTTCCTGCCAGAAGCCGCACTTGATGAATTAAAGGACCTGCTGGGCCCCAAGGGTTTCAGCATGGAAAGCGACGTTCTGGCCGCCCATAATGCTGAGGCGCGTGGCAAGTTTGAAGGCCATGCCGAAATCATCCTGTTTCCGGCCAGTACCGAGGAAGTCGCCAAGGCAGTTGCCATTTGTGCCGCCCATGACATCGCGATTGTCCCGCAAGGCGGCAATACCGGACGCTGTGGCGGGACGGTTGCCGATAGCAAACAGGTCCTGATCAACCTTAAGCGCATGAACCGCGTCATCGAGATTGACGAGCGTGATTTTACCGCCACGGTCGAAGCCGGTGCGATCCTGCAAACCATTCAGGAAGCGGCTGCAGAACAAGATCTGCTTTTCCCGCTCTCGCTGGGCGCCGAGGGCACATGTCAGATCGGTGGCAATCTTGCGACCAATGCCGGGGGATTGAACGTTATTCGATACGGCAATGCGCGTGATCTCTGCCTTGGGCTTGAGGTCGTATTGCCCGATGGCACGGTGTGGAACGGCTTGTCCAAGCTTCGCAAGGACAATACCGGCTATGACCTGCGTGATCTGTTTATCGGCGCGGAGGGCACGCTTGGCATTATCACCAAGGCGACGCTAAAGCTTTATGCCCAGCCAAAACACATCGCCACCGCCTGGATTGCCGTGCCGTCGCCGGAATGCGCGATTGACTTGCTTGCACTTGCGCGCCGCCATACCGGCGATGCGATTGCGGCGTTTGAGCTGATCAGCAGTTTTGCCCATGATCTGTCGGTGACGTATCTTAAGGGCCTGACGCGTCCGCTTGCGACCAAGACGAACTGGCATGTCTTGATCGAGCTGACATCGTCGCGCCCGAAGGATGATCTGGAAACACTTCTGGTCGATCTGTTGGCGCAGGCGGTTGAGATCGGGCTTGCGACGGATGCCACCCTTGCCCAGTCCGAGGCACAGCGTAAAAACCTGTGGGCGATCCGCGAAGGCATCCCCGAGGCACAAGGCTATGAAGGCGGATCGATCAAACATGATGTATCGGTGCCGGTTTCAAAGGTTGCCGATCTTTTGAAGCGCGGCATGGCGAGTGCGGATGCGCTGATACCCGGCATTCGCCCCTGCCCGTTTGGCCATGTTGGCGATGGCAATATCCATTTCAACTTCACCCAGCCCGCCACCATGGACAAGCAAGCCTATCTTGCGCAGTGGGAAAGCCTGAATACTGTCATTCACGACATTGTTGCCGAGCTTGGCGGATCGATCAGTGCGGAGCACGGCATCGGGCAGCTTAAGCGCGATGAGCTTGCGCATTATGCCAGTGTGGAAAAACTGAAATTGCTGCATGCGATCAAGGCAGCAATTGATCCAGATGGCAGGCTTAATCCGGGCAAGGTTGTATAATCACCGCTGTCGCCACCCTGCCCGTACCTGCGTCCCCCGCCTAAAAGATGGAAGATCGCCCCATGTTCTCTGTCGAGACCTATGCCCCGCTTGATCACGCCAAACCGATTGCCGAGAATATCTGGATCTTTGACGGTCCGGTGATCGGGTTTCAGTATGCTGGCCTTAAGCTGCCCTTCCCGACCCGGATGACGGTTATCCGCCTTCAAAGCGGTAAACTGTTTGTCCATTCGCCGATCCGGCTCAATGAAACGCTTAAGGCCGAGGTCGATGCGCTGGGCGAGGTTGCCTATCTGATTGCGCCCAACACCATCCATTACGCCGGTGTGCCCGACTGGCAAAAGACCTATCCGAATGCAAAGGCGTTTTGTGCACCCGGTGTGATCAAACGCGCCAAGTCGGTCGGGATTACGGTCAATTTTGATGCGGAGCTTGCCGATACGCCGGAGTCTGAGTGGGCCGGTGAGATCAAACAGGTTCTGGTGCGCGGCAGTTATTTGAACGAGGCGGTGTTTTTCCATCCCGCGTCCAAAACCCTGATCCTGACCGACCTGATCGAAAACTTCGAAGCGCCTAAAATCAAAAGCCCGATCTGGCGGTTTATGGTCAGGCTGTTTGGCACCATGGCCCCGCATGGCAGCACGCCGCGTGACATGCGCCTGACCTTTGCCGGGTATAGGGAAAGCGTGCGCAAGGCAGTCCACACCATGATTGGCTGGAACCCAGACTATGTCGTTCTGGCGCATGGGCGCTGTTATGACACCGATGCCGTGGCGGAGATTAAGCGCGCCTTTTCCTGGGTGTTGAAATAGTAAAAATGCAAGGGCGCCCCGGTCGGGACGCCCTTTAACGTAAGTACGCGGCAAGGGTTACTCGGCCGGGCCTGCCCACGGGGTCATGGCATTGAGTTTGTCCTGACGGCGTTCGTCGCCGGACTTGCCCCAATCGCCACCGAAGGCTGCTTCTTCCCAGGAACCGTAGCTCGGGTTGGGCAGCATGAACCAGCGTTCGCCCCAGTAATTGCCGTATTTTTCCATGACTTCGAGACGTTCAGCAATCGAGCCATCGATTTCATCAGTGAAGTCACCGAAATTGTCACCAAACTGCATGATCACGCGATAGTCTTCGGCCACAGCAGCCCGGCGCGGGGTTTTGTTAGAGCCCCATTCTTCGACTTCGCCGCGCAGCATGACATGCTTTTCATCCGCGTATGGGAAGCCATATTTCTTGAGGTTTTCGATGGTGGGTTCTTCTTCCGGTGCCTTGCGGTTCGAAACATAGAAGACTTCAACACCGCGGGTGGCTGCCGCCTTGGTGAATTCCAGCGCGCCCGGGGTCGGGGTGGAAATCATGTCGTGCACAAAGGCTGCCCAGGTTTTGGAGCTGTAATGGGTTTTGTCGGTGACAACCCATGCCTGATAGGCGGAGTTATCCAGAACGGTTTCATCAACGTCCAGAATGACTGCCGGTGGCTTGGTCATATAGTTGCCGTCCTGCTCGAGCGCTGCGGTCCAGCTGTGATCGCCAATGGCGGCATCGAGCAAACGGGTCGCACCGGCATAGACCGACATGGCGGTCGTTTTGTATTCGACCGAGGTCTGCAGCCACAGCGTGCCGTTCAGGCCGTCATTCTGTTCCGGCTCGGCCTGTGCGCCGAATGCGCAAAGCGCACTGGTCGCAACAATGGCAGCAACGCCAAATGATTTTGCGATAAAGGTCATGTGTAGTCTCCCTGTTGATTTCCCGACGCATTGCGTCTGACCATGCAGTCAGGATTTCATAACCATGCCACCGCAGTGCGATAAAGAAAAAGCCTTTTTCCAGAATCAATTGGAAAAAGGCTTTTGCAATCGGTTTAACAAAGCCGCCAACGCCTTGACGCACACTCTGTTTCAGGCGGTTGGGCGCTTCTCGAACGTGGCAAAGCCATCTTCAAGCGCCGGTTCTTCGTGAATGCGATCAACGCGCGCATGGGTCGGGCCATCGTGACAGGCGGTGATCATGGATTGCACCACCTTGGCCGGGCCGCAAAAGACCGCCTCGACCGAGCCATCATTGCGATTACGCACCCAGCCGGTCAGATCGCGTTTGCGGGCTTCTTCGACGGTCCAGGCGCGATACCACACACCCTGCACCCGGCCTTCGATCCGGGCGTGGACGGCGATGTTGCCATCCCCCGTTGACGGGTCGGGGCTTGTATCGGTCATGATCGGGCCTCCTACCTTGTCGATGGTTTTATCCCGGGCTTATTTAGCGCCGGGGATCTTGGCATGCAGGTGGGCGGTGTCCTGAAACTTCTGTTTCTGTTCATCCGACGCCGGCGCCTGATGATTATCCTTCCAGGCGTCATAGGTCATGCCATAGACGACTTCGCGCGCCCCATCATAATCCATGGCGACACCGCGTTCGCGGGCGGCTGCCAGATACCATTTGGCCAGACAGTTGCGGCAGAACCCGGCAAGGTTCATCAGATCGATATTCTGAACATCCTTGCGATCCTGAAGGTGCATGACAAGGCCACGAAAGGCAGCGGCTTCGAGTTCGAGCTTGGTTTGCGGATCAAGATCGGCCGCCGGGCCGTTGGCCAAGACGGCCTCGGTGGACATTTCAGAACCGGCGCAATCAGACATGTTCCATACTCCCGCTGGTCTTTTCGTTTTCGAGTTTTTCGATAATTCCGGGCACATGGGCAATGCTTTCAGCCGTGATGACCTTGTCATTGTCAATCTCGGTCTGATCGACCATTTCATGGACCCAGGTGATTTCATATGGAATGTGGATCGCGGTCGCGCCACACGCAAGGACCGGCAGAATATCGGATTTCATTGAATTGCCGATCATGATCGCCTCTTCGGGATCGACGCCATAGCGGCCAAAGATGTTGCGATAGGTCAGCGGGTCTTTCTCCGAGACGATCTCGATCCCGTCAAACAGGTCCTCGAACCCGGAGCGATCAATCTTGAGCTGCTGGGCGATCAGATCGCCCTTGGTAATCAGGACCACCTTGTAATTCGGGTGCTTGGCATATTGCTTGAGCACTTCCTCGGCCCCGTCAATGATCCGGGTGGGCGCGCGCAGCATGGATTTGCCGGTTTCGGCCAGTTTGTGGATATCCTCGGCGCTGATTTTGCGATCAGACAATTCGATCGCGGTTTCAATCATCGACAGGGTAAAGCCCGTCACGCCATAGCCATAGATGGAAAGGTTGGCCAACTCGGCCTGATAGAGACGATCATCAACCTGTTCGGGATCAACATAATGTCCCAGCATTTCGCGAAGCTGCACATGGGCTTGGCGGAAAAGTGGCTCGTTGTGCCACAGGGTATCGTCGCCATCAAAAGCAATCAGCTTGTACATTCTTAAGCCTCGTTTCTTGTTATTGGATGGCCGCAGGCACGTTCAATGCGTTGGCAGTCAACCTCGATGTTCACAGGGTATTACGGCCTCAATTCACGACCATATGGCAGTGCAAACGCCCCGTAAAGCCCCGTTATCTGTATTTAATATGCGTGAAACGGATCGGAAAGGCCTTGAAAACACAAGTGTTTGAACAGGTTATAGAAAAGGCGCTGCCGGGATAACCGGACAGCGCCATATTTGGAGCATTCAACTTCTGATCTAGGCTTCAACAATCTCGCCTACGCCAAGCGGATTGGAGAATTTAGCGTGTTTGGACCAACCTTCGCCTCTCCATCCTCACTTAGGTTCACAACCCTTAACAAACTCAACAGTCCAGGCCAGCGAGCCATTTCACCACCACCTCGAGGCTCTTCTTCGTGTTTCCAAGCTTTCGGATGACACCAAAAATGCACTGCATGGATACCGCTCTCCATTGCAATGTTGAGTGCGTTCTGCACAACCTCAAGGTATTCTTCTTCAGTAACTTCTGCTGAGACAGGTACTCTAGGCATTACAAACGTCAAACTCGCTTGCAAGTCAGCACCTTGATTCTTGCATGCATCAAGATCACCCTCCAAGAACCAACCTTTGATCGTGCCATCTCTAGTACCTGGCACAAGCAGCCGCTGCTTTGCTTCTATCTCCACAGTTCGTTGTCCCCGTTTTTGACAGATGTACAGATCACAACGGCCGTCGTTCTCTTCTTCCCCCACGTACTTCTTCGTCACATACTCTTCCATCGAAATCAAACCTGACTGCCAGCAGGCTGCTTGAAGGAAAGAAATGGTGGCACGTTCATTGAAATAATGAGGGAGCTCCTTCCACTTGAAGGCTTTCCCATACTGTTCTAGGTTTTTTGAAAACTGCTCAAAAGCGGGTTTCAAAAAACTCAATTCGCTTGAAAAACGCGATACCTGCCGCACAAATTCCCCCCTAAATAGAAATGCCGCGACACATTTAAAACATGTCGCGACACTAATGTCCCGTATTTATGAGGGGATGCTTATTCGTCTTTTTCGAACTCGATGATGATGGCATCGACCGAGAGGTTAGCGCCCTGCTCGGCGTGGATCTTTTTGACGACACCCTTGCTTTCGCACTTCAGGACGTTTTCCATCTTCATGGCTTCAAGAATGCAGAGCTCCTCGCCTGGCTGGACGGTCTGGCCTTCCTCGACCGAGACCTTGACCAGCAAGCCCGGCATTGGCGAGAGCAGGAAGTTTGACATATCCGGCGGGGCCTTGAACGGCATCAGTTTTTGCAGCTCTGCCACGCGTGGCAGCATCACCTTGAAGTGGCGCTGAATGCCGTTAGCGGCGAGTTTGTACCCCACCCCTTCGATATCGATCTGCACACAGACCGGGGCACCATCGATTTCGCCAACGAACAGCGGATCGCCGATCTTCCAGTCCGAGACCACGCCATAGCTGCGATCACCGATGGCGACAATGTAATCGCCGTTAACACCATCGAACTCGATATCGAACGGGGTATGGTCATCCCCGCAAACCGCGACCCAGCTTTCGGCGATTTCAAGCGGATGGTCACTGACCTGACCGGTGATGCCGGCATTGCGTTCGGCGTGGCGTTGATTGATGTAGGCCGCGACCACGATCAGGGTAGCCGGATCATCGTTGGGCAGATCATCGGCCGAGAAACCATCCGGGTATTCTTCGGCGATGAAGTTGGTGGTGATGTTGCCATCCTGGAAGCGTTTGTTGGCCATC
This sequence comes from Thalassospira sp. CH_XMU1458, assembly GCF_037027205.1. Classification (NCBI taxonomy): domain Bacteria; kingdom Pseudomonadati; phylum Pseudomonadota; class Alphaproteobacteria; order Rhodospirillales; family Thalassospiraceae; genus Thalassospira; species Thalassospira sp. CH_XMU1458. The sequence goes on along the minus strand of NZ_JAYMDW010000002.1, from coordinate 35,945 downwards.
ACAGCGGCCAGGAACGGGATATTGTGCGAAATGCCACGAATGTAATAGGCATCAAGCGCGCGACGCATTTCGCCAATCGCCTGATCGCGGTTTTCACCATAGGTGATCAGTTTCGCGACCATCGGGTCATAGAACATCGAAATCTCGCCGCCTTCATAGACGCCGGTATCTACACGTACGGTGTCGGATTCCGCAGGCGGCTGATAACGCACCAAGCGCCCCGTGGACGGCAGGAATTCGCGGAAGGGATCCTCGGCATAGACGCGGGTTTCCATGGCCCAGCCGGTCAGTTTGACGTCATCCTGCTTAAGCGTCAGCTTTTCGCCATCGGCGATCTTGATCATCCATTCGACAAGGTCCTGACCGGTGACAAGTTCGGTCACCGGATGTTCGACCTGAAGCCGGGTGTTCATTTCAAGGAAGTAGAAGTTCTTGTCCTTATCGACGATGAATTCGACCGTCCCTGCCGAGCAGTAATCCACCGCACGTGCCAGTGCCACAGCCTGTTCGCCCATGGCTTTTCGGGTCGCGGGATCTATAAAGGGTGACGGGGCTTCTTCGACGACCTTCTGGTGGCGGCGCTGGATGGAGCATTCGCGTTCACCAAGATAGATCGCATTGCCGTGCTTGTCGGCCAGCACCTGAATTTCAATATGGCGCGGTTCTTCGACGAATTTTTCGACAAAGACGCGGTCATCGCCAAAGGAGCTTGCGGCCTCTGACGTTGCACGTTCGAAGCCTTCGCGGCATTCGGCATCGTTGCGCGCAATACGCATGCCCTTGCCGCCACCGCCAGCGGATGCCTTGAGCATTACCGGGTAGCCGATATCATTCGCGATCTTGATCGCCTCGGCGGTATCCTTGATCACCCCCATATAGCCCGGCACGGTCGAAACACCGGCGTCAGCCGCGATTTTCTTAGACGTGATCTTGTCGCCCATGGCGGCAATCGCACCATTCGGCGGGCCGATAAAGGCAATACCGGCGGCATCAAGCGCCTTGGCGAAAGCCTGGTTTTCCGAGAGGAAGCCATAACCGGGATGGACGGCCTCGGCGCCTGTGGATTTGCAGGCCTCGATGATGTTTTCGATGATCAGATAGGACTGATTGGACGGTGCCGGACCAATACGAACGGCCTCGTCGGCCATCTGGACATGAAGGGCGGCCTTGTCGGCATCGGAATAGACCGCAACGGTTTTGATGCCCATTTTGCGGGCTGATTTGATCACACGGCAGGCGATTTCACCGCGGTTGGCAATCAGGATCTTGCTGAACATTTTTCTGTCTCCCAATTTGTCTTACAGCGGAATGTTGCCGTGTTTCTTTTCAGGGTTCTTGGTGTCCTTGTTGCGCAGCATGCCAAGCGCCTTGCAAACGCGACGGCGTGTGCCATGCGGCATGATGACATCATCAATGAACCCCTTGCGGCCCGCGACAAACGGGTTGGCGAATTTTTCGCGGTATTCCTCGGTGCGGGCTTCGATCTTTGCCGGATTGTCCATATCCGCACGGAAGATGATTTCCACCGCCCCTTTTGGCCCCATCACCGCAATTTCGGCGGTCGGCCAGGCATAGTTGACGTCACCGCGCAGATGTTTTGATGACATCACGTCATAAGCGCCGCCGTAAGCCTTACGGGTAATGACGGTGACCTTGGGCACGGTCGCCTCGGCATAGGCATAAAGCAGTTTCGCACCATGTTTGATGATGCCGCCATATTCCTGTGCGGTGCCCGGCATGAAGCCCGGCACATCAACGAAGGTGACAATCGGAATGTTATAGGCATCGCAGAAGCGCACGAAGCGTGCGGCCTTTTTGGAACTGTCGATATCAAGGCAACCGGCCAGAACCATCGGCTGGTTGGCGACGACACCGACCGTGCGGCCATCCATGCGCGCCATGCCGATAATGATGTTTTTGGCGTAGTCGGCCTGAATTTCAAAGAAGTCGCCCTCATCGACGATCTTGGTGATCAGTTCCTTCATGTCATAGGGCATGTTGGGGTTTTCTGGCACCAGGGTATCGAGCGAGAAGTCATCGCGATTGATCGGATCTTCGCAGAGGCGTGCGGGCGGGTCTTCCTTGTTGCACAGTGGCAGGAAGTCCATGAAACGCCGGGTCTGAAGCAGCAGGTCGACATCATTGTCAAAGGCCAGATCAGCAACACCCGACACACTGGTGTGGGTCGATGCCCCGCCCAGCTGTTCGTGGGTGACTTCTTCGTGGGTGACGGTTTTGACCACATCCGGACCGGTCACGAACATATAGGAGCTGTCCTTGACCATGAAGATGAAGTCGGTCATGGCCGGGCTGTAAACCGCCCCACCGGCACACGGCCCCATGATCAGGGAAATTTGCGGGATGACACCGGATGCCTCGACATTGCGCTGGAAGACATCGGCGTAACCCGCCAGGCTTTCAACACCTTCCTGAATACGCGCGCCGCCCGAATCATTAAGCCCGATCACCGGTGCGCCGACCTTCATCGCCTGATCCATGATCTTGGCGATCTTGCGCGCATGCGCACCCGAAAGTGCGCCGCCGAAAACGGTGAAATCTTGAGAGAATACAAAGACCAGACGGCCGTTGATCGTGCCATGCCCGGTGACAACACCGTCGCCGGGAATGCGGTTTTCGGTCATGCCGAAATCGACGCAATCATGTTCGACAAACATGTCCCATTCTTCGAAGGAGCCTTCGTCAAGCAGTACATCAAGGCGTTCACGCGCGGTGAGCTTGCCCTTGGCATGCTGATTATCAATGCGGCGCTGGCCGCCGCCCATGGCAGCTTCGGCGCGCTTCGCTTCGAGTTTGGCGACAATATCCTGCATGTTGCGTTTTCCTTGCTGTGATCGGCCTTCTGGCACTTTTCGGCCCGGTATGCGCGTCTGGAGAATGAAATAGCATTATTCGGTACTGGAATGCCAATTATTTTTACTGTTCTGACAGAGCTCCAGAATAATCCCTAAACGCCTGATTTCCCTAACGTCATTTCGATATATCCGTGCGGGCTGAACTAAAGTCTAGAGCAGCATGGCCGCCCGTCCCCGCCGCTGGATCATTTTGATGCGCAAGACGTTGGCATTATGGTGCACACTGTATCCGCCCCTGATCCGGGGCACCCAGAACACGTACACCAAGCATACCTTTATCGCCTTCGTCACCACAATCGATTGAGCCCATGTTTAAATTCAGCCCGCGCAATCCGGAAAAAACCGGCGACGACCGACCTGCTTCGTCCCTATGGGGGTATGTCTGGCGCATGAGTGGTTGGCATCAGGTTGTGGTGTGCAGCCTTGCGGTGCTGGTCGCCGCCCTTGGCATTGCACCGATCGAGCTGCAACGCCGGATTGTCGATAACGCCATCACACCACAGAACTTTGATCTTTTGATCACTCTGGCCGCCCTTTATCTCGGCCTGATTATTGTCCATGGCGGGATCAAGTTCGTGCTTCGGATTTACGAAGGGTGGCTGAGTGAAAGTGCGATCCAGTATAACCGCAAGCACTTAACGCGCCTGCATGCCCATAACGAGGCCGGCAGCCAGGATGAAAGCAACGGGCGTGCGGTTTCGATCATCGGGTCCGAGATCGAAAAGCTTGGCGGGTTTGTCGGTGATGGCCTGTCACAGCCGGTGGTCAATAGCGGGATGCTGATCTTTGGCCTTGGCTATATGATCAGTGTCGAGCCGATGATTGGACTTATTGGCGTGATCGCCCTGATCCCGCAGGTCGCCCTTGTCCCGGTCATTCAGAAACGCATCAATGCGCTTATTGAAGCCCGCGTTGAGAAGATGCGCGATGTCAGTGACGAACTTTCGGAAATGTCGACCGACAAGGATGACGACGAACAGCTTCGCCCGATCAATAAAGGCATCACTGCATTGTTTGACAACCGCATGCAGCTTTTCGTTTTGAAGTTCGGCATGAAGTCGCTGATCAATCTTTTGAATGCGCTGGCACCTATTTGCGTGCTGTTTGTCGGTGGTTACCTTGTGATCCAAGGCCAGACATCGGTCGGTATCATCGTCGCCTTCATTTCAGGCTTTGACCGGATGTCATCGCCGATGCGTGAATTGCTGTCCTATTACCGGGTGGCGGCACAAGCAGCCGTGCAACACAAGATGATCGCGAAGTGGATGCAGTAGGCCTGAGAACGACCGCCAATCTTACCTAGCAGTCCTGACTTTGCGGGTTCAGGGCGTATCGGCCGCACAGTTCCCGATCAAGGGCACCGCATTCGTTGCAGCCGCCTTCGACATAGAAGCAAAAACGGTTACGCCCGCAATTCTTGGCGCGATAAAGCGCCTTGTCGGCATCGCGATAGATTGAGTCCGGCGTTCCGTTATGATCGGCACAGGTCGAGATGCCGATACTGATGCCAACATGGACTTCGTTGCCATCAATGATCAGGGGACGTGACACTTCCTCGATAATCCGTTGGGCCGGAATGGCGGCATCGCGGACATCATCCATCAATGGCAGGACCACGGCGAACTCATCGCCGCCAAGACGGGCGACGACATCGGCTTCGCGGCAATTGCGTTTGATGATTTCGGCGACTTCGACCAGAAGCTTGTCCCCGACCGGATGGCCAAACGTGTCATTGACTTTCTTGAAGCGATCAAGATCGAGCAGCAGCAAAACGATACTTTTTTCAAAGCGCCGGTTGATCTGAATGATCTGCGACAGCATTGAATTGAACTGATAGCGATTGGATAGACCGGTCAGTTGATCGGTCTGGGCAAGCCTGCGAATTTCGGCTTCGACCGCCTTGGTCGGCGTGATATCGGCATGGGTGCCCGACATGCGCAGCGGATTGCCATCCGCATCCCATTCCACGACCTTGCCGCGATCAAGAACCCATACCCAGCTGCCATCCTTGTGACGCATCCGGCATTCGCACTGATAGTGATCGGTTTCCCCCCGGAAGGTGCTTTGCAACGCAGCGTCGGACTTTTCGAGGTCTTCGGGATGGCAATATGCCAACCATGTGTCGATGCTTACGGGACCAAGTTCGTCGAGCGTGTAACCAATGATTTCGGCCCAGCGTTCGTTAAACCGGGTTTCGCCGGTCTGAACGTTCCATTCCCATGTGCCCGCACTGGTGCCCCAGATGATTTCATCAAGACGCTGGCGTTCCTCGGCCAGTTTGCGGTTGGCATCCTTGAGCATGCGTTCGTAATGTTCGCGCTCGGTAATATCGACATTGGTGGTGTGAATGTATTTGCGTTCATGCAGCTCTATCAGGCCGGCATGCACCTGCATCTTGCGGATTTCGCCATTCCCCAGGCGATGTTGAACGACAAATGACAACGCGCCATGTTCGAGAACCGCACTGACATGCCTGTGCATGGACGGTGCGCCATCAACATCAAGGTCCGGGATCGTCCGACCAACAAGACCGCCATCGGCAAAACCATAAAGTTCTTCTGCTGCGCGGCTGGCATCAACAATCTGGCCATCTGCCGGATCGACCAGAATGTTGATCGCAGTTGTGTTGCTAAACATCTGGCGATACAGCAGTTCACGTTCGCGGAAGGCGACTTCGGCCTGTTTGACATCGTTAATATCGGCGAATGAAACGATCACGCCGTCAAAGGTGCCGGTCTGTTCATTATGCAGGGGTTCTGCGTTAACCCGGATCCAGGCAAATTCGCCATTGGGGCGATTGACCCCCAACACAACGCCATATTCGCGGTCACCGGTTGCAAGGACCCTTTTGCCGGGAAGCTCATCACGGGTCAGCGGCACACCATCTTCGCGCACAAAGGTGCACGGCGTTTCGGGCACGGTCTTTCGGCAAAGTTCGTCGCCCGTGAGACCAAGAATCTCAAGCGCAGTATTATTGAACTCCACCACTGTACCGGCGGCGTCATGCACAACCACCCCCTCGGCAAGGGAGTTAAGAAGGCGCTTGTGCAGATTGCCGCCTTTTTGCAGCGTGTGACTGGTGCCATCCGATGAACAGAGCGTTTGCGTCGGACCAAGGCGCGTCAAGCATCCCGACGTCACAACATCGCCACTGGCCAATTCGTGGATCGTCGCGCAATCTTCGACCGTGATCCAATTGCCATCTTTATGGCGCAAACGGAAGGTTAGCCGCTGGTTGGCATCATTTGTGGCCTGTTGATTTCGGTGCTGCGCGAACAGCGCGACATCATCGGGATGAAGCAAGGATGCCCAACCCTGTGTGCGATCAAAGTCGCTATCGGCCGGGTCGTAGCCAAGCAGTTCAAAAACGCCTGCGCCGAAATAGTTCCGTGACGGGGTCTTGCGGAAAAACTCATAGAGAACCGGCGCCGCACCGGCAGCGCAAGCGTCAGTTCCTGTCTGTTTGGTCAAGTTTACCGACAAATTCATCCCGTCGCCGTACTGGCGTCTCCTTCAGGAAACCAAAATAAACGATACCAATGTATAGGTATTTATTTATACCTATTGAAAATTGATGCAAAGCAGATTCTGCAGCGAAGACGTGAAATCGTTTCCCCGATCGAGCTAACTTATTGAACTGAAGCCCCGTATCGACAATCCCTTCAAAAGTAGAACACCGATAAACAGGGCTCCGGCATGCACAGGAAACAGGCATAAAAAAAGGAGCAGTTACCTGCTCCTTTGTATGGGTCATGGCGTTTGCGCGGCCAGTTGCGGGTTAGCCCAGCAACTCCAGATAACGTCCGGCGGCCAAAAACTCTGCCCGGTGACGGTCGAGACGGGCGATGGCCTCGGCATCGTCGCCCCACTTTTCCATCGCGTAGCCTTCGTCAAGGATCGAGGCTTCAAACGCGGTTGTGGTGTCAAGCTTGCGGTTCATCACGGCAAGACCAATGATCACGGAACCTGAAATCGTCGTCAGACTGTGCAGGGCTGTCAGGTAATAGTCGTCAAAACCTTCGACATGATCCTGCAAGCGCAGCAATGCATGGTCTTCCTGGGTGATCGGCATCACACCTTCGGTGACCGTTAGCACCACCCCCAGATGGTCTTTTGACCAATCGAGAAGCGGCTGCCATGTCTTGGCCTGACGTTCGATCAGGTCTTCGGGGAAGGATGCGCGATAGCACAGCAAATCCGATCGGCCATAGCCGGTCAGCTCAGCAATCACCGCATCGCGGTTGGGCCGCACCCGGTCAATCGCGGTCGCGGCAAGCTGCATGATCGGCATGGTGGAAGGCTGGACTTTTTCGCCCTGTGCGTCCCATTCCGCCGCGATTTCACGCGCAAGTACTTCGGATGGCAGCACAAAGTCCGCCTTGGCCGGGGTTTTCACCGCACGACCATCAAGAAGCACGCGCCAGCCGGCCCCGGTTTCATCGGCGCTGGCATCGGCCTTTTTATAGAAACGTTTGATCGATTGTGTAAGCATGACCGCCATATGCCCAAAAGCAGCGGATTGCGCAAGTGATTTGCCACATAATTTGCCAGATAAAGAGCGCCAATTGAGCGATTATCAAGAATTTCTGTATAATTTTTGATCAAATTGCCCCATTGACCAAATAATAAACACCCTTACTCTGCTGGGCGAAGGTTACAAAACCGCGACAAAGCGGGCGCACAGGCGACATGGCATGACCATTGCTAAGTGCGCATTGGATTTATCAGGTGGCTGGATTGTTTCATCGATCCGCATTCAGGAGGCTTCTTTAGACATGACCACGTTTACGAACCGACTTTTGGGGGCTGCTATCGGGGCGGCCGTTGCCCTTGGCGCGCATGCGGCCCTGGCAGATATGGCGATCAAATTCTCGCTCGACTGGAAATACGAAGGTCCGGCGGCACCGTATCTTCTGGCCAAGAAGAACGGTTATTTTGAGGAAGAAGGCCTTGATGTCACGATTGACTCGGGCAACGGTTCGGTCGGTGCTATCACCCGTGTTGCCAGCGGCGCGTATGACCTTTCGCTTGCTGACATCAACTCGCTGGTGGAATTCAACGCATCCAACCCGGATCGCGCCATGAAGTCGATCTTCATGGTTTATGATCGCCCGCCGTTTGCGCTGTTCATGCTGAAAAGTTCCGGCATTACCAAGCCGGAAGACCTGGTTGGCAAAACCCTTGGCGCACCGGTCTTTGACGCATCGCGCAAACTGTATCCGGCCTTTGCATCGGCCACCGGTCTCGACCTTGATGCTGTGACCTGGGAAAGCATGGACCCGCCGCTGCGTGAACCGATGCTGGTGCGTGGTGATGTGGATGCGATTTCCGGTCACTATTTCACCTCAATCCTGAACCTGCAGGCGCAGGGTGTTGCCAAGGATGACCTGACCGTCTTTATGTACAAAGACTTTGGCATGGACTTCTATGGCAACGGCATTCTGGCATCGCCGGACATGATGGAAAACCACCCGGAAGAAGTTAAAGGCTTCCTGCGTGGTGTGGTCAAAGGCTGGGCGGCGGCGATTGCCGATCCGCAGTCCGCAATTGATGCCCTTAAGGAAGTTGATCCGCTGATCAACCCGGATCTTGAACTGCAGCGCCTGCAGATGGCGATTGATGAAAACGTCGTCACCCCGGCAACCCTTGAAGAAGGCATGGGCCTTGTCAAAGCCGACCGTATGGCCAAGGCCATCGATCAGGTTGCCCTGGCTTTCGGGTTTGAGAACAAGCCGTCTGTTGATGACATCTATACCGATGAATTCATGCCGTCTGCCGAAGACCGCATGCTGAAGTAATCATCTTATGAAGCGGGGCAGTCGGATTTTCTGACTGCCCCGTTTTCCATGACAGAGAAACAAGAATACGAACAGGCCAAGCAGGGGGAATAACTGCAGTGTCCAAAAGCTTCGTCGAACTCAACGACGTCAAACTTCGCTATAGTGAAGGCGATGAACTGGCGCTTGAAACCACCAACATGAAGATCGACAAGGGCGAATTTATCGCCGTTGTCGGCCCGTCGGGGTGTGGCAAGTCATCCTTGCTGAAACTGGTTTCCGGCCTGATGCCGCCATCCGAGGGCAATGTCATTGTCGATGGCAAGGAAGTTTCAGGGCCACTCAAGATTGTTGGCATGGCGTTTCAGAACCCGACCCTTTTGCCGTGGCGCACGACCCTTGATAACGTTCTGTTGCCGATGGAAATCGTCAAGCCGCACCGCAACCGCCTTCGCAAACATCGCGCGGAATATGAAGAACGCGCGCGCAAGCTTTTGGCGACCGTCGGGCTTGAAGGCCACGAAGACAAATACCCGTGGGAGCTTTCAGGGGGCATGCAGCAGCGTGCATCGCTGTGCCGGTCATTGATCCATGAGCCGGATCTTTTGATGCTCGACGAGCCGTTTGGTGCGCTTGATGCCTTCACCCGTGAAGAGCTTTGGGACATCTTGCAGAACCTTTGGATGATCAAGCCGTTCACGGTTATTCTGGTCACCCATGATTTGCGTGAGGCGGCCTATCTTGCCGATACCATCTATGTGATGTCCAAACGCCCGGGTAAAATCCTTGTGGAGCGCAAAAACACCCTGCCCCGCCCCCGCGATCAGGAAACCACCTTTACCCAGCCTTTCACCGATCTTGTCCACGAATTGCGCAGTCACATTCGTGACGTGCGAGAAGCATAAGGAAGGGCGGGAAAAGTCATGAAAAAGAAATTGAACCTTCGCAAAGCAACGCCGTGGCTAAGCGCCATCGGGCTTTTTGTGCTGTGGGAATTGATTGTACGGATTTTCAACATTCCGCCTTATGTCCTGCCGACCCCGTCTGAAAGCATTATTGTCGGCTGGCAGTTCCATGAAGCGATCTGGATGCATGCCTATCACACGCTTTATACGACACTGGCGGGCTTTGCCATTGCCGTGGTGTTCGGGGTTGTGCTGGGTGCGCTGGTCGGATCAAGCCGGGCGATCTATGACGCGGCCAACCCGCTTTTGGTCGGGTTTAACTCTGTCCCCAAGGTCGCCCTTGTCCCGGTTCTGGTGATGTGGTTTGGCATTGGCACCGTGCCGGCGATCATCACGGCGTTTTTGATTTCGTTCTTCCCGATTGTGGTCAATGTTGCCACCGGCCTTGCCACGCTGGAGCCGGAATTGCGCGATGTGTTGCGGTCGCTTGGCGCGACACGGCGTGACATCCTGATCAAGGTCGGTTTCCCGCGGGCGATGCCGTACTTCTTTGCGTCCCTTAAGGTTGCGATCACGCTGGCCTTTGTCGGGTCGGTGATTTCGGAAACTGTCGCATCGAACGTTGGTGTTGGTTATTTGATGTTGTCGGCGTCGTCGAAATTCAACATGCCGCTGGTGTTTGCCGGATTGCTGGTGATCGCGGTGATGGGCATTGCGATGTATGAAATCTTCAACGTCATCGAACGCCGGTCGACCAAATGGGCAAATCGCGGAAATCCAACGAATTAAACCCATAGAACCCAATCATCAGACAAATAAAAAGGCCGGGAAACCCCGGCCTTTTTTTGATCATACAATTGGCGATGATCAGCTGAGATGTTCGTCAAAGAAGGCCATGGTGCGTTCCCAGGCCAGCATGGCGTCTTCGCCGTCATAGCGCCCACCGGTCGGGTTGGCAAAGGCGTGATCGGCGTCATACCAGAAGAACTGGTAATCGGTCTTGCCAGCAATACGCAGCGATTCTTCAAAACCTTCGACCATTTCCCGGTTGATGTTTTTATCAAGGGTGCCGAAATGGCCCATGATCGGCGCATTAAGCGTTGCGACCTGTTCCGGCGTCTTTTTGACGTTGCCGTAATAGATCACGGCTGCGTCAATATTGGCGGCGAGTGCTGTATTGAGCGACCAGCCACCGCCAAAGCACCAACCGACCGAACCAACCTTGCCGGTTGAGTCCTTGTGACCGCGGAGGAATTCGACCGAGGCCTGCAGCTTGCGGGTCGCAACCGCCGGATCCATCGATGACATCAGGGAACGCGCCCCATCCGGCGTGGTGGCAGGCGGTTCACCATACAGATCAACCGCAAGGGCAATATAGCCCTGCTTGGCATATTCAGCCGCCACCGCGCGAATATGGTCATTAAGCCCCCACCATTCGTGGATCAGAATGACCGTCGGTGCAGGCAGGGTGGCCGGCATGGCGACTTCGGCGACCATTTCATCGCCTTCTGGCGTGGTGATGGTCACTTTATCAAGGCCGTGCCCGGCCGCATGGGCCAGCATCGGGTCGGCAAGAATAACAGCCAAAGGCAGGGCAACTGCGCCCTTCAGAAACAGTCGGCGTTCTTCATCGGTTGCCTTGGGCGGCGGACCGAGATGTTCGTGGGAGCCACATCCGTCTAGCGTACACATGTTCTAGCCTCCTCTGATTCCTGTTTTCGGGTTTTCCCGTATCACCATCATTTGCGACGGCACGCCCGGTTGGCAAATGACATTCCTGTCATCTGGCCTGCCATCTAGCCCGTCAGCTACATTCAGACGCGACCGCATTTCATTCAGGTTTGTTTACGGTGCCAATCGCAACAAGGATCATGATAACACAGCGCTCAGTCCTTTAACTGCTGCTTGCACCAATGGACGTCCCCTGCTTAAAAGGGGCACCCAACAGCCACAACCCGCCAGATGGAGAAGACATGCGCGATATTGAAACGGTTTTGTTCGACCTTGGCGGCGTTCTTGTCGACTGGGATCCGCGTTATCTGTATCGCAAGATGTTCAAGGACGATGCCGAGATGGAGCGTTTTCTGGCCGAGGTTTGCCATCCGCACTGGAACCATCTGCATGATCAGGGGATGTTGAGCTTTGCCAATTCCATCCCCGACCTTCAGCACCGCTATCCGCAGCACCATGACGAGATCGCCGCATGGCAGGAACGCTGGCCGGAGATGCTAAAAGGGGCGATTGATCGCACGGTCGGGATTCTTGAAGACCTTAAAAAACGCAAAAAAGTGCGGCTGTTTGCCCTGACCAACTGGTCGGCAGAAACATGGCCACATGCGTTGGAACGCTTTGAGTTCCTTGATCACTTCGAAGATATTCTAGTGTCTGGCCAGGAAAAACTCGCCAAGCCCGATCCGCGCATTTTTGATCTGGCGATTTCACGCTTCAAACTTAACCCGCGCGAAACCCTGTTTATCGATGATAGCGAACGCAATATTCAGCAGGCACGCGAACTGGGCTTTATCACCCACTGGTTCCGCGATCCGGTGAAATTGCAGCGTGAATTGATCGAGTATCAGCTGTACTGATCAGCGGACCGACATCAAAGCTGCCCTAGCGGCGCTGGCGCAGGTAATTGCCGAAGCATTCGCCAAAGGCAAATTCCCAGCCCTTGAGGTAGCCTTCGCGAAGGGCTGGCGCGATTTGGCCGACATTTTCCCATGCCTTGTGCTCCAACCGGATGACACAGCGACCAAACTCGTTAAGGTCAAAGGAGACCTCAACGAGGGTAAAGTCGCCAGCATTCCAGCCCGGATGCCAGGTAAAGGACACATGTTCGCCCGGTTGCCAGCTTCGTACCCGCCCCCACGGGATATCATCCTGCCCCTTGGCGCGTTCGATGATTTCGCCGCCGACACCGTCATTGAATTCGACCGTGATGCAGTCCTTTTTTGAGATCGAATGGGTATCGGTCGGCCACCATTCGCCAAAGCCCGATGTGAAAGCGGTAAACGCGTCATCGGGATCGACGGCCAGGGTCAGCTCAAAGCGGATTGGGGCAAGGTCGGGATTCTTAAGCGGCGTCACGGTCAATTTCCCAAATCGTATCAAGGGCAGCGGTCAGCTCATCAAAGTGGCTGATGACGGCGTGCGCACCTGATTTATGCAGCGTATCAACATCATGATAGCCCCAATCAACCCCGATGGCGATCATGCCAGCCGCCCGGCCCATTTCGATGTCATAGCTGGTATCGCCAACAATCACCGCATTGGGCGCATCGACCCCGGTTTCTTCAAGGGCCGCCATCAACATCGCGGGATTGGGCTTTGACGGGTGATTGTCACAGGTCTGAAGGGTGACAAAGCGGCCTTCAAGTTCGTTGCGCGCCAGCACCGCATCAAGACCCCGGCGGGCCTTGCCGGTTGCCACACCGCTTAGCCATTTACGGCCATCGATTTCCAACAGAACTTCGTGCACACCGGGGAATAGCGGTTCGTGGAAATCGGGGGTCTGGCGCAGGGTGAAGAATGCGGTTTTATAGGCCGCTGTCACGGCTGCGATGATGTCCTCATCCACCCGCGCCGGGCTTGCCAGCTTTGTGATGGCTTCGGGCAGGCTCAGACCAATGATGGTGCGCGTGTTTTCCAGCCCCGGACAATCCAGACCGTGCTGCGCAAAGGCATGATCCATGCAATGCGCAATGGCGTGCTGGCTGTCGACAAGGGTGCCGTCGCAATCAAAAATCACAAGTCTAAGCGGATCAGTGGTCATGTGGGGTCTTTCATCAAAAATTTGGAACGCGGAGACTAATCGAAAGCGTTTCAAAGATCGAGTCTCCCGCGGTTGTATTGCCGTGCATTTTTTGTGCTGTGCGGGAAGCAACAGAAACCACAAGTGAATTTTGTATTACTGTCTAAGCGGTGCAATGCGCGCTACAATTGAATTCTGGCCTACAGGGTCCTGCCCGACAGAGGCAGGCTCTCTGCGACAGGAGGCAGACCATGCTTACACTTCGCGACTGCATCGACTTCAGCGACCTCACCGAGGAGGAAGTGCTGGCTATTGCCGAGTGCGAGCATATTCCTTTGGTCACCGCCCTTGAGGAGGGTGAGTGCATGGTGCATACCAAAAACGGCCGTAAACAGCTTGCCGTGATGATCAAGGGCCAGGCCGAAATGTGTGAACGCATGGGCAATACGGTTCATGCCCAACACCTGAACCGGGTCTATGACGCCTTCATGAGACGTTTCGACAGCAAAAATACCTAGTACAGACTGTGTCCCAACGCCGTTTGATCAGGAGGACGAAAAAGCCGACGCAATGCGTCGGCTTTTCGGTGTCTGGTGCTGTTTGGGAAGCACCCTATTTCTTGCGTGCACGCGACGGCTTTGCCTTTGGCTTGGGCTTTTCTTCCTTTTCGCGGTGAATTTCCGGGGTCAGGAATTTGGTCGGCGTTTTCGGATCGAAGTTCAGCTTTTTGAGCGTTTCGGCGAAATGTTCCGGCACGGGTGCCTCGATCACGACGCGATGGCCGGTCACGGGATGCGGGAAATCAATTGCACGCGCATGCAGATGCATCTGATTGGACAGGCCATCAATAAACGCCTTGGGCCCACCATATTTGCCATCGCCCAGGATCGGGCATTCGATAGCCTCGCAATGGACGCGCAACTGGTGCGTACGACCGGTCAGCGGTGACAGGGCAAGCCATGCGGCCTTGCGCCCGGCGCGATGAAGCTGACGGAAAACAGACTGGGCCGATTTCCCGAGCTTCTCGTCGATGACCATTTTCTCCCCGCCCTTGCCAGCGATTTTGGCAAGCGGGGCATCAATCATGCCTTCGCGTTCCGCAGGCGCACAGGTGACGATCGCCCAGTAAAGCTTGCGGGTCGATTTATCCTTGAACGCCTTGGTCAGCGCATGGGCCGCCGATGCCGAACGGGCCAGCAACAACACACCACTGGTGTCCTTGTCCAGACGGTGGACCAGCTTCGGGCGTTCCTTGCTATCAAGCTTCAGCGCATCAAGCATGCCATCGACATGAACATTGGTGTTGGTCCCGCCCTGCACGGCAAGGCCGGCGGGCTTGTTGATTGCCAGAACCAACTCGTCATAGAAAATGACGGAATCGCGCAGTGCCTGCAGCTCTGCCTCGGTCGCATCGGACTTGGCGGGGCCAGCGTGTTTGCGTTGCTGGACTTCAGACGGGTTATAGCCCGAACCATCTTCGCCCCATGGGCCGGTACCACCACCGGACATGACCGGCGCAGGTGGTACACGGATTTCCTGGCCCGGCTCAACACGCTGATTGGCCTTGGCACGTTTGCCATCGACACGGATCTGACCGCCACGCAGGAATTTCTGGACCTGACCAAATGTGAATTCGGGACAGTTGCGCTTGAACCAGCGATCGAGCCGAATGTCGGCCTCGTCTGCTTTGACCTTGCGCAGAGTGACACCACTCATTGCAGAATACCCCTTACTAGCGCGATTGCGCCAAACAATGCCGAAATACCGACCACCACGGAAACACCAACATAAAGGGCGGCAAGCCCCATATTGCCCCGTTCATACAAGGTCGCGACATCCAGCGAGAACGTCGAAAAAGTTGTAAACGCCCCCAGAAAACCGGTCACAAGGAGTGCGCGCGTTTCCAGCCCCATGGATAGCTTCAGGGCGGAAACCTCGATCAGCACCCCCATCAGGAACGAACCGACGACATTGACCGTCAAGGTTCCCCAGGGAAATCCAGTACCCATCACAGAACCGATCATGACGGAAACACTGTGACGCGCAACGGCACCAATGGCACCGCCCAAGGCAATGGATGCGATTAACAACGGTGAAAATTGCATGGCGCGGAACCTATTCCCTCAGTCCTGAAATGTCACGTGTGAATACGGCATGGGCCCATGCCAGCCAAGGGTATCAAACACCATGGCCGACGGATGATCAATCGCATTGGCCTTGTCGGTTTATACCGGTTTATTGATTTTGTCCCATGCGGGCTTCGACATCGGCAAGCCAGGCCCGTGTGCGTTTTTCATTTTGCCCGAAATCATCGCGGCCATAGACCGATTGGGCGAACAAACAGAAAGCCACATCATTGCCAGTTTCCGGCAGTATCAACTCGATCTCGACCCAGTCGGGAAAACGAAATACTGCCGAGCGTGCCAGGAAATAAAGGCGACCGGCCTTGCCACCCGAAACATCGGTCATCAACGTCATGCCGTGATCCGGGGCGGTTTCGATCAAGACTTCCGTCAGGGTCGTGACCGATGCTGCAAAAGACGGACTTTGCATGGCGCGGTCACTGTCAGGCAGGCGACCGGCCGGACAGGCAAGGAAGAAATTCGGCACATTCGGAAGGTCGGCATCGCGCCCGAAGGTCATATTGGGGGGATCGCCAGCGGGCAACATATGATCCATCAGCCCGGTAAAACGGACCGTTACGAAAATGCCTGCCAGTACCAGCAGTCCCCAGATTGCAACCATCGCCAGCCGTTTCAATGACACCACCTGCCCTTTTGCGAACTCCGATACATTAACCACAAAAGGTTAAGAATCAAAATGCCCGAACGGGAGGGAACCGTCGGGCATTTCGGGAAACACGCCCGTCAATCAGCAAACCAAGGGGGGGGGATATGGAAATTCGCTGATCGGCGGGAATGTATCGGGGTTTTTGAACCGGGATGCTTAGGCAGCGGCCGGCAGCTTGGCAGCTTCGACATTGGCAATTGCCTTGGCCATGGCTTCTTCGGCGTTAACACCAAAGCCAGACGCTTCGACGATTTCGACATCGGTGATGCCGATAAAGGCCAGAACCTGTTTGAGGTACGGGGTCGCGAAATCAGCCGGGCTATTGACCGGAACGCCACCGGTTGCAGAAACGATATAGGCCTTCTTGCCTTCGACCAGACCAACCGGGCCGTTTTCGGTGTAGTTGAAGGTCACACCAACGCGGGCAATCAGATCAACCCAAGCCTTAAGGGTCGAGGGGATGGAGAAGTTGTACATCGGGGCACCGATGACAAGAACATCAGCATCCATAATCTCGGCCACCATCTTGTCAGATGCGGCGATCACTTTTTTCTGAGCTTCTGAACGGTTTTCAGCCGGGGTGTAATAGGCACCGACGGTTTCGCCGGTGATCGCTGAAACGACTGCTTCGTTGGTGTCACGTTCGATAACGGTTGCCGAAGAATCCGCGGCTTTGATGCGGTCGATCAGTTTGAGGGCGATCTGGCGGGAGTTCGAGTTCTCACCATTCACAGATGCGCTAACATGCAGAACTTTAGTCATTTTCAGTCTCCGAGTCCGGGTTTGTTTGTTACCCTGAACTTACGCCAGCCAAACCGATCTGTTTAGCCAGAGACTCTTCACCAGATTGTTTCCATTTTGGAACCTAAATAACCGTCGGTTATTTATTGTCGCCTTTCTTTTGACGCTCTGCGCGCAGGCGATCGAAATATTCGACGCGTTTTTTAAGATCGCGTTCAAAGCCGCGTTCAACCGGCTCGTAGAAATTTTGCCGACGCATGCCTTCGGGGAAGTAGTTCTGGCCCGAAAAGCCATCTTCCTGATCGTGGTCATAGGCATAACCCGTGCCATAGCCGATATCCTTCATCAGCTTGGTCGGGGCATTAAGGATATGGGAGGGCGGCATCAGCGACCCGGTATCGCGCGCAATCTTCAGCGACTTTTTATAAGCCGCATAACCAGCATTGGATTTCGGCGCGAGGGCGAGGTAAATCACCGCCTGTGCCAGGGCCAGTTCGCCTTCGGGGCTGCCAAGGCGTTCGTATGATTCCCACGCCCCGATGCAGAATTGCTGGGCCTGCGGATCGGCAAGGCCGATATCTTCGACCGCCATGCGGGTCAGTCGGCGGGCGACGAATTTGGGATCTTCGCCCCCGGCCAGCATCCGGTTAAACCAATAAAGGGCTGCGTCCGGGTCGGAACCCCGAATGGATTTATGCAGTGCACTGATCAGGTTGTAATGGCTGTCATCGCCCTTGTCATAGATCGGCATACGCTTTTGCACGGTGCGGGCAAGCTCCGCCACGCCAAGCGGGCCATCATCTTCGCTGGGCGGCAGAGAAAACAGTTCCTCTGCCAGGTTCAGGCAATAACGCCCATCGCCATCGGCCATGGCGCGCAGGGTTCCGCGTGCTTCGGGCGTGACGGGCAGCTCAAAGCCCATTTCCTTTTCGGCACGTACCAAAAGTTCTTCAAGGCCCTGATCATCAAGACGCTTGAGCACCAGCACCTGACAACGCGAAAGAAGTGCTGCGTTCAATTCAAAAGACGGGTTTTCTGTGGTCGCGCCGATCAGGGTGATGGTGCCGTCTTCGACATAGGGCAGGAAGCTGTCCTGCTGGGCCTTGTTGAAACGGTGTATTTCATCGATGAACAATAGCGTCGCCCCACCGGTGGAACGCCGCGCACGGGCGCGTTCAAACACCTTGCGCAGGTCGGCAACGCCAGAAAAGATCGCCGAGAGCGGTTCAAACGCCATATCGGCAACATCGGCCATCAAACGCGCCAATGTCGTTTTGCCACAGCCCGGCGGCCCCCACAGGATCACCGACGGCACGCGGCCGGTCTTGATCATGCGGGTGATCGGGCCATCATCGCCAAACAGATGCCCCTGGCCCACCACTTCATCGAGTTTGGCGGGGCGCAGTCTGTCGGCCAAAGGGCGCGTGACCTGACTTTCAAACAGGGAAACCATGCTGGAACAATACGATGTTGGTTTTTGGGGCGTCTTGACCGGAAAGTAACACGCAGATGACATTGATGACAGACGAAACATCGTCGATTGACGCTGGCATATGTGACGCATAGCTTTCAGGCTTGTTTCCATCCAAGCAACAAAAAGAACACGTTCGTGACGCTTGTTTTTGCCTGCCTGCCCGACCTTGACTGTCGGTGCCTGCCATGACGTCGACTTCGCATGGTACGCCCGCCAAACTGCCGATTGTGATCGGGTTGGGCACGGGACAGACCCTTGCATTTGGCACCACGCTGTATCTGCCGGCCATCCTGGCAGAGCCGATGGCAATTGAGCTTGGCATTCCACCGGGTTGGGCGTTTGGCGCGTTTTCACTTGCGCTGGTGTTTGCAGCGTTGCTCGGCCCCAAGGCCGGGGCGCGGATTGATCAGTTTGGTGGTCGCACGGTGCTGGCGGTGTCCAGCCTGATCTTTGCCGCGGGTCTTGCGATGCTGGGCGCGGCCGATAGCCTGACCATGATGTGTATAGCGTGGTGCGTCATTGGTGTTGGCATGTCGATGGGGCTTTATGAATCGGCCTTTGCCACGCTGAGCTGGATTTATGGCCATGATGCACGCGGCCCGATCACCGGCATTACCCTGATTGCCGGATTTGCCAGCACGATCTGCTGGCCGATTACCGCCGGGATCGAGGCCGAATTTGACTGGCGCACGGCGTGCTATTTCTGGGCGGCGATGCATATTGTTCTGGGCTTGCCGCTTAATCTGTTACTGATCCCGCGCACCAAGGGTGACGCGCATACGACGGCAGAACACGAAACACCCAAGGCGGCCCCTGCCCCGACGAAGCTTTCACGACAGGATATCTTCAATATGCCGATGATCCTTCTGGCGATTGTGTTTGCCGCCAGCTGGTTTACCGCAACGGCCATGGCGGCCCATTTGCCGCGCCTGTTACAAATTTCGGGGATGGATGCTGCCGGTGCGCTGATTGCGGCGTCGCTTGTGGGGCCAGCACAGGTTGCGGGCCGGTTGGCCGAGTTCGGGTTGCTGAAAAAGATGCATCCGCTGATTTCATCACGGCTTTCTGCCCTGACCCATCCGGTGGGGGCGGTGTTGCTTTTGATCTTTGGCGGGCCGGTCGGAATGCTGTTTACCAGCCTGCACGGGATCGGCAATGGCATTCTGACCATCGCCAAGGGGACCTTGCCATTGGCGATCTTTGGTCCGGTTGGTTATGGCGCCCGGCAAGGTTATATCATGGCACCATCACGCTTTGCGCAGGCGGCAGCCCCGTTTGTCTTCGGCCTTTTGATTGATGATTACGGGCAATATGCGATTTTACTGACCATCGTGCTTGGCCTTGTCACCTTTGCCGCCCTGATGCTGCTGCGTCATCGCCCCGCACCCGGCAATGCCGCCTGACCAAGATACAAAAAAGGCGCGCACCACACAGGTCCGCGCCTTTGCTTTTGGCTATCAGGCCTGAGGCCTACAGGGTGAAATCACCGGTCAGGACTTTGCCATCGCGTTTGACGGAAATCTTCCAGTCGCGGCTGCGTTCACCGGCACGGACGACTTCCTTGAAGCGCGCGACCGTATCAATCGGCTGTCCATTGACCTCGACAATATAGTCACCGGCCTGAAGACGGGTGCGGCGTGCGAGGCTATCGCGGGCAACAGCCAGGATCATCACACCTTCGCTAAGCGTATCGATGCCCAGTTCATCGGCCAGTGCCGGGTTCATGTTGGCGATTTTGGTGCCGCTAAACGGGTTGCGGCCATCAATGATGCTTTCGTCACGGGCGGGAATTTCCGGTGCTACTTCCAGCGGCATGGCAAGGATGGTCTCGGCCCCGCGCCGCAGGACTGACAGCTTTGCCTCGCCATTCAGCTCAAGCGTTGCGATACGGAATTTAAGCTCGTTCGGGTTATCCACGGCCAGGCCGTTGACAGCGATGACAACATCCCCTGATTGCAAGCCGCCGCGCTCAGCGGGGCTTCCGGCACGAACCTTGTTGATCAGGACACCATGCGGGCGATCCAATTCAAGCGAGGCCGCCAGATCGGCCGTCACCGACTGCCCGGCCGCACCCAGCCACGGACGACGCAGATCGCCACTGATCAGACCGCGCATCACCACCTTGACCATATTGGCCGGAACGGCAAAGCCGATGCCGTTCGAACCGCCGGACTTGGTAAAGATCGCCGAGTTCACCCCGATCAGGTTGCCATCAATATCGACCAATGCCCCGCCGGAGTTGCCAGGGTTAATCGCGGCATCGGTCTGAATGAAGGATTGATAATCCTGACCGGTGACACCGGCACGCGCCAATGCCGAAACAATGCCGCTGGTCACGGTCTGCCCGACACCAAACGGGTTACCGATGGCAAGCACAAGGTCGCCAACCTCGACCGCATCAGAGTCGCCAAACGGAATGGCCGGTAGTTCGTTATCAACATCGCGCAGTTTGAGGACGGCAAGATCGGTGCGTTCGTCCGAACCGACCAGATCGGCATCAAATTCGCGGTTGTCATGCAAGACGACGCGAATCTCGCTGGCGCCATCAATCACGTGATGGTTGGTGACCACCGTGCCATTGCCGGAAACAATCACACCGGACCCGAGCGAGCGTTCAACACGCTGGCGCGGGGCGCCAAAAGCACCGCCGAAACGATCGCCAAAGAACTGTTTGAAGAACGGATCATTGAAGAACGGCGTGCGCTGGCGTTGTTCGACGACCTTCTTGGTGTAGATGTTGACAACCGCCGGGGCGGTTTGTTTGACCAATGGCGAAAGCGACATCTTGATGTCCGCCTGGCTTGACGGCAAACGCCGGTCCAGGGTGGCTTCATCGCTTTGGGCATGGGCCAGATTGCCTGTGCTTGAAATCGTCGCGAGTCCGATTATGGCAAAGGCGACAATCTTTGAAATCCATCTTGCCTGCACGTCACACTCTCTCTGTTGGTTTGCTTGTTCGCGGTCCTGTGACCGACAAAGACTTGTCATCAATTAGGGAAACTAGACCTTACGCGCAACCTTGTCGGAAATATGAAATTTCTGAAATTTAGCCAAAAGAAAACGGGCGACACCGAATGGCATCGCCCGTTTCTGTTTCTTAAAGGCCGAAGCGTTGCTTATTCAGCAGCTGCTTCTTCGCCTTCGCCCTCTGCTTCGAGGCGAGCACGGTCTTCCGCGCCTTTTGCATCGGCGTTGCGATCGACAAGTTCAATCACAGCAACCGGAGCCGCATCGCCATAACGGAAGCCAGCCTTGAGAACACGGGTGTAACCACCAGCGCGCTCTTTGTAGCGGTCAGCGATTTCGCCGAACAGCTTGGCAACGACTTTGTCATCACGCAGGATCGAAATGGCCTGACGGCGTGCATGCAGGTCGCCCCGCTTGCCCAGCGTAATCAGTTTTTCGACATACGGGCGAAGATCCTTGGCCTTCGGAAGAGTGGTTTTGATCTGCTCGTGGGTGAGCAGCGAAACTGCCATGTTGGCAAACATCGCCTTACGATGGGACGAAGTACGATTAAGCTTACGGCCTTGCATACCGTGACGCATGGTAACTCTCCTTAATAGCCTGGCTTCGCTCACGAAACCGATTGTAAAACCGCGCCGCCACCCTGATCACTTTTACAGAAAGGCCAGGTTATGCACGTGCGGTGTGGGCAACAAGCCCGCCGGATGCCCAAACAACTGGGGTCCCCGGTTTGGAACACGAATGTTCCGATCTCGGCCCGAAGGCCGAAGACCCGTTCTTAGAACGGATCTTCGAACTTGCGCGCAAGTTCTTCGATGTTTTCCGGCGGCCAACCGCCGACTTCCATACCAAGATGCAGACCCATCTGAGCCAGTACATCCTTGATTTCGTTCAGCGACTTACGGCCGAAGTTCGGCGTACGGAGCATTTCTGCTTCGGTCTTCTGAACAAGATCACCGATATAGATGATGTTGTCGTTCTTCAGGCAGTTAGCCGAACGTACCGACAGCTCAAGCTCGTCAACCTTACGAAGAAGGTTACGGTTGAACGGCAGTTCGTCTTCTTTCTTCTCTTCGACAACCGCTTCCGGCTCTTCGAAGTTGACGAACAGCGACAGCTGGTCCTGAAGGATACGGGCAGCAAGTGCAACCGAATCTTCCGGGGTCAGTGCACCGTTGGTTTCAACGGTCAGCGACAGCTTGTCAAAGTCGGTATCCTGACCAACACGGGTGTTTTCCACCTTGTAGGCCACTTTACGGATCGGGCTGAAGATCGCATCGATCGGAATAAGACCAATCGGCGCATCCGACGAGCTGTGCGAGCTGGCTGCAACATAGCCTTTACCGTTATCAACGGTGAATTCGATGTTGAGCGTAGCACCATCGTCAAGATGGCAAAGCTCGAGATCCGGGTTAAGGATTTCGATATCCGCACCGGTTTCGATCTGACCTGCGGTGACGGCACCAGGGCCGGTCGCCTTCAGAGCCATTTTCTTCGGACCTTCAGCATGCATGCGCACGCCCATGGTCTTGATGTTCAGGATGATGTCGGTGACATCTTCACGCACACCCGGGATCGACGAAAATTCGTGCAATACACCATCGATCTGGATCGCGGTAACTGCCGAACCCTGGAGCGACGACAGCAGAATGCGACGCAGCGCGTTACCCAGAGTCTGACCAAAACCGCGCTCCAGCGGTTCTGCCACGATCGTACCAATACGGCTGGCATCAGTACCCGGAGTAACATCAAGCTTCGTCGGCTTAATCAGTTCCTGCCAGTTCTTTTGAATCACGAGACCCACCTTCGCAACTGGAGCCTATGGAAAGGAGGGCAATAAACTTGCCCCCACGAGAAACGCGAAGAGGCCCGGTCATCCCGGGCCCAAACGCGGGGTCGTCCGCAAGGATCGACGCGATTAGACGCGACGACGTTTACGCGGACGGCAACCGTTGTGCGGAATCGGCGTTACGTCTTTGATCGACGTAATGGTGAAACCGACAGCCTGAAGCGCACGCAGTGCAGATTCACGTCCCGAACCCGGGCCTTTAACCTGTACTTCGAGGGTTTTCATACCGTGTTCAGCAGCTTTTTTACCTGCGTCTTCGGCAGCCATCTGTGCAGCATACGGAGTCGATTTACGCGAACCGCGGAAACCCATACCACCAGCGGTCGACCAGGAAATGGTATTTCCCTGTACGTCGGTGATGGTGATCATGGTGTTGTTGAAGGTCGCGTTTACGTGCGCGATACCGTTCGTAATGTTCTTGCGCTCGCGGCGACGCACGCGAGTCTGAGGAGTCTTCGCCATTGTCGTTCCCCTACCTTACTTCTTCTTGCCAGCAATCGGCTTAGCCGGGCCCTTACGGGTGCGAGCGTTGGTGTGGGTACGCTGACCGCGTACCGGGAGACCGCGACGATGACGCAGGCCGCGATAGCTGCCCAGGTCCATCAGACGTTTAATGTTCATTGCGGTTTCACGACGGAGGTCGCCTTCGACGGTGTAATCAGCGTCGATGACTTCACGAACCTTCAGAACCTGGTCATCAGAAAGCTGATGAACGCGGGTTGCGGATTCGATGCCAACCTTTGCGCAAATTTCTTTGGCTTTAGCCGGGCCAATACCGGTGATGTAGGTAAGCGCAATCACGACACGCTTAGCGGTCGGGATGTTTACGCCAGCAATACGAGCCACTATGTGAACTCCTGTTTCCTGTTAACAAACCCAGGGGCAGATCCGGTAGGGTAGGACGCTGCAAAAGCGGGCCAGCATTACTGCCAACCCGCCAGCAAAAAAACGCCCTGCCCGGGAAATTACCCCAGGATGGCTTCAATCTCGCGCGTAACTTGGTCGATTTCAGCCATCCCGTCAACTGTTTTCAGCTTACCGACCTTTTCATAGTAAGGAATGATCGGTGCTGTCTGCTTGTGATAAGCTTCCAGTCGCGAAGTGACCGTCTCGGCATTGTCGTCCGCACGGCGTTTAAATTCGGTGCTGCCACATACGTCACAGACACCTTCCTTGGCGGGTTTCTGGAACTCGTCGTGATAGCCCTGCCCGCATTTCGCGCAGGTATAGCGACCAACAATACGGGCCACCAATGCTGCATCGTCAACACGCAGTTCAATCACATAATCAAGTGCCAGTCCCTTGGATTCCAGCATCTCGTCCAGGGCTTCTGCCTGGGCGGTCGTGCGAGGGAACCCGTCCAGAATGAAACCACCCTTGGTATCATCCTGGTCAAGTCGTTCGGAAATCAGACCGATCATCAGATCGTCGGATACGAGCTGGCCCGCGTCCATGACTTCCTTTGCCTTCTGCCCCAGTTCCGTGCCAGCAGCAACCGCCGCGCGGAGCATGTCGCCCGTCGAGAGCTGGATCATGCCGCGTCCTGTTTCAAGACGCTTGGCCTGGGTACCTTTCCCTGCGCCGGGAGGGCCAAGAAGGATAATATTCATCGTCTTCCCCCTGAATGCGGTGGTCGCTTGTTAGCGGCGGCGACCACGCAGTTTGGATTTCTTGATCAGGCCTTCATACTGATGAGCCAGCATATGAGACTGAATCTGCGCAACGGTATCCATGGTTACCGTGACAACGATCAGGAGGCTAGTCCCACCAAAGTAGAAGGGAACAGACCATTCCGCGATCAGAAGTTCCGGCAGGATACAGACGAATGCGAGATACGCTGCACCGATCACCGTCAGACGGGTCAGAATGAAATCCAGATAGTTGGCTGTATTTTTACCCGGACGAATGCCCGGAATAAAGCCACCATGTTTCTTCAGGTTGTCTGCCGTATCTTCCGGGTTGAAAACAACCGCGGTGTAGAAGAAGGCAAAGAAGACAATCAAACCGATATAAAGCGCAATATAAAGCGGCTGACCACGGCCAAGCAGCGCAGTTGCAGTCGTCAACCATGCCGGGGCATCAACACCGGTGGTGAACTGGGCAACCGACAGCGGCATGAGCAGCAGCGAGCTTGCGAAGATCGGCGGAATAACACCGGCAGTGTTGATCTTGAGCGGCAGGTGCGAGCTCTGACCTTCCATGACCTTCATGCCGACCTGGCGTTTCGGGTACTGGATCAGAACGCGGCGCTGCGCACGTTCAACAAAGACGATGAAGGCGATAACCGCAACTGCCAGAACGATGATTGCAACGATAACCAGTGCAGAGATCGCACCGGTACGACCCAGTTCAAGGGTACCCGCAATCGCGCTTGGCAGACCGGCAACAATACCGGTGAAGATGATCAGCGAAATACCGTTACCAATGCCGCGCTGGGTGATCTGTTCACCAAGCCACATCAGGAACATGGTGCCACCAACAAGGGTGATCACAGCGGTAATGCGGAAGAACATGCCCGGATCCACAACAGCAGCACCGGTCGAACCGGTCATGCTTTCAAGACCAACAGCAATGCCCCATGCCTGCACTGTTGCAATCAGCACCGTCAGATAGCGGGTATATTGATTAATCTTTTTACGACCCTGCTCGCCTTCCTTCTTGAGTTGCTCAAGCGTTGGCGAAACAGTCGTCATCAACTGAATAATAATCGAGGCCGAGATGTACGGCATGATATTCAGCGCGAAGATCGTCATACGACCCAGCGCACCACCGGCGAACATGTCAAACATGCCCAGAACGCCACCCGCATTCTGACGGAAAATGTCAGCAAGAATAGACGGGTCGACACCAGGAACCGGAATATAGGTTCCAAGACGGTAAACAATAAGCGCGCCCAAAGTGAACCAGATACGCTTTTTAAGCTCGGTTGACTTTGAAAAAGCGGACCAATTCAGGTTCGCGGCAAGCTGCTCGGCGGCCGATGCCATGCACTCATCTCCCAATACACATAAACTGGAGGGTCCGGTCCCGTGTACTGGAACCGGACCCTCTCGAAGTCAATTTAGGCTTATTCTGCGGATTCTGCAGCAGCGACCGGAGCAAGAACCTTGACCGAACCACCAGCTTTCTCGACAGCTTCAACAGCTGCTTTGGAAGCACCGGAGATTTCGATGTTCAGTTTCGCTTTCAGTTCGCCTTTGGCAAGAAGACGCAGACCGTCTTTCTGCGGACGAGCCAGACCTTTTTCCGCAAGAACAGCGACGGTGACATTTGCACCTTCTTCAAGAACGCCGTTATCAACAGCAGTCTGAAGGGTACCAAGGTTCACAACGCCGAACTGTTTCTTGAACGGGTTTTTGAAGCCGCGTTTCGGAAGACGGCGATAGATAGGCATCTGCCCACC
Organism: Thalassospira sp. CH_XMU1458; assembly: GCF_037027205.1. Lineage (NCBI taxonomy): Bacteria > Pseudomonadati > Pseudomonadota > Alphaproteobacteria > Rhodospirillales > Thalassospiraceae > Thalassospira > Thalassospira sp. CH_XMU1458. Next base: position 9,415 of record NZ_JAYMDW010000002.1, on the reverse strand, counting down.
TTCGAAGCCATTGATGGCTACACCCGAACGGGACTTCTGACCCTTCTGACCTGCGCCAGAAGTTTTGCCTTTGCCCGAACCGATGCCGCGACCGACGCGGGTGCGCGCCTTGCGGGCACCCGGGTTATCGGCGAGTTCGTTGAGTTTCATCGTTCAACACCTTTTCGATCTGGGGTCAATCAAGCCTCGTCCACACGGACGAGGTGTTTGACCTTTGCGATCATACCGCGAACAGCCGGAGTATCTTCCAGCTCACGAGTCCGGTGCAGTTTGTTCAGGCCAAGACCAACAAGGGTCTGGCGCTGATCAGCCGGACGTCCGATCGGCGAACCCGTCTGGGTAACGCGTACGGTCGCTTTTTTCTTAGCAGCCATATCGAATTACTCCTTTTCGAGAACGGCGGCAGCAGCCGAACCGCTATCGCGACGGGCAACGACGTCACCGACTTTCAGGCCACGCTTAGCAGCGACCTGACGCGGGGAAGCACCGTTGACCAGAGCGTCAAGGGTTGCGCGGATCACGTTGTGCGGGTTGTTCGAACCGGTGCATTTGGACACAACGTCCTGAACGCCCATGGTTTCGAAAACCGCACGCATCGCACCGCCTGCGATGATACCGGTACCAGCCGGAGCCGAGCGAAGGATAACCTTGCCTGCACCGAAATGGCCCTGCGTATCATGGTGAAGGGTACGGCCTTCACGCAGCGGAACGCGGATCATGTTACGTTTAGCAGCTTCGGTGGCCTTACGGATCGCTTCCGGAACTTCACGGGCTTTACCCGTGCCGTATCCGACGCGACCGCGCTGGTCACCGACAACTACCATTGCGGAGAAAGCAAAGCGACGGCCGCCCTTAACGACTTTCGCGACGCGGTTGATACCAACCAGCTTGTCGACGAGTTCGTTTTCTTCACGGGCTTTCGGCGCCTGCTGCTGTTGATTCTGGTTACGTGCCATGGTCGTGCTCCTTAGAAGTCCAGACCGCCCTCACGGGCGGCATCGGCCAGAGCTTTCACCCGGCCATGGAACAGATACCCGCCACGATCGAAAACGACCGTTTTCACACCAGCTTTGACTGCGCGCTCGGCAATTGCCTTGCCAACCAGAGCAGCGGCGTCGGCATTGCTGCCTTTCGCCTTCAGATCTTTCTCCATCGTCGAGGCAGCCACCAGGGTGGTGCCTTTGACGTCGTCGATGATCTGAGCATAGATGTGGGCGTTCGAACGGTGCACGCTGAGGCGCGGGCGACCGGCCGCTTTCTGGCGGATCGCAAAACGAACGCGACGCTTGCGGCGTTCGAATAGGCTTCTCACGTTTTTCATCGTGCCTGTCCTTACTTCTTCTTGCCTTCTTTGCGCAAGATATACTCGCCTTCGTAGCGGACACCCTTGCCTTTGTAAGGCTCCGGACCGCGCCAGCCGCGTGCATTCGCAGCGAACTGACCAACGAGTTGTTTATCTGCGCCAGAAATGGCGACGAGGGTCGGCTTTTCAGCAACGACGTTAAGACCCGCAGGGATCTCCATTTCTACGTCATGTGAGAAGCCAAGCTGCAGAACCAGGTTTTTGCCCTGAACCTGCGCACGGTAACCAACACCGGTGATTTCCAGTTTCTTGGTGAACCCTTCCGAAACCCCGGTAACGAGGTTCGCGATATTGGCACGGGTGGTACCCCAGAGGGCACGTGCGCGCTTGCTATCGTTTTTAGGTTTCACGAAGATCTGGTTATCTTCCTGAGTGACGGATACGTCCGAGGTCAAAGCCAGGTTAAGCTCACCGAGCTTGCCTTTTGCGCTGATCTGCTCTTCGGTCAAGGTGATGGTAACGCCGTTAGGCACGACCACCGGGTTTTTTCCTACTCGCGACATCGTTGGCCCTCCTTAGAATACCTTGCAGAGGATTTCGCCGCCGACATTCTGCTCGCGAGCCTCCTGATCCGATAGAACCCCTCGCGGAGTGGACAGGACTGCGATGCCCAGACCGTTATATACCTTCGGAAGATCTTTGATCTTCGAATATACACGACGACCCGGGGTCGAGACGCGGTCGATCTGCTTAATCACGCCATCACCCTCAAAATATTTGAGTTCGATGGTGATTTCGCTGACGCCCTTGCGAATTTCATTAACATTGTAACCGCGGATATAACCTTCGCGCTGGAGAACATCCAACACACCGGTACGCAGTTTCGAAGCCGGCGAAACGACGCTGGATTTACCAACGCGCTGGCCGTTACGGATACGCGTGAGCATATCACCGACTGGATCAGTCATCGACATGTGATGTCCTCCTTACCAGCTCGACTTCACCATGCCCGGGATCTGACCACGTGAAGCAAGTTCACGAAGCGCGATACGGGACAGGCGGAATTTGCGATAGACACCACGCGGACGACCGGTGATCTGGCAGCGAATACGCTGACGGATACGAGCCGAGTTACGCGGCAGCTGGGCGAGTTTCATCACAGCAACGATACGATCCTCAGGGGTCGTCTCGCGATTTGCGATAACCGCTTTAAGGGCGGCACGCTTGGCAGCATATTTTTTTGCCAGGCGTTCACGTTTGAGTTCACGCTCTACAGCGCTTTTCTTGGCCATGGGCCAACCTCCGTTAGTTTCCGAACGGAAGATCAAAGCCCTTAAGAAGGGCGAGAGCTTCATCGTCGGACTTAGCCGTGGTACAAATGATGATATCCATCCCGCGAACAGAGTCGACTTTGTCGTACTCTACCTCAGGAAAGACGAACTGTTCTTTCAAGCCCATGGCAAAGTTGCCACGACCATCGAAAGATTTTTTGTTCAGGCCGCGGAAGTCACGAACGCGCGGCAGCGCGATGGTGACCAGGCGGTCCAAGAACTCAAACATACGGTCGCGACGCAAGGTCACTTTACAACCGATGTTCATACCTTCACGCAGCTTGAAAGCCGCAACGGACTTTTTCGCTTTGGTGAAGACAGGCTTCTGACCGGTGATAGCAGCGAGATCCGCAGCAGCACCTTCCAGCTTCTTACGATCCTGGGTGGCGTCGCCGACACCCATGTTGATCACGATTTTCTCGAGGCGCGGAATCTCCATGGTGTTCTCGTAGGAGAACTCCTTCTGGAGTGCGTCACGCACCACTTCTTTGTAATGTTCGCGCAGGCGCGTCATTTTTCCGTCCCTCAGTTGTCGATGACTTCGCCGCTGAGCTTCGCTACGCGAACCTTGCGACCATCATCGAGGGTCTTGAAACCGACGCGGGTCGGCTTGTTTTCTTTCGGGTCAACAATCGCGACGTTGGAAACAGCAATTTTTGCTTCCTTTTCGACGATGCCACCAGCATCAGCACCGGTCGGGCGCTGGTGACGTTTCACCAGGTTAATGCCCGAAACCAGAACTTTGTTCTCGGTCGGGAAAGCGGCGAGAACTTCGCCGGTTTTCCCTTTGTCTTTACCCGTCAGAACAACGACGCGATCGCCCTTTTTAATCTTGGCAGCCATTACAGCACCTCCGGAGCGAGCGAAATGATCTTCATGTAACCTTTAGAACGAAGTTCACGGGTTACCGGGCCAAAAATACGCGTGCCGATCGGCTCGCCGTTCGCATTAATGAGAACGGCAGCGTTGCGGTCAAAGCGGATCGCCGAGCCATCGGCACGACGAATTTCCTTTGCGGTGCGAACGATGACAGCTTTGTGAACTGCACCCTTCTTTACGCGACCGCGCGGAATGGCTTCCTTGACGGAAACCACGATAACATCACCAACGTTGGCGGTTTTGCGCTTCGAGCCGCCCAGCACCTTGATGCACTGGACGCGGCGAGCGCCGCTGTTGTCGGCGACGTCCAGATTGGACTGCATCTGGATCATGGGTTTACCCCTTGACTATGATTGGGCTGAGGACTCACTCCTCGACCACTACTTCCCAAGACTTCAACTTCGAGATCGGTTTGCATTCGCGAATGCGAACAACGTCACCCGTTTTGAAGCGGTTCTCTTCATCGTGCGCGTGGAATTTCTTCGACTTACGCACGTACTTTTTATACAGCGGGTGCATGACCTGGCGCTCCACTCGGACCACCACGGTCTTGTCGTTTTTGGTCGAAACGACTGTCCCCTGCAATACACGCCTCGGCATGTGTGTCTACTCCTCTGCGTGTCCAGTTAGGCCGCGGTTGCACCCTTCTCGTTACCGAGAAGGGTTTTAATGCGGGCAATATCACGACGGACCTGGCGGACCCGCGCAGTGTTCTCGAACTGCCCCGAAGCCTGCTGGAAACGCATATTGAACGATTCCTTACGCAGGTCCAGAAGCAGCTGCTTCAGTTCGTCAGCGCTTTTAGCGCGGAGATCAGCAATTTTCATCACTAATTACTCCCCTTCACCAAGACGGGTGACAAACTTGGTCTTGATCGGCAATTTTGCCGCTGCCAGCTCGAAAGCTCGGCGTGCAAGATCCAACGGAACACCGTCGAGTTCAAACATGATCCGACCCGGTTTAACGCGTGCCGCCCAATATTCAGGCGAGCCTTTACCTTTACCCTGACGGACTTCGGCAGGCTTCTGCGAGACCGGGAGATCCGGGAAAACGCGAATCCACACACGGCCTTGACGGCGCATGTGGCGGGTGATCGCGCGGCGAGCCGCTTCGATCTGACGCGCCGTTATACGCTCCGGCTCCATGGCTTTCAAGCCATAAGCGCCGAAATTAAGTTCGGTACCACCCTTGGCTTCGCCTTTGAGGCGGCCTTTGTGGGCTTTGCGGAACTTTGTACGTTTCGGAGAAAGCATATCGGGATCTCCTTACTTACGACCGGAACCAGCCGACTCGAGAGCGCGACGCTCAGAAGCCAACGGATCATGTGCCATGATTTCGCCCTTGAAGATCCAGACCTTCAGACCGCAAACACCGTAGGTGGTGTGTGCTTCCGAAGTGCCATAATCAACGTCCGCACGCAGGGTATGCAGCGGAACGCGACCTTCACGGTACCATTCGGTACGGGCGATTTCAGCGCCACCAAGACGACCAGCAGCATTAATACGAATGCCACCGGCACCGAGACGCATTGCGTTCTGAACCGAGCGCTTCATAGCGCGACGGAACGAAACACGGCGCTCAAGCTGCTGGGCGATGTTGTCAGCGACCAGCTTGGCATCGAGTTCCGGCTTGCGGATCTCGATGATGTTAACCTGCACTTCGGCATTTGCCAGTTTCTGCAGATCGTTCTTGAGCTTCTCGATGTCCTGGCCTTTTTTCCCGATCACAACGCCCGGACGAGCGGTGTGGATCGAAATGCGGGCTTTCTTCGCCGGACGTTCGATAATCACCTTCGATACACCCGCCTGTTTCAGACGGTCGAAGATGAAATTGCGGATCGCGAGATCTTCGTGAAGAAGACCAGCGAAATCGGCCTTGTTGGCGTACCAGCGGGAATCCCAGGTACGGTTAATGCCAACGCGCAGACCGATCGGATTAATTTTCTGACCCATTACTCGGCCTCCTCACGTTCGCAAACGACGATGCGCATGTTGGAGAAAGGCTTAATGATTTTGCCAACACGACCGCGTGCACGGGCGCGCCAGCGCTTCATTACGAAGGCCTTACCAACAGATGCCTCTTTAATATAGAGACGGTCAACATCGAGCTGATGGTTGTTTTCGGCATTAGCAATTGCCGATTCCAGCAGCTTTTTGACGTCCTGCGAAATGCGTTTATTGGAGAAGGTCAGTTCTGCCAAAGCAGCTTCTGCCTTCATACCACGAATCGACTCGGCGACGAGGTTGAGCTTACGCGGGGAAATGCGTACTGCCCGGAGCGAAGCCGCGGCCTCGTTATCCGCCAGCCGACGGATGTCAGCTTTCTTACCCATCGTTACTTCCTCTTCGCCTTTTTGTCGGCCGCGTGACCATAGTAGGTACGGGTCGGCGAGAATTCACCGAACTTGTGACCAATCATATCTTCGGTCACGAGCACCGGCAGGAATTTCTGGCCATTGTAAACCCCAAAGGTGAGGCCTACGAATTGCGGCAGAATCGTCGAACGCCGCGACCAGGTCTTAATTACCTCATTCCGGCCTGAGGCACGGACAGTATCGGCTTTCTTAAGAAGGTATCCGTCAACAAACGGACCCTTCCAAACGGAACGCGCCATAGTCTAGCCTCCTCCGTTAGCTCTTGTGACGACGGCGCATGATGAGCGCGTCGGTCTTTTTGTTCGAGCGGGTACGTTTGCCCTTGGTAGGCTTGCCCCACGGCGTAACCGGGTGACGACCACCCGACGTACGACCTTCACCACCACCATGCGGGTGATCGATCGGGTTCATGGCAACGCCACGAACCGAAGGACGCTTGCCAAGCCAGCGATTACGGCCGGCTTTACCAAGGTTCGAGTTCTGATGGTCCGGGTTGGACACGGCACCGATGGTAGCCATGCATTCACCACGAACCAAACGTACCTCACCGGAGGACAGCTTAAGCTGGGCGTAACCCTGGTCCTTACCAACAAGCTGTACATACGAGCCTGCTGAACGTGCGACCTGACCACCTTTACCGGCTTTCAGTTCGACGTTATGGACAATGGTACCGACCGGAATATTCTTCAGCGGTGCGGCGTTACCCGGCTTAATGTCTACGCGTTCAGCGGCAACAACGTTGTCGCCGACAGCGAGACGCTGCGGTGCGAGGATGTAGGCCAGCTCGTCGTCGGAATAGCGAACCAGTGCGATAAACGCGGTACGGTTCGGATCATATTCCAAACGCTCGACGGTACCGACGACGTCAAACTTGGTACGTTTGAAGTCGATGAGACGGTAACGACGTTTGTGACCACCACCAATACGGCGGGCGGTGATACGACCAGTGTTGTTACGGCCACCTTTCTTGCGAAGACCTTCGGTCAACGCTTTGATCGGCTTGCCCTTGTGGAGATCAGAACGATCCACGAGAACCAGCTGACGGCGACCAGGAGAGGTTGGTTTAAACTTCTTCAAAGCCATTGTCTTAGATTCCCGTAGTCACATCGATGGACTGGCCCTCTTCGAGGGTCACCATCGCTTTCTTGAAATCGCTCCGACGACCGGAAATACCGCGAAAACGCTTGGTCTTTCCTTTTACCACAGAGGTATTGACCGCCTTGACCTTCACCCCGAACAGACCTTCCACAGCAGCCTTGATCTCCGGCTTGGTGGCGTCGATCGCAACTTTGAACGCAACGGCGTTGTGTTCAGAAATCAGCGTCGACTTTTCAGTGATATGCGGGGCGCGGATGACTTCGTACATCCGCTCTTTGCTGATGATCGTCATTTGAGACGTGCCTCCAACGCTTCGACCGCACCCTTGGTCAGCACCAGGGTGTCACGGCGCAGGATGTCATAGACGTTAGCACCAATCTGAGGGAGCACATCAACCTGCGGGATGTTGCGCGCTGCGCGTGCAAAACCTTCGTTGACCTGCGCACCGTCGATGATCAGTGCAGACTTCCAGCCGAGTTTATTGAAAACTGCGACCAGATTCTTGGTTTTGGCGTCCGAGAATTCCGCATTATCAAGAACGATAAGCTTACCGTCTTTTGCCTTGGCCGACAGAGCGGTTTTCAGCGCGAGTTTACGGAACTTCTTGGTCAGATCGTGTGCGTGGTCGCGAACGCGCGGACCGTGCACGGTACCACCACCACGGAACTGTGCGGCTTTACGGGAACCGTGACGTGCACCGCCACTCCCCTTCTGACGCACGAATTTTTTCGTGGTTGCGGAAACTTCGGACTTTTCCTTTACCTTGTGGGTACCGGCACGGCGTTTTGCCAGCTGCCAGTTCACCATGCGGTGCAGGATGTCACGACGTACTTCCAGACCAAAGATGTCTTCTGCAAGATCAATCTTACCGGACTTGGAAGCGTCAAGTTTGAGAATGTCGAGCTTCATGATGCTTATTCCTTATCCTCGGCGACAGCTTCTTCAGCGGCCGGGGCAGCACCCTTGAGCGCGGCCGGGAACGGCAGACCTTCCGGTGCAGCACGCTTCACGGCATCCTTGACAAGGACATAGGCACCCTTGTGACCCGGAACGGCACCATGCACCAGGATCAGGCCTTTGTCGGCGTCCGAAGACACGACTTTAAGGGACTGAACGGTTACACGTGCGGCACCGAGGTGACCAGCCATCTTCTTACCTTTGAAGACGCGGCCCGGGTCCTGGCACTGACCGGTGGAACCATGCGAACGGTGCGATACAGACACACCGTGCGACGCACGCAGACCACCGAAGTTGTGACGCTTCATCGCACCGGCAAAACCTTTACCGATGGACGTGCCGATTACGTCAACGTACTGACCTTCGACGAAATGGGTTGCAGCAAGTTCTGCACCAACTTCGATCAGGCCATCTTCGCTCACGCGGAATTCAGCAAGTTTGGCTTTCGGCTCAACCTTGGCTTTGGCGAAGTGGCCACGCATCGGCTTGGATACGTTTTTCACTTTCGCTTTGCCATAACCAAGCTGAACAGCGACGTAGCCGTCGGTGTCGTTGGTACGGTTGGCGACAACCTGAAGATCTTCGACCTTCAGAACGGTTACAGGAAGGTGGGAACCGTCGTCGTTGAAGACGCGGGTCATACCGACCTTCTGGGTAATAAGTCCACTACGCATTGCGGCTTACTCCCGATTAAAGTTTGATCTCGACATCGACACCGGACGCAAGGTCGAGCTTCATAAGAGCATCGACGGTTTGCGGGGTCGGGTCGACAATGTCGAGAAGACGCTTGTGCGTACGGATTTCAAGCTGTTCGCGTGACTTTTTGTTCACGTGCGGAGACCGCAGAACAGTGTACTTTTCGATGCGGGTCGGCAGCGGAATCGGGCCGCGGACCTCTGCGCCAGTGCGCTTCGCCGTATTGACGATCTCACGCGTGGACTGATCCAGCACGCGATGGTCAAACGCCTTGAGGCGAATGCGAATGTTCTGACTATCCATGTAATTATGTACCGGAGCCCTCAAAAGGACACCGGCCCCTCAACTGGAGTTGACGATTGCCGCAAAAGTGTTGCGGGCGGCTTACATAGCCGCCCGCTCCACAAAGATCAAGAGAAAAAATTATTCGATGATCTTGGCAACAACGCCCGCGCCGACGGTACGACCGCCTTCACGGATTGCGAAACGCAGACCTTCGTCCATTGCGATCGGTGCAATGAGAGTTGCGGTCATCTGAACGTTGTCGCCCGGCATAACCATTTCGGTGCCAGCCGGCAGCTCGATCGAACCGGTTACGTCAGTCGTACGGAAGTAGAACTGCGGACGGTAGTTCGAGAAGAACGGCGTGTGACGGCCACCTTCATCCTTGGTCAGGATGTAGGCTTCTGCTTCGAATTTGGTGTGCGGGGTGATCGAGCCAACGTGTGCCAGAACCTGGCCACGTTCGACGTCTTCACGTTTGGTACCACGCAGCAG